>CAVYJY010000008.1:0-110852 GCA_963768965.1 uncultured Verrucomicrobiae bacterium | reverse complement strand
CCCGCGGCCGGTGGCGCGAAAGCACAAAACAATTCTCATTTCCGCCGACCCGATATATGACAGGTCCGCCGCCGTGAAAATCGAACAGAAGAAGTTCTCCACCAGAACATCGTTCTCCTTCGAGGATGATGGGATCACCTACGAGATTCGCGATGCCTCGGGAACAACTTCTTTCCGGAGCGATTATGAGGATGTCTCGTTTGAGACCTCATTCTTCGAGGAGTGCAACGTCTGGTTTCGCAACGTCGGCTACGTCTGGCTCGCGCTCGGAGCATTTTGGAGCTGGCTCCGCTTTCAAAGCGCTGGGACTTTCATCCCCTCCATCTGGTTGTTCCTTGGAATCGCCTTTCTCATCGCCTACCGCGTGCGCCGGAAGGCGTTCACCATCTTCGACGCTCCGAAGGGTCGGATCCTGATCCTGCGCAACGCCCAGCACGACGAGATCGTTGGTCACCTGGTCAACCGGCGTCGCGCCTGTCTTCGAAGCCGATATGCCACGATCCAGCCCGACAACGACCCCGAGGCGGAAGCGCGCCGTTTTGATTGGCTGCATGAGCACGAAATCATTTCCGACGCCGAGCACGCTGCCGCTCTCAACCAAATAAAGTCCGATTTGTCGTGGGATTGCGAGGAGTCTTAGCGCCGGGAGTCGAGAAGATGAACACCGCTTCCCGGAAGCTTTACGCCCCGATTTTTAATCTGCCGGCCGAATGTCAGGCGACCGGGACGACCGTCGCCTTCGCCATGTCTTCGGGCGGCACTTCCGCCTTGTCGGTGATCAGCTTGCGCAGGAACGGGATGAGCACGATGAGCGCGACGCCGACCACGAGCGCGCCCAGGCCGAGCGCGCCGAAGAGCTGCGCATACTCAGGGTTGGTCGCGACCGCCGTCGTCCCTTTCGGTTCCGGGATCATGCCCGAGAAATCACCCGCGAAAAGCGACGCCAGGCCTGTCACCAGCATCCAGCTCCCCATCATGATCGCCCTGGTACTGTTTCGGCGCCAGCTTGCCGATCATCGCGTAGCCGATCGGCATGAGGAGCAGCTCACCGATGCTCTGGAGCACGTAGCTTGCAAAGAGCCAGCTGAACGCACTCTTGCCATCGGCCCCGGCCAGCTTGATCCCGAGCGGGAGAATCAGAAACGCCAGCGCCATCAGGATGAGCGAGGTGGCAAATTGGTTTGGAATATCGATCCTCCATCCGCGCGCGCGCAGGCGCACAAACAACGCCGCCAGCACCGGACCCCCGACCACGATGCTCACCGTGTTGATGTTCTGGATCCACTGCGGCTGAATCTCCACGTTGCCGATCATCAGGTCCACGTTGTGGACGGCGAACAACATCAGGCCGCTCGGCGCCATTTGGTACAACGACCAAAAGGCGAGCGAACCGAGGGTCAGGATCAGGTAAGCGGTCATGTTCCGCCGCTCGCGCCGGTCCGGGTGGCGCACCGTGAGATAGATCAGCGTCAGCGCGACTCCGCCGCAGATTCCCTTGAGCAGGATCTCCGTCCCGCCCGGCCGCTGCAGCAGCCACCAGATGAGCGGGATCAGGCCGAGGACAATGATGGTGCCGGCGAGCAGACGCATCCGGAATTGCTGCGCAGTCGCGTCGAGCAGCGGCGTGTTGCGATCGGTCAAGATCTTCCAGGAAGCGAGGGCGAGGACGATGGCGACGAAATTCCCGAGCGTCGCGAAAATGAAAAGGCTGGCGTAACTCTCCGTCGCCTGGAAATAGCCGGCGGCGGCGAACCCGACAAAGAAGCCGACATTCATGCCCGCATAATTCCAGAGGAAAGCCCCCTCGCGGCGCGGATCCTCCGGGGTGAAACGCTGCGTCAGCATCATGTTGATGCAGGTCACGTTCAGCCCGCAGCCGGTGAGAAAGAAGGCGAGCCCGATATAAAACATCGCGAGCGATCCGACCGCGATCGACGCGCAACCGATCACCTGCAGCGCCATGCCGAAGACAAAGAGGTTCCGGTTCGAGAGAAACCGCCCGCCGAGGTAGCCGCCGAAGAGATGCAGGCCGTAATTGAAAGCGCCGAACACGCCCATGAGAGCCGTGGCCTCTTTCACCCCGAACTGGAAATGTTTCGTCGTGTAAAGGACCAGCGTCGAGTAAAGCACCGCGAACCCAAGCGTCGCGAAGATCTGGATGAAGAAGAGAACGGCCGTTCCTTCAGGAGCTTTGGAGAAAAGGCGTTTGCGTTCAGTCATGGGGCGCCATTTCGCTCGTCGTGCGGGGCGATGTCAAGCTCGCCGCCCTAACTGACTTCTTCACCGGTCGGAACCTGGCCGGGCCGGAGGAAGGTTTTCACCAGCGGGCCTTCCCCACAGACGATCATCTCAGGGAAGCGTTTGAACAACGCACCTGCGGGAACTTCCGGGTCCGTATCCAGCCACTGCGCAAACAGCCCCAGTTGAGCGCTCGAAATTTCCCGTTGCCGGACCCGCCTCACCAAATGCGCCATTAACGTTTCCGGAATACGCTCGCGCTGAATGCGAGGCATCGCTTACCTGCCGTAAAACCCGGCGAGAATCTCCGCCTCAAGGCGATCTGCCTCGGCCGGAGTTTGCGCCGCCACCATTTGATCTGCCAGCGCCATCAGCTCGTCAGGCGCGAGCCGGCTTTTCTTTGCCTGCGAACGAAGCAAAACGCTCAGCACTTCCGCTTTCTCTTGCGACGGGAGCCGTTCGATCTCCTTGATGATCTCACCAGCAGTCACGGAATTGAGAATACCCATCGGAACTGGGAAGATCAACCAATTGAGCCTGTGGCCAGGGATGAGATCGCAAGTTCGGTCATCAGGCTGATCTCGATTGACGCCCCGTTTGCCTCGATCGCGGTTGGCCATAATGATTCCTCATGCAAAAGATCATGCCATTTCTTTGGTTCGACGGTCAGGCGGAGGAGGCGGTCGACTTTTACCTCTCCGTTTTCAAGGACGGGAAGATTCTGACGAAGACGCGTTACCCGGAGGGCTCGCCGGGGGAGAACCGGGCGGGCACGGTCATGACGATCGCCTTCGAGTTGAAAGGCGAGCGCTTCATCGCGCTCAACGGCGGCCCGGGCTATCCCTTCAGCAACGCCGTCTCCCTCGTAGTAAACTGCGACACGCAGGAAGAGATCGATTACTTCTGGGAAAAGCTCTCCGCCGACGGCGGCGAGCAGATCCAGTGCGGCTGGATCAACGACAAGTTCGGCATGCCCTGGCAGATCGTCCCGAGCCGCATCTGGGATTGGCTAAGCGACGAAGATCCCGCGCGGGTGCAACGCGTCACCGGCGAAGTCTGGCAAATGGAGAAGCTCGACCTCGCCAGGCTGGAACGCGCGGCAGGCGCGAATTAAGTTGTCGCGACAGATGGAGCGGAGAGTGAAACTGGCGACACGCACAGGCCGACCCCGATTTACCCTCTGTCTTCCCCCGTACAACGACCACTCTTAGAATATTGGAGGACCCGCTTTTTTCCTTACCAAATGGGCGGTTTGTGGAATTCGCCCTGGGCATCTTTGAGTAACTCGGGAAACTGGGAGAGGGCGAGAACGCTCGGGCGAATTTGCCGATAAAAGTTAGCTAAAGGAAATAGTTCGCGGCTTGGACGTTGTCGTGGATTAAGAATGCCGATGACCTTCCCGACCTGCTGTTTTATGTGCTCGATTGGGAATACGAGATCGGAGTCGTTCGACACGATTACAGCGATGTCGCAGTCGCTACGGTATGCGTCAATGAGCAGATAGCTGGCGAGGTTTACGTCAGATCCTTTCTCCTCCGACTTCAAGACTTCAACCACGCCCAATCCGTCCGCGCGTTTCATTCTAACCTTGCTCGAAAGATAGCGCCCGGTGTGCACACTCAGATTCGGGATTGTACGAAGAGCCCGAATATATATCTCTTGCCGATTTCGCTGTTGCGGATCACTTGGGCGTGGAGTTACCAAAGCGGTAAAATAGCGGATCCGATGGATCTCGTTCTTTGGAAGAATTCTCGCGCAAAGATCTGCCAAATTGAGCCAACGGTAGGGAGTTTTTCGTAGGCAACCGTAATAGAGATTGAAAGCGTCAACGTAGACGTTTGTCTTTAGGGCCATAAAAGCAGAAGCCGCCAGATTGCTCTAGCGGCCTCGCACCCCTCGCCCGAAGGCTTGGGGGGGATATATTTTTAAAGAATAGCAAATTGACTGCCAATGCAAGCGTTTTTCCGGCTTGATCACGAGTTTTTATCCAGACGATGAATGACATTTCGGCAGAGCCTTACTCCATCGGGCATGCGTCGAGAGCGCGAAACGCGGTCAGCCCATGAATTGCGGCGAACACCGCGTCGCGAGCGGTGAGGTCACCCCAGCACTTCGCACCCAGCGGCCATGAGGAAGCTATAGGTTTCGTCGAGTTCGTTCATGAACTCAGGCAAACAGATGATCGCACCTTCTCGTCCGCGCGTGAGCAGCACACGATAGGCGTTGCAACGGAGCTGAAGCGGGTCCCGCACGCCTGACGTGCTCCGATACTTGCGCGCGTTTGAATCGTCCCACGTGCCGTTTTTGAGCGCGAAGTCGGTGCCCCAAACTAGAAGCGTGTGATCGAGCTCAAGTCCTTGCGCCTCGAATTCGCTGATTGGCTCGGTGAGGCGGCGGCAGGAGCCGGGTGATGATTCGGAGTCTGCGTACCAGGGGCCGATCCATCCGAATCGCCGCCTTCGCCCGACATCGATGACGTCGGCGATCCGTTTGTCGCGGCTCGAGTGGAGTAATCCGAAACGCGCATCCGGCAGGTCGGCGTATTTTTTCCACAAAAAGTCTTTCGCGTCGCGCAAGGTGCGCGTGACCCGCAGCTGATAACCTTTGGCCGCGAGTTCCTTTGCAATCAGTGCCAGTCTGCCCACTTCAGGTTTGTCGCTGACAATGCCCGTGGCCCATTCGCTCAGTCCCGCAGCGAAATGGAAGCGAACGGATTGGCTGAGATGAAGCTCGTCTGTGGCGACGTAGTCAACCGCTCGTGCCTGAAATGTCTCCTGAAACTGCTTCGGTCCGGTCACTTCCCAGTCGACTTTGCTCCGCGCGATCGCTTCTGCCCATAAGTCGATGCCGCCTTCTTCTCCGACGTGTATCTCCTGACCGCCTCCGATTAGACCCATGACGACACACCAACCGGGAACCCGTTCCGCGAATTTGACGAAAGTCTCCGGCTCGGAGGCCGCGTTTTGGTCATCGTGTTTTAACCGCACACGCTCTGCGTCCCACGCCCGCTGCGCTTCGTCGAAGATCAAGACGTGGTGCGGTGGCGGGCCGGAGCGCTTTTTGGAATATTTCTTAACAAAGTCTTTTACACCGCGAACAAACACTCGCCCGTCGCCGCCGGCGCCTTGCAGTTCGTATTGCAGCACTTCGACCAGCGGGCCATTGCCCGAGAGGAAGATCGCGGGTGCAGTTGGCTTTTCGCCTGAGGCCGTGGATTCCGCGAGGTCATCAAGAAATCGTTCATGCGCGATTTGCAACCCGACATAAGTCTTGCCTGCGCCAGGGACTCCGCTAACGAGCAATAATTTTCTTTTCCGCTTCGCATGCGTGTCGCGAATCTCGGCGACCACTCGCTGCAGAGTTTTCTCGGTTACTTCATCGATGCGTTTGATTCTCGGCAGGGAGTGTTGCGAGAAATAGCGCCGCACGGCTTGCACCAGCGAGGGCGACGGCTGGCAGGCGTCCAGCGAAAGGAATTTTGCGCACGGTAAAGGGGACGCGATGTCCGGTTGGTCGAATCGATGAATGATCTCTGCCAGTCGCTCAATTCGGGTTGTGGTAAGAAAATCCCGCTCCTCGTCGCTTTCACCAAAGCCGTAGTTCACGAGCACGGTGTGAACGCGAACGCCGTCCTCGCCACAGTAACGATGAAACCAAAATAGCCGGCGCGCGTAATCGGCTGCCTGCTCGCGGTATTGCGGCTGCCAGTTTCCGTCGCCTTTCATTTCCACGATCAGAACGGCGCCCGCTAAGAGTAGAACCGCGTCGACTCGCTTTGACCCATCCGGCAGGACGTATTCGAGAATCGCACAGTAGCGTTGTGCGGCTGTCCGCTCATTCAGCACGAATCCGCATTGCCGCTGAAGTGGCGGGATCGAATTGCGCCACGCCCTTATTTGCTCTGGCGTGGAATCGCGAACGAAATTCGTCAGTGCACTCACGATCTCGTCAAGCCTTGCCGCTTGGAAGATCGGAAATTGGTCTGCCCAGCCGCACACATCCGCGATGACGTTGTCCTCGTCCACAGGCGTATCAAGACAACTCGCGGCGATGTTGTCCAGGCCGCGAGGAGGGAAATTCGGAGTCAGTCCGCGAACCTGCAAGCGTTCGGCAATTTTCGGCGTTCCGAGGGTGTTTGGCATCTTGAATAGCGTTTTTGGACCCTGAAGATGCGTGCGGCGGGGTCGACGGCGGAGATTCGCACCCGTGGAGGTGGAGACCCCGACCTCGGAAGTGAAGGAGGGCCACCCTGATGGGTGGACGCGACTGCCCAAAAGGGGTAGCCGGGCCGGCCCCTCGAGGTGGCCGCGGTCGCCTTTGCCTGTGGGCGGCAGGACCCTGCCAGGTGGAATTGTTCACCTGCCGGGGTGGCCGGGCCGACCTCGTGGGTAGGACGAACCCGACCCCGACGGGTGGCCGGGGCCACCACTGGAGGTGACCCCGGCGCCCGATTTCGTTCAGGGGGTCGCAGGGGTTTTGGGTTTGGGCGCGCGTTGGCGGCTGGCTTTCAGCTGCTCGCGCAGGGCGTCGAGGCCCTGGCTCTTGCCGGCTTGTTTGATGTAGCCGTAGGCTTCGAGCGACGCCGCGTAGAGATCGCTCCCTAACGCCATCAGGGTGTCATCCAGTTTCTCGAAGAGCGGCTTCAGATCCTCCATGATGGGAAAGAGCTGGTGGTAGAGGTCCATGTCGGCCGTGAACTCGGTGAGGTTGAACGACGCGGGAAAGACCTGCGCGTTCTGGTTGGCGATCGGCACGGTTTGCTCGACAAACGTGCGCCGGATGTTGCCCATCTTTTGCAGGTTGACCCGGTCGGCCATGCTCAGGCCGAGGAGGAAGGGGAGTTTGGTTTCGAGGGTCGCAATCGCAGCCAGGGCCGCGTCGCGATCGGCGTCGCTCAGGGTGGCTGAGACGAGGTTTTGATCTGACATATTATTTCCTTTCTGTTCTGTGAACGGCGCGTTTGCGGCGCGCGGTTATGTGCGGTTTTGGGAACGGCGCGCGGCGCCGCAAAATCGTCCCGCGGCTCTCCGCGGCGTTCGCGCGAATGGAACCAGGGATTTTCCTCGCAAGATCATGAGCTGTGGAGACGAGAGCGGGAGTGTGCGCGAATCCCGAAGGAAGCGTCTATTCGGCTGCGACCGAAGAATTGGCGCGGCGCGGGCGGCGCTGCGATCAACCACCGCGGCGCCGCCGGATTTCGGCTTGAAGGGCCGCGTTCTGGCGGATGAGCCGGGCATTTTCCCGGCGGAGCTCGGTCAGCTCACGGCGCGAACGTTCCTGCTGTGCATGGAGGTAGAGAGCGACGGCATCGGCGCGCGTGTTGACCAAAAGCTTCGGGTAAATGTTCTCGATGTGTTTCTCGATCGTGGACAATCCCACCTTCCGCCGGTCCGCGATGGTCTCGTTAGTCAGCCGCTCGGCCATGAGCGCGAGCACTTCCATTTCGCCAGGAGTGAGATTGTCGAGGAGTTCCTCCTCACGGCTCCACGTGCGGGCGCCGTAAGCTTCCGTGGTGGCAGGTTCTTCGCGCACCCGGGCCGAGAGCTTGCCGGCTTCGTGGGCGGAGAGTGGTTTGCCCGGGCCGGTCTTGGAGGCTGACTTTTTCCGGCGCGTCACGCCGCGAAGTCTCAGCCGTGCGCGCGCCCGCGGTCTATTCGGCTAGGACCGAAGACGGCTATGCGCTTGCGGGTGGCCGATGTGAATCAATTCGCCGCAAGGCTGGCACAGCGGCTGCTAAATACTGCGCAAAGCTCGGAGGTCACTTATAAACACCTAAACTTGACGTTTCCTTCCGTCAGCTTTTGAGCGGGGCCAATGATGGCCCCGCGTTTTTTTTGCCCCGGTGCCTTATTCCGCCAGCAAAGCCTCGCAGGCTTCCTCGCAGCGGCGGCAGGCTTCGGCGCAGACGCGGCAATGTTCCATCTTCGCGCCGTGTTTCTCGCACTCCGCCCCGCAGCTTTGGCAGGCCTGGATGCAGGCGCGGAGCTGGGCGCCGGCGAGCTTGAAATCGGTGCGGGTGAAGCGCGAGACGATCCGCGCCGTGACCAGGCAGACGTCGGCGCAATCGGTGCAGTCGCGAATGCATGACACCATGTCGGCGACGTTTTTTTCGCCGAGGCAGGCGTCGGCGCAGGCATTGCAGGCTTCCGCGCAGGAATAGCAGGCGGTGATGCACTCGATGTTGGTGGCGTGGTCCGAGGAGGGATTCACCGGGTGCGATTCGAACATTTGTTTGATGTAGCTCATAAATTTGTCTCCTAACGCGACGAGGGATGTTCTCTCGTCTTTAAAAAAGATTCGTCGCCGGAGCCCGCGGCGCTTGCGTCCGGGAGCAATGCGCGGACGTGTTTTTTAGCGCAGGAAGTTTTTCACCGGAGGAAATTTTAGTTATGTCAAAAGCAGCATTCATCATCCTCGCCGCGGGCGATACCCACGAGAGCATGGGGCGCGTCGTCAACGCCTTCATGGGCGCCTACGAATATGTGAAAGAGGGCGGGACCGATTCGGCGAAGATCATTTTCGACGGCGCCGGCACCCAGGCGGCGGCAGCGTTCGCGGCCGCGGATCACAAATACAACGAGCTCTTCGAAAAAGTGCGCGGGCAGGTGGAAGGCGCCTGCAGTTATTGCGCGGGCGCCTACAAGATGACGGAGAAAATCGAGGCGGTCGGCATTCCGCTGATCGATGAATTCAAGGGCCACCCGAGCTTCAAGAAGCTGATCGACGACGGCTATCAGGTGCTCATTTTTTAAACGAGCATGACGCCGCGGGGGGGTCAGGTTCTGGGCGGGCCGCCCCGGCCAAGTGCGCTGCCCGTCGCCGCGATGATAAAGAAAACGGCGGCCAGGACCAGAATCCCCGGAATGAGGAGGCGTCCGCTGCGGAAGAAAAAGTAGGCGAGGACGAGGTCGCCGACTGCGGCCAGGGAGTAAAGGAGAGTCTTGGACATGGCGGCGAGCATTCCCGAACAGGCCGCGCCAGGTCGATACAAATCAACCGCGCGCGGCCCGGCCGGAGGGGGCGCGCGGATTTTTCCTTCGCCGCCATTTCGCTGTAGCGTGACGGGAGATGAGCACCGCCGCGACTGCGTTCTCGCCTAACGAGCAACAGCGGCTCGCGGTCCGGGCGCGCCCGGTGGGGCGGCCGGCGATGTATCAGCAATGGCGCGATCTGCTATTCCTGCATTGGGAATATCCGGCCGCGGCGATCCGGGCGACGCTGCCGGAGGGTTTGCATGTCGATACTTTCGGCGGCAAAGCCTGGCTCGGGATCGTGCCGTTTTTCATGCGCAAGGTGCGCCCGCGCTTTCTCCCCGGCTTCCCGCGGCTGTCGAATTTCATGGAGCTAAACGTGCGCACTTACGTGCACGACGACGCCGGCGTGCCGGGAGTGTGGTTTTATTCGCTCGATGCCAATCAGCCGCTGGCGGTGAAAATTGCGCGGCGCTTTTTTCATCTCCCCTACGAGCACGCGGCGATGGAATCGAGCCGTACGGAATCGGGCGCGATCCATTATCGTTCGCTCCGCGTCGGCAGCCTGGAGCCGACGATCTTCGAATACGCGCCCGGCTCGGAATTGCCGGCGGCCGCGCCCGGTTCGCTCGAATTCTTTCTCATCGAACGCTACCGGCTTTACGCGCACGGAAACGGCCGCCTCTTTCCGCGGCGCGGTTTTCCATCAGCCGTATCCGCTTTGCGAAGCGAGCGTGACGGCCTGGGACGATCGCCTCCTCGCGCTCGACGGCTTCGCTCCCACCGGGCGCGCGCCCGATCACGTCATCATGTCGCGCGGAGTGGAGGTGACGATCTTTCCGCTTCGACTTCGGGCAGACTCGTAGGTAAAAACTCTGACTCGAGTGGCCAACAGTTCTTCTTCGCCCGCCGCCGCGCCGACCAAGTTCGGCACGTTTGGCGGCGTTTTCACCCCGAGCACCCTGACGATTCTCGGCGTCATCATGTTCCTCCGCTTCGGCCTCGTCGTCGGCGAGTCGGGCTTGATCCAGGCGATCGTCATCGTGCTCGTGGCGAAGTTGATCACGACTCTGACTGCGCTCTCGGTCTCGGGTCTGGCGACGAACACCCGAGTGAAAGGTGGCGGTGCTTATTACCTGATCAGCCGCAGTCTCGGGGTGGAATTTGGCGGCGCCATCGGCGTCGTCTTCTTTCTCGCGCAGGCGATCTCGGTCGCGCTTTACGTGATCGGTTTCACGGAGGCGTTTCAGAATTTGTTTCCCAACCTCGGGCTCTCCGCCCGCGCCATCGGCACGATCGTGAACGTCGGCATTTTCATCTGCGTTTACATCGGCGCGAGCTGGGCGATCAAGGTGCAGTACGGCATTCTTGCCATTCTCGCGCTCGCGCTCGTTTCGTTTTTTGCCGGCGCCATCCCGGCGGCGTCGGAGGCGACGCTGCGCGCAAATTTGCACTCGGCCTACCCGCCCGGCGAGAGCGTTTTCATTATGTTCGCGCTCTTTTTCCCGGCCGTGACCGGGATCATGGCGGGGGTAAACATGTCGGGCGATCTGCAGAATCCCGCCAAGTCGATTCCGCGCGGGACCCTGGCCGCGATCGGATTTACCGCGGTCGTTTATATTGCGATGGCGTTCCTCTTCGCGGCCGCGACGCCGCGCGAGGCGCTTCTCGAAAGGCCGCTCGTGATTCTCGAGGTGGCCTGGTCTCCCATGCTCATCAACGCCGGGATTTTTGCGGCCACGCTCTCCTCCGCGCTCGGGAGCATGATGGGCGCGCCGCGCATCCTGCAGGCGTTGGCGCGCGACGATATCTTCCCGCGGCTGCGCCCGCTCGCTCGCGGCAGCGGCGCGAGCAATGAGCCCCGCCGCGCCACCATCCTCACCCTCATCATCGCGCAGGTCGCGATCGTCTTCGGCGACCTGAACGCGATCGCGCCGATCATCACGATGTTTTTCATGGTCACCTACGGCACGATCAACCTCGCCTGCTTCTACGAGTCGGCCACGCGTAACCCGAGCTATCGCCCGTCCTTCAAGCTCAGCCATTGGTCGAGCGCGCTCCTCGGCGCGATCGGCTGCGTGGCGGCGATGCTCCTGCTCGACCCGGTCTGGGCCGCGGTCGGGATCGGCGCGATGGTGTTTCTGAAATGGTGGATCTCGCGCAAGGAAATCCGCGCCGCCTGGGGCGACGTGCGCAGCGGGGCCGCGTTTGAGCGTGCGCGCCGCGCTTTGCTGCAACTGGAGGATACGCGTTACCACCCCAAGAACTGGCGCCCGATCATCCTCGCCCTCAGCGGCGGCGCCTGGCGGCGCAATCACCTCGCGCAGTACGGCTCCTGGCTGACCGCCGGCCGCGGGATCATGATTCTCGCGCAGGTGATGGAAGAGACGGGCGAGAAATTAAACGAGCGCCGCGACGAGGAGGAAGACAAGCTGCGCAAATTTATTGCCGGGGAAGATCTGCAGGCTTTCCCCGCGGTCGTGATCGAGCCCGACCTGCTGCATGGCATGGAGTCGCTGGTGGAATGTTGCGGGATCGGCGGCATCCGGCCCAACACCGTCCTGGTGGGCTGGGCCGATAACCCGAAACGGCTGGAGCGTTTCTGCCAGGTCCTGCGCCGGATCGCCGAACTCGAGCGCAGCGCGCTCATCGTCTATTGCCCCGACGAAGAGAAACGGCTCGCGGCCGCGCCGCGCGGCACGATCGACGTCTGGTGGCAGGGCGGCAAAAACGGCGCGCTCATGCTGCTCCTCGCCCACATGCTGGCGCAAAACCCGGAATGGCGGAACCATACCATCCGACTCGTCTTCGCCGTGGCCGATCCGGAACAGGAAGCGAAAGCGCGGGAGCAATTGACCAGGCTGATGGAAGCGGCGCGGGTCCCGGCCGAGCTCGAGATCGTCGTGGGCGAGGATGGGATCGCGGCGATGCGCAGTTGCTCGCAGGAAGCCGCGCTGGTCCTAAAAGGCTTCACTCCGCCTAACGAGGCGGAAGATCTCGCGGCCCTGGAAGCGATGCGGGCGGAGATCGGAGATCTCCGGCGCGTCATCATGGTCTATAGCGCCGGCGGTCATTCCCTCAGCGCCTGACAAATTTTCGCGCGCAGCGCTTTCGGAGTGCGGCGCGTCCCCGCGCCGCTTTTCCGGCGGGGCCGATGCCAAACTCGCAGAGTGACTCTTCCGGCGGCGCGTCAGGAAAGCGGCACGAGGACATGCCGCACTCCCAAAGCTCGCATGGGCGAGCGAAAGCGCCCGACCGGCCTCCCAGGAGGGGAGAAGCCTAGCCCGCGGCGGCCGCGGCCTTGGCCTGGGCGCGCTCGTTCCAATCGGCCCGGAGCGTTTTCATCTCCGCCCGCAGCGCCATCATCCGCGCCGGCACGCCTTTGTATTTCTTCACCGTACCGTTGACCTTGCGGTCGACCGCGCCCTGGCTCACCAGGCCCTGCAGCTTCTCGTAGGAACGGAGGCGGAGCATTTCTTCGCCGCCGCTGGCAGCGTTCCGCTCGCGCAGATTGGCGAGGAGAATGTCGAAGAGCGGCTTGAATTCATAGGCGGTCTTGGAAGACAGGACCGCGACCAGCTCTTCGGTGATGATATCGGGAGCGCGACGGGAAAAGAACGTACCGGATGGTTTAGCCATCGCGGACTATAGCGCAAAATTCACGAATAACGACCCCCGAAATTGCCTAACCGAAAGAAAAATAGCTTGACGGCCGCGGGCGCGACGGGGCGTCTCACTCGATTTTGCGCCGGCCGTGCGCATGCACGATGTGCAGCCCGACCAGGCGCGCCACCAGCACCATGAGGTAAATCTGGCCCGTCACCGCCTCGAGCGAGGCGAGAGTGCGCGCCGTCGCCCCGCGCGGCACGATATCGCCGTAGCCGACCGTGGTCAGGGTCATGAAGCTGAAATAGCGCAAGGCCAGGACGTGCCCGACGTATTCATCGGGGTCCAAGGGGGAGGCGGCGATGAACGACCCCGGCTGCAGATCATCCACCAGCGCATAAGCGAAGGTCCAGGCGTAGCCGAGGAGCATGTAAACGCAGACTGCGGCAAAGATCTTGTCGAGCGTGATCCGAGCGCCGCTCAGGACGTAACTCAGGATCGTGACGCAGAAAAAAAGGATGAGAACGACGATACTGGCGTGGGAAAAAATCGCCGCCCACCGTTGCTGCGTGACGAGGACCAACACGGTGCCGATAACGGAGAGGCCGCAGAGCACGAGGGCGACGGCGAGAAGTCGTTTCCGCTTGCCCAGGGCGAAAGAGGCGCTCACCAGCACCACCGCCGCGAGCGCGTCCATGATCAGGACTCCATGGCGGAAAAGCGTGGCCACCGGCGTGACCACGAAAAGAAAAAGAATCGAAATGAGGAGCGCGAGGTAGCGCCATTGTCCGCCAAGTTTTGCCATGACCGCCTAGCCTGCGACAGCCGCCCGGTCCACCGCAAGCCCCGGCTACAGCTTCTCGTAAATCCCGAGGAAACTGGTCTGCCAGGTCTGGCCGTTATCCTTCGAGGTCGCCCATTCCTGTTTCACTTTGCCATCCGGCATCGGGGTAAACGAAATCCGATTCACCAGTGTGGCCTGGCCCTTCGCCGGCTCATCGCTCAGGACCATGACGCCGTCTTTCATCCCGCCGCGGAGGTGCAGGATGGTGCCGTCGCCGCCGACCCAATCCTGGTGCCATTTCTTCACCGCCGGGTCGTAATAATTGATGCTCATCCCGCCCTTGCCGGAGGCGGCGGTCCATTGCTCGCGGATGGCGCAGCCTTCGGCCTGGCGGGTGATCTCGCTCGACCCGACCTGCTGGCCGCGCTGGAGCGAGACCTTCCATTTGCCCAGCCAAAAATCGAACTGGCGAAACTCCGCCGCCTGGCAGGCGGGCGTGGGTGAAGGCGTCGCAGAAGCGGCCGGGGCGGGGGATTGGGCTCGGAGAGAGGAGGACAAGGCGAGTGACAGAAAGACAAGACCAAAGATAAGGCGCGTCATGCGAGAAATTTAATCACGGCGAACCACCGGGGCGAGCGCAATCGTGGCGGCGGTGCGCCATCCCGCGGAAGCGACGGAAGCGATTCCCTCCCTCTGAAAGACGGCGTCCCGACAATAACGCGAACAACGGAAAAAAGAATGCTTGCCTTCATTTGTGAATTCTGAGAATCTCCGCGCGCTCGTTCCGCTGCCGTTGTCGTCAGTTGGATGTCGGCGACCAAATTCCCTAACGAAAATTATGCAAACCATCCGAGCGGTCTTCCTGACCGCGCTTCTCCTCCTCCTGGCCGGCTTTGCCCAGCATGTCTCGGCGCAAAATACGGTCTCACTGCAAGCCAGCAGTTACACCGTTTCCGAAAGCGGCGGCAGTGTGGCGATTGTGGTGCAAGTGACGCCGGCCAATCATGCAAACACGATCACGGTGGATTACGCGACCGCCGACGGGACGGCAAAAAAAGCGACCGATTATACCCAGACGACAGGGACACTAAGCTTTGCCCCTAACGAATCGGCCAAACTGGTTTTAGTCCCGCTGGTGGATGATCTGGTCGCGGAGTCACAGGAACAGTTCACCTTTACCCTCTCCAAGCCGACGAATGCGACGCTCGGAACGAGCGTTGCCACGGTCACGATTAACGACAACGACAGCAGCGGCACGACGATTGGGTTCAACCCTGCATCTTATTCCGTGACTGAGAACGGCGGCAGCATTCAGCTCACCGTGACTCGGACCGGAGATACGACGGGCACAGACATGGTGGACTTCACTACTGCTTCCGGGTCAGCAACGCAGAACGTCGACTATCTTGCAGCGACCGGGACACTGACTTTTAACCCCGGCGAAACCTCCAAATCGATTCCCGTCTCGATTCTCGACGATTCGGTCGTCGAGGGGGACGAGACCTTTACGGTGAACCTCTCCTCGCAAGGCGGCGATTTTGCTTTCGGCCAGGCCATCGCCGTGGTCACGATCGTAGACAATGAGGCCAGCACGGTGACCTTTAGCAATACCTCTTATCAGGTGGCGGAGAACGGGGTCAATGCTACCATCACTCTCCTCCGCAGCGGCAATATCAGCAGTGCTGTGGAGGTCAACATCAGCACCGTCGGAGGTACCGCCGCAGCCGATCGCGACTACGCGACTGTCACGCGCACGGTGGCCTTCGCGCAAGGCCAGACCTTCGCGACTTTCGACGTTCCCATTTTCGACGACTCCGAAGTCGAAGGTACTGAATCGTTCTTCATCGCCCTGAGCGCGAGTCCTAACTCCGGAGTGATCATACCGGGCGGAACCCAGAACGCCGAGGTCTCGATTATCGATAACGAAAGCGCGAACACAGTCGAGTTTGTGAGTACGACTTATTCGGCAAGTGAGAACGGCGGTATCGCGACCGTGACAGTGCGAGTCAATCGCGTCGGCGATCAAAACCAGGTGGTGACAGTGCAGTATTTCACTGAGACCGGTTCGGCGACGCCGGGACAGGATTACACCGCGATCTCGAGTGGCTCGAATAAGAGGTTGACTTTCAACGCGGGAGAGACGCTCAAGACTTTCACAGTTACGCTTCTCAATGATACCTTGGTCGAGAATACGGAGACGGTCGGGCTGGTCTTGGCGAATCCGACCGGCGCGACCTTGGGGAGCGTTTCGGTCTCGAGCCTGGCGATTCTGGACGACGATACCGCAGGCACGGTCCAATTCAGCAGTCCCACCTACTCCGTCTCGGAGAATGCCGGTGCCGTGACGCTGACCGTGCTTCTGAATCGGACCGGTAGCACCACCTCGACCGTGAGTGTGCAATACCAAACCGTCGCTGGGTCGGCCGATGGCAGTCGGTTTGTCCAGACCAGCGGAACCCTGACGTTTGCCTCGGGTTCATCGGTTGGAACGATCACTGTGCCGGTCCTAAACGATACCGTGGTGGAACCTCCTCAATCCTTTACGGTGGAATTAAGTAATCCAGTCAACGCCACTCTGGGTCTTCCTTCCTCGGCGGAAGTCGCCCTGCAAGATGATGATGGCTTGAACACGGTGGAATTTGACTCCCCGGAGTATGGCGTCGTGGAAATCAGCGGCGCCGTGCAAGTGAGAGTCAAAGCAACGCGCGGTGCCGATCCCAACCAGGTGCTGACCGTCGAACTATCGTTAGGGGCGACCGGGGATACGGCGGTCCTGGGGGTTGATTACGACCTGCCGTCATCGACCACCATTACTTTCCCAGCCGGGGTGAATGTTCAGGACGTCACCATCCCGGTGAAGGATAATCCGCTCGCACAGGGCGTGAAGACTTTTACGATCGGCCTCATCAATCCGGGTCCGTTTACTTCCATCGGGGCGCAGGCTACGGCCCGGGTCACGATCTTTGATAATGCCGGTCCGAACACCGCTCAATTCCTCACGACAGCCCATCGGTTTAAGGAAGGGGATCAACTCGCCATCGCGATCACGGTTGTGCGATTTGGTGACTTTGACGTCAACGGCACCTCGGTGGATTACACGACCGAACTGAGAGCGGGTGACACCGCTCAGTCGGGCGTGAACTTTACCCCGGTTTCCGGCACGATCTTTTTTGCCCCATTGGTGGCGAAGATCAACGACGTAACTGTGGTCGTGGATAACGAACATCAAAAAACAATTATTATCCCGATCCCTAATAACACCCTCATCCAGGGCGACGTGACTTTTCATCTCACTCTGACGAGCAGCGACGTCGCGCAGCTAGGCAGCATTTCTTCGACTCAGATCACGATCACCGATGACGATCTCGGCAATGTCGTGCAGTTCAGCAGTGCTACCTATAGCATTACCGAGGCGGGAGGTAACGCCGTTCTGACCGTTAATCTCATCCCCAATGGTGACGCTTCGAAGGCAACTTCCGTGAATTATGCCGCGACGCCGATTACAGCCTTTTCTGGCTTCGATTTTTCTCCAGTTATCGGCACCCTTACTTTTGCCCCGGGAGAGACAAGTAAGACAATCTTGGTTCCAATTAACAATGATACGATTTCCGAGGACCCGGAGACTTTCCGGGTCACGCTGAGTAATCCTAGCCCGGGGGCGATCGTGGGCGCCCAGGGTAGCTCCATTGTTACGATCATCGACGACGATATCCGCAGCACCATTCAGTTCAGTCCGGCTAATTATACGGTCGCGGAAAACGGTGGATCCGTTAACCTGATCGTTACCGCCAGCCGTCAAGGTAACCCGAACGACATACTGACTGTCAAATATCAGACGATTAGCGGGACGGCAGCCCAGGGGGCTGATTTTACTTTAAGCAGCGGC
Source organism: uncultured Verrucomicrobiae bacterium (assembly GCA_963768965.1). Taxonomy (GTDB): domain Bacteria; phylum Verrucomicrobiota; class Verrucomicrobiia; order Chthoniobacterales; family UBA10450; genus Palsa-1392. Next base: position 93,367 of record CAVYJY010000008.1, on the reverse strand, counting down.
ACCTTGACTTTCAACGCGGGCGAGACGCAAAAGACGGTCAATGTCCCAATCACCAACGACAACCTTATCGAGAGCACTGAAAGCTTTTTCGTTAGTCTGAGCGAACCTGGTCCGGGAGCGGCGATTGGCACAAATAGCGTCGCTACCGTCGATATCGCCGACGATGATTCACCCACTGCCACGATCGGGTTCAGCAAATCTTCCTTTGATGTTGATGAAGGTGCCGGGTTCGCCAGTCTCACCGTGACCCGCTCGGGCGGGCTTGGCGTGCAAGCGACCGTCAATTATTCGACGAGCGATGGCACCGCCCTCTCTGGCATTAACTATGTCGCCACCACCGGCAGCGTCACCTTCAATGTGGGTGAAGTCAGCAAGACCATTCAAATCCCGATCATCGACGACCCCACGACTAACCCGACGCTTTTCTTTACCGTCACGTTAACCTCGCCGGATGGAACCGGGTTTGTCGGTGGCATCGGCCAGGCCACCGTAAACATCATCGATAACGATGCGACCGCTTTTCGCTTTAACCCTTCCACCTACTCTGTGGATGAGGGCTCGGGGACGGTGACGCTGACGGTGGAAGCCCTCCGGGTGGGCGACCCTAACGAGACCGTCACGGTCGACTACGCCACCAGCGACGGGACCGCAACCGAAGGTTCCAATTATACGCGCACGTCGGGCCGCCTGACTTTTGGGCCGAATATCTTCTCGCAAACGATCACGGTCCCGATCATCGATAACACCAGCACCGATGGCACGACGACCTTTAGCGTCGTCCTCTCGAATCCTCTCGGCGAAGGAACGAACGCGGCGCCACGGCTCGGGACACCGAGCACGGCGACGGTCACGATCATTGATAATGATGCGACGACTTTCCAATTCGCTTCGCCGACTTATACGGTGAACAACCAGGCTGGAGTGGCGAGCACGACGGTTACGCTGTCGCGGATCGGCGATCCGAACCTAACCTATTCGGTGAGTTACGCGACCAGCGATGTGACGGCCAAGGCTGGAACGGATTACGTGGCCACCTCAGGCACGCTCACCTTTGGCCCTGGCGTCACGTCCAAGGTCATCAACGTCACTCTGATCAACCAATCGGTCGGCTCGCCGACCCGGCAGTTCATGATCAATCTGTCGAATCCGACCAACGGCGCCTTCCTCGGCACGACATCGTCGACGCTCGTTAGTATTGTTAATCCGGATCTCTCGACCAAGCCGGTTAATATCTCGACCCGCGGCCTCGTCCAGAGTGGGGACGGAGTCATGATTGCGGGTTTCATTATCCAGGGCAATACGCCGAAGCAGGTCATCATCCGTGGCCTCGGTCCTTCACTCACCCAGAAAGGCGTGGTGAACGCGCTGCAGGATCCGTCGCTTGACCTCCATGACGGGGCGGGGACACAGCTTTTCTATAATGATAGCTATCGAGAGAGTCAGGAAGCCGAGATTGAAGCGACCGGACTGGCTCCGACCGATGACCGCGAATCCGCCGTCGTTATCACTCTCGCTCCCGGGCCATACACCGCGATTCTGCGCGGGACGACCAACGGCGTGGGCTTGGTGGAGGTTTACGACCTGGATTCAACCAGTGCCACGTTACTCGTTAACATCTCGACCCGAACCAGCGTTGGTGATGATGATAACACGGCGCTCATTGGTGGCTTTATCATCAGCGGCCAGGTCAGTCATCAGGTGATGATTCGGGCGCGTGGCCCGAGCCTGACTGCTGCCGGTGTCGAGGGCGCGCTGCAGGATCCGACGCTCGATTTTTATCGGGGTTCCCAGTTGATCCTATCGAACGACAATTGGAAGACCGACGACAAGGCAGCGATCGAAGCGACGGGCCTCGCCCCGACCAACGATAAGGAATCGGCCGTTCTGGTGACGTTGGATCCGGGCAGTTACTCCGCCGTCATCCGCGGGAAAAACAACACGACGGGTGTCGGACTGGTGGAAGTCTACCAGATGCCTTAAGTCGTTAGGCTGAATCGGTTCTTGGGCCCGCCTACGGGTCGAGCGCGTAGACTTCTACCAAGGCGACGCCCTGGTCGGCGCCGGCGCCGTGCACGATCGCGGTGTAGGCGCCGGGGTTAAGCGTGGCGATGATGGCCGATTCCCTGGCGTCACCTGGCGCGAGGCCCGAGTCGAGGATCTGCTGCGCCTGTTCGCCCTCCCAGTTGTCGTTCTGGTAAATGAGCGATCCCTCCTGGTCGCGGAGCTCGAGGACCGGATCGGGCAGGACGCCGGTGAGGCCGAAGGCGGTGAGCGAAGGGCCGATGGCCCGGATCATGACCTTTGATGGCTGGACTCCTGCGACGATGAAGCCTCCGATCATGACGTCGTCGCCCACGCCGGTCTGGCCGCGGGTCGAGATGTTGCGCACGCTGGAATTGCCCGGGACGAGGTCGTAGAGCTCGAAAAGTGCGTTCCCGGTGACACCATTGACGCTGCGAAGGATGGCGGTGTAGCTGCCAGGCGCGAGGTTGGCCAGGATGACGGACTCGGCCGAGTATTTCGGTTCCAAGCCAGCGGGAACAGTTCCGGGCGGCAAGGTGGTCCAGTTGTCGTTCTGCTGCACCAGCGTGCCGGCAGAGTTATAAACCTCCAGGCTCGGATCGCTCAGGACTTTCTTGATCCCGAGATCGCCCAGGGACGGTCCGAGCGCACGGAAGACGACGTCTTTGTTGACCGCGCCGTCGATGATGAAGCCGCCGATCATGACGTTGTCACCGGTGCGCACTTTCACGCGGGTAGAGATGTTGAGCAGGTAATGAGGTGGCGGAGTGGGCGTCGGACTCGGGGTAGGAGTCGGCGTCGGCGTCGGCGTCGCTGTAGGTGTAGGTGTAGGTGTCGGCGTCGCCGTCGGTGTTGGCGACGGCGTCGGCGTCGGGTTTGGCGGTGGAAGAAGCTGCGCCGCGACCGCGTCGAGATCGTCGGCGTAGATGGGGTTTGCTACGTCGTCACCGTAGACCTGCAAATACTGGGCGCCCATGGCGACGCCGGCGTCCATCGCCTCGCGCAATGTTCCACGAAGATCGCCTCCGCCTCCGGTGGTGGCGTTGCCGGTCATCTGGAAGCCGACTGGATTGGTAAAGCGATGATTGTAAATGATCGCGTTGGGCAGATAGCTGGTGGAGCTATCGGCGTTGAGGCCCCAATTCTCAAACCCGATGCGCGAACCATAGAGGCTGAGCGAAGTGTCCACGACGGACTGGAGCGCAGTCGTTCCTGTCGTCCCGTTGAAAGGAACTGCGAGAGCCGCCACGAACGGCGTCTGGGTGAGATGGGCGGCGTACTGCGCGATGATCGTATTACTCGATATCACCCACGCCGCCGCGGCCGCGGCCATGTCTTTGCCGTCGGGATAAGGGAAAGTGTCGTTCATGTGCATCTCAGTCGTGCCGCCAAGTCCCCCCATCGAAACGCTCGCGAGTTGCCCGTCGTAGCGGTCGCAAAATGCCGCAATCAAAGTCAGCGCGTGACTTTGCCAGACCGGGTCCCAGGGCAAAAACTGGTAAAGCGTCTCGCCCGTTTTGGTGCTGACCATTGGATACGCCTTGGCTCCGGCGCTGATCAGCCATGAAGGCAGGGCGCCGATTCCGCCGGTCGGGTCTCCCGAATTAAGGTTGAGGAGAACGATGAACTGCTTCTTGTTCGCCACCGCGCTCGCAACCTGCGAGTCGAGATCGGCCCAATTGTAGGCGGTGCTGCTGGTGGGTTGAAGATCTTTCCAATAGTACTTTTTGTAGCGGCCGGCGGTGTGCGGATTGGTCCAGGACGCGGACCCGCCGCCGATGATTCCAGAGGGCGAGAGGTTCTCCGCAAAAACGGCGGTGGCGCAAAGGGAAAGAGCAGCGATGAGAAAGAATTTCACGAAGGAATGGTCCATTACGAAATAGCTAAAAATTGTGGTGTGCCGGTCGCGATTATTCGAAACAGACCGGATCACGGATCGAGCGCGTAGACTTCCACCAAAGCGACGCCCTGGCCAGAGCCGGCGTCGTGCACGATTGCGGTGTAGGCACCGGGGGTAAGCGTGGCCAAGATGGCCGATTCCTTGGCGTTGATAGGTTTGAGGCCGGAGTCGACGATCTGCTGAGCCTGCTCACCCTGCCAGTTGTCGTTCTGATAGATGAGCGACCCTTCCTGGTCGCGGAGTTCGAGAACCGGATCGGGCAGCACTCCCGTGAGACCGAACGCGGTAAGGGAGGGACCGATGGCCCGGATCATGACTTTTGAAGGCTGGGTGCCAGCCACGATGAAGCCTCCGATCATGACGTCGTCACCGGCGCCCGCCTGACCGCGGGTCGAGATATTGCGCACGCTGGAATTGCCTGGAAGCAGGTCGTAAAGCTCGCAAAGGGCATTTCCCTCGACGCCATTCACGCTGCGGAGGACGGCGGTGTAGCTGCCGGGCGCAAGGCTGGCCACGATGACCGCCTCGGCCGGGTATTTCGGCTCAAGTCCGGCGGGGACGGTGCCGGCCGGCAGGGTGGTCCAGTTGTCGTTTTGGTGAACGAGTGCGCCGGCCGAATTGTAAACCTCCAGGCTTGGATCGCTCAGGACCTTTTTGACGCCGAGGTCGGCGAGCGACGGGGCGAGGGCGCGGAAGACGACATCCTTATTGGCGGCACCGTCGATGATGAATCCGCCGATCATGACGTTGTCACCGCCGCGCACTTTCACGCGGGTGGAGATGTTAAGCAGGTACTGAGGCGGCAGAGGTGGCGTCGCAGTCGGTGAAGGGGTCGGGCTCGGAGTTGGCGTGGGGGTCGAAGATGGAGTCGGAGTCGGGCTCGGGCTCGGGGTTGGCGTGGCGGAAGGTGTGGGCGTTGCCGTCGGTGTCGGGCTCGGCGTCGGAGTCGGCGTCGGAGTCGCGGTTGGTGTCGGGGTTGCCGTTGGAGTTGGGGTTGCAGTTGGCGTTGGCGTTGCCGTGGGGGTGGCAGTTGGTGTTGGGGTTGCTGTCGGCGTTGGCGTCGCTGTGGGAGTGGGCGTTGCGGTCGGAGTGGGCGTAGGCGTTGCCGTCGGAGTTGGCGTAGGCGTTGGAGTCGGAGTCGCGCTCGGGGTTGGCGTAGGCGTCGCGGTCGGAGTGGGAGTTGGCGTCGCAGTTGGAGTTGGGGTCGCAGTTGGAGTTGGGGTCGCGGTTGGCGTTGGCGTGGGCGTCGGAGTCGGAGTCGGAGTTGGCGTGGGCGTCGCACCGGGGACGGCGGAGATTTCTTCCGAGTATCCGCTCTGGACGCCGTCGATGTTGTAGGCTGTGGCGACGAAGTAATAGCGGACGCCGTTCGTGAGGTTGCTCAGGGTGACGGTGGTCTGATGATGCGTGTCGTCCATCCGGTTGTAAGGGCCCCCGGAGGTGACGCCCCAGTAAAGAATGTAGCCTTGGGGAGTTCCTCCTTCGCCCGGATTCCAGGCGAGGGTGAGGTTATCGGCAAAAGCGCTCGCGGTGAGGAGAGGAAAAGCGACGCCAGCAAAGATCTTGGACAAAAGGGAGCGCATATAATAGTTCTAGAAACTATGGTAATTATAGCAATGAACGTGCCGCTCCCGAGGCAAAGTCTGTCCTCAAACTGCGCCCGAAGAACTCCTCGGGCGCGCCCGCCAATCGTGCCGGAGAAAGCTTCCGACCGCCCGGGTTGCCTAACGAATTACGAGAGGGAAGCACCCAGTTCGCGGAGCAGGCCGGGCCCGCGATAAATATAACCGGTATAGATCTGGAGCAGCTCCGCGCCTGCCTCCAGCTTCTCCCGCGCGGAAGCCGCGTCGCAGATTCCGCCGACTCCGATTAGCGGCAGGCGCGTCCGGCTGCGCAGGAGCCGGATGACTTCGGTCGCACGCGCGCGCAACGGGCCTCCGCTCAACCCGCCCGCTTCCTCGGTGGCGCGGAGTGCGCCATGGTCGAGCGTGGTGTTCGTCGCGATCAGGCCGGCCAACCCAAATTCTTCACAGACGCCGACGATTTCTCCGAGGGCATCGTCGGAAAGGTCCGGCGCGATCTTGAGCAGGAGCGGTTTCGGCGAGGGGAGGCGCGCGTTTTCCTCGGTCACGACGCGGAACAAGGCGGCCAGGGCATCGCGCTCCTGCAAACTGCGCAAGCCCGGGGTATTGGGCGAGCTGACGTTCAGCGCGATGTAATCGGCCACGGGCGCGAGCCGGCGAAAGCTGTAGAGATAATCCGCCGGCGCCTCCTCCAGCGGCGTGACTTTCGACTTCCCGAGGTTAACGCCGATCGGAATCGCCGGCGCCGCAGAGCTCGCGCGCAATCGCCGCAGCCGTTCGCCGATCACGTTCGCGCCTTCGTTATTGAACCCGAGCCGGTTTACCAGCGCTTCCTCTTTCGGGTAGCGAAAAATGCGCGGCCGCGGATTTCCGGGTTGCGGTTTGGCGGTCACCGTCCCGATCTCGACGAAACCGAACCCGAGCGCTTCCCAGGCCGGGATGGCGAGGCCGTTTTTATCGAAGCCGGCGGCGAGGCCTAACGGATTCCGGAACTGCAAACCGAAAAGAGTGCGCGGCTGCGGCGGCGGGGCGAAGGAACGCAAAAAGGCCAGCCCGCCCGGGATCTGCGGAGCGCTGCGGAGAAGGCGCATGGCCAGGTGATGCGCCGTCTCGGGATCCATCCGGAAGAGGAGCGGCCGAACGATTTGTTCATACCAGTCACTCGTTAGGCCGTTCATTTTCCGATGCAAAACGTGGCGAAAAGCGCGTCGAGGATTTTCTCCATGTCGGCGTGTCCGATGACCTCGCCGACCGCCTGCAAGGCGCCACGCAGATCGACCGCGACCAATTCCGGCGCCAGATTTTGCGTAAATGCGTCCCGCGCTACATCGCAGGCAGCGAGCGCGCGCCGCAGGCAATCGCGATGACGCGCGTTGATCGCGACCGCGCTCAGCACGTCCCAGCGTTGGGCGCTGACTTTGCTGAGGATCGCATCCTCCAAGCCCGCGAGCCCGTCCTCACTCGTGCAGGAAATGCGCAGCGCCTCGCAGCCCGCCCAGTCGCTGTGTTCCGGCAGATCGCTTTTGTTCAAAAGCAAAAGCTCAGGCACACCTCCCGCGCGCACACCGAAATGCGCCGGGCGCGGCGCGCTCGCGTCGACCACATGCAGAACAAGATCGGCGTTGGCGAGCGAGCGCTCGGTGCGCGCGATGCCTTCGTTCTCGATCGCGTCCGTCTCGGTGGCGCGAAGGCCGGCGGTATCGGTCAGGCGCAGCGCGATTCCGCGCAAGTTGACCACTTCCTCGATCGTATCGCGGGTCGTGCCCGGCGTTTCGCTCACGATCGCGCGCGGGAAACCAAGGAGGCGGTTGAGCAGGCTCGATTTTCCGGCATTGGTCGCGCCGTAAATCACGACGCGCACTCCTTCGCGGAAGATGCGGCCCTGGTCCGCGGTCGCGAGAAGGGTGTCGATCGCGAGCCGGATGGCATCCAGGCGCGCGAGGAAGACCGCGCCTACATCCGGTTCGATGTCTTCATCGGGGAAGTCGATGTAGGCCTCGAGATTCGCGATCAGTCCGATGAGGTCTTCGCGCAACTTCGTGATCTTTTCACCCAGCCGGCCTTCGAGTTGTTCCGCGGCCGAGCGGAGCGCGAGATCGGTCTGGGCGCGAATGAGATCGATCACGGCTTCGGCCTGGGTCAGATCCATCTTGCCGTTGAGGAAGGCGCGCTCGGTAAACTCGCCGGGACGAGCCGCGCGCGCCCCGGCCTGGAGACAGGCTTCCCAGACCCGCGCCGTCACCAGCACGCCGCCGTGACAGCTGATCTCGACCACGTCTTCACCGGTGTAACTGGCCGGCCCGCGATGAACCGTGAGCAGCACCTGGTCGATCACCCTTTCTTCCTCCACGATCTCGCCAAACTGCTGGAAGTGCGGCGCGGCGTCGGACGGCGGTTGCGGGCCGCGAAAGATTTGATCTGCGACCGCGATCGCTTCCGGGCCGGAAAGCCGGACGAGCGCGATCGCGCCCTCGCCGGGCGGGGTCGAGACGGCGGCGATCGTCGCCGTGTTTTCGTCAGGCATGACGGCTCATCGTCTCGCGGAGCGCGGCGATGCACTGGCGATTCTGCTCCATCGTCCCGACGGATATCCGCACCCATTCCGGCAGGCTGTAGCCGCTCAGGGCGCGCACGATGACGCCGTGGCGCAGGAGATCTTTAAACAGCGCCTTGCCGTCGCCGACCTTGACCAGGACAAAATTGGCCACGCTTGGAACGAAGGGCAGCCCGAGTGCGGCAAATTCCGTCTCCAGGAAACGCCGGCCCTCGTCGGTCAGGCGTTTCGATTCCGCCTGATGCGCTTCGTCCGCGAGAGCGGCGACGGCGGCGGCCTGGGCGACCCCGCTGGTGTTGAAAGGTTCGCGGGTTTTTTGCACGACTCGAATCAACTCCGGACGCGCGATGCCGTAGCCCAAACGGATGCTGGCGAGAGCGTGGATCTTGGAAAAGGTGCGCAGAATGATCACGTTGCGACCTTCCCTAACGAACTGAAGGGTGTCCGGCGGCGCGTCGAGGTATTCGTGGTAAGCCTCGTCGAAAACGACCACGACGTGATCCGGGACGCGCTCCATGAAGCGATCGATTCCCTCTTGCCTAACGAGTGTGCCGGTGGGGTTGTTCGGATTGGCGATGAAGACGACGCGGGTCTGAGGCGTGATCGCGGCCGCCATCGCCTCGAGATCGAAGCAGTATTCGCGGTCCGGCACGGTCACTGTCTTCGCGCCAAAGAGCGAGGCGACCAGCCGGTAGGCGATAAAGGCATTTTCGGAAGTCACGATCTCGACCTTCGGTCCGAGAAAGGCGTGGCCGATGAACTCGATGATTTCGTTCGAGCCGTTGCCGAGGACGAGGTTGCCCGGTTCGAGCTGAAGTTTCTTGGAAAGCGCGGCACGCAGATAAAAACCGCCGCCATCGGGGTAAAGATTGGCGCCGGCAAGCGCGGCACGCATTGCAGCCTGGACCGCCGGCGATGGACCGAGCGGGTTTTCGTTCGAGGCCAGCTTGATGATTTGATCGGGGCGCAAGCCGGATTCGCGGGCGGTTTCCTCGATCGGCTTGCCCGGCTCGTAGATTGCGAGATCGCGCAAATGCGGATTAGCCAGGTCCCAAATGGAGTCCATCAAAGCAGTCTAACGAGGTTTGTGCCGTTGCACATCCGCGAAAGCTTCGTTGCCAATCCTGCCGCTTCCGAGGAAAAAGAAGTGGCCGGCGCGCCGCGCAAGAATAATGAAGACCGAATACGATGCCGTGGTGGTGGGGTCCGGGCCGAATGGCCTGGCGGCCGCGATCACTCTGGCGCAGGCCGGCTGCTCGGTCCTCGTGCTCGAGGCCAATTCCAGCATCGGCGGGGCCGCGCGTTCGGCCGAGCTGACCCGGCCCGGGTTTGTCCACGATCTCGGTTCGGCGATTCATCCGCTGGCCTTTGGCTCGCCCTTTTTCCGGACCCTGCCGTTGCAGCGGCATGGCCTGGAATGGATTCAGCCGCCGATTGCGCTGGCGCATCCGCTCGATGGCGGCAGCGCGGCCTGCCTGCGGCAGGATTTGCAGGAAATCAACGAGTCGTTAGGCAAAGACGGGGCCGCCTGGCGCCGGCTGATGCAGCCCTTGGTGCGCGATTGGGAAAAACTGAGCGCGGAATTTTTGCAGCCGATGCTCCATCTTCCAAAGCATCCGCTGGCACTGGCGCGTTTCGGGCTGCCCGCGCTCGCCCCGGCGGGCGCCCTGGCGAAGTTCTGCTTCCGGGAAGCGCCGGCGCGCGCGCTTTTTGCCGGGATTGCGGCGCATTCTTTTCTCCCGCTGGAGGCGATCGCTTCCGCCGCCTTCGGGCTGGTTCTGGGCGCGGCCGGTCACGCCGTCGGCTGGCCCCTGCCGCGCGGCGGCGCGCAGTCGATCAGCGACGCACTGGCGGCGCATTTGCGCGGGTTGGGCGGCGAGATCGAAACCGGTCGCCGGATCGAAAATCTCGCGCAGTTGCCCGCGGCACGCGCGGTTTTGTTCGACATCACCTGCTGGCAATTTGCGCGGCTGGCGGCGGAGCAGTTGCCGGATCGCTATCGCCGCCGGCTGGAAGATTTCCGGCACGCGCCGGGTGTTTTCAAAATTGATTACGCGCTTTCCGGCCCGGTACCGTGGCTGGCGGAGGAATGCCGCGCGGCCGGGACGCTCCATCTCGGCGGCACGCTGGAAGAAATTGCGGCGAGCGAGCGCGAGGTCGCGTGCGGCCGGCATGCGGAGAAGCCGTTTGTCCTCGTCGCGCAGCAAAGTCTCTTCGACCGAACGCGCGCGCCAGGGAATCAGGAAACGCTCTGGGCTTACTGCCACGTGCCCTACGGTTCCGAGCGCAACATGACGGAGGCGATCGAGCGCCAGCTCGAGCGCTTTGCGCCGGGCTTCCGCGACGGCGTGCTCGCGCGCCACCGCTCGACCGCGAGCGCGCTCGAGCGCTCGAATGCAAACCTCGTCGGCGGCGATATCAATGGCGGCGCGGCCGATCTCTGGCAATTGCTTGCGCGGCCGGTCGTTAGTCCGGCGCCTTACCGCACGCCGCGGCGCGGATTTTACCTCTGCTCGTCCTCTACGCCGCCCGGCGGCGGAGTGCACGGGATGTGTGGTTATCACGCCGCGCGGACGGCGTTGCGCGACATTTTTGGGCAACGAATCCCGGCCCTTCCGGCCTAACGAAAAGTGGGTCAGGCCGATACGGCCCGGCAGGCGGCCTGATTGGCGATGCTATTCGGAACCCAGGACGTAAACTTCCACCAGCCCCGTGCCGGTGATATCGCCCGCGCCGCGCACAATCGCGGTGTAGCCGCCCGGGGCCAGCGTCGGCAGGACGGCCGATTCGGCGGCATCGTTAGGCGCGAGCATGCTCGCTGCGATCTCAGCCTGGTCGGGGTTATCCTGCCAGTTGTCGTTGAAATCGATCTGCGCGCCCTGGGCGTCAAAGAGGGTCAGGGTCGGGTCGGCCAGCGGATCGGCCACGCCGAAGCTGCCGAGCGACGGTCCGATCGCGCGCACGAGGACCTGCTGCGAACCGGTCCCGGCAACGATGAGACCGCCGATAAGGACGTTATCGCCGGTCTGGACGTCGCTCCGGGTCGAGATGTTGAGCACACTCGCGCCCGGGCCGCTGTCGAGGTCGTAAACTTCCACCAGGCCGACCCCACTGCTGCCGCCCGGGCCCTGCACGACGGCGGTGTAGGCGAGACCTGTGCTGCTGGCGGGGATGGTGGTGAGAATGGCGGATTCGTTAGGCTCAGTCGGGGCCAGGCCGAGGTCGACCAGGTCCTGTGCGTTGGCGGCGTCCTGCCAATTGTCGTTGGAAGCGATCAGGGCGCCGGTGCCATCGTGGAGTTCGAGAGACGGGTTGGCGAGGGGGTTGCCGATCCCGACGCCGGCGAGCGATGGACCGATGGCCCGCACCGCGACCAGTTTGGGCGTGTCGCCCGCGACGATAAACCCGCCAATGAGGGCGGCATCGAGAGCGCCGACGAGGGCGCGGGTCGAGATGTTCGCGACCCGCACGGGATTGGCGATCATGCTGACGACGAAGGATTGCGAAACCTGCGCGCCGTCGACATCCGTCGCGGTGACGGTGATGGTGGCGTCGCCGAGGGCTTTGGGGGTGATGAGAAGGTTGGTGCCGCTCACTTTCACGGTCGCCAGCGCGGGCTGCGCGCTGCTCGCGGTGAAGGTGAGCGCCGGGAGGTAATTAATCGCGGGGATCGAAACCAGGTTTTCCGGCTTAACCGAATTGCCCGCGGTGAAATTGCGCAGCGGAAGCGACTCGAAAGGCGAACCGAAGTTGAAGCGGGGGAGGGCGCCGATGGCATCGGCCACGGTCATGCCGTCGCGGATGACGCGGCCAAAAACGGTGAACCCGCCGTTCTGGGTATTGAGATCGAGGTTATCGGCCAGATTAATGAACCACTGGCTGGTCGCGCTGTCGGGATTTCCCTCGACTTTCGCCATTGCGATCGTGCCGCGGGTATTGGAAATGCCGGGCTCGTTAGGAACCGGCGGGAAGGTCACGATCGCGGTCGGCTGAACATTCACCGGCTCGGCTGGGTTCACCGTGCCGGCGAACCCGCCACTTTGAATGACGAATCCGGCGACCGAGCGGTGGAAAAATAGCGGCGCCGGCGTCTGGGTGGTTGGGTCGATCGGGAAATAGCGCCCGCTATCGATGTAGTTCTTGAAATTGGCCACGGTCAGCGGCGTCTCCTCATCGTAAAGCGCGATGTCGATCTCGCCCAGCACCGTCGTTAGGCGAACAACCGTCGTATCCGGGTCGCTAAAATAACCCTCGAGCGGGACGAGGGCGGCCGGTCCCCCGGCGAAATAAGTGGCGTCGGGAATGGAATCGGAGACGACCGGCGGCACGTTTTGGGCGAAAATTCGGCCCGGCGAGAACGCGGCGAAAAGGAGAATGGCGACCGAGAGAGAGCGAGCGAAAAACATCGCGGGATTCATACGTTAATTTTCTGTTATCTCAACCAGAGTCGGGCAAATCTGACGCGGGAGACGGGCCATGGACGCTACTTTTTGATCTCGAGATAGCTGCGGAGGCGGACTTTATCGGTTCCCGGTTCGATTTCCTCGATGCGCATTTGTTTCAGGAACCAGCGGCCGTCGATTTTCTGGGCGGAGACGACTTCAAATCGCTTCACGAGCAGGTTTTTCTGGTCGTAACCTTCCATCCGCATGAGCGCGCCGCTCTCCTGGTCGACCCAAAGCAGGACGGTCTTGTAAGCCGCGTCGTTGCTCGGAGCGGTCAGGCGAAGTTTCCAGCACATCCGGCTGCGGATGGTGTCGGCGGTGAGCACCTCGGCGTTGGGCCAGTAGAGGAACTTGAGCGCAAGATCGCCGTAGGTGACAGCGGTGCCGCCGATTTTTTCGTCGAGGCGGGAGGCGGAAAACTTTTTCGTGCTGTTGAGAAAGACGAGATCGAGCCGGGAGCCCTCGTTCTCGAGCCGCAGTTGTACGGTCTCGGGCGGGTTGGCGAAAGTGTAGCGGATGACCGGCCCGGTCTGGGTGATGCGAAAGGGCAGGACGGTGCCGTCGGAACGGAGCTGGCCCTGGAGATCGAGCTGCTGTTGCGATTGCTGCAGGCGCACCCGGTCGAGAATTTCCCGGGCCGCGGGCTGGGGCGCGGCGCGCAGGGTCGTTAGGGGAAGGAGCAGGAGAAGGAGGAGGCCGCTGCGGTTAAGCACTTGTTTCGCGCCAGTGCGCTTCTTATCGTGCCGCACTGCCCGACGCGCGGCAGTTTCATGGATCGAGCTTTGTTTCATCTTATCAACGAGCAGTGGACGAGTCCGGCCCTCGACTTGTTCATGGCCGGGATCAGCAACATCGATATCTGGAAGCCGCTGATCGCCCTGCTCGTGCTCTATGCGTTGATCTTCGCCGGTTTCAAGGGACGGGCGCTCGTTTTCTGCATCGGCCTCGCGCTCCTCATCAACGGCGCCATCACCTCGTCGCTGAAGAAGGCAGTCGATCGGCGGCGCCCGAAACAGGTCGAGCGGGTGCGCATGGTGGTGCAGGCCAAGGCGCGGCCGGAATTTCTCACCCTCTTCAAGCCGGTGACCATTCGTTATTCCGACGCGAGCGATCGCAACCGCTCCGGCCCCTCGTTTCCGTCCGGGCACGTGACGAACAACGCCACCGTCGCGCTCATCCTGACCTTTTTTTACCGGCGCCGAGGCTGGCTTTATTTTGTTTTTGCGATCGCGATCGCCTGGTCGCGGGTTTATCTCGGGGCGCATTGGCCGAGCGATGTGGCGGCGACTTTTTTCCTGGCGGTGGGTGAAACGGCCATCCTGCTCGCACTCCTCGAGGCGCTTTATCGCTGGGCGATGGCTCGCTGGGCGCCGCAATTTTTCGCCCGGCATCCGCGCCTTGTCGGTGATGCCATCGCATGAGCACGACCCGGGCAGTTTGGATTTTCATCCTGGGACTAACGGCGATCCGCTTCGCCTTTCTGGGCGCGACCCAGCTCTCGCCCGACGAGGCCTATTATTGGATGTGGTCGGAGCGCCCGGCCCTTTCCTATTTCAGCAAAGGGCCCGGCGTGGCCTTCGCCATGGCCGCGAGCACGGCGATTTTTGGCGACACCGAGTTTGGCGTCCGCTTCTGGAGCCCGCTCCTCGCGGCCGGGACGAGTTTGCTCATCTATTATTTTTCCCAGCGGCTTTTTAGCTCGCTCGCCGCCTTCTGGACAGTCGTGGTCCTGAATGTCACGCCCATCTTCAATCTCGGCAGCCTGGTTTTCACGATCGATCCGCTCTCGCTCTTTTTCTGGACGGCGGCGCTCTTCAGTTTTTGGCTCGCGATCGAACGCTCGCCGCGTTTTTCCTGGTGGTGGCCCTGCACCGGCTTGCTCGTGGGGATCGGATTTCTCTGCAAATACACCAACGCGCTTCAGCTCGTCTCGATTCTGCTCGTCCTCCTCCTCGCCCGGCGGCTGCGGCGCGAGTTTCTCCGGCCCAATCTTTATCTGCTCCTGCTCGCTTTCGCCCTCTGCACCATCCCGCCGATTTTGTGGAACGCGGAGCACGCCTGGATCACTCTCGCCCATCTCAAGTCGCGCGGCAGTCTCGACGCCGCGCCTGGTTTTCATCCGCTCGAGCTCCTGACTTTTCTGGCCGAACATTTCGCGACCTATTCGCCTTTGCTCTTTCTCGGGCTCGTCTGGGCGACGATCGCGAGCTGGCGGCGAGCGCAGCGCAACTTCGTCGTCTTCTATCTCCTCTGGTTCGGGCTGCCGGTCTTTTTCGTTTATCTCATCCTCTCGATCAACGATGCCGCCGCGCCGAACTGGGACGCGCTTGCTTTCCCCAGTCTCGGCGTCCTTGCGGTCTCCTATTGGCGCGAGCGAGCCGCCTCCCGCACCCGCGCGCATGCCTGGGCCAACGCCGCCGTTTTCCTCGGCCTTTTGCTGAGCGCGGTGCTGGTCATCCTGATGTTAAACCCGGTCGGCATCACCCGGCGCGGGCGTGACCCGACCGATCGCCTGCGCGGCTGGGAGGCGATGGCGGTAGCGGTCGACAAAGTGCGGAGCGACTTTGAAAAGCAAACCGGGCAGCGAGTTTTCCTCATCGCCGATGAACGCGACCGCGCTTCCGAGCTGGCCTTTTATTTGCCCGAGAAACGGGTCGAAGGCCCGGGGCATCCGCCGGTCTACATCCCGGAGTCGCAGGACATGGTGAACCAGTTTTCGTTTTGGCCGCGCTACGATGAATTCGTCGCGCTCCCGCCCAACGCGCCGCGCGACCCGAACGAAGTCTACACCGAGGAGGAAGGGCGTGAATCTTTTCACCGGCCGGACCGCGCTCTTTCTTCATCTCGGGAAAAGAGACAAGCCGCCGCGCAGCATCCGGGCCGGGTTTGGCCGGACCGAGCTCATCAGCACGATCGAAGTGCGGACAGGCGGCAAGATCCTGCGCGAACTCCAGGTCTACGCCTGCTACGATTACCGGACGATGCCGTTATGACCGAGAACCCTTCCCCGCCGGCCGTCTCCGTGGTGGTGCCGCTTTTTAACGAGGAGGAAAACGTGCCCATTCTTCAGGCCGAGCTGAGCGCCGCGCTCGTGGGCATTCCGCACGAAATCATTTTTGTCGATGACGGTTCGACCGACCAGACGCTTTCGCGCCTAACGAGAACGCCGGAAATCCGCGTCCTGCGCTTTGAGAAAAACGCCGGACAAAGCGCGGCCATGTACGCCGGCACCAACGCCGCCCGCGGCGCGACCGTGGTCCTGATCGACGGCGACCTGCAGAACGATCCGGCCGATATTCCCCGGCTCCTGGCCGAGATCGAGCGCGGCGCCGATTTGGTCTGCGGCTACCGCGCGCAACGCAAAGACACCCTGGTCAAGCGCCTGACGAGCCGGATCGCGAACTTCGTCCGGAGCCGTTTCACAAAGGACGGCGTGCGCGACACCGGCTGCACGCTCAAGGCGATGCGGCGCGAATGCGTCCGCACGCTCGTGCCGTTCAAGGGCATGCACCGCTTTATTCCCGCGCTGGTCAAAGGCGCCGGCTATCGCCTGGTCGAGATCCCGGTCAATCATCGGCCGCGCCAGTTTGGCCTGAGCAAATACGGCCTCGGGAACCGCGCCGTCCGCGCCACGGTCGACATGTTTGGAGTGCGCTGGCTCCTCTCGCGCCAACTCAGCTATCGTTTAAGGGAAGACCAGTAGAACCGTTTATTTTTCCCAACTTGTCATCCGAACCGCGGACGTTTAGCTTCCGCTCCACTCGGAGCACTCCGCATGTCTTTGGCCAGCCTTTTATCCTCCGAGCAGATCATTCCCGAGATGACGGCGACCGAGCGTTGGCCGGCCATCGTCGAACTGATCGATCTCCTCGTGGCGCGGGAAAAAATCGACGCCGGCAGCCGGGACGGCATCCTCGCCGCGCTCAAACAACGCGAGGAAACGATGAGCACCGGGATCGGATTCGGGATCGCGATTCCGCATGCTTCCTCGGAGGCGGTGAGCGAGGTGGTGGCCGCCTTCGGGCGTTCCTCGCAGGGGATCGAGTTCGACGCGCTCGATAATGCGCCGGTTAAATTTGTTGTCCTCTTCATTGTCCCGAAGAACCAGTTTCAAACGCACCTCCGCACCCTGGCCTCGATCGCGAAGTTCTTGAACGATCGCTCGGTGCGCGAAACGCTTGCTGCCGCCGGGACGAAAGAAGAAATCCTGGCCGTCTTCGAAGAGCGCGCGACGAAATAGGGGGCCGGCTGCCGTCCCACCGACCGGTGCGGGCCCGCGGCCTAACGTTCGATCCTTGTCATGGAAACATTTCAGTCGCTTTTGAGACGACGAGCTGGAGCGCGCCCTCACCGCCGCCGGCCTCCCGCTGGCGGGCGAAGTCACGCCCGCGACCGACGCGCGTTTTGGTGATTACCAGACCAACGCCGCCCTCATCCTGGCCAAGCAGCGGGGCGAAAATCCGAGAAATCTGGCGCAGAAAATCATCGACCAGCTCGCGCCCGACGATCTGACGGAGGCGCCGACGATGGCGGGCCCGGGGTTCATCAATTTCACGCTCAAGCCGGAGGCGATCTCGGCCCGTGCGGCGGAGCTTTTGCGCGATGAGCGGCTGGGCGTGTCGCCGGCCGAAAAGCGTCACCGCATCGTGATCGATTTCGGATCGCCGAACGTGGCCAAGCCGATGCATGTCGGCCACATCCGCAGCCTCGTGATGGGCGATGCCCTCGCCCGCATCGCCAGCTTCCTCGGACACGACGTGATTCGCGATAATCACATCGGCGACTGGGGAACGCAGTTCGGGATGGTGATCTACGGCTGGAAAAATCTCCTCGACCGCGATGCCCTGGCCCGCGACCCGATCGCGGAGCTGGTACGGATTTACAAGAGCGGCGAACGAACTGGGCAAGATGGACGAGCAGGTGCGCGACGCTTGTCGCCAGGAACTCGTCAGGCTGCAAGGCGGCGAGGAGGAAAGCCTCGCCATCTGGAACGAGTGCGTCGCGCTTTCGATGAAGGAATTCGAGGCCGCCTACGACATTCTCGGCATCCGCTACGACATCCAGCGCGGGGAAAGTTTCTACAACGACCGCCTTGCCGCCGTGGTCGCGCGGCTGCGCCAATCCGGCCTCGCGGAAGTGAGCGAAGGCGCGGTTTGCGTTTTCTTCCGCGATATTCCCGAGCTGGCGGAACGGCCCTGCATCATTCAGAAAAGCGACGGCGGTTTCAATTACGCCACGACCGACATTGCGACGATCGATTACCGGGTGCGCGACCTTGGCGCGGACACGATCTGGATCGAGACCGGCGCGCCGCAGCAGCTGCATTTCAAACAGATCTTCGAGATCGCGCGGCGCGAAGGTTACACGACCGACTTCCGCCACATCACCCACGGCAGCATCCTTGGCGAGGATCGCAAATTGATGAAGACGCGCTCGGGCGAAAACGTGCCGCTGCGCGATTTGCTCGATGAAGCCATCGTCCGCGCGCAAAAAATCGTGGAGGAAAAAAATCCCGAACTGCCGGAAGCGGAAAAGAATCAGATCGCGCAGCACGATCGGAATCGGAGCGGTGAAGTACGCCGATCTCTCGCAGTACCGGATGACGGATTACATCTTTTCCTGGGACCGGATGCTTTCTTTCCAGGGAAACACCGCACCTTACCTGCAAAACGCCTATGTCCGGATTCGCTCGATCTTCCGCAAGGCGGGGGAAGAGTTTGTCGCGCCGAACGAATTGGTCCTGACCGAGCCGGCCGAGCTCAACCTGGCCAAGCGCCTGGCGCAGTTTGCCGAGACCGTGCCGCAGGTCCTGAACGATTTTCGGCCGAACCTGCTCGCGAATTATCTCTTCGAGCTGGCCAATTCCTTCCACTCCTTCTACGAAGCGTGCCCCGTTTTGAAAGCCGATCCGCCGGTGCGCGCCAGCCGGCTCGCCCTTTCCGAGCTGACGGCGCGTGTCCTGCACCGCGGCCTAGATCTGCTGGGAATTCAGGTGCCGGAAAAGATGTAGGGCTTGGGTCTACGGCCGTTTCAGGCCGCCCAATCCTGTTCATCCTGGAATTCCTGTCTAAATTCCCCGTCCCGTGAGCACGCCGCACCCACTCATTCCCAGCTCCACTTACCGCCTCCAGTTCAACCGGGAGTTCACCTTCGCGCAGGCGCGAAAGATCGTGCCGTATCTCCACGCCCTCGGGATCAGCGATTGTTACGCATCGCCCTATTTCCAGGCGCGGGCGGAGAGCCTGCACGGCTACGACATTACCGATCACAACAAGCTGAATGCCGCGATTGGCTCGCGGGCGGAATACGACGCCTGGATGGAGGAATTGCACGACCGCGGGATGGGTCAGATGCTCGATTTCGTGCCCAACCACATGGGCATCGGCGAACCGACCAACGCCTGGTGGGCCGACGTCCTGGAGAACGGTCCGAGCTCGGAGTTTGCGCCATATTTCGACATCGACTGGCAGCCGCTCAAGTCGGACCTGCGCGACAAGGTGCTGATCCCGATCCTGGGCGACCAATATGGGCGGGTTTTGGAGCGGGGGGAACTGAAAGTCCACTACGACGGCGGCCGCTTTTACCTGCGCTATTTCGAACATGAATTTCCGATCGCGCCCGGGACCTACCGGCACATTCTCGAGATCGCGCTCGAGCAGTTGGGCGCGCACAAGGAAGAGGATTTCTACGCGGAATTGCAGAGCATCCTGACCGCGCTCGAATATCTGCCCCGCCGAACCGAGACCGACTCCGAACGGATCGCGGAGCGAGCGAGGGAAAAGGAGATCATCAAGCGCCGGCTGGAACGCCGCTGCCAGGAAGCGCCGCTGGTGCAGGAAGCGGTGGAAAAAGCCCTCGCGATCATCAACGGGACGCCGGGCGATTCCCGCAGCTTCGACGCGCTCGATGCCCTCCTGACCGACCAGGCCTATCGGCTCGCTTTCTGGCGGGTGGCGGCGGAGGAGATCAATTACCGGCGCTTCTTCGACGTGAATGATCTGGCCGCCATCCGGATGGAATTGCCGGAGGTTTTCGATGCCGCGCATGAGCTTGTCCTCGAACTGGTCGGCGAGCGGCGCCGTGACCGGTCTGCGGATCGACCACCCCGACGGGCTCTATTTGCCTAACGAGTACTTCGAGAAACTACAGCGCCGTGCCGCGGAAAAACTGAAAACCGCTTCCTCCGGGGAGAAGCGGGCCATCTATCTCGTGGTCGAGAAGATCCTGAGCGGTGACGAGCAGCTTCCAAACGAGTGGCCCGTGCATGGCACGACCGGCTACGACTTCATGAACGACGCCATCGGCGTGCTGGTCGACACCGCGGCGGAGCGCACGATCACGAGCGCATTTCAGAAATTCATCGGGCACACGATGCATTTCGGGCATCTCGTTTACGCCAAGAAGCGCCTCGTCATGCGGCTCTCGCTGGCCAACGACGTCAATGTCCTCGGGGCGATGTTCGACCGGATCTCGGAGAAAAATCGTTGGTACCGAGACTACACCCTGGACGCCCTGACCCTGGCGGTACGGGAGACGATCGCCTGCTTTCCAGTGTATCGGACTTATCTCGCGCCCGACCGCCCGGTGAGCGAAGCGGACCGCGCGGTGATTGAGCGGGCCGTCGCCGCCGCCAAGCGGCGCAACCCTGCCCTCGAAGAATCGGTCTTTAATTTCCTGCGCGACATCCTCCTTTTCCGTTTTCCGGAGAACCTTGATGACGAAGCGCGCGCAGAGCACATCCACTTTGTTCTGAAATTCCAGCAAACGACCGGGCCGATCATGGCGAAAGGGCTGGAGGACACGGCCTTTTACCTCTACAACCGCCTCGCCGCGCTCAATGAAGTCGGCGGCGAACCGCAGCGCTTCGGGTTGAGCGTGGAAGGATTTCACCGGCACAATCGCGAGCGCCAGGAGAAATGGCCCGCCACCATGCTCTCCACTTCCACCCACGACACGAAGCGGAGCGAAGACGTGCGGGCGCGGATGGCGGTGATCTCGGAAATGCCGGAGCAATGGCGCCGTTCGTTAGGCCGCTGGCGCACCCTGAACCGGCGCTGGAAGGGGCGGCTGGAGGAGAGCGAGGCGCCGGACCGGAACGAGGAGTATCTCCTCTACCAGACGTTGCTCGGGAGCTGGCCGCTCGAGCCGTATCGCGAGCTGAGCGACGAAGCGCGGGCCGATTACCTGGCGCGCATCCAGCAATACATGGCGAAGGCGATGAAGGAAGCGAAGGTGAACACGAGCTGGGTTCAGCCTAACGAACAGTGGGACGCGGCGGTCGCGGCGTTTATTGAGAAGATTCTCGATCCCTCGCCGCGCAATCGTTTCCTGGAAAGTTTCCTGCCGGTCGCGGAGGAGGTCGCGCGCGCGGGGGCGATCAACTCGCTCTCGCAGGTGCTGCTCAAGCTGACATCGCCCGGGGTGCCGGATATTTACCAGGGAAACGAGATCTGGGACTTCAGTCTGGTCGACCCGGATAATCGACGGCCGGTCGATTACCAGCAACGCCGGGAAATGCTCGACGGTCTGGCTGGCGCGACGCCGGAGGAGTTGTTAGGCAGTTGGCGCGACGGACGGATCAAGCTTTTCCTCACCCATCGCCTGCTGACGTTCCGGCGCGAGAATCCGGAGCTGTTCCGCGAGGGAAATTATCTCCCGCTCAATGTCACCGGTGAATTTGCGGATTGCTGCATCGCTTTCGCCCGGGAATGGAATGGCCAATCGATCGTCGTGCTCGCTCCGCGGCTGAGTTTGCGCGTCGGGTTTCCGCCCATCGGCGAGGCTTGGCGCGATACCGCGGTTCAAATGCCGGAAGGGTTTGCCGGGGGCGAGGATTTGTTTACCGGAACGACGACCGAGCAGGGTGCGGCCCTGCCGCTCGCGCAGGCGATCGCGCGATTGCCCTTCGCGGTCGTCGTTGCTACGCCCCGCGGCTGAAGCGCTCGAGAAGCGTGACGATGGTGTGCGAGAAATTCGCGAGGTTGCGCACGATGTCGCTCCCGAAATTTTCAAAAGTGATCCGGGGCGAGGCGATCACGAGCAGGACGCTGAGCAGGAGCAGGTTGATCAGGTAAATCACGACGAGCGAAAAGATCGTCCCGTTATCGCTCAGGTCGGTCTGGTTCTTCGGGATCATCCAGCAGGTAAAGGTGAGGTGGAAGGCCCAGGTCACCCCGAGCAGCGCGTAGAGGAGCTGGCCGTAGGGCTGGAGATTAACGAAGAGACTGAGCCCGCCGTAAAGCGCGAGCACGAGGATGCTGTAGAGCGGGAAAAAGTAGGGCGCGAGGGCGATGAGAAAATTGTTTTTGTCGGTCATGATGTGCCCGCCGTCGCGGCCCACCTTGAACTGGCTGACCCGGCCGCCCATCATCCAGACCCAGAGCGCGTGGGTCAGCTCGTGGCCGAAGACGTAGATCAACAGCGGGCGCGGCAATCCGAAAAACGCGATCAGCCAGAGAACCGCGCCTAACGAAAAGAACCAGAACTCTTCACCCGCCCAGAGCCGCTCCGCCACGGTGGCCCGGGCGAAGGAGGTGAAAAACGTCTGGCTGAGGAGAGCGCAGATCGGGAGGAGAAAAAGGGCGACGATGAACTTGACCCATTTCGTCGGGACCATGAGGGAGCCGCCGGGCGGGGTGCCGCGCCGGGTCGGGACGACGTAGGGGGCGACTTTGACGCCACCCCGGACCGGCCTGCGCCGGGTCGTATGCCGGGGAACGCGCCGTGAGGCCATTCGTTAGGCACGGCCCATATAGGCGCCGGTGCGGGTGTCGATCTTGATCTTTTCGCCTTCTTTAATGAAAAGCGGGACGTTGACCGTTTTGCCGGTTTCGAGCAGAGCGGGCTTGGTCACATTGCTCGCGGTGTCGCCGCGCAGGCCTTCCGGCGCTTCGACCACCTTGACCTGGACGGAGGAGGGCAATTCCACCTGGACCGGCCGGCCTTCGGTGAAAAGAACCTCGACCGGCAGATTCTCGACCAGGTAACCCTTTGCCTCGCTCAGGAGGTGCTCGTCGAGCGTGATCGTTTCGTAGGTGCTCGGATCCATGAAATGGTAACCGGTATTGTCCTTGTAGCTGAACTCGAGCGTGGTGCGCGAGACATCGACCAGTTCCACCTTGTCGGTCGAGCCGAAGCGGACATCGGCGCTTTTGCCAGTGTTGATGTAACGGATGATGGCCTGGACAAAGGCGCGCAGGTTGCCCGGCGTCCGGTGCTGCACATCGAGGACGATGGCGGTGTTCCCGTTGTATTTAATTGCTTGTCCTTTGCGGAGATCGTTCGCGGCGGCCATAGAGGTGAGATTCTTAGTTGAGGGCGCGAGGATTTACAAGTCGGGCTGGTTTCAGAGCAGCTTCAGCTTGGTCAGATCCTGCGAGTCGACGATCCCGACCGGCACCCCGCGATCGTCGACCACGACGAGGTCGTCAATGCGGTGGCGCTCGAGCAGGTTCAACACTTCAACCGCGAGTTTATCCTGGTGAACCACGACCGGATTAAGCGTCATCAGGTCGGCCACGAGCCGCTCACCGACCCGCGGGTCGGTCTGGAAATGCCTAACGAAATCGCCGTGGGTGAATATCCCGAGCAGTTGTTCATCCGGCCCGGCGATGACGGCGGCGCCGGCACGGAGAGAAGTCATCAATTCCAGTACGGCGCGAATATTATCCTCCGGTCGAACGAGCGCGAGAGCAGCGCGCGGCCGCATGATCTGGTGCACGCGCAGGAGGAGGCTGCGCCCGACCATCCCGGCGGGATGGAATTTGGCGAAATCTTCTTTCTGAAACCCGCGCGCCTCGAGCAGAACCATGGCAAGCGCATCGCCGAGGGCGAGCATGACGGTCGTGCTCGAGGTCGGGGCGAGGTTTAGCGGACACGCTTCCTGCTCCACGTTGACATCAAGGAGCACGTCGCAATTCTGCGCCAGGGTCGAATCGGCCGCGCCGCAGATGCCAATGACATCGACTTGGAAACGGGCGATGGCGGGGAGAATGCGGAGGAGCTCTTCCGTCTCGCCGCTGTAGCTGAGGGCAAGGATGACGTCGCCATCCGAGACCATGCCGAGGTCGCCGTGGAGGGCGTTGAGCGAATTCAGGACGACCGCGGGCGAGCCCGTGCTGGTGAGGGTGGCGGCAATTTTCTCCCCGATGTGCCCGGATTTTCCGACCCCGAGCACGATGACCTTGCCGCGGGATTCGACCGCTTTTTTGATCAGATCGACCGCGCGGATGAAGCTTTCGCCCAGCCGCGCCCGGAGCCGTTGCAGCTCGGAAATTTCTAAATCAAGGACACGTGCGGCCTTTTCAATGTAATCCATCGAACTATAATTGTGGGGTGAGGGCAGGGCGCGAGCAAGCCATTGCGCGTTCTGGCCGAGCCTCGGGGAGAACAATTATGAAGAAAACATTCCTCAGCATCTTACTCGCGGCCGCCGCGAGCAGCGTCGCTCTTGGGCAGGAGCTCACGACGACCGTCACCACCACGACCACGGGGCAGATCGAAGCCGAGCTCCCCAAGCCACGCCCGCCGGCCGCGGCGCCGATCGTTCCGACCGAAGGAGCGGTGCAGGTCGCGATTCGCACCCGGCAGCCGATTCAATTGATCAACCCGGCCGCCCCGGCCGAGTACGGGAATGCGCAGGAGCGCGTCTCGCACGATCCGAAGGATCCGGGCAAGCCGAAAGGGATCGTCCTTTTCGCCTGGACCTTTTAGGCGCTCGCGAGCGATTGAGTTGAACCGGACGCGCTTGCGTTGAACGTTAGGCGTGCCTGTCTCGCCGCCTGTCGTCGCCTCCTTTTGCGCGACGTTTCTGAAGCCGGAGATGTTGCACATCTACCGGCAGATCACGGCCCTGGAGCGCTTTCGCCCGGTCGTGATCGCGCAGAAACGCGAGGAAGCCGAGCGGTTTCCCTTCGAGCCGGTTTTCGTCGTCGGGAAACCGGGAACGCATTTCCTGCGACGTTTCTGGTTTCGGACGTTGCGGGATTCCCCCTGGCAGATCTCGCACCGCGAGGTCCAACAGATCAGGCGCCTGCTCGACGAAAACGAGGCGCAATTGCTGCACATTTATTTTGGGCACATCGCGGTCCATCTCCTGCCGCTCATGCGGCAGTGGCGGAAACCGGTCGTGGTCTCCTTCCACGGGGCCGATGTCATGGTCGACTTGGATAAGCCGCACTACCGGGCCGCCACGCGCGAGATGCTGGCGGCGGCGCGGCTCGTCCTCGTCCGGTCGGAATCGCTCGCCCGCGCGCTCGGCGAGTTGGATTGCCCGCCCGAAAAGATCCGGCTGCATCGCACCGGCATTCCGCTCGACGACCTTACCTTTCGAGAGCGATCCTGGCCTAACGACGGCGCCTGGCGCTTTTTCCAGGCTGGACGGTTGATTGAGAAAAAAGGCTTCGGCACGAGCCTGCGCGCTTTCGCGAAATTTCAGAAAGAAAATTCCGCCGCCATCTTTACCCTCGCGGGGGAGGGCCCGTTGCGCGCGGAGCTGGAGGAACTGGCGCGGGAACTGGGAGTGCATGATCGCGTCCGATTCGCCGGTTTCCTCTCGCAGAAGCAACTGCGCGAGGCCTTTTACGAGGCGCATATTTTCCTGCATCCGAGCGAGCTGGGGGCGGATGGAAACCAGGAAGGCGTTCCCAATTCCATGCTGGAGGCGATGGCGAGCGGCCTGCCGGTTTTCGCGACCCGGCATGGCGGCATCCCGGAGGCGATCGACGATGGCGCGAGCGGCATTTTGGTCAAGGAGCGCGACCACGCCGCCCTGGCCGAGGCGTTGCGGGAATGGACCCGGCGGCCGGCGGAGCTGAGCCGGCTGGCGCAGGCCGGCGCGGGCGCGATCGCGGCCAGGTTTGAGCAGCGCGCGCAGGTCCGCGCGCTGGAAGAAATCTATCGCGAGGCGATCGAATTGTAGGGCGCGCCATCCTGGCCGCCGGGGGGTTCGCGTCTGTCCGGTGAACAGGCCATACCCCAGGGGCGGCCAGGATGGCGCGCCCTACAATTTGGCGAAGAAATCTTCCAGCTTGCACGCCACGACTTCGAAGCTGAGGCGCTCCCGCGCCAATTGCTGCGACTGGAGAACAATCTCGTCGTAATAACTGGAGTCGCGCAGCAGGCGCGTGGCCAACTCCGCGATTTCCCCTAACGAGCGCCCCTGGCCGCAGGTTCCGGGAAAGACGAGGAGCTCGATCGCGCCATCGCCGCCGATGCAAGGCAGGCGGCAGAGCAGGGCGTCGCCCGCGACCTGCCCGGGCACGCTACTCTTGTCGGCCTGAAGGACGATGCGGTGCCGCGCCATCTCTGCGAGGTAGTCGCGATACGGGAGGCGCTTTTCCATGATCCGGATCGAAGCCGGCGGAACTCCGAGAGCGCCGAGGACTTTGCGGCAACGCTTCGGTTCCTCATCGAAGATAGTGATCGGTTCGCCCAGACCGGCGGCGAGGACGAGCGCGGCGAGATGATGGCGCGAGGGCGTGTTCCATTCCCGGGTCCCGACAAAAATTCCCCGGCGTTCGCCTAACGACCGCGAAAAATCCCAGCGCGCATCGTCGACCGGGTAAGGCGTCGGGATGAATTCGCCGCGGCCGTAGAAGACAAGCGCCTCGGGCGTCGCGGCCAGGCAGCCATCGGCGGCCTCGACGATCTCGCGGAAACGCTCCGCCCGGCCGGGATCGGCCAGCTGTTGCGCAATCTGGTGCAGGCCGGTTTCCTTGAAGGAAACGGCAACCGGCAGATTTTCGCTTTGCAGTTGCCGAAGCGCGCGCTGCGTCTCCTTGAAATCGCCGCGCAGGAGGAGCAAAACCGGTCGCCGGGCCGCGATCGCACGCGCGACATCGCGCTCGAAAGAACCGCCGGTGCAGGCAGCGTAGCCGTGAAAATTGACCGGCGCATGTTCGCCCTCGTCCGGGGGATTGCTCCCTAACGAAAAGTCCTGCGCCCGATCGCGGCCCCCGGGGTTGAGGACCGTGAGCCGAAATTCGCCTCCGGCGTCTTTATTCGTCGTCACCGAAATCGAGCGGCGCGGGCGGTTCGTTTTGAATCAGAGTTTCGCCGTTGGCATCGTCGATCGGCCGCACGGGCTGCGCCCGGCGCACTTCGATCGTGTTCTCGGCCGCGGGTGCGACCGGGATGGCGCGTTTCACTGGTTTGTCGGGATCGAGCCCCGGCTCAGTGTGGCCGCCTGCCGCCACCACCTGTTTCGGCTTAAAGGTCGAGCCAATCGCTTCGTAGGGATCGTCGTCCGCCAGCAGTGTCGGGCCCTGCATCGTCACGGGCGGGACGTCGCCGGTATCGACCGCGAGCGCAGCCCGCGGCCATTGGCCTTCTTCAAATTTTTTCACGAGCTGGGTCCGAACGGAGTCGCCATGGACATCGCAACCGTCGGTCGGCATTTGCTCGTCGGTCGCGAGTTCGATGTAACTGGTGCGGCGTTTCACGACATCGCCGCTCGCGCTCCGCACGTCCTCGTAACATTTATCGGTCGCGAGCAAACCCGAGGCGGAACAGATCTCGACCTTGCGCACGCCGGGCGGCACCGGAAACGGCTGGGGCTCGAAGCGGGTGAGCGAGGCGTTCATCACCTCGACCCAGACCGGCAGCGCGATGACACTGCCAAAGGCGCCGCGATAAATTTTTTCCGGCTTGTCGAAGCCGGCCCAGACGGCGCAGGTCACGGCCGAATCGTAGCCGGCGAAAAGGGCGTCGGTGAAACCGTAGGCGGTACCGGTTTTGCCGGCGGCGGGAAATTTTTTCAGCCCGTATTTTTCGTAGGCGACCTGTCCGGTGCCTTCGCTCAGCGCATCCGTCAGGCAGGAGGTCACTTCATAGGCGATCTCCGGTTTGATCACGGGAGCGTGCTCGCGATCGCGTTCCGGGCGCCAGACGACGTTGCCCTGTTTGTCCTCGATCCGGTCGAGAATATGGGCTACGGGGGCGCGCGAGCCTTCGTTAGGGAAGATGGTGTAGGCGCGGGCCAGCTCGGCCAGCGTGATCACGCTGCTGCCAAGAAATGTCGCGGGGTACGGACGCAACTTGCTCTCCACCCCGGCGGCGTGGACGAGCTGGGTGACGTTGTCCAGCCCGGCGTTGGTCCCGATGCGGACGGCGGCGCCGTTCTTCGATTTCGCCAGCGCCTCGCGCGCGGTGATCTGGCCTTCGTAGCGGTTATCGGGGTTCTCCGGCCCCCATTCGCCGAGGATGCCGGTCGTGCCGCCGATCATGACGGTGCGGTTGTCGAGCGCGGAATCTTCCACCATCGAGCCGGGGAAAAGTCCCTTGGCGAAAGCCGCGGCGTAGACAAAAGGGAGCATGGCAGTGCCGGGCGGGCGGCGGGCCTGGAGGGCGCGATTGTATTCGTTGTGCTCGAAATCGCGCCCGCCGACGAGGGCGAGGATGCCGCCGCTGCGGTTGTCGAGCGCGATGACCGCGCCCTGGAGATACTCCGGCGCCGGCGGAGCGCTTGTCTTGTCGTTAGGCGATTTGCCGCGGCGATCCTGCAGAAGAGTGACGTACTGGGCGTAGGTCTGGTGCTCGTAGCCCGGCGCCTGCTCGGCGGCGTCGAGCTGGTCGCGGAGCGATTTTTCGGCCGCCGCCTGCATCCCGGCGTCGATCGTGGTGTGGATGCGGAAGCCGTCGCTCATGGCCCGGTCCCAGCCGACGGCGGCGATGACCTGCTGGCGGATGTAATCGATCGCGTAGTTCTGTCCGCGCGCGTTTTGGCGGTTGCCGGTGACCACCTCTTCCGCCTGCGCCCCGCGGGACTGCGCGTCGTCGATGAAACCGAGCTCGAGCATCCGGTTCAGGACGAAATTGCGTGCCTCGCGCGAAGCGTTTCGATCCGACCAGGGCGAGAGTTTGTTAGGGCTCTTGACCAGACCGGCGAGGGTGGCGCTTTCCGCGAGGGTCATCTCGCGCGCCGGTTTATCGAAGTAGCCGCGCGCGGCCGCTTCCGCGCCGTAGAGTCCGCCGCCGAAATAGATCCGGTTCAGGTAGAGCTCCATGATTTTTTGCTTGGAGAAATTGTCCTCGATCCGGCGAGCAACGAACATCTCGAGGAGCTTGCGGCGAAAGGTTTTGCCCTTGAGCTCGAAACTGTTGCGGGCCAGCTGCTGGGTGATCGTGCTCGCGCCCTGGCGGACGTGGCCGGCGACCAGATTCTTGAGCGCGGCGCGGACGATGCCTAACAAGTCGTAGCCGTGGTGCTGGTAAAATTTGTTGTCCTCAATCGCGATAATGGCGTTAACGAGGGACTGGGGCAGTTGCTCGTAGGGGATGGTCTCGCGATTCTCGACGTAGATCTGGCCGAAGATCTTGTCATTGCGGTCCACGATGACGCTGGCCGATTCCATCTTTTCGAGATGGGTCAGATCGAGCGCGGCGGCCTGGTGTCTGAGCGAAGCCGCGAGGGGCAGAAAAGCAAGGAGACTCGCGAGGACGACGACGAGGAAAAGAACGAGCGGGAGATAAATCCACGGGCGCGTGTACCAGGCGCGGTGGTAGCGGGAATACTCCGTCGGTGTGAAATAATCAACAGGCATGCGGCAAGTGGGCGAAGGCCCAGAAGATCGCGCGCAACTTAGCGGCAAACTGAGGAAATTGCCAAGTGCTTGAGGGGTGGAAGAGTTCGGTGAAGAGTGCCGGAGCAGTCCCCTCGGTGCAGGAGCGATGGAAGGAAACGAGGAACTGATTCATGAAATCCGCGCGGGGATCCGCGCGCGCGGTCCGGTGCCGTTCAGCTGGTTCATGGAGCAGGCGCTCTATCATCCGGAGCACGGTTATTACAGCTCGGGGCGGTGCGCGATCGGGCGGCGGGGCGATTATTTCACGAGCGTGAGCGTAGGGCCGTTGTTTGGGAAATTGATGGCGGGCCAATTTGCCGAGATCTGGGAAACGCTCGGGCGCCCGGGCGATTTCGTCATCGTCGAGCAGGGGGCGCATCATGGGGAGTTCGCGACCGACGTCCTGGAAGGGTTGCGCGAGCAGAACCCGGATCTTTTTGCGACGGTGCGTTACCGGATTATCGAGCCGTTCGCCGTTTTGCGGAAGCGGCAGGAGGGAGTGCTGCGGCCATTTGCCGAGCGCACGGAATGGGTCGAATCGCTCGCCGCGATGGAGCCGTTTTGCGGCGTCCATTTTTCCAACGAGCTGCTCGACGCCATGCCGGTGCATCTCCTGGTCGCGACGGGCACGGGCGAGGAGCGGCGCTGGAGCGAGCGGATGGTCGAGCGGACCTCGTGTGGTTTCACTTTGGTCGATCGACCGATCTCCGACGCCCGCCTGGCGGAGCGCCTGACCAAACTTTCGCCCGTGCCCGAGGTCGGCTACGAGACCGAGATCAATCTCGCGGCGCTTGATTGGGTCGAGGCGCTGGCGGGCAAGCTGCGGCGCGGGGTGGTGCTGATGGCCGATTATGGTTTGGCGCGGGAGGAGTTTTATGCGCCGAGTCGCCGGACCGGGACGCTGCAATGTTACGCCGATCACCGGGTGTTGCCCTCGATCCTGGAACGAGTCGGGCAGAGCGATCTGACGACGCATGTCGAGTGGACCAGCCTGGCCGAGCAGGCCGAACTTTGCGGACTG
Source organism: uncultured Verrucomicrobiae bacterium (assembly GCA_963768965.1). GTDB lineage: Bacteria > Verrucomicrobiota > Verrucomicrobiia > Chthoniobacterales > UBA10450 > Palsa-1392. The sequence continues at coordinate 63,280 of CAVYJY010000008.1, read as the reverse complement.
CGGGTCGCGGGCTTTACCGACCAGCATCATTTTCTGACCGGGCTGCTTTCGACTCACGCGGCGCTGGCTTCGGCCGGGGCGGAAAAAAGCCGCGCCCTCCAGACCCTGATTCACCCGGAATTTCTCGGCACGAAATTCCAGTTCCTTGGCTTGACGAAAAACTTTCCGCCGGAGGAATCGTTAGGCGGATTCAAGTTCGCGCGCGACCCGCGTCAGGCGCTCGGGCTGGCCTGACTAGAGGAGCGGCGAGCCTTCGCTCTCGACGTGCTTGAGTTTCCCGCCGGCCGTCTGGATCGCGGCGAGGAGAGACTCTTTGGTCGTGAGGGTGGGATCGTAACAGAGGGAAATTTTCTCCGGGCTGATGTCGCACGAATCCAGCGCGTGCGGATCGAGCTTTTGTAACGTGTCGCGCAGATTTTTTTCCTGCTCGGGATCGAGCGGCTCGGTGAGCTCAATTTCCGCCGCGATGTATTCTTCCGCGCCGGAAAGTTCCTTGTCGTCTTCCGCCATACTCTAGGTTCGTGGGCGCTTCCGGAACTGGATGGCATCTCCTCCATTCCTGTCATCTTGAGCGGAGCGAAAGATCTCTAACTATTTCCGGAGACGGCACGCGTCGGAGAGGGTCAGAGATTCTTCGCTCCGCTCAGAATGACAGAGAACAAAAAGGACGCCTAACGGTTGCCGATGTGGATGGCGTGCTTGTCGACGGCGAGGGCGGCTTCCTTGACCGCTTCGCTCAAGGTCGGGTGGGCGTGAACGGTGCGGCCGAGGTCTTCGCTGCTGCCGCCGAATTCCATTACCGCGACGATTTCGGCGATTAATTCCGAGGCGGCATGGGAAAGGATTGACGCCCCGAGAATGCGATCGGTCGCCTCGTCGGCAACAAACTTCACTAAACCTTCCACGTCCGCGTTGGCGAGGGCGCGGCCATTGGCCCGGAACGGGAACTTTCCGACGCGGACCTTCATGCCTTTTTCTTTCGCGAAATCTTCCGTGACGCCGACGCCGGCCAGCTCGGGGTTGGTGTAGATAATGCCGGGGATGACGTCGTAATTCACGTGCCCGGCCTTGCCTGCGATCAACTCGACGCAGGCGATGCCTTCCTCTTCGGCCTTATGCGCCAGCATCGGGCCGGCAATGACGTCGCCGATCGCATAAATACCCGCGACGTTGGTGCGAAACGTTTCGTCCACCTTGATCCGGCCGCGGTCGTCGAGCGCGACGCCGATTTTGTCCGCGCCAACGCCTTCGGCAAAGGCGCGGCGACCGACCGAGACGAGGACTTTGTCGGCCTCGAAATTGAGTTCTTCCCCGCCCTTGTTGGCGGTGGCAATGGCGCGGCCGTTCGTGACCTTGACCGAGCCGACCTTGGTTTCGAGATGGAATTTCATCCCCTGCGCGGTGAGGGCGCGCTGGAGGAGGTTGGAAACTTCGAGATCAAATCCGACCGCGATGCGCGGGAGAAATTCGAGCACGGTCACTTCGGACCCGAGCCGCGCCCAGACTGAGCCGAGCTCGAGGCCGATCGCGCCCGCGCCGATGACGAGAAATTTTTCGGGCGGTTTTTCGAAGCAGAGCGCTTCGGTGCTGCTGACGATAATATCGCCGTCGAAAGGCATGCTCGGGAGATTGATCGGCACGCTCCCGGTCGCGATGACGATGTGATCGGCCGCGACGTCGACCGGCTCGCCTTCGCTAGGCTGGACCCGCACCTTGCCCGGCTCGGTGATGGTGCCCAGACCGCTGAAAACGCTGACTTTGTTCCCCTTCATCAAGGCGCGGACGCCACCGGTGAGGGTTTTTACGACCTTGTCTTTGCGGCCGAGCATGGTCGCGAGATCGAGGCCGACTTTTTCGAGCACGATGCCGTGTTTGGCGGCTTCGTTTTGCGCGAAAGAGAAGTGGTCGCTCGAAGCGAGGAGCGCTTTGCTCGGGATGCAGCCAACGTTGAGGCAGGTGCCGCCGAGTTCGCTGTCTTTTTCGACGATGGCGGTCTTTAACCCGAGCTGGGCGGACCGAATCGCCGCAACGTAGCCGCCCGGGCCGGAGCCGATGATGATGACGTCGAATTTATCCATGATGCAAAAAGGGTTGGTCCCGGGAGGGGCGTATATCTAAGCGCGCCGCTCCTGCTTGTCATCCCAAGCGGGCGGGAAGGGATTGACGGTTAAAGATCGAGCAGGAGCGCGGTCGGATTCTCGATCGCTTCCTTCACCTTGACCAGGAACGTGACCGCTTCCTTGCCGTCGACGGCGCGGTGATCGTAGCTCAGCGCCAGATACATCATCGGCCTAACGACGATTTCGCCTTTGACTGCGATCGGTCGCTCCTGGATGGCGTGCATGCCGAGGATGCCGCTCTGTGGCGGATTCAGGATCGGCGTGCCCATGAGGGAGCCGTAAACGCCGCCATTCGAGATGGTGAAGGTGCCGCCCTGCAAATCTTCGATCTTGATTTTGCCGTCGCGGGCCCGGGCCGCGTAGTCGGCGATGTCGCGCTCGAGATCCGCGAAACTTTTCTGGTCCGCCTCGCGCACGACCGGGACGACGAGACCGCGCTCGGTCCCGACGGCGACGCCGATGTCGAAGATAGTGATTGAGAATGAAATCGTCGCCTTCAATGCGGCTGTTGATCGCGGGGACGGCTTTGAGCCCTTCGACCGTCGCTTTGATGAAAAAGGACATGAAACCGAGCTTGATTCCATGATCGGCCTGGAATTTTTCCTGCGCTTTTTTGCGGAAGGCCATGACCTCGCTCATGTCGCACTCGTTGAAGGTGGTGAGGGTGGCGGTGGTCTGCTGCGACATGACCATTTGCGAGGCGATCTTGCGCCGGAGCGGCGACATTTTCTTGCGCGTGAAGCGCTCTTCGCCAGAAGTCTCGGACGGTTCGGGAGTGACGGTCTTTTTCGGAGTGCGGGGCTTTTCCTGGTCGTCGGTGGAGGCGGATTCCGGCTTCGATTCGAGATGAGCGAGGACGTCCCCCTTCGTCAGGCGGCCGCCTTTGCCGGTGGCGCTGATGGCGGCGGGGTCGAGCTTTTCCTCGGTCGTCAGGCGTTTGACCGCCGGAGAAAGAACCTCGGCGTTAGGGGAACGTTTGGCGGAGGCTTTCGCCGGCGTGGGCTTGGAGTCGTTAGGGGCGGCGGCGGCTGGCTTCGCTTCTTCTTTGGCCGGGGCGCTCGCCTTGTCGTCGATCGTCGCCACGACTTCGCCGATTTTCACTTCCTGGCCCTCGTCGACTTTTGTCTCGAGAACACCGGCCTTCTCGGCCGTGATCTCGGTCGAAACCTTGTCGGTCTCAAGGGTGAGGAGCGCTTCGCCCGCCTCGACGTATTCGCCCGACTTCTTGTGCCAGACGGAGACGATACCGCTCTCGATCGATTCACCGACCGCCGGGATTTTTACTTCGATGCTCATGAATCGCCTAACTTAAGCCGAACTCTGTCGTGCGGTCGAAAAATTTCCTGCCGACGTTGGGCCGGGCATGTAGACGCTTCGCTCTGCGAAGCGCGGGGGTAAGGGTCGATGTCGGGACGGTTATCTCCGTCGGCGAAACTGGTGCCCGCGCCTCCCAGAGGGAGGCGTCTACAAGGCGCCGCGCTGGACTGCGGTCTGGACGAATTTGCCCCAGCTCAGGTTGTCGCGCCCGGGAACGTGCTCTTTTGCTTTTCGGATCGCCATTTCCGAGACGGCTTCGACGACCCAGTCGAAGTTGGCCTGGCCGACCGACGCGATCTCGGCGTCGGGCGCGGGATTGCAAAAATCGATCGCCATCGGGACGCCGTCGCGGATCGCAAACTCAACCGTGTTCAGGTCGTAGCCGAGGTATTGATTGAGGGCGAGGACGCCCTGCTCGACTTTTTCGAGGATGTCGCGCGGGGCCTGCCAATCGGTCTGGTAACGCAGATGATACGGATGGCGCGGCTCGTAATTCATGACGCGCACATGCCGCTGGTCGATCGAGTAACAGCGGAAATACATATCAAATTTCACTTCCTCCTGCAGCATCATGACGAGCTGGCCGGTCTCGCTGTAGGCCCGGAAAAATTCGTCGGCATTATGCAGCTTGTAGACATTTTTCCAGCCGCCGCCGGCGAAGGGTTTGAAGAACGCAGGCCAGCCGACGTAGGCAAAAATGGCGTTCCAATCCAACGGGTAGGCGAGGTTGCGGAAGGAGCCGTCGCTCGTGTCGGGCGGGAGCGAATGCGAAGGCAGGAGGACGGTTTTGGGCACGCCGACGCCGATCTTGGTCGCGAGCGCGTTGTTGAAAAATTTTTCGTCCGCACTCCACCAGAACGGGTTGTTGACGACGGCGCAGCCGGTGAGCGCTTCGTTCTTGAGCCAGGCGCGATAGAAGGGCACGTCCTGCGAAATGCGATCGATCACGACGTCGTAGCCGCCGGATTCGCCCTGGATGACTTTATCGATCCGGACCGGCTCGGCCATGATGTCACGGCCTCCCGTCTTTTCATTGACCCGCGCGACGAAGGCCGGTGGGAAGCTGTGTTCCTGGCCGTAAAGAATGCCGATTTTTTTCATAAGTGTGGTTTGTGGGCTGCGGGGTGAACGGAGCTAAAGCTTGGAAAGATAATAGGGCAACATGTCGCGCCAGTAATTCCAATCATGGCCGCACCATTTGCGGTCGTCGAACCAATGCTGGATCCCCTTTTCGTTCAGGAGCCCGCTCAGGCGGAGGCTTTCGTGCCGGGTGTTATCCCACTCGCCCGTGCCGATGATGATCCCCATGTGATTGAACTTCCAGGTATCGGGCATGTTCGGAAGATACTGGTAGGGGCTGTTGAAATATATGTTCTCGTCGTGGTAGCCGTCGAAAAAATCGCTGAGGTCGAACGACCCGCTCAGGCTGATGAAATGGCTCACGAGATCGGGATGCCGGAACGCGATATTTCCGGCGTGATAAGCGCCCAGACTGGCGCCGCAGACCGCGACCCGATGGCAGTTCGCCTCGCGCCGGGCGAAATCCATCACGTCGTGGACGATGACGTTCTCGTAGGCGTTATGGGTCCGCATCCGGTCGGCCGGGTGAATCGACTTGTTGTAGAAGCTTTCGAGATCGATCGCGTCGGGGCAATAAATCGTGACCTGGCCGTTGTCGATGAAATGGGCGCAGGCATCGACGAGGTTGAAATCCTTGCACTGGCGGAAGTTGCCGAACGAGGTCGGAAAGAGAACGAGCGGCAGGCCGCCGCCGTTGCCGAAGACGAGCATCTCGAAATCGCGGCTGAGATGGGGGGTATACCAGCGGAGATAACGTTCGTTCATGCGCGAGGGCGAATAAAAGCGAGGGTAGGGCGGTTGGCGATGATAATTTTCCGCGACTTTGGAACGACCTGCGGCGTTTGCGCAGACGATTCTCCTCGCCGATAACAATCGGCTTCGATGGACGAAAATCACACTTTAACCGGCAACATCCAGCAGCATCCGCAGTTCGAGTCGCGCCTCCTGCGGAACAAGCGCGACGTGCAGGTCTACCTCCCGCCCGGCTACCAGCGCTCGCGCCGCCGGCGCTACCCGGTCCTGTATCTGCAGGACGGGCAGAACGTTTTCGATGCCGCGACTTCGTTTGCCGGGGTGGAATGGGGCGCGGATGAATCGGCCGAGCGCCTGACGAAGAAGCGCCTGATCGAGCCGCTCATCATCGTCGCGGTCGCGAACACGGGCGACCACCGGATCCACGAGTATGCGCCCAGCCGCGGCGTGATCGACTCCAACGCCCCGCGGAAGAAACGCAGCCGCGGGCTGTTGCGAAAATACGGCAGTTTCCTGCGCGACGAACTCAAGCCGTTTATCGATCGCGAGTACCGGACGCGGCCGGAAGCGGAGTTCACCGGCCTGGGCGGTTCGTCGTTAGGCGGGCTGGCTGCTCTCTCGCTCGGGCTTTGGTTTCCCGAAACTTTTAACCGGCTCGCCGTGATGTCGCCCTCAGTTTGGTGGGACGATTGCGTCATCTACCGCATGCTCGACAAGCTGAAGGAGAAGCCGCCGCTCAAGATCTGGCTCGATACCGGCACGAACGAGCCGGGCTGGGAACGGGCGCGCGATCTGCGCGACCGGTTGGTTGAGCACGGCTGGCGGGTGGATGACGACCTGCATTATGCCGAAGTGGAGGGGGGCGATCACAGCGAAGGCGCGTGGGCGGCGCGGTTCGAGGCGGTACTGCGTTATTTGTATCCGCCGCTCCCGCCGGGGATGAAGGAACGGCCGCCGAAGCCGCGCGTGCTCGAGAAGGCAAGTCGTTAGGCGGCTCGCTTGTAGACGCTTCGCTCTGCGAAGCGCGGGGGTGAGGATGGGAGCCGGACCACTCCCGCGCCTCCCAGAGGGAGACGTCTACAATCAGAGCCCGGCGTCGGGCGTTAGGCGCCGTTTTTGACTTTCGGCTCGGCGAAGTTGCCGAGCTTGCGGAATTTCGCGTAGCGCTCCTTCAGCAATTCGTCGATCGGCGTTTCGAGGGCGCGTTTCAAGTTCCGCCGCAGCGCCGCGCCGAGATTGGCCGCGGCCAGGTCGTGATCGCGATGCGCGCCGCCTTCGGGCTCCGACACGATCTCGTCGACCACGCCGAGTTTCACCAGGTCGTGTGAAGTGAGCTTGAGCGCCTCGGCCGCTTCCGGCGCGTGCTTGCGATCTTTCCACAAAATGGCGGAACAGGCTTCCGGGCTGATGACGGAATAATAGGCGTTCTCGAGGATGAGGACGCGGTCGGCCACGCCGATCCCGAGCGCGCCGCCGGAGCCGCCTTCGCCGATGACGCAGGCAATGATCGGGACGCGCAGAATCATCATTTCGCGCAGGTTGACCGCGATCGCCTCGGCGATGTGGCGTTCCTCCGAGCCGATGCCGGGATAGGCGCCGGGCGTGTCGATGAGCGCGATCACCGGGAGCTGAAATTTTTCCCCGAGCCGCATGATGCGCAGCGCCTTGCGATAACCTTCCGGGTAGGCGCAGCCGAAGTTGCGTTTCACGTTTTCCTTCGTGTCGCGGCCTTTTTGTTGGGTGACGACGACGCAGCGCTGCTGCCCGAGTTTGGCCAGGCCGCAGGGCATGGCCTTGTCGTCGCCGAAGACGCGGTCGCCATGGAGCTCGATCCATTCGGTGAAACAGCGGCCGATGTAGTCGAGCGCGAACGGTCGCTGCACATGGCGCGCGATCTGGACCCGCTGCCAGGCGGTGAGGTTATCGTAAATCATCCGGCGGGTTTCGCGGATCTTGAGCTCCATCGATTCCACTTCGGAATCAAAATCGATCGAGTGCTTGTCGGAATGCGACTTTAGCTCCTGAAGCCGGCGCTGCAGCTCAAAGATCGGCTTTTCAAAATCGAGCGGTTGCGAATCCATGGCAAAATTTAAAACCGGAATCGTTCACCGAAGGTATGACGATTTCCGTTTCACTGCACAATCGTGACAGCCGTTTTCGTGTTTACAAGGCTGCTCAACTCTTCCACGTCGGAGGCTGCCATCCCGAAGCCTTCGCCCGGGGGCGGCACGTCGAGGATGGGATGGGCATCATCCGGTTCGGAATAAATCACAAAACCGGGAGTGGCGAGCCGGACCCAGCGCGTGCTGTTGAGAAACTCTGGACTGGCCAGCCCGACCCGTTTGCCATTTTTCCAAGCCATGATTTCCGCCACCCGGGTGTTGATTTTGGCCGACGGTTTGCCGGGCAGTTTTTCGCTCAGGATCCGATAGCGCTTAAAGAAATGGTCGCGATCGAGCAGGTAAAGGAGCTTGGCGTTGCGCTGGAGGAGAATGGAAAATTCCGGGTGCGAGATGCGCAATTTCTGACCGATCCGGAGCATCGTGCCGCTCAGGTTGTTGGTCCGCATGATCAGCTCCGGGGTCGACTTGAACTTGCTCGCGATTCGGGCCAGGACGTCACCGCTGCGGACGGTGTATTCCTCTTTTTCCGGCGCCGGGTAATCGGAGAGAAGGATGCGGACGTTGACCTCGCCGAGCAGATCCTGCGCTTCGCCGACGTGCAGACCGCTCGGATATTTTTGAATGAACGCAGTCAGCGCCGCGCGCGCCTCGGTCAGCTTGCCTTCGTTCTTTAGTTTCGCCGCGGCCTTGAATTCCGGCAGGCTGATGTCCGGGGTCGGGACCGGGGTGGCGACCGATGTGCGCTCGGCGCGCATGACCAGTTCCGGGCGGATGAAGATCTTGTAACTAAAGAGCGCGGCTCCGCCGAAAATCAAAACGGCGAGGAGAAAAGCGAACAACCATTTCATCGTTCGAGCGAAGCGCAGCTTCTCGCGACCCGGACGGCCGCGGAATCGGGGGTCGTTAGGCGATTAACCGCGATCCTGTGAACCTTCGCTTTCCGGCCCCGAAAAAAAGCGGTTCCAAATCCGATAGCGCGGCTGTTCCGGCTCATTCGTCCAGGTGAAATGGCAATCCTGACAATAAAATTCCTTTGGAAACATTTTGATCGCGAAAAGAATTCCGGCCAGCGCCGGGGTGAGGAATTTGCGGGTCAGCTGCGGATATTCGATCCGCGGCGAATTGCACTGCGGGCAACGGATCGCGCCGATGTCGGGATCGGCCGCTTCCCATTCCACCATCAGGGCCTGGGCACGTGGAAAATCGGCTTCCTCGACCATCACCTTGGCGTTGGCCTGCGGTTTCGACATGAAGGCGAAGGTTTGCAGGTTGGCTTCATTATGCAGATCGGCCTTCACCCCGGCTGCCTGAAACTTCTCCTTTAATCGTTTCGCCTTTGCCGGCTCGTTGTAGGTCGCGATCGTCACCATAATTTGCCCAGGTTCGTTGGGCGTGCCTGATCAAACATCAACTAGCGCCCGAGCGCAAGACTGGCGGGTGGGAACCATTGGTAGAGGATGAAATAAACCAGCACCCCGGTGACCGAGACGTAAAGCCAGATCGGCATCGTCCATTTCGCAATCCGCCGGTGTTTATCCCAGCGCCGCCGGAAGACCGGGATCAGGGTCAGGATGACGAGCGGGAGCGTGGCAAAGGCGAGGAGGACATGGGAGATGAGCAGGGGGAAATAGAACCACGCGATCAGCCCGGTGTAGCCGGAGGATTTCTCGCCGACGTAGGCATGATAAACGAGATAGCCGACGAGAAAAAAGACGGAGGAAACCAGCGCCGTGACCATGCAGGCGATGTGCTGGCGCCAGAAGCCGCGCCGGATGAACCACCAGCCTAACGAGATGAAAACCGTGCTGATGGCGTTGAAAGAGGCGTTTATCGCCGGCAGATCCGAGATGCTCATTTTGCGAATCGGGACTCTATTCCGAAATAGTGCGCAAGTGTAGACGCTTCGCTCTGCGAAGCGCGGGGCAAAGCACCGCGGCCCATCCTCCCTGGAGCTCATGCTCATGCTCATGCTCGTGCTCATGCTCGTGCTCGTGCTCGTGCTCGTGCTCGTGCTCGCGGTCGTGCTCGTGCTCGTCGCGCTCGCGCCCCCAAGGATTGTCATCCTGAGCGAAGCGAAGGATCTCTGACTATTCTCCGGAACCGCGAACGAACTGGGCGGGAAAGGGAAATGGTTAGAGATTCTTCGCTCCGCTCAGAATGACAGCGCTCTTTAGGGAACCAGCGCAAGAGAAAGGGCAATGCAAGAGCAAGAGCAAGAGCAAGAGCAGGAGCAAGAGCAAGCAGAAGCAAGAGCACGTATAGGAGAAAAGCGCCCCGAAACATCGCGCCATCACACCCGCGCCTCCCGGAGGGAGGCTGTCTGCAGCCGGCTCCCGCTTGAAATAACGCCCCCACCCCGTAGAAATCCCCATGCCTTCCACCCTCGACCAGCCGCCGCTCAGGCCGCGGCTGCATCGCGGGCGGCTGCGCCGCCCGGCCCGGGTTCGGCTCCTCTACAACCTCGTTCGCCTAACGATCATCCTGGTCCTCGGCGGCATGGCGGCCGGCGGCTGGTATCTCGCGAAAAAAGGCTTCAGCCGCAACTGGCGCAACATCGTCGTCGAAGAACTGCACAAGCGCGGCGTCGAGGCTTCCGTCCGCCGGCTCACGCTCGATCCTTTCCGCGGCCTAATCGCGCGCGACGTCCGGATCTACGATTATAAAAAGCGGGAAAAAACCCTCGCCCTGGTGAGCGAAATTTCGCTCGATATCAATTACGCCGCGCTTTTCCATCGCCAGCCGTTCCTCAACGCGCTCGATATCCGCAACGGCGATCTCACCATCCCGCTTCCACCGGTCGCGGGGAAGGTGTCGAATGCCGAGCTCAAACATTTCCGGGCGCACATTTATTTTCCGCCGGAACGAATCGAGGTCAGCCAGGCAGAGGGGGTTTTCTGCGGGGTCCGCATTTCGGCCAGCGGACAGTTGATCAAGCGCGAAGACTTCCAGCCGTCGGCCGGCTCCGCCGAGGAAGTGGCTCAGCGGTTGCGTCTCCTGCAGAATCTCGTCACGCTCCTGCAGGGTTTTCGCCACCCCGCGACCGCGCCGGAATTGCAGGTCAAGTTTTCCGGCGACCTCTCCCGGCTGGAGGACGCACACGTCGAGGCCACACTCCGGGGCGCCCGGATTGTGCGCGACGATTACGAGGCGAAAAATTTTTACCTCGCGGCGGAATGGAAGGACCACACCGGCACCATCCCGCGGCTGGAGTGGAGCGACGCGACCGGCAGTTTTGCCGGGAGCGCGAGCTGGAGCCGAGCCAACGGCCGGGCCGATTTCCAGTTGCGGAGCAGCGTCGCGCTCAAGTCATTGTTAGGCAGTTTTGGCCTGGGTGCGATGTTGGAGAAGGCGCATTTTCATTCGCCGCCGCAGATTGAGGCTTCGGGCTTTGCCACCATCGGCGCGCCCGAGAAAAAATTCGAGGTCGTAGGCAAATGGGCGGTCGAGAAATTTTCCTGGCACGCGATCGACTTCGAGGGCGCGACCGGCGATTTCGCCTGGGACGGCGACCGCACCATGCTCCGCGACGTTCGCCTGCGCCATCGCAGCGGGCAGCTCACCGCCGACCTCTTCGACGCCCCTAACGACTTCCGCTTGAACCTCGACAGCACGCTCGTCCCGTCCGCCTTCGAGCCGCTCCTCCCGGAGAAGAGCCGCCCCTTCCTGCGTGCGTGGGGCTGGCAACGCTCGCCCAACATCCATCTCAGCCTGCGCGGCACGAGCCGCGATCCGAAGTCTTGGCGCGGCGAGGGCACGCTCGCCCTCGGGCGCACCCGCTTTCGCGGGATTTGGATGAACAGTGCCAACGCCAGCCTGCGTTTCGGCGACGGCATCGTCGCGGTCGAAGATTTCCGCGTCACCCGCGAAGAAGGGACCGGGACCGGTTCCGTCGCCTACGACGCCGCCAAGCGCGAAATCCGCCTCACGAACGTGGAGACGACCCTGAAACCGTCCGACGCCATCATGTGGATCGAGCCCCGTTTCTGGGAACACGTCGTGCCCTATCGTTTTCATCGCACCCCCCACGTGAAGGCGAACGGCGTCGTCCAGTTCGGCCCGGGCAAGCAGACCCATCTCCAGATCGACGTCGATGCTCCGAGCGGGATGGATTACACCTTTCTCGACAAGGTTCTGCCTTTCGATCGGATCGCCGGCCAGTTGCTCTTCACCGACGACCGGCTCCAGATCCTCGGCTTGAAGGGAAAACTATTTTCCGGGGACGTGGCGGGCGGTGCCGATATCTCGTTAGCCAAAAACGATCGCCACTACAGCGCGAAGCTCGAGGTCGAAGGCGCTGACTTTCCGACCCTGACCGATCTCTATTTCAAATACAAAACTTCGGAGGGCGACCTGAGCGGGCGATTTGATTTCACCGGTGTGGGAAGCGACGCCCGTTTTCTCAAGGGCACCGGCTCGGTCAAGGTGACGGATGGCAACGTCTTCGCGATTCCGATTTTCGGCCCGCTCTCCGAGCTGGTGAGCAAGATGTTCGCCGGCGCCGGCTACAGCGTGGCGCACGAAGCGAGCGCGCCTTTTTCGATCAAGGAGGGCGTGATTCACACCGACAAGCTGCGCGTCTCGGGGAAGCTTTTCGCCATGGTCGGTCACGGCGACGTCGATTTTCTCCAGAACAAACTCGACTTCGACATCCGGATTGACGCCACCGGGCCGGGCGCGCTCCTGACGCCGCTCTACCAGCTCTTCGAGTATCACGGGGGCGGCACCCTCACGAAACCGATCTGGCGCCCGAAACGCTTCTGATGGCGGGGAAGAAATCAGCCGCGCGCCATTTGTTAGGCGCGCACATGTCGATCGGCGGCGGGGTGCATCGCGCGATTGAACGGGCGCGCTCGATCGAATGCACGGCGATGCAGATTTTCGTGAAGAACAACATGCAGTGGTTCGCGCGGCCGTTTGCAGCGGGAGGAAATCAAGGCGTTTCTCGAGCACGCGCAGCGGGCGGAATTGTCCGAGGTGTTCGCGCACGCCAATTATTTGATCAATCTCTCCGCAACCAATCCGCAGTTCCTGGCGAATTCCATCCGCGCTTTGTCCGAGGAATTGACCCGGGCGGACCAACTTGGATTGCCGTTTCTCGTGCTGCATCCGGGGGCGCATCTCGGCTTGGGCGAGGATGCCGGGCTGGAAAAAGTCGTGAAATCGATCAACCAAATCTTTCGTGAGATCCCGAAAGTGAAAACGCGGATCGCGCTCGAGACGACGGCCGGGCAGGGCTCATGTCTCGGGCACACCTTCGAACATTTGGCCGCGATCATCGCCAACGTGCGCGAACCGGAACGGCTTTGTGTTTGCCTCGACACGGCGCACGTCTTCGCCGCCGGTTATGACCTAACGAGTGCGGCGGGGACGCGGAAAATGTTCCGCGAGTTCGAGCGCACGATCGGATTGGAGCAGCTCGTCGCCTTGCATTTGAACGACTCGAAGACCGCGCGCGGCTCGCGGGTCGACCGGCACGAGCACATCGGGAAAGGGCAGATCGGGCTGGAAGCGTTTCGCTTCATCATGCGCGACCGGCGTTTTCAGAAAATCCCGAAAGTCCTCGAGACCCCGAAAGGGAAGGAGCTGCGCGAAGACGTCGAGAACATGGCAACGCTCTCTGCGCTGTAGACGTTTCGCTCTGCGAAACGCGGGGGTGGGCTTGATCGGGGTGATAAGCTCTCTTCAACCCGCACATCCGCGCCTCCCAGAGGGAGGCGTCTACAACCCGCGAAACATTCCGCGATGAAATATTTCCGGCCTCCGCGACGGCTCGATCGCATCTTTACGGATGCACCAGTCTTTTTCGTTACCTGCTGCACCTATCGCAAACGCCCGTGGCTGGCTAACGAGCGGTTTCACAGCGCGTTTGTTGGTTTCGCCGATCGCGCCTGTACCGACTTCAGTATTTCGGTCGGCCGCTATGTCATCATGCCGGATCATCTGCATTTTTTTGTGGCCGGGCCTCAGGATTTTAATCTCGGAAAGTGGGTTGGTGTCCTAAAACGGACTCTTGAAAAAGCACTGCCGGAAACGAATTCCGAAGATCCCATCTGGCAGCGTGGGTTTTTCGATCACGTCCTGCGGAGCGACGAGAGCTACGATCAGAAATGGGATTATGTGCGCGCCAACCCAGTGCGCGCGGGGTTGGTCGGCGACGCCGACGCCTGGCCCTACTGCCGGGGAAATCGTCGCGCTGCGGCTGTAGACGTTTCGCTCTGCGAAACGCGGGGGAAAACACTTCGCTCGGAGATTGAAACTGTATTCGACCCAACGCCCGCGCCTCCCAGAGGGAGGCGTCTACAACGGCCTGCCCTCGCGCAGCTACTTGATGAACCGGATCGTGAACGGATACCGATACAACTCGCCTTCACTCGCTTTGATCGAGGCGATGATGACGAAGACGGTGTTCAGGATCCAAAGCAGAAACAGGATCGGGATTCCGATCAGGACAAAGCAGAGGATGAACGCGACGACGTCGTAGATCAGCATCGAGAGCTGGAAGTTGAGCGACTCCTTGCCGTGGGCGTCGATCTCGGGCGACTCCGGGCGTTTCACCATCCAGACGATGAGCGGCCCGAGGATGTGGCCGAGAAAGTGAAAGAAAAGTCCAAGCAAAGCGCTGGCGTGACAAAGGACAAGCCAGGTGCGGGTGTTGGCCGAAGTGGCTGGAACTGAAGGTGGTATCGTTTCCATGCCTTATTCTTTCACACGTTCGATGTGCGCGCCAAGCTCGCTTAGCTTTTCGTCGAGATGCTCGTAGCCGCGATCGATGTGATAAACGCGCCGCACTTCGGTGGTGCCTTCCGCTTTCAGGCCTGCGAGCACGAGCGCGGCGGAGGCGCGGAGATCGCTCGCCATCACCGGCGCGCCGTATAAACGCTCCACGCCCTGGATGACCGCGGTCGCACCCTCGATCTGCACTTGCGCGCCCATTCGCTTCAATTCCGCGACGTGCATGTAACGCTGCGGGAAAACATTTTCCGTGATCACGCTGATCCCTTCGGTGGTGGAAAGGAGGGCGCACATTTGCGCCTGCATGTCGGTCGGGAAACCAGGATACGGCTCGGTCACGATCTCGAGCGGCTTCATCTCGCTGCCGTTAGGCGAAACGGTGATCGAGTTTTCTGTCGTTTCGATTTTGAAACCGGATTCGGTGAGGGCGGTAGTCACGGCGGTGACGTGTTCGGGCTGGACGCGATTGAGGGTGATGCCCTTGCCGAAGATCGCGCCCGCGACGAGGAACGTGCCGGTCTCGATCCGGTCCGGGATGATGTCGTGCTCGGCCCCGTGCAATTCGCTGACGCCTTCGATGATGATGCGGCGCGTCCCCGCGCCCTCGATCTTCGCGCCCATCTTGTTCAGGAAATCAGCCAGGTCGCACACTTCCGGTTCCGCCGCGGCGCCCTCGATCACAGTCACGCCTTCGGCCAGAACGGCAGCCATCATGACGTTGTCGGTCCCGAGCACGGTCGGGCCAAATTTTCCGCGCAGATTGATCACCGCGCCGGTCAATTTCGGGGCGAAGACTTTAACGTTGCCGTTTTCGACCCGGACGGCGGCGCCGAGGCCTTCAAAACCCTTGAGATGGAGGTCGATCGGCCGATCGCCGATGACGCAGCCGCCGGGCAGCGAGACGGTCGCTTCCTTGCATCGGCCTAACAATGGCCCGATGACGCAAACCGAGGCTCGCATTTTGCGCACCACTTCATAGGGCGCGACCGAGTTCACGTTCTCCGCTTTCACCGTCACCGTGCCGCTGGCCCGCTCCACTTCCGCCCCGAGATGCATCAGGATCTGGAGCATGTAGTTCGTGTCGCTCAGGTCGGGGACGCGGTGGAGGACGCACGGTTCGCGCGTAAGCAAAGTGGCGGCGATGATCGGCAGGGCCGAATTTTTCGAGCCGCTGATCTTGATCGAGCCAGAGAGCGGATGACCGCCGTGAACGAGAATTTTATCCATGCCGTGCGAAGAGGAACCGTGGGGTCCCTGCATAGTCCTTTTTTGAGCGAATGTCGTGGTAATTTTGCGCGGCGAGGAAGTCGGAAAGGCGGGTTTCCTGATCGATGCCAATCTCAAGCGCGAGCGTTGCGCCCGAGTTCAAGTGCGGCGGCGCAGTGGCGATGAGTTCGCGAATAAGTTCGTCGCCGATCGGGCCGCCGTAGAGCGCGATCGCCGGATCGTGCCGCACTTCGGGCGCAAGTTGCGCAGCGTCGCCCGCCGCGACGTAGGGCAGGTTCGCCACGATGAGGTCGAATTTGCCTTCGATCGGGTCGAGCAGGTGACCTTGCATGAATTTGATTCGGTCCGGGATGCCGAGGCGGTCCGCATTTTCGCGGGCGAGGGTGAGCGCGTCGGGCGAAAGGTCGACCGCGTGCAGTTCCGCGCTCGGAAAATGCGCCGCGAGGGAGAGCGCGATGACGCCGCTGCCGGTGCCGACGTCGAGCATGCGCGGATTCGCCAGCCAGGTGAGGTCGCAGAGGTATTCGACCAGTTGCTCGGTCTCGGGGCGGGGAATCAGCGCGCGTTTGTCGGAGACGAAGGTGTGGTCGCTGAATTCGACCGTCCCGAGCAGATGCTGCAACGGTTCACCCTGGCCGCGGCGCCTAACGAGCTCGCGAAGCGGCGCCAGTTCGGTCTCGGCCAGTGGGCGCTCGAACTCGAGATAAAGCTCGATCCTCTTTTTCCCTAACGAATGCGCGACGAGATGCTCGGCGTTGAGCCGCGGGCTCTCGATCGCGCGCTTTTCGAAATAGGCGGTGGTCGATTGCAGGACTTCGAGGACGGTCATGGCGCATTGTAGACGTTTCCCTCTGGGAAACGCGGGGGAAAGCACCGCTCGGGGGTTGGTCTGGTCGCGGAGCGCAGGCCCGCGCCTCCCAGAGGGAGACGTCTACATGGGTTCACTGTCGTTAGGCCAGGGCCGATTCCTTCAGCCGCTGTTCGAGATCGGCGTGCTGCAGGGTGGAGAGCAGTTCGTCGAGGTCGCCTTCCATGACGCGGTCGAGATTGTAGAGCGTGAGCCCGATGCGGTGATCGGTGATCCGGTTCTGCGGGAAATTGTAGGTGCGGATTTTTTCTTCGCGGCCGCCGGAACCGATCTGGCTCTTGCGATGAGCGGAGTATTTCGCCTCTTCTTCGCGCTTTTTGTCCTCGAGCAGGCGCGCGCGCAAAATCTTAAGCGCTTTTTCCTTGTTCTTCTGCTGGCTGCGACCGTCCTGGCAACGCACGATCCGGCCGGTCGGAATGTACATGACCTGGACCGCGGAATCGGTTGTGTTCACGCCCTGCCCGCCGGGTCCGCCGGCGCGGCAAACTTCGATCCGGAGGTCTTCCGGTTTGATTTCGAAATCGACTTCCTCGGCTTCCGGCAGGACCGCGACGGTCGCGGTGGAAGTGTGAATGCGTCCCTGGGCTTCGGTTGCGGGCACGCGCTGGACGCGGTGCACGCCGCTCTCGTAGCGCAGCTTCCGGAAAACCGATTCGCCCGAGATTTTAAAGATGGCTTCCTTCATCCCGCCGAGCTCCGACGGACTGAGTTCGAGATCTTCGATCTTGAGCCCGGCGGTTTCCGCGTAGCGGTTGTACATCCGGTAGAGATCGGCGGCAAAAATAGCGGCTTCGCTGCCGCCGGTGCCGGCGCGAATTTCCACAATGGCATCGCGATCGTCTGCTTCATCGGGCGGCAGGAGCGCGACCTGGACCTCAAATTCAAGATCGGCGACGCGTTTTTCCAGTGCCGGGATTTCCTCCTGCGCCATCTGCGCGAGATCGGCGTCGGGAGCGGCAGAGAGTTCGCGATTGTCTTCCAGTTGCCGGCGCGCGGTGACGAGTTCCTCCCAAACCGCGAGCAACTCCTTGATCGAGGAATGCTCGCGCATGGTGTCGCTGGCCTTCTTCCGGTTGTCGAAAAGGTGCGGATCGGCAATCTCGCTTTCCAGTTGCTGGAAGCGTTCCCGTTTGCGCGCGATGAGGGATTGGAAGTCCATAAACAAAAACGGCGATTGCACGCCAAAGGCGCAATCACCGTTCGTTAGGCGGAATGAGCTAAGCTTTTTTGGCGGCGCCGGCGCGGGTCGCCTTCGTGCTGCCGTAGCGGCGGGCAAATTTCTCGACCCGGCCCGCGGTATCGACAAACTTTTGTTCGCCGGTGAAAAACGGATGGCAGGCGGCGCAAATGCCGATCTTGATGTCCTTGCGAGTGGAACGGGTATGGTAGACCGCACCGCAGGCGCAGCTAATGTCCGTCTGGTGGTAATCAGGATGAATGTCCGTTTTCATAGGAAAAGAGCCGCCAAAGTAGACGCGAAAGAAGGTCGCTGCAAGTGATGATAGCCGGGGATCCACTCCTGGCAGCGTGGAGCGAGACGCTCGGCCGGTGCGCCGGCAAGCCGGCCGTTTTTGATCCGCAAGGCGCGGTGCGCTGCCGCTTCGAAGAAGTGGAGGAATTGAGCCGGACCTACGAGACCGGCGCGCTGCGGGAACTGCGCGCGGGCGAAATCCTGGCGATCCAGATTGGCAATCACGCGCATTGGCCGGCCTTGTTTCTCGCCTGCCTGCGCCGGGGGATTGTGGCGCTGCCGCTCGAGCGCACGATGAGCGAACAGGAGCGCGCCTCCGCCCTGCAAACTTGTCGCGCCACGGCCCTCATCGCGACGGCGGAAGGCGGGGTCGAACAGCTGCCCGACCAGCCGGCGATCGATTGGGGCAAGCATCCGCCGGTGCTCCTGAAACTCACCTCCGGCACCACCGCCGCGCCGCGCGCGATTCGATTCCGCAGCGCACAGCTCCTCGCGGACGCGACGCAGATCTGCGACACGATGGATATCACCGCCGCGGATCTGAATTTTGCCGTCATCCCGCTTTCGCATTCCTACGGCTTCAGCAATCTGATCACGCCCCTGCTCGTCCGTGGCGTGCCGATGGCGATCAGCACCGACCGGATGCCGCGCGCGGTGCTCGACGATCTCGCACGCACCGGGGCGACGGTTTTCCCGGGGATGCCGCTCTTTTATCAGGCCTTCAGCGAGATGAACGATGCCCCGAAGCTGCCGAGATTGCGTCTTTGCATCTCCGCGGGTGCCCCGCTCAGCCGGCGGGTTGCGGATAATTTCCGGGCGAAATTTGGCCTGCCGATTCATTCCTTTTACGGCGCGTCGGAATGCGGCGGCATTTGCTACGACCGCGCCGGGGCGGAAGCGCCGGAAGGTTTTGTCGGAAGGCCGCTGCGCGGTGTGAAGCTCGAGCGGCTCGATCCCGACGCCTCCGCAACCCAGGTGCGCGTCCGGAGCGCGGCGGTGGGCGACGGTTATTTCCCTGAGCCTGAGCCGGGCAAACTGGGCGACGGTTCGTTTTTGCCCGACGACCTGGTCACGATGAACGAGGCCGGCGTGCGCATCGTTGGGCGTCTCTCGGATGTGATCAATGTGGCCGGGAAAAAAGTAAACCCGGCGGAAGTGGAGGCGCATCTTCTGACTCACGAAGAAGTGCGGCAGGCGGTGGTCTTCGGTCGCGCTTCCGCCCTGCGCAACCAAGAGGTGGTGGCCTGTGTCGTGGCTGGGGAAATGACGAACGAGGCCGCGCTTCTGGAATATTGCCGGACCCGCCTGAGCGGCTGGCAGGTGCCGAAGCGGATCTTTTTTCTCGAAACCCTCCCGGCAAACGAGCGTGGAAAAATCAGCCGCCGCGAGCTGGCCGAACATTTCGCCGCCGCCTGAGCGAACGGGGCGGGAAGGCGCAAAAATTCAGTTCGAGACGCCCACTGGCCAAGCCGTTTACGAATATCAGCTAAACAGACATCACAATTATGCGAACCATTCTTCTTTCCACATTTGGCGCCATTCTCTTGCTCGCAACCTTTGCCAGCTGTTCCACGACGGTGCGGACGGACAGCGGCCGCTCCGTCACGACCGGAGTCCATACGAACTAGGTCTTTCGGGCGACCACCGGCGGGGGCTGGCGGTCGCCGACTTTTCGCATCGAGCGAAAAAATCCTTTTCATTTCGCTGCGCTGGGCCATTTCTAGGGCGAGACAGGGGTAGGGCGGACATGGTGGTTCGCCACTTGCTCCCTTTCCGCCATTGTGAATCAAGGTACCGCCGAAACTCCGACCGCTTCGTCTGCTCGACTGCAAGTCCTCGTCCTGGAACCGGATGAGGGTCTGGCGGCGGAAATTCTCTCCGCGGTCGAGGAAGCCGCGCCGGGCACGGTGGCGGTGCGCGCCGGTTCGTTAGGCGAGGCGCAGCATTTGGTGGTCGATCAAAGGCCGGCGCTTTTCGTTCTGGATGTGGACGCGACCTACGACCTGGCGCAGGAGTTCATCTACGATCTGCGCACGAGTCACCCCGATGCCCGCGCCATTATCCTGACCGCGATCCATTTCGCGGCTCAGCGCGAGCAGGTCGCCGGTCTGGGGGCGATCCATTTCCTGGAAAAACCGTTTCCACGGGCGGACTTCATGACCCTGGTCGAGGCACTCCTCGCGCCGACCGATACCGGCGAAGGCGAACGATTCCAAGGCACGCTGAGCGATCTGCACATTGCCGACATCATCCAGCTCAAATGCATCAGCGGCGCGACTTCGATGCTGGAGTTCACCGGGCCGCGGGGCGAAAAGGCGCGCGTTTATTTCGAGAATGGCCAGGTCCGTCATGCCACCGCTCCGGGGAAAGAGGGGCTGGCCGCCTTTAACGAAATCGTCGACTGGAAAGGCGGCATGATTTCCGAGGTCGCGGTGCCGCCGGGAATGCCGCGCACGATCGAGCTCGACTGGCAGGTGCTGCTGATGGAAGCGGTGCGCAAGATCGACGAGTCGCGCCAGACCGCGGCCCCCGCAGCCGCGGCGACGGTTTCGCCTAACGAGGCCTCGAAGACAATCCTCGTGATCGACGACAGCGCGATGCTGCTCAGTTTCGTGAAGGAAATCCTGGACGAACAAAATTACCGCGTCCTGACCGCCCCGACCGCGGCGGAAGGTCTGGAGATCAGCCGGAGCGAGAAGCCGGACCTGATTTTGCTCGATTTTATTCTGCCCGACATGAAGGGCGACGCCGTCTGCCGGCAGCTCGTGGCCGACCCGCTGACCGCAAAGATCCCGGTGGTTTACGTCTCCGGCTTCGGGAGCGATCTCCAGCCGGACAGCGCGGAGATTCCAAACGTCATCGGCGCCCTGAACAAGCCCTTCACCTCCGAGACGCTGATCAATTCCGTCCGCGATTACCTGGAGGGGAAAGCGAGCCAGCCTAACGAATCCCGGCCGGCCGCACCAGTCAGGCCGCGCCCGACGCCGCCGCCTCGTTCGGCGGCAAGCGCTCCGGCCCCGATGGCCGTCACTTCGCCCGCCAAAGAATCGGAGCCGATGCCCCCGCCCGCGGTCGCCCCCGCGCCCCAACCTGACCTGCCGCCGGCGCCGGAGGACGAAATCGATCGCGCTTCCCGCGGCGCTTATTTCTGCGGCGACTCCAGTTTCTTTTCCCTGCACTGGGCGCTGCAGACCATCGCCCGCGAAAAGCTCACCGGACGGCTGCGCGCATTCTGGTCGCGCGACTCGGTCGAACTATTGGCCCGGGAGGGCGAGATCGTCCTGGTCACGACTCGCAATCCTCAGCTTTATTGCGAAGAGGCGCCCGTCACGCTCCTCAACGTGGACCGCGAGCGGATCGAGGCGGCGCGGGCGCGGCAAGCGAGCGACGGTTGTCCGATTTTCATTACCCTCGCCGGGGAAGGACTGATCCTGCGCGAGCCGGCCATGCAGCTTGTGCAACATTACGGGCAACGGCTTTTCTCGCAGCTCTGGACGGAGCGGGTTCGATTCATGTTTGAGCAGCAGGAACTGCCCGAGTTTACCCGCGAGCTCCCGGCCTCCGAGGACAGCCTTGATCAGTGGGCCTTGAGCACGCTGCGGTTTGTCCAATATCAGGCGCTCGACGCGAAGGAGCTCCCCGAAAGCGGATCGGTCCCGGCCTACACCCGCGACGGCTACGAACGGGTGCAGGACCTCCGCCTGACCGTGGGAGAAGCGCAGTTTGCCTCGCAGTTCAACGGCAGCCGCTCGATCGCGCAGATCTCGAAAAATCTTCGGCTCGACATCAAGTTTGCCCGGCTCACCCTCTTCCGTTTTCTCGCGCTCGAGATCGTGGAATGCTGGCCGGCGCAGGTCGCGCAAAAGCCGGAGTCGCGCGGCGGGTTGCGCGGAATTTTCGGTCGTTAGGCAGGAGGCGATCCCCGAAAAGTAGCTTTCGGAGTGCGGTGCGTCTTCGCACCGCTTTTAGGGGAAGTTAAGCGCGGCCAAAGGAATTCCGCGTCCAGAAAGCGACGCGAGGACGCGATCGCACTCCAAAGCTTACGCGAAACTTCACCAAATAGGCGCAAGATCCGGCGCGCTGCTCACGAGAGGAGTCGAACCTCCACGGGTTTCCCCATACGGTCCTGAGCCGTACGCGTCTGCCATTCCGCCACGTGAGCGCTGCGCCCCGCCTCGGAGGCGGGGCCTGTAAATTGCCCGCCGCCGCCGCAACCGCAAGCGGCGATTCTCCGGCCGGGCCGGCCTGGCAGACTGTTGAAAAACCGCGATGCGTGGTTCAGGCGCAAGACCTTTGAGAACAGTCGCTGACCAATTCTCTTCTCCTGTCATACTTTGCAAAGTATGACACGACTCGCCTCTTTCCGGTCTCGGCTGAGTATTTTCGACCGCTGCTAGGCGCGCGCGCGAATTTTCCGGGCGCGGGATTCGACCGCGCCGGCCCGGCGCCGTTTGCCTAACGACCGCAGAAGATCGGCATAATTGGAGGCGACGATTTCGTAGTCCTCCGAAGGCTTCGCCACCCCTTCCCACTGCCGGAGCGATTCCTGGTAAAGCTCGCCCGCGCGGGTGAGATCGCCGCGCGAATGGTAGACGACCGCGAGATTGCACTTCGATTGCGCGATGTCGGAGTGACCTTTGGGATTCGCCTTGTGCCGAATCGCGAGGGCGCGCTGGTGCATCTGCTCGGCTTCCTCGAGGCGGTTCTCGCTCGTGTAGAAGACCCCGAGATTATTCAGGACCGCGGCGACGTCGGCGTGTTCGGGTCCGAGCTGTTTCTCGTAGAGCGCGAGGGCTTGGAGGTAATAAGGCTCGGCCGCTTTGCCCTGGCCGCGGCGCCGATAAATGAGCGCGACATTATTTAACATCGTCCCGAGGTCGGAGTGAGGCACGTTGTCGAGGTCGCTCCCGGCCCGGATGGCTCGCTCGTAGTACTTGATCGCTTCCTCTTCGCCGCCGCCCACGTCGCAGAGATAAGCCAGCCGCCGGGCCAGGCGAAAAATGGCGCGCTGATCCAGTGGATCGGTTTTCTCCATGATCGCCAGCGCCTGGACCAGGAAAGCCTTGGCTTCGGAGTCTTTGTCCCGCTGGTCGTGGATCTGCCCAAGCCGTTCGTAGCTTTGGGCGAGCGAGGGATGGTTCTCGGGAAAGATTTTTTGCGCCAGCTCGAGCGCGGTTTCGGCTACGCGCAATGCTTCCGGGAGATGATTACCCGCCAGGAGCATCTCCAGCTTGTCCTGCAGAATGCGCCAGAGTTTTTCTTGGCCTTTCACCTTCACCAGCCCTCGCTGAGCTGGCTGACGAGCCGGATGGCCAGCTCTTCCGCGGCCAGAGGCAACGCCTGCCGTTCATCGGAAGTGATGTCGGGCCCGACGAAAAAGCTGGTCGTGCCCGCGACTTCGACGGGCGAGGCCAGGGTCCTGCCGGTGCCGCGTTCGATCAGGGTATAACGGACGCGGAGGGAAAGGTTGAATTCGTTTGTCGCCAGGACATTCCCGCGGACCGAGCGCGCCGGGGCGCGGTAAATCCGGGTGATGTCGCCCTTGAGAATGGCGTCGGCCGTCTCGTCGCTCGCGATGCGATAGGTGCCGTCCTGCTGGAACTGCTTGATCACGGTGTCGGTCACGAGCACGGCGATGCGCGGGGCGAGAGTTTTATTTTCGAAAGTCGGCACCGCAATGCTGCGGACGTTGCGCAGGGCGTGAGGCTGGATCGGCCCGAGATGATAACCGGCGCACCCGCCTAACGAAAAGACGAGGAGGGCGGCGCCGAGAAGTTTTTTCACCGCTAAGGGGTGGCCGAGGGCTCGGGCGTGGGGGAAGGCTCTGCCGAAATCGCGGTATCGGGGGCGGGCGAACTGTCGGCCGCGGCCGGCGGCGGCAGCGAATCCAGGTCGGACGGCGGCGGGAGAGGCGCGATCTCGTCCGGGTTACCGCGCATCTCAGGCGGCGTGGGTGGCCGTTCTTCGCGCACCGGAGGTTCGCTCACGGAACTGGCCGCGGTCTTTTTCGGAGCGGCCCCCTTGGCCCGGCGTTCGGCGATCTGGGCGGCGGATTCGAGGGCGGCGTCGCCCACCTTGGAACGCAGTTGTTCGATGCGGGTTTTGGCGACCGTGCTCTCCGGCGAGCCGGGCTGTTGCCGGATCACTTCGTTGTAGTAAAGGACGGCGGCGCGGTAATTTTTCGCCTTGTCGTAGTACTTCGCGATCTCGAGCGAGCCCTTGGTCAGGCGGCGATCGAGCAAGGCCAGATTCTCGCGCGCCTGGGCGGCTTTCTCGCTTTTCGGAAAGCGGAAAAGGAAATCCTGGAAAGCAGTCCGGGCCCGATCCGCCGCCGACGGATCATACGTGCCGGCGCGGGTGGCGGCGAACCAGATGTAGCCGATCTGGTACTGGGCATCGACCGCCAGGGGATCGTTAGGGAATTTCTCCACGACTGATTGGTAGGCGTCGATCGCGAGATCGGGCGAGGCCTGTTTCTCGCGCGCCCGGCCGATATTGAATTGCGCCCGCGCGGTGTAGCGCCCGT
The DNA here is from genome assembly GCA_963768965.1 of uncultured Verrucomicrobiae bacterium. Lineage (GTDB taxonomy): Bacteria > Verrucomicrobiota > Verrucomicrobiia > Chthoniobacterales > UBA10450 > Palsa-1392. Next base: position 39,063 of record CAVYJY010000008.1, on the reverse strand, counting down.
AGGGAGCGCTGCGCACGATGGCGGCGAAGATCTCCACCGCCTCGTCGAGGGTCGAGCCGACGGGAACGCCGAGAATTTTTCGCTTCTTCCCGTTGAGCAGAGTCTCGCCAATGCGGAACTGCGACTCGATCGCTTCCTGGAACCGCGGCGACTGCGGAAAGGTCTCCATCAGTCCGCGATAAATCGGCGCGGCCTTGATCAAATTGCCGTCCAGTTCGGTTAATTTCGCGGCGCGAAACGTGGCTTCCGGCGCCTTGTCCGAGCGCGGATAGCGCTTGACCATGCGCTTGTAGATTTTGATCGCGCGGCCCCGGTCGCCGCCGTTCTCGGCCGCTTCGGCCTGGGCAAACATCTCGTTCGCATTGCCGCTGATCTCGACTTCGCCGGGCGCCTTGTATTTGACCTTTTCGCTCGGACGGAAGATCACCGGAGCAGGGCTGCGCTCTGGGAACGCCACACAGGCAGCGACGAAGAGAAGGATAAAGCGAACGCGATAGCTCATTGGGATTCGCAGGGTAATGAACGATGCCCAGCCCGTCAAGCCGGGCCCGGGTCCCTTCCGCGGGGGAAAACGCGCGAGAAAAGGCGCGACGGCCCCTTGGAATCCGATACGCTTTAGAGCGCAGGGTGACTGGCGATGGCGCCGATTTCCCGCTCGCACTTTGAATCTGACCGAGCAGCAGAAAATCCGCCTGGGCACTTGCGCCTGGAGCTTCGACGAATGGAGCGGAGTGCTTTATCCGAAGGATCTGCCTTCCAATCGCTGGCTGGAATATTACGCGCGCTATTTTCCGGCAGTCGAGATCGACTCCACTTTCTATAGCGCGCCCTCGGCCGCGGTCGCGCAACGCTGGATGGAGATGACGCCGGCCCATTTTCGTTTCAGCTGCAAACTGCCGCGCGAAATCACTCACCAGCGCCGGCTGCGCGATTGCGAGGGGGAATTGACGGCCTTCCTCCGCGCGATCGAGCCGCTCGCGCCGAAACTACGCGTCGTCCTGATTCAACTGCCGCCTTCCTACGGGCCGAAGGAGGAAAAAATCGGGCTGCGGGAATTCGTCGCGCAACTACCGTCCGATTTCCGTTTCGCGATTGAATTTCGCCACGCCGGCTGGCATCGGCCGCACTTCATCCGGCTGCTCGCGAAACATCGGGTCTGCTGGGTCTGGTCCGACACCAGCCCGCTGAACGAACGCAACCAGGCGCCGTTTGAGTTTCAGCCGATCACGACCGACTTCCTTTACCTTCGGCTCCTGGGCGACACCGCCACGAAGTACGACGAGCAGGGGCAGCGCATTCACCGCTATGGCAAGCTGCTCTGGAAACGGGAGGCCGCGCTCGACAGCTGGGCCCTGCGCATCCAGCGCCATCTCGATGAGATTCGCAGCGTCTGGACCTTCGCCAACAATCATTATGAAGGCTTTTCGCCCGAGACCTGCCAGCGCCTGGCGCAGCGGCTCGGGTTCGAAATGCCGTTGCCGACTGCGGACTCGGTCGCGCCGCCTAACGAGCGGGGACAGCTCGATCTCTTCGCGGGGAGCCCGGCGCCACCTCTGTAGACGCTTCGCTCTGCGAAGCGCGGGCATGCGCGTCGCGGCCGAAGGAAGGTTTTGCCCCCCGTTCCGGAATTTCCCCCGCGCTTCGCAGAGTGAAGCGTCTACAAAGCGTCGCCGCCGAAATACGGTTGCAGCTTCTCCGGAATTAGGACCGATCCGTCGGGTTGCTGGCCCGCTTCGACGAGGGCGGCAAAAAGGCGGGGCAGGGCGGTGCCGGAGCCGTTCAAGGTGTGGCAGAAGCGGTTTTTTCCGTCGGCGTCCTTGAAGCGCAGATTCATCCGGCGCGCCTGAAAATCCTCGAAGTTCGAGCAGCTCGAGACTTCGAGATAGGCGTTCTGGCCGGGCGACCAGACCTCGAGGTCGTAGGTTTTGGCCGAGCCAAAGCCAAGATCGCCGGTGCAAAGCTCGATCACGCGATAATGCAGGCCTAACAATTGCAGGACGCGCTCCGCATCGGCCGTCAGCGCCTCGTGTTCGGCGGCGGAGTTCTCTGGCGCGGTGATTTTGACCAGCTCCACCTTGTCGAACTGGTGCACTCGGATGATCCCGCGCGTCTCGCGCCCGGCGGAGCCGGCTTCGCGCCGGAAACAGGGCGTGTAAGCGGTGAATTTCTTCGGCAAATCGCCTGCGGCCAGGATTTCTTCGCGATGCAGATTCGTCACCGGCACTTCTGCAGTCGGAGCGAGGAACATTTCTCCCTCTTCGAGGCCGTACATGTCCTCTTCAAATTTCGGCAACTGCGTCGTCCCGACCATGCAATCGCGCCGAACGAGAAAGGGCGGGCTGACTTCGAGATAACCGTGCTCGCGGCGTGTGGAGGTCGAGCATGAATTGAATCAGCGCCCGCTCCAGCCGCGCGCCCGGGCCGGTAAAACAAATGAACCCGCTGCCGCTCAGCTTCGTCGCCCGTTCCGCGTCGAACAGTTTCAACTTCGCGCCGAGCGCCACGTGATCGAGCACCGGATGATCGAACTGCGGCTTCTCGCCCCAGCTCCGGATGACCGGGTTCTCTGCCGCAGTCGTGCCCACCGGCACGCCGGCCTGGGGAAGGTTTGGAATGTTGAGCAGCAAATCGCGCTGCCGTTCTTCCGCGGTGGCGGCTTGCTGGACCAGTTCCGCGGCCTCGTCGCCAATCTGCCGGACGCGTTCTTCCGCCGCGGTGGAATCCTCGCCCCGGCTGCGCGCGCCGCCGATTTCCTTGCTCAGGCGTTTCCGATCGGCGTTGCATTGCTGGAGCGCGGTCTCCAGCTTGCGGCGCTCGGCATCGACGGCGAGAACTTCGTCGATTTTCAGGTGATCGTCGCCGCCGCGCGTCGCGAGCCGGCTTTTCACAAAGTCGGCTTGTTCGCGGATGAGGCGGATATCGAGCATGGGCTTGGAGTTATCAGCGCTCCCGCCCGACCGCAAACGCAAAGCGCATGGAAAGGGCGTGACTTCGCCTCGCGCACCCGCATATTCCCGTCGTGGACCAGCTCAAGCTGCTCGGCGTCGCCCTCGGTCTCGCCTGCCTCGCCGGGGTGAATCTTTACCTGACGGTCTTCGTCACCGGCCTCGCGATTAACCAGCATTGGATCGTGCTCGACCCGGCTTACCAGTCGCTCGCCATCCTCGGGAACCCGCTCATTCTCTGGACCGCCGGCACCCTCTATGTGCTGGAATTTTTCGCCGACAAAGTCCCCTGGGTCGACTCGGCCTGGGACACGGTCCACACCATCATCCGGCCAATCGGCGGCGCGCTTCTCGCGATTCGCGTCCTCGGTCACACCGCGCCGGCTTTCGACATCATCGTCGCGCTCGCCGCGGGCAGCGCCAGTCTCGTCACCCACTCCGCCAAAGCCTCGACCCGTCTCGTGACCAACGCCTCGCCCGAACCGTTCTCAAATATCGGACTCAGCCTGCTGGAGGATGCCGCCGTCCTGGGCGGTCTGGCCTTGATTCATTTCAATCCCGTCTGGGCGCTGGCCGTGTTCGTTCTTTTGCTCTCCATCCTGCTTTATTTCGCGCCGAAAATTTGGCGCGCGGTGCGGGTGAAACTCTGGCTCATCTGGAAAAAACTGAACGGCCCGGCCGAGAGCGGGCCGCCGCCGGATTTGCCGACCGCGCTGCCATCCCGTTACGCCGCGGCGTTTCGAAAGGAGAATTTGTTAGGCGAAACCATTGCCTGGGCCGTGCCCTGCGTGGTGAAGAAGCTGCGGGGCGTGCCGGCTAATTCTTCCGGGCTCCTGATCGCGACCCTGGAAGACCCGGCCAAGCTTATTTTTGTCGCGCGCAAAAGCTGGGGCTTGCGGACGCAGACGATTCATCTTGAAGGCTGCACCGTTTCGCGAGAGCCGAAGTTTCTTTCTGAGAACCTGGTCATCACCCCGGAGGGCAAAGGGTCCAGCACCACCTTCATTTTCGAGCGCGGAACGGGGACACGAGTGCAGCAGATTGTCGATTCCCTGGCGCCGCGCAGCCCGGTCGTCCTGACGCCGGAGATCGTCCCGGCGGAGTAGGAAATCTCTGCCACGCCGAACTGACCGGCTGGCTTGCCAAGCCGTAGTCTTGGAGCGCCGGAGGAGACTTAGCGTCGTGCGGCCCGCCTCCGTTTTACGACGGCGCGGCAGCTTTGCTTTCCACTGCGCTCCAAGCAAAGGCTGGAGGTAAGGGGATTCGAACCCCTGACCTTCTCATTGCGAACGAGACGCTCTACCAACTGAGCTATACCCCCTTTGCCAGCGGTCGGAAAAGTAGGAGCGGACGCTGGATTCACAAGTGAAAAGAGCGCCAAACACCGCCGCCTTTCGCACTCTCGACCGCGGTCTCGAGGAAGGCCATTCCGATGACGCCATCGTCGATCGTGGGGAAGTCGCAATCGGCCGGAACTGATTTGCCCTCCGAGATCGCCCGGATGGCGCGCGCGGCTTCGAGGTAGATGTTGGCAAAGGCTTCGATGAAGCCTTCGGGGTGGCCGGCGGGAAGCCGCACGAAACGCTTCGCGGCCGCGTTCAGGTAATCATTTCCACTGCGATAAATTTGCCGGGGCGCGTCGGGAGACTTCACGATCAGTTCGTTAGTATCTTCCTGCCGCCATTCCAACGATGCCTTTGAGCCGTAGACCTTGAGCGCAAGGCCATTCTCTTCCCCGGCGCAAATTTGCGAGGCATGGAGAATGCCCCTGGCTCCGCCTTTGTAGCGCAGGAGCAGGCTGGCATCGTCTTCCAGCCGGCGGCCCTCGACGAAGGTGGTGAACTCGGCGCAAAGCTGATCGATCTCGAGGCCGGTGACGTATCGGGCCAGGCTCTCTGCGTGCGTCCCGATATCGCCGAGGCAGCCGGTCGCGCCAGCCAATTCCGGATCAGTTCGCCAGGCGGCCTGCTTCTGCCCTTGTTGATCAATCGGTTCGCCTAACCAGCCCTGGAGATATTCCGCCACCACCTTCCGGATCACCCCGAGCGCGCCGCTCCGCACCAGCTCGCGCGCCTGCTTCACCATCGGGTAGCCGGTGTAGTTGTGGGTCAAAACAAAGAGCCGGCCCGTTCGCCTAACGACCTCGCGCAGAGCCATGGCTTCCGCGAGATTGACCCCCAGCGGCTTATCGCAAACGACGTGAAAGCCGGCTTCAAGAAACACCTCGGAGACCGGGACGTGGGTCCAGTTGGGCGTGACGACCGCAACAAAGTCGATCCGCTCGTCCGAAGGGAGCTTAGCTTCTTCCTTCGCCATCGTCCGGTAGTCCGGGTAAACGCGACGCGGATCGAGCCGCAGTTCCTCCCCGGAAAGACGCGAGTTTTCCGGATCGGACGAGAAAGCGCCGGCGACGAGATCGATCTCCCCGTCCAGGCGCATCGCCATGCGATGGATGCCGCCGATGAACGCGTCGCGACCACCACCGACCATTCCTGCTTTCAGTCTTCGTTTCACACGGGCACTGGAGTTTTGGCGGATGAAAGAACCGGCCACGCCGGCTCATCTCCTCTCCTTTGTTGTGCCCAAGCGGAGGCGTGTCAATGCAGGGTGCGCCGAATCAGGCGCGGGTCGGCGTCAGGCTGCGACCGCGACCGAGGCGCCTTTGGTCAGAACGGCGACGGCGTTCTGAATCTCGGCGAAGTCGAACGGCTTCGACATCATCATGTCGACGCCCAACTCTTCGTAGGCCTCGATATCTTCGTCCGAGAGGTGAGCGGAAAGGACGAGGATTTTGCCTTCGAAATTCCGGCTCCGTAGCCGGCGCACCAGTTCCAGGCCGCCCATCCGCGGCATCCGGTGATCGGTGATCACGACGTCGAAAGAATGCGCGCTGGCCGCAACTTTGATCAGCGCTTCCCAGCCGTCCCCGGCCCGGGTTACTTTGGCCATCGGCCCGCCCAACACCACGGCGAGGATTTGGGCGACCGCCTTTTCGTCTTCCACCGCCAATATCTGTAAGGATTCTCTCATGATCTTACGGGATATAGGAGCAAGAGGCATTCCGCGTAGACGGCGGAAATCGCTTCCGTCTGCCGGGGCGGCGGACGCTGGTAAAACGGCGCGGTAAACGTCCGTTTTAAGCCAAAATATTTTCCTCGTTTGCCAGACGAATGCCCCAGAAGGGCACAACCCGTGCTTTATGGTAAATATGGTAAATACAGTCCGTCGACAAACTCTCGCCCGCTTCCTCCTCGCTGGTTTGTTCCTTTTCCTGGCTGATTTCGCTCCGGCTTTGACGGTTACGCTCGCCTGGGACGCCAATTCCGAGCCGAACATCTCCGCCTACCGCGTTCACTACGGCACCGTGGCCAAGCCGTTCAGTTCGATCGCGGAAGTGACGGGCACCACCGCGACGATCGACGCGCTGAAGAAGGGCTCCACTTACACTTTCGCGGTCACCGCCGTTAACACTGACGGAGGAGAGAGCGCGTTTTCCGCCCCGGTTTCCTACACCATGGGCTCGAGCACGACTATTCCACCTTCCGCTCTGGCCAATATCTCCAGCCGCAGCCAGGTCGGGAGTGGGAGTGACGTTCTTATCGGGGGTTTCATTATCGACGGCATTGTCACCAAGAAAGTGGCGCTGCGCGCGATCGGTCCTTCGCTTTCCGCTTTTGGGGTCGTCGGCGCGATGAGTGATCCGGTTCTGGAAGTGATCGATTCCACCGGAGCCGTCGTCGCCTCGAACGACAACTGGTTCGTCCCGGGCCAGGAAATCAGCGCGCTTGGTCTGGCGCCGACCGATTCTCGCGAAGCCGCGCTCGTTGCCACCTTGGAGCCGGGCGCCTACACCGCGATTGTCAGCGGCAAGGATGGAGCGGAGGGGGTGGCTTTGTTTGATCTCTACGATCTCGACACCGCCAGCGGACGGGTGGCGAACATCTCGACCCGGAGCCCGGTGAAGACGGGGGATAACGTCCTGATTGGCGGATTCATTCTCGGCGGGCTGGAGCCGACGAAGGTGATCGTGCGGGCGATCGGACCGTCGTTAGGCGCGTTCGGAGTCGCCGATGCCCTGGTCGATCCCACGCTCGAACTTTACGACAGCAACGGCGCGCTCTTCGCCTCGAACGACAACTGGCGAAGCGACCAGGAAGCGGACATCATCGCGACCGCGGTCGCGCCGAGCGAGGATCGGGAAGCGGCCGTCGTCCAGACCCTCATCCCCGGGGCCTACACCGGCATCGTCCGGGGCGTCAGCAGCACGACCGGGGTGGCGCTGATCGAGGTTTTCGCGCTCAGCCAATAGCGGTGCGCTCCCGGGCGGTTTTGCCTAACGAACCTTGCCTCGGCCCCCACAGGGCCCGTCCCGGTTTGGCGCCGGTATGTTCGCCGTCTTTCAGGACCTGCTGGCCGTTGACGAAGACATCCTTCATCCCGACCGCGTATTGATGCGGCTTCTCGAACGTCGCGCGGTCGCCAATCTTCGCCGGATCAAAGACGACGACGTCGGCAAACATCCCTTCCTGGAGCAGGCCGCGATGATCCAGCCCGAGGTTGGCGGCGGGGAGCGCGCTCATGCGGCGGATCGCTTCGCCTAACGAAATCAGCTTTTCCTCCCGCACATATTTTCCGAGGACGCGGGCGAAATTTCCGTAGGCCCGCGGATGCGGATTCGATTTCAGGAAAACGCCTTCCGGAGCCTGCGAGGCTTCATCCGAGCCGAAGGAGATCCAGGGTTTGGCCAGCTCCTTGCGGATGTTTTCTTCCGCCATCAGGAAGTAGATCGAGTCGATCCGCGATTCGTCCTCCGCGATCAGGTCCATGATGGTTTCGACCGGATCTTTGCCGCGCGCCTTCGCCACCTCAGCGAGCGATTTGCCGGTGAGCGGTTTCAGTTTCTCTGACTTGAAACCGACGAGCAGAATCTTTTCCGGCGCGCCGGCCGCGAGGTATAAGTTTTCCCAGGCATCGCTCGGCGTTTTTACTTCGTGGGCGATTTTCTCGCGCATCGCCGGGTCGCGCAGGCGCTTGAACAGTGCCGGGTAACCGCCCTCCGCCGTCCAGGGCGGGAGACAGGCATCGAGGCCGGTGCCGGCGGCGGTGTAAGTGTACATGTCGGCGGTGATCTTGAGCCCCTCTTTTTGCGCCGCTTCGATTTTGGCAAGCAGGGGGTCAAGTTTCGGCCAGTTCGATTGCCCGGCGGCTTTGATGTGGTAAACCTCCGCCGGGATTTTAGCTTCGCGGCTGATCTGGATGAGTTCGTCGAGCGCCTCGAGCAATTGGTTTCCCTCGCTCCGCATGTGCGAGATGTATTTGCCCTGGTACTGCGCCGCGACTTTGCAGAGCTCGATCAACTCGGGTGTCTTGGCATAAAAGGCCGGCGGATAGATCAGCGAACTGCCGATCCCGAGCGCGCCCGCTTCCATTTCCTGCCTAACGAGTGCGCGCATCTGCTCGAGCTGCTCCGGCGTCGGCTGCTTGTCCTCAAATCCGATGACGTGCTCGCGAATGGTGGTCGCGCCGACAAAGGAGGCGACGTTGCAGGACACGCCGCGCTTCTCGAGGAAGCGGAGATACTCGGAGAGCGTCGTCCAGGGAATGTCGTAACGAATGTCCTTCTGTTCGCGCCGCATTTTTTCCCGCATCCGGTCGTTCACCGGTCCCATCGAGACGCCTTCACCCATGATTTCGGTTGTCACGCCCTGCCGGATCTCGCTTTGCGAACGGCCGTCGGCGATGAGCGACTCGGTCGCCCAGGAGAGCATGTTAATGAAGCCGGGCGCGACCGCGTGGCCGCGCGCATCGATCGTTAGGCGAGCCTGCGCCTCTTTGAAATCGCCCACCCCCGCGATCCGGTCGCCGCGCAGGGCGACGTCGGCTTTGCGCCCTTCGCCGCCGCTCCCGTCGTAGACCGTGCCGTTCTTGATTACGACATCGAACTCGTCCGCCGCCCGGCCGGGACTGGCGATCGAACCAAAAAGCGTGAGAAAAATAAGAAAGCGGAACATCGCGCGATTGAAAAACCCGCCCGGCCCGATGTCGATGCGAAAGTTTGCTTCCTACTCGTAGCTGACCGCGATGATTTCGAGCTCTTCCTCGCCCGAAGGAAAGGAAAACGGGACGCGTTCTCCCTCCCGCGCATTCAGGAGTGCGCGCGCGATGGGCGACTGCCAGCTCACCCAGCCGCGATCGAAATCCGTCTCATCCACGCCCACGATGCGGTAGGTCGATTCTTCGCCGCTGCTGTCGCGCACCGTCACGGTCGCGCCGAAGCGGACCGTATCCGGTTCGCCCGCCGGCGGCGTGACCACTTCGGCGGATTGCAGACTTTGTTCGAGCTGGAAGATGCGCTGATCGAGCGCGGCCAGTTGACGTTTCGCCTCGGGGTCGTCCGTCGCGGCGATAAGCGCGGGCCGTTGCGTGTTCACCAGTTCCGCCAGGTCCCGGCGCAAATTCTCCGCGCCCGCCGCGGTGATATAATTGCGCGCGCCTTCCGGCAGGATCGCAACCGGCGGGGGAAGATCCGGGATGTCCGGTCCGTCGTTTTCTTCCCGGGTAAAAGCCTTGCTCATCTCGCCTGGCAAATATGGAGCGGAAGCCAGCGAGAAGAAAGGACAGCCCGGCAACCGCTGGCCGTCCCGTTACCGAGCCGCGTCGACCTGAGCTTTCACAATCGCAAAATCCACCGCGTCAATCCGGCCGTCGGCGTTGATGTCCGCGCGGAAGTTGCTCGCGTCGGTCCGCTCTTTCAGGACACTCTTGGTTTGCTGAACGTCCGTCGAGTTGAGGATCCCGTCGCCGCTGACGTCGCCGAGGAGCAGAGTCATCGTCACGTTCAGCGTTGGGAGCACGCCTCCCGCGTCGTCCTGCACGCCGGTGACGGTGAGGATGAGATCCTCGGCATTGCACGCCACGCCAGTGAGACTAACGCGGAGCTGGGTCTGATCTTCGGGGTTGATGATAACGCCGTTCACCGTCCCGCAGGAGGTGGCAGCCTCATCGACCGAGATGAGCGGTTTATTAAAGGTCAGCACCAGATTGTAATTTCCGCGCGCGCCACCGTCGCGGCATTCGATCCCGGGAGTGCCGGTCAGCGGCAGGTCGACGTCGAAATGCCCTTTGCGCGACGCCGCGGCGAGGAATTGGAGTTCGTCGCCCTTACCGCCGTTATCCGTTCGGAGAATGGTCCCGTTAGCGCCGACCGCGAGGCCGGTCAGCCCATCGCTCGCGAAGCGCACATCGAGAAGATCGAAAGTCGTGCCGCTCGGTTGCGGCGACCAGCTCAGGCCGAGGTCGGTCGAGGTGATAATCGAGCCGAAGAAGCCGACGGAGAATCCCACCTCCGGTTTTGGAAAATCGATCCCCTGCCGCCCTTCCGGGAAAAAGCTCGAGTTCCAGGTCGCTCCGACATCGGTCGTCCGCGCAATCGCGCCGGTGCCGTCGAAGACCACGCCCGAAGTCACGCCCGTGGCGCCATCGAAAAAGTGGACATCGTCCGCGCTGCCTTCGCTGTTGTTGAAATAGAAAGTGTGAAAGCTCCAGTGCGCGCCGCCATCGACGGTCGAACCGAAGATGCCCTGGAAGATGGCGTTTTGCCCGGTGACGAACCCGACCGTCGGGCTCAGCATGTACGCGCCGAAGAAACCCGACGCGAAGAGATTCTTCTGCGCCACCGTCCAGGTCGCCCCGGAATCGGAGGAATAAAGAATATCGAGCGAGCCGCCGCTGCAGATCCCGTTCGCGCCACTGAACGAGACCGCCCGGAGCGGATCGCGCACCCCGCTCGTGACCGAGGCCCAGCTCGCGCCGCCATCGGTCGTGCGCAGGATGAGGCCGCCGTCGCCCACTGCGACCCCGGTTGCGTCATCGAAAAAGTGGACATCATAGAGAGTGCTGTTCGTGCCGGAAGCAAGCGCGCTCCAGGTCGCGCCCGCATCGGTCGATTTCAGGATCGTGCCGCCATCGCCGACCGCGTAGCCGACCCCGGAATCGAGCAGCGCGACCCCGCGGAGCAAATTCGTCGTGCCGGAAGCGACCGGCTCCCATTGTGCGAACGCGCTGCTCGCCAAAATTGACAGCGCCAAAACCGCGCCAGTGATCGTTCCTTTCGCCATATCTACATCCTCCTTTTGGTTCGTGGTTAGCGCCGAAGACGGAGCCGAGTTCTCCCTCCGGCATTCCGAACCTGAACGAAAACGTCGGCGCAAATCAAGTCTGGAGACATCGTCGCGGGCAAAAGCGGGCTTTTTGTCGCGGCGTTCGTAGCGTCGATTTGCAATCGACGAGACTCCGATTGCAAATCGGAGCTACGGAGCAACCGGTGATTTGGCAGGGATCGTTTCCGCAAAAAAAATCCCCTCGCTCCCAAGCAGTCGCTCGAGAACGAGGGGAAGTTTGCTGGCCTAACGACCGCTTATTTCCAGTCGCCGGTGCTTTGCAGGCTCTGGAAGTTGGTCAGGAACGCGGGCTCGAGCGGCGTCCCGTCGGTCTTGAGGGTGATGGCGAGAAATTGATCAGGCGCGATCCCGCCGTCGGTCGGGTCTTCGATCACCGGGCAGATGGCGTAACGCAGCGGATCGGTCGAGGCGCGCTCGGTGAAGGCGATGTAGCCGCCCCGGAGCAGGGTATCGATGTCACCCGTGGTGGCGATGATCGGAGTGCCATCGAGGTCGCGGCCGTTTTTCTTCGCGATCGCGTTCAGGGCTTTAATCCCGGCCCGGGTCTTGGACTTCGGCGTGTAGCTCACCCACACGTGCACCCAGAGGCCGAGCGGGTTGTTGCTGAAGTAGCCGTTGCGCATGTCGAGCAGGACGGACTGGCGGAGCGCGCCGAGGCCGACCGGATCAGTCCCGGCCTTTGGGAAAACGTATTCGATGTAGTCGTTGGCGATCTCTTTCGCCTCCGCGCCGGCGGCATTGGGGGTGAAGGCGGCATCGGAGAGACCACCGAGGACGGTGAAGTAGTTAATGCCTGCGCTGTGATCGTAGGCCGGCAGGGTGAGCAGGGCGCGCACGTTTCTCTGGAAAGAGAAGATCGGCGTATCCTCGACCGCGATCGGGCCGGGCTGCATCCGGCCGGCGATGAGGGCGGGGTCGACCCCGTTCTGAGTGTAATAAGCGTCGGTGAAATCGTAGAGACGATCTTCCACGTCGGCTTTGACAAGTGAAGGCGCTGCGAGCAACGCGAGAGTGAGTAGAGCGAGTAGTGTTTTCATGGTGCGCACCTGTATTCTCCGGCAACGCGGCGCGCGAACCGGCAATGGTAACGCGGTTGTAACCTGATCCAGCCGCGCCGAGCCGCGCCCGCCCTCTCGTGCTCAGGCCGGCTCCGGGGCGTGTCCGGATCCCTCTTCCGGGTAGGGAAGATCAGCGGGATCCACGCCGATGAAATCCGGCTCCGGATCCACCGCGAAACGGACCGCTTCGATCGTCGGTCTGCCGGCGAGAATGGCTTTGGCCACCCGATGCATGCCATCCATCACCCGGCCATCGGAGGAGAGGATGATGGGAAAACTAAGGTCCGCTTCCGCGATCAAGCGCGCATGCTCGAGCACCGCGCGGCAGGTGGCGTCCTGAGCCCCGCCGCCAAACCAGTAGGGTTCATCCAGCTCCCGTATCGCCGCCAGCGGGACGCACGTGCGAGGCAGATCTTTCGCCAGCGCTGCAACCCGGTCGATGTCCCACGCCATCAAACCCGCGGGCGAATGACGGAAGTGATACTGCTTTCTCATCGTCGCCTGCTTCCCGTCCCCTAACGAAATTGGCCAAACCAGCGATAAGGAAAATCGTCCCCCGGGCAATCGGTCGCCCAGCGCGGCGGATTCATCTGTTTGTGCGGCCGGACCGGGATGTCGCGCCGCTCCACTTTCCCGCAACGATCGCGCAGGTAGCGGATGAGTTCCTCGGCGCTGTCGAGCTGGGCCCGGGTCGGCTGGGTGCGATTGAAGTCGCCGACGAAGCAAATGCCTAACGAGATGTTGTTGAGATAATCGCTGTGGACGTGGCCGCCATTTATCTGCCGCCGCCAGCGGTCGCCGATCTCGATCTCGCCGTCGCCGGAGGAGGTGCCGTTGCCGATGACGAAATGGTAGGCGAGGCCGTTGCGCATCCGGCGCACGTTCTTGTGATAGTAATGGAAGATGCGGGCGTTGCCCTGCCGGGTGCCGCTGTTGTGCACGATGATGAAACGCCAGCGCTCGCGCAGGACTGGGGCGCGGTCGATTTCTTTGCGGACGGAGTTGGTCAGGTATTTGTAGCGTTTCCCGAAAAGGTGGAAGGGGAGGAGGGAAAATCCGCGCGGCTTCTGGTAGCCGGATTTCTTCACGTTGACCTGGGCGTCGGGCTCGCCGGCGCGGCCGGGCGTGGGGCAGGGCTGTGGGACCGGCGTGGCGGCGGCTTTGCGGCGGGGCGTCGCCGTTGATTCTTCCTTCGGGGTGGGCCGGCGCGCGGGTGTCTCCTCCGTTTTCGGGCGCCGCGTGCGCCGGGGCGTTTCCTCGTCCTTCGGTCGCGGGGTGCGGGCGGGAGTTTCTTTTTCCTCGGGCTCGGGCGTGGGTTTTGGGGTCGACTTCTTCTTTTTCGCCGGCGGCTTCTTCGCCGGCTTCGGCTTGGCCCGCGGGGTGGCGGATTCTTCCGGCGTCGCCGTCGGGACGGTGCGCATGCGCTCGCGCGATTTGAGGAAGAGCTGCTTCTTTTCTTCGTCGGTCAGTTCGGCGCGCGTGATCGTGCCCGCGAGCCCGGCCAGGAAAAGCAGGGCGCAAAGCAGAAGCGACCAACAGGAGATGTTTCGCGGACGGATCAAAGCGCGCGAAACGTTAGGCCGGCTGCGCTTCCTGCTCCGCCGCGGCATGCTCGGCGCGGGCGGCGGCGCGTTCGCTCTCGCGGCGGAGGATGGCGTTGAGTTTTCCCCCGAGCAACAAAAGCAGACAGGTGAGATACATCCAGGTCAGCAACATGATGATGGAGGCGAGGGCGAGGTAGGTCGGGTTGTAGCGGTCGTAACGCGCGACGTAAAACTGGAAGAGCTTGGTCAGGGTCATCCAGCCGACCGAGAAAAAGATCGCGCCCGGGAGCGCCTGGCGAATGGTGAGGTAATTCTGCGGGGTGAGCAGGTAGAGGGCGAGCGCCAGAATCACGAGGGCGACGGCGGTGAAGGGGACGCTCAGGGCCGCGACCCAGCTCTGGAGCGGGATGCCGAGCTGGAAATTCACCTCCGCGATCCCGGCCAGGGTCTCGCCGAAGACGGTGATATTAAAGGCGAGCAGGATGGTGATGCCGAACCAGAAAAGGAGGAAAAGCGAGATGATGTATTTCGACCACCAATGCGGATCCTCGGTAATGCCGTGGGTGCGGCTGAGGGCATGGGAGATGGTCGAGATGAAAACCGTGCCCAGATAAATGCCGAGAAAGATGCCGGCGGTGGCGAGCGCGCCGCCGCTTCCCGTGACGATGACGTTGGCCACCACGCTATCGAGAATTTCCTGCACCTTCGGGTCGGGCGGGAGAAAAGCGCGCACGATCGCGAGCATTTTGTGGAGGGTGGCGGGGTCGGTCCCGAAAAGCCCGAGGAGATGCCAGAGAAAGAGAAGACCGGGGGCGAGGGTGAAGAGGAATTGGTAGGCCATCTGGGCGGAGAGCCCGAGGGTTTCGTCGGTCGCGGTCTCCCAGAGGAGGCGACGCACGACGCGGCCGGTGAGTCGGAGGAATTTCATCGTCGGACGAAGTTTACTTTGCCACCCGGGGATTGCCATTAAACTCTCCGCCAACTTCTTTCCCTAACGAATGGAGAAACGAATCCTGATCCTGACCGCCGGTTTCGGCGAAGGCCACAACAGCGCCGCCCGCGGTCTGCGCGACGGGCTGGCGGCGGTCTCCGGCGGGGCGGCCACGGTCGAGTTGCACGATATTTTTTCCGAGACCTTTGGTTTTGCCAACGACTGGGCGCGGCATGGCTATCTCGCCCTGATTAATCGCGCGCCGCGCGCCTGGGGGTGGCTTTACCAGCGGATGGATGGGCGGGATAATTACGCCGCGCAACTGCGCTGGCTCTTCCTCGCGAAGGGGAGGTTGAGCCAGTTGCTCGTCCGTTTTCAGCCCACGGTGGTGGTCTCGGTTTATCCGGCCTACTCGCACCTGCTCGGGACGATCCTGCGCGGCGCGCCAGCGGCTTTTCGGCAGGTCGTTTGCATTACCGATTCGATCACGGTGAACGCAATCTGGTTTCGCTGCGCGAGCGATCTCTTTCTTGTCCCTAACGAACAGACCGCGGCCGTCCTCGCGTCCGCAGGCGTGCCTAACGACAGAGTGCGCGTAAGCGGATTTCCGGTGACGCCGAAGTTTGCCGAGCTGGGGGAATTGCGGCAGCCGCCGGTGCCCGGGGGCAAGCGCAGGATCCTTTACATGATCAACGCCGGGGGCCGGGCGACGCCCGAGATCATCCGCGGTCTGGCCCGCCTGCCTGAGGTCAGCCTGACGGTGACGGTCGGGCGCGATGCGCGCCTGCGGCGAACCGTGGAAGCGGTCAACGCGGACCTGGCGCGCAAGTTTGAGATCGTTGGCTGGAGCGATCGGTTGCCGCGCCTGATGCTGGAGAGCCATCTGCTGGTGAGCAAAGCGGGCGGGGCGACGGTCCAGGAAACGATCGCGGCGAAATGCCCGATGATCATCAGCCAGATCGTGCCCGGACAGGAGGAAGGCAACGCGCGGCTGATCGAAGAATCGCGCTCCGGAGTGGTCGCAACGACGCCGGCGGCGATCATTGCCGCCGTTGAAGGGGCCTTCGCAGACGATGCCAAGCTCTGGCACGAGTGGTCAGCGAACATCAGCCGGATCAGCCACCCGAACGCGCCCCTCGAAATCGCCGAGCTGCTGCTTGCGATGTAGACGCTTCGCTCTGCGAAGCGCGGGGGAAAGCTACGCGGCTATCGCGTGACGACTGCCCTGCGCCTGCGGCCGACACGGCCGCCGCCACACTATTTCTGCCCGGCTTTTTCGTTCAACACCTGCGTGAATTCCTGCAGGCTGGTGACGATTTGCGGTGCTTTCGCGAGCACGGTGCTGGCCAGTTTCTCGGCGTAATCCGGCCGGCGCTGCGACATCTCCGAGAGCGCCATCATGACCGCGAGCGCATTGTTAATGGAATGCTTGATCTCGCTGAATTTCTTCTGCAATTCCGCAATTTCTTCGGCTGGAATGGTGCTGACAGGCTCGGTCATGATTGGTTCTAAATCGCTGGAGAAATCGGACGTGTGTGCTTGACTGATGGGTTCTAGGAATTCCGCCCGATGCCTGCAAAGAGTATCAAGATCAGTGGTGCACGCCAGCACAATCTAAAGAATCTCCACCTCGAGATTCCGAGGGAGAAACTGGTCGTGATCACCGGCCTGAGCGGTTCCGGAAAATCGTCCCTCGCTTTCGACACCCTCTATGCCGAAGGGCAGCGCCGTTACGTCGAAAGCCTTTCCGCCTACGCCCGGCAATTCCTCGACCAGATGGAGAAACCGGACGTCGATTTCATCGAAGGGCTCTCGCCTTCGATCGCGATCGAACAGCGCACCGCGGGCACCAATCCGCGCTCCATCATCGCGACCACGACGGAGATTTACGATTATCTGCGCGTGCTTTTTTCGGCCGTCGGTCAGCCGCACGATCCAGTCACCGGGCAGCCGATTTTTCGGCAGACCGCGCAGCAGATTGTCGATCAGATTTTGGCTTATCCGGCGGAGACGAAGATCATCCTGCTCGCGCCGCTGGTGCGGAACGCCGTCGGCGAGTTTCGCGACGTGATCGAGAAAACGAAACGCGAAGGCTTTGTCAGAATCCGGGTCGATGGCGAGATCGTGGAGCTGGGACGACCGGAACCGATTCGCCTAAAGAAGGGCGAGCGGCACACGATTGAGGCCGTGGTCGACCGGTTGGTCGTCCGCGAAGGAATCCGGACGCGGCTGGCCGATTCGGTCGAGACGGCGCTGAAGTGGGGCGAGAACCGGATCGTGGTGCTGCGCGCTGTAGCCGGGGGCGGCGACCCCGGCCGGCCGGAGGCATATGAAGAAATCCGCTACTCCACCGACTACGGAAATCCCGAGACCGACTTTTCGTTAGGGCAACTGACCCCGAAACATTTTTCCTTTAACAGCCACCTCGGCGCCTGCCCGGCTTGCCACGGGCTTGGAACCCAATTGGTCTGCGATCCGGAGTTGATGATCACCGACACGTCGAAATCGCTCGCGGAAGGCGCCGTCGTCCCCTGGCGGCGCGGAACGAAACGGATGCAGGCCTATTATCGCGGGCTGCAGACCGCGCTCGTCAGGCATTTCGATGTCGCGGACAACATCCCGTTTGAAGATCTGCCGGAGAAATTCAAAACGGCGCTTTATTTCGGGACGGGCGACCAGCCGATCGAGATGAGCTTCGGCAGCGGCAACGGGCGGACCGCGACGAAGACGGCGCGGCCCTTCGAGGGACTGCTCCCGCAGTTGGAGCGGCTCTACTCGGAAACGGAAAGCGAATTCACCCGCAGCCGGATCCGCGCCTTCATGAACCGCGCGCCGTGCTCGGTCTGCCACGGCGCGCGCTTAAAACCAGAAATCCTCGCCGTCACGATCTGTAGACGCTTCCCTCCGGGAAGCGCGGGCGAAAGCGCGGAAGAGCTAAACATCCATCAATTCTGCGAGCTGACGATCGCGGCCGCGGCCCAGTTCGTTAAGCAGTTGGACCTGGCGGAGACGCAGCGCGCGATCGTTTCAGAGGTGGTGCAGGAAATTCGTTCGCGGCTCGAGTTTCTCCTCGAAGTCGGGCTCGATTATCTCACCCTCAACCGCGAGAGCGGCACCCTTTCCGGCGGCGAAGCGCAACGCATCCGGCTCGCCACCCAGATCGGTTCCGGGCTGGCTGGCGTGCTCTATGTCCTCGACGAGCCGAGCATCGGGCTGCATCAGCGCGATAACGCGCGCCTCATCGGTACCCTGCGCCGGCTGCGCGACCTGGGGAATTCCGTCATCGTGGTCGAGCACGATGAAGAAACGATCCGGGCGGCGGATCACATTCTCGATCTCGGGCCCGGGGCCGGACCGCGGGGGGGTGAGATCGTGGCCGAGGGAACGCTGGAGGAAGTTCTCCAGGCGCAGAATTCTCCCACCGCCGCTTATCTTTCCGGGCGCTCCAAGATCACCGTCCCGCGCCAGCGCGTCGCGCCGCGCCCGCCTAACGAATCTTCCGACGGCTGGCTCACGATCGTCGGCGCGACGGAAAACAATCTCAAGAACGTGACCGCCGCCTTTCCGTTAGGCTGCCTGACCTGCGTGACCGGCGTTTCCGGCAGCGGCAAGTCGACTTTGGTCGACGACATCCTGCGCCGCGCGCTTTTCCGGCATTTTTACAACTCCAAGGACAAGCCCGGCGAACACCGCGCCCTGCGCGGGCTCGACCAGATCGACAAGGCGATCATCATCGACCAGAGCGCGATCGGCCGCACCCCGCGCTCGAATCCCGTCACCTACACCGGCGCGTTCACGCCCATCCGCGATCTCTTCAGCCAGCTCCCGGCCTCGCGCATCCGCGGCTACAGCGCGGGGCGTTTCAGCTTCAATGTCAAAGGCGGTCGCTGCGAAAATTGCCAGGGCGACGGGCTGATCAAGATCGAGATGCATTTCCTCGCCGACGCCTACGCGGTCTGCGAAGTCTGCCAGGGCAAGCGCTACAACCGCGAGACGCTCGAGATCACTTTCAAAGGCAAGAACATCGCCGACGTGCTCGAGATGGCAGTCGATGAAGCCTCGCGTTTTTTCCGCAATGTCCCGACGGTGGCCGACCGATTGAGCGCGCTCCAGGATGTCGGGCTCGGCTATCTGCGGCTCGGCCAGGCGGCGACGACGCTCTCGGGCGGGGAGGCGCAACGGGTCAAGCTCGCGACCGAGCTGGCAAAAAAAGCGACCGGCCGCACCCTCTACATCCTCGACGAACCGACCACCGGGCTCCATTTTGCCGACATCGAAAAACTCCTCCAGGTGCTGATGAAATTGCGCGACGCGGGCAACACCCTGGTCGTGATCGAGCACAACCTCGAGATGATCAAGAGCGCCGATTGGGTGATCGACCTCGGCCCGGAAGGGGGCGAAGGCGGCGGCCGCATCCTCGCGGCCGGCCCGCCGGAGGAGATCGTGCGCGTGCGCGGCAGCCACACCGGCGAGCATCTCCGGCCATTGTTAGGCAGATGAAATACGCATTGATTTTTTGCTTCGCCGGCGTGGTTTTGTTCTCGTTAGGGCAAACCGCCCGCGCGCAGGAAAGCGAAGCGCTGCGGAGCGCGATCGCGCCGCTCGCGGAAGGGGTGCCGGAAGTGGCGATCGAGCGTTTGCAGAAGTTTCTCGGGCAAACTCCGCCGGCGGCGGAACGAGTCGTTGCCCGGGGCAAGCTGGCCGAGGCGCTGGCGCGCGCTGGTCGCCTCGAGGAAGCGCTGGAAATTTTTGCCGATCCTGCCCTAACGAAAAATACGGATGCCGTCTTTTGGCAGGCGCAGGCTCTGGCCGGTCTCAATCGTTGGGCCACGGCGCTTCCGCTTTATGCGCAGGTCGCGGCGGATGCGAAGTCCGCCTGGCGGAGCGAGGCCGCCTTTGGGCAGGCGGAGGCGTTGCGCGCGCTGGGCCGGAAAGACGAGGCGCTGCGGGTCCTGAAGTCGCTCGAGGGCGCCCCGCTTTGGACGACCCGGGCGAAGCTCGGTCAGGCCCAGTTACTCCTCGAACGCGGCAATCTGAACGCGGCCGATCGTCTTCTCCGCGAAACCAAGCCGCAGCTCGCGACCGAGCGGAGCGAGCGGCGCTTCCTTTTCGGCCGGCTCAATCTCGCGCAGGGACATTCCGAGAAAGCGATTGAGACTTTGAACGTCATTTTGAAGAACCCGGAAGGCGTTTCCCATCGCCTCCTCGTTTCCACCCTCTTCGCGCTGGCCGACGCGCACGCGCAGACAAAAACGCCGGAAGCGGGCGACGACGCGCTGGAGGACTTCATCGATCGTCACCCTAACGATAGCGCGTTGCCCTCGATTTTTGCCCGGCTCGATGAGCTTTATCGAATGGAGCGCAAGCCTTCGACAAACGAACTCGAGCGCTGGCTGCGCGACCCGGCCCAGCCGCGCCAGGCCCTCGCGCAATGGTATCTGGCGCGGAGCCGGCTGCGGGCGGGCGACGAGGAGAGGGCGATCGAGTTGCTGACCCATTTGCGCGAGAGCGGGGTGCGTTCGGCGTCGTTAGGCGAAGCCAATCTGGAATTGGCCCGGCTTCATCTCGCCCGGCAGGAGTGGGAGGAAGCGATCACCGCGGCGGAAGCGGCCCGGGCGCTGAATTCCGTTCCGGTTTTTTTGCAGCAGGTCGACTGGCTGATCGCGGAGGCAAATTATCGCAGCGGCAAACTGGAGAAGGCAGCCCGGACCTATGAAGAACTGGCCGGCCGCTCGCCCACACTTTCCGGCGACGCCCTTTTCAACGCCGCCCTCGCCTGGTTGCGGCTCGAGCGCGCCGCGGAATTTGCGACCGACTATCGCAAGATCAGCAACGATCCCGCGAAAAAAGAAGTGCAAGGCGATCTTCTCCTCGAAGAAGGCGCGGTCCAGGCGGCGCAGGGGAAGCCGGCAGCGGAAGAGACCTTTCGCAAATTCATTCGCGATTTTCCGCAGAGTCCGCGGGTCTCCGAGGCCTGGGTGGCCCTGGCCGAGCTGGCTTTCCACGCTGCCAAGCCGGACCTGACGGCGGCACGCAAATACCTTGCCCAAGCCCGCCAGGGAAATGCCATCCCGGCCGCGCGCGAGCGGGCCGATTATCTCGAAATCTGGATTGAAGATGCAACGCCTGCGGCGGCCGAGAGCGCGGTCGTGACGGCGGCGAATAAATTTCTCCAGCAATATCCGGAGTCGCGTTTCGCGGCGGAAGTACGGATGAAACTGGCCGAGGCTTATTTCCGGCGGCAGGATTTTGCCAATGCGCAGACCCAGTTTGAATTGCTCGCGCAACAAAAACCGGCCGCGCCGCTGGCCGAGAAAGCACTCTTTTTCGCGGCTCGGAGCGCGACCTCGAGCATGAGTGCCGGGGCGCTCGAGCATGCCCTCGCGCTCCTCGACCAGGTGGTGAAAATGGACGGCGACCTGAAGTGGGCGGCGCGCAACGAAGAGGCGGCGATCGAGCGCCGGCTGGACAAAAATCGCGAGGCCCAGGCGCTCTACGACGAGGTCCTGAAAAACGAAACCCGGCCGGCCGAGCGGCGCGAAGCGCTCTGCGGGAAGGGCGACATCTTTTACGAAATGGGCGCGGCCGATCCGCAAAATTATCGGCGCGCGATCGACTTCTACGAGCAGCTTGCGGCCGATCCCGGGGTGCCGGCGCATTGGCGCAACCAGGCGCTTTTCAAAAAGGGCAAAGCCCTCGAGAAGCTGGACGACAAACCGGCTGCCCTAACGACCTACTATGGCGTGATCGAGGACGGGATGCGGAGCGATCGGCAGCGCGAATTCTTTTGGTTTTATAAGGCAGGCTTCAACGCCGCTCATCTGCTCGAAGAGACGAGCGACTGGAAATCCGCAGTCGCGGTTTACCGCAAGCTGGCGGCGGTGGGCGGGACCCGAAGCGACGAAGCCAAGACGCGTCTGACGCAGTTGCGGCTCGAGCATTTTCTCTGGGAAGAATAGCCGGAAAGGTCGCTTCGAAGTCCGACGATTGATCTTGCGCCGAAGGACTTAACGGGCGGAGACTACGGACATGAAAACAAAAAGCGGATGGTTCCATCTGCGCGGTTTGTTTCTGCTGACCGTGGGCGTCGCCTTCGGTTCCATCCTCTGTGCCTCGGCCAACGCCGGCCCGGTGACTTATCGGGAGTCGACGGCTGGCCGCCCGCATCGAGCGCAGGACATGCCCGCGCAAAAAGTCGTCAAGATCTATATCTTGACCTCAGCCTCGGCGATTCCGAAACCGATCAGCTATGTCATCGGCGGTGTCGTCACAACCGCGACGCCGGTGCAGATTATCGGCCGCGGATCGAGCCTTAATCGTTAGGCCGGGCGCGAAACAGAATTGTTTCGTCTGCAGCCGGAGGCCGTTTTCACGGCGCTTCGGCCCGGCTAGTTTTTTTTATCCAGCCAGGGCATCCGGGCGCGCAGGCGCTCGCCCACTTCGTCGATCGGGTGCCGGGCCGCTTCCTTGAGCAACCGCTGATATCGCTTCTTCCCGCTGGCGGTTTCCCGCAGCCAGCCGCGGGCAAATTTCCCCCCCTGAATTTCGCCGAGGACCTCTTTCATCCGGGTCTTGACCTTCGCGTCGACGATTCTCGGGCCGACCGTGATGTCGCCCCACTTCGCCGTCTCCGAGATGCGGGCCCGCATTCCGCGGACACCCTCCTCGTGCATGAGATCGACAATGAATTTCAACTCGTGCAGACACTCGAAATAAGCCATCTCCGGCTGGTAGCCGGCCTCGACCAAAATCTCAAACCCCGCTTCCACCAGCGCGGTCATCCCGCCGCAGAGTACCGCCTGTTCGGCGAATAAATCCGCCTCGGTTTCCTCGCGGAAAGTCGTCTCGATCACGCCCGCCCGGGTCCCGCCGATGGCCTTGGCGTAAGCCAGCGCGACCTGCCGGGCGCGACCGCTCGCGTCCTGCGCGATCGCAATCACGCAAGGCACGCCCTGGCCGGCTTCGAACTGTGTGCGGACCATCGGGCCGAGACCCTTGGGCGCGACCATGACCACGTCGACCTCGTTAGGCGGAACGATCGTCCGGTAATGAATGGCGAAGCCGTGGGCGAAAAGAAGCGTCTGCCCGCGGCGCAGATGCGGCGCGATCTGGTCCCGGTAAATTTCGGCCATCTTCGTGTCGGGCAAGGCGAGGAAAACGACATCGGCTTTGCGGACGGCGGCGGCTGTGTTCGTTAGGCAGAGTCCATCCCGGCGGGCGCGAACGCGCGACCGGCTCTTCGGGAGCAATCCGACCACGACGGGGATGCCGCTGTCGCGCAGGTTGAGGGCGTGGGCCCGGCCCTGGGCGCCATAGCCGAGGACGGCGCAGGTTTTATCGAGGAGCGGTCCAAGCTCGACGTCTTTATCGGTGAAAATTTTCGCAGGCATAGGCGCGGCGGCGCGCCGATGGTAACGGCGTGGCCCGGCCTGTCAATTCCGCGCGCGCCGCGGAAGTCTAGTTTGGAAGGACCCGGGCGCTGTGCCCGATGGCTTTGAGGCGCGCGACATTTTCAATCGCGACCCCGGCCTCGGCGGTCTGGCCCATTCTTTCCAGAATATCCGAGAGCAGAAGATACTGACTCGGCGCGTCCGGCTGCCGGGCCACGGCGCGCTTTTGCGCCTGGCAGGCGTCGGCCAGGCGATTTTGCCGGAGCCGCATGTGCGCAATGAGGTTTAAAGCATCGACCTCGTGAACGTCGAGCCGGCTGGCATGCTGGAGCGCGGCCACGGCGCGTTCCGGATCGCCCATTTCGGCATGGAGCCGGCCGAGAGCGAGCGAGGCGCGGTAGTGCCACCAGTGAGTGCGGGTGAAATCCGCGACCAGCTTGAGCGCTTCCCCGGGGCGCTTGTTTTCGCGGAGATATTCCGATTCCAGACTCGTGACTTCCCAGATCTCGGGATAGGCCGCGCGGGCCTGGGCGAGGGTTTTCAGGGCGGCCGGGAGATCGTTTTTCTGCCGCTGCATCCCAGCCAGGTTGACCGCGGCGAGCCAGGTGCGCGGATACTCCTTGCGATCGTTAGGCGCAGCCGCGGTGGCAGCGGCAAAGAGAGCTTCGGCTTCTTGTTTTCGCCCCTGTTGGTAGAGCGCATTGGCCAGGGCGTTCTGGGCGATGGCAAAATTTGGAACTGACCGCAGGATTCCGCGAAAGGTTTTTTCCGCCCGGGCGTGTTCGCCGCGCTGGGCGTAGAGCTGGCCGAGGTTGACGCTGACCCGCACGCTCGTCCCGCCCGCGGCGTTGGTGCGTTCATAGAAATGCTCCGCTGTTGTCCAATCGCTGCTCCGCTCGACGGTGCGGAGGCTGAGGGCCACGACCGCGAGTCCGGCGCACCCGGCCAGGATGGGGCGGCTGCCTTTCGGTAAATCGAGGACAACGCCGAGTGCGAAAAGCAGAACGCCGACACTTGGCAGGTAGAGCCAATGTTCCGCGACTGTGGCGTTGAGATCGAAGAGATTGGAAACCGGCAGGAACCCGACCAGAAACCAGCAGGCGCCAAAAATCCGCGCGCGCCGGCCGGGTCCGCGCCAGGAACAGCCGAGGGCGAGGAGGGCGGCGAAAGCCAGCCCGAAGACCGAAAGATATTCCGTGGCGATGGATGTTTTCCAGGTCGCATTGGTCTGATAACTCCCGGGATTAAAGACGGTCCGCTCCATGTGCAGATTTGCGGGGAAAACGAGCAGCCGGCCATAGTCGCCGAGCGCACGCATCATGAGCACGCTGCGCACGGAGGGACTCCAGCCGGGCTGCGGGCCGGCGCCGGGCCGGCGTTCGGGCAACTGTCGCAATCCGCCGTAGATGGCGGCCAGAGCGAGACAAGCGCAGAGGAGCGCGACTTTTCCGCGGACCTGCCATTGCCTGGCGAAGAAGAGGGAATGCAGGAGAAAAATAACGAGCCAAATGCAGGCCGTCTCGCGCGAGCAGAGAGCAAGAAGCGCAGTGGCCGCGGCCAAAGAATAGAACAGAACGCGCCATCCAGCGGCCCGGATCTCCGCCGCGCGCAGGAAGATGAGCCATGCGCCGCTGGCAAAAACGAAGGCCAGGCTATCGGCCCGGCCCGAGATGTAGTCCACCGCCGCGCTGTGGACGGGGTGGACCGTCCAGAGAAAGGCGGCAAGAAAAGCCGCGATCGACAGGCTCGAAGAAGTCAGCTTGCCGCTGAAGAAGGAAGCGAGGAGCCGGCGAAGAAGAAAGTAGAGGAGAATACCGCCGGCTGCGTGCAGCAGGACATTGGTGAGATGAAACCCGTAGGTGTTATCGCTCCAGAAGAAGTAATCAAAGATGAACGAAAGATTCTGCACCGGCCGGTAGTGCGCGGAGTAGGAGTCGAGAAAGAGATAGTGGCGAAAGGTTTCCAGGATCAGGAGAGGACTTTTGATGAACGGGTTGTCGTGCGCGAGATAGATGTCATCCCAGATTAATTCGCCGGAGAGGGCGGGCGCGTGAATGACGAGCGCGACCAGCGCGAGAATGCCTGCGCGGAGCCAGTCCTTTGCCGTGAAATATCCCAGGCGCTGGATGAAGGTCTGGACTGGGGGTGACTTAGGTGACTGGTGGCCGTCAGGGTTTTCAGTCATGGAGACCTAACAGAGGCGGAAGGCGAAGGTCGCTAGCTCATTGCCTGCCACCCTCGAATTGCTTCGAGGATGACAGGTGTATGAATCAGCTCCTAGTAGTGACCGTAGGGCGAGAAGAAGTCGGTGCCGGCAACGTCCGACAGCGTATTCCAAGTGGTCTGCGGAACTTTCGGCAGCGCGTCAACCGTCTGCGGGCCGTAGCCGTTGCCATAAAGATCGGCGCCGGTGTTGTAAATGGCCGAGCCTTTCTTCATGTAGACGATCCAGTCGTTGGTGCCGACAAGTGTTCCCGAGGTTTTGTTGTTTTCGATCGCGTATTGGTCGACTGCGGAGTCGATCAAACGGAGATCGTTGACAACACGACTCGCCTGCGAGCGCTTCCGAGCCCGGAGGAATCCCGGAACCGCGATGGCCGCCAGCAGGGCGATGATCGCAACTACGATCATGATTTCAACGAGGGTGAAGCCCCCGCGATTTTTGTTGAGTTTTCTTAACATGCTATTGCTTTCTATTGCGTTTGTTTGTTTTGATTGCGTCCGCCGTTCCATCGCGGATTGGGTTTTATAGAGCAGCCTCGATGCCAAGCCTCGTGACTTTGTTGGTTTATGCCCGGCAGAGGTGCTCTTCGGGGAGAATCTTCGGGCAGTGACTAATAATGAGGGAGTTGGCGTGAAAGTTTCTCCGTCTCCCGGCGAGTGATTGCTGAATTGGAACCCGGGAAACAGGCCGAAATGATGACTGCCCCAGAGCCGACCTCCCCGCTGAGTCGCCCTCCGGCGGAGAAGCGGGCCTGGGCGCGCTCACCGGGGGTTTATCTCTTCTTGGGCGTATTTCTCTTTCGCCTCCTTGCCCTCGCACGCCTGACCGAGAGCCAATTTCTCCTCCCGAGCGGTGGCGACATGCAGTTCTATAACGACTGGGCGTTGCGCATTCTGCGGGGGGAATGGACGGAGCAGACGGCTTTTTACGGGCTGCCTCTCTATGCCTACCTGCTCGCGGGGATTTATAAGATCTGTGGCTACAGCCCGTTTGTGCCCGGATTGTTGCAGGCGGCGTGTGAGGGTGGGACGGCAGTCCTGCTCTACAAGCTGGGCGGCTTTGTTTTCTCCGGTAATGGCGAGTGCGGGTTTGCCCGGCAGCGCGGGAAAGTGATCGGCGCGATGGCTGCGGTCGGCTGGGCTTTCTTCGTCCCGGCCCAGGGTTACTCCATCATTCTCATGCCGACCGCGTGGCTCGTTTTTATCTTCTGGTTTGTCGTTTGGCAGATCGTGCATCGACAGGAGGCGCCGAGACGATGGGTGCTCCTGGCCCTCGGTGGGTTGATCGGCTTCACCGCGATGGGGATTGCGACGATCCTTTTCCTCGTCCCGCTGGTGCTGGCGGCGCTATTCTTTCGCTGGCCGGCGCGGGTTTCGCAGCGCGCCGTCGGCGCCGCCATTCTCCTCGCAGGAGTGGTGCTGGGGGCAGCGCCGGCTTCGCTGCATAACTATTTGGTCGCGCGCGATCCGGTTTTCCTCTCCGCGCATAGCGGGGTCAATTTCTGGATCGGCAACAATCCGGTCGCGACCGGTTACCCGAAATTTCCGCCCGGCCTGCACGCGGGACAGGAGGCGATGTTGAAGGACTCGATCACGTCCGCGGAAAAGGCGGCCGGACGCAGCCTCAAGCGGTCGGAGGTTTCCGCCTACTGGTCGCAGAAGGCGAGCGATTGGATCCGCGGGCACCCGGCGGCAGCGCTGAGTTTGTTAGGCAAAAAGATCACGAATTTCTGGAGCGCATTCCGCTATGACGACATCAGCGTGATCACTTCCTGCGCGAGCAGGGGATCATCCTGCCGGGGATCGGCTTTGGCCTGGTCGCCGCGCTGGGGCTGCCCGGGTTGCTCTTCGCCTGCTGGCGTTTTCCAGGCTCACGCTGGATCGCGGCGGCGGTCTTTTTGCACATGGCCTCGCTCATGACCGTCTTTGTCACGGAGCGTTACCGGCTGGCGGCGGTGCCGGGTCTTTTGCTTTTTGCTTCCTTTGGGCTGTGGGAGTTGTGGCAGAGCCTGGCGCGGGCGCGCTACGCGAGGGCGGCCCTTTTTTGCGTCGCACTTCTTGGGAGCACCGCGTTTGTTTCGATGCCGCAAAAAGATCCCACGCTCTGGGCGCTCGACACCTTTAACTCCGGGCTCCAGGCGCTCGACGCCGATCGTCTGGAGGTGGCGAAGAAGAAGCTCGATTTCGCCTACGCCTACTCCCCCGATAACGCGGAGATCAATTTTGCCCAGGGAAATCTCCAACTTGCCCTCGGCGAAACGAATGCCGCGAAAGGCTATTACTTTGCCGCGCTGCATCTCGATCCCACACACGCTGGCGCTTTCAACAATCTCGGCGTGCTCGCGCTGCAGGAGAGCCGTTGGGAACTGGCAGGCCGTTTCTTCCGCCACGCCCTCGAGGTCTCGCCCAACAATGCCAAAACTTATTTTCTCCTCGCCCAGGCCGAGTGGAAAGCCGGCCATCGCGCGGAAGCGGAGGCGGCGATTACCCGGGCTCTCGCGCTCGAGCCGAATCGGCCGGAATTTCAGGCGCTGCGGACGGAACTGTCCCGCGCCGCCCCCTAGCCGACATCAGCGCGCGATCGGTACTGAAACTGCTAATGCAGTTGCGATAAATTCCCGCGGTTTTCCCGCGACTGATAATTCGCAACCGATCCTCATGTCCACCACACTTTCCGTTCCCGAAGCCGCGGCAGTCATTCCGCAGGCTGCGCCGCGAGATCGCGAAGCTCTTGGCCGCCAGGCGGTGCTGGTCGCAGCGGGGATCGCACTCATCGTCAAACTCCTGATCGCCTGGAACACGATCGGCACGAACGACGTCATCGCCTTTTACCATTTCGGCAAGTCGCTCACCCAATCAGGGCTGGAGGCGACGTATGTCAGCCAGGTTTCCTTTAACCATCCTCCGATCGTCGCGGCCTTTCTGAATGGGATTTACCGGCTGGATCACCTGCCATGGGTCCACGCCAACGGCATCGCCTTCCCGTTTCTGCTGCGCCTGCCCGGCATCATCGCCGACTTCGTGGTGGTACTGGTTTTGTTGTCCGCCGCCAAAACCTTACGCCTGCCGATCTGGTCGCTTCTTCTTCTCGCCCTGAGTCCGGTCTCGCTCATGGTCTCGGGCTATCACGGCAATACTGATTCCGTCATGGTTATGTTCCTGGTCCTGGCGGCCTACATGTGTCTGAGGGAACGACCGATCCTTTGTGCGCTCTTTCTAGCCTTGAGCTGTCAGATCAAGATTATCCCGATCCTGCTTACTCCGATTTTCTTCTTCTAC
This sequence comes from uncultured Verrucomicrobiae bacterium, assembly GCA_963768965.1. Classification (GTDB taxonomy): domain Bacteria; phylum Verrucomicrobiota; class Verrucomicrobiia; order Chthoniobacterales; family UBA10450; genus Palsa-1392. The sequence goes on along the minus strand of CAVYJY010000008.1, from coordinate 10,513 downwards.
TGGATGGATCGTAGGAAGGTCCTGACCTTTACCCTGCCGCTTGCGGCGGCTTCGATCATTCTCTGGATCGAGCCGCTGCTCCATTTCCCGGGTATCTTCATCCACCGGGTTTTATTCTACGGAAGCTTTTGGGGGCTTTGGGGAGTCACTTATTGGCTGAAACTGACCGGTATTCGTGATTTTGGTCCGGTGACCTATCATGACTTTCTCCCCTACCAACAGCTCGTCGTGACCGTGCTCAAGCTCGCGATCATCGCCGCCGTGCTGCTTCTCGCCTGGCGCCGACGCAAGCTGGATGCGCAAGGTTTGTTTGTCTCTCTCGCCTGGGCGTGGGTGATCTTCTTCATCATTTCGCCCGGCGTCTGCGGGCAGTACATGGTCTGGCTGATGCCTTTCGTGCTCGTTCTTTCCGCGCGTTACTTTGCCTGGGTGACCGCGACCAGCTCGCTCTTCCTCTTTTTCTTCTACAACAGCATCAGCCACGGTCTGCCCTGGTATGTCGGGATCTCGAATGGGAACCTGAATGTGGAATGGGTCCCGTGGAGCGTCTGGCCATGGATGACCCTGATTATCGGTGCCCTCATGCTCTGGAAGCGCGCTCAGCTAAACGACCCCGCGTTGCGGCTTTGCAGTTTGCGTTCACTCGGGCAACCTCTGTGATGCCCGTTCCGCGATCCCTCGCCGACAAGCTCGTCCTTGTCGCTCTTTGTCTGGTTCTTTTCTTGGGCGCCTTTCTCCGGTTGCCGGCGCATCTGTTTCCGCCATCGGCACCGTTACATACGGTTGAAGCCATCCATCCGGAAGCTGCCTTCAAAGGGGTTGGCTTCGACGAGGGGCTCTATCGCAGGTACGTCAATAGTGTCATCCGGGTAGGACTCGGAAATTATCCCGCGATCGTCGATAATTACATCGAGGTCCAAAAGACCCTGACCGGATCGATTTTGCCTCCGATGCGGTTTCTTTTCATTTGTGCGGCCTATCTCTGGCATTGCCTTTTCGGGACGGAAGCACTCGCGGCCCTGCACAATGTGGCGTCGCTTTTTTCCATCCTAACGCTCCTCCTCGCGACCACGCTGGCCTGGCGGCTGAAGGGTCCGGCCTGGGCCCTCGGGGTCGCGGCTTTGATGAGTTGCGCGCCGACGCAACTTCATATGTCGCAGCACGCTCTCGTCGACGGCTTCTTTGCCTTTTGGGCGCTGCTGGTTCTTTCGCTGCTCTGGGAAAACCTGCGTGCGCCGGGCAAACCCTGGCTGCTCGTTGTCTACACCATCTCGCTTTCCCTTTTGGTTCTGACCAAGGAAAACTCTTTCTTTGTCTTCGTCGCTCTCCTGGCTCTGCTGGTGGCAAATCGCTGGTTTGGTTTTGGATCGGTCACGAAGGAACTTCTCGTCTGCACTTTCGCGGGGCCGCTCTTTGGCGGTGTTGCCCTCGTCTTCCTCGCCGGGGGATTCGAAACCCTCCTCACGGTCTATAAGCTTTCTGTCGGGAAGAATTATTCGCTAAATTACGCCATCATGACCGGCGACGGTCCGTGGCACCGTTACCTGGTCGATCTCTTACTCGTTAGTCCAGTCGTCCTGCTGCTCGCGATCGGCTCGGCTTTTCGCCTGAACCGGACGAAGACGGCTGAGCTCTATCTCGCTCTCTTTATCGCTGCGAGCTACGCCATCATGTGCAATGTGAAATACGGGATGAATCTCCGTTACGCCAACATGTGGGACATGCCGTTGCGTTTTCTGGCCTTTAGCCAGCTGGTGAGCTGGGGGAGTCTCGTGAGGAAGTATCAGACGGCCCTCGTCGCGACTGCCGTGGTTGTGATCTGTGCCTTTGAGCTGCGGCAGTATGTCACGCTCGCGGTGCAATACCCGCTTTACGAATTGGTCACCGAGGGATTGCTCCGGGCGTTGAAGATTCTGAAATCTCCGCTCGCGCCGGGACCGTAGCGTCGATTTGCAATCGACGACGCTCCGATTGCAAATCGGAGCTACGGCTCAGGCCGCGCGGCGCAACATCTCGGCGCTCAACTCCGCGCTGCCGGAAATGGTTTCGACGAGCAGGTTATCGACCGTTGGCATGGCCTGGGCGCGGACGTAAATCTGATAGGAGAAAAGCCCGCGGCTGAAAGCGATCAGGAGCGAATTCAGCCTAACGAAGAACCGCGAGAGGAAGTTTTGTCCGATCGCTTTCGGGAAAGGCGCGGGCACGCCGCGCAGTTCGAGGATCTTGTAGCCGGATTGAGCGAGCAATTCCCTTAACGAGCGAAAGGTAAAGAGGCGCGTGTGTGTCGCATCGAGAATGCCCTTTTTGCCGTAGTTGAAATGCCCGAAGAGCAGCATCAGCCGCGTCACGAGAAAGCCGACGTTGGCGGTGGTGAGAACGATCTCCGGCCGCTTGCACGCCGCCGCCGAGCGGAGCGAATCCATGAACTCCGCCGGCTGTTTCAAATGCTCGATGATATCGAGGAGAAAGATCTGATCGTAAGCCGAGACATTGACCGGGAATTCGCTCCGATCGAGATCCCAGCGGATAAACTCGAGCTGATCTTCGGCGGTCGATTTGTCCGGGATCACGCGATCCATCCCGGTGACACGACATCCTTTGCGCACGAGCTCGCTCGCGAGATAGCCCTGCCCACAGCCGACATCGAGGATGCGGCCGTCCGGTTTCGCGGCGTCGATCGCCATTGTATGCGAGGACTGAAAACCGAGCTTGAGATCGTAGTTCAGCTCCGGCGGATCGACGTCGAACTTCGGATCGTAGAAAAGATTGATCTCGCACAGGCGCGCCTTGGTCGTGGCCTTGAAGACATCCCAGGCGTAACGCATCCCGTTCACATGGCAGATCTCGTCGCCGTAGTAGGTCGGGATCGGCAGCTCCGCGATGCGGAGTTTTTTCAAGACGAACTGGATGATGATCTCGGTGTCGAAATGAAAATCCTGCGTGTTCCGCTCGAACGGAACCTGGGCGAGGGCGCGGGTGGAGTAGAGCCGGTAGCCGGAATGGAACTCAGAGAGGCCGGTGCCGAGCATCCAGTTTTGGAAATTGGTCAGGACCTGGTTGCCCAGCCATTTGTAAAGGGGCATGCCGCCGGCGCGGGCGGCACGTTTGTCGATCATGCGCGAACCGAAGACGGCTTCGGCTTCGCCCTTGATCAGCGGCCCGAGGAGGGCGGGAAGTTTTTCCGGTGCATATTGGCCGTCGCCGTGGACGAGCGCGACGATGTCGAACCCGTGATCGATCGCGTAGCGGTAGCCGAGTTTCTGGTTGCCGCCGTAACCCTGGTTCTCCGGGGTGCGCAGGACGGTGATTTTGAGCGCGCTCTGCGCCTGCTGATAACGCAGTCCGCTGCGGAAAGTCTCGTCGCGCGAGGAATCGTCGATGATCAGCACCTCCACGTTGGATTGGTGGAGCGAGGTGGGGATGCGGCTCAGGACCTTCGCGATCGTGGTCTCCGCGTTGTAGGCGACGATGAAAATCAGCAGGCGTCTGCCGGCGAGATCGACCGGAGCGGCGAGAGCGGAGTCATGAGCGGCGAGGCGCATGCCTTTTGTAGGAGCTAGATCCAGGCCAGCTTGCCCGCGTTCAGGGAATTGGTTGCCCTCGGTTTTGTCGTCGGAAAAGGAGGTAGGGGCCGAATTCACCGCAAAGGTGGAATTCCCTGTTGATCAAATCGTTAGGCAGATCCGAGGCGTAATCGAGGGAACGGTTTGGCTCGTTCCAAATGTTATACATTCGGTTGAGGACCAACCAATCTGCACTCTGGACATCGGCCGCCAGCCGCGACCCGGGCCGGTTCGCGGACAACGGGTTCATCTCCAGGAAATAGGTCGCCGGGGTGAGCTCCGGCATCAGGTGATATAGATAGGTATCGTTGTAGTTTGTGCGGCGGAGATCGGCGGGACCGACGAAGAGCCGATCGCCGGGCGCGGAAAGCGTCCCGAGTTTTGTCAGCATCGCCGCGGTGATATCCGCCCCCTCGGGTGAATGAAGCGGAAACGATCGCCCATTCCGCTCCAGAAACGTTGTCCTGGTGTCCGTGCGCAGAGCGCCCAGAAACGCGGTCCGCACCAGGGCGGTGACCGTCGGCGCGAGCAACTGCAAGGCCGCGATCACCACCACGGTTGCCAGCAACGTCTGGCCTCCGGTCGGAACGAGTGCGCGATGACGGGAGCGCGCACTCAGAATGACGAGCGATAGCGGCAGGATTCCGAGCGAGATAAAACCGGCAAAGACGAGATGAATCAGGTCGAGGCGTTGCGCTGCCTGCGGGGTCAGGCAGAGCCCGAAAAGAGCGACACTAAAAAGAAGCCGAGCCCCTTCCGCGCGCGGCTGGGATCGCAGCGCTTTCACTCCCGCCGCGAGGTTCAGGCCGACGGCGGCGAGGTGGGCGAAGAACAAGTGCAGGACGTCCGGTTGGGCCGAGAAAAGAGGAAGATGGCGCCCCGGGTTGGAGTAGATGACCGGCATCAAAAACAGATTTTCCACCACCGGCCGCCAGCCTGTGAAAAGGGTCAGGAGGGCAAGCGGAAGCAGCGCGATGCCACCACCAAGAAGATATTTTCGCCGGGCCGGCCAGCGCATCGCCAGGAGCAGCGGCAAAGCGGAAATGACGATGGCGGGGCCGACGTCGACTCGAAAAAGGAGCGCGCCGCCGGCGAGGATCCCGGCAAAAAAACAGCGCGCGTGGGATTTGCTCCGCCAGCCCATCCAAAGCGACCAAAGGGCGCAAGCCATCGCTCCAAACCAGGCAAAGGCAGGAAGGTCGGTTCCGAGAAGCAGACAACCGGTAAGAAAAACGCAGCCGGCGGCGATTGTCCTGCTCCAGTGCTGCGCAATCGCGAAGACGGCAAGCAGGATGAGCAATCGATAGATCAGACCTGCTGCCCGCTCGACGAAAATATTGGTGCCAAAGATGGAAAAAACCGCCGCCAGCACGGCGGGGTTTGCTGGTCCGTAGAAAGTCTCGAAATCGCGATAAGGAAGCGCGCCGTGTTGCAGCATCTCGGGGTAAACCAGGAGCGTTCCTTCATCCATCTGGCTCGCTTCCTTTTCAAAGGCCGGCCAGAAACCAATCAGCAGGATGAGAAAAACCACGGCGCCGGCGACCAGTGTTTTGCGATTCTGCGCCGACCTCGGCAGCGCCGCCGCCGGCTCAACCGTGAGCAGGCGATCGGCAACATCCAGAACGGGGTTACTAACGCTCACTTGTGGGAATGCACCTCCGCTCACCGTCAGGCCGTGAAGGTGACGTTTTTGCGATAATCCCCGCGGCTCAACCACCTCTCGAGCAAAAGGTAGAGGCAGATAAAGAGATAACGGCTTCCCATTTCCTTGATCCGCAACTTCGACTCGCCCGTGCGCCGGTTGCGCCATGTGATCGGCACACTGACCCACGAATAACCCCGCACGATGGCCTTGAGCGGGAGCTCGACCGTGATGTTGAAGTGAGGAGAAATGAGTGGCCGGCAACCGTCGACGACCGTCTTGCGATAAGCTTTAAAGGCGTTGGTCGTGTCGTTCAGCTTGAAGCCAAATAGTCCCCGGACAAACAAGTTTGCCGCCCGATTCACCCACAGTTTGAGGCGCGGATAATCGATCACCCCGCCGCCGCGCAGGAAACGGCTCCCGAAAACACAATCGTAGCCTTCGTTCAGAAGCTTCCAGTAGCGGACCACGTCCCGGCAGTCATCCGACTCATCGGCCATCATCAGGACGACGGCGTCGCCCCGCATGTGATCGAGCCCGTGCGCGATCGCCCGGCCGAAGCCGTGCGGCGCGGGATTCCGCAACAATGTCAGTTCCGGAATGGTCCGCTGGAGGGCTTCCAGGATGGACGCCGTCCGATCGACGCTGGCGTCGTCGACCACGACGATCTCGTGCGGGACCTGGTGGAGTTCGAGTTCCAAATGGAGGTGGCCCACGGTCGAGGCGATGCAGCTCTCTTCGTTGCGGGCCGGGATGACGACCGAGAGGAGAGAAAGTGAGATCGGCGCTGCACTCGGCGCGATAAACTCTTCGCCGGCTGCGGCGGAGGTGGGTGCAGAAGTTCTCGCCTTGGACACGCTCTTCTTGAAGCGTGATTTATGCCACCCGGGGGCCGAGACTTTACCGGCTGAGATCGAGCCAGTGCGGATTCGCTTCCGCGTGCCGGGCGATTTCTTCCAGAATATCCCCGATCGGCGTCTGCGGGAGCCAGCCCCATTGTTCACGCGCGCGTGATGAATCCAGAACCAGCCAGGGGATGTCGAATTGTCGATTCTCTCCCTGGCGCGCGATCTCGTGCGGCCCGAAGCGGCTGGCGCACCAGTCATTCAACTGCCAGAGCGACATCGCGTTGGCCGGCCCGCCGCCGAAATTGCAGACCCGATTTCCGCTGCCCCCGCGCAACTGCTGTTGCAAAACGGATACAAGATCGAGCGGATGCAGGCAATCGCGCACCTGGTGGCCTTCGCCCCCGAAGCCGATGAAAGCGAGGGGCCGGCCGGCGCGGTAGCTGTGGATCCAGTAGGAGAAAATTCCCTGGTCCGCTTTCCCGAATTGGCCCGCGCCCGCGAGGACGCCGCAGCGATTGATCCAGACTGGAAAATCGAAAGCTTCCCCGTATTCCAAAGCCAGCCACTCCGAGGCCAGCTTCGCGCTGCCGTAGAGCGAGAGCGGAGGCGTCGAGGAAAAATCTTCCCGGACTCCGAGAGGACCAAGACCCACCACGCCGGACTCCGGCCGTGGACGGAAGCCGTTCTCCGCAATCTCCACCGGCAGTTGGGCAAGCGCGGCGATCGAATAAACGCGGCTGGTACTGAGGAGAATGAAACCGGCGCGCTCCCGCTTGCAGAATTCGAGGAGATTAATCGTGCCGCCAAGATTGTGTTCCATCGCCTGACGGCTGCTCATCGCGCCGTCGACGCCCGCCAGCACGCTCGGGTTGGCCGCGGCATCGATGACAAAGTCCGCCGCGGGAAGCGCCTCCATATCCGTCGCGCTCCGGATATCGAGATGATGCAGCCGCACTCCGAGCTTTTCCAGCCGCGGGCGATTCACCTCGCTGCCGGGCCGGATGAGATTATCCACGCCGATAATCTCCAGGTTATCGAGGCTTCTCTTCAGCCCGGCCGCGAGCGTGCTTCCGACGAACCCGCAGGCACCGGTGAGAATGAGCTTCATCGGCGGGATGTGGAAAGAGGCCGATTGAGCAGCCTGTTCCTATTGGCCGTTGGCGCCTGCCTGGGAATCCTTGCCCAGCACCCGATCGGCGGTCGCGAGGATGGCCTGGTCGTCGTTGTCGCCTAACCCGCGGAGCGCTTCCCGGATGTGGCGGAGCGAACGCCTAACGAACAAATCCGCCGCCACATGATCCGTCGCGCACTGCCCATTGCCACCGGTGGCGGTCAACTCCGAATCCCAGCGGCTCAGGACGCAGGTCGCGGCGAACATTTCCATCGCCGCATTGGCGATGCGCTCCTGGATGAGCTGCATGTCCATGACCGGCTCCCGGTAAGTGATGAGCGCCTTGTTGACCGCGAAATTGAAACGCCAGACCAGGCGCGCGAGCTGACCGGCGTACGATTTCAGCCGGTCGTTGCGCACCGGGACGGTCGGCACCTTGACCGCCGCTGTGAGCCGCTTCATGCCCGCGCCCCACGCCGCTTTCGCGCCATCCGGCCGCGTCGGCTTGAGCAGGGTATCGAGGATTTCCTTGAACTCCATCCCTGGCCCGCGCATCCCGACGAGCGCGATAAAGGACGTGAGCACTTCGTTGCTGCCCTCGCCGATCTGGTTGATCCGCGCGTCGCGCAGCATTCTGCCCAACGGGGAGTCGTCGAAATAAGCCGACCCGCCGTGGATCTGGAAACAATCGTTGACCGCGTCCCAGAGCCGCTCGGTCGTGAACACCTTCAGCATCGCCGTCTCGAGCATGTAATCCTCCAGCCCGCGATCGATCAGCGACGCCGTCACCTGCGTCATCGCTTCCATCGCGTAAACGTCGGAAGCGGTGCGGGCGATTTTCTTCTTCACCAGGTCGAAGTCGCCCAGCGTCTTCTGGAATTGCTTGCGCGTGTTCGCGTGCTCGATCGACATCCGCAGACAAGTCTTGGCCGCGCCCGTGCAGCAGGCGCCGAAAGTCGTGCGGCCAAAATCGAGCACCGTGAGCGCGACGCGCAGCCCTTTGCCGAGCGGGCCGAGAATATTTTCCTTCGGCACCCGCACGTTGTTCAGCCGGAAACGGCCCGTCGCCGTTCCCTTGATCCCGAGCTTCGGCATGCGCGGCTCGAGCATCTCGAATCCTTCCATCTCGGGCGTAACGAGAAACGCCGTGATCGCCGTCTTGCCCGGCTTCTTGGGGTTGGGCGTGCGCGCCATCACCGTCAACACCTGCGCGATCGAGGCGTTGGTGATGTAGCGCTTTTCGCCGTTGAGAATGTAATGCGAGCCGTCTTCGCTCGGCTCCGCCGTCAATTGCACATTGGCCGCATCCGAGCCGGCTTCCTTTTCGGTCAAAGCGAAAGCCGCCAGCTGCTCGCCGTTCATTAATTTCGGGAGCCACTTCGCCTGCTGCTCTTTCGTCCCGAAAAGGAGAAGGGCGCGAATCCCGATCGAGTGATGCGCATTGGTGAAGACCGCGGTCGAAGCGCAGCGTCCACCGATTTCCTCCAGGACCTTGCAGTACTGCATCTGGGAAAAGCCGCGGCCGCCCACTTCCTTCGGCGCGGTCATGCCGAGCACGCCGACGCGGCCGAGGCCGTCGATGACATGGCGCGGGATATCGGCCTCGCGATCGATCTCCTCGGGATCGAGATGTTCATCGAGGAAAACGCGCAGTTCATCGATCGAGCGATCGACATCGGCCTGTTGCGCATCGCTCAGGCGGGGGTAGGGCATGGCCCAGTCGGCCACAAAATTTCCGAGGAAGAGGCCCTTGGCGAAACCAAGTTCCTGGCGGCCGCTGAAGAGGAGTTCCTCGGCCTGTTGAATTTCCTTCTGTCGCTGGATGTCGGTTTCGGTGAGTGCCATAAAATAAGGTGAGGAAGCCGGCGAGTGCCGGGGACACGCAGTGTAGCAAAAGGCGCAGGGTTGTCCACTCGCCGGCGGAACGCAGGAAGCCAGATTCCCTAACGAACTCCTGGCCGCAACCGGAGCCGGTATCGCCTCTAGGTTTCCCGATAGATTTCTCGCCGGTGGCCAATCGCGAGGAGGTGAATCGCGTTTTGCTCGACGTCAAAGGTGTAGATGATCCGGTAATCTCCGGTGCGCGCCCGGAAACGCGTCGAGCGTTGCAAGCGGTGATGAGGGTAGTTGGAAAGGCGCAAGCCGATGCGGTCGATCTCTGCCTCGACGCGGGCGCGAATCGCGGGCGGTAACTTGAAAAGGGCTTCGTCGAAACTGGCGTAGTAGATCTGGGTCGCCGCGCTCACGAGCCCTCCGGCTCGCGCACGCGTGCAGCGCTACCTTCGGCCATGTCCCGTTCCGACTGCTGGATCGCCCGTTCGAACTCCGGGGTAAATTCCAGATCATCTTCGATGATGTCGTCGAGCCAGGCGCGAATCTGACGAAGCTCAATCTGTGAGAGCTTGCGCAGTTCAGCCTCCATCTGCTCGATCTTGCTCATGTCTTCGATTCTACGGTTCGCCTCGGGGATTCGCAATGCACCCGTGCATCGACGCCTGCAGTGTGGGAAATCGGGCAGCGCTTGAATCGTGCAGATTCGTAGATTGTGCTCCAGATTTCCCTCGTTCCCAAGTTCAACTGGGGAACGCTGACTGTCCCCGAAGCTGAGCTTCGAAGACTTCATCCGCAGTGGCGTTACCGCGGGGGGCAGTGCAACTGCCGGGGACAGTTTCATTCCCAAGTGCAACTTGGAAACGAGGGGACTAGGACACCAAATGCGCTGCGACGTTATCGCGTGGGACGATCGCGTCGTGCTCCGTGCCAGAAGCGGAGAATGCGCACGAGACGCTGTTTTTCATCCGGCCGGTAGATGATCAGGTAGGGGACCCACTGGCAGAAAACGCGTGCCGGGCTTTCCCGGCAAGAAGGGTCCCATCTCGGGCGCGCCGCTCAGCGCCTCCGCCTTCTCGATCAGCGTGGAGGCGAACTGGACGGCGACGGAGGGACTGTCGCGGGCGATGTATTCAACAATCTTCTGGAGATCGGTGCCGCTGCGAGCCGAAAAGACTACTCGCCAGCCCATGGGCGGAGGGAATGCCGGAGCGCATCTCCGCTGTAGCTCTGTCCCGCGTCGATTTCGGCCTCAGCCGCATCGAGCGACGCCAACAGCTCCGCATATTCCGGCTCCGTCAGCGTATTGAGCCCTGCCCGTCGCGCGAGAAGGCGCGACTCAAACGCTTCGCGTTCACCGGCTGGCAATCGCGCAATCGCTTCCTCAATTACTTGAACCGTGCTCATTCATAAAAAGCGTATCACCCGGTCTCTCGGGCGACAATGGCAGGATGGCCCTGTGTCGAAAGTGAGGACTGACCCCGAATTTCCCCCCCTCTTATCGTAGAACCCCGACCTA
>CAVYJY010000007.1:0-152032 GCA_963768965.1 uncultured Verrucomicrobiae bacterium | reverse complement strand
TAACGAGAATTCGGCGACTGGGCGTCGTAAAAAAAGGCGACTTGGAGTCGCATATTTCGATTGCCAAGGAGGCTGCCGCTTTTGTAGCCTGGGGTCATGTTTCCCAAAGTAACAGGACGTGCACGGGACGGCAACGGTATTTTCCAGAGCAGGTTGGCCGAAAAAGCGGACGGGGAGGGACGAAGATCGAGCCCTGTCGTCCAGGAAGAGATGCCCGCTTCCGGGTCGGGCGCTGCGGCCTCCAAATCCCCTCGCCTCCTCGATCAAGTGCGAGGAGTTTTGCGCTTCCACCATTACAGCATCCGGACGGAAGAGGCGTATCTGGGTTGGATCCGGCGCTTCGTTCTCTTTCATGGCAAGCGCCACCCAAACGAGTTGGGCGCGGAAGAGGTGCGCGCATTTCTGACGGCGCTGGCGGTCGAAGGCAAGGTGGCCGCGCCGACCCAAAACCAAGCCCTGAGCGCGCTGCTTTTTCTTTATCAACAGGTGCTGAAACTGGAGATCGGCTGGCTCGGCGAGGTGGAACGGGCGCAGCGCCCGGCCAGGCTGCCGGTCGTGTGCACCCAGGAGGAGGTGCGTGCGATTCTGGGCAAAGTAAGTGGTCCGACGACTCGGCTGATGGCGCATCTGCTTTACGGAAGCGGGCTGCGCTTGATGGAATGTTGCCGCCTGCGGGTGAAGGACGTTGACCTCGCCTACAATCAAATCGTGGTGCGCGATGGGAAAGGCGCGAAGGATCGGGTGACGATGTTGCCGGTGCGCCTATGTCAGCCGCTGGAACGACACTTGCGCCGGATGAAAATGCGGCACGAAGACGATCTGGAGGAGGGGTTCGGGACTGTCTATCTGCCCTTTGCCCTGGAAAAGAAATATCGCAAGGCTTCGCGGGAGTGGGCCTGGCAATACGTGTTTGCGGCGCGGCGGCGCTCGCTCGACCCACGAGACCCGGCGGCCCCGGAGCGCCGGCACCACATTTCGGAGGCGGTGCTGCAACGAGCGGTGAAGAAGGCGGTGCACGACTCGGGGGTGGCGAAACCGGTCACGTGCCATACTTTTCGCCATTCCTTTGCCACGCATCTGTTGGAGAACGGCTACGACATCCGCACGGTGCAGGAGTTGCTCGGGCACAAGGATGTCTCGACGACGATGATTTATACACACGTACTCAATAGGCCTGGGCTCGGGGTGAAGAGCCCGCTGGATCACGCGGGAGTGTGAGGCAGATCACTGAAGCGTGGGTGATGGCTCTCGATTACGCGAAGCGCTGGAGGTGACCATCCCCGCGCGGCACCGACGGAGCGGTGCCCTCCAGGCCGGGTGACTCCTCGACCAGCCTGTCTAGGCACCAGCTCTGCCGTGAAGCGCAAGTCAGTCCTTCGGAGAGTGGCGCCGACGCGGGCAGGGTCGTCATCCCCTCGCCTGCGATCGGATGGAACCCTTACCTTTCCCCACGTGCGGAGGGGTGTTGTGGCCTAAAGCCGTCGTCCCGACGGTCGGCGAGGGGTATTTAAACATGAAGTTGTCGTCCCGACAGTCGGCGAGGGGTGTTTAACCATAAAGTCGTCGTCCCGACGGTCGGCGAGGGGTGTTTAACCATAAAGTCGTCGTCCCGACGGTCGGCGAGGGGTGTTTAAACATAAAGTCGTCGTCCCGACGGTCGGCGAGGGGTGTTTAAAGCCATCATAAAGTCGTCGTCCCGACGGTCGGCGAGGGGTGTTGGGGCTACGACAAAGTCGTCGTCCCGCATGGAGGCCATTTACGCGCGGCGGAAGGCCATATCGGATCGACGGACCCCATCCGCGCGTTACGGAAGGCAATATCGGATCGGCGGAGCCCATCCGCGCGTTGCGCGAAGGCAGTATCGGATCGACGGACGCCAGGCGCACTGGGGGAAAGGCTGGCTGTCCACGCCCAGTTCGAAAGCGGGCACCTGAGACCTCTGCCTTCAGTGGCACCGGGTGGGAGTCCCCGAATTCGCCCTTTGGGGGGTAGCTGAGATTTAAGAGAAGAAAGAGGAAGGTCCACTCACCCGAGATTTCAGTTTGTTTTCTCGCGGCGCGCTCCCTAGTTTCTGCGCCAATGCGTCGTCCTTCGCCCTGGCTCATCCTGGTCGTCATCCTCCTCGGCGTCTTCATCCTGCGCGAGCCGCGTCTGCAACAGGTGGAGGATGTCTTGCTGAGCTTTTTCATGGAGCACACCGAGGGCGCCCTGCCCCCGGCGCCGGTGACGCTGGTGGAAATCGGGCGGAGCGATTTCCAGCGGATGACGCCGGCGGAGGAAGCGAAGCCGCTGCCCAAGGGCCAGGCCGCGCGCCGCTCGCTCTCGCCGCTCGAGTACGCGCTTTTCCTCCAGGCGGTGCTCGATTTCAAATCCACCGTGGTGGCGTTCGAGCCGATCGTGATCTGGCGCGATCGCGACAAAACGCAGGAGCAGGTCTTTATCGACCAGGCGATGCGAGTGCCGCGGCTCCTCCTCGCGACCGAGCTGGGCGGGAAAGGTCCGCACGATCTCTCGCCCGACGATGTCCTTTCTTTCTCCAACGTGACCGGCGACCGCGGCCATCTCGCGGAATTTTCCGGAGTGCACCGGCAACCGGACGACGACGTGCGCCTGATCTCGACCCCGGGCTTCACCAATCTCCCGGATGAACGGAGCGACCGCATCCGGGTGCCGCTGCTTTTCGCGTACCGGGGCGAGATTGTGCCGTCGTTTCCGCTCCAGGCGATTTTGCTCTGGCTGCGGATCACGCCGGCGGAGGTAAAGGTGGAGCTGGGGTCGCGGATTATTTTGCCTAACGGATGGGAGATCCCGATCCATCGCGATGGCACGCTCACGGTCAACCCGCTGGCCCGGCAAAGTGTCCGGCGCCTGAGCTTGAACGAGCTTCTGCTCGCGGCGCAGGAGCACGAAAGGAAGCGGCCGCCCTCGGTGAATGTGGAAAACCTGAAGGACCAGATCGTCCTCCTGCGGCTGGCGGATGATCCGCTGCAGCCGCCGAATGTGTTCTCGACCGCGATCGCGACGATCCAGAACGCGGCTTACATCCGGCGCGCGCCGGCTGCGGTCGCCTGGGTGATCATTCTCGCGGCCGGGTTGCTGAGTTGTTTTCTCTGGATGATCTCGAAGCCGAATCTTTTGCTGGGCGCGATTATCTTCAGCGCGGCCTACGGGCTGATGGCGCTGGGCTTTCTGGATAAGAGCAGGCTCTGGTTGCCGACGTTTCTCCCGCTCGCGCTGCTGGGGTTTTTGCTGGTCGTCAGGCTGCTCAGTCGCGGTTCGGCGGCGAAGCGGGTCGCGGAGGAACGCTCTTAATCCTGCTCCTGTTCTTGTTCGTTTCCGTTTCCATTTCGATCAGGAGCACGATTACGACGAGGGAGAGGGAGTGCTCGGGGGGGGACTTGAACCCCCATGCCTTGCGGCATACGCCCCTCAAACGTACGTGTCTGCCATTTCACCACCCGAGCGCGAGCCCAGAATTTTGATTCAGGTTGGCGGGAAAGCAAGGAGTTGTCTTCGCGGCTGTAGACGCCTCCCTCTGGGAGGCGCGGGGCAAGCGTGGCGCGGGGGTGAAATTACTTTCGACACCAACGCCCGCGCTTCGCAGAGCGAAGCGTCTACAGAGCCGCGCGAAGAACTTCCGGGCGGGGCGCAAAAGCTGCATCTATCGTGAATCGAGAATGAAACGGGGGATCGATCACGAGCACGAGCACGATGACGAACTCGAGTGGATCAAGGTCGACCTGCATATCCACACCCTCGACGATCCGAAGGATCATCTCGATTACTCCGCCCACCAGCTCCTCGAGCGGGCGCGCGCGCTCGGCTTCGGCGCGCTCGCGATCACGCTGCACGATAAGGTTTTCGATCGGGCGGAAGTGTTCGCCGATGCCGCGGCGATGGGAATTATCCTCATCCAGGCGGCGGAGATGCGGCTGGAGGGCGCGGATGTGGTGCTGCTGAACGTCCGGCCTAACGAGATCGAAAACCTGCGCACGTTTGCCGACCTGCGGGAGTTGCGCGGGCGGCGCGGAGAATCGCTTTTTTGCTTCGCGCCGCATCCGTTTTTTTATCTCGGCGCCTCCATCGGGGAGCGATTGCTGGAGGAAATCGATTGCTTCGACGCGATCGAGATCTGCCATTTTCACAAGGGCCTCTTCGATCTCAACCGCCGCGCCCGCCGCCTGGCCGCGGCCCAGAATAAGCCGCTCCTCGCCACTTCCGATGCGCATCGGCTGGAGGCTTTTGGCGGGCATTACACCAGCATCCCCCGCCCGCGCGAACAGAGTGTGGAGGCGATCCTGCAGGCGCTGCGCACCGGCCCGCGCCGCCTAACGAGCCCGCCGTCGAGCTGGCGCGATCTCTTTAACGTCTGGTACTTCGTCTTCATCAAGCACCCGCTGCGCAAACGCTTCCGGCGCGGGCACGCGCATGTCTGCGCAAGTTGAGACTGGCGTTGCCGCGCGGCTCTGATTATGTGAGAGAACGATCGACTTCTCCACGATGAAAAACACGCCACTCTTCCGCTGCCTCGTCCTGCTCCTCGCCCTCGCCCTCACGGCCTGCCCCACGACCGACCCGAAGAAGGATGCGAAGAAGAAGGCGGCCAAGGCTCCTCCGGCCCAGGAAAGTTCGGAGATGGATTTCCAGTCCTTCCTCGGGCGGCTGCGCAAGGCGGTAAAGGCGCATGACGTCAACACCGTCGCCACGATGATGACGCCCGACTTTGCCTACGTCATGGGGGCGACGCCGGCGGAGGATCGCCAGGGCGCCGGGGTTTTCCAGTACTGGGATGAGAACGGTTTGTGGGTCGAGCTCGACGGCATTCTCTCGGAGCGTTTCGTGAGCAAAGGCGGCTACATGGTGGCGCCGCCGCAGTTTGCCGATCCGGCGGCGGAATACGTCGGTTATCGCGCGGGCATCCGGCGCGAAAACGGGAGCTGGAAGTTTGCTTACTTCGTCAACGAACCCGGCGGAGGTGCCGCCCCGACGGCGCCGGCGCCGCTGTGAAGGGCGCTTTATTGCCTAACGAACTCGGATTGCCTCATCGCCCACCGTTTGTTTTCGTTAGGGCGCTGCTCCGCTGCGAGCCGGGCCAGTTGGCAGAATGCAGCGCGTGCTTTGCGCACGACGATCCGATGTTTGCCGGCCATTTCCCGGGCAATCCTTTGGTGCCGGGTGTCATCCTGACCGAAGCCCTGGCGCAGACCGCCGGGATCGCGGCTGCTTCCGGTTTTGCCGAAGACGAGCGGCCGCTTTTTCTGCTCTCCGCCATCCGGAGCATGAAATTCCTGGCCGCGGTGCGGCCGGAGGAAGAGATTATTCTGCGCGCGGAAAAGCTGGCGCAGGTGGGCGAGCTCTGGCAGTTCAAAGCCATCGCGAGGGTCGAGGAAAAAGTCGTCGCGGAAGGACAGTTGGTGCTGAACCTGACCTCGGAAAATTCCTCGGCCGCAATGGAATAGCGCGCGCCGGATTTTCTCCTAGAGTGTCTCCCTGAGCGAGAGAGACCTCGGACGCGTTGAATTCTTTCCGGTCGCAAACAGTCAAAGATGTTTCGCTGCGCTCAACATGACAGGTGATAAAGTAACTGCAGCCTTGCCGGATCATTCCATGCCCTTGCCTGAATTCGCCATCATCATTCCCGCCTGCGACGAGGCGGCCTGCATCGGGCCGGTGCTGGATGAATTCCTCGCGGCGCTGGATCCGGAGAAATTCGTCATCGCGGTGGGCGTGAACGGCTCGACCGACGAGACGGCGCAGATCGCGCGGCAGCGGCCGGTCCTGGTGGCGGAGACGGCGCGGCGCGGCTACGGCCACGGCTGCCAGGCGGCGATCGACCTGACGAACAATCTGTTCCCGGCGATTCGGGCCTACATTTTCTGCGCGGGCGACGGCGCGACCGACCCGCGCGACCTGCCTGCCCTAACGACGGCGTTTGAAGAAGGCTACAATTTCGTCGTCGGCAGCCGGACGAAGCGCCTGCGCAACTGGCGCACGATGACGCTGCGGCATCTCGTCGCCAACACCGCGCTCGGTCTCTGGAGCGGCGTGCTCTGCGGCCGGCCCTACAGCGATCTCGGGCCGCTGCGCATCATCGGCCGCCGCTTGTTTGAAAAAATCGCGCCGCAGGAAATGACCTTCGGCTGGACGATCGAGGCGCAGATCGCCGCCGTCCGGCTTGGGGCCGCCATCTGCGAGGTGCCGGTGAGCGAGCGGCGCCGGATCGCGGGCGCGCAAAAAGTCTCAGGCGTGACCTGGCGGCGGACGCTCTCGGTCGGCTGCCAGATTCTCGCGGCCGGCTGGCGCACGCGGCGGATTTATCGGCCGATTCCGGCCCCGCGCAAGACCGTCTTCGCGCGTCCTAACAGCAGCCGGCAACGCGAAGCGTGAAGTGGTGGCTCCTGTTGGCGGCCGCCCTCCTCAGCGGCTGCGGGACATTCGGCAAACCGGCGCTGCCGAAATTTGCCACGGGCAACGCGCCGCCGCCGGCGCCGGAGGATGAAGCCTGGGCCGCGGGCCTGCGCCGGGCGGACGTGATTTATTTTGGCCTAACGAAAAGCAGCGTCATCCAAAGCGAGCCGGCCTGGCGGATCGTCGAGACCCTGCAACGCAGCGGCGCCCGGGTCGCCCTCGGCTGGAGCGAGCTGACGCTGACGCAGCAGCCGCTCCTCGATCAATGGCAGCGCCGGGAAATTTCCGCGCAGCAACTGGTCGACCAGCTCGGCGCGCCGCGGCGCGGCGACTGGATGCGGCGCGCGCTGCGGCCCGAACTCGCCCAGGTCGCGCTCGGTGCGCCGCGCGAGTTGTTGCGCAAAATCCGCGAGGGCGAGGCGCTGGACGAAAGCGAGCGCGCGCATCTCCCGACCGATTACCGGCCGCGGCCGGATGCGTTTGATAATTTCGTCGACCGGGTCGCGACTTCGCCGCGGCTGCGCCGTTATCCGACGGAGCGGCTTTACCGGGCGCACCTGGCGGCGGAGCAGATCATCGCGGAGAATATCGTTCGCTTCATGCGCGAGAATCCGGGCACGAAGCTGCTCGTGTTCCTGCCCGACGACGCCATGATCAATCCGCGAGAAGTGGCCGACTACGCGGCGCAGAAAAGTTCCCTGCGGCAGATGATCCTGGACCGCTCGCAGCCGCTGCCGGGGGAACGCCCGCAGTTACTGGCGACCCGCTGAAGCCGGCCGCTCGAGGTCGTAGATCGTGCCCCAGAAGCCGTTCGCGACCACCGCCGCCTGGCCTTTCCAAGGCTGGGAACTGGCGGCGTATTCGCGTTTCTCTTCGCGGCCCCAAAAGAGATAGCGTGCGTGAAGGGAGCGCGCGCGCTCCCGCCAATCGGGTGCGCCGAGCATGAGCTGTTTCAGGTTTTGTTCGACCGGCCCGTAATCGAACCCCTGCGTCCAGAGATGTCCGCCGTAGCCGAGGACGACTTTGCGGCCGTTCAGGAGAAGCGGGTGATTGAAGGTCGGAAAGGCGGCGAAACGTTCCTTGATCGGGAGCTTGCGCACGACGGTGGAGACGGCTTCGAGTTCGATCCGGTTGGCAATGTCGAAACCGGGCCGGCCGACCGTCAGGCCGCCAAAGAGACTAACGAACCCGGAAAAGAAGAGGCAAAAGCAAACGCCGGCGCGGATCGGCCAGAGCGTTTTCGCGAGCAGCTCGCTCCAGAGGAACGGGAGGCAGATGAAATAAGCCCAGATAATGAGCTTGGTGTTGTCCCAGCCCCAGGGCGCGGTCTTGACGAAAATCGCAAAGAGAAAGATGCCCGCGGCCGGGATGACGAAAGCGAAGGCGGCTGAGAATGACTTTGATGGGTTGCTCGTGCTCGCAATCGTGATGTCTGGAGCAGGAGCAGGAGCAAGAGCAAGAGCAGGAGCAAGAGAAGAAGAAGGAGCAGGATGACGGGCGCGCCACGTCTGCCAAACGATCACGCCGGCGAGCGCGACCATCGCGGGCAACGTTAGGCCAAAATTAATCAGCCAAAAGCTGACCGCGGAGTTGGAAAAGCCGGGATCGCTTTGGAGCCAGCCGGGCGCCCAGGCGAGAATCGATTTCGCCTGGAAATGATCGGTGATCATCCAGACGATCGCGGTCGCGGGGAGGAAAGCCGCGGCGAGCAAAATGGCGACCTGTTTGCGCATTTCCCAGCTGCCGATGAGGAGCCAGAAACCGAGCACGATCGAGAGCGCGAGAAAGGCATGGACGTGGAAGAGCGGCAGGGTGGCGTAGAGCGACCACTCGACCCACCACGGCAGGAAACCGCGCCGCGCGCCCGGGGTGTCGTTAGGCACGCTCGGATAATATTTCCGCCGCCAATGCAACAGGAGCAGGAGCCCGACGGGAATGGCGTAAAGCAACCCGCGCTGCGTAACGAACATGGTCAACGGAATGCTTTTCCAGGCGATCCGCTCGGCCTGGTAATCGATAAAGGCGCGAGTCTGGAAAAAAGCGAAGCCGGCGAGGCCGCCGTTGAAAAGAAAACCGGCGATCCCAAACGCGCCGCCCCAGCGATAAAAGCCGTAGAAGGTGGCGACGGAACCGAGCAGCCCGGTCCAGACCAGCGCGCGGACGAGATCGATGTGCTGGAGGAGAAGGAGCGAGTTAAAGAAATCAATCCCGGCCGGATAACGCAGGGAGCTGAAAACGTGGATCGGGTTATCGGGCCAGAGGGCGACGCCGTTGGCGAAATATTTGATGTAGGTGAGGTGGAGCGAGAGATCGCCGAGATTGTTAGGCGACTGGATCTTGAGATTTGCGCCGTCGACCCAGAGGAGCCAGCAAAAGGAGCGGACCGCGAACATGAGGAAGACAATCCCGACCGTCCAGGTCCAGAAATGCCAGCGCCGCGGCGGCGGCGGGGCGGCGACCGGCTGCGTCTCGAGCTTCATCCGGCGCCGGGCGCGTTTTGATTTCGGCAAGGGCGCCGGCGGCGGCGGAACGACCGTTTTTTTCCGGGGCGCAAACGGCGCCGTCCCAAACCACGCATAAATCGCCGCCGCCAACCCGAGGAAGAGGGCGAGACCGGCAAAACCGCCATCGAGCCCGCCGCCGAGGATGCCCAGCAACAAACCCGCGATCGTGGCGACGTTGACGAACGTCAGTCCGGCCGAGAGGAACTTCATTGCGGTCGGGCCGGCGTCGGAAGAGGCGCCCCGACAAAGTCAGGTTGTTTGCGCGGATAAAGTTTCCGGAACGTTTTCGCGTTCAGATAAAGTTTGGAGGTGTCCTGGTAGGGACGAATGGTCATCGGTTCGGTGAAATAACTTTCGTGAAGTTTTTTCTCCACCTCCTCCACCCGGTCTTCCTGCACGACGAGAAAATCGCCGTCCATCTTGCCGGGCGCGTTGCTCTTTTCGTAGTAGCCGACATTGGGAAAATCGCCCAGCAACCACGGAAACGGATAGGTGCTGGTGCGGATGAAATGACCCACCATCCGGTAATAGAGCGGGTTGCTTTCCACCATGCGCATGACCGGTTTCATGAGCTTGAAGATATCGTCGTAGGTCTGGACGTAGACATACGGCTCGGTGTCGGTGCTGTAGCGGAAATAATTTAACTGGATCGCGACCCCGAGCGACATGACGAGGGCGATCGCGACGACGGCGCGCTGCACGCCGCGGATGAGGGCGTCGCTGAATTTGAAGGCGCCCTCAACGAGAAACCCGAACCCGCCGCCGAGAAGCGCGCAAACGAGCGCGCAGGCAAAAAGCCGCTGCCCGATCTCGCCGCAGGCAGCGCTGACGCTGGTCGCCGCGAGCGTGATGGTGATTGTTTCGCGGAGGTAAATTCCCCAGGAACACGCTTCGCGGATCGCGGCCGGTTGCACGAGATAGCTGACCAGGACCCCGAAGCCAAACCCGACCGCCGCCATTCCCACGATGACGAAAGCCTTGCGCGGAATCTTCAACGCGACCGCGCCCGCCGCGAAAACAAAGAGGAGCGGCCAAACGATGCTGATGATGATCCACGGCGTCTTGTAATGAATGATGCTGTAAGCCGCGAAGACCCCGACGCCATAGATCGCGAGGTAGCGGATGACGTAATTCCGGAAGAACTGGCACGCTCCGCAAACGAACAACCCGATCAGGACCGGCCATTCGTAGTGCAGCACCAGTTGGAGCCAATACGGCCAGGGCTTTTCGTGCCCGTTGCCTTTCGAGCCGGTCTGGTACCAGACGGCGAAGGTCTGGTAGAGACCTTTCACCCCGGGCCAGTTGAAAAACGTGCCCGAGTAAAAGAAGACGATGAAAAAGATCATCGTCCCGGCGACCATCGCGAGGTCGATCAGATCCCACTGCTGCGGCGCGCGCCGGACATCGGGCATTTCCTTCAGCTGGTGCGAAATCCAGAGGACCACGCCCGCGATCAGCGCGCACCCGATGTGGATGATGTAAGTCTCCTTCGTCAGAATCATCCCGGCGATGCCGATCCCGACGCACCAGAGGTAGCCGCGCGCGCCAAATCGCCAGAGCCCGAGGAGCCCGAAGACAAAGAGCATCGAGAAAAAGAGGAGCCAGACTTCGTGGATCGAGTAGCGCCCGTAGAAAACGAAGGCGGGCGAGACCGCCATCGCGAGGGCGGCCATTCGCGAAACCCAGCGCCCGACAAACGGCTCAAACTTCAGGGTTAAAAAAATCGAGGCCAGGCTCACGAGCACGACCGGCAGCCGGAGGGCAAAGATGTGCCGCCCGAAAATCGCCTGGGAAAGGAAGAGGACGTAAAAATGGAGCGGCCCGTGATAATTCGTCGGGTCGTAGCGGTAGAACCCGTTCTTCATCATCTGGTCAACGAACCAGCCGTTGATCCCCTCGTCGAAGTGGGGCGGCTTCATGCTCAGGAGGAAAAAACGGAAGACGGCGCCGAGCGCGATAATGCCCCAGAAGATCCAGTCGATCCGCGCGAAACGGTCCGCCAGGAGCGGCGGCAAAGAGTCAATTTCCACTCGCGCGGCTTCGTCACCGCTGCTAGGTAGCGCGTCAATGCGCATCTTGGTAACAGGAGGCTGTGGCTTCATCGGGAGTAACTTTATTCGTTACATTCTGCAACATTACAAGCCGACGTACGTGACGAATGTCGACGCCCTCACCTATGCCGGGAACCTCGCCAATCTCGACGGTGTGGTCGAGGAACACGGGGAACGCTACGAATTTTTCCAGGCCGACATCGCCAACGCCGACCAGATGGACACCCTCCTGCACGAGGAGCAGTTCTACGCCGTGATCAATTTCGCGGCCGAGTCGCACGTCGATCGCAGCATCAATTCCCCGCAAAATTTCATCCACACCAACATCGTCGGGACGAGCGTCCTCCTCGACGCCGCCCGCCGCCATGGGGTGCAGCGCTTCATCCAGGTCTCGACCGATGAAGTTTACGGGTCGTTAGGCGAAACCGGCCAGTTCACCGAGCAATCCCCGATCGAGCCCAGCTCGCCCTACTCCGCGAGCAAGGCCGGGGCCGATCTCCTCGCCCTCGCCTGCCATCGCACCTTTGGCCAGGAGGTCATCGTCACCCGCTGCTCGAACAATTACGGCCCCTACCAGTTCCCGGAAAAATTGATCCCGCTCATGATCATCAAGGCGCTGAACGACCAACCGCTCCCGGTTTACGGCGACGGGAAAAACGTCCGCGACTGGATCCATGTCGAGGACCATTGCGCCGCGATCGTGGCCGCGCTGTTCAAAGGCAAGCCGGGCGCGGTCTACAACATCGGCGGCGACGGCGAGATGGTGAACCTCGAGGTCGTTAGGCTAATCCTCGACCGGCTCGGCAAACCGCACAGCCTGATTTCGTTCGTGACCGACCGCCTCGGGCACGACCGGCGTTACGCGATCGATTCCAGTTTCGCCAAGCGGGAGTTGGAGTGGCACCCGCTCCACACCGCGCGCGAAGGCATCGCCACGACCGTCGATTGGTATCTCGAGAATCGCCCCTGGTGGGAAACGCTCCTCGCCCGGACCGAGCGCTTCGATTGATCCGGGCTCAGGGCCCGGAAGCGACGTTGCTCGTCGCGCAGTTCGTCAGGTCGATCGCTTGGAAGAGTTGGCCGCAGCGATTCGCTCCCAGTCTCAGCGGCACGGTCACGTTGCCGTTTGTGTCCGCGGTGCGGGTAGTGAAAAGGCGCGCTCTCCTCAGGTCCAACGTCGTACCGCTACAGGCGCCGCTGCCGATCGTGGTCGAGCCGGACGACTTGCCCACCCAGAGGCCAACCGACGCATTCGGCGTGATCCCGCTAATGTTGACCGTTACCGTGCCGGGGCATTCGCCTGCGACCTCGACGGCCGGCTGGCCGGTCCCGGTCCCGTCTTTTACTCGCAGCGCGAGAAGCTTGTTTACTCCATTGAGCTCCGTGATCGGTGCGTAGACGGTCTGGCTGTCGTTGCTAAACGCCACCGGCCCCGCGCTTCCGGCCGAGGGACCCGTGATCGGCACCCGCCAGAGGACGTCCCCGTTTGCCGCGTTGACCGCGACCAGTTCCCCGTTTTCGCCAAAGCCGTACGCCGTTCCGAAGACAACGACGCTGCCATCGGGCGAGGCGATCGGCATCTCCGGAGACAGATCGTCCGTGATATTATCGACCTGCCAGCGTTTCACGCCGGCCGGGGTAAACGACCAAAGATTGTTGTGATCGTGAAAGATGTAGATCGTGCCGTCATTCGCGACCGTCGGTCCGATCAACGTTCGGTCGGGAAAAGGGAAGTTGAATTGCCAGTCGATCGAACCATCCGGGTTGTAATCGTAGAGGACACCGAAGTCATGGACGAGTGCGTCGCCACTCGGCGTGGCGATTGCGCGTGACGCGCCGCTGATCGAATCGCACCAGAGCAGGTTGCCGTTGAGGTCGAGCGCGTTGATTCCGACCGTCAGCTCATTGCAACCTGGCACGACATCGTCCGCAAAATAAAGACGCTCCGCAGTGACCGGGACCCGTGTCATCCCGGTGCCGCCATAGTGCACGTAGCCGGGTTGGTTCCAGAGCAGTTGGCCCTGGGGCGTGAGCGCGAGCGCCCCGAGTCCGCCGCCATCCGTCACCGCGTAGATGTTTCCATCCGGGCCAATCGTCGGGCCCGCCATCACCCCCTGCCCGCCCGGCGGTTCGCTAAAACTCCAGATCAAATCTCCTGCCGGGGTGTAGGCGAAGATGGTGAGGAACGAGCCCGCGTAGACGGTCCCGTCCGCTGCGACATCGATCACCTCGCTTCCGGATAATGGTTTGGTCCAGAGGATCTCGCCGGCCGGAGAAATGGCATAAAGATCGTCGGAATGAATGTAGATGTCGCCGCTCGGTGCAACACTAGGCGGCGCGGTGACGGGCGTGTAGGGAAGATCGACGCTCCAGATGATTTCACCCCCGGTTTGCCCCCGGGCGCCGGTCGCCATGGAAAGCATCAGCAAGGTGCAAAGCAGCAATGCGATCTTTCCAAGAACCCGAGAAAGAAGCGAACGTTCTAGATTGATCAGTGACGTGGACATTGGTTTCCTCCTTCTTTTTTAGTGAAAGGTCCGCCGTCGCCAGGACGCGGGACGCGCGGCCTTCTAGAAAAATTCCATCCTAAGATGGATGAGCCAAACAAAAAAACGTTACATCGCCGTTACCTTTTCGAACCGCATCAGGCAGCGCCCGCGCGCAAGCCCCGCGAAGACCGCATTAGCCCGGAATGCGACCGACAAGAGCGTTGGCTGCGATTCTTATTTTTATGGGGATTCTATGAATCTCAAACTCGCCAGACAAATCCTGCATGCCATCGAAGCAAACTCGGACGGCATTCTTGAATTACACGGCCGGGAGATCCGGCACGAGGCCGAGCTAATGAGGGAAATTGGCTGGCTCGAGCTGACCAAAACCGCGAGTCCGCGCTCTCAAATCACGGCCCGCGTCACCGCGAGCGGGCACAAGGTCAGCCTCCTCTTTAACGAAGACGCCGTCGCCCAACGACTGAATAACGTGTTCATGCGCCCGGCGGCCTGAGAACGCTTCAAGCACTCGTTTCTCGTCGCCGTTTTACAATCTCGCGCGATGCGGGGAGCCTGTGGGCAGAGCCGGCCTCGCAGGGGGCGCCCGCTCTACAATTTTGCCATCGCCTGCTCGACGATGAGCGCGGCCAACTCCTGGGTGGCGTCGTCGAGGGCGGCGTTGGCCGCTTTCAGGCGCGGGGTTTCGTGGGTCGCGATCGCTTCGCGGACCGCACTCGTTAGGGCGGTGATCTGTTCCTTCTGCCCAGCAGGCAGGTGGTCGCCGGCGAGCTGGCAAGGCTTTTTCGACCGCGGCCAGCATTTCCTCGGATTTGAGGCGGGTTTCGGTCCAGACGCGCTCGCTCATGTCCTCGAAGGCGTGCTCGAGAGACTCGGCGAGCATGGCTTCGACGGCTTCGTCGGAGACGTCGACTGCGCTCGTTAGGGCGACAATTTTTTCGATCCCGGTTTTGGTGTCGCGAGCCAGCACCTGGAGGATGCCGTCGGCGTCGATCTCGAATTGCACCCCGACTCGCGCCACTCCCTTGGGCGCGGGCGGGAACTCGAGCTCGAATTCGCCCAGGGGCCAGTTGTCGGCCGCCATCTCGCGCTCGCCTTGCAGGACTTTGATTTTCATCGCGCGCTGCTGGTTGACCGCGGTGGTGAACATCTCGCCGGCCTTGACCGGGATGGTGGAGTTGCGCGGGATGATGACGTTCATCAAGCCGCCGAAGGTCTCGATGCCTAACGACAAGGGCGTAACGTCGAGCAGGACGACGTCGCGGACCGCGCCGGAGAGGATGCCGGCCTGGATGGTGGCGCCGAGCGCGATCGCTTCGTCGGGATTTTGCGGTGGTGTTCGGTTCGCGGCCGAAAAGCTCGGCGACGAATTGCCTAACGAGCGGCATGCGGGTCATGCCGCCGACGAGGATGATCTCGTCGAGGTCGGCGGCGGCCAGCTTGGAGTCGGTCAAGGCGCGCAGGCAATGGGCGCGGGTGCGCTGGATGATCGGACGCGCGATTTTCTCCAGGGTCTCGCGGTTGAGCTCGTAGGTGAAGATTTTCGCCGGCCGACGAAAGGCGCGTCGATCTGCACGCTCGTCTCGGTCGAGAGGCGATGCTTCGCGTCGATCACGAGCTCGCGCTTCTGCCAGGTCGCGATGGGTAATTCGCAATCGGCAATGAGCGCCTCGTCGACGTCGTCGCCCCCGAGATGGGTGTTGCCGCTGGTGGCGAGGACTTGGAAGACGCCGTTATCCAGCTCCAGGATCGAGATGTCGAAGGTGCCGCCGCCGAGATCGTAAACGGCGATTTTCGATTTCTCGCCGAGCTTATCGAGCCCGTAGGCGAGCGCGGCGGCGGTCGGTTCGTTGATGATTCGCTCGACCGTGAACCCGGCGGCTTCGCCGGCGGCTTTGGTGGCGTTGCGCTGGGCGTCGTTGAAATACGCGGGCACGGTGATGACCGCGCGCGACACGGAGCGCTCGAGCGCGGCTTCGGCATCGCGCTTCAATTTCCCGAGCACGAGCGCGGAGATTTCCTCGGGCGCGTATTCCCGGTCGCGGACGCGAATGCGCAGCGGCCGGCCCGCTTGCCTAACGACCTCGTAATCCGCCGGCAATTCCTCGAGCGCGACGTCGTCGCCGCGCAGACCGATCAGGCGTTTGGCGGAATAGACCGTCGTGGCCGGGGCGACGGCGCGCATCCGGCTCGCGGCGGCGCCGACGAGCGGCTCGCCCGTCTCGGGAAAATGCACGACCGACGGCGTGAGCCGCGCGCCGTTGGCATCGGCGAGCAGGATGGGGAAGCCCGCTTCCATCACGCCGATGAGCGAGTTGGTGGTGCCGAGGTCGATGCCGACGATGTCGTTACTCATCGGCGCAAGGTCGCCCGGCCCGCCGGTCCGCTCAACCGGCGCCCGATCAGACCTTCTTCACCAGCGCGAGGACGACGAAGATGACCGCGAGCACGACCAGGACGTGGATGAACGCGCCCAAAACGTGAAAGCCGATCCAACCGATCAGCCAGAGCACAAGAAGAATGACCGCAATAGTCCAGAGCATGTAAACGTATCGCCGTTCGCAACCCGTTCGGTCGTGCGTGGATCCGCCTCTTTGCGGCGACTCGGCCGATTCCCGTTGGAAAACCGGCGTTTTCGGCAAACGTATCGCTGTTTTGAAACTCCCGTTCAGTCTCTTCCTCGCGCTGCGTTACCTAAAACCAAAGCGCACTTTCATTTCCATCATCACCCTCGTCTCCGTCCTCGGGGTGACGCTGGGCGTGACCGTTCTCATTCTCGTCATCGCTGTCATGACCGGGTTCGATCGCGAGCTGCGGCAGAAAGTGATCGATTTCGACGCCCACATTTTGGTCACGACCGACAGCGTGATGAACAACTGGCGCGACCGGACAGTGCAGATCCGCCATACGCCGAACGTGGTCGCGACCGCGCCCTACATCCAGGGGCCGGTGATCGTGGAATTCCAGGGCCGGCGGCTCGCACCGATGATCCGCGGGATCGATCCGGTGGAGGAAGAGAAGGTCATTCCGCTGCGCAAATTCATCAAGCTGGGCAAACTCGATCTCGACGGTGACAAGACGATGCTCGGAGTGGAGCTGGCACAAAAGCTCGGCCTGACCGTGGGCGACAAACTGACCGTTTATTCGCCGGGAAATCTCGGCGAGATCCTCGACAAGCTGAAAGAACTCGACCAAAAACAAGGCGAGGAGAAGCAGCGGGCGGTCGACGATTTGCGCGAAGTGGTGCTGCCGAAAGAACTCACCGTCACCGCCATTTTCGAAACCGGGCAGTATCTGCACGACTCCGAGTTTCTGCTTGTGCCGATCTTCGTCGGCCAGGAACTTTATGGGCTCGGTGACGCCCTCCACGGCCTGACGGTGAAGACGACGAATCCCGACAATGCCTTCGAGGTGAAGCGGGCGATCGAGCAATTTCTCCAGCCGCCCGAGTACGCCCAGACCTGGATCGAGATGAACAAACAATATTTCGATGCCGTCAGCCTGGAGCGCACGGTGATGGCGTTTCTGCTTTTCTTTATCGTGATCGTGGCGGCGTTCGGGATCATGAACACGCTCATCACCGTGACGGTGCAGAAGCGGCGCGAGATCGGGATCATGAAAGCGGTCGGCGCGAGCATCGGGCAGATTATGGGCGTGTTTCTTTTCCAGGGGATCGTGGTCGGGATTTTCGGCACGCTCTCCGGGCTCGGCATGGGCATGTTGCTGATTCGATTCCGAAATGAATTCAGCCGCTGGCTCGCGAACACCCTCCAGATCGAGATCTTTCCGCGCTCGGTTTATCAATTCTCGGAGATCCCGGCCGAAGTCATCCCGAGCGACGTGGTGCGAATCTGCGTCGCGGCTTTCATCATCTGTTCGTTAGCCGCGCTCATCCCGGCGTATTTCGCGGCGCGGGTCGATCCGGTGAAGGCGCTCCGTTACGAATAGCCCGTTGTGAAGACTCGCCTGCTTCGCTCGTGTTTCGTTTGCGCCCTGGTTCTCGTTCTCGCTCCCCTCGCCTGCGCGGCGGAGTGGAAGACTTTCAAGGACTGCCGCTATTTGCCTAACGCCGCTAACGACGGCGACAGCTTCCATGTCCGGGCCAACGGCAAGGAGTACATCTTCCGGCTCTACTTTGTCGACGCCCCGGAGACCGACAGCACCATCCCCGAGCGCCTGGCGGAGCAGGCGAAATATTTCCGGGTCGGCGTTCCCGAGACCCTGCAGATCGGGCGCGAAGCGGAGCGGTTTACCCGGCAAAAACTGGCCCGCCCTTTCACCGTCCGCACCTGCCTGCAGGACGCGCGCGGGCGCAGCCGGTTGCCGCGCTATTTCGCCTTTGTCGAGGCGGACAAGGCCGACCTGAGCGAGTCGTTAGTCGCGAACGGCCTCGCCCGGGTTTACGGAGCGGCATCGGATCCGCCGGAGATGGACAAGGCGGCGGTGCAGTGGCGCAAGCTGCAGCAATTCGAACGCAAGGCGCAGGAACAAAAGATCGGCGGCTGGGGCATCGGGCATGGCCGGCTCAACATGCGCTCCGCCACCCAGCCCGGCCCGAGCAGCGACACCTTCGACTCCTTCTTTCATCGGAAGCCCGCCAGTTCCGGCGCCGCCGCCAGTCAGACCGGCGGCAAACTAAATGTGAACACCGCGACCCTGGAAGCGCTGCAGAATATCCCGGGCGTGGGCCACGTCCTCGCCCGAAGAATCATCAATGCCCGGCCCTACCAGACGGCGGACGACCTGCGCCGGGTGAAAGGCGTGGGAGCAAAGACCTACGAAAAGCTGCGGCCTTACTTTGAATAATGAAAGAGATGAACCGCATTATGACCAGCCAGTCGGAGTATGGGGCGATCACGCAGCTGGTCGTTAAGCACGCGCGGGACGCTTTCCGGGATGCGAAAACAATCGCCGCGGAATGGCAGGCACTGAATTTCACCGCCGCGCCCGACTACGCGCGCGCGCTCGTAGAGTACGACCGTTTCCTCGAGTTCCTGCGCGCTTCTGGTTGCGAGATCACGTTGCTGCCCGGCGCGGAAAACGTGGGGATGGACTCCATCTACGTCCGGGACGCCGCGGTCATTTGCGATCGCGGGGTCATTCTTTGCCACATGGGGAAGGCGCTCCGGCAGGGTGAGCCGGCGGCGCAGGAGGTCGCTTTCCGCGCCCTTGGCCTAACGATTCTCGGCACCATCCAGCCGCCCGGGAAACTGGAAGGCGGCGACGTCGCCTGGCTCGATGAACGCACCCTCGCCGTCGGGCGCGGCTATCGGACTAACGACTCTGGGATCGAGCAGTTGCGCGACTTTCTTGGCGACACGATTGACGAATTGATCACGGTGGAGCTGCCGCATTGGCGCGGCCCGGCGGATGTCTTCCATCTCATGTCGATCGTTAGTCCGGTCGATCGCGATTTGGCTGTCGTCTATTCGCCCCTCATGTCCGTCCCATTCCGGGAGAAGTTATTGGAACGGGGTTTTACCCTCGTCGAAGTTCCCGACGAAGAATTTCAAAGCATGGGCGCCAACGTCCTCGCGCTCGCTCCCCGCCGCTGTCTGATGGTCGCAGGCAACCCAGTGACTCGCGCCCGGCTCGAAGACGCCGGCGCCGAAGTCTTCGAGTACGAAGGAAGCGAGATCAGTGGCAAAGGCGGTGGAGGTCCCACCTGTCTGACCCGGCCCTTGCGGCGAAAACGGTAGCGGGCCCAGCTCTGGCCGGTTGCCGGCCGACCGGCCGGAAGATCGGCTCGGGGAGAACTAGCCACCGCGTTCACTGCGGCCGTACCCTTGGCAGAAGGGTACGACCGCAATCGCGTTGTGACTGATTACGGCGTCGGCGCCGGAGTCTGATCGCGAACGGCGTCGGCCTGGTTTTCGAGCGCGTCAGCGTTCTGTTCCGCGGCGTCGCGGGTCGCGTCGGCCTTGTTTTCCAAGGCGGAGTTAGTCGAGTGGTCATGCGACATCGACTTTTGCTCCTCGATCGCGTCGGCCTTCTTCTCCCCGCTGTCGCGGACGGCGTCGGCCTTGTTTTCCATGCTATCGGCTTTTTGTTCGACCGCGTCCTCGCGGGCGTTTTCCTGTTTGGAATCGCAGGCGCTCAGGGCGAGCGCCGAGGCGGCCGCTGCGAGGCACAGAGTGAATTGTTTGATGGTGCTGGATGTGTTCTTCATTGCCCTTAGATCGTGGCTGGACGGCGAGGCGGACGTTTCGTTATGCGTCCAAGCTGCGGGCGGCGCGTGCTTTGCAAAGTCAACCGGATCCTCCGCTGCTCCCGGGCTCAAAATTATGGGTCCGGCTGCCGCTGCGCAGACGAATCCCAAAGACAACATGGATGGCGCCTGAGAAGGCGCCGAAATGGGCTGTGTGTGCCGGCCGCACGAGGTGCGGCCTGGGGTAAAGTGCTGCTGGCCGGCGGGGATGACGCCGGACCAGCAGCCAACGCTGGCCTTTCGATCAAACAGCCAGCCCTACCACGAGCAGGACGACGAGCAGCACGAGACCAAGCAGGCCCGCATAGACCAGCGTGTCCTGCCGGCGCGCACGGCGCTGCGCTTCCGCATAGGGGATGTTGGTAAAGCTGATCATGGTGTAGAGCGGCAGATAAAGCCCGGGCAGCAGTCCCTCGAGGGTGTGATCGAGTTTCTTTTTCGCGCGGAAAACGCGCGAGGCGGTCTTGTCCCGCATCTCGATGAAGTTGTGCACCGCGAGGTCGGCCAGGGCGTCGGCGTTTTCCTTGCGCCGGTGGAAATATTCCGCAAAAGCGCGCCCGCGGTCGTTAGGGAACTCGGCCAGGCATTCGTCCAGGACAAAGCAATCTTCGAAGGCGGCGTTCATCCCCTGGCCGTAGAACGGGACCACGGCATGGGCGGCGTCGCCCACGAGCGCGACCTTGTCCTGGTAATGCCACGGCGCGCACCGGATGGTGACGAGCGAGCCGGTGGGGTTTTCGCGGTAGTCTTCGAGAAGCCCGGGCATGAGCGGGACGGCGTCGGGGAATTCCTCCTCGAAGAAACGGCGGATTTCGTCGTCGGTCTGCACGGTGGCAAAGCTGCGCGGGCCCTCGAATTCCCAAAACAAGGTGCAGGTGAAGGAGCCGTCGGGATTGGGCAGCGCGATCATCATGAAACTTTTGCGCGGCCAAATGTGGAGGGCGTTTTTCTCCATCTGCCACGAGCCGTCCGGCGACGGCGGAATGGTGAGCTCCTTGTAACCGTGGGCGAGATAGCTCTGGCTGTACTCGAAGCGGTTCTGCCGCTGGAGCGCGCCGCGCACCGCGGAAAAAGCGCCATCGACGCCGAGGATGGCGTCGGCCCGCGCGGTCACGATTTCGTTCGTTGCGGTATCGACGATCTGGGCCGCGGGCGCGTCGAGATCGACGTCGAGGCAGCGGTGGTTGAACTTTACCTGCACGTTTGGATAACGCTGCGCCGTCTCGATCACGACTGTGTTCAGGACATCGCGGCCGATCGAGTTGATGTGCTTCGCCGGGTCGCGGTCGTAGGGCGAGAAATGGAGGTCGCCGGTTTTGTCGTGAATCATGCGGCCCCGCATCGGGATGGCGTGCCGGAGCACTTCATCGGCGATACCGAGCTCCTGCAGGGCGTGGATGCCGCGGGTGGAAAGGGCGAGATTGATGGAACGGCCGCCGACCGTGTTGCCGGCGCGGGGATCGGCCCGGCGCTCGTAGAGATCGATCTCGTGGCCGCGCCGCCCGAGGTAGCCGGCGAGCAGGCCACCGGCGAGGCCGCTGCCGATAAGGGCAAATTTTGATCCCATGCGCGCTCTACCGTGGCTGTTTCCCGCCTTTTGCCAAGTCCGGAGGACGGGCACCGCCCGATCTTTCACTGGCAAATCCTGAAATTGGCACCATCACTGCTGAGTGAGGCAGGCAAGGCGATGAAATCCGATCCGGATCCAGGACAAGAACACGGCAATACCTTTGAGCTCAAAGCCATCCTCGTCGTGGATGACGATCAGCAGCTCGCCTCCGCCCTGCAATGGATCCTGGCCGACGCCAATTTTCTCGTCGACGTCGCCTTCGACGGCGCGGAAGCGATCCTGAAAGTGAAGGCGCACGAATACGACGCGGTCATCTGCGACTTGAAAATGCCGAAGCTGCGCGGGGACGAATTTTATCTCAAGGCGCGCGAGCTGCGGCCGGAGCTGTCGGACCGCTTCATCTTCATCACCGGCTACGCGACCGATCCGGTGCTGCGCTCTTTCCTGGTGGAAAATGAAGTGAAGTTTTTGGTCAAGCCGTTCCCGATCAAAGGCCTCATCGCCTGCGTCGACGAGATGTCGCGCTAGCTCGCCTCGGACACGACCTCAGGGAAGCCGGCGGAGGACGAGCTCTTCCGGCACCGAGATAATCAGCGAAGTGACGGCGCCCTTGTCGTCCTTCACAAACCGGAAGGTGCGATCGGAGCCATCTTCGAAAAATGCGCTCTCCGATTCTGGAGTCATGATCATTTTCTCACCGAACCAGGTGGTTTCGAGATGATCGCCGACCGCCTTGACCGTGATGGAGAAGCGATCCTCGAGCCGATAATCACCGGCGTAGGAACGCAGGATCGCCGGGTCAATTTTTTTCGCCGTGTGAACCGGCGGCGCGAGCGCAGGAACGTACGCACCAGCGAAGCGTTGCGCGATGTAGCGGGCGGAAGCTCCCACGCGGTTGCAGAAGACGGCCACGGTGAGGCGATCGTCGGGATAGCGCGCAATGCAGGCGGCGAACCCCTGCCACACGCCCCCGTGCTCCAGCACCCGATGCCCGGTGGGCGTTTTATGAATGCCCCAGCCGAAGCCGTAGGGCGCGGTGCTGCCGTCGTTCAGCTTCACCGGCGACCACATTTGTTCGTAGCCGGCGTGACTGAGCAGCCTTTCGTTATCCAATGCCTCGGCCCATTTCGCCATGTCGTCGGCCGTGAGGTAGAGGCCTCCGTCGGCTGTCGCGTTCACGCTGGGCGAGACCCAATTCTGGTTCTTCAGTTCCCCCTGCTGTAGCCGATAGCCGGCCGCGCGATGCGGAATGATGTCGGACTCGCTGATGACGCGCGCGCTCTTCATCCCGAGCGGCGCGAAGACGCGGCGCTGCAGGAAATCGCCGTAGAACTCGCCGCTCACCTTGTGGATGAGAATGCCTAACGAGACGTAACCGAGGTTGCTGTAGGACCACTTTTCTCCGGGCGCGGCAGCGAGCGGCTGCGCCTTGATCATCTTCAGAAGATCATCCTCGGTGTAGTCGGCCTTCATCGAGAAATCCTCCGGGTAATCCCCCAGCCCGGACGTGTGCGTGAGCAAGTGGCGCACGGTGATGCCCGACCAGCTGGCGGGCAGGTCGAGATACTTCGCCACGGGATCGGCCAGCGCGATTTTCCCATCCTCGACCAGCAGCATCACCGCCATGGCGGTAAACTGTTTCCCAATCGAGCCGGACTGGAAAATGGTCTGCGGCGTCACGCGCACGTCGTGCTCGAGATTGGCCAGGCCGTAACCCTGGCAAAGCGCGAGCTTGCCCTCGTGGCGAACCATGACCGAGCAGCCGGGGATTTGTTTTTCCTTCAGGTAGTCGGCGAGAAACTCATCGGCCTTCTCCGCCGCGATGGCGGTCTGTGCGAACGCAATCCAGGTTGTTAAGAGGAAGGCAGGCCCGATCGATCTCATCTCCACTCAATGATGCTGAGCCAAAATCTGCGCGAAGCGCCAGACCTCGTCGAACGTATTATAGAGCGGCGCGGGCGCGACCCGGATCACGTTCGGCTCGCGGAAATCGGTCTTCACGCCCGCGGCCTCGAGTTTCTTGAAAAGCTCCTTCGGATGTTCGTGCACGAGAATGGAAAGCTGGGCGCCGTGGTCGTTAGGCGCGGGCGGGGTGATGATGGTGAATCGCTCGGAGCCGATCTCGCCTAACAAAAACTGCAGGTAACCGGTGAGACGGAGCGATTTTGCGCGCAACGCCTCCATCCCGCCCGCTTCGTCGAAGATCGCAAACGACGCGCGGAGCGGCGCCATCGCCAGGATGGGCGGATTGCTCAGCTGCCAGGAATCGGCCGAGAGCACCGGGATGAAATCGGGCTCGAGCTGCATCCGAAATCGCGTCGCCGGATCGTTCCCCCACCAACCAGCGAGGCGCGGCAGGTCGGGATTGCTCGCGTGGCGCTCATGCACAAAGGCGCCCGCGACCGCGCCGGGGCCGGAGTTGAGATACTTGTAGGAGCACCAGACCGCGAAATCGACCTTC
The DNA here is from genome assembly GCA_963768965.1 of uncultured Verrucomicrobiae bacterium. Taxonomy (GTDB): domain Bacteria; phylum Verrucomicrobiota; class Verrucomicrobiia; order Chthoniobacterales; family UBA10450; genus Palsa-1392. Next base: position 128,323 of record CAVYJY010000007.1, on the reverse strand, counting down.
CAATCGTGCAGGTGCAGCGGGACGTTGCCGGCGGCGTGTGCAAGATCGATCCCAACGATGCAGCCGCGCTGCTGCGCCGCCGCCGTGATCTTCGCGATATCGAAAAGCTGCCCGGTGAAAAAATTCACGCCCGCAAAAAGAACCAGCGCGATCGTATCGCCCTCCTTCTCGATCAACGCCTCGATCTCTTCCTGCCGCAGCGTCTGCTCCCCTTCCCTCGGCTTCGCCAGAAGAAGCGAGTCGTTAGGGTCGAATCCGTGGTGCGCGATCTGCGACTTGATCGCGTAGGTATCGGAAGGGAACGCCGGATCTTCCATCAGGATCTTGTGACGCGCTTTCGTCGGGCGATAAAAGCTCGCCATCAGCAGGTGCAGGTTCACCGTCAGGCTATTCATGCAGACGACTTCGTTAGGCCGAGCGCCCACCAGTCGCGCCGCCGGCTCGCGCAGGGTCTCGTGGTAGGGATACCACGGGGTGGCGGCGTCGAAGTGCCCGTCCACCCCGAGGTTCGCCCAATCGTCCAATTCCTGATTCACGATCTCCCGCGTTGCCTTGGGCATCAGGCCTAACGAGTTGCCAACGAAATAAATCAGCGGCCGGCCGTCGGCCCCAACGGGAATATGAAAGCGCTCGCGAAAAGACCGCAGCGCATCCGCGCGATCCTCTTGCCGGGCGAATTCTTCGTCCTCGGAAAATTTCTCGGTTGTCATAGTTTGTCAGGCGGCGGCTGCATGAATTCGATTGTGGTGCCGTCGGGATCGCGCACGTAGACGACGCGCCGGCCGGCGTTAGGCCCGGTCGACAAGGTTTGCGGTTTACCCGCGGCCTGCCAGCCCGCGGCGGCAATCCGGCCCAGAACGGCGTCGAGGTGATCGACCACTAGCGCGACATGGACCGAGCCGACGTCGCACGGGCGCGGGCGCACATGTTGTCGATCAGCCGGCGCGAGATACTGGAGCAATTCGATCTTGTGCCCGTAGCCTTTCAGGACCGCGATGGAAATTTCGGCGCCGGGCACGCCCGTGATTTCGCTCGCGAGTTCGCCCGTCTGGTGCGGCCGGTGCGAGATCTCGAAGCCGAGGACATCGCGCCAGAAGGCGAGCGAACGCTCCAGGTCCGTTACCGTGATGCCGGTGTGATCGACCGCGATAATTTTGAAAGAGGGCGTCTCCACGTCGTGCACGCATCGCTTAAGTCGTCCGCGCCGCGATTTCAACCGCGCCCCGCGCCTAACGTTGCGGAACTGCTCGCTTCGCCGCTGAAATTTGAGTGTGATTTTTCCGCCGTGCCCGCGAATCACCTTCACAACACCAATCCAGATCATTCGCTCCGATGCACGCCCTTTCACCAGCCATGACCGCTCCTGCCGATGAAGAAATTTTTCTTGGCTTGATCGAGCAACATGCCGGGATCATCCGCAAGGTTGCCTTCGGTTACACCAGCACCTTTGCCGATCGCGAAGACCTCGCCCAGGAGATCACGCTCCAGCTTTGGCGCTCCTATCCTCGTTATTCGCCGGAGCGGCCCTTCTCGACCTGGATGTACCGGATCGCTCTCAATGTCGGGATCTCGTTCCTGCGCCGTCATGCTCATCCCGTCAGGCAGACCGTTCCGCTCGAGGAATTGGAACCTCGCGATGAGAAGGCCACGCCGCCCGAGATCGACGACCGGCTCCCGGTCCTGCGCCAAGTCATCGCGACCCTCGCGCCGCTCGACCGCGGTCTCATGCTTTTATACCTGGACGATCACAGCTACCGCGAGATCGCCGCCATCCTCGGCCTTACCGAGACCAACGTGGCGACCAAACTCAACCGCCTCAAAGAGCGTGTCCGCCAGGAGATGCTCAAACTCCAGCCCGAAAACTCATGACCTATTCCGAACTCGACGATCTCAAATCCACCTGGCAAACGCTCAACCGCAATCTCGAGCGGCAGCACGCCCTCGCCTTGCACGCCTTCCGGGAGAAAAAACTCAGCCGGTTCCGCTCGGGTTTCCGTCCCCTCGTGGCCGGGCAGATCATCCAGATCATCTGCGGCGCACTTCTCGCCCTCGTCGGCGGAAGTTTCTGGACCGGTCACCTCGGCGTCGCGCACCTGATGATCTACGGAATCTCCGTTCACCTCTACGGAATCATGTTGATCATCTTCGCTTCGCGCGACCTCTCCCTGATCAGGCAATTCGATTACGCCGCACCCGTTCTCGTTCTGCAAAAACAGATCGCGGCCCTGCGCGAATGGCACGTCCGCGCCGGCTTCTGGTTCGGCGTTACCGGCTGCTTCATCTGGATTCCGCTCATCCTCATGATCTTTCACGGCCTGGGGGCCGATGTCTGGCGGCGCAACCCAGCTGTGGTCGGCTGGTTTTTCGCCAGCGCACTCGTTAGCCTGGGCATCATCTACGGGATGGTCGCATTCTCGCGCCGGCCCGGCCGGGAAAAGTTCGCCCGGAGTCTCGACGACAGCTCCGCTGGCCGCAGCGTCAAGCGAGCTGAGTCACTGCTCCAAGAAATCGAGCGCTTCGAGCAGGAGTAGCCCGGGATTACGCGAGTGCCGCGATCACCTTCAACTCGATCGCAATCGGCGTCGGCAAGGCCCCAACTTCCACCGTCGTCCGGGTCGGATTCGGTTTCCCCGGGCCGGCAAAGTATTCCGGATAAATGCGGTTAAAGATCGCGAAGTCCTTCTCCATGTTAGTTAAGAAGACGGTGACATCGACGATATCATCCCATTTTGCGCCGGCGTCTTCGAGCACGAGCCGGACGTTCTCGAAAACGGCGTGGCACTGTTTTTCGATGTCGTAACTGACGATCTTTCGCTCCGCATCGAGGGTCACGCCGGGGATTTCCCTGCTCCCGCGCACGCGCGGTCCGATGCCGGAGAGGAAGAGAAGGTCCCCCACTCTTTTCGCGTGCGGAAATGCGCCGACCGGTTCGGCCGCGCGCTGGCTTTCAAAGGTTTCGCTCATGTTATTTTGCGATGCAGACGTTCTTCGGCTCGGTGAAAAAGCGGAGCGCTTCCTCGCCGCCTTCGCGGCCGACGCCGCTCTGTTTCATTCCGCCAAACGGAACCCGCAAGTCGCGCACGAGCCAGCAATTCACCCAGACCGTGCCGGTGTGAATCTGTTCCGCGACGCGATGGGCGCGACTTCAGGTTTTGCGTCCAGACGCTGGAGGCGAGGCCGTATTCGGTGTCGTTGGCGTAGCCGATTACTTCTTCTTCCTGGTCGAAAGGGGTGATCGTGACGACCGGACCGAAGATTTCTTCGCGGTTCACCCGGCACGCGACCGGCAATCCGGTGATGATGGTCGGCGGAAAGAAATAACCGCCCTTACAGCGGTCGTTAGGCGCGGTCGGCGCCGCACCGCCAAGCGCGATCTCGCCGCCCTCCTCTCTTGCGAGGTCGACGTAGAACTTCACTTTCTCGAGCTGCGTCTGCGAAACGATCGCGCCCTGCTCAGTCTTCTCGTCCAGCGGATCGCCCTGTTTTAGCTGTGAAACTTTCTCGGTAAAGCGCCGGACGAATTCGTCGTAGGCCGGTCGCTCGACAAAAACCCGTGAACCGCAGAGACAAACCTGGCCCTGATTGGCAAACGACGAGCGCACGCTGCCGGCGATGGCAGCGTCGAGATCGGCGTCGGCGAAAATGATGTTTGGGTTTTTCCCGCCGAGCTCGAGGGAAATTTTCTTGAAGAGCGGCGCGCCTGCTTCTGCCACCTTGCGTCCCGTCACGGTCCCGCCGGTAAACGAAATGGTGCCGATTTTCGGATGCGCCGTGATGGCGGACCCGACATTCGGCCCGGTTCCCTGAACGATGTTGAGGACGCCGTTAGGCAACCCGGCTTCACGACAAACTTCGCCGAGCAAATAAGCGGTCATGGGCGTGAGTTCGCTCGGTTTCGCGACGGCGGTGTTCCCGACCGCTATCGCAGGCGCGATCTTCCAGCTCAGCAAATAAAGCGGCAAATTCCACGGTGAGATGAGACCGACCACTCCGCGCGGCTGGCGCAGGGTGTAGTTAAAAGCGACGCCATCCATGACGTGCGCCTCGTTCTCGGTGTGCAGGATGGCCGTGGCGAAAAAGCGAAAATTGCTCGAGGCCCGCGGAATATCGAGGCTGCGCGCAAGCGCGAGCGGCTTGCCGGTGTCGACCGATTCGGCGCGGGCAAACTTTTCCAGGTCGCGGTCAATCAGCTCGGCGATGCGCAGAAGAATACGGGAGCGTTCCGCGGCGGAAGTCCGCGACCAGGCCGGAAACGCGCGCTCCGCCGCTACCACCGCCGCTTCCACGTCGCGGCTATCGCTATCCGCGACTAACGAATATGGTTTCCCCGTCGCGGGCTCGATGTTGTCGAGGTACCGCCCGCCGATCGGCGGCATGAATGCGCCGTCGATGAAGTTCTGAATTTGAAGCTGTTCGAGCTGCACAGAATTCGGATCCGTCGTCAGATTCTAAACGGCACCTTCGCGTCGTCCAATCTCAGAAGACTTTTCGCGATAGCTTTGGAGTGCGACCGCGTCCTCGCGTCGCTTTTCTCGACGGCCCGAAAAGCGGTGCGAAGACGCACCGCACTCCGAAAGCTGGCGCGAAATACACTCACAACAATTGGCGCAAAAGGCGCAGCCAGTTCCCGCGCAGGATTTTCTCGATCTGCTCGTCGCTGAACCCGCGCTCGATCAGCTTCCGCGTCAGGTTCCGCGCATGGCTATGGTTGCCGAGATCGGGCAGAAAATTTGGTGTCGTCAGCTTCGCCTGCAGGGCCTCGCGCTCGGCCTCGGGCATCTGGCGCCAGAGAAATTCGCAGAAGTCGAAACCGATCCCGACCCCGTCGATCCCGATCAGGCTTGCGACATGCTCGATGTGATCGACGTAGCGATCGAGCGTGGCCTTTTCCTTTTTCGGACTAACGAGAATGGCGTTGATCCCGATCACTCCGCCGCGCGCGCCGATCATCTTGATCTGTTCGTCGCTGATGTTGCGCTCCATGTCGTAGTAACGGCGCGCGTTCGTGTGCGAAACGATCAGGGGCCGGGTCGTCAGCGCGCAGATTTCTTCGAACCCGGCGGGATTGATGTGCGCGAGGTCGATGATGATTCCGAGCCGCTCGCATTCCTGCACCAGCTCGCGGCCGAAGCTCGTTAGGCCGGTGGCGGGCGACCCGCTGGCGGCGAATATTCCGCCGGAAGCGGCGGCGTTGGGACGCGCGTGGGTAAGCGAGATCGAGCGCAGGCCGAGCTCGTGAAAAATGTGCAGGAGGTGAAGATCGTCGCCCAGCGGTTCGGCGCCTTCCATCGTCAGGAGAAGTGCGATGCGCCCCTCGCCCTGCGCCTGCTCGATTTCCGCAAAAGTCCGGCACAACACCAGCCGCGGATTGAGCTCCACTTCGGCCTTGAGCAGCGCGACCTGATCGAGCGCGACGCGCAGCGCCTGTTCCCCGAGGTATTCGTCCTCGATGTAAAGGGCGAGACCGAGCAGGCCCATATCGCCCGCTTCAAACTCCGGCAGGAAATCGGCCGCGACGATATTACGACGGGGACGGCTCAGGAAGAGGCTGAGCGGCAAATCGAAATGGAGATCGACCAAGCCGCCGGAGTGAAGACGCGAGACTCTGTCTTCCATCAGGATGAGACGGCGGGAGTGAGCGCCTCGAGAATGGCACCGGCCGCGGCCTCGTTCGCGCCGCCTTTGCCGAGTTTTGCGATCACCTTGTCGAAGTCCGCGATCATTTGTTTGCGGCGATCGCGATCGTCGAGCAGGCGCAGCATCTCGCTCGCGATCGCGGCGGGCTGCGCGTTGCGCTGGATGAATTCCGGAACAATTTCGCGATCCGCCAAAACGTTAGGCATGCCGAGATGTTTTACCCGAATCAGCATGCGCCCGGCAAGATAGGTCAGCGCCGCCACTTTATAAACGAGGACGAAGGGCAGCCGGAAGAAGGCCGCCTCCAAGGTGGCGGTGCCGGAGGCGACGACGCCGACCGCGCTCCGCTGCATCGTGTGTGCGGCCTGGCCGGCCACGACTTCGACCTGCCCTAACGAACCCATGACCGGCGCCAGCTCCGCCCGGATCGTGCCGGCGAGCGCTTCCGACGCGGCCGCAATTTCGAAATGCAATTCCGGCCGGCGCAGGTGCAGCTCGCGCATGACTTCGATCAGGATGGGCAGGAGTTTGCGCACTTCCCGCGTCCGGCTCCCGGGAAAAATCCCGACGAGGTGCGGCGCGCGCAGGGCGTCGATCCGCTTCTCTTCCAGGTTCTCGATCATTGGGTGACCGACGAAAATCGTGCGCAAGCCCGGATTTCTCGTAGAGCTCGGCTTCGAAGGGAAAAATGCAGAGCATGAGGTCGAGCCACTTCGCCATCTTGGGAATGCGGCCGCGATTCCAGGCCCAGACCTGCGGGCTGATGTAGTAGATGATTTTTCCGGCAAACGATTTTTCGCGCAGGGCGCGGGCCAGGCGGAGGTTGAAGCCGGGATAATCGATCAGCACCACCGCGTCGGGCCGGGTGGCGGCGACCTCGTTCAGGGTCTTGCGAAATTCCTCCCGGAAGTAGCGGTAGTGCTTGATCACTTCCCAGAGGCCGACCACGGCCGCTTCATCGCTCCAGTCGATGAAGCGCTCGCCGCCGTAGCGCTTCATGCGGGGGCCGCCCCGGCCTAACAACCGGATCTCGGGCTCCCGGAGCCGGAGCGACTCCATCAGGGCGGCGCCGTGATTGTCGCCGCTCGCTTCGCCGGCGACGAAGTAGATGCTCAGCGAACGATCCATCGGGAGATCACGGCGCGGCTTGGATGCGCTTCGTGATGTCAACCGCGAGCTCGAGCGCGGCGGTGGCCTCGAAACCGGACACTTTCGGCTGCAATCCGGTCTTCGCGCATTCGATGAATGACAAAAGCTGGCGCTTGAGCGGCTCTTCCTTCTCGATCTCGACTTCGGCCCGCTCGATCCCGCCGCCAGCCTTTCGATAAATTTCGCCGGTCTGGTTTTGATAATCGAGCGAGAGATAAGCGTCCTCCTGGAAGACGCGAATCTTGCGCATCCGCTCGGGACTGATCCGGCTCGAGGTGATGTTGGCGACGCAGCCATTCTCGAAACGGATGCGCGCGTTGGCGATGTCCTCGCGCCGGCTCAGGACGGGCACGCCGACGGCGTCGACGGTCTGTACCGGCGAACGCACGAGATGAAGAATGATTTCCAGATCATGAATCATGAGATCGAGCACGACCCCAATGTCCGTGCTGCGATTGGGAAATGGCGAAAGCCGGTGCGCCTCGATGAATCGCGGATGAGTCAGGCGCGCCTCGAGCGCGCTCAGGACCGGGTTGAAGCGCTCGACGTGGCCGACCTGCAAAACGAGTTTCCGTTCCAGCGCCAGCTCCGCGAGCTGGCTCGCCTCCGCGGTGTCTTCCGCGATCGGTTTCTCGATCAGGAGATGCTTCCCTTTTTCCAGGAGCGGCCGGGCGATGGCGAAATGCGAGTTCGTCGGCGTGGCGACGGAAGCGGCGTCGATCAGGCCGGCAAATTCCTCGAGCGAACTGGCCGCGTGCACATTATACTGCTGCGCGATCCGCGCGGCGTTCTCGCTGTCGGTGTCATAGATCGCGGTGAACTCGGCAGTGCCCGCCTCCGCATAAAGCCGCGCGTGATTTTTCCCGATGTGCCCGACGCCGACGACCCCGACGCGAAGTTTGCTCATGAGCGCAGGCGATTAGAAAATGCGGTGAACATGCGAGATGCTGCCAAGTGAACCGCACCGATGAAACAAACGCAAACTGATTGGGAAGAGGCCTATCAGCGCCGCGAGACGCCCTGGGAAAAAGGGAAGCCGCATCCTGGGCTGGTCGATTTCCTGGCGGAGAACGGCCCGTTGCGGGGCGAGATCTTTGTTCCCGGCTGCGGCTCCGGGCAGGACGTGCGCGCGCTGAGTGCGGCGGAGAACCATCCGCTCGGCGTCGATCTCGCGCCCTTCGCGATTACGAAAGCGAAGTCACGACCGCCGATTGCGAACGAGGAATATCTCCTCGCGGATTTGTTCGATCTGCCGGCGAAGTTCGACGGCCGCTTCGATTGGGTTTTCGAGCACACCTGTTTCTGCGCGATCGATCCGCAGCCTGCGAAAAGACTATGTCGCGACCATCGTTAGGCTGCTCAAGTCCCGCGGCCGCTTGCTCGCGATTTTTTTTATCAATCCCGATCACAATGAGGACGGCCCGCCCTACCGCGTCAGCACCGCGGAGCTGGAGGAATTTTTTCGGCGCGCACTTCCGGGTGGAAAAGGAATGGGTCCCGGCGCGAACGCATCCCGGCCGCGAAGGGCGCGAGCTGATGCGGGTCATGGTCCGCCGGTAGCGGAAAGATTCCAGCTTTTGAAACGCCTCCTTCTTATCCTGCTCCTCGGCCTCATCGCAGGCGCGACCGGCATTTATATAGACTGGTATTGGAAACGCCCGGTCGCGCCGCGCGGCGGCCGTTACTTTTTCCAGCGCGTCGAGTTGCCCGTGCCGGGCCTGCGGCAGGGCGATGAACTTTGGCGCGGCGACGCTATCGGCGGCGTGCCCGGCAACGGCACCCTCGGCAGCGCCGGCTGCGCCATCGCCTCGGCCGCGATGGTTTTTCAGTTTTACGGCATCGCCACCGACCCGCAGCAGCTCAACTGGTTTCTCACCGATGTCGGCGGCTACACCGAGCAGGGCTGGATTTACTGGGAACGAGCCGCCTGGTGGGCGCCGCATCGGGTCCGCCACATTTACGAGGACCTGCCCTCCTATCACCTGATCGATTCCAATCTCGCCCACGGCAATCCGGTCATCGTCCGCGTGCGTTACCAGAGCGGGGTGACGCATTTTGTCGTCATCGCCGGCAAGGACGGGTTCGATTATCTCATTCGCGATCCCGGCGCCGGCGCGGCTAAAGGCTACTACCCCCTGCGCGAGCTCGGGAGCGACATCGAGGCCCTGAGATTTTACGAACCGCTGCCGACCGCGGCTGAATCGCGGAACCACTCGTAGGTCTGCGCAATGCCTTCGCGCCACGGCCCCAGTTTTTTTTGCTAGGTTTCGAATAATCGCTCCGTTAGGCTGGGTCCACACCTTCTCCAAAATGTGCGGTCCCCAACGATCCAGAGCGAGCGCGGCGGTGGAATCTTTCCGGCGCGGGGCGGTGATTTTGCTGGTTTTTCTGCTGGCGCCGCTAGGAAGTTCCTCCGCGCTCGAATCGGACATGGCCGCGCTGGGAACGGACGGATTTTCACATATCCCGGCGGAGCCTGGTATTTTCAAATTGCTCCATGTCTTTAGCGGTCCGGAAGGTAGCCAGCCGGCCAGGCTGGTGCTGGCGGAGTCGCAGAATTTTCTCGGGGTGACGACTTACGGCGGGGCGAATAATTCCGGCACGATCTTTGAGGCGACGACGGCGGGTGCGGTGACGACGCTCTTCGATTTTGCAGATGTCCCGGAGTTGATCAATCCGCTGACTCTGGTGCGGGCGACCGATGGCGCATTTTATGGGTACTGTCAGGGGACTGAATTTGTCCCGGGGGCGGTTTTCCGCTATGAGCCAGGGGGCAGCGCGACGGTGGTGTTCACGTTTGACCTGGGAGGGACGCCGTATTCTCTCCTCGCCGGGTCGGATGGATTTCTCTACGGCACGATGGCGCTAAATTTTAATCCGGCCGGGGGGATCTTCCAGCTCTCGACCGCTGGCGATCTGAGGGTGATCTACGAGTTTCACCAGGCCATTGCCGGTCCGCCACGACTCCACTTCGAAAGCGCCGATGGGAATTTCTACGGCAGCCAGAGTTTGCCCTCGCCGAGTATCTTTCGGGTCAGCCCGGCAGGCGACTTCAGCTACGTGCTGCCGCTGCGATACACGCAGGATTTCTATAGCGACATCATCGAGGATCAGGCCGGGGACCTGATCGCGATGACTTTTCTGACCGATGCGGTGCAGCGGGTGACGAAAGCGGGTGAGGTCACGACGCTGCACAATTTCTATCAGCCAACGGAGGGACGCGGGCCGCTCCGGATTATCGAGATGGCGGACGGAAATTTCATCGGAATCACGAGTGCCGGCGGCGAAGCGGACGGCGGCACGATCTATGAGATTTCACCGGACGGCGGCTTCGTGCTCCTGCATCATTTTGACGCGGCGGTCGATGGGTGGGTTCCTTCCGACCTGGTGGCGCATCCGGACGGGAAGTTCTACGGCCTGACGCAATTTGGTCCCGGGATCACCCAGGGAATCTTCTTCAGCGAGACGCCGCCTGATCCGGCGATCCTGCCGACGCCGGCGTTTCTGAATGTTTCGACCAGGGCGCAGGTGGGCGACGGGGATGCGCAGTTAATCAACGGGTTCATCGTGAGCGGCGCGACGCCGAAGAAAGTGCTGCTGCGCGCGATCGGGCCATCGCTGGCGGCGGCAGGCGTGCCGGGTGCGCTGGCCGATCCGATCTTGGAGTTGCACGAGCCGGATGGGACGGTGCTGAGCAACGATAACTGGGCGGACTCGCAGGCGGCCGAGATCGAGGCGACTAGTCTCGCGCCGGCAGATGGCTTGGAATCGGCGATCCTCGCGACGCTCGCTCCGGGTGCCTATACCGCAGTGATGCGGGGACAGAATGCGGGGACCGGCACCGGTTTGGTGGAGGCTTACGATCTTGACGTGCCGATTGTGTCGCAGCTCGTGAATACCTCGGCGCGCGGGTTTGTCGGGACGGGCGACGAGGTGATGATCGACGGGATCATCTCGAGCGGGGGTAACGTGAGGATGTTGATCCGGGCGATCGGACCGGAGCTGACGGCGCAGGGTGTCGCGGGAGCGCTGCAGGATACGACGCTCGATCTTTATGATCGAGACGGAGTCTTGATCGCCTCGAATGATAATTGGAGAGAGACGCAGGAGGCGGAGATCGCAGCGACGATGCTTGCGCCGGCTGACGATCGGGAGGCCGCGATCCTGGCGAACCTTTTGGCGGGCAGCTTCACCGCGATCATGAGCGGGAAAGATGGAACGACCGGCGTGGCGCTGATCGAGACCTACAATCTCGGCCTTTGAAAAAGGCCGCTACGACTGCTGGCGGAACCACTCGTAGGTCTGCGCAATGCCTTCGCGCAACGGGATGGTCGGCTCCCAGCCTAACGATTTGATCTTCGAGATGTCGAGCAGCTTGCGCGGGGTGCCGTCCGGTTTGCTCGCGTCCCAGGTCAGCTCGCCTTCGAAGCCGACCACCTCGCAGATCAACTCCGCCAGTTCGCGGATGGTCAGGTCGGTCCCGGTGCCGATGTTGATGATCTCAGGACTTTCGTAGTTCTCGAGGAGAAAAAGACATGCGGCGGCGAGATCGTCGACGTGAAGAAATTCGCGCAGCGGTTTTCCCGAGCCCCAGACGACGAGCTCGCGCGCGCCGCTTTCCTTTGCTTCATGCGCCTTGCGCAGGAGGGCGGCGAGGACGTGCGAGGTCTCGAGATCGAAGTTGTCGTTCGGCCCGTAGAGATTGGTCGGCATGCCGGAAATGAAGTTGTCGCCGTACTCGCGGGCATAGGCCTGGCAGAGCTTGATCCCGGCGATCTTGGCGATGGCATAGGCTTCGTTTGTCGGCTCGAGCGGCCCGCCTAACAATGCGCTCTCCGGGATCGGTTGCGGCGCCAGTTTTGGATAAATGCAGGAGCTGCCGAGGAAGAGAAGCTTGCGCGCGCTGTTCTCGTGCGCGGCGCGGATCAGATTGTTTTGGATTTGCAGGTTATCGATCAGGAACTCGACCGGGCGATCGTTGTTCGCCTTGATTCCGCCCACTTTGGCCGCCGCGACCACGACCACGGCCGGCTTTTCCCGCGCAAAAAATTCGTCGACCGCGGCGCCGTTTGTCAGGTCCAGCTCGCCGCGGGTGCGGGTGAGCAGCCGGATGAAGCCCTCCGCCTCGAGCCGGCGCAGAATGGCGCTGCCGACGAGCCCGCGGTGGCCGGCGATGAAGATCGAGTCGTCCTTTTCCATCAAATTCCCGCCAGCATCCGTTTACCGTTTCCTTTTTCAAGCGGTTAGGCAATGCTCCCGCCGTGGCTAGAAAAGACGCGCGACTCCAGGTTCAGAAAACGTACAAACTTTTTATCGGCGGAAAATTCGTCCGGAGCGAGAGCGGCCGGGTCGAGCCGGCCGCGGCCGGGGGCGCGGTCCTGGCCAATTATGCCCGCGCCTCGCGGAAGGATTTTCGCGACGCGGTCGGCGCGGCGCGCAAGGCCCAGGCCGGCTGGTCGAAAACCAGCGCTTACCTCCGCGGACAGATTCTCTACCGCGCCGCCGAGATGCTGGAAATGCGCCGGCCCGAGCTGGAAGCCGAGCTCGCCCGCTCGACCGGGAAGAAAAACGGCAAGGCCACGGAAGAGGCCAGCCTAACGATCGAGCGCCTGGTGCATTACGCTGGCTGGACGGACAAGTTCAGCCAGATATTCAGCGCGGTGAATCCGGTCGCCAGCTCCCATTTCAACTTCACCATGCCGGAACCGACCGGAGTGGTGGTGGTAGTTTGCCCTAACGAGCCGCCTTTGCTCGCGCTCGTTTCGCTGGTCGCGCCGGTCATCCTCAGCGGCAACGCCGCGGTCGTGCTCACCTCGTCGACCCGGCCTCTCCCGGCACTGACGTTCTCGGAGATCATCGCGACGAGCGATCTGCCGGGCGGCGTGATCAATCTGCTCTCCGGCAACCCGGCCGAGCTTGCCTCGCATATCGCCAGCCACATGGACGTGAACGCGATTGTCGACGCCTCGGGCGACGCGAAAGTGGCGGCGGCGCTGCAACAGGGCGGCGGGCACAACGTGAAGCGCTACGTCGAGCGTTCTCTGTCCGGGGCGGACTGGCGCGGCGCGGCGGCGGAGAATCCGTATTGGATTCTCGACACCGTCGAAATGAAGACGGCCTGGCACCCGATCGGACTCTAGGAAAAGGATGAAGTAAGAAGGCAGAAGGAAGAAATCCCGAGGCCGAAAACTTCTTCCTTCTTCATTCATCCTTCTGACTTCTCTTCGTGCGCTCGCTTGTTCTCGTTCTCGACAGCGTGGGGGTCGGTCATGCGCCGGACGCCGCGAAATACGGCGACGATGGCGCCAATACGCTGGGGCACATTCTTGAACAGCGCCCGGATTTGGCTCTGCCGAACCTGAACTCTCTCGGACTGGCGCGAGTGTTGGGCGGTGCGGGCGAGGCGCGCGCGAGTTTTGGCCGCATGCGCGAGCGTTCCGCGGGCAAGGACACGACCACCGGGCATTGGGAGATCGCCGGGGTCGTGCTCGAGGAACCGTTCGCGACCTTCGAGCGTTTTCCCGATGAGCTCGTTAGGGCAATCGAGCGTGATGCCCGGGTATCTTTCATCGGCAATTACGCGCGCAGCGGCACGGAGATCCTCAACGAACTCGGGGAAGAACATCTCCGGACCGGAAAACCGATTCTCTACACTTCGGCCGATTCCGTCCTGCAGATCGCAGCCCATGAAGAGGTCGTGCCGGTGGAACGGCTCCATGAGATCTGTCACGTCTCACGAGCTGTGGCGGATCGTTATCGAATCGGGCGCGTGATTGCGCGGCCATTCCTCGGTGAACCGGGAAACTTTCGCCGGACGTCGAACCGGCACGATTTTTCGCTCCATCCGCCGCGCACGGTGCTGGACGCGCTCGGCGAGCATGGCGTCACTGTCGTCGGAGTGGGGAAGATCAGCGACATCTTCGCCGGGCAGGGCATCGCGGAATCTTTTCCAACGACTTCAAACCGCGACGGAATGCGTCAGATCGACGAATTGTGGCAGAACCGAAAGACCGGTCTCATCTTCGCCAACCTGGTCGACTTCGACATGCTCTTCGGACACCGGCGCGATGTCGCCGGCTACGCCCACGCGCTCGAGGAATTTGACGATTGGCTCGGAACTTTTCTCAAGCGAATCCTGCCTAACGATCTCGTGATCATCACCGCCGACCACGGGAACGATCCGACTTTTCCGGGCACGGACCACACCCGGGAAGAAGTGCCGCTGCTGGTTTTGGATGGCGGAGAGAGCCGCGATCTCGGGACCCGGCAAAGTTTTGCCGACGTGGCCGCGACCCTGGCGGAGTTTTTTAAACTTCCCGAGCCGTGGCCGATCGCGGAATCATTTCTCGCTCCATGCACATCCCGACCCTGATCGAGCGCAAGCGCGACGGCGAAGAACTGGCGCCGGACGAGATCGCGGCGTTGATCGACGGCTTCACCCGGGGCGAGATCCCGGATTACCAGATGAGCGCCTTTGCCATGGCGGTCTTCTTTCGCGGGATGACGCCTAACGAGACCGGGGAACTCACTTCGGCGATGATGAAGAGCGGTCGGGTGCTCGAATACCCGGCCGATTCGCCGCCGAAAGTGGACAAGCATTCCACCGGCGGCATCGGCGACAAAGTTTCGCTCGTGCTCGCGCCGCTCCTGGCCTGCGACGAAGTCTGGGTGCCGATGATCTCCGGTCGCGGGCTCGGCATCACCGGCGGAACGCTCGATAAACTCGAGAGCATCCCGGGTTTCAACGTCAACCTCGACGAAACCCGCGCTCTCCGGCAGCTGGAGAAAATCGGCGTTTTCATGATCGGGCAGACGGCCGACATCTGCCCGGCGGACAAAAAGCTTTACGCGCTTCGCGATGTGACCGGGACGGTGCCGTCGCAGCCGTTGATCGTGGCCAGCATCATGAGCAAAAAGCTGGCGGAGAATCTCGATCGTCTCGTGCTCGACGTGAAATTCGGAAGTGGCGCGTTTATGAAAACGCGCGCGGAAGCCGAGCAGCTCGCCGCCGCAATGACGGCAGTGGGCGAACAGATGGGCGTGAAAATGTTTCATCTCCTGAGCGCGATGGACGCGCCGTTGGGTCGGACGGTTGGGAATGCACTCGAAGTGGCGGAAGCCGTCGAGACGCTGCTGGGTCGCGGTCCGCGGGACCTGGTGGAACTCACTCTCGACCTCGCAGCCAAGGTCTCGACCGCCGACCGAACACAACTTGCCCGCTGGCTGGAGGACGGCACCGCATGGCAAAAGTTCGTCGCCCTGGTGGAAGCGCAGGATGGCGATGCTCGCGTTCTGGAGAAAATGAGCGCAACCCATCCCGCTCCGGTCGTCCGTCCCCTGCCCGCGTCGCGGAGCGGGGTGATCGCGCGGATGGACGCGGAGGCGATTGGCCGTGCGGCACTTTTCCTGGGTGCCGGAAGAGCCAAGGCGGCGGACAAAATCGATTTCGCGGTCGGGTGCTCGCAAATCAGGCAACCGGGAGAGCGGATCGAGAAGAATGACCCACTGATGCTGGTCCATGCGCGCACGGAAAACGCCCTCGCTTCAGCTTGGCCGCTGCTGGAGCGGGCAGCGCAAATCGACTAGCTGAGCGTCGCTTGTAACCGCCACGACAGCGCGGATTTGTCTTGCTTTCGGAGGCGGCTCCATGGCAGCCTCGCGACATGAACCGGCCATCCTGGGGCCGAGGCCCCGAACTCGAAACTGTAGGGCGCGAACCTGCCGGCCGTCTCCGTGGCTACGCCGTCCCCTCCGGCCCGCGGCCCACGCGAAGGGCGACCAAATTCCGTTGCCGCCAGTGCGGTCAAAAAGTCTGGGTCGACGCGGCGCTGGCCCGCGAAGTGATCACCTGCCCGACATGCCGGCGCCAGATCCGCGCGCCGCATCCGGGGCGTCTCTGGCTGGAGGTCTGCGGCGGGGTCACTCTGTTTCTCGCCGGCTTCGCCATCGGTCACGGCCGGACTGCGCAAATTCAGCCAACGCTGCCGGCGCCGGCTGCCGTCATTCAAGGCGACGGGCAAACGGGAGCAGTGACAAAGTCGGCGGTGCCTAAACCGCGCTGGTTGGCGTCACCAACGGATTAGGGGCAGCGCGCGCCGGGCTGGCACCGGCCCGAGCGGCATGACACGGCCAGCTTAAGCGCCACGGCCGAATCATTTTAACGGGGGATCGCAAGCGGCGATTCCAAGGCGGGAGGGGGAAATGGGAAGATGCCATACGAGACCGAATTAACCGATGACTGCATGGGGGTGGTGCATCGCGGCAGCGGGATGGTGACGGGGGAAGAAATCCTGCGCGGCAGTCTGGCGGTCTCTCAGCTCGTCCAGAACACGGAGAATTTTCACTACGAATTTGTCGATCTCTCGGAAGCGACGGGAATTCAAATCACGGACTATCAACTGAAGCAGATCGCCAGAGTCGATCAGATGACCGCTTTTTTTCGACCGCACGCGATCGTGGTCGTGGTCGCTCCCGACGAACGTCTTTTTTCCGTCGCCAAGCAATGGGAGAGCCGGGTGCAAAACCTTGGGTGGAATACCCACGTTTCGCGGTCGCGCACGGAAGGGAAAAACTGGTTGAAGGAAAACTTCGATCCCGGCGCGACCGAATTGGCGGCGCACGGACCGCACTTGTAACCCCGCCGGCGCGCTCGCGCCGAGTGGAGGATTTCGTTGACAGGTTCGGGGCCTCCTGTTGCATAACGACGCGGCGCGGCGCGGCTCTAAAACGATCCATGGCTTACCTCAACGAAAATTATCTCAAGCTCCAGGCCGGTTACCTTTTCCCCGAGATCGGACGGCGGATCAAAGAGTTCTGCGCCGCCAATCCCGAGGCGGGGAAACGTCTGATTCGCTGCGGCATCGGCGACGTCACCGAGCCGCTCCCGCCCGCGGTGGTGACGGCGATGAAGGCGGCGGTGGATGAACTTTCGGTGCGCGAGACATTTCGCGGCTATCCGCCTGATCAAGGCTACGAATTTCTCCGGAGCAAGATCGCGGCGATCGATTACCGCGAGCGCGGGATCGAGATCGCGGAGGATGAAATCTTCGTCTCCGACGGCTCGAAGAGCGACTGCGGCTTCATCCTCGACGTCCTCGGCGACCAGAACAAAATCGCGATCACGAACCCGGTCTACCCGGTTTACGTGGACACGAACGTCATGGCCGGACACACGGGCGCGGCGGACGAGACGGGACGTTTTGAAGGAATCATCTACCTGCCTTGTCGGGCGGAAAACGAATTCGTGGCCGAGCCGCCTAACGAGCACGCCGATATCGTCTATCTCTGTTTTCCGAACAACCCGACCGGCGCGGTCGCGACCCGGGCGCAGCTCGAGCAGTGGGTCGCCTACGCGCAGGAGCACAAAGCGATCCTGCTCTACGATGCGGCCTACGAGGGTTACATCAGCGACCCGGCAATTCCGCGCTCGATCTTCGAGATCCCGGGCGCGCTGGAGCGGGCGGTGGAATTCCGCAGCTTTTCCAAGACGGGCGGATTCACCGGCGTGCGTTGCGGATTCACCGTCATGTCGAAACGTCTCCTGGCTTCGACCAGCGACGGCCGCGAGCTGCCCCTGCACAAACTCTGGCACCGGCGCTGGAGCACGAAAGCAAACGGCGTCAGCTATCCGGTGCAGCGCGGCGCGGAAGCGCTCTACAGCCCGGAAGGCCGCGCCCAGGTGCGCGAGCTGGTCGAGCATTACATGGGGAACGCGCGCATCCTGAGCGAGGCCGCGACCCGAGCCGGGCTGCGGGTTTACGGCGGCAAAAATGCGCCCTACATCTGGGTCGGCACCCCGCCCGGCCTAACGAGCTGGCAAATGTTCGACCGGATGCTGGAGGAACTGAACGTCGTCATCACGCCCGGGAGCGGGTTCGGCTCGGAGGGCGAAGGCTATTTCCGCATCTCGGCCTTTAACAGCCGGGAGAACGCGGAAGAGGTCGCCCGGCGAATGGAAGCCGCGAATTTCGCCCCATCGTAATCCTGCCCTGCTCCTGCTCCTGCTCTTGCTCCCGCTCCTGCTCTTGCTCCTGCTCTCCTTTCCCAGAATGCTGTCATTCTGAGCGGAGCGAAGAATCTCTGACCATTTCTGCCCTGGCGACGCTCCGAAAAGAGAAATAGTCAGTGATCCTTCGCTCCGCTCAGGATGACAGTTTAGGAGCAGGCGCAAAAGCACGAGCACGCAAGAGCAAGAGCAAGAGCTGGAGCAAGATTAAGAGTGACTGGCGAGCGAATGCCTTGCGCGAAACCGCTGCGCCCATCAACTTACCGGCTTGGAAAAAAAAGGTGCACCGAAGTTTTCCGAGAGCCTGCCCCAGCTCTACCGCTTTTGCCTGCTCATGACCGGTGACGCGGCCCGGGCGCTCGATGCTTTTCAAAACACGGTCCGCGAAGCGGCCCTGCTCGCGTCGCGTGGCCAGTTGCCGCCCGATCGCCTCTGGTCGTTCCATGAAGCGCGCCACCAGTGCCTCCACCTCGCGAAAGACGACGTGCAGCCCGAGAGCACGACCATGCCCGAGGAGCCGATCTCATCCGATGCCGCCGCGCGGGTGGCGCAGCTCGAGCCGGAGCAACTGGCGGCCTGGATCGCGGCCGCGCCCGAGCCGCAGCGAAGCGCGCTGGCGTTTTTTTACCTGAACGAATTTTCCCACCGCGAAATGCAGAACCTGCTCGATGTGAAAATGCAGGAACTGGCGAGTCTCATCTCCCATGGCCGCTCCCAGTTCCAGGCCTGGCTCAACAACGTGACGGAGGCACCGTGAGGCGCTGGCTTTCGCGTCGCAAACGCGCCCTGATCGAAGTCGCTCCGATTAGCGACGCCCCCGCGAGCGATCGCGCGATGCGTTCCGCCCTGGAAATCGCCCGCACCATCCCCGAAGCCGCCGCCAGCCTGACCGCGCAACAGCAATTCGACCAGGCTCTGGCCGGACTGGTACGACGAATCCAAATTCCGCCGGCCGCGGCCGAGTGGTTCGTCAACGCCAACCTCATCCGCGGCGAAAAACGGAGCTGGAAAAAAACTGCGCGGCACCCGGCGATCCTGGCCACGGCGCTGGCCATGCTCGTCCTGACCGGGATCGCGATTTTCTTTTTTGTCGAGAGGATGCACGAATTTCCCGGCTCGGAGACAGCCAAGCGGCTGCTCGTTTACGCCAGCTCCACCCGGCGCTATCAATTCGAGCCGTTGAACACCGACGCGATCAACCTCGGCGATTACTTTTTCATGAAATCGCAGCTCGAGCATTACGATGTGCCGATGCAGTTCGCCGATTTTCGCGCCCGCGGCGCGCGGGTTTTTGAGGATGAGGACGGCCACCGCGTCGCGCAGATCCTGCTCGCGGAAAACGCGGTGCAATTTTTCCTTTACCCGGCGGACAAGACAGCGCGCCGCGCCACCCCGAAACCGGGGACCCGGCCGGCCTGGGGTTATGTGGAGGTCGACCACTGGGCGGGGGCGGTCCTGGAACGCGATGGAGTTTGTTTCATGATCGCGATGCGCGGAACCGAGGAGGAATTGCGCACCTATCTCGGCGATCGCATGCGCTAGGAGAACCTGCACGGTCCGGGAGCGCGCGCGATCCTGGACGAGCAGAAGCTCGTCCCTCCGGAGGGCCTCGCCGGGGCGAATCCAGGATCGTCGAAATCGCTTCGCGCGCGGGATTCAGAGCTCAATGATCACTCGAGAAGTGATGGACCTTTTCGCGCGCAGCGCTTTCGGAGTGCGGCGCGTCCCCGCGCCGCTTTTTCAGCGCGAAGTTTGGCAAAACCCGCCGACTTTTACTGCTGGAACGACGCGTGAAAGAAAGCGGCACGAGGACGTGCCGCACTCCGAAAGCTCGCTGCGGCGAGCGAAACGATCGGGTGATCGACTTGCGCCGAAGTCGTCGCGTCAGCGGGCCACTTCGTTGACAGAATCGGCGCGCCATTCAATCATAGCGACTCGCGCCGCCAGGGTAGCTCAGTGGTAGAGCAGGGGACTCATAAGCCCTTGGTCGGGAGTTCAACTCTCCCCTCTGGCACTCCCCTCACCTCCAATTCGTAATCGTGCTCGTGTCGTTTGACAATGAATGAACGTTCATTCACTGTGTCGGTTCCATGGCCACGAAACGCAACGAAGTCGTGCTCGATCGCCGCGAACAGATCCTGGAAGCGGCCATGATTTGCTTTGCCAAGCGCGGGTTTCACCAGGCCAGCATGCACGACATCAGCGCCGAAGCCGGGATCAGCGTCGGCCTGATCTACCGTTACTTTAAGAACAAGGAAGAAGTGATTGCGGCCATCGCGGCCGAGCATAAAAAACACATCGCCGAGCTGCTCGAACGCGCCGGCGAGGCGCCGACCTTGCTCGAGGCCATGGAAATTCTCTTTACCTGTCACTGCGAAAAACGATCGCCCCAGATCATTTCTGCTTTCGTGGTCGATCTCTTTGCCGAGGCCAGCCGCAACACCCGGGTCGCAAAAATCCTGCGCAACGTGGTCAAGACCAAATCCGACGGTGTGGCCGGCCTGATCGCGCGTTCGCCTGAAGGCCGCAAGCTCGCTCCCTGGCTCAATGCCCACCAGATTGCGGAAATGATTTTCGCGGTCAATGATGGCACCATGATGCGCAGCGTTTTTCGTGCGCCCGGAACGTCCGCGGCGAAGCAGCGCGAACGTCAACTAGATATCGCCCGCAACCTCTGGCGGCTTCTTTTCAGTCGTACTTCCCATGCAAACGGTCATAACTAAATCACCCACTCGCTCCATCCCCGCCGCCGCTATCCCGGCCGCGCCGCCGAAGAAGCGCAAAACGAAAAAAGGCCCGATCTTTCTCGTCGTCCTCGGCCTGGTCGTGATCCTTTTCCTGATCTTCGGGACGAAGGCGGCGCAGATCGTCGCCATGATCTCCGCCGGCAAGGCGATGGTCGAACCGCCGACCACGGTAACGAGCGCGAAAGTCACGAAAGCGAATTGGGCGCCCACTCTCACCGCCGTCGGCTCGATCACGCCGGTGCAGGGGGCCACGATCAGCGCGGAGCTGCCCGGGATGGTGGCCGAGATCGGCTTTGAGTCGGGTCGCCCGGTGAAAAAAGGCGACCTTCTGGTGAAACTGGATGCGTCCGCGGAACAGGCGCAGTTCCGCTCCGCCCAGGCCGATCTGGAGTTGATGAAGGCAGAGTTTACGCGGGCCCAGGACCTCTCGAAACGCAACGTGATCTCGAAAGCGGAGTTTGATGCCGCTGCTTCCAAATTTGCGCAGGCCAAGGCGGCGGTGGAAAACATGCAGTCGGTCATCGACAAGAAGGAAATCCGCGCGCCTTTCGACGGCATCGCCGGCATCCGCGAAGTGAACCCCGGGCAGATGGTGCCGGCGGGACAGAATCTCGTCACCTTGCAGGCGCTGGACAAGGTCTTCGTCGATTTTTCCCTGCCGCAACAGGATCTCGGAAAAGTGAAAGTCGGTCTCCCGGTCAAGATGACGACCGATGCGATCGAAGGCCGTGAATTCACCGGGACGCTGAGCGCGATCAACTCCGCCATCGATCCCGCGACGCGTTCCGTCTCGCTCCAGGCCACGATCGACAACGCCGACCACGCGCTCCGCGCGGGAATGTTTGCGCGGGTCGAAGTGCAGCTTCCGGAAACGAAGCCGACCCTCTTCATTCCCACGACCGCGGTCGCCTATGCGCCCTACGGCAATTCGGTTTACGTGATCGAGTCGAAAAAGAACGAAAAGACGGGCAAGAACGAGATCGTGACGCGCCAGCAATTCGTCCGAACCGGCGAGACGCGCGGTGATTTTGTCGCCATCACCAACGGGTTAAAGGAAGGCGAAGAAGTCGTGAGCACGGGTGTCTTCAAGATGCGCAACGGCATGCACGTGGTGGTGGACAACCACCTTGCGCCGAAGGCGGAACTCTCCCCGAAGCCGCCGAATACCTGAGTGCGCCGCCGCCCCGCGCGCTCCTGAGATGAAAAATTTTACCGACCTCTTCATCCGCCGACCGATCCTCGCCCTGGTCGTTAGTCTGGTTATTGTCATCGCCGGCGTGCAGGCGATTTCGTCGCTCAATGTGCGGCAATATCCGCGCAGCGACATCGCCTCGGTCACGGTCACGACCGCCTATGTCGGCGCGAGCGCGGAGCTGGTCCGCGGCTTTATTACCACCCCGCTCGAGCGTGCGATCGCGGCCGCGGACGGGATTGATTATCTGCAATCCTCCAGCGCGCAGGGAGTCTCCACCATCACGGCGCGGTTGCGGCTGAACTACGATTCGAACAAGGCGCTCTCCGAGATCAGCTCGAAGGTCGATCAGGTGCGGAACGACCTCCCGCCGGAAGCGGAGGTGCCGATCATCAACATCGAGTCGGCCGATTCCCAGTTTGCCTCGGCTTATCTCAGTTTCACCTCCGACATTTTGGAGGCGAACGAGATCACCGATTACCTGAACCGCATCGTGCAGCCGCGCCTGACCGCGATCGAGGGCGTGCAGCGCGCGGAGATTCTCGGCGGCCGCACCTTTGCCATGCGCATCTGGCTTAAGCCCGAGCTCATGGCCGCTCTCAACGTCAGTCCCGCGCAGGTGCGCCGGGCCCTGGCGAACAATAATTATCTCGCCGCGCTCGGCCGGACCAAGGGCGCGCTCGTCCAGGTCGATCTCACTGCCAACACCGACCTGCACACGGCGGAGGACTTCCAGAAACTCGTCGTGCGCGAGGAAAACGGCACCCTCGTTAGGCTGGGCGATATCGCCGACGTCGTGCTCGGGGCGGAAGATTATAATTCCGAAGTCCGCTTCTCCGGCCAGCGCGCCGTCTTCATGGGCGTTTTCGTTCTGCCTAACGCCAACTCGATCGACGTCATCAAGCGCGTCCGGACCGAAATGGAGTCGATCACGAAGGATCTGCCCTCCGGCATGCAGGGCCGGATCGCTTACGACGGCACCGATTACATCAACACCGCGATCAAGGACGTTTACGTCACGCTTTCCGAGACGCTTCTCATCGTCTGCGTCGTCATCTTTCTTTTCCTCGGTTCGTGGCGTTCCACCATCATCCCGGTCGTCGCCATCCCGATCTCGCTCATCGGCGCGGTCTTTCTCATGCAGGTCTTCGGCTTCTCGATCAACCTGCTCACCCTCCTCGCGGTCGTCCTCTCGGTCGGCCTCGTGGTCGATGACGCCATCGTCGTGGTGGAAAACGTCGAGCGCCATTTGCGCGACGGGCTGACCCCGGTCAACGCCGCGCTCCTCGGCGCGCGCGAGCTGATCGGGCCGATCATCGCGATGACGATCACGCTCGCCGCGGTCTACATTCCGGTCGGCATCCAGGGCGGCCTAACGGGAACGCTCTTCCGCGAATTTGCCTTTACCCTCGCCGGCGCGGTCGCCATCTCCGGCGTGGTCGCGCTCACTCTTTCGCCGGTCATGACCGCGACCTTTCTCCGCGAGGGCGACGCCGAGCGCGGCTTTTCCGCGAAGGTAAATCATCTCTTCGATCGGCTGCGCAATTGGTACGGCCGCCGGCTCGACGCCACCCTGCGGATGCGGCCGGCGGTTTACACCGCCTGGATTGGCCTAACGGTTATCGCTGCGATCATGTTTTTCCTGCTTCCCAGCTTCGCTTCCAAGGAATTGGCGCCGACCGAGGACCAGGGCGTCATCTTCGGCATCGTCAACGCGCCGGCCAATTCCACGATCGAACAGACCGCCTCCTTTGCCGACGCGGCGGGCAAAGTCTTCATGAGTTTCCCGCAGACCGAATTCACTTTTCAGATCACTTTCCCGAGCAACGGCTTCGGCGGCATGGTCCTGAAACCGTGGGACGAGCGCGAGGAAACCGCCTTTGAGCTCCTCCCGCAGGTGCAGGCAAAACTCGGCACCGTGCCCGGGATTGAGATGTTTCCCGTCATGCCCCCTGCCCTTCCCGGCGGCGGTCAATTCCCGGTCGAAATCGTTCTGCTCTCGACCGAGGAACCCGAACGCATGGTCGAGTTCGCGAAAAAACTGCAGGAAAAAGCCATGTCGAGCGGCGCGTTCTTTTTCCCGCCGATCATCGACACCAAGATCGACCAGCCTCAGGCCGAGCTCGTGATCGATCACGACAAAGTCGGCGCGCTCGGTTTGAACCTGCAGGAAGTCGGCGCCGATATTTCGGCCATGCTCGGCGGCAATTTCGTCAATCGCTTCAACATCGCCGGGCGCAGCTACAAGGTAATCCCGCAAATTCAGCGGGTCGATCGTCTGAATCCCGATCAGCTCAAGGACATTTACGTCACCGGTCCGGACGACAAACTCATTCCGCTGAGCACGGTCGCGACGATCCGGGAAAAGACCGTGCCGCGAACCCTGAACCGTTTCAAACAACTCAACGCCGTCACCATCAGCGGCGTCTCCGGCCGTCCGCTCGACCAGGCGCTCAAGCTCCTCGAAGACGAGGCGGCCAAGATTTTGCCGGCCGGTTACTCGATCGATTACACCGGCGAATCGCGCCAGCTCCGGGTCGAAGGCGACAAGTTCCTGCCCGCCTTCGGTCTCGCGGTGGTCCTGATTTTTCTCGTCCTGGCGGCGCAATTTAACAGCTTCCGCGATCCGCTCATCATTCTCCTCGGCTCAGTCCCGCTCGCGCTTTTCGGGGCCATGATTTTCATGTTCCTCCAGCTCCCAAACCCGAACATGGCGTTTTTCACCAACGCGTTTACGACTTCCTTCAACATTTATTCGCAGGTCGGGCTCGTCACCCTGGTCGGGTTGATCGCGAAAAATGCGATCCTGATTGTCGAGTTCGCGAACAAGCTGCAGGGAGAAGGCCGGAGCAAAATCGAGGCGGTTTCCCAGGCCGCCCGCATCCGTTTGCGTCCGGTTCTCATGACCACGATCGCGACCGTCGCCGGCCACATGCCGCTCGTCTTCGTCACCGGCGCCGGGGCGAAAGCGCGAAACTCGATCGGTCTCGTGCTCGTCGGGGGGATGACCATCGGCACTCTTTTCACTCTCTTCATTGTCCCCTCGCTTTACGTCCTGATCGCGCGCACGCACAACGAACGGCGGGCCCACGAAAGCGCCCGCGACGTTCCCCGGAAAGAGGAGCCCGAAGCCGCCCTCGTCCCGGACTACGCCGACGCCTGAGCCGCGGGACGATCTCTGAACTTGACCTGCCGCCGGGAATCATTCATACAGGAAGCAGCCTAACTACCTATGATTTCCACAATCTTCGGCTCGCGCCTGGCGAAGACCGGCCTCACCCTCGCCCTCGGAATCGCCCTGATCAGTGCGTTCTGGGTCGTCACCCTGCCGGTCGCCACCGCCACGCTCATGTCGCCGACGGAGATGATCGAGTCGGGCCTGCCGCCCGGCGTCATGATCAATACCGCCGGCAAACCGCAATTCCTGACCGCGGTTTGCGCCGCGGTGAAGAGTAATCCCAATGCTGCCGCCACGATCACAAAGGCCGCCGTCACCTCGCATCACGAATACGCCAGCGACATTGTCGCGACCGCGATTCGTTGCGCCAGCGGGGAGGAAATCGATTGCGATGTCACCGGCGCGATCGTCGCCGCCGCGATTGTGGCCTGGCCGCAATCGGCCGCGCTCATCGATGACGCCGCCCTCGCCACCGCGCCCGATTGTGCCGACTCGGTCCAGACGCGGACCGAGAACACGCGCAACGATGGCAAACAGGTGATGGACGGGAAAGAAATGCTCGATGGCAAGGAAGTGCTCGATATCCCGGAGGAAGGCCCGGGATTCGGGGCGCCGAATACACCGCCGTTTCTCGGCGACGGCGGCGGCGGTTTCAATCCGGGGGATGAGATTGTGCTCATCTGCGACAATGGACAGCAGCGCCGGATCGTGACCGCCAGCGCACAGCACGGTCCTGGGCGGGAGCGCCATATCCTGGGATCCAACGTGCAGAGGTTCCTGGATAATCATCCCGGCGCCTACCTCGGGCCCTGCGAGGTCACTCCCGCGACCGCTCGTTAGGCCGGGCCCGCGCCCGGTGTCCGTTAGACCGCCTCTTTCGCCGCGACCTCGCTGCAGCGCCGCAGGTCCAGCTTGCCGGTCGCCAGGACCGGGATTTGTTCCACCCGCAGGATGATTTTCGGGATCCAGAGATTCGGCACCCCGCTTTCGTGTAATTGCGCGCGCAAGCTGGCCTGATCGATCTCGATCGTGCTTAGGAGAACGAGCGCCTCGCCCTTTTGCGCGTCGACGATCGAGGTCACGACGATGCTGCGCTCGCTTTCGTTGCCCAGGTTTAACGCCTGCAGAATTTTTTGTTCCACCGTCTCGTGCGGGACCATCTCGCCGCCAATCTTGGAAAAGCGCGAAAGCCGGCCTTCGATGAAAAGGAACCCATCCTCGTCGAAGCGCCCGAGGTCACCGGTTTTCAACCAGCCTTCCTGCAGCACCTCCGCCGTCCGCGCCGGATCGTGCAGGTAGCCTTCGAAAATGTTTGGACCGCGGAGCCAGAGCATTCCGGTCTCGTGAAGGGAGAGCTTCTCTCCAGATTCCGGATCGCGAATCTCCGCCGCAATCCCAGGCGCCATTTTCCCAACCGAGCCCGGCCGCTGCGAAGGTTGCACAGGGTCGCCCGGACGCTGCGGCTCCGGCTCGGGCAGGTTCACGCTCACCACCGGCGAAGTCTCGGTCAGGCCGTAACCCTCGAAGACCGGTTTGCCGAAGCGCTCCGCAAAGGCGTCGGCCAAACTGCGGGGCAATTTCTCCGCGCCCGTGATCGTTAGGCGCACGCTTGCGAGCTGGTCGCGCTCGGCTTTGCGCAGGTAGCCGCGGAGAAAAGTCGGCGCCGCCAGCACGATGGTGGCGCGATGGCGTTCGATCAGTTCGGCGCATTTCGCCGTCTCGAGCGGATTCGGATAAGTCACGATCCGCACCCCTTCGATGAGCGGGAACCAGAGTGTGACGGTGCAGCCGAAGCTGTGGAAAAACGGGAGCGAGGCGAGGAGCAGATCTTCGTGCGTGGCGTCGAGCATGACGCGAAATTGCGAGACATTGCCGATCAGGTTGCGATGGCTGAGGACGACCCCTTTCGGATCGCCCGAGCTGCCACTGGTGAAAAGGAGGACGGCTTCGGCGTGGTCCCCTTCCCGCGGAATTCCGAGGAGCCGGACCAGCCAGGCCCCCGGCAGGATGCTTGCCGCCATCCACCAGAGGAAAATCTTCGGCTTCAGCGTGGGCAGGACCTCATCGAGTTGCACGACTTGCCCGGGCCAGGGGAAATCCGTTAGGCGCTGGACGAAGGCGTTGGCTGAGATTGCAACTTTCAACCCCGCGATTTCCTGCGCGCGCTCGAGAGCGGCGCGGCCGCTGGTGAAGTTCAACCCGACCGGCACCTTGCCCGCGAGCACGACCGCGAGGTTGGCCACGACACCTCCCTTGCTCGCCGGGAGGACA
This sequence comes from uncultured Verrucomicrobiae bacterium, assembly GCA_963768965.1. GTDB lineage: Bacteria > Verrucomicrobiota > Verrucomicrobiia > Chthoniobacterales > UBA10450 > Palsa-1392. The sequence goes on along the minus strand of CAVYJY010000007.1, from coordinate 101,144 downwards.
ATGCCGATCCGCTCGTCCGGGAAATTTTCTCGCAGATATCGACTGAGCGCGGCTGCCGCTCCGAGAAGTTTTCCGCGGCTCAACTCGCTCTGATCCAGGCCGTCGATCACCGCGGTCCGGAAAGGATGACGCGCCAATCCGCGCACCGCCGCCTGCCCGAGATGCCCGCGCAGAGCGGGACGACGGCTGTAGCAGTTTTCTCCCAGCTTGAGCAATTCCTCGCGCACGGTGGCAATGTCGGCGTCGTTAGGCGCAAGCGGCTGGCCAAACTCGACCGTCGCCGGATAGGGAAAATGCTGCGGCCATTTCGTGAAAAATCGCCGGCCCTGGTAGGAGAAAATCGAGCCCCAGAGTTGATCGAGCCAGACCGGCACGACCGGCTCCTCGGCCTGCCGCGCGATCACTTCGTAGCCGCGGCGCAGGCGCAGGAGCGTGCCGGAGCGCGACAGCTGTCCCTCGGGAAAAAGACAAACAATCTCGCCCTCGCGGATCTTTTCTGCGGCGAGCCGCATCGCATCTTTCGCCCGGCGCGCGGTGATCGGAATGCAGCCGACCGCCCGCAGGACCGGATGCAGAAAACGGTTTTCGTAATATTCCTGGTCGATGATAAAGCGAATCGGCCGCGGACAGGCGACGAGCAGAATCAGCGCATCGATAAAGCTGATGTGGTTAGGCAAAAGCAGGAATCCGCCGGGCGGCAGCCGTTCCAGTCCAACCGGCGTGACGCGATAAATCAGCCGCATCAGCGGCATTCCAAAGAAGCGCAGGAGACGTTCGGCGGTAGAAATGGGCGGCATCGTTTTATGATTTACAATCTGGGCGACGCCCACTGCAATCGGCAATTCCGATGACGAACCGATTCCACTTCCAGCCCGGCGCGCTCACCGCCCTCGGCCTGCTCCTCGTAATCAACCTCTTTAATTACATCGATCGCTACATCCTGGCCGCGGTTGAGCCGGAGATTCGCGCCGCCTTTTTTTCGCCTAACGACCCGAATGCGATGGCCGTGAGCGGATTGTTAGGCACGGCTTTCTTTGTCACCTACATGCTTTCCGCGCCCGCCCTGGGCTGGCTTTCGGATCGTTTCTCGCGCTGGGTCATTGTCGGCATCGCGGTCATTCTCTGGAGCCTGGCCAGCGGCGGCTCCGGCCTGGCCGCGACTTTCGGCATTCTCCTCTTCACCCGCATCCTCGTCGGGATCGGCGAGGGCGGCTACGGTCCGGCCGCGCCGACGATTCTGGCCGATCTTTTCCCGCTCGCGGTCCGCGGTCGCGTCCTCTCGGTTTTCTTCGCCGCCATCCCGGTCGGCGGCGCGCTCGGTTATGTCCTGGGCGGTTTGATCAACGCCCACCTCGGCTGGCGCTGGGCTTTTTATCTCGTCACCCCGCCCGGCCTGCTCCTCGGTTTGCTCTGTTTCACCCAGCGCGACCCGCGCGGCCGCGGCGTCGACCGTCAAAGTCGGGCCAAGCCGAAGTGGGATGATTATCTCGCGCTCTTCCGCACCCGCTCCTACGTCATCAATTGCTTTGCCCAGACGGCCATGACTTTCGCCATCGGTGGTCTGGCCTTTTGGATCTCGGCTTATCTTCGCTATCGCGGGCTGCCGCCGTCGTCGACCGCCATCTTCGGCCTCATCACCGCGGTGGGCGGATTGCTTTCCACCCTCGTCGGCGGGGTCGTGGCCGACTGGCTCCGCCCGCGCCATCCCGGTTCCTACTTTTCTGTTTCGGGAATCGGAATGCTCCTCGCCGCGCCGCTTTTTGTGGCCATGCTTTTCACACCGTTCCCGGCCGCGTGGGGTTTTCTTTTCGGCGCGATCTTCTTCGCTTTCCTCAATACCGGCCCGTCCAACACCGCGCTCGCGAATGTCACTCCGCCGGCGGTGCGCGCGACCGCCTTTGCCCTCAATATCCTCGTCATCCACGCCCTCGGCGACGCCCTGGCCTTTCCGACGATCGGTTACATTTCGGGCCACACCAACATGAACGTCGGCTTCTTCCTCATCTCGGGCATGATGGTCGTCTCCGGCGTCATCTGGCTCTTCGGCATGAAGTCGCTCGGCGCGGACACCGCGCGGGTCGAAAAAATCGCGGCGACACCGGCCGCCTAACGATTCGATTCAGCGCGGGCTCGGGCTGGGCGCGACCGTGTTGGTCGTCTGCGGCTGCGTCCCGGCGGGCGAAGCGTTCGGCAAGGGCGTGACCGTGTTGGTCGGCTGCGGCGTTTCCTGGAGCGGCGTCACCGTCGCGGTCGGGCGCGCCCCGGCGGGAATCGTCGGGGTCGGAATCGGCGTCGCGGTTTCGTTAGGGGAATTCGCCAGCGTCGCGGTCGCGCAGGCGCAGGCCGAGACCAGGAGCATCAGTTTGAAAAATCGTCTCACCACCACTGCATCGGACCCGCCCGCCTCGACGGATGTAAATCCCTAGAGCGGAAGGTCGCGCTTCTTCAAGTGGACGTCGTTCGATTCCGCCAGGAAAAGGGCCAGCTCGGCTTCGTTAGGCCGGCCGATCCGGTGGAGCAGCGCGCTCATCATCTGCCAGCTCTCCGCCCGATACGGCGCCGTCGCCAGGCAGGTTCTTAATTCCGTGATCGCGCGCTCGGGATAGTTCAGATCCGCCAGCGCCTTGACGTAGCGCTTCTCGATCGCCCAGTTGGGCGGACCGAGCCGTGCCGCCAGCCGCAGCCGCATGAGATTGACCTGGCCGCTCTCTCGATTCTCCAGCACGGCGAGACTCTCCTCCGCCCGCGCCCGGAGCTCGGGTGGTTCCTTGATCCGTTGCAGGATGGCTCGCGCCGCGGGGAAATCTCCCTCCTTGATCGTCACCGCCGCGAGATTGAGCAGGGCGAGCGTGTGTTCCGGGTCCTGCGCGAGCGCGCGCTCGAGGGCCTGCCGCGCCGCGACCAGATTGCCCGCGCTTAATTCCAGCCCGCCGAGATTGATCCACATCCGGGCCGAATCGCCCCCGTCCCTGATCGTGCGGGTCAGAAACGTGCGCTGGTCTTTCCAGTCGAAAGTGCGAAGGAAAGTCCGGACCGGCAGAAAAAGCAGCCATGTCGTTAGGCAAACGATCAGGGCGCGGGAGCGAAGAGTCTTTTCCGTCAACCAACCCGAAGCCGCCAGGGCCGCAGCCGCGCCCAGGAAGAGAAAGGCGCTCGGCAGGTAGAGCCAGTGTTCCGCAAGATTGGCGTTGAGCGTGATCAGACCGCTGATCGGCAGGTAACAGACCGCCGCCAGGACAAGCGGAAGGAAGATCGCCGGCTGCCGCCGCGCGCGCCAGAGAAGGAAGCCGGCCGCTGCCACCAGGAGCAGCCCGGCGAGAGTCTGCAACTCCAGCCAGGAAGCGGCCGCCATGCTCTCCGGGCCATACCCGCTCGGCCGGGTCTCGACCTCCCGCTCCATCTGCAGACGCACTGGCGCAACGAGGAGGCCGGCATACTCCGCCACCGCCCGGGCCGAAACAATTGGCCTAACGAGGAGGGGCGACGCCGGCGCCATCGGCGCCGGAAGGTGTTCGGCCGGGAGGCGCAGGCTGAGGTAGGCGAAAAGAACTCCCACCACCAAACCAGCCATGCCTAACAATGCCCGGCGGGGACGCTGGGCGAGCGCAATAATGAGCCAGAGGAGAAGAAAGATTAGTCCCATTTCCTTGCTCAACGCGCTGGCGAGGAAGGAAAAACCGGCCCCAACGCCAAATCCCCAGCGCGCGTTTCCTTCCGCGCGCAGCAATCGCAGCCCGAGGTAAAGCCCGAGAAAACCAAACGCCGCCGCCAGCGGATCAGCTCGCCCGGAAACGTAAACCACCGCCGCGCTCTGCACCGGATGCAGCGCCCAGACCAGCGCCGCGCCCAGCGCGACCCAGGTCCGACGCGCTGATGCCAGCTGGCATCGCGCGAGAAATTCCTCCGCAAAAAAGAAGAGCGCGACGGCCGCCCCCGCGTGCCAAAGGAGACTAACGAGATGATACCCCATCGGCGAAACGAAGAAGGCGGCGTAATCAAAGGTGTAGCTGAGCCGTTGCAGCGGCCGATAGAAATCTGAAGCGGCCGCGTCCGTGAAAAGGAAATGGGTGAAGCCCTCGCCGATGAGTTGCCAGCTGCGAATGAGCGGGTCGCGCAGGATGAGGGCATGGTCGTCCCAGACAAAGTCGTTCTGCAAGGCCGGCGCGTAAGCACCGAGCGCGCAGAGGACGAGGAGGAGCGCCGCGATCTTCTTCTTCATTTCGAATTCAACTGGACAGATCGCGCCGGCTGCACGTCTAAGTTTTGACATGCGCTTCCTTCGCCACTTTCTCCTGCCCGCGTTGCTCATCCTGCCCAGCAGTGCGCGTGCCGCCGCCGTCCCGGAAGATTGCCGGCAACTCATCGTCGCCGTCGCCCCGGGCTGGGACTCGATGCGGGGCGAGCTGCAGCGCTTCGAGCGTGCCGCCGCCGGGCCCTGGCAACCGGTCGGCCAGCCGGTCCCGGTCCTGTTCGGCAAAAATGGCCTTGCCTGGGGCCGCGGTCTCGCCGGCCAGGAAGAAAACGGCCCGCGGAAAAAGGAGCGCGACGGCCGGGCGCCGGCTGGTCTCTTCCGCATCGGCAAGATCTATACTTATGATCCAGCTCTGCCCGCCGGGGCGAATTTTCCTTTCCACCAGGTGACCAAAGCCGATGCCTGGATCGACGATCCCACCCGGCCGGACTACAACCTGCACGTCACGATCGACGACCCGGAGAATCCCCCGCCCTGGTTCGGCAAACAAAAGATGCGGCATAACGACTTTGCCTATCGCTGGCTGGTCGAGATCCGGCACAATTCCGACCCGCCCCGGCCTAACGAGGGCAGCGCCATTTTCTTTCACATTCGCCGCGGCGAAACCCGTCCCAGCGCCGGCTGCACGACGATGGCGGAGAGCGCGCTGGTGGAATTGATCAAGTGGCTGCGGGAGGAGGCACGTCCCTGTTACGTGCTCCTGCCGCGGGCGGTTTACGGTGAGAAAAGTGCGAACTGGAATCTGCCCGTCTGGCCGGCGCGCGCGCTGCGCTGAAAAATTTAAAAATTCGTGCGGGCTGCGTTTGCATAAGCGAAAAGTTGACCTTACCCTCCACTCGTTAGGCCAAAACAATTCTTATTATGAGGAAACGATCCAATCCCGACTCCGAACAAAACATCAAACGCATCGACACCAAGCCGCGGGCGAAGAAACAGACCCATGGCTTCCAGGTTCATTTTGTGCGTGGCTCGTCGACGGGCACGCGGATGTTCAGCGACGCGGTTTACGGCGGCAAAGAGCAGGCCCGCAAGGCCGCGCGCAAGTATCGCCGCGAAGTGATGGGCGATCTTCCGCCGCGCACGACCCTCGCGACCGCCGGCAAGAGCAAGGCCCCGGCCAGGAAAGCGGCGGCGAAGAAGAGCCCGGCAAAAAAGAAACGTTAGGCGAGACTCGCCTCGTTAGGCGGGTTGTTCCGCGCGGAACCGTAGACTCGCCAGCATTCCAGGAAACCGGGCGCGAAATCGCCCGGTCTTTCCTCAATCCAGCGCGCGATCACTTCCGGCGCAAAAAACTGCACCGCCTCGATCTCCGACCCGGCCGGCCTAAACGGTCCGGGGTGCTCGCCCCGGTAAAGCCAGATGAATTCCTGGCCAGTCTGCTCCGAAGCGGGCAAGTGCCCGATCCGCGTCAGGCATGTTTCCACGCCTAATTCCTCGCGCAACTCGCGCGCCGCAGTGTCGTCGTACTCCTCGCCCGCGCTGACATGACCGGCCGCGCTCGAATCCCAGACGTTCGGATGCCGATCTTTCCAGCGCGAACGTTTCTGTAAAAGCAACTCTCCGGCGGAATTGAAAAGGAAGAGGTGCACCGCCCGGTGGCGCAAGTTATTCCCATGCACTTCACGACGTGGCGCGGCCCCCGTCACGCGGTCATTTTCGTCCACCACCGGGAACGGCTCGGAAAGATCCGTCCCCGCGCTGTGCGAGGTCGGCGGTCGCACGAAATTGGAAAGCGCGATCCATTGCGCGAGTGACAGCTCCTCCGCCCGCGCGGTCATGGCGGCACCGATTTCCTGCGCCGCGCGCGGCCAGTCGGCGACCTGCTCCTTGAGCAATTTCCCGAGCTGCTTTCGCCGCTGCGAAAAGCCACGACGGACGAGCGAAAAAAATGTTGCGCGGTCGTGATCGGGCAACTCGTTAGGCGGGCGCGGGGTCAGTCGCACGAAAGCGGAATCGACCTCCGGTTGCGGCAAAAAAACAGTTGCCGGAACGGTCCGCAAATATTCGACGCGGCATTGTAGCTGCACGACAAGAGTAAGAATTCCATAATCCTTGGAACGAGGCGCAGCCGACAGACGGGCTGAAACTTCACGCTGTAACATCAACACTGCCAGCGTAATAGGACTTGGCGATTCGAGATATCGCAGAAGAAGTTGGGTCGAAACATAGTAGGGTAGGTTGCCTAACAACTTGATCGGTCCATGCGGGAAAAGACGCCGTACTTCAAACTCCAACGCATCCCCGTGCACAATTTCGAAGCGAGCATCTTGGAAGCGTCTGCGCAAAAAATCCGCCAGCCGACCATCTTTTTCGATCGCCAAGACTCTGGCGCCGGTGGCAAGTGCGGGCTCGGTCAATGCACCTAGTCCGGGTCCGATTTCGAGAACGAAATCGGAAGCGGAAATCCCGGCTTCCTGCACCACCCAGCGGGCCAGGTTTTGATCGTGCAAAAAATTTTGCCCGAGACTTTTAACCGGCACCACGCGGATTTCGCGCAAAGTGTTTCCAATCTCCGAGAGCTTCATCGCGGGCGAAGAAAGCGACTCGGTTTATTACCTAAGGGAAAAAAGCTGTTCACAGAATTGTGTGAACAATATGCGCCGAAAGCGCGGATTTATTCACAAGTTATTCGTGGCCACTCTGAGCCGTTCTCTCGCCCCCTGTAGACGCCTCCCTCTGGGAGGCGCGGGCGTGGGTCAATCTTGCCTTTGCGTCTCGTGGCCAACGCTCTCCTGGAGCGAAGCGTCGACCATGCATAGGGCGTTCACTGCGCTTGCCACGCTTTGCCCCGCGCTTCGCAGAGCGAAGCGTCTACACCCGCTCGCGTAGCGCCTTGGGTTTCCTTCCCGGAAGCTCGACTCGCTTTTTCTTGTTCTCCACGAACGCCCGCCGCGCGTCGCGCAGAGTCGCGCCCTCGATGAAATAAACCGTTGCCGCGCGGCCGATGGCGAAAGTTCCCGCGCCCGCCACCATGCCGCAGACCACATTCCCCCAGCCCGGGAAAAATTTGAGCGCTGCCCGGGCGCCTTCGCGCAAGACCATCCCGAGGCCGACATTCGCCCCGAGCGCGCCGATAAATTCGGTCGCCGCCCGCATGCTCCGTTCGCGGCCGCTGATGTACATGATCCCTGAAACCATGACCAGTTGCAGCGTGGTCAGGATCGGCAGATCGGCCAGCGGAATCGGCTGCGCGCCAATCGCGGCGCAGATGGCGCTGGTTGATTTCACCAGCATTTCCGCGATCTGCGCCTGCGCTTCGCGGTCACCCCCGATTCTCACCATCTCGACCCGGGCCTCGTTAGGCAACTCGCTCGCCAGGATCGCGAGCAGGCTTTTGCCGAGCGCAAAGACCCCGAGCAGACTGGCCCGGATGGCGGGCGCGTCCGGCGCCTGGGCGAGCGGCCAGGCGGATTCCGCGGCGTTGCTGCGCAGCTCGAGCAGTTTCGCGCCCACGCCCGAGCCACTGTTCCAGTTGAGTAATTGCTCGAGCCGCTCCGTCTCGCGGCGCGGCGCGACCTTTGCATCGTGCTCGGCCGGGAGGAAAAAGAAGAGATCGGCCGGCTGGCGCTGCAATTCTTCCCGGACGAGGGCGAGCGCCGCCTCATCGGCGCCGCGGGCATCGAGCAGTTGAATCGAGCCGTGCTGGCCGAGCGAAATCTTTTGCCAGCGATAGAGGCCGGTCAGCGTCTCACGGGCGGGCGTTTCCTGAGCGCCCTCGGCAAAAATCTGGGCACAGAACTCGAGCAGCGGCATCGGATGCGAACCGGTCAGGACAAAACGCGGCGAGCGTTGCTGGAGGAAAAGCTCCTTCAACGGCGTGAGCTCGTTCAGAACCGGGTTGCGAATGGAATCGGGGAGTTTGCCGAGGAAGCCTTCAAGGCGTTCCACGATATGGAGGAGGACGGTGTTGTTCATCGAGTCGGGTGCAACATGAATCGAAGAGGAAGATTTTGCGAATCTCCCAGAAATCGTGCTCGCGCTCCTGCTCGGATCGTCATCGAAACAGATCGAGCATGAGCACGAGCACGATTACGAGCACCGGTCGAGGCGTTTGGTTGGAAACGGGTGCCAGTTCATGGTAGTGAAACCGGCCCGGGCACTCCCAACCTAACGAATCATGTTTTCACAACTCGGCGATAAACTGCAGGACATCTTCAAGGATCTCCGCGGTCACGGCTCGATCACGGAGGTCAACGTCTCCGACGCGATGCGCCAGGTGCGGCTCGCGCTCCTCGAGGCGGACGTCGATTACCAGGTGGCGAAGAAATTCGTCGCCCAGGTGAAAGACAAGGCCCTGGGCGAAGAAGTCCTGCGCAGCGTCACGCCCGGCCAGCAGGTGGTGAAGATTTTCCACGACGAACTGACCGCGCTTCTCGGCGGCGACGCCTCTCCGCTCAATCTCGACAAGCCCGCGCGCATCCTCATGGTCGGCCTGAACGGCGCCGGCAAAACTACCTCTTCGGCCAAGCTCGCCGCCTACCTGAAAAAACAGGGGCGGGCCCCGCTGCTCATCGCCTGCGATTTGCATCGGCCGGCCGCGATCGAACAGCTCGCGACCCTCGGCAAACAGGTCGGCGTCCCGGTTTACACGCCGCCGCTGGACGAGAAAGACGTGAAGCGCTCCGCCGCCGCGAGCCTCGCCTGGGCCGCGGAACAAACCGGCAACGTGCAGATTTTCGACACCGCCGGGCGCCAGGAGATCGACGCCGTCCTGATCGAGGAAATCAAACAGCTCAAGGAATTCCTCAAGCCGCAGGAAGTCCTGCTCGTGGCTGATGCCGCGACCGGGCAGCAGGCGGTCAGCGTCGCGACGCATTTCCACGAAGCGCTCGGCATCACCGGCATCGTCCTGACGAAACTCGACGGCGACGCCCGCGGCGGCGCGGCCCTCTCGATGCGCGAGGTAACGCAGCGCCCGATCAAGTTTGCCGGGGTCGGCGAAAAGCTCGATCAATTCGAAGCCTTCGTGCCCGACCGTCTCGCGGGGCGGATCCTCGGGATGGGCGACATCGTCGGCCTGGTCGAGAAAGCGGCCGAGGCGATCGACGAAGAAGAAGCGGCGCGGATGGAGAAAAAACTCCGGACCGCCTCCTTCGATTTCAACGATTTCCTCGCCCAGTTCAAAATGATGCGGAAACTCGGCCCGCTCGAGAACATCCTCGGGATGCTGCCCGGCATGGGCAACATCAAGGACATGAACATCGACGAGAAACAGATCAAGCGGACGGAAGCGATCGTCCTCTCCATGACCGACGAAGAGCGCAAGCGCCCCGACATCTTAAACGCCCGCCGGCGCCAGCGGATCGCCGCCGGCAGCGGGAGCACGGTGACTCAGGTGAACGATCTGCTTCAGCGTTTCAACCAGATGCGCAAGATGATGAAGAACGCAGGTAAGATGAAGCGGATGATGTCGCAAATGTCGCGGATGAAGAGCTGACTTGCGATTTCGCCGAATTGGGCGATTCGTTCCCTCCCCCGGAGCCTCAATCCGCCTGAGGCGGATCAACTCACAGCTCTCAACTTTTCCCATGGCCGTTTCAATCAGATTACGCAGAGAAGGCGCGAAAAATCGCCCCTATTACAAAGTCGTCGTGGCCGATAGCCGCAGCCCGCGCGACGGCAAGTTTATCGAGATCATCGGGACCTACGACCCGAAGGTGAAGGGCGAAAACACGACTTTGAAGGTGGATCGAGTGGAGCATTGGATGGCCCGCGGGGCACAGCCCTCGGATACGGTGCGCAGCATCTTGAAGAAGACTCGAGCCCGCGCCGCCGCCGCCCCTGCGGAGCCCGCGCCGGCCGAAGCCGCCGCGGAATAATTTCTCACCCCGGGAGAGAGCTCCCGGTTCCAGTTGGACAAGGCGCGGACGCCTCGCTACACTCCGCCGCGTGAGACAATTCCTCGAGTTTATCATCCGGCATCTCGTCGAATTTCCGGATGAAGTGATGCTCTCGGAGGCCGCCAACGGCCGCATGACCGTGTTCCGGTTGCGCATGCGCCAGACCGATGTCGGCCGGATTATCGGGCGCAACGGGCAAACCATTCGCGCGATTCGCGCGCTGCTTTCCAGCGCCGCGGCCCGTCACGGGGACAAGGCGACGCTCGATATCATCGAGTAGTTTTTTCTCGCCTTCTCGCCCTCTCGGCCTCCCGTCCTTTCACTCCCCCTTTAGATAGAACTGTCATCCTGAGCGGAGCGAAGGATCTCTGACTATTTCTGCTGTTTTGTCGCGGGCGCGCCTATCCCCCGAAATGGTCAGAGATTCTTCGCTCCGCTCAGAATGACAATCGGGAAAAGGGCACGCCCACGATCACGATCACGATGCACGAGCGCGAACACGAACACGAGCAGGAACAGGATGAGGAGGGAATCACTGGTAAATCTCGATCCTGGTCTTGCCGTCGGGGCCGACCTGGCCGCGATACATCCCCGAGGTATTGAACGGCATCGCGAAGTTCCCCTCCTTATCGAGCGCGATGAGCCCGCCCGTGCCGCCGAGCTTTTTCGCGTTTTCGAGCGCGGTCTCGGCGGCTTCCTTCACCGGCATTCCTTTGTAATTCATCAAATCCGACACGGTGTGGGCGACCGCGGCGCGGATGAAAAACTCCCCATCACCCGTGCACGAGACCGCGCACGTCTCGTTATTTGCATACGTCCCAGCCCCGATGATCGGCGCGTCGCCGACCCGGCCAAATTGCTTGTTCGTCATCCCGCCGGTGGAAGTGCCGGCCGCGAGATTGCCCGCCTTGTCGCGCGCCACCGCGCCGACCGTGCCGTGGCGATCCTTGTCGCTCATCGGAGCGGGCGTCGCTTTCACTTTCTGCAACGCCTGCCACCGTTCTTCGGTGTAGAAATATTTCTGGTCGACCAGCTCTACCCCCATCTTCTGCGCAAACGCCTCCGCCCCCTCGCCCGTGAGCATCACGTGCTTTGATTTCTCCATCACCATCCGCGCCAGGCTGATCGGATTGCGGATGCGTTTCACCCCCGCGACCGCCCCGGCCGCGAGCGTCTTGCCGTCCATGATCGAGGAGTCGAGCTCGTTCGTTCCTTCATGGGTAAAGACCGCGCCTTTGCCTGCGTTAAACATCGGGTCGTCCTCCAGCACGCGGATCGCGGCCTCGATCGCATCGAGACTTGTGCCGCCGCGCTCGAGGACCGCGTAACCGGCCTTGAGCGATTGCTCGAGCCCGGCGCGGTAGGCTTTCTCTTTTTCCGGCGTCATCGTGCTGCGTTCGATCGTGCCGGCGCCGCCGTGGATCACCAGGCCGTATTTCATCGGTTCGTTTTTCGTTTGCGCTGTGATGGAGCCGGCCAGCACGAGACTGCCGAGAACGGTAAGGAAAGGGAATCGGAGCATAAGATGGAATTCGGCAACACGCGCGGAAGCGAGCGGGTGAAGCCCTTACTCTACACGGATCGTGTTCGGATCAATCATTCGAGCGTCCCGCGCTTTTCGCGCAGCTTTCGGAGTGCGACGCGTCCTCGCGTCGCTTTCCGTGCGGCGGCGCTGCCAACTCCGCGCGGGGCGAAAGCGGCGCGGGGGACGCGCCGCACTCCGAAAGCTGCGCGAAACGAAACAGTCTGTTACCCCGGACGCGCGGCCCGACCCGCCGCCCGCAAAACTTGCCGCTCCCTCAAAGTTAGGCAACTTCACCTCGCAATGGCCGCGAATCCTTCGCCGACACCGGGCACCGCCGAGACGCTGGTCAACGCCCCGGCCGATCTTGTCGCCGACGTAGGCGAGAAAAGCCGCTCCATGCTCCAGGAAGTCGGCAGCATGTTCTGGTTCATCATTAATACCGTCGCCGAGACGACCGACCGCATCCGGCGCGGGCGCGTCCCGTTCCGGGCCTCGGCGTTCTTCCGCTACACCGAGCGCGCCGGCGTCGGCTCCATCCCGCTCGTCGCGATGGTTTCGTTTTTCCTCGGTCTCACCATGGCGCTCCTCACCGGCTACCAGTTGGAGCGCTTCGGGACCGAGCGGCTCGTTCCGGGCCTGGTCGCGATCGCTTTCACCCGCGAGCTCGGCCCGCTCCTCACCGGCATCATGCTCGCCGCGCGCATCGGCGCCTCCTACACCGCCGAGCTCGGCACGATGCAGGTCTCGGAAGAAGTTGAGGCGATCGAGGCGATGGGGATCGGCCCGCTCCGCTTCCTCGTCGCGCCGCGGATGCTGGCGCTTTTCGCCCTCATGCCCTGCCTGAGCGTGATCTCGAGCGTGGCCGCGATCTTCGCCAGCGCGCTCATCTCGAAAGCTTATTTCAATATCGCCTTCATCTATTTCCAGGACCTCGTCCTGCATAGCCTGCTCATTCGCGACATCGTCACTGGCATTTTGAAAAGCTTCATGTTCGGCCTGCTCATCGGCGCGATCGCCTGCTACCGCGGGCTCACCGTGAAAGGCGGCGCCGCCGGCGTCGGCACCTCCACCACCTCGAGCGTCGTGACCGCGATCACGGTCGTGATCGGTTTCGACACCCTTTTCAACATCGTCTACATCGTCTTCTTCCCGTGAACGAGCCGCCGAATCATATCGTCGAGCTGCGCGACGTGAAGCTCGAGTTTCCGGGAAAAAAAGTCCTCGCCGGGGTCTCCCTCAAAGTCGACCCGCTCGACCGTCTCGTCATCATGGGCCAGAGCGGCAGCGGCAAAAGCACCATCCTGCGTTTGATCCTCGGCATTCTCCAGCCGACCGCGGGCGAGATTTTCTTCAAGCAATTTGAGATCTCGCGCCTGAAACGCCGCAAGCTCCAGCAGGTCCGCGCCCAGATCGGGATGGTCTACCAATATTCCGCCCTCCTCAGCTCGCTCAACGTGCGCGACAATGTCGCCCTCCCCCTCGATGAATTGACCCGCAAAACGGCCGCCGAGATCGACCAGATCGTCGACCAAAAACTCGAGCTCGTCGGCATGCTCGAATCGAAGAACCAGATGCCCTCCGAGCTCAGCGGCGGCATGCGCAAACGCGTCAGCCTCGCCCGCGCTCTCGTCATGGACCCCGAGCTCATCCTTTTCGACGAACCCTCCGCCGGGCTCGACCCGGTCATCAGCTCCGTCATCGACGAATTGATCATCAGCCTGACCGAGAGCGCCAAGGTCACCTCGATCATCGTCACCCACGAAATGGACAGCGCCTTCCGTATCGGCACGCGAATGGCTATGCTCTATCACGGTGAAGTCATCGCCGACGCCTCGCCCGAGGAACTCAAACAATCGGACCACCCGGTGGTGCAGCAATTCCTGAGCGGCAGCACCGAAGGCCCAATCCTGGAAGGAAGCAAAGATGCAGTTGCGACGAAATGAGATCATGACCGGCCTGCTCGTCCTGAGCACGGTCGCGGTCCTCACCTTTATCCTCATCATGCTCGGGGCGCCGGGCTTGTTCCGGCCGCTCGTCACTTACCGGCTTTATTTCGACAATGCCGCCGGGATTAAACTCGGCGCGCCCGTCCTCCTCGCCGGGCGCAAGGTGGGCCAGGTCAAGTCGCTCAACTCGCCCGTCTCCCGCGACGAAGCCGCCCGTGCCCTCGAGGCCGCGGCCAATCTCGGCACCGTCACCGGCCCCGAAGGGAGCGGCCCGAAGGCGCTCCCGCGCTTTGAAGCGCGGATCGACGTCGAGGTCGATCGCAGCGCGGTCGTTTACAAAAACTCCACCGTCCGCCTCATGACCCTCGGCTTGCTCGGCGAGACCGCGATCGATATTTCCGGCGGCAACGATCGCTCCGGCCGGGCCGAGGGCGGGCAGGTTTTTGCCGGCAACCGCGTGCCCGATTTCGGCGAAGCGATCGCGAAACTGCTCGGCATCGTCGCCCCGGTCGCGACCGAGGCCACTGCTACCTTTAAGACCCTGCAAAACACCGCTGCCAACCTGAACAAGATCACCGACGAAAATTCTCCCCTCACCCTCGCCCTCGGGAATTTCAAAATCTTCACCGAGCACCTGAACGAAATCACCGCGCCCGAGAGCAACCTCTCCAAATCGCTCGCCCACATCGAAGACCTGAGCAATCAGCTGACGAAGAACGACAACATCACCGTCACCCTGGCCAATTTTCGCGACAGCTCCGAGAAACTAAAAGACGCCCTCGACAGCCTCAGCCCCGAGCTGAAAGAAACGATCAGCAACACGAAAGACTTCACCGCCACCTTGCGCAGCCAGCCGTGGCGTTTGATCTGGCCGAGCACGAAGAAATATCCCGAGGCCGAAGCCAGCCCGATCCCGGTGCGCAAAGCGATTCCGGTGAAAGCGCGCCGCAGCAGTCGTTAGCGCGTTGCCACTTGGGAACGAGGAAACCGCGCCGTCGCATGCACAAGGCTCGCGACGAAGGCGCGCGCGGTTGACGGGCGGGGCGATTCTCGGGAGCGTTTTCTCAGCTTGGATATTTTCGCTCCCACTCACGGCGACTTCGAGCGCGCGGTGATCGACTTTACGCCGCGGCTCCAGGCCTATTGCCGCCGGCGGGTCTGCGATCGAGCGACGGCGGAAGACCTGGCGCAGGAAGTTTTGCTCAAAGCTTTTCGAGGCCGCGACGCTCTGCGCGATGCCGCGCGTCTGGAGGCCTGGCTTTACCGGATCGCGCACGGGACGGTGATGGATCATTACCGGCACCGGCCGCGCCCCGAGCCGTGGGAATGCGAGCCGGCCGCGGAGCCCACGAGCGACGTCACCGCGGTGCTGACCTACAACGTGCGCTGTTATCTCGAGACTTTGCCCAGTGGCTATCGGGATGCGGTGCATCTGGCCGATTACGAAGGCTTGCCGCACGCCGAGGTGGCGCGGCGGTTGGGGTTCAGCCTGGCGGCGGCAAAATCCAGAGTTTTGCGCGGCCGTCGGATGGTGAAGCAGATCCTCGAATCGCGTTGCCGGTTTGAGTACGACCGGCTGGGCAAAATCATCGGCTACCAACCGCGCCATCCGCCGGCCGATTCCGGCGCGCGCTAAAAAAGTCTGCATCTTTTCGCGGCTGCGCGCGACTTCACGGGCATATGAATGCATCTGCCTGCTCTTCACTTGCAAGACTGACCCGCATCGCGTCGGGCGCCGTTTGGTTGCTGATTTTCGTCCACTGCGCTCTCGCGGCGACGGAGTCGAAACCAGCTCCGGTCTTTCGCGCCCGCGCGCGGACATTACGCCGAGCTGGCCAAGCTGGACCCGAAGCCCGCGGCGCCGGATTTACCGCTCGACGCGAAACGATTCGAGACGCCGGCGAGTTTCGTCGCACGCGTGGAAGCGATGAAAACGGAATTCGTTCGGGTGCCGCTGGAGGCGTTCGCGCTCCCGGCCTCCCCCGCGAACAGCTCGGCACAGACGCGCGCGGAGATTGATTATCTGCTGCGTTTGCAAACGCACCGCACCGAGGCGGAAGGCGAGCGCGCGCTCTACTTCGCTCCGTTCGGTTACAGCAGCAGCATGAAGCGCGACGATCCGCGCTTCGCAGCGCAGCAGCGAAATCTCTTCTACGTCGGGCGCTCGGTCGGCTCCTGGTTTAACCCGAAGGATTTGCCGGTGACGGCGGAGCTGCTCGGGCGCGTTTGGCGCGATGCGAGCCATTATGTCTGGCGCTTGAAGTTCAAGTACGCGCGCATTCGACCTTATACGATCGACCCCGCGCTCAAGAATCTCGACGAGACAAGCTGGGCGGCCTTCCCCAGCGGGCACGCCACCTATGCCCACATGCTGGGTTACATTTACAGCGAGCTGGCGCCGGAATTTGCCGACATCTTCCTCACCGATGCGCGCGACATTGCGCACTCGCGAGAGATTATCGGTGTGCATTATCCGAGCGATTCCGAGGCGGGTCGGGTGCTGGCGCGGCAGTTCGTCGACAAACTTTTCGAGAACGAAAAATTTCGCGCTGACTTCGAAAAGGTGAAGGCGGAATGGACCGCCGTGCGGGCGGCCTCGGCTGGCTGAACCGAGGGGCACGCGAGCCATTCCTGCAAATCTTCCCTGGGGCGGGTCATGGCTTGTCACTCGGTCCCATTGTCGTTAGAACTGGCGTTCAACCATTATGAACGAGATCAACCCTGAAAACCCCAGCAGCTCACCCGCGCCGGCCGGCCGTCACGGATGTCTCACGGCCTATTTGATTTTCATTATCATCGTCAACTCCGCTCTGGCGCTGACCTACCTTCTCGGCTCGGGATGGATCCAGAGCGAGGAGGCAAAAATTCCCCATTGGGCCTTTTGGGCGCTGGCGCTCTGCGGCGCCATCAATGTCGTGGCGGCGGTGGCGCTTTTGCGATGGAAGCGCTGGGGATTTTGGGCTTTCGTGGCTTCCGCGCTGATCAGTGTGGGCATCAATCTTTCGATCGGTCTGGGCCTGGCGGGGCTTTTCGGATCGCTCTTCGGCATTCTCGTCCTCTACGGAGTGCTCCAGATCGGACAAGAGCGGAAGGCCTGGCACCAGCTGCGATAAGAGGACGAGTCGTCTCCTCGTTAGGCGCATGTGAAATCCGCGCAGGTCATACTTTTCAGCATCCTGGCGGCGTGTGGGTACGGCATCGTGCACGACCAGATCACGGTGCGGGTGTGCCCGGAGTATTTCACCGTGGCCCACCCCCCACTTTTCCACACAACCTCACTCACGCTCCTAGCCCTGTGCTGGGGAGTGGCGGCGACTGCGGGTATCGGGGCCGCATTGGGTGTCCTCCTGGCTCGTGTCTCGCAATCTGGTGAAGCGGCTCCGTATCCTGTTGGCCGGATCGGTCGATCTATTCTCGTCCTGCTCGCAGTCATGGGTGGATCAGCTTTTCTCGCCGCGATCCTCGGCTACGGACTCTCGCAGCGAGGGGTGCTCTCTCTTCCAGTCGCTCTCACCGCGCGGATCCCGGCGCCGCTGCATGATCGCTTCATGGCCGTTTGGTTTGCCCATGGCGCGAGTTACTTGGTCGGTCTCGGGGGTGGAGCGCTGCTTTGTTTCCTGGTCTGGCGGGCACGCGGCCGCCCCCGGGTGTTCTTGTTCTTTCCCAGGACCTGGCCCGGGGTTCTTCGCGCCGTCGTCCTGCTCATGGTGGTTGTCTACCTGCTCTGGAGCCGGTGGCACCCTGCCTGACGCGGAGCGCCTCGCGGCAAACATCGAGAAACACCTCGTTCGCTAGAAAAAAGAGCGCTAAAGGCCCGGCCAGACGGGATTTCTCTCGCCAGGACGAGCCCGACTTCGATATGCTCGACAACCCATGAGCGAGCGTTTACCTCTCCGTTCCGACCGCGTCCTGCGAGTCGTCACCCACCCCCCCGCGCGAGGCAATCAGCCGCCCCTCAAGAAGAAGTCGTTAGGCGTGGCCGCCGTTCTCCTCGTGCTCGCGATTGTCTGCGTCGCCTGGGCCACCACGCGCGCGACGACCCGGCCGCACGGCGAACGCAAGGAACGCTCGACCGGGCGCAACTTCGCCGCCCAGACCGATGTGCAATCGCATCCGCGCGCCTCCAACGCCGCGCCGGGCTGGGATTCAGAGCGCGTCTGGAGCGGACAGGACGACTGGGAACCGTTTGTCGCCGCCGATCGCACTTCCAATTACGTCTACCAAATGACGACGCGCTTTAACGCGCGGCTCTCGGGAATTTTCGTCCGGCGTTCGGCCGATGGCGGGCAAACCTGGGACGCGAATCATCTCGTTAGGCGGGTCCAGGTCTGGCAGGCCGATCCGCAGGTGCAGGTGGATGCCAATGGCACGGTCTTCGTCGTCTGGCTGAGCGGTCCGAACTGGAAGAGCACGCTGATCAAGTCCTACGATCATGGCGCGACCTGGACGGAGCCGGTCGTGATCGCGCCCGCGCTGGAATGGACCGATCACCCGTGGCTGGTGGTTTCGCCCGACGGCCAGGACGTTTATGTCGGGCTAAACATGGACGACAGCTATCTGGTTGCGTCGCACGACGGCGGGCAAACCTTCGGCCCGCCGATCAAGACCAACCCCTCGATGCCGGGACATTGGTGGGACGCAAATGGCGCGGCCATCGCGCCGGATGGGAGCGTCTATTTTCTCGTGATCAACTTTCTCCTCAACTATCGCGGCCCGGCGGAGATTACGATCGTGAGCTCGCACGACAAGGGCGCGAGCTGGCAAACCACGCTGGTGGACACTTCGGCGGCGCCGCCCGGATGTTCCGGGGTGCCCGGATGCGACTACGGATTTTTCTCGAGCACGGGCGGGGTGGCGGTGGACCAGGCGGGGCAGATCATGGTCACGTATCACGCCGGCGAGATCGAGAAGCAGGCGCAGCCGCTGTGGGTGACGACCTCGACCGACGGAATCAACTGGACGCCGCGGGTGCAGATTTCCCAGCCTAACGAGGAGAACACAAACGGTTTTCCGGCGATCGCGGCAGGCCCGGTCGCGGGAGATTTCCGTGTCGTCTGGCAGGGCAGCACGGCGGGCAACAACCGCGCCTGGAATACATTCTATCGCCGCACGACCGACGGCGGGACGACCTGGGGCGAGATTGTGCGCTTGTCGGATCGCAGCGACGGCGCCCCCTACAAGAGCGCCGACGGTTACACCTTCCCCTACGGCGATTACATCGGCCTCTCGGTCGATGGCGCGGGGATGAATCACGTCATCTGGGGCGAAGGCGCGAGCTACAACGGCCCGGGCGGGGTCTGGTACACGCGCGGGATGTAGACGTTGCCCTCTGGGCAACGCGGGGGCAGACGCCATCGCCTAACGACGCTGGTTCCCGCGCTTCGCAGAGCGAAGCGTCTAGAAGGAGGCGCCGCCTCGAAGCCCTGTCGCAGCCGGGTGGCCCAACCACCAAAGCGTCACTGGCCAGCGGGGATAAATTCTGTTAGGTAGCGGGCCATGCCTTCCGCCGCCGAGTTCCAACACACTCTCGCCAAGCCCGCTTCGCTCAGCGGCACCTCACTCCACACCGGCGCCAAGGTCTCGCTCAAGCTTCAGCCGGCGCCGGTCAATTCCGGGATCAAGTTCAAACGCAAAGACCTGGCCGACGAGCCGACGATCGACGCCACGATCGCAAATGTAAAAACGGTCGAACGCGCGACGACGATCGGCGAAGGCTCGATGCGCGTGCACACGGTCGAACACGTCCTCGCCGCCCTTTCCGCCCTCGGAGTCGATAACGCTGTGATCGAGATGGACGCGAACGAACCTCCGATCGGCGACGGCAGCGGCCTGATGTATGTCGAGGCGATTCGCAAGGCCGGGCTCGTGCAGCAGGAAGCGCCGCGGCTCTTCTTTCATGTCCGCGAACCGATCTCGATCGAGACCAAAAACGGTTCGCTCCTCGTCCTGCTCCCGGACGACGAGTTTCGCATCTCCTGCACCCAGGCGGGACCGGAAGGGCGTTTCACCCAATTCATGTCGACCGCGATCACGCCGGCGATTTTCGAGCGCGAAATCGCGCCCGCCCGGACCTTTGTTTATTACGAGGACGTCCAGGCGTTGATGGAGAAAAATCTGATCAAGGGCGGGAGTTTGGAAAACGCCATCGTCGTCAGGGGCGAATCGGTCCTGAGCAAGGAGCCGCTTCGTTTTCCCGACGAATTCGTCCGGCACAAGATCCTCGATATCATCGGCGACCTCGCGCTCGTCGGGCGCCAGATCCGCGGTCATGTCGTGGCGGTGCGACCCGGTCACGGCGCCAACACCGATCTCGCGCGCGCGGTGGCGAAGGCGCTGGCCGCGACCGAGGCGATGTTGCCCAAACGCAACTTTCCGGCCGGCGAAGGCGGGCTCGATATCAACGCGGTCATGGATATTTTGCCGCACCGGTATCCGTTCCTCATGGTCGACCGCATTCTTTCCTTCGAGGGCGAAACCAAATGTCTCGGGATCAAATCGGTCACGATCAACGAGCCGTTCTTCCAGGGCCATTTCCCCGGGCACCCGGTCATGCCGGGTGTCCTGCAGGTCGAGGCGATGGCGCAGGTCGCGAGCGTGCTCATGATGCGGATCAGCAAAAGCGCGAGCCGGGTCGGATATTTCATGAGCGCGGATGGAGTGAAATTCCGCAAACCGGTTTTTCCGGGGGACACGCTCTTCATTCACGCCGAGTTGACGAAATCGCGCGGCAACAAGCTGGCCAAGGCGATGTGCCATTGCATGGTGAACGATGCCGTTGTCTCGGAAGGCGAGCTGATGTTCACCTTCCTCGATAAATGAGCGCGGTGACGGTCCACCCGACCGCGATCGTCGATCCCGCAGCCGAGCTTGGCGCGGGTACGGTCATCGGACCTTACTGCATCGTGGCGGCGGGAGTGTCGTTAGGCGAGAAATGCTGGCTGCAGCATCACGTGACGCTGGAAGGACCGCTCGCCGCCGGGCGCGGGAACAAGTTTTACGCTTATTGCTCGATCGGGCAGCAGACGCAGGACCTGAAATACAAAGGCGAGCCGACCTTTCTCGAGATCGGCGACGAGAATGTCTTTCGCGAATTCGTCACGATTAATCGGAGCACGGCCGAGAGCGGAAAAACGCGAGTCGGCAGCCGGGGAAACTTTCTCGCCTACTCGCACATCGGGCACGATTGCGTGGTCGGCGACGCGGTCATCTTTTCAAACAACGGCACCCTCGCCGGACACGTCCAGGTCGGCGATCACGCCGTCATTGGCGGGCTCACGGCGGTCCATCAATTCTGCCGCATCGGACGCTTCGCCATCACCGGCGGCTGCTCCAAGATCGTGCAGGATGTGCCGCCGTTCATGATCGCCGATGGCAACCCGGCTGAGGTGCGCGGGATCAACCAGGTCGGGCTGGAACGGGCCGGCTATGCGCCGGAGAAAATCAAGCCGATCAAGGAAGCGTTCCGGTTGATTTACCGCGGAAAAATGAACACCGCACAGGCGCTGGCAGCGCTCCGGGAAAAACTGGGCGAAAGCGAAGAAGTGCAGTCGATCGTGCGCTTCATCGAGGAAAGCGAACGCGGAATTATTCGTTAGGCCGCGACGAGCGGCGTGTCTTCCGGGGTGAGGACGCCGTTGAATTTCGGATAAAGAAATTTCGCCGCCGGCGCGTTGCTTTTGGTGAGAGCGACAGCGCGGGAAAGGCCCGCTTCCTGGAGCTGGCGGAGCGATTCCGCGAGCAAGGCGGTGCCGAAACCGCGGTTGCGATACTCGAGCAGGACACAGGGCCCGGGCGAGAAATGATTCTCGCTCTCCGGGTCGGGAATCAAAACGACGGCGCCGATCATGCGCAGGCCGTGGCGCAAGGCGAGGCCAAGGCCGATTTTTTCCGGGTCGAGCGCGGGCGGCAGCCAATCGTCGAGCATGCCGTTGATCTCGTGCATGGCGTCGCTCCAGGAGGTGTCGTGAACGAAGGAGCGCCGGATGACGAGACGCAGTTCCTTCTCATCGGCGAGCGTGATCGGAGTAAAGGAATAATGCGGCGGGAGGGCCGCATCCAACGCCGGAAGCTGATTCAAATCCCAATGAAAACGGACCCAATGAATAAACTTCATGCAGCGCGCCGAAATTATCATGGGGCGGCAACGGGCCGCAACTGGCGTTTCAGAAAATCGGCCGCGCGCTCGGACGAAAAACGAAAATTATGCTTGCGCGGAACGATTTTCCGGTTCCGGAAATTCTAGTTCGCCTGGACGACGCGCAACGCTTCCTGGAAAGGCAGGTAGAGTTCGTGGTGCTGCGCCACTCCGCGGCGCAGGACGGGCCGGAAGTTGGCGATGTCGGCGATATTGAGAATCTGATCGACGCTCTGGACGAAGGCGCTCATGGCGTCGTTCGTCGGGCTGCGGTGAGTGAGAAGGACGAGAAAATGCTCCCGGCGCAGGGTACTGGAGCGAAGAACCATTTCCTTGAGGATCGGGTTCTCGCCCACGCTCGCGCCCTTAAAATTCTCGTAAATAATGACGACGTTATAGCTGTAGGTCGAGAGCTTGAGCAGGATGTCCTCCTCGAAAAGCCCGAGGTGGACCTTGTAGCCGAGCTCGACCAACTGCGGCACAATCAGCTTCTGGTAGCTGGGATGGTCGATGCAAACCAGGGCGGTCTTGTCGCCGAGATCGAAAAAGTTGCTGTCGTGCTCGATGTTCATCTTTTTGCCTAACGAAAAGCGTTGACGGGCCGGTCGAGACGGAGGCCGGCCTCGAGCTGATTGTCGATCCCGCGGGTTTTCTGGATGAGATCGATCCCGCGCGTGACCCGGCCCTTCTTGGAGGAGAAGAGGCGCGCGGTTTCCTCGCTGATGACGCCGTTCTCGTAGGCCCGGAGGATCGCCTGGTCGAAGGTAATCCAGCCGAAGGGCGCGCTCGCTTCCGTGATTTCGTAAAAGCTGCGGTTTTCGGATTCGCCGAGGGCGATCGTCTCGCGCGTGCGCAAGTTGTGGCCCATCACTTCCATCAGAAGGTGCCGTCCGCCGCCGAGCTTGGGCGCGAGGCGCTGGCTGACGATATAGCGCAGGCTGTCGGCGAGGCGGATGCGAAGCTGCTGTTCTTCCCCTAACGAAAAGAGCCCGAGGATACGGTTGATCGACTGGCCGGCATCGACGGTGTGGAGAGTGCTGAGGACGAGGTGGCCCGTCTCCGCGGCCATGAGCGCGACCTCGACG
Source organism: uncultured Verrucomicrobiae bacterium (assembly GCA_963768965.1). Taxonomy (GTDB): domain Bacteria; phylum Verrucomicrobiota; class Verrucomicrobiia; order Chthoniobacterales; family UBA10450; genus Palsa-1392. The sequence continues at coordinate 78,362 of CAVYJY010000007.1, read as the reverse complement.
GTCGCGCGGTCGCGCATTTCGCCGACGAGAATGACCTTCGGCGCCTGGCGCAGAGCGGCGCGGAGGCCGTTGGGATAATTATCGAAATCCTGGCCGAGCTCGCGCTGGCTAAAGGTGGCGCAGCCCGGGGGATGAACGAATTCGATCGGGTCCTCGAGGGTGACGACATGGACCGATTGCTTGCGATTCACCTCGTTCAGGATCGCGGCCAGGGTGGTCGTCTTGCCGCTGCCGGTGGCGCCGGTGACGAGGACAAGTCCGGTTTTTTCCCTGGCGATCTCTTCGAAAATGGAAGGCAGTTCCAGGACCTCGAGCGACGGGATCTCGGCCTGCAGCTTCCGCATCACGACCGCGAAATTGCCCTGCTGCCGAAAAATGTTTACGCGGAAGCGCGCCTCATCCGAGAGGGAATAGCTGCAATCGCAGGAACCGGCGCGGAGATATTCGCGCATGAGCCGGCGGTCGCCGCGCATGAGGGTGAGAGCGATCTGCTCGGTCTGGTACGGAGTCAGTTGCTCAATCGGCGGATCGACGTAGACCGGTTTGAGTTCCCCGAAGTCTTCGACCTGGAGCGGATGCCCGACCGAAAAATTGAGGTCGGAGATGCCATCATAAGTCTTCAGCATCGCCGAGAGAATCCGGTCGAGATCAGGTGTTCTCATACTGGAAGGCTCCTATTCCTCGAAGTCGTCGGGCGGCGGCGTTTTGAGGAAGGGGCGGAATTTCTTTTTGTCGATCGCCTTGTCGTACGCTTCCTCGGGCGAAATGCGCATTTGCCGCAGGTGTTCCATGATCGCGTCGTCGAGCGGCTGGTTCCCTTTCTTTTTCCCGACCTGGATCATGCCCGGAACCTGATGAGTCTTGGCTTCGCGGATGAGGTTCGCGATCGCGGTGTCGACGACGAGAATTTCCAGGGCGGCGACCCGGCCGGGTTTGTCGACGCGCTTGAAGAGATTTTGCGCAACCACTCCCTTGAGCGATTCCGCCAGGGTGGCGCGGATCTGGTTTTGCTGGTCGGTCGGGAAAACGTCGATCACGCGATCGACCGCCTTGGCCGCGCTCGAGGTGTGGAGCGTGCCGAAGACAAGGTGACCGGTGGCGGCGGCGGTGAGGGCGAGTTCGATCGTCTCGAGGTCGCGCATTTCGCCGACGAGCAAAATATCCGGATCTTCACGCAGCGCCCCGCGCAGGGCCGAGGCAAAGGAGCGGGTGTGCACTCCGACTTCGCGGTGCTGCACGAGGCAATTCTGGCTGCGATGCACAAACTCGATTGGATCCTCGACCGTGATGATGTGGTCGTGCCGCTGCAGGTTCGCGTAGTCCATCATCGCGGCGAGCGTGGTCGATTTGCCGGAACCGGTCGGGCCAGTGACGAGGACGAGGCCTTTCTTGAGCAGCGGAAATTTTTTCAGGACCGGCGGCAGGTTGAGGTCGTCCACGGTCAGGATCTTGGACGGGATCAAGCGGAAGACGGCGGCGATGCCGTACTTTTGCTGGAAGAAATTAGCGCGATAGCGGGCCACGCCCGGGACCTCGTAGCCGAAGTCGACGTCGTTGGTTTCCTCGAAGACTTTGATTTTCCCCTCGGGCGCGATCTCGTAGACCATCGCCTTGAGGTCATCGTTCTGGAGCGGCGGATAATCGACCCGGACGAGCTCGCCGTTAATGCGGAGCATGGGCGGGTTGTTGGTCGCGAGGTGAAGATCCGAGGCTTTCTCCTCGGACATGAGTTTAAAGAATGCGTCGATGCGGGCCATGGATCGTTCTCCTCCTCAAAGCTAAATTGATGCCAGCGGCGGCGAATTTACCGGATTCCTCCGGCGGCAGGTTTCGTTAGGCATCGAGGATCGAACGCAGCTGCTCGATCAGCTTCTCGTGTGTGTAGGGTTTTGGGATGAAACCGCAGAGGCCGCGGGCGAGCATGCTGCCGACCCTGGCCTGTTCGCCGAAACCGCTGCTCAAAACGACCCGGACTTTGGGATTGATCGCTTTGAGCTCGTCGAAAACGGCGTCGCCATCCATGACCGGGAGAAAGTAATCGAGCAAAACGAGGTCGATCGTCGAGCCGAGCCGGCGATAGACCTGGAGCGCCTCGATTCCGTCCTTCGCGGTGATGATGCGGTAATCCTCGAAGTCGAGGATCTCGCCGGTGTTCTTGAGAATGTCATCGTCGTCGTCCACCAAAAGGACGAGTTCGCGCGTGCCGCTCGGGTTGAGAATGACCGGATCATCCGGGCCTTCCTCGGCCACCGCCACCTCGCCCACGGGCATTTTGATCGCCATGACCGGAACCGGCGCGGCCGCCCGGCTGGCGACCGCCTGATCGACGCGCAAGCCAGTGCCCGCGCCCGCCATGATGCGAGTCGTGATGCGATCAAAAATCGCCTGCGAGGACCGGGAAGCACGCTCGAGCTGGTCGCTCAGGGAATCGAAGAATCCCGTCTCGGTCTTGCGCAGGCGCGCCTGCTCCGCCTGGCGCGCCGTTTGTTGCAAGAGGCGGTTCAGTTCGGTGGCGTTTGCGGCCAGCCATTTCAAATCTTCGTGATCGAGCATCGGGTTATCAGGTTGCGTTTCTATCGTTCGCGCAGGCCCACCAGACCGAGCCGACTAGCCCGCAAAAAATAATGAGAAAAGAGCCAATCGAGAGCATGCTGAACGAGACCCGATGTGCACTTTCCATGCCCAAGCCCGTTCTGGTTTTGAAATGAATATGACCGCTCGCTCATTCACCTCATCGCGCCCGCGGAGTTAAGCCTTTGCCTTCGACCTTTAAGATCAGCTTTTATGCCGGCGCGCTTTTTGCCGCCATCGCCGGGCTTTGGCTGGCCCAGCTTTGGCAGGCGGAAAAGCAGGTCCGGCTCCATAGCGAACATTTCCTCGAGCAGATCGCGCTGCGGGATTGGTCGGACGCGGGCGATTTTATTGCTACCGATTATCAGGACGACTGGGGCCACGATCGGAAGGAAATCCTGAATCGTCTTCGTCTCGTTTTGCGCTTCTTTACTTCCCTAACGATCAGCCCGGCCAACCCGCAGGTGAGTGCGAATGCGCCCTCCGGCTGGTGGAGTGCAAAGGTGCAGATCGCCGGGACCGGCTCGGAATTTGCGCCGGAAATTATCGAGCGGGTCAACGGCGTGACAGAGCCGTTCGTTCTCCATTGGCGCCGCCAAAGCTGGCGTCCGTGGGATTGGAAACTGGTCCGGGTGAGCAACCCCGGGCTGGAGATATCCGGCCGCGGTTATTAGCCCCCTCGCCTCCTTGCTCCTTGCTCCTTGCTCCTCGTTCCCAAGCTCCAGCTTGGGAACGCACTTGTCTTGGAAGCTCTTGCTTCACCTCGGCTCTGCAGGAAAAGCCACCTCTGTGAGAAGCTGGAGCTTCCGAGACAACGTGCGTTCCCAAGCTGGAGCTTGGGAACGAGGAGGAGCTGGGACGCGCCCTACTTCCCGAGCGCCTGGCGCAGTTCGTTCCTGGCCGCGGCGACGTCGTTCGCGCCGTGATGGCAGAGCACGATCCCGCGCAGTTTTTCCCCCTGGAAATAACGCAGGGCAAACCGCCCCTTCGCATAGGAACCGGTAAGATCGACCCGCGTCGGCGGGACATTGAAGTCGCCGATAAAATCGAACTTCAGCTCGAACATTTCCGTCCAAAAATACGGGATCTGCTCGTAGCGCTGGCGTTTTTTGCCGGTGATATTCGCGCCGATGACCAGCCCCTGTTCGCGCGCGTTTTCCCAATGCGTCTGGCGGCGCATCCCGCCCATCAGCCGGTCGGGATAAAAAGCGAGGTCGCCGACCGCATAAATCCCCTTCTCTTCCGTCTCGAGATAATCATTCACCGGCGAACCGTGCGGGCCGGAGAGCGGGGTGTTGCGCACAATTTCCAGGTTCGGTTCCGAGCCGCAACAAACCACGGCCACCCCGGCTGCGACGCGCTCGCCGCTCTTGGTTTGAATATTGCGCAGGACGGTCTTGCCTTCGAAGCCGTTCAGGCTCGATCCCATGAGCAGAGTCACGCCGTGCTTGCCAAATTGTTCCGTCACCCAGGCCGCGGTCTCCGGGTCGAGGTAACGATTGAGGAGCGAGGCATGGCGATGCATGATCGCGACCTTCAATTTGCCCTGACGCAGACTGGCCGCCACCTCGCAGGCGAGGAGTCCGCCGCCCACGACCACGATCATTTTTTCCGAGAGCGACATCTCGCGCAAAGCGAGCGCGTCCCGGGTCGTGCGCAGATAAATCACATTCCCGAGCCCGATCCCCGCGACCTGCGGTCGGACCGGCCGGCTGCCCATCGCGAGACACGCTTTCTTGAATTCGATCGTCTCCCCGTTCCCGAGCACGGCGAGCCGGCGATCGATATTAAATTGCGTCACCACCGTGCCGAGGCGGGTCTCGATCTTGTGCGATTGGTACCAGCGCTCGTCCACGTGCGGCAGTTTTTTCAGGGGTGCGGTCTTATCGCGCAGGAACTGCTTCGACAACATCCATCGTTGATAAGGAAAATAGGTCTCACCGCCGACCAGCGTGACGCTGCCTTTTTTGTCGTATTTGCGAATGCCTTCACAGACACTCGCGCCCCCGATGCCGCCGCCGATTATTAGATAGTCACGTTGAATCATTTGGGAAAATTGGACGATAGAGAATGGGATAACGAGATGGCGAGGGAAATCTTTTCCCTGGCCGAATCAGCCGGTGCAACGCCCAAAGTGGCACCTTTATCCGCCGCCGGGCCGTTAGTGTAAATCGAACACTTCCACAAGCGCAACGCCGCTCGTTTGATCCACGCCGCTGACGATCGCGGTGTATGGGCCGGCCGCCAGCGCCTGCACGAGAGCGGATTCGAGGTCGTTTGTCGGCGCGAGCCCGGTTGCTTCGATCTCGGCCTCGTCCGTGTCGCGCCAGTTGTCATTGGACGCGATCAGGACACCGTTGCCATCGTGCAATTCCAAGCTGGGATTTGGCAACGGATTCGTGATCCCGGCGGTCGCGAGCGATGGCCCGAGCGCTCGGACGATGATGTTATCCATCGGTCCTTCCCCGCCTCCGAGAATGAATCCGCTGATCATCACATTGTCGCCCGTGTCGACAAGACCCCGGGTGCTGGTGTTTCCCAACGTGGAGATGGCCGCGGCATCGAGGTCGTAAACTTCGACCAGACCGACACCGGTCCCGCCACTTTTTCCAGAGAGAATGGCGGTATAAAGGCCGGGATCGAGGGTGGCGACGATGGCGGATTCGGCATCGTTGGTCGGAGCCAGGCCGCTCGCTTCGATCTCCGCCTCCTGGCCGTCCTTCCAATTGTCGTTAGTCACGAGAAGATCAGCGGCGTCATGCAATTCGAGCACCGGATCGACGAGAAAGTTCGGCACCATCGCTTGCGCCAGCGAGGGACCGATCCCGCGCAAAAGCACCCGCTTCGGCGCGGTCCCGCTAATGATGAAACCAGCGTCGAGAATGTTTTCCCCGGTCAAGACCTGCAATCGGGTCGAGATATTGCGTGAATGATCGGCCTGCTTTTCAAAGGCGCCGATGTCGCTGTTGTCTCCACCCTCCGCCGGCGGGATCGCTGCCGCATCCACTGGACGAAAATGGCCGCGCTGATCCGTCGTCACGCCATCAGCCAAACCCTTATCAATTGCGGGGCTGCCGTAGAGCTCCGCCATATCCCCAATCCACCGAGTTACCGGAAATTGTGCTGTTAGTAAGGATTAAGGCGCCGTGATTATAGATACCGGCGCCTTCATAAACGGGAGGCCCTCCCACTCCACCCTGAGCCTGATTGCCCGAGATGGTGCAGCCGGTGATCGTCATCGTTCCATTGTTGCGAATTCCGCCTCCTCCCTCGCCAAAACCTGCAATAATGTTATCCGAGACGGTACAATTCGTCAGATTGAGATTCCCGTTGTTCTCCAAGCCGCCTCCCTCAATGCCGAAGTTGGCGGTCAAAACACAATCCTGGATATTGACCGTGCCGGTGCTGCCATTTAGCAACCCGCTCCCATTTGTGTAACCACCCTTGGTAATCGTTAGTCCGCTGATCGCTACGTCCAACGTCCCCGGACCGATCTCGATGACTCGCAAGGAAGGGTCGCCGTTGTCGAAGAATCCAATGCTCAGGCTTGCCGCCCCCGGTCCGGCGATCGTCAGGCTCTTGTCGATGAGAAGTTCGTCGCTCGTTAGGCCGATGACCGCGGGAGTGGGCAGATCGAAAGCTATGGTATCGCCAGCCCCGGCATCCTCGATCGCCTGACGCAGGGAACCGGGACCGTCGTCGTTGGTGTTCACGACCGTCAGGGTCTCACCGCAGACCAGGCCGATGTTTGATCCGAACAGGGCCAGAACGAGGAAGAACGTTTTCATGTGAATTATGGAAACGATAGCGGAGACGTCTGGTTCGATTCAAAGAACCGCCCGGCAGATGATAACCGAAGCCACCACTCCCGCGAAATCCGCCATCAGCCCAGCCGGGATGGCGTGGCGCGTCTGCTTGATCCCGACCGAACCAAAATAGACCGCCGCGACGTAGAAAGTGGTCTCGGTGCTGCCGTAAATCGTCGCCGCCATCAGGCTCGTGATGTTATCCGGCCCGAGCCGCTGCACGACATCGGTGAAAAGCGCCAAAGTCGCGCCGCCGCTCAACGGCCGCATGAGGGCGATCGGCAACAGGTCGGTCGGGAAATTGAGCGGGTTGAGGATCGGCGCAAGCGCGCGGGCGAGCAGATCAATTCCGCCAGCCCCTTTGAACATCCCGATCGCGACCAGCATGGTGACGAGGAACGGGATGATCCGGAGAATGACGCCGAAGCCTTCCTTCGCCCCCTCGACGAATTCGTCGTAGACCTTCAGCCCGCAGAGCGCGCCGTAGAGAATAAAAAACGAGAGCAGGATCGGGATTGCGAGGAGAGAAAGCGCGCTCACGCTGCGGACGAAATAGCTCGCGGCCAAAACGTCCGAGCCGACCGGCAGGCCAAGCGCTTCCGGGAAAACCTGCCTAACGAAAAGCCAAAGAAAGAAAAACGCCAGGAGAAGGAGGATCCCTTTCCCCCAGAGCGGCACGGCGCGGACGTTGGCGCCGGGTTCGGCGATCGCGTCCGGCTCCTTCGCGTCTGCTGCATCCGGCTTCACCTGGCCGGGATCGGCGAGCCCGGTGACCGTCGTCGGGCGGACGCGAAACCACGGCACTTTCTCGAGCAATTTGACCATCGTGATCGCGACCGTCGCGGCGCACAAAGTCGCGAGCAGCGATGTGCCGACGATGCGGGTCGGGTTAGTCGAGCCGGCGGCGACAAGAATGGCGATCGCCGTGGTCGGGATGAGCTGGACGGAGCTGGTGTTGATCGCGAGAAAGGTGCACATCGCGTTCGTCGCGGTGCCCGGATGCGGGTTGAGCCGCTCCAGGTCGCGCATGGCGCGCAGCCCGAGCGGCGTCGCGGCGTTGCCCAGGCCGAGCATGTTGGCCGCCATGTTCATGAGCATCGAGCCCATCGCCGGATGATCGCCCGGCACGCCGGGAAAGAGCCGGCTCATCACCGGCCGGAGAAAGCGGGCCAGCTTTTGCACCAGCCCGGCTCGTTCCGCCAGCCGCATGACCCCGAGCCAGAGCGCCATGATCCCAATCAATCCGAGCGCGATCGTGACCGCGGTTTTCGCGCCCTCGAAGGCGCCCTCGGTCACTTCCTTGAGATGGCCGTTCCAGCCGCCGATCGTCACCGCGAGCAGGACCAGCGCGAGCCAGATATAATTCAGCACGCCTGTTCTCTAGCAGCGGTCCCCCGGCGGCGAAAAGCGATTTGTATCAGGTGGCCCCGCCGCCCGCGGCGATTGCCTGCGCCGGCAGCGAGCATTCACTCTCGTCTCCCGCGACCAGGAAGCAGCTGTTGCCCGGCGTCCGGCAGGCCCGCGCCGGATTTCTTCCGCCGGGCCCGCGCGGCGACGGGCGATTCCGTCTCCCGCAATTCCACCCAGAATGTGCTCCCCTCGCCCAGGATACTTTCGACGCCGATCTCTCCCTGCATTGCCTGCACCAGCCGGCGCGAGAGCGCCAGGCCGAGACCAGTCCCTTCCACCCCGGACCGCTCGGCCCCGAGCCGGTCGAACGGCGTAAAGACGCGGCTCAACATCTCGGGCGCGATTCCGCTCCCGGTATCGTGCACCGCAAAACGCACTTTGCCCGCGCCAGCCTGGCATTTGATCAGGACCGCGCCCCCCGCCGGTGTGTACTTCACCGCGTTAGTTAAAAGATTGAGCATGACCTGCTGCAAACGCCGGGCATCGGCGAGGACGAAATAATCGATCTTCTCCGCTGCCGGCGCGAAGAGGTCGATCGCACGCTCCGCCGCCAGCGGTTGAATCAACTCAAGCGCTTCCTGCAGAGCGAGGCGGACGCTGACCGGTTCGAGCGAGAGCTGCATCCGGTCGGATTCGATCCGGCTGATATCGAGCACTTCATCGATCAGGCCGAGCAGATGACGGCCGGCGGTGAGGATGTGTTTGACGTGCGGGCGCTGATCGGAGCGCAACTCGCGCCGGTCCAGCAGCTGGCCGAAACCTAGAATCGCGTTGAGCGGCGTGCGCAGCTCGTGGCTCATCCGGGAGAGGAACTCGCTTTTCGCGCGGTTGGCGCGGTCGGCTGTTTCCTTCGCTTCGCGCAATTCCTTTTCCACCCGCTGCTGCTCGGTCACATCGTGCGCGACGCAGACGAGAATTTCATCCTCCGCCGACCAGCTGGCCGACCAAAGCACATCCACGATCGTGCCGTCCTTGCGCAGACAGCGATTGACAAAATCGCTTCGTTTGCCGCGCGCCCGCGTCCCCTCCTCGGCTTCGCGCGACCAGGCGCGATCCTCCGGATGCACCAGGACGAGATAACAGCGGCCGATCAATTCTCCCGGCTCGTAACCCCAGAGGCTTTGGCAGGCCGCATTCGTCGAAAGAAAGACGCCCTGCGCGTCGAGACTGCAGATCACGTCCTGGGAATTATCCATGATCAGCTTGGTGGAATGATGCGCCGACTCCAGTTGCCGATTCGACTTTTGCAACGCGACCTCGGCCCGTTTGCGGTGGGTAATATCGCGCGCGACCTGGAAAAGTGCCTGGTCGCTTTCCGACCAGTAGGCCGACCAAAGCACGTCGACCGTGCTTCCGTCTTTCCGGATGTATCGGTTCTCGAAATCAGTCACCGGATGGCCGGCCATCACGGCGAGATTGGTCAATCGGCTCCGCTCGAGATCCTCGGGATGCACCATCTCGACGCAGCTTTTCCCGATCAGCTCCTCGGGCTTGTAACCCCAGAGCGCTTCGCAGGCGGCGCTCACGGTCAGGAATCGTCCCTCCGCATCGTTCGCGCAGATGACGTCGCGCGAGTTGTCCATGATCAGTTGATTGGCGTAGCGGCTGGCCTCGAGCGCGGCGGTGCGTTCCGCCGTGGCGCGCATTTCCTCGGTGCTGCGGAGGCAGGCGATGCCGAGGAAAATGTCCGCAAACATGACCCAGCCGCAGTGTTCAAGGGCTTTCCAGGCGGTGCCGCCGGCTGCTCCATAAAGAGAAAACGGCAGATAAGCCCCGCGCAGAAAATGGTCCAGCACCACGACAAGAGTGGCCGGAACAAGGACGCGCCAGTCGCGGTAGAACGCGAGGATGATGAGGGAACAGAAAATATGAAAATGCGTTTCCAGGCGGCCGCCGCTCAGGCTGATGAGCAGGCTGGAATGCAACATCTGGCAAGCGGCGATGGTGTACCGCGTCACCGCCGTTCCCGGCCGGAAACGATACAGCGCCAGTGGAAGCAGGGTGATCGCGCCACCGAGCAGGATCGCCAGCCAGAGATGCAAATCGGGATTAACGATCCGGTCCTGCCAGCTCTCCGGCGCCACGACCAGAGCCACGATAATGAGGACGGCCCATTCGAGCAGCAGCAGCCGGACAATGAGCTGGTCGGTTTCGCGATAGACCTTGGCGCGTTGTTCGCGAAACAACTCCACGGCACGTCCTCCGGACGCGATCACGCCGGAACTGCTTCCGTTCGTCGTTAGGGTGGAATGACTCGTCATCTGGCAGACGCCGGACGGGCGCCTGCGTTCTTTGAGCAGACGCTGTTCCACTGCTCTCGTAAAAATGGCGCGCGACGGTCGCGCTTAGCGGAGCAAAGTGGCGGCGTGTTTGAGCGCGGAATCGCTTTTCCCGCCGAGCATGCGCGCGATTTCTTCCTGGCGCGCCTTCCCTTTTACCTCTCGCAGCCCGGAAAAAGTGCGCCCGCCCGAGACCTCTTTCGTGACCACGAAATGATTCGCGGCCGCGGCCGCCACCTGCGGCAGATGGGTGATGCAGAGCACCTGGTGCCGCCCGGCCAGCGCGCGCATCTTCGCCCCCACGGCATTGGCGATTTCGCCTCCGACATTGGCGTCGATCTCGTCGAAAACGAGCAGAGGAATCGCATCCTGCAGCGCCAGCGCGGACTTGATCGCGAGCATGACGCGGGAGATTTCGCCGCTCGAGGCGACCGTGCGCAGCGGTTTCAACGGCTCGCCCGGATTGGGCGAAAAAAGAAGCTCGACCGATTCGGTCCCGCTCAGGCGCGGCGTTTCGAATGCTGTCATCTCGACCTCAAATTCCGATTGGCGAAAGCCGAGGTCGACGAGTTGCTGGCGGATGTTTCTCGCCAGCTTGGGCGCGGCGGCCTGGCGCGCCTTGCGCAGCGCGGCGGCGGCGCGTTCGGTTTTTTTCTTTGCCTCCGCGATCTCTTTCGCGAGCCGCTCCAGCTCGACGTCGCGACCTTCGATCTGGCGGAGCCGCTCCGCTGCCCGCTCGCCAAAGGCAACCGCTTCCGCGATCGAGCCGCCGTACTTTCGTTTCAGCGTCTCGAGCAGGGTGACGCGTTGCTCGAGCTGTGCGAGCTGCTCGGGATCGAGATCGAGATTCTCCGCATAACGATCGAGGGCGCGCGCGACCTCCGTCAGCTCAATCACCGCCGCGGCGTGGGCGCCGGCACTTTCCGTCAGGCCGGGATCGATCTTTTCCAGTTCGCGCAGGAGCCGCTGCGTTTCCGCGAGCTGATTCAGGACGGAGTTGTCGACTTCCGAGAGCTGTCGTGAGATTGCGGTCGCGAGCTCGATCAGCCGCTGGCTGTTGCTCGCCCGGCGATAACGCTCATGGATTTCTTCTTCCTCGTTAGGCTCGAGCCGCGCCGCGGTGATTTCCTGCACCTGGTGACGAAGCAAATCCACTTCCTGCTCCCGGACCGCCTCCGCCCCGCGCAGCGCCTGCTCCTCCGCGTGGAGCGCCTGCCAACGGCGAAAAGCTTCCTGGTATTCGCGCAGGAGCGCCTCCGCCTGCGCGAAACCGTCGAGCAAAGCGAGCTGCCGTTCCGGCGCGAGGAGCGATTGGTGATCGTGCGGCCCGTGCAAGTCGACCAGCTCGTCGCCGATCGTTTTCAAGAGAGCGAGCGTGGTGGGCGAGCCATTGACGAAATGGCGGCTGCTCCCGCCTAACGAAAAGGCGCGCTTCACGATCAGCTCTCCGGCACAGGGCTCGACTCCCGCTTCCTCCAGCCGCCGGTTCAATTCCGCAAAATCTTCGCCCGCAAAAATCGCCTCCACCGTGCAGGCCTCCGCCCCGGTGCGGATGAGCGATTTATCCGCCCGCTCGCCGAGAAGGAGCTGGAGCGCGCCGATGATGATCGATTTGCCGGCGCCGGTTTCGCCGGTGATGGCGGTAAAGCCGGGACCCACTTCCCATTCCAGGTCCTCGACCAGCGCGAGGTTTTTGATTCGCAGCAAACTGAGCAACATGGGAGTTGAGAGTTGTGGGTTGAGAGTTGAGAGATGAAGCCTCTGAACGCCTCCGACTCTCAACTCGCAACTATCAACTCTCAACTGACTCTCACTTTCCTCGGCACCGGCACCTCCCAGGGCGTGCCCATGATCCGCTGCGACTGCGCCGTCTGCCGTTCGCCCGACCCGCGCGACAATCGCACCCGCGCCTCGATTTACCTCGAAACTCCGGAGGGCTCCTATGTCGTCGATACCGGGACGGATTTCCGCACCCAATGCCTGCGCGAAGACATCTGGCAGGTCGACGCCGTGCTCATGACGCATTCGCACACCGACCACGTCATGGGGTTCGACGACCTGCGCCGTTTCGCCGCCCCCCGCGGCGGGATCATGCCGGTCTACGCCTCGGCCGAGACGATGGCCGACCTGGAGCGGGTCTATGAATTCGCCTTCAAGAATCCGAGCCCCTGGCCCGGCTATTTGAAACCGGAGCCGCACATCATCGACGGTCCGTTCTCGTTAGGCGAAACCCGCGTCACCCCCCTCCCCGTGCCGCACGGCAGTTCCGAGACCTACGGCTACCTCTTCGCCCGGGAAGGCGTAAAACTACTCGCCTACCTGAGCGATTGCAGCGCGGTGCCCGATGTCATTGCGCAGGAGATCGCGGGTGTGCAGTTGATGGTGATCGATGCCCTGCGCGAAAAGCCGCATCCCACGCACCTCAGCATCGCGCAGGCGCTCGAGGTGGCGGATCGGGTGCAGCCGGAGCGGACGCTTTTCACCCACATCTGTCACGAACTGCCGCACCGCGCCGGGAGCGATCTGCCCCCGGGGGTTGGCCTGGCCTACGACGGCCTCAAAATCAGGCTTGCTCCATGACGCGGCTCCTCCGCCTCCTCTTTTTCTTGTCGTTAGGCGCGAGCGCGCCCGCGGCCGATCTTTCCCGGGCCACGATCGTCGTTTATAATCGTAACGCGCCGGAGGCGATCGCGCTCGCCTACTTTTACGCCAAGGCGCGCCAGATTCCCGACGATCATCTCGTCGGTCTCGAATGCCCGGTCGAGGAAGAAATCAGCCGCCAGGATTACGACGCGACGATCGCGGAACCGCTCCGCAAGATTTTTTCCGAACGCAAATGGTGGACGCTGCGCGACGCCGCGACCGGCCAGCCCTCCGTCCGCAGAAACAGTATTCGTTTCGTCGCCCTGATCCGCGGGATGCCGCTCAAGATCGCCGGCGCCGTCGATTATCCCGGGGACGAGAAAGAGGCCAATCAACAGACCAACCAGAACAACGCCTCAGTTGATTCGGAACTGGCCGCGCTCGGCGGTTTCTCCCGGCAAATCTCGGGCCCGGTTAACAATCCTTACTTCCAGAGCTTCCGTCCGATTCACGAGCTCGAGGAGCTGCCGATCATGCTCGTTTGCCGGCTCGACGCGCCGACTCCGGAGATCGTCAGGCGCATGATCCGCGATGGGATCGAGGCGGAGAAAACGGGCCTCTGGGGTCGCGCTTATGTCGATGGCGCGAACAATACTTCCGGCGGCAAAGCCGACGGCGATCAGTGGCTCAAGGAGGTGGTGAAGGATCTGCGGAAGGTAGGTATTCCCACGATTTACCAGACCGCGACCGATGTCTTCCCAGCCGGGTTTCCGATGAACGATTGCGCCCTTTATTATGGCTGGTACGCCGGGGGCGTGACCGGGCCGTTCACCGATCCCGGCTTTGTTTTCACGCCCGGCGCGGTCGCGGTCCACATCCATTCCTACAGCGCCAACACCCTGCGTTCGCCCGGCGCGAACTGGGTCGCGCCGCTCCTCGACAAGGGCGCGGCGGCGTCGTTAGGCAATGTCTACGAGCCGTATCTCCAGCTCACCGCGCATCTCGATATTTTCAACGACCGCCTGCTCCACGGTTTCACTTTTGCCGAGAGCGCTTACATGGCGCAGCGCGTCGTCTCCTGGATGAATGTCGCGGTCGGCGATCCGCTTTATCGGCCCTACGCGTCCTGGCTGGAGCTCGACCCGAAACGCGAGAAAGGCGCGAAGAACCACTGGCGGATGTATCACGATTTCACCCTGAAGAGCAGCCAGGCCGACATGGCGAAATACCAGGCCGCGGCCCGCAAAGCCGCCGCCCGGGCGGGCAACGGGGCGATGCTCGAGGACCTGGGCCTGATGCAAAAAGAAAGCGGCAATTTCGCCGCGGCGGTCAGCCACCTGCAACAGGCGCGGACGTTTTATGAGAAGCCTGACGACATTCTCCGGACCGTCGTCGAACAGGCGGAGGCGCTGATCGAATCGGGCGACAAGAAAGCTGCGCTGGCCTTGATCCAAAACGTGCCGCGCCTGGCGCCGAATGCCCCGGCGATTCCGCTCCTGCGGAAAATGGAAACGGAATTGAATCCGCCTCCGCCGCCCCGTCCTTCGCCCTAACGATCAGCTGTAGACGCCTCCCTCTGGGAGGCGCGGATGTGCGCTGTCGCGTGAGATGAACTTAAGAGCAGCGGTGCCTGGCCCCGCGTTTCGCAGAGCGAAACGTCTACATCACGGTTTCGCCGACGCCGGTCGCCGCGTCTCGAGGCGGAAGATGGTCTCGCCTTCCTTCATCAGCTCGAGGCTGTCGCGCGCGATCGTTTCCAAGTAAGTCGGATCGGTTTTGAGGAGCGCGACCTGTTTCGTCTGCCGCGCCAGGAGCGCCTGCTGCTCGTTTAACTGCGCCTGCAGTTGCTCCATCTCGGCCCGGTTTTGCTGCAGCTTTTTGTAGGGCGGGAGAAAGAAACTAACGATGAGCAACCAGACCGCGATGAAAAGAAGCACGCGCAGGACATGGTTCATCTGTTGCCAGATGGTGGCTTCGCGCCGCGCCCTTAACTCGCCGTAACCGGTGCCGTCCACTAGCGCATCTTACCTCCGTAGACCGCCTTGTCACCCAGTTCTTCCGCGATGCGCAGAAGCTGGTTGTACTTCGCCACCCGATCGGTCCGGCAGAGCGATCCGGTCTTGATCTGCCCCGCGTTCGTCGCGACCGCGATGTCGGCGATGGTGGTGTCTTCGGTCTCGCCCGAGCGGTGACTGATGACCGAGGTATAGTCGTTAGCCTTGGCCAGATCGATCGTGGCGAAGGTCTCGGTCAGCGTTCCGATCTGGTTCACTTTCACGAGAATTGAATTACCCACTCCACGCTCGATGCCCTTACGCAAAAACTCGACGTTCGTCACGAAAAGATCGTCGCCCACGAGCTGGATATTTTTCCCCAGCCGATCGGTCAATTTCTTCCAGCCATCCCAATCGTTCTCGGCGCAGCCGTCCTCGATCGAGATGATGGGAAATTTCTTCGCGAGCGATTCGTAGAGATCGATCAGTTCGTCGGCCGAGCGCTTCGAGCCGTCGGATTTCTTGAAGACGTAGGCGTTTTGTTCCTTGTCGTAGAACTCCGAGGAAGCGGTATCGAGCGCGATGAAGATGTCCTTGCCTAACGAGTAGCCGGCCTTTTTAACCGCGGCTGCGATCGACTCGAGCGCGTCCTCGGCCGACTTCAGTTTCGGGGCGAAACCGCCTTCGTCGCCGATCGCGGTGGAGAGGCCGCGATCTTTCAGGACGCCCTTGAGCGCGTGAAATACCTCCACCCCGTAGCGCAGCGCCTCTTGAAAGCTGGGCGCGCCTTTCGGCATGATCATGAATTCCTGGAAATCGATCGGCGCATCGGAATGCGCGCCGCCGTTGAGGATGTTCATCATCGGCACCGGCAGGACATTGGCTTCACTCCCACCGAGGTAACGAAAGAGGGATACGCCTTCGCAATCGGCCGCGGCGTGGGCGGTGGCGAGCGACACGCCTAACAATGCATTCGCGCCCAGCTTTTTCTTGTTCGGGGTCCCGTCGAGCTTGATTAGTTCCTCGTCCACTTTCGCCTGCTCGAGCGCATCCATTCCGCGCAGGACGGGCTCGATCGTTTCGTTGACCGCGGCAACCGCTTTCCGCACGCCCTTCCCGCCGTAGCGCTCTTTGTCGCCGTCGCGCAATTCCCACGCTTCGTGCTCGCCCGTGCTCGCGCCGCTCGGCACGGCGGCGCGGCCGAAGCCGCCGCCTTCGAGATGGACATCGACTTCGATCGTCGGGTTACCGCGGGAATCGAGAATCTCGCGCGCGTGAATTTTGCTGATACTGGTGGACGCCATATCGTTAGGGAATTAGCCGCTCTTACGGAGAGGCGCAAATCCTCTTTGGCACGCAGGTTAAAAATCGGCGGCGCGACTCTCGCGGGAGTGAATCGGTCGTTTTCGCCCGCGCCCCCAGAACCGGTGCGGCCCCGTCCGCATATTTCACGTTGGCATTGCAGGTGTCCGTGGCTAATCTGCCGTCGTGTTTATCAGAATCGGAAGCGCGGTGATTTGCTCGCTCCTGGCCGTGCCGATTTGGGCGGCGCCGCAGCCGAGCGCCTCTCCCGCCACGCCCGCGCCGGCCGCCACCGGCACCATGTCGACGGCGGACAGGGCCCAGGCGGTGAAAACGGACACCCTTACCATCCCAACCCCGGGCGAACTTTTTACCGCCCTCGGCAAACCGGCGAAACCGGATTGGGCGGCGCGTTATCGCGGGCCAATCCCGATGAATTACAAGGCGCGGCCCCAGATCGCACTCAATCTCGGCGGATTGATCGCCGACGGCTTCATCGCGGTCGAGGCGCAGGATACGCAGCAGGTGAAAAACATCGGCGGCGATGTCGTGAAACTGGCCAAGGCCCTCGGGGTGAGCGAAAACATCCTGGCGCGCGGAAACAGCATCAACCAATTCGCCGAGAACAATGAATGGAGCGCGCTCCAGGAGGAACTGGAGGCGACCCAAAACGAGGTCAAAGCCTCCATGCAATCGCATCGCGACCAGGACCTGGTTATTCTCGTTAGTCTGGGCGGCTGGATCCGCGGCACCCAGGTGGTGAGCGGCGTGGTCGCGAAAAATTATGACGAACGCCTCGGCCAGATTTTGCGCCAGCCGGAGCTGCTGCGCTTTATTCGCTCGAAAATCAGCCAGATTTCGCCCGACCTGCGGAACGATCCGCTGGTCAGCAGTGTGAACAAGCAGCTGCTGGGGATCGAACAAATCGTGGCCAAGCCGTTTGGCCAGTCGCTCTCCGCCGCCGAGGTGACGCAACTGAACGAACGCGTGAACCAGGTGATGAAGGAAATTCAGACGAAGGATTGATCATGCGCCGTATTTCCTTTTGCCTGACGATCGTGAGCGCGCTCGCGCTCAGCTCTTCCGCCCTGGCCGAAACCGATCAGGAAGTCGCCGCCCGGCAGGTCGCCCTGGAACTGGCCGGCGCCTTCTCCAACGACGGCTTCAAGCTCCGGGACGGACATTGGACCGGCACCCTCGCGCGGAGCGAAGGCAAGGTTATCGCGGTGAACCTCTATGCCGGGAACGAATACTGGTTTTCCGCCGGCGCGGCCGGGAAAGCGAAAAAGATCTCGGTCGAGGTCTTCGATGAGACGGGCGCGCCGGTCGCCGGAGAAAAGTTCGACTCCGGCACGAAAGCGGCTTCCGGAGTGTCTGTGGAAAACAGTGGCGAATATTTTGTCCGAGTCCGACTGGACGAGGGTGAACCGGCGGGTGTTTGTTTCGTCTACAGCTACAAATGAAAGCGCGTTACCTCCTCCCGTTGGCCGCGGCTTCTTTGCTCGCGGTAGGTTGCGGGTCGGTCGCCAAGCCGAAGGTTTTTTCGGGCGGGACCGATACCTGGTATTCGGTCACGGCCGAGCAGACTCCCTTTTATAAGTACGGCCCGCAGCAAGGGAGCGGACCGGATACGCAACTGGCGCAAAACTCGATCATGAAAGTGATCCGGCCGTCGTTCGGTTACGTGAAAGTGAAATTGCAGGATGGCGCGAGCGGTTACGTCGCGAGCGAAGACATTCAGCCCGCCCCGCCCGCACTCGTGGCCGAAAAACTGGCGCCACCGCCCGAACCACCGGCTCCGACCGTCGCCAGCCACAGCGAACAGGGCGAACGGTTCGGGCTTGATTCCGACGATCCGCGGCTGATCGCGCCGCCGGAGCCGCTTCCGGAAATGAGTCCCGCGCCCGATTTCCGTTTCGAGCCGGCGCCGATTCCCGAGCCCTAAGCGTCCCGCGCCCGCCTTCCGCGCCGCTGGTCGTCCTGCGGCGATAAGCTTGCGCCAGACCGCGCGTTTCGAGTAAGACCGCTCTTGCGCCGAGCCCTCTCTCGCGCAAGCTGCAAACTTTCGCCGTCACCGCGCCATGATTTCATTGCAGATCTTCTTTGAGGGCAACGTCCAGGGCGTGGGCTTTCGCTGGTCGGTGAAACGCGTGGCCAAAGGCTTCGACGTCGTCGGCTGGGTGCGCAATCTGCCCGATGGCCGCGTCGAACTGCAGGCGAGCGGCGCCGAGGCCGAAGTGCGTGCGTTTATCGAGGCGATCGGGCAGAGCGAATTGCGCGCGCACATTCGCAAACAGACGGAGTCTAGTTTGGCCGAGCCACCCGCGGCCCGCGGCTTCGAAATTCGCCATGACTGAGCCCGCCGTCTCTGTCCAAAACCTGACCAAGGTTTTCCCGATTCCTTTTCGCCGGACGCGGTTGGTCGCGGTGCGCGGGCTGAACCTTGAGGTCGCGCCCGGGCAGGTTTACGGGCTGCTCGGGCCTAACGGATCGGGGAAAAGCACGACCCTGAAGATCATTCTCGGACTCGTCACGGCCAGCACCGGGTCGACAAAAATTTTCGGCCGCGACAGCCGCGAAGTCGGGAGCCGGGAAGCGGTCGGTTTCCTGCCGGAGAATCCTTATTTCTACAAGTATCTCACCGGCGAGGAGACGATCCGGTTCTACGGCAAACTCTGCGGGCTGCGCGGGAAGAAGCTGGCAGCGCGGACGAACGAACTGCTCGATCTCGTGAGTCTGCAGGAAGCGCGCGACCGCCGGCTGGGCGGCTATTCCAAGGGCATGCTGCAGCGCATCGGCCTCGCGCAGGCGCTCATCCAGGAACCGAAACTGGTCGTGCTCGACGAGCCGACCGCGGGCGTCGATCCGGCCGGCTCGCGCGAGATTCGCGACCTGATTCTCGACCTGAAAAAGCGCGGCATCACCGTCCTGCTCTCCTCCCATCTCCTCGCGCAGGTGCAGGAAATCTGCGACCGGGTCGGGATCCTGGCCAATGGCGTGCTCGTTAGGGAAGGCCGGGTCGAGGATCTGCTCGCGATCGAAAACCAGACCGAGCTCATCCTGGAAAACGCCACCCCCGAAGTCCTGGCGCAGATCTCCGCGATCCTGGAAAAGTCCAACACCCGCCTCGTCGAACAACGCCAGCCGCAGACCACGCTGGAGGGCTTGTTCCTCGAGGCGACCAAACCTTCGGAGGAGCAACCAGGCTCGCAGCTTTGATGACCGAAACCCGACATCGCTCGTTTTCGCTCGCGCGGGTGGGCGCCATTACCGGCATCACCTTCACCGAGCTGGTCCGGCTGAAGGTTTTCTATTTCCTCCTCATTTTCGCCCTCCTCCTGATCGGCAACTCCATCTTCATGGCCCGGCTCAGTTTTCAGCAGGAATTCCAGGTCCTGAAAGATGTCTCGTTAGGCGCGATGAGCATTTTTACTTCGCTCCTCGCGATCGTGGCCACGGCCCAGCTCCTCCCGCGCGACCTGGAGGATCGCACCATCTACACCATCCTGGCCAAGCCGGTCCCGCGTTACGAATACCTCATCGGCAAACTGGCCGGCGTGCTCCTGCTTCTCGGCCTGAGCATGCTGGCAATGACCGCGCTTTTTCTCGCGCTCCTTTTCGCCCGAGAACAGATGCTGATCCACGAAACCGTGCGCGAGACGGCCGGCCTGCGCCCGGAGCAGGTCGAGGCCGCCCTCCGCAGCCTGAAAGAATCGGCCTTCAACCCCAATCTCCTCCCGGGGATCGCCGTCATCTTTCTCAAGGCCGCCCTGCTCGCCGCGCTCACCCTTTTCATTTCCACCTTTGCCACTTCCAACATCTTCACCGTCGTGGTGATGGTTTTCATTTATTTCATCGGCCACCTCCAGGCGACGGCGCGCGAGTACTGGCTCGCGGAACACGGCGGCGGCTGGCTGGCCAAGACGTTTCTCGCCCTCGTCGCGCTCGCTTTTCCCGATCTCCAGCTTTTTAACCTGGTCGACGATATCGTTGCCGGCACCGCCATCCCGATGGCGGTTTTCAGCCAGACCGCGGTGCTCGGTTGCGTTTACACCTCGGTCTATCTCTTCTTTGCCTGGGTTTCATTTCACGGGAGAGAACTATGATTCGCGGAGCCATCATCGGCGCTCTCCTCCTCCTCTTCGGCGCGCTCCGCCTGCCGATCGAGGGAACTCTGACCGAGCAACATCGCAGCGCCTATTTCCACCAGGCGCGGCTCGGGCTCGACCTGCGCGAACAGATCGGCCAGCTCGGTTTTCTGGCCGCGCTGAGCGGGTTTCGCTCCTTGGTGGCGGACGTGGTTTTCATCCAGGCCCATGTCGCCTGGGAACGGACCGAGTGGGGCCGCGTCCTGCTCCTTTTCCGGCAGGCGACCACGCTCCAGCCGCGCTCGATTCTTTTCTGGGACATGGCCGCCTGGCACATGGCCTGGAACGCCAGCGTCGCCGTCCTCCAGGACAGGACTTTCCCGAACGACGTCATGCGGCAGAAGGCGCGGCGCGAGTACATCGATCTCGGGAAAGATTTCCTCGAGCGCGGGATCAAGAACAACCCCGATCGCCCGCAACTCTATGAATCGCTCGCCCGCCTCCACAAAGACAAACTGGGGAACCACGCCGCCGCCGCCACCTATTATGCGCGCGCCGCCGCGCTCCCGGGCTCGGCGGAATACAACAAACGTTTTGCCGCCTACGAGCTCTCTTTCGCGCCCGGCCACGAGCGCGAAGCTTATGACGCCCTCCGTCGTCTCTACGACCTCGGGGAACAGGAACGCCTGCCGACTCTCCTCACCCGGCTGAAATTTCTCGAAGAAAAGCTCGGAATTCCGTTGTATGAGCGCATCCCCGAGAAAGAAAAATAACATTTCCCGCCGATGCGTTTTGCCATTCTCAGCGACATCCATTCCAACCTCGAAGCGCTCGAGGCGGTGCTGGCTGATGCCCGGACCCAGGATTGCACCCACTTTGTCTGCCTCGGCGACATCGTCGGCTACAACGCCAATCCCAAGGAGTGCCTGAAAATTATCCAGGACCTGGAATGCCCGGTGGTGAAAGGAAACCACGACGAGCAGGTCTCGATCGTCAGCTCGACCGAGGGCTTCAACGAGCTGGCCGAGGAAGCGATCGACTGGACCCGGGCCCAGCTTTCGCGCGACGACAAAGCCTGGCTGGCCGATCTCCGCCTAACGAGGCAGGTGCGCGATTTCACCATCGTCCACGCCACTCTCGATACCCCGGGGCAGTGGGGGTATGTCTTCAACGATCTCGACGCCATCGCCAGTTTCACCTACCAGCACACCTCGCTCTGTTTTTTCGGTCACACCCATTGGCCGACCGCCTTTGTGCGCGAAGACAACGTCCGCCGTATCGCGGTCGGGCAGATCGTCCTCTCCGCCGGGAAAAGATATTTCATTAACCCCGGCAGCATCGGCCAGCCGCGCGACCGCGACTGGAGGGCCGCCTATTGCATCCTGCATACCGATCGCCAGGTGGTGGAGGAACGCCGGGTCAAATACGACCTCGCAACGGCGCAGCGAAAAATTCGCGAAGCCGGGCTGCCCGACCGGCTCGCTGATCGCCTTGCCGTCGGTCGTTAGGCTGGCCCGCCCGCCACCTCCCGCCATCCGTCATCCGCCCTGTCATCCTGAGTGGACGAAGGATCTCTGACCATTTGCCTTCTTCGTCACGCGTCGCGCGCAGAAACAGTCAGAGATCCTTCCCTTCGCTCAGGATGACAATCACATTGGGAGCGACGATTACATCGGTTGCGACGATTAAAGACCTCTCCAAGCCCGCTGCCATTTGAAACCTGAAATTGCCTCCATCCTCATCATCAAGCCGAGTTCGTTAGGCGACGTCGTGCACACGTTGCCCGCCGCCGCTCTCCTGCGCGAGGCCTTCCCGGAGGCCGATATCACCTGGGTGATCAACCCGGAATGGGCCCCGCTCCTGCGCGGAAACAGGAGCGTCGACCACGTCCACATTTTCCCGCGCGGCGAACTTGGCGGTTTTGGCATGTCGAAGCATCTCCTGCCCTGGCTCCGCCAGGTCTCGCGCCTGCGGCCCGATGTCGCCTTCGATTTCCAGGGCCTCCTCCGGAGCGCGCTCATCGGGAAGATGAGTCACCCGGGGAAATTGCTGGGCATGAGCGACGCGCGGGAAGGCGCGCATCTTTTCTACCATCAGACCGCCCCGGTCGACCGCGCCGCGCACGCCGTCGAGCGCTACCTCTCGCTCGTCGAAAACTTCGGCGTGCCGATCGCGCGTCCGTTGCGCTTCCCGCTACCGACCGGCGACCGGGTGGAGCGGTTCGATGAAGACGAGCCCTTCGTCCTCTTTCACCCCTTCGCCCGCGGCCGAAAAAAATCCCTCAGCGACCTGGCGGTGGAGGAGTTCTGCCATGCCCTCGCGCCCCGGCGCGTCGTCATCGTCGGCCGCACCAAGCGCGACCTGCCCGTCCCGGATAACTGCGTCAACCTGCTCAATCACACCACCATTCTGCAACTCATCTGGCTCATTCGCCGGGCGCGTTTCACCGTCAGCGTCGACAGCGGGCCGATGCACATCGCGGCCGCGCTCTCCGACCGGCTGGTCTCGATTCACACCTGGAGCGACCCGCGCAAAGTCGGCCCCTACAACCCCGAGGCCTGGGTCTGGAAAAATGGCGAGCTCCTCCGCGTCCGCGAATTACCCCCGCCGGCCAGGCGGGAGAAGAGCCGGCTCTTTAAACCGACCGACGTCAAGACGATCCTCCCGCTCGTTAGGCAAAGCTTCTGAGCGGGTCCGCTCAGCCGGCGTCGCCAAACTTGATTCCAGTCTTCTGCACTTCGCGGTAGGGCAGGAGCCAGACGAGCGATTCGTCGTGCAGGTCCACGACCTGGATGCGGTTGCCAAACGGATCGTGGAAATCGCAGCGGAAACCCTCGATCAATTTCAGCCCGTACTTCTTCGTCAATTTCTCGCGCACCTCGTTCAGCTGCGCTTCGTCGCGCACCATCAGGCCGAAATGTTTCGCCCGGTCCGGTTGCAGTCGCTCGACTTTGAAAATGGCCAGGAACTGGTGCTCGCCGATTTTGAAGAAGGCGTCGCCTTCGCCCTCGTCCATCTTTTCGAGCTCGAAAACGTCCTCGTAAAACGCGACCGCTTTCGCAACGTCGTCGACCTCGATCGCGAGGTGATTGATTCCATACACGTGGACGCTCATGTCGTTCGCAATTTCCGCCGCTCCCGCGGCGAGGCAAATGTAGACGCTTCGCTCTGCGAAGCGCGGGGGCAGGCTCCGCACGCTCCGGTCTAATTTCTGGAAACCGCGCTGACGCCCGCGTCTCCCAGAGGGAGACGTCTACAGGCGCCGGAGAAGGAACTCGGCCAGCGGCAGGTCGGCCGGATAGGTAATCTTGAAGTTTGGTTGCTCGTTAGGCAAAAGACCCACCTTGCCGCCGATGTGTTCGACTGCGGAGATCTCGTCCGTCACTTCCACCCCCTTTTCAAAAACAGCGCGATACGCATTTTCCAGAAGCTCGCGCCGGAAAATTTGCGGCGTTTGCACAGCCAGGAGATTCGCCCGTTCCACCCCGCCGGTCACGATGCGCTCGCGATCGACGCGCTTTAAGGTATCAACCACCGGGGCGGCGCTTGCTGCTCCGCCGTGGCGGCGCGCGAGCTGAAAAATCTGCTCGATCAAGTCCGGGCGAACGAGCGGGCGGGCGGCGTCGTGGACCGCGACGTATTCGGCCTCGCTCCTGAGTTTCTCCAAGCCACAGCGAACCGAATCCTGCCTTCGGACGCCACCAGGAATGACGGCCGAGACTTTTTTGAAACCCTCGCTCGCGACAATTTTCTCGTATTCGGAAAGCCGCTCCGCGCGCCCGACGAGAACGATGTCAGTGACCGACTCGGTTCGCTCAAAGGCGCTGAGCGAATGCGCCAAGACGGGCCGGCCGTTCAGCGCCGCGAAAAGCTTGTCGAAGCCCATGCGCTGGCTGCTCCCGCCGGCGACGATGATGGCGGTGAGCATGGCGGCGCCGAAATCAGGCGAGCTGCCGCTGCACTTCCTGGCTGAGCGTTTTGCCGTCGGCGCGCCCGGCGACTTTGGGCCCGAGCGCTTTCATGACCGCGCCCATCTGCGCGCGCGAAGTGGCGCCGACTTCCGCGATCGCTTCCCGCACGAGCCGGGCGATCTCGTCCGCGCTCATCGCGGCCGGGAGGTAGTTGTTCAGAATCTGGAGCTCGGCTTTTTCTTTCTCCGCCAGCTCGGCTCGGCCGCCTTTCTCGAAGCTCTCGATCGAGTCCTGGCGTTGTTTGACCTGCTTGCGAATGACCGCGGTTGCCTCGGCTTCGTCGAGTTCGCCTTCCGCGCCCGATTTTTCGATCGCGGCGTATTTGAGCGCGGACTTCAGCATCCGCAGGACGCCGAGTTTGGCCGCGTCTTTGGCGCGCATGGCGTCTTTCAGGTCGGAATCGATTTGTTGGGCGAGGCTCATTGGAAAAAATGGGTCGTTAGGCGAGAGCCAGCGCGCGCGGTGCGGCGCTCGCCGGGCGCGCGGGCGTGGCCGGGGAGAAGGGTGAAGCGATTTCGATCCAGCCGGCTTCATCGAAAAACCAGACGCGCCGGTCGAGTTTCACAAAAACCGCGCGGCTGGTGGCGAAACCGATCAGCGGCAGAAAAATCTCGGCGCTAAAGGCGTCGCCCTGATAGCGGCCGATGCAGGCGATTTCCCCAGTCGCGCAATCGATCAGGTCGATCTTGCTGCTCCGGCCCGGGAGGGTGGTGCGGAGGCGGCGCAGATCGCCGTTCGCGTCGTGACCGAGGAGATAAAGCGTGGCGCCTTCCGCGCGCAGGGGTTTGAGGGCGAAGGCGACATGGAGGCGGAGTTCGCCGCGGTCGCGAAGGAAGGAGTGGATCGGCCCATCGCAGGCGCGGATCGTTTTACGATCGCCGATGACGAAGCGCTCCGGGCGTTTCGCGTAAGCGAGAAAACGCCGGCGGGAAAGCGCGACCTGGGTGACATGACAAACGATGGCGCGCTGCTTCATCGTTCTTTCCAGCGGGCTGCTGCAAAGTGGATGCGCCTCGCGGGCAAAGGACGCGCTCGCGCCATGCACGAGGTAATGGAGCTGGGTCATCCCGTGTTGCGGCGGCAGGTAATCATCGATCGCGACCCCGAGCAGAACCGCCAGGCCGCTGTGATCGGGATGCGTGTCGGCCGGCGAGGGCATGAGCAAATGGGTCGGAGCCCAGGAGCGAATGAGATCGGCCAGGCGCTGCAATGTTTCGTTACAGCCCGCGAGTAACAGGTCGGTCACTCCCTGATCGGGCAAGGAAAGAAACTCCACGTTTCCCCCCTGCACGCCGAGGGTTGCCAAAGCCGCCAGCGCCTCCGCCTGCCGCCGCGCGCCCCAGCGACGGCGATCGTTTTCGCGAATCCGCACCTTGCCTTCGAGGAGGCGTTGCGGCCAGCAGTTGCGCTCGCCATCGGTCGCATAGACGACCCGCACGGCTGCTCCGGCCGCGCCCGCGCGCTGCAGGAAAACGCCGGTGGCGAGGGATTCGTCATCCGGATGCGGGGCGAAGAGCATCACGCGGGAGCGCGAAGTCAGAGGCGGCAAGTTCATTTTGGGAATCCCGGTCTTACCAGATGTAATCGTTAGTGCAAGCCGGGAGGGCCGTCGGTTTAATTCTCGGATCTTAATCTTGCTCCTGCTCTTGCTCTTGCTCCTGCTCCCGATCTTCCAACGGTCGCCATCGTTCCTATTGTCATCCTGAGCGGAGCGAAGGATCTCTGACCATTTCTGATTTGGAGCGTGGTAACGGCAGAAATAGTCAGAGATTCTTCGCTCCGCTCAGAATGACAATACGGAGCAAGGGCCCGGAGCATGAGCAAGAGCATGAGCAAGAGCAGGAGCAGGAGCAGGAGCAGGAGCATGAGAGTAACAGCCGGCGAAGGTGTGGCTCGTTTCCACTCGATCAAACTGGTTTGCAAAAATCCAGCGCCCGCAGTTTCTCGACGCAGCTTTGCAGGGACGCGACGTCGCTGACGCTGAGAACTTCCGTGCCTTTGCGCGTCCGCTGCAGCAAGCCCGCCAGAACGCCGCCGGGACCGAGCTCGAGGAAAAGGTCGCAGCCCATTTCCAGCATTCGCTCCATGCAATCGGTCCAGCGCACCGTGCCGGTCACCTGAGCCTGCAGGGTCTGACGGATTTCGTCCGCCGATTCTACCTGGGAACCGTTCACATTACTGATGACCGGAAAGGCCGGTTTTTGCAAAACAACGTCTTTAAGTGATTCGCCCACTTTGATGTAAGCACTTTCCATAAGACGGGAATGATAGGCGCCGGCGACATTCAGAAGAGTGGCCCGCCGGATGCCATGCTCCTTTGCCAAACCGACCGCAGTTTCCACTTTCGCCCGCTCGCCTGAGACCACGATCTGGCCTGGCGAGTTCAGATTCGCGACGTCGACATCAGCCGCCGCGCCAGCCCGCGGACGGCCGTTTCATCGCCCCCGATCATCGCCGCCATCGCTCCGGAGGTCGCCTCGCAGGCTGCTTCCATGAAACGCCCGCGCTGCTCGACCAGGCGCAGCCCCTCTTCAAACGAAAACGTCCCGGCCGTGGCGTGCGCGGTCCATTCGCCCAGCGACAAACCGGCCGCGGCCGTGATCGGCAATTCGCCCGCGATCTCGCGCAACACGCTCAGGCAAGCCAGCCCGTGCACGTAGAGCGCCGGCTGGCAGTTCGACGTCCGGGTTAATTCCTCGATCGGCCCGTTCCACGCGATCTCGCTCAACTTGCGCCCCAGAACTTCATCTGCGCGCTCAAACAAATCCGCCGCCTCGATGAATTCCTTCGCCAGATCCTGGCCCATCCCGACGCTCTGCGCCCCCTGACCCGCGAAAAGAAGTGCGATTTTTCTCATCCTGTTTCCGATCATGCGCGGCCTGCGTCCAGATTCAATCTCGAATCAAACGCGCGCCGCCTGAGTTTCCCACTTGCGCGATGAAGCGGCGTTGCGAGCATTAACCGCCGCTCATGCCCAACACCACTCGCGAAATCGAAGCTCCCGATCCCCTCGCCCGCAGCATGCAGGCCGATGCCGCGGCGGCGGGCGGCGATGATTTCGGCGAAAAAATGGTGCTCAACATGGGCCCGTCGCATCCCGCGACGCACGGAGTGCTGCGGCTCGTCCTCGAACTCGACGGCGAGCTCGTCACAAAAGCCACGCCCGACGTCGGCTACCTCCACCGGGGCGACGAAAAGATCGCGGAGAACATGCAATACAACCAGTTCGTGCCCTACACGGACCGGCTGGATTATCTTGCCCCGCTCGCGAACAACGTCGCCTACGCGCTCGCGGTGGAGAAACTGATGGGTTGGGAACTGCCGCCCCGCGGCAAAGCGATCCGGGTCATCTGCTGCGAGACGGCGCGGATCTCCGCGCATTTGCTCGGCCTCGGCGCGATGGCGCTCGATCTCGGGGCGATGACGGTCTTCCTCTACACCTTCACCGAGCGCGAGAAGCTTTATAATTTGTTCGAGCTCCTGACCGGCGCGCGCTTCACCACTTCCTACACCCGGGTGGGCGGGCAGATTCGCGATTTGCCGGAGACGTTTATCCCGCAGCTCGAGACTTTTCTCGACGGCTTCATCCCGCAGCTCGACGAGATCGACAATCTTCTCACCCGCAACCGCATCTTCGTCGATCGCACCCGCGACGTCGGCGTGATCACGAAAGATCGCGCCATTGCCTATGCTCTTTCCGGCCCGAACCTCCGCGGCAGCGGCGTGGAGCACGACCTGCGGCGCGCCCACCCTTATCTCGACTACGAGCAGTACGATTTCGAAGTCGCGATCGGGAGCGCGGGCGATTGCTACGACCGTTACCTCGTGCGGATCGAGGAAATGCGGCAAAGCGTGCGTATTCTCCGGCAGGTGATCGACAAGCTCCCGTCCGGTCCGATCAATGTCGTCGACTGGAAAAACATGCTTCCGCCCAAGGCGCGGGTGATGACGAAAATGGAGGAGCTGATCCATCACTTCATGGTCGTGACCGAAGGGCTGGACGCGCCCCCGGGCGAAGTCTATTTCGCGGCCGAAAATCCGAAGGGCGAACTCGGCTTTTACATCAACAGCAAGGGCGGCGGCGTGCCGCACCGGCTGAAAATCCGCGCGCCGTCGTTTGTGAACCTGAGCATCTTGCCCGAACTCCTGCCCGGCAGCATGATGAGCGACGTCGTCGCCATCCTCGGCAGTCTGGACTTCGTCATGGGAGAATGCGACAGATGAAAAGCCTTATGAAAAACAAAACTCAGCTCCTCGGACTCCTCTTCGCCGCGCTCGTGCTCCTGTCGTTAGGGGCATGCAACCGGGACGCGCTTTCCGGCTCCAAGTTGACCAGCGCGAACTACGACCAGATCAGCCTTGGGATGTCGAAAGCGCAGGTCGAAACCATCCTCGGCTCGCCCACTACCGCCGAGACCAAGGACATGGTCATTTTCAAGAAAACGACCTATCGCTACGAGGACGGGGCAAAGTTCGCCATGATCACTTTCAAAAACGACGAGGTGGACAGCAAGGACACCAACCTGGGACGCGAGCCCTGATCAGCCGGAGGCTGAAATGTCGAATGCCTAATGACGAAGGAATTCCAAAGTCCGAATGTCAAAAAATGGAGCGTGCGATCCGGCTCTTCGTCATTCGGCATTTGTCATTCCTTCGTCATTTGTCATTGGTCATTAGATATTTTATCTCATCGATGAAAAAGACCCTGCACTTCCGCCTTATCGTCCTGCTCGTCATCGCGCTCCTCGGGTTGAACGGCTGTCGCGGGGAACGCCTCACAAGAGCGAACGTGGACCTCGTTTCTGAGGGGATGACCCGCAAACAGGTCGAGTCCATTCTCGGGCCTCCCACTTCCGTCGACAGCACCAACCTGCTCGTCACGAAAAAGGTGACTTACGTTTACGAGCAGGGCGGCGAGTCGGTCACGGTCGTCTTCTTCAACGACAAGGTCTCTTCCAAAGAGAGCAACCTTCACGAGTAGCCGTCATCTGTGGAGGCGACGATGACGACCAGCGTTCCGGCCGAACTGGAACGCCAGATGGAAGAAGCAATCGGCCACTACCCGGCCGGGCAGAAACGGAGCGCCTCGCTTCCGCTCCTCCATCTTTGGCAGGAACATTTCGGCTACATCAGCGACGAGGCCGTGACTTGGATCGCGGCCAAGCTCGGGCTCGAGCCGATTAACATTCTCGAGCTCGTCACCTTCTACCCGATGTTCCGGCAGGCGCCCGCGGGGCGGAAACACATCCGAGTTTGCCGCACTCTGAGTTGTGCCATGGCCGGTGCCTACCCGTTGATGGAGAACCTCGCCAGCCTAACGAAAATCGATCGCCATCATCAGGGTGTCGGAATGCACAACCCGGTTTCGGTCAGTCCCGATGGCGAGTACAGCATCGAGTTTGTCGAATGCCTCGCGAGCTGCGGGACCGCGCCGGTCTGCATGGTGGACGACGCACTGCACGAAAATGTCGCGCCTGAATCCGCGCCCGAGCTTTTCACTCGTTACTCGTCACCCGTCACTCGTCACTCTCCTTCGCCCCATCCGCTCGAGCGCCGCCTCATTTTCAAAAATATCGGACGCGAAGACTTCACCATCGACATCGACTGTTACCTGCATAACGGCGGCTACGAGGATCTGAAGACGGCAGTAAAGATGAGCCGCACCGAGATCGTCAACGAAGTGAAGAGCTCGGGCCTGCGCGGCCGCGGCGGCGCCGGTTTCCCCTGCGGCGTGAAGTGGAGTTTCATCAAGCCGGACGAACAAAAGCCCATTTACCTCATCTGCAACGCCGACGAATCCGAGCCGGGCACGTTCAAGGATCGCTACATTATTCATCAGGATCCGCATCAACTGATCGAGGGAATGTTGATCAGCTGTTTCGCACTCAATGTTCACACCGCCTACATCTACATTCGGGGCGAATTCCCCGAGGGCGCAAAAATTCTCGAGCGTGCAATCGAGGAAGCGCGGGCGAAAAATTTCCTCGGGCGCAACATCCTCGGCACCGGGTTTGACGTCGAGATCTACATCCATCGCGGCGCCGGCGCCTACATCTGCGGCGAAGAAACCGGCCTGATCGAATCGCTCGAAGGCAAGCGCGCTTATCCGCGGATCAAGCCGCCATATTTTCCCGCCGTCCTCGGCCTCTACATGTGCCCGACGATCGTAAACAACGTCGAGACCCTCTGCCACGTGAAGCACATCATCGCGATGGGCGGCGCGGAATACGCCCGGATCGGACGGCCTAACAATACCGGGACGCGCATCGTCTGCGTCAGCGGCGACGTCGTTAGGCCGGGGTATTTCGAAATCGAAGTCGGCGCCCTCACGATGGGCCAGGTAATCAACGAGATGGCCGGCGGGCCCAAGCCCGGCCGCAAAATCAAGGCCGTCATTCCCGGCGGCAGTTCCGCGAAAGTTTTGCGCGCGGGCGACACCTTCAAGCTCAAGGACCGCGAAGTTTCGCTCGAGGAAATCCCGATGGATTTCGATTCCCTGGCCGCGGCCGGATCGATGGCCGGCTCCGGCGGCGTCATCGTCCTGGACGATTCGCGCGACATGGTCTGGACGCTCAACAACATCAACGAATTTTACGCGCACGAGAGCTGCGGGCAGTGCACCCCCTGCCGCGAAGGCTCGCTCTGGATGAAGAAAATCACCCAGCGCATGCTCGAAGGCGGCGGCGTCACCCAGGATCCCGCCACGCTCAAGAACGTGGCCGACAACATCGCCGGCCGCACCATCTGCGCCTTCGGCGAAGCCTGCGCCTGGCCGACCCAGAGTTTCCTGGAGAAATTCCCTAACGAATTTGCAGAGCGCGCGCAGAAGCCGGTTCCGCCGCCGCTGCCACCGGAGTTCACGCCGGAAGAATTAATCAGCGAATCGAAAATCCCAACCGTCCCCCTCGCGCGCGATCCGGGTTGGGAGAAAGCCGGCGCCGCCGGAACCATTTGAAAATCTTACTCTTTCTCCTGCTCATGCTCATGCTCTTGCTCCAACTCTGAGAATTCGACATGAAACCCTATTTCGATCACGAAAAGTTAAACGCCTACCAAGTCTCTCTCACCTTCAACGATTGGGTCGGCGAGCTCCTTTTATCCATCAACGCGAAAGCGGCCGCGAAGGATCATCTCGATCGAGCCGCCACCAGCATTCCGCTGAATATCGCGGAAGGTAACGGAAAGTTTTCTACCAAGGATCGCGCGCGTTTTTTCGACATTGCGCGCGGATCGGCGGTCGAAGCCGCAGCGAGCTTGGATGTATTAGTCGCGCGCAAGCTAACTAGTCAGGAGCAAATCATCCCGGCCAAGGAGCAGCTTGTTCAAATTGTGAATATGCTCATCGGGCTGCTGAAAAGACATGGTTACAGTTTCGATTCTGCGAGCGCGATGGTGCGTGAAGGCGACGACGATTCCCGACCGGAGCAAGAGCAGAGCATGAGCAGGAGAAAGAGTAAGAGGACGGATGAGTGAGCAGATGGTCAACGTCCAGATCAACGGCGCCTGGCATCAGTTCCCCAAGGGCACCCGCGTGATCGAAGCTTGCGAGCAGGCCGGCAGCTACGTGCCGCGTTATTGCTATCACAAAAAGCTTTCTTCCCCCGGCAACTGCCGGATGTGCTTGATCGAAATGGGCATGCCGAAGATGGGCCCCGATCGTAAGCCGGTCCTCGACGACGATGGCAAACCCGAGATCAACTGGATGCCGCGGCCGCAAATCTGTTGCGCGAGCGATGTCTCGGAAGGGCTCGGCGTGCGCACCAATTCGCCGCTGGTCGAGGAATGCCGCCGCGGGGTGATGGAATTTCTCCTCATCAATCACCCGCTCGATTGTCCGATCTGCGACCAGGCCGGGGAATGCCGCCTCCAGGAATTCAGCGTCGAGTACGGCCGCCAGGATTCGCGCTTCCTCGAGAACAAAGTGAAGAAGCCGAAAAACGTCGAGCTCGGCCCGCGCGTCACGCTCGACGACGAGCGCTGCATCCTTTGCTCGCGCTGCATCCGCTTCTCGAAGGAGATCGCGAAAGACGACGTCCTCGGCTTCATCGATCGCGGCAGCCACACTGTCCTGACCGCGCATCCTGGCAAGCGGTTGGAAAATAATTATTCGCTCAACACGGTCGACATCTGCCCGGTCGGCGCGCTCACTTCGGCGGATTTCCGCTTCAAGATGCGGGTCTGGTTCCTGAAGGAAACAAAAAGCTTCTGCACGAGCTGCGCGACGGGTTGCAACACCCTCATCGGGACGCGCGAGGGCGTCATCCATCGCCAGACACCGCGCGAGAACGATGCGGTCAATTCCTGCTGGATGTGCGACTACGGGCGACTCAATTTCGATTACCTGCAGAGCGAGCGCCGCCTGCTCGAGCCGCTCGTGCGCGAGGAGAAGAAACTGCAGCCCGCGACCTGGAAGCACGCGATCGAGAGCGCTGCCGCGCAGTTGAAACCCTACATCGGCTGGCAGACCGCCGTCCTCGCGTCCGGCCGGATGACAAACGAAGAGCTCTGGCTCGCAAAGCGTCTCGCGAAGTTGTTAGGCACAACCCTGGTCGACATCGTCCCGCGGACCGGCCCCGGCGACGACATTTTGCTGAGCGAAGATCGCAATCCAAACACCAACGGCGCCCGGCTCCTCGGCGTCGCTTCCCCATCCGGCAACGCCTTGAACCAGATCAAGGAAGCCGTCTGGTCCGGCCAGATCAAGGCCCTCGTTTCGTTAGGCGAAAATCCGGTGCGCTGCGGGATCACGACCGACTTTCTGCAGCGGCTCCCGGTTTATGTCACGATGGACATCCTCTCGAACGAGGCCACCGGCTTCGCCAGCGCGGTCCTGCCGTCGTTAGGCTTCGCCGAGAAGCGCGGCTCGATGATCAACGGCAAGGGCCGTCTGCAACGACTCAACCGCGCCGTCCGCGGGCCCGGCCAGGCGCGCGACGATTGGGAGATTTTGCGCGATCTCATTCAGGCGCTGGATGGCGGGAATAGCATCTACACAATCGAGGATGTCTTCCGGCAAATGAGCGAATCCGTCCCGCAACTTAGGGGTCAGACCTTGAGCCGAATCAGCGATCTCGGCGTGCAGGTGATGGAGACCGACCGATCGCCCAATCCACCGGGCGAGCCCTCCGAGGAAAAAGTGCGCGAACGCGAACGGGAGAAGCATCCGCAGTAGCCACGCGCATGAACCCGACCGCTTTCCTGCTCCTCACTTCGCTGCTTAAGATCCTGGGGATCGTTTTCCTGATCATCCTCCCGATGGTTTCCTACACCGTTTACGCGGAACGCCGCGTCAGCGCTCTCATCCAGGATCGGCTCGGGCCGAACCGGGTCGGACCGGCCGGGCTTTTCCAACCGATCGCCGACGCGATGAAATTCATCCTGAAAGAGGATTTCACCCCGGCCAACGTCAACAAGTTCTATTACTGGCTCGCCCCCTGCCTCGCGATGGTGCCCGCGATCATGACCATCGCGGTCGTGCCCTTCGGCAGCACCCTCTTTGGCGTGCCGATGGTCATCGCCGACATCAACGTCGGCGTCCTTTACGTCTTCGCCATCGCCTCGTTAGGCGTTTACGGCATCGTCATCGCCGGCTGGTCTTCGAACTCCAAATACCCGTTCCTCGGCGGAGTTCGTGCGACCTCGCAGATGATCTCCTACGAGCTGTCGTTAGGCCTGGCCGTCATCCCGATTTTTCTCCTCGTCGGGCAGCTCCGCCTGACCAGCATCGTGCAATACCAGATCGAGAACGGCTGGATGATCGCGCCCTTCATCGGGCACTGGACCGACGGCTGGAAATGGCTCCTCGCCATCCCCATGTTCATCTCCTTTGTCGTCTTCACGATCGCGATTTTCGCGGAGACGAATCGCCTCCCCTTCGATCTGCCCGAAGCCGAAACCGAACTGGTCGGCGGTTATCACACCGAATACGGCTCGATGAAGTTCGCGCTTTTTTTCCTCGGCGAATACGCCGCCATGATCACGGGCTCCGCCATCATCGTCACTCTCTTCCTCGGCGGCTGGCATCTGCCGGTGCCGTGGTGGGATCAGACGAACGGCTTCCAGTGGCTGCTGATCGACGGCTCGTTAGGCGGCTGGCGCGGAGTCGCGGGCGGGCTCTTCAACATCTTCGTCTTCTTCGGCAAGGTTTCCGTTCTTTTGCTCGTCTTCATCTGGGTGCGCTGGACCCTGCCGCGCTTTCGTTACGATCAGCTCATGCGACTCGGCTGGGTCTTCTTTTTCGAGATCGCCTTGGTCAATATTTTCGTCGCCGCGATCATTATCGCCTACCTCCCGCACTGATATGGCCGTCGTCGTCAAACGCCCAAAGCTGACCTGGTCCGAGAAGGTCTACCTGCCTTCGATCATCGGCGGCATGGCGATCACTTTTCGTCACCTCAAGAACATGCTCCTCGGCCGGACGAAGGTGACGATGCAGTACCCGGAAGAGAAATGGGACAGCCAGATGCCGGATCATTACCGGGGCGCGCCGGCGCTGGTGAAGGACGAGAAGGATCGCGTCCGCTGTGTCGCCTGCCAGCTCTGCGAATTCATCTGCCCGCCGCGCGCGATCAAGATCGTGCCAGGCGAGATTCCGTTAGGCAACCGCTTCGCCAAGGTCGAGAAATATCCCGAGGAATTCGATATCGACATGATCCGCTGCATCTACTGCGGGATGTGCGAGGAGGTCTGCCCGGAGCAGGCGATTTTCCTGCGCAAAGATTACGCCATCACCGGCTACACCCGGGCGGAGATGGTGCACAACAAAGAGAAGCTGATCGAGATCGGCGGCGTCATGCACGGGCTGGTCCTGAAATGGAACGAGAAGAAGTGACGCTTCCCTAACGAATCATGTCCCCGGCCTTTTTTTGGATCTCTTCCGCGCTCATGCTGATTTTCGGCGCGGCCGTCATCATCAATCGCAACCCGGTGGCGAGCGCGCTCAGCCTGGTCGTTTCTTTTCTCGGGCTGGCGGCGCTCTTCATGTCGCTTGACGCGTTTTTCATCGGGATCATCCAGGTGCTGGTCTACGCCGGCGCGGTCATGGTGCTTTTCCTTTTCATCATCATGCTTCTGGACCTGCGCGCGGAAGAGCGGCGCAAAACCAATTTTGTCGCCTTCGCCGGCGGGGTGGCGGTGGCGGTCATCTTTTTCGGCCAGCTCTATCTCGTGATCGGGCATCTGCGGGAGGCCAAGCTCCCCTTCCCGGCGCTGCCGGCGACTCCCCATGACGACGTGCATAGCGTCGGCCTCCTTCTCTTCGGGAATTATAATCTGCCGTTCCAGATCATCGGCGTGCTCATTCTGGTCGCGACCATCGGCGTGATCGTGCTGAGCAAACGGGAGCTGCGCTGACGATGGTGACGCTCGGCCATTATCTTTTCGTGAGCGGGCTGCTCTTCACCCTTGGCTTTGCCGGCGTCCTCCTGCGCCGGAACATCATCATCATTTTCATGTCGCTCGAGCTGATGCTGAACGCGGCCAATCTCTCGCTCGTCGCCTTCTCCAGGTTCCGGGTCGACGCGGCTGGGCTGCCGAATTATCACGGACAGGTTTTTGTTTTCTTCATCATCACCGTGGCCGCGGCCGAGGTCGCGGTCGGCCTCGCCATCATCGTCGCGCTCTACCGGGCCCGGCGCACGACGCACGTCGAGGACATCAATCTGCTTAAATTTTGATGCTGCCCTGGATCGCACTTCTTCTGCCGCTGGTTTCCGCGTTCGTCATCATGAGCGCGACGCGACCGTTGCGGACTTTGAGCGCCTTCATTTCGGTCGGGGCGGTGCTGGGCAGCTTTGTTTGCGCGGCGGTTATCTTTTTTCAGGAAATCTCCGGCGCCCCCTCGGTCTCCTGGATAAATCTCGGATCAACCTTCTCCATTCCGCTCGGGCTGACCCTCGATCCGCTCAGCCGCTCGATGCTCTTCATGGTCACGGGGGTGGGCGCGCTCATCCACATCTACTCGTTAGGCTACATGGGCCAGGACGAGGGCAAGTCGCGCTACTTCGCCGGGCTTTCGCTCTTCATGTTCTCCATGCTCGGGATCGTGCTCGCGAACAATTTCGTGATGATGTTCATCTTCTGGGAGCTGGTCGGGGTTAGCTCCTATTTGCTCATCGGCCATTGGTTCGAACGGCCGAGCGCGGCGGAAGCGGCCAAGAAAGCCTTCATCACCAATCGGCTCGGCGATTTCGGTTTCATGCTCGGCATTCTCATGGTCTGGGCTGCGACTGGGTCGTTAGTTTTCAGCGACATCGCCGCGGGCATGTCGAAGTTCACCGGGCATCCGGCCTTCCTCACGGCCGCTGCGCTCTTCGTCTTTTGCGGCGCGGTTGGAAAATCGGCGCAGTTCCCGCTCCATGTCTGGTTGCCGGATGCGATGGAAGGTCCGACCCCGGTCTCCGCGCTCATCCATGCCGCGACGATGGTGGCGGCGGGCGTTTACATGCTGGTGCGGGTCGGGTTCCTGATCGAAGCGTCGTTAGGCGCACTCCAAGTTATCGCCTGGATCGGGACCATTACCGCCGTGCTCGCCGCTCTCATGGCGACGCAGCAAAACGACATCAAACGCATCCTCGCCTACTCCACGCTCTCGCAGCTTGGCTACATGGTGATGGCGGTCGGGCTCGCGTCGGGACAGGCGGCGATGTTCCACCTTTTCACCCACGCAGCTTTCAAGGCGCTCCTTTTCCTCGGCTCCGGTTCCATCATCTACATGCTCCACCACGAACAGGATATCTGGCGGATGGGTGGCCTGGCGAAACGTCTGCCGATCACTTTTCTCACTTTCGCGGTGGGCACGCTCGCGCTGATCGGCTTTCCGGGTTTCAGCGGCTTTTTCAGCAAGGACGCGATCCTCGCGCTCGCCTACGAACGCAGCCTGCCAATTTTTGTCTGCGCCGCGTTCACTGCGCTGCTGACTGCCTTTTACATGACGCGCCTCGTGGTGGTGGCGTTTTTCGGATCGCCCCGGAGCGAATCGGCCGCGCACGGGGCCGAGTCGCCACCGGTCATGACGATTCCGCTCATTATCCTCGCCGTCCCGGCGGCACTCGGCGGCTTTGGTTTTTTCGCGAATCGCTTCCTGGTTTTGCCCCACGAGGAGAAGCATCTCCTGATCATTCCGGCGATTGCGTTCGGCTGTCTTCTCGCCGGGGCGCTGAGCGCAGCGTTGATCTATCGCAAACGGACGAGCGATCCGATCGACATCCCACTCTTTCGGAACCGGTTTTATATCGATGAACTTTATACCGGGTTGATCAAGGCGACCCAGGGCGTGCTCGCGTCGGTTTCCGCCTTCGTGGATCGCTGGGTCCTCGATGGCGCGATCGTCCGCGGATTGAGCGGCGGGACCTGGGGCAGCGGGTTTCTCCTCCGGCTTCTTCAAGTCGGGAACCTGCAGGCCTACGGCTTCATCTTCGGGCTCGGCATCATCGGTCTCATTTACTTCACCGTCTTCCACTGATGCTGCTCTTCATCGTCATCGCCCCGCTCCTGACGGCGCTTCTCATTTTGGTCGGCGCACCGGCGCGCCTGACGGCTTTGCTTGGTTCGACCGTCACGCTCATGGCCAGCTTGATCGCGACCGTGCTCTACGAGCCGGCGCGCGGCGGTTTCCAGTTTGTCAGCTCGTTTCCGATCAGCGAAACGTGGCGGCTGCAGTTCTTGTTAGGCGCGGATGGGCTCAGCCTGATCATGCTCCTGCTGGCCGCGCTCGTTCTGCTCTGCGCGGTCTGGTTCACCCCGCCGGTGGCGAAATCGGAGCGGCTTTTTTATGCCTGCCTGCTTTTCATCGCGGGCGGCGCGATCGGCGCTTTCGCTTCG
The DNA here is from genome assembly GCA_963768965.1 of uncultured Verrucomicrobiae bacterium. Taxonomy (GTDB): domain Bacteria; phylum Verrucomicrobiota; class Verrucomicrobiia; order Chthoniobacterales; family UBA10450; genus Palsa-1392. Next base: position 40,537 of record CAVYJY010000007.1, on the reverse strand, counting down.
CTCGATCTGTTTTTCTTCTATGCCTTTCATGAGCTGGCGTTGATCCCGACCTTCCTGCTCATCGGCATTTGGGGCTCGGGCAATCGCTCCGCCGCGGCGTGGAAAATCACGATTTATCTCGGGCTCGGCAGCTTTGTTTTACTCCTCGGCTTGATCCTGCTCTACCGCAGCGTCCCGGCGGATTTGCGCAGCTTCGATCTGCGCGTGCTGCAGGAGGTGGCGGCAAACGGAGGCATCCTGCCCCGCGCGCAAAACCAGATCTTTTTTCTCCTCCTCATCGGCTTCGGCGTTTTGATTTCGCTCTTCCCTTTTCACACCTGGGCGCCGGAAGCGTACGCCTCTGCGCCAGCCCCGGCCGCGATGTTGCACGCCGGAGTGTTGAAAAAATTTGGACTCTACGGCCTGCTCCGAGTCGCGCTGCCGTTGCTCCCGGAAGGCGCCCGACACTGGCAGACGCTGCTCCTCGTGCTGTTGTTAGGCAACATCATCTACGTCGGTCTGGTCACGATCGCGCAGAAGCGGCTCGATTGGATGCTGGGCTACTCGAGCGTGATGCACATGGGCTACATCTTCCTCGGGATCGCGAGCGCCAATGTTATCGGGCTCAACGGCGCGGCCATTCTCATGTTTGCCCACGGCATTTCGATCGCGCTGCTCTTTGCCCTGGCGGGCGAAATCCGGGCCCGCACCGGAACGCTCGTTTTCTCCGATCTCGGCGGTCTGGGCAAGGTGATGCCGTTTGCCGGATTCGCCTTTGGCGTCGCGACCTTTGCCTCGATCGGGCTGCCGGGTTTCGCCAATTTCGCGGCAGAAGTGATGGTTTTCTTCGGCGCCTTCCGCGTCGGCGCCGACTGGCAGGGCTTTCATATTTTCCAAATCGCGACCGTCCTCGCGCTCTGGGGCGTGGTCATCTCGGCCGTCTATATGCTGCGCGCCTACCGGTCCATCTTCATGGGCACGCCTAACGAGCGCCTGGGCGCCTGCCCGGATCTCGCGCGCACCTTCCGGTTACCGATCGTGCTCCTGATCGCCGCGACCATGATCGTCGGCTTTTTCCCAAACACCTTCCTCCGACTCCTCCGGCCAACCTTTTCCGCGCCTGTCGCCGCCAACCGATGATTCCCGCGCCTGCTCTTGAAATCGCCGTGCTCGTTTGGGGATTCCTCCTGCTCCTGGTGGAATCGTTTGCCGGCAAAACCGATCGTCGCGGGGTCGCCTATGCCGCGATCGGTGGCCTCGTCATCGTGCTCGTGGCCAGTTTCTTTCTCGCTCCGGCGCCGGCCGCGGCGTCGACCGGATTCTGGAGTTTCTACACCGCCGATCCGCTCGCGATCTTTTTCAAGCGCTTCGCTCTCGTCACCACCATTCTCGTCCTCGTGATGGCGATCGATTATGCGCCGGCCAGTCCGGATGGGCGTGCCGGGCGCAAATCCGCACGCCGGGCTGGGTGAATTTTATACCCTCCCGATCTTCGCCTGCGCGGGGTTGATGTGGATGGCGTCGGCGATCGATTTCGTGATGATCTTCGTCTCGCTCGAGTTGGTCACGATGTCGTTCTACGTGCTCGTTAGTTTCACCAGGCGCAATCCCGCGACGCTTGAGGCCGGGGTGAAATATCTCATCCTGAGCGCGCTCTCGACCGGGTTTCTGGTTTACGGGATCACCTGGATTTTCGGCGTCACCGGCGAGACTAACCTGACGCGCATTGGCGAAGTTCTGGCCCGGCAGGAAATCGATACCATCCCGCTGCTTTTCGGCATCTCGCTCGTGCTCGTCGCGCTCGGTTTCAAGATCGCGGCGGTGCCGTTTCAGATTTGGGTGCCGGATGTTTATCAAGGCGCGCCGACACCGGTGACGGCTTTCCTTTCGGTCGGCTCAAAAGCGCTGGGCTTTGTCGTTCTGCTGCGTGTCCTGGCGCCGTTTTCGATGCTGCCGCAGATCGGCCGCCTCCTCGTCGTGGTCGCGGCGCTCACTTTGATCTACGGAAATTTCGCCGCCCTCCCGCAAACCAACCTGAAGCGTCTGCTCGCCTATTCGAGCATCGCCCACGCGGGCTACCTCCTCATCGGCGTGGTCACATTTTCGGGCGCGGCGATGGCTTATTACCTCGTCGCCTACCTCCTCATGACGCTGCTCTGTTTTGCCGTCCTGGTCGTGGTCGGAAATCACGGCACCGATCAGATCGACGATTACGCCGGGCTCGCGAAACGCTCGCCGTTTCTCGCCTTTGCGATGATGATCGGGATGATTTCGCTCGCCGGGGTGCCGTTCACTGCCGGGTTCCTCGGGAAATTTTTCATCTTCGACGCGGCCATCCGACAGGAGCAAACGCTGCTCGTCGTCATCGGCGTGATCACGGTTGGCTGCGGGTTTTACTACTACCTGAAAGTGGTGCGGGCGATGTACTGGCTCGAGCCGGCGCCGGACGCCGCGCCGATCGCGGTCAGCCCGCTGTCACGCTTCACGATGACGCTCCTGATTGCGGGAATCTTCGTGCTCGGTGTTTATCCCCAGCCGATCCTGGACGCGCTCGGACGCTAATCGCTCAACTCGACGTTCCAGTAGGCGAGGTCGACGAAGTGCCGCCAGCTTTCGTGTTGCTGGCTGTTGAAGGTGACGTGGACAAAGGGCCGCCACTTCGGCCGTTTCGGTTTCCGGATCAGGTGCATGTTGACCTGATGCGGGAGCCGGTTGCCCTTGCGGGTATTGCAGGGGATGCAGGAGCAGACGACGTTTTCCCACGTCGTTAGGCCGCCTTTATCGCGCGGCAGAACGTGATCGAGATTCAGCTCCTGGCGTTCAAAAATCTTCCCGCAGTACTGGCAGGTGTTGCTGTCGCGCTCGAAGACATTGTGCCGGGTGAATTTCACTTCTTTCTTCGGCAGCCGATCGAAAAGGAGAAGGACGATGACCCGCGGGACCCGGATCTTCCAGGAAATGGTCGTGACCATTTCGTGCTCGGCCTCCGGCGCGCTGACGGAGAAATCCCGCCAGCTGGCGAAATCGTGGGTCGCAAAATTATTCTGCTGATCGGCCGAGACGACCTGGGCGTGCCCTTGGTAAAGGAGGGTGAAGGCACGACGCGCCGAGCAGACATTCACCGCCTGCCAGAGGCGGTTAAGGACTAAAACCTGGGTTTCAAGTGGCGTTTGCAGAGGTTCCTTCGCGCAGCCTAACAAATCCTCCCCGCACGAATTGGCGCGAAATTATCATTCGGCAATTTTAATGTCAACGGAAGGACGGCGGGAGAAATCGAACGATGATGGGGAAATGGGCAGACAAATTTCCCGCTCGGCGACGTTTTCATAAAGAACCGCATGACCAGATTTTTCCGGGGCCTTCTCCCGGCCACCCTTCTTTTTCTTCTCGGCAACGCCCCTCACCTCGCGGCCGAGGCGATCACGGGCCGTGAGGCGCTGCAATACTTCCAGGAAGCGGACGCGCTCACGCGCGCGGACGGCGGAGCGCTCTGGGGCGTGTCGTTAGGCGGGGGGCTCCTCCTGGTCGATCCGGCAACCCGGATCGCCTATGCCAACCAGCCTGATCCACAGGGTCGCCTCGCGCGGGTCGGCCCGGTCCTGCGGGGCGAGATTCCCAGGGACGTCAACCTGGCCAACACCGCGCTCGATTGGGCGGGCGGCAAGTGGTCGATGATCCTGCTCCCCTTGCCGCCGGAGCGCGAGAAGCGCGCCACTCTCCTGTTGCACGAACTGTGGCACCGGGTGCAGGACCAGATCGGACTGCCCGCCTCGGCGGCGGCGAATCACCATCTCGACACGCGCGACGGGCGATATTGGCTGCAGTTGGAATGGCGGGCGCTGGCGGCGGCACTCGCGGCGGAGGGCGCGGAACGGACGCGAGCGATTACCGACGCCGCGCTCTTTCGCGAGCGGCGGCGGGCTCTTTTCCCAGGAGCGGCCGCGGAGGAAAACGCGATGGAAATGCACGAAGGCCTTGCGCAATACACCGGGGTGAAGCTCTCCGGCGCGCCGGATCTGGCCCGGTCCGTGATCGAGGGCGAACTGAAGGAGGCGCCCGGGAAAGAAACCTTTGTCCGTTCATTCGCCTACGCGAACGGGCCGGCCTACGGACTTCTGCTCGATGCCACCGGTGCGCCCTGGCGCGAGCGCCTCGATCCGAAAACGGATCTGGCGGCGACCCTGCTCCAGCTCTCCAGGATCAAACTCCCGGCCAATATTCCGGGCGCCGCCGAGGAACGCGCGCGCACTTACGACAGCGCGCGCCTGGCCGCGCAGGAAGACGAGCGCGAAAAAAAGAGGCGCACCCTGGCCGCAGAATATCGGGCGCGGCTGGTCGAGGGCGCCGTGCTGCAAGTCCCCCTCCGCCAGATGAGCATGCAGTTTGATCCTGGAAATCTCGTGCCCCTGGAGTCGTTAGGCACGGTCTATCCCAACATCCGGGTGGTGGACGACTGGGGCATTCTGGCGGTCTCGAGCGGCGGCGCTCTTCTCCGTGCTGATTTTTCGCAAATCACGCTCTCGCAGCCGAAGAACATCACGCCCCCGGCGATCGCCGGCGATGGGTGGACGCTGGAACTGAAACCGGGCTGGTCGATTGCGCCCGGCCAAAGAAAAGGCGACTTCACCCTCCAATCTTCCACCGCGCCACCGCGCCAGCCTTGAGAAAGCGATCCCGCACAAAATCACGGTTGCGTCCGATTTCGTCAGAGCCCAGTTTGCCAACTCATTCATCCTCATCCTTATGCGTCTTCATCCTCGATTTTTCCGCTCGCTCTTTCTCGCTGCCGCCGTCCTGCTCCCGGGCGGATTACTGACCGCGCAAAATCTTCCTGACACCACCCGGTTGCTCCGTTTCCCGACGACCAACGGGGACCAGATCGTTTTCACCTACAGCGGAGCGCTCTACACCGTCGCGAAGGCCGGCGGCACGGCGCGGCGCCTAACGAGCGGACCGGGTTACAGCTCCTTTCCGCACTTTTCCCCGGATGGAAAACAACTCGCCTTCACCTCGCAATACGACGGCAACACCGAGGTCTACGTCATGCCCGGCGACGGCGGCGAACCGAAACGCCTAACGACCACGGCCACGCTCGGCCGGGACGACATCTCGGACCGGATGGGGCCCAACAATCTCGTCATGGGCTGGAAAAAGACCGAGCCCGCGGTTGTGTTCCGGAGCCGGCGCACCTCTTTCAATTCCTTCATCGGCGATCTCGAGACGGTCGGCCTGAACGCGGAGCTGCCAAAACAGCTGCCGCTGCCGCGCGGCGGGTTTGTCTCCTTCGCGCCGGACGATTCGAAAATGGCGTTCAACCGCGTCTTCCGCGAATTCCGCACCTGGAAACATTACCGCGGCGGGATGGCGGACGACGTCTGGATCTATGATTTCAAAACCGAGACGACGCAGAACCTAACGAACAATCCGAGCCAGGATATTTGTCCGATGTGGGGCCCGGATAACCGCATCTACTTCATCTCCGATCGCGACGGGCGGATGAATCTTTTTTCCATCGACCTCGCGGGCAAGGAAGCCAAACAGCTCACCAAGTTCACGGATTTCGACATCAAGTTTCCCACCATCGGCAAAGACGCCATCGTCTTCGAGCAGGCCGGCCACATTTGGCGCTACGATCTGGCGAGCGGGCAGGCGGCGCCGGTTCCGATCATGATCAAGGAGGATTTCGCCTCCGGCCGGGCCGCGTTTGTCGATGCTTCGAAGCACGTCGAGTCGGTCAATCTCGCGCCCGACGGCCAGCGCGCGATCGTGGTCGCGCGGGGCGATCTTTTCTCGGTGCCGATGAAGGACGGCACCTCGCGGGCCTTGACGAAGACTTCCAGCGCGCACGAGCGCGACGCCACCTGGTCGCCGGACGGCAAATGGATTGCCTACAACTCGGATGAGTCGGGCGAAAACGAACTCTATGTCCGTTCCCAGGACGGCAAGGGGCAACCGCAGCAGCTGACCAAGAGTGCCGATACTTATTTTTACCTGCCGATCTGGTCGCCCGACAGCAAGAAGCTGCTCTGGAGCGATCGTCTCCAGCGCCTGCGCTACGTCGATGTCGCGAGCAAGGCCGTGACCGAAGTGGCGCACGATCCCGTGGGCGAAATCGAATCCTACGACTGGTCGCCCGACAGTCAGTGGATCGCCTGGGGTCAACCGGAGCTAAACGATCAGCTCCGGGTTTACCTCTACTCCGTCGCGGGCAAGCAGACGGTGCCGGTGACCGATCAATGGTACAACGCGGGCCGCGTCTCCTTCAGCGACGACGGCAAGTATCTCATGCTTTCCTCCGCCCGCGATTTCAAGCCGACTTTTGGCGATCAGGAATTTCAAAATATCTACGTCGACATGCAGCGGGTCTATTTGATCACGCTGGCCAAGGAGACAGAATCGCCGCTCGGTCCGCGCAGCGACGAGGTCGGCAAAGCGGAGAAGAAGGATAAGGATAAGGACAAGGAGGGCGACAAGAAGGACGAGAAGAAAGACGACAAAGCGAAGAAGCCGGTCACGGTCAAAGTCGACACCGACGGAATTCAGAATCGGATCGTCGGCCTCGAAGTCGTGCCCGGAAATTACTCGAATCTCCGCCTCGTGGACGACCGCGTCTTTTATCTCCGCCGGACGATTGGAGACAACACCGGCCAGGAAGAAGAGGCCGAGCCGGGCGAAGCGAAATGGCATCTTTGCTCCTACAGCCTGGAGGACCGCAAGGAGACCGTCCTGGGCGACGTCAATGCCTACCAAATCAGTTTCGACGGCAAAAAGATGCTGGTGAAGATCGACAAGGAGTATTCGATCATCGACCTGCCGAAGGACAAGCTCGAGACCAAGGATCACAAGCTGGAGTTAAAGGGACTCGACGTCATGGCGGATCGCCGGGCGGAATGGAAACAAATCTACTTCGAAGCCTGGCGCCAGATGCGCGACTTCTTCTACGCGCCGAACATGAACGGCGTCGATTGGAAGGCGATGCGCGACAAGTATGCGGCGCTCCTGCCTTTCGTGAACGATCGCAACGATCTCACCTACATCATCGGTGAATTGATCGGCGAATTGAACAACGGCCACGCCTACGTCGCTGGCGGGGAACGCCCCGAAACGCCGCGAATCAAACTGGGTTTGTTAGGCGCGGAACTTTCCCGCGATCCAGCGAGCAAAGCCTACCGGATCGACAAAATCCTTCCGGGCGAGAACTGGGATAAGGACAATCGTTCGCCGCTCACCGCGATCGGGCTCAACCTGAAGCCGGGCGACTACATCCTGGCCGTGAACGGCACGCCCGTCTCATCTCTCGCGAACATTTACGACGCCCTCATCGGCACGGCCGAGAAGCAGGTCATCCTGCGGGTCAACTCCACCCCGAGCGACACTGGCGCGCGCGATATCACCGTTGTCCCGACGGCGGACGAGTCGCCGCTTTATTACCTCGACTGGGTCCAGCACAACACGGACTACGTGAACAAGAAGACCGGCGGCCAGGTCGGCTACATCCACATCCCCGACATGGGTCAGCCCGGGTTGAACGAATTCACCAAGCGATACTTCCCGCAGATCCGCAAAAAAGGCCTGATCGTGGACGTGCGCGGGAATGGCGGCGGTTTCGTTTCGCCGCTCGTGATCGAGCGCCTCCGCCGCGCCCTCGTCATGGTCGAGATGTCGCGCAACGGCGTGCCGCAAACCAATCCGCCGCACACTTTCCTCGGACCGATGGTGACTTTGATCAACGAATTCTCGGCTTCCGACGGCGATCTTTTCCCCTACCGCTTCAAGGCGATGGGTCTCGGCAAATTGATCGGGAAACGAACCTGGGGCGGCGTGGTCGGGATTCGCAATCCCCTGCCCCTGCTCGATGGCGGCCAGCTCTTTCGGCCGGAGTTCGCGCCCTACGATAAGGAAGGCAAGAACTGGGTCATCGAAGGGCACGGCGTCGATCCCGACATCGTGGTCGACAACGATCCGGCAAAGGAGTTCAAGGGCGAAGACCAGCAGCTCGACCGCGGCATTCTCGAAATCCAAAACGAGATGAAGACCAAGAGCTTCGATTTGCCGCCGATCCCGCCGTATCCAAACCGGAATCCTTCGCCGGGTGGTTGAGCTCGGCGACCTGTGATAAAATAGGGCGTGTTTCTGCCAAATCAGAAAGTCGTGTGCGTGGACGGCCACTTCCCGCTCGGGATCGAGCAGCTCTACAATGAGTTGCCGAAAGAAGGTTCCACCTACACCATTCGCGACATTCTCCCCGGGGTCGGGCTGACCGGCGACGAGGGCGAGATCGCGGTTTATCTTTGCGAAATCAGCGGGCCGCTCAATGCGCACGGGATCGAACGCGGCTTTCGCGCCGATCGTTTTGCGCCGCTGCAAACGACGGAGGAACGAGTCGAAGAAGAATCGTATATCGGCCTGCCGGATTTCCTTCCCGCCTGAGTTCCCGGCCGATGTTCGTCCGCTCGCTTTCGCGCCTGCTTTGCTGCGCTGCTCTTTTGCCCGTTCTCCACGCGAACGGCGCGGTTGAATCAGCCACGGCGAAGGACACTCCCGAGAATCGCCTCAAGGCGATCGAAACGCGCATCGGCGGCCGCCTCGGCGTCGCCGCTCTCGACACCGGCAGCGGCCGGCGGCTCGAGCAGCGCGCGGACGAACGCTTTCCGATGTGCAGCACCTTCAAAGCGCTCGCGGCGGCCGCGGTCCTCCATCGCGTCGATGAAAAAAAGGCGCAGCTCAGCGACGTCGTTCCATATACCGAAGGCGACCTTCTCGAGCACGCGCCCATCGCCAAAAAACACATCGGCGAAGGCGGCTTGTCGCTCGCGGCTCTGTGCGCGGCCGCGATCGAATACAGCGACAACACCGCCGCCAACCTCCTCCTCAAAACCATCGGCGGACCGGCCGGCCTGACTCGTTTTGTGCGCTCGCTGGGCGACGAAAAAACCCGGCTCGATCGGACCGAGCCGGAGCTCAACAGCGCCCTGCCCGGTGACGAACGCGACACCACCACGCCGCGCGCCATGGCCGACACCATTCGTTCGCTGCTCGTCGGCGACGCGTTGTCGGCCGCATCGCGTGAGCAACTCGAAAGCTGGCTCATCGCCAATACCACCGGCGGCGACCTGATCCGGGCGGGCGTGCCTAACGACTGGAAAGTCGGGGACAAAACCGGGCGCGGCAGCAACGGCGCGACGAACGACGTCGCGATTCTGCGGCCGCCCGGGAAGCCTCCGATTCTGCTCGCGATTTATTCGGTCGAATCGAAGGCGCCGCGGAAAGAAGTGCAGAACGCGATCGCGGAAGTTGCGCGAATCGTCGCCGCGACCTTCTAATTTTCGCGCGCTTTCGGCATCCTTCTATCTTTCGCGCGGAGCGCTTTCGGCATCGTTCTAGTTTTCGCGCGCAGCGCTTTCGGAGTGCGGCGCGTCCTCGCGCCGCTTTTTCAACAGACAACTTTGCTCAAGCTCGCAGACTTCTCCGATCGAACGACGCGTGAGGAAAGCGGCACGAGGACGTGCCGCACTCCGAAAGCTCGCCCAAGCGAGCGAAACAATCCGACCACCCACCGCCGAGCAAAGGTTACAACCCTGTTATCTTTCCGTGTTCGCGATCCGGCCTTTTCCGGAGGTATGTGATCTAACAACAAAAACCACAAACCGGAGAAAACTTATGAAACCGACCTGCCACCACGACCGCTTCCCCACCAGCCACCCGATTTCGTTCCACGAAGTTGGCGCGCGCATTCGCGTCGCCGCATTCGCCATCCTGGGAGCGACTGCCCTGGTCTTCGGCAGCGTCGCGGCTTCGACCAGCTCCGCGCAGCAGAATGCTCCGATGGACGATTCCAGCCCATCGCCAAGCCCGAGCCCTTCGGCCAGCCCGAGCCCGTCGCCCAAGCCTTCGCCGAGCCCGTCGCCCAAGCCTTCGCCGAGCCCAAGCCCCTCGCCGAAGCCTTCGCCAAGCCCGAGCCCGTCGCCCAGTGCTTCGCCGAGTCCCTCGCCGAGCGCTTCGCCCAGCCCGTCACCGAGTGCTTCGCCGAGCCCGTCGCCCAGCCCGAGCGGGACGCCGACTTCACAGCCGGTCAACATCTCGACCCGCGTGCGGGTTGAAGGCGGCGACGGCGTCGTCATCGGCGGCTTCATCGTCACCGGCGACGCGCCGAAAAAGGTCATTGTGCGCGGCGTCGGCCCTTCCCTGACCGACTCCGGTCTGACCGATGTGATCGATGACCCGACCTTGCAACTCTTCGGCACCGGCGGCCAGATCGCCTTCAACGATGACTGGAGAGATCTGCAGGAATCCGACATCGCGGCCACGATGTTGCAGCCCAGCGATAATCGCGAGCCAGCCATCATCGCCATGCTCAGCCCGGCGGCTTACACCGCGATCGTGAGCGGGAAAAATGGCATGACCGGAGTGGGCCTGCTCGAGATCTACGACTTGAACGCGCCGCTCGGTTCCCGGCTCGCGAATCTCAGCACCCGCGGCTCGGTCCTGACGGAGGAAAACGTCATGATCGGCGGCTTCATCCTCGGCGGAACGATCACGCAACCGGCCAAAGTAGTGGTGCGCGCGATCGGACCTTCTCTGAGCGATTCCGGAATCAGCAATCCTCTCTCTAACCCGACCCTCGAGTTATTCGACGGCAACGGCCTGAGCGTGGGATTCAACGACAACTGGCAGGATGATGCGGGCCAGGCTCTGGAATTGCAGAACCTGAGCATCGCGCCGACGGCTGCCGCGGAATCCGCCATCGTCGCGATTCTGCCGCCCGGTCCTTACACCGCAGTCGTCGCTGGCCAGTCCGGCGCGACCGGAGTTGGACTGATCGAAGTCTACGACGTCCAGCAATAGTTTAGCGCGGTCGCGGCGGGAGCTTTTTCCCGTCGCGGCCGTTCGGCTGGAATCTGCGATTGCGGTTTTGCGCCGCAGGCGATAACCCGATGGAATGCCGGCGCGCATTCGAACGAAGACCCTTGTTCTCCTCAGCCTGGCCGGGCTCGGTCTTGCCCTGCTCGGCGTGGTAGGATGGCTGATGATGATCCGGATGCCGGGGAAAAGTTCCCGCGGAACGGCCGCGCCGCTTTCGGCGGAAGAGTTGACTCTGCGCCAGGAGTTGATGACCCACGTGCAAAAGCTGGGGGGCGAAATCGGTGAACGAAACATGGCGCGTTATCCCCGGCTCCTCGAGGCGGCGGAGTATATCGAAAGCCAGCTCAGCACCGCGGGCTGGAAAGTGCGGCGCGACAGTTACGAGGTTCAGGGCAAGAGCTGCCACAATCTCGAAGTCGAGTTGCCCGGCGCGTCGCCGGAGATTGTCCTCATCGGCGCGCACTACGATTCCGTCTTCGGTTCGCCGGGAGCGAACGACAACGGCAGCGGCGTCGCCGCGCTCCTCGCGCTCGCCCGGCGTTTTGCGGGCTCGCAGAACGTCCGCACCCTGCGCTTCGTCGCTTTCGTGAATGAAGAGCCGCATTATTTCCAGACGTCCGAGATGGGCAGCTTCGTCTACGCCGGCCGCTGCCGGGAACGGAACGACCCGATCAAAGCCATGCTCAGCCTGGAAACGATCGGCTACTACTCGAAGGAAAAAGGTTCCCAGAACTATCCCGCGCCCGGGACTTGGTCTTACTCTATCCGCGCACCGGAAACTTCATCGGCTTTGTCGCCAACGTGGCTTCAGCGCCGCTCCTGCGCGAGGCACTGGGAGAGTTTCGGCGGCATGCCCAGATCCCTTCCGCCGGCGGAGCGTTGCCCGCCGCCATTCCCGGCGTCGGCTGGTCGGATCAATGGTCCTTCTGGCAGCATGGTTATCCCGGGATCATGATCACCGACACCGCGCCGTTTCGTTACCCGCATTATCACTCGCCCAGCGATACCCCGGACAAGCTCGACTACGACTCCATGACGCGGGTCGTAAGCGGGCTCCAACCGGTCATCGCGCGCCTCGCCAATCCGCGCTGATTCCGGCCGAGCTTCCTGCCCGACGGAGAAGGGTCGCGCTCTTCGGCAGCATCAGGCTGGAATGTTCGCGGTCTTTTCCCGATCCCAGTTCCGATGCTGCGCGATCGCCTTGATGAACCTGCTCGAGACTTTCTTCGCGTCGCCCTTCTCGTCGAGGATCAGGCCCGGATCGTTCTTCGCCGCGGCCAGGTCGATGGCGGACGCTCGGAGCACTTCCACGCCCCGGCCGGTTGCGGCCAGCGCCTTGCAATGTTTGAAGGTCTCGTTCACGAACAGAATCGCGCGATCGTCGCCAGCGAGGGTCGCGGCGCTTTTCTGTCCGCCTGGGACATAGGTGGCATCGAAAAGAACCGAAGCCGCGTTCAACAGGCTGATGTCGACCTTGACCTCCGCCCCTTGCGCGCTCTGCAACGTCCCGCCCCGCGGCCCGATGACTTTCACCATGGCGCCTTCTTTCGTTAGGGCGGCCTTCATGTTGGAGAGATCGTTGTCGTCCACGCCGTCGGCGACGAGGATGGCGACCTTCCGGGTCCGGATCGTGTTCTTGACCGTGTTCATCATGCTCAGTGCGGGCGATTTTCCGTAAGTGTTTTTCATCGGCTTCGGTTCGGTCTCCTTTCCCGCGTCGGCGCCGACGGCCTGGTTGACCCGGCCCTGGACGGCGCCCGGCACTCTTCATGCCCAGGCCTTGGGCGATTCCGCTGGCGAGATTTTTGTCGACCTTGTTCAGCATCCCGAGCATCCGCTCAACGATCGCCGGTCGCGTCACCATCCCGAGCTCGAAGGTGAGCGCGTTGATGATGTGCTGCTGTTCGTGCGGCGCCTGGCTGTTGAAGAAGAGCGCCGCCTGGCTGAAGTGATCGAAGAATTTGTCCGTCTTCCCGCGCACTTTCGCGCCCTGCATTTTCTCGGCGTAACTGACGAAGCCGCCCGAGTCTTCCTTCGCCTGCATCGGGCAACCGCGGCTGATCGTGTTCGGGAAATAACTCGTCTCGCCGCGATTCACGATCTGCTGCATGTGACCGTCGCGTTGATTGTTGTGCATCGGGCAGGTCGGCCGATTGATCGGGATCTGCGCAAAGTTCGGGCCGCCGAGCCGCGTCAATTGCGTGTCGGTGTAACTGAAGAGCCGCCCCTGCAGGAGCGGGTCGTTGCTGAAGTCGATCCCGGGCACGAGATGCCCCGGATGAAACGCCACCTGCTCGGTCTCGGCGAAATAATTATCCGGATTGCGGTTGAGGACGAGTCTGCCTAACGGCGTGATCGGCACCACTTCTTCGGGAATGATCTTGGTCGGATCGAGCAGATCGAAATCGAATTTGTGCTCATCTTTTTCCTCCACCACCTGGACGCCGAATTCCCATTCCGGAAATTCGCCCGCCTCGATCGCGTCCCAGAGATCGCGCCGGTGAAAATCCGGATCCTTGCCGTTGATCTTGAGCGCTTCGTCCCAGAGGACCGAGTGCATGCCGAGGGCCGGTTTGAAATGGAACTTCACGAAACGCGATTTCCCCTGCGCGTCGATGAAACGAAAAGTGTGAATGCCGAAGCCTTCCATCATGCGCAGGCTCCGCGGGATGGCGCGATCCGACATTACCCACATCAGCATGTGAAAGCTCTCCGGCGAGAGCGAAATGAAATCGTAAAAGGTGTCGTGGGCCGACTGCGCCTGCGGGATCTCGTTATGCGGCTCCGGTTTCACGGCGTGGATCAGGTCGGGAAACTTGATCGCATCCTGGATGAAGAAGACCGGGATGTTGTTCCCGACCATGTCGAAGATGCCTTCGTCGGTGTAAAACTTGATCGCGAACCCGCGCACGTCGCGCGCCAGGTCGGAGGAGCCGCGCGAGCCGGCGACGGTCGAGAAACGGAGGAAGACCGGGGTTTTGCGCGCAGGATCATTGAGGAAGCCGGCCTTGGTCAGGTGCGGCACCGGCTTGTAAGCCTGGAAATAACCGTGCGCCGCGACCCCGCGGGCATGGACCGCGCGCTCCGGGATGCGTTCGTGATCAAAGTGCGTGATTTTTTCCCGCATCAGGAAATCTTCCAGGAGTGACGGCCCGCGTTCGCCCGCTTTGAGCGTGTTGTTGGTGTCGTTAATGGCCGCGCCCTGGTTCGAGGTCAGGGTCGTCCCGTCCATTTCGGAAATGTTTGGAGCAAGCTCCTCGATCTTCTTGTTCGCGTGGTCTGTGCGCTGGCGTTTGATCTTCGGCATACAACTGCTTCGCTTTCTTGCGGGGTCTTGGCCGTCCGCGCGGCCGGTTTCTCTTCTCTTTGCACCCTCGGCCTGCGCCGCGCATACTCGGCTCGGCAGGATGGAACGCATCGGCACGATCGAAAGTCTCTGGCGCTATCCGGTGAAGAGCATGCGCGGCGAGGAACTGCCGGAGCTTTTTGCGGGATTCGCCGGCGTTTACGGCGACCGGGTCGCTGCATTTCACAGCCCGACCAGCCGGAAAGGACTGCCCTACCTCACCGCCCGCGAGCAGCGCCGCATGCTCACTTTTCGGCCCCGTTTTCGGCATCCGGAAAAAGCCGCCGCACCTCCCAATCTAACCGACGCGGATAAGCTCGGCGCGACTCCGGTTTATGCCGATCGATCGGAGCTGGCCCTCGACGTCGAAACGCCCGATGGCCGGACCCTCGCGCTCGACGATCCCGCGCTGCTGGAAATGTTGCGCGACGGGATCGAGGCCCCGCCCCAGCTCACTCTCCTGCGCTCGGATCGCGCGCTAACGGATGCCCGCCCGGTCTCGCTCATTTCGCTCCAATCGATCGCTCAACTGGCGGCCGAGACCGGCATCGCGGTCGATAAACGGCGTTTCCGCGCCAACCTCTATCTCGACCTGACGAGTGGCGAAGGTTTTGCGGAAGATCGCCTGGTCGGGCGCTCGTTCCGCGTCGGTCCCAAGGCGACCTTCACCGTGGTCGACCGTGATTCGCGCTGCATGATCATCACGCTCGATCCCGAGACAGGAGAGAAAACGCCCGCCGTGCTCAAGACCGTGGCGCAAAGGCACGAGGGCCGGGCCGGCGTTTACGCGGTCGTCCTGGCCGAGGGAATGATCCGGCGCGGCGACGCGGTGGAGTTGCTCGATTAGTTTTCTCGATCCTCGCCCGGGGGCGGCGCGGTGTTGAGTCCGCTCCGGAATTTATCCGCCGCCCGCGCCACCACCTCTTTCGCCCGGTCACGCGGCCCGCTCGTCTCGCGCTGGATCTGGTTGATCGCCCGGTCCATCGCCGACTTGATGCTGCTGGCGGTGCCGCCTTTTTCACATTCCCTAACGACCACTTTCTCGAGCCGCGCCATGACCGCATCGACCGTGTGGTTCGGATTCACCACCGGCCGGTCCTGCGGCGGGAGCGCGCTGTAGACGTCGATCACTTCCTCGCTGTGCGCGCCCCAGCGCAGCACCTGGTAGAAGAGCGATCCCTGGCGCTCGCCCTTGATCAGAAGATCGATCAGGGCGGCGACGAGGGAGACCGGCATAAGCGCGAAATCGCGAATGTTATCGAGCAACATCTTGACCTCGAAAACGGCGACGTCGCGGAGAAATTTCCAATGATCATCCGGCCGGGGCGTGGGCGGCTCCGGCAAAGGCGCGAGGGATTCGGTTGAGTCCATGACGGCACCTTAGACAGAGCTGGAACCGGTGGAAAGCCCGCGCCCGCGCCTCCAGCCTAACGAACGCGCAAGCGCGCCCTGCATTGACAGCCCCGGACCCGCCGCCGTAGCGATAAGGCATGGCCCGGGGTGCGAGCAGACGGATCGGCCGGGCAGCGCGACTGCTCCTGCTCGCGGCCCTCAGCTCCTGCGCCACGACCGCGCCGGTGCCGGCCGGAAAACCATTCGTCTGGCGGGTGGAAAATCTTCCGACGCCCTTCTACCTCGTCGGCTCGCTCCATAATCTGGGCCCGCGCGATTATCCTTTGCCGCCGGCTTACCAGGTTGCCCTAACGACTTCACAGCGCCTCGTTTTCGAACACGATCCCCGGCAGAGCGCGATCCTCGCGCGCAAATATCGCGAGGCCGCCCGCTATCCCGCCGGCCAGACGATCGAGAGCGAAATCACCCCGGCCACCCTCAGTCTTCTGAAAAAAAACGCCTGGCGTTCGCGCCTGAAATTCGAACAGATGCGCCGCCTCCGGCCTTGGGCTATCGCGCTCCATCTGCTCGCGGAAAAGGGACCGGTCGGCGCGGATCATGCCCGCAGCATGGATTCCCAACTCAGCGCGCAGGCGTGGCGCTCCGGCAAGGAAGTCGGCGGTCTGGAGACGACCGACGAGCACATCGCTTTTTGGCGGGAGATGCTGGAAGCCGACGGCGAAAATCTGCTCCGCTACACCCTCACCCGTGGGCAAACCGTCGACGTTCTTTTTGAAAAAACGCGCGACATCTGGCAGCGCGGAGATGTGGAAGCATTGACTGCGGCCAACGCGCGGCTCCGGCGAGCCAACCCGGGCTTTGCCCGGCGCCTGCTCGATCGGCGCAACCTCCGCTGGATCGACCGGATCGAAGCAGAAATGAAAACCGGCAAGCCCACTTCGATCGTGGCGGGCGCGGGCCACTTCACCGGCGAGCGGGGCGTGATCGCGCTCCTGCAAAAGCGCGGCTACAGGATCGAACGACTTTAGCGGGCGGATTTACGCGAGCCGGCCGGGGTCATCGCTGTTCGCCTTCGCCGGCAACTCCCTTAATCAAAAGATCGATCAGGGCCACGACCAGCGAGACCGGCATGAGCGCGAAAGCGCGAATGTTATCGAGCAACATCTTGACCTCGAAAGGCCACGTCGCGCAGAAATTTCCAATGATCATCGGGACGCGGCTGCGGTTGAGTGGCGAGAGAATCGGCGGCGCTCATGCACCACCCCAAGCACGCCTGAAGACAGAGAAAAGCCCGGACGCAGTCCTTGCCTAACGATCGCCCGGCGCCTCCCTGAAAACGAGCGAAGCGTGGCTCCCCCAAAAGCCGAGCGAATTCGTCAGGACTGAACGCACGGCACAGGGCAGAGCCTCGCCCAGGACGAGGGAAACCGGGCAATCGGCCGCTTGTTCAAAACAATTCGCGCTCGGCGGCAGAGTCTGATGTTCCAGAGCCAGGACGCTGATAACCGCTTCGATCGCAGAACCGGCGCCCATGCAATGTCCCGTGACGGCTTTGGTGGATGAGGTGCGAACTTTGTTTGCGCCGGCACTGCAGCGGACGATGGCGAGCGATTCCGCTCGATCGTTCAGGGGCGTTCCCGTGCCGTGGGCGTTGATGTAATCGAGTTCAGCAAAGGCCAGTCCTGCCATTCCAGCCGCCGAGCTCATCGTGCGGCGCAAGCCGGCGGATTGATCGCTGATCCCTGTCCGCTGCGCCGGCTCCGAGTTCACCGCCCATCCCGCGAGCTGCGCATAGATGCGCGCGCCGCGCCGGCGCGCCGAGCCTAACGACTCCAGAACCAGGAAAGCCGCCCCTTCCCCGATCACGGTCCCGTCGCGGCTGGAATCGAAGGGACGGCAGGCGAGCGCGGGGTCAGGATTCGATCCCATGACGCCGGCACCTTTTAGCTGGGCGAGGAGGACTTCATGCAGCGGCGCTTCTGCCCCGCCGGCCAGGGCAACGTCTGCCATGCCGCTGCGAATTTGCTGCGCGGCGAGCGCGATCGCGGCCGCGCCGGAGGCGCAGGCGGCGGAGACGGTGAGGGCAGTTCCGTCGATTGCGAAAACGTTTGAGAGAGCCCCGCTCAGGCCGGTGATGGTGCTGTTCGTCGCCACACTTGGACGAATTTGCTGGCCGGCGTCGAGATGTGCCTGCGCGTCAAGGATTGTCCCCAGCGGTCCACGCGATGTCCCGGCGAAAATGGCGGAGCGCGCTTCCGCAATCTCGATCGACTCCAGGCCGGCATCGCGCCAGGCTTCGCAGGCCGCGGCACCGGCCAATTGAACCGAGCGATCCATATGGCGAATGCGGCTCAACTCCGGGCCCGGGTTTTCGGGATCGGGAGCACGGCAGACGATATAAGGATTGTGCTCTCCGTTAGGCTGGAAAGGCTGCGCCGGAGAAACTCCCCGACAAACGCTTTCCCAGAGCCGCTCGACCCCAGGACCGGCGGCGGTGAATGCCCCGAGCCCTGTGACAACAATGGTGCTCTGGAGGAAATTGAGATACTCGGACATCAATGTGATTTCCGATCAGAATCGTTCCTTCGCCGGCGAAAGGATGCTCGCGAGTAACCGCGGGCTGCATTGCGCAGGAAACTTGGAGACGATCGGCAAAAACAAGCCGCCTAGCCGCACGGCTATTTTGCTCACGTCGCCTGTGCCTTCCGGCGGTTCCGGAGAGATCGGCGGGGAGAGGAAATGAATCGTGTAGCGCCACGGATGAGAAGCCACAATCAGGCAGGGCACGAGGAGCGCGTCGCGCATCATCGCGAGCCGAATCGCGCCCGTGGCCAAACGCAGCAGGTGGTCGCCAAAAGGCACCGCGATCTGTTTCCCCCGGTTCACGTCCATGTAGACCAACAGATAGCGTGCCCGCTCCATGGTGCGACGCAGTCGGGCTTGATCGGTCACCGGGACCACTACCGGGACCTCGGCCGGCGCGCTTAAAGAATATTGCCGATTCTTGAGCCGCTGCCGCGGAGCCGGCCGTCCGACCAGGGATGTCACGGGCAAGCCAAATGAGCGCAGCCAGTAGGGCAAAGTCTCGAACGGCCCAAAATGCAGACTAACAAAAACAAGTGACCGTTCCGCCTCTCGCAGTGTCGTCAGATCGCAATCGCCGCGCACTTCGCAGCGGGTTTGCCAGTCTGGTTTCGTGAGCCGGTCGGGCCACGTATAGACGAGCCGCGCATGAGTCATCCCGATCGTCTGCTGCAGGAAATAGGAGGTTCGACCCGGGCGCCAGGGCCGGGGAAAACGCCTCCAGGCTTCCCTCACCGCGCGCCATTTCTCGAAATGCCAGAGCGTGGGCGCAATCAGGGCGGGCCAGAGCGCGAACGCGTAAAGCGACCGCGGCAGCAGACGTTCGCCCAGCCTAACGAGATAAAATCCCGCCCAGGCCAGAAGCGTCCCGGGGAGTGAGAGAAGCTGCGTGCGGCCCAGTTTTACCATTCGTGCATTTGCCGGCGGAACGGTTCTACGAGTTTAACAATTTTCAACTTCTTCAAGGTTAGGCATCTTGCCCACAGCTTCTGAAGCCAACCCGATTATTTTTCCTGACCTGCCTCGCGCTGCTGGCCTTCGCCGGCAACTCGCTCCTCTGCCGCGCCGCGCTCAAACACCAGTCCATCGACGCGGCCAGTTTTACTTTCATCCGGGTCGCTTCCGGTGCGCTCGCGCTCTGGTTGATCATGCAACTGCGCCGCGGGAAGACGGTCCGGGCCGGGAGCTGGATTTCCGCCGGCGCGCTTTTCGCCTATGCGGCGGCGTTTTCCTTTGCCTACCAAACGCTCTCCGCCGGCACCGGCGCGCTCCTTCTCTTCGGCGCGGTCCAGGCGACGATGATTCTCTGGGGCTGGCGTCGCGGCGAACAATTGCGCGCCCTCCAACTCTTCGGGCTCGCGCTCGCGCTCGCCGGTTTGGTCTGGCTTCTCCTGCCCGGCCTTTCCGCGCCGCCGTTAGGCGGCTCGATTCTCATGCTGGGCGCGGGTGTGGCCTGGGGCATCTATTCCCTGCGCGGCAAGAATGCGCGCAACCCGGCCGCCGCCACCGCGGGCAATTTCCTCCGCGCGGTCCCCTTTGCCGCCGCGCTCGCCCTTGCTTTTCTGCCCTCGGCGCAGGCCGAGGGCGTGGGCGTGCTTTACGCCGTCCTCTCCGGCGCGCTCGCTTCCGGCGTCGGTTACATCCTCTGGTATGCCGCGCTCCCCGGCTTGAAAGCCGCCAGCGCCGCCACCGTCCAGCTCAGCGTGCCGGTCCTGACCGCGACCGGCGGCATTCTCCTCCTCGGCGAACCGCTCAGCCTGCGTTTCCTCCTCGCTTCCGCCGCCGTCCTCGGCGGGATTGCGCTCGTCGTCCTGGAAAAGCGGGCCGCGGCCTGATTCGTTAGGCGCAAAAATTCGGCCTTTCTAATTCCCGCCCGCACTGTTAACCCCACCAGCGTGAAACGGCTTCTCTGGCTCGATATTGCAAAAGGCCTGGCCATTCTCATCGTCGTTTACTTTCATTTTTTCCGGACCTACTTCGAGCATGGCGCCCTTCCGCCGCCGGATTGGAGCAGCTTCGCCGCCGGCCTGACGACTTTCCTTGGGCTGGCCTGGATCGAACTTTCCGGGCTCGGCTTCCATGCCGTTGGCGTCTTCATCATCCTGAGCGGCTGGGCCCTCATGCAATCGACCGCGCGCCGCGCGGAGAAAGGAACGATCGGCTGGGGCGAATGGTACTGGGCGCGTTTCATTCGGCTTTACCCGATGTACTGGGTCGCGCACCTGGTGTATCTGGTGTCGCCCTTCACCGCGCGCTTCGAAAAAATCGACGGGCGCTTTATCCTTAGCCTGCTCGGGCTTCGCTTCATCGATATCGAGAGCAACCTTTTCTACCTCAACGCCGCCTGGTGGTACTTCGCGATGTTGATTCAGTTCTACCTGATTTTTCCGATCCTCTTCTGGCTGGCGCGCAAACTTGGGCCATGGAGCTTCTTGTTAGGCGCGTGCGCCGTCGGTTTTTTTGTGCGCTACCTCATGCTCGTGGCCTACCCGCAAAACGGCATGTGGGTGCAGGGCGGTTTTGCGCTTTGCCGGCTGCCGGAGTTCGCGCTCGGGATGTCGTTAGGCATGTGGCACAGTCGCGCGCCCGCGCGGATGGAACGTTTCCTCCTCGGCGGCCTCGGGTTGCTCGCCGGGGTCGCGCTTTATCCCGCCGCGCTTCAGCTTTATCGCGGCCTCGCGCCCTACATTTTCGTCGACTTCGCGACCGGCGCGTGCTGCTTTCCTCGTCCTCGTCGGGATCGCTGGGAATGATTGCCCGCTTCCCCGCGCCCGCAAAAGTGCTCGGCCTCGTCGGGGCCTTTTCCTACGGCGTTTATCTCATCCACCACCCGTACGTCATCTGGCTCGGGCTGCGCATCCGCGAGCAACCGGTCTGGATGTTTTTCCTCATCACCGTCGCCACCCTCGCGGTCCTCTGCGGGTGGGGAATGATCCTGGAAAAAGGAACAAACGCACTGGTCAACCTTCTCGTCCGCGCCAGGGCAAAGCCGACCCGCTGAGCCAAACGCGAAACTGGACGCGCGGGAAGCGCGTCCCTCCGGAGGGACATGCTTCCGCATGTCCAGGTTCTAAATTGGCCCGGCGCTGCTAGCTTCAGGAATGAACGAAAATCTGCCTTACGCGCCCGACCTCAGCCAACGTCCACCGCGCAGTCCGCGGGTCCGCCTCGGCGGCTACGTCGTCCTGCCGCGCATCCTCGACAAAGGCCGCGCCGAGCTGGCCGGGACGGCGGGTGAATTCAAATACAACAACCCGGCCGATTATCACTGGTTCCGTTTCACCGGGATCACGGCCGAGGCGCTCAAGGCCGAGCTCGCCACCGGGAAGAGTGACGGCGAAATGTTGAAGTGGATCGAAGAGAACGCCCCTAACAAACGCGCCCCTTGGGAAATTCAGCAATGGAGCGCCTATTTCAACGAGCGCGGCCCCGACAGCGACGTCGAGACAATGGAATTTTTCGCCAAGCGCCTGGGTGAATTCAACAAAGACCGGGAAGACGTGAAGACCTGGTTCGACCTGCTCGATCTCGACGATTACGTCACCTTCGGCGGCAAAGCTTAGGCGGCCGCCGCCGTCGTCGCGACATAGACCGTGCTCGCCGATGTGCCTTCGAGAAGAGGGTTCGCGAAGGAGACAATGTGGGCGCGGGTGGATTCAAAAACGGTCCCGAGCGCGTCGAGAAATTCATCATCCGGCGGATCATCCGACCAGAGCGCGAAGATGCCGCCGGGATGCAAGTGCGCGGCCAGAGCGCGCAAGCCCGCCGGTTCGTAGAACGTCGCATTCGCCGGCGCGAGCAGATTGCGCGGGGAATGATCGATATCGAGCAGGACGGCGTGAAACTTTCGGCCGGGTTGCGCGGAATCGAAACCCTCCGCCGATTGCGCCCGCGCGAAAAAATCGGCGTGGACCAACTTGCAGCGCGCATCGTTCGTCAGCGTTTCGCCCAGCGGAACGAGGCCGCGCTGATGCCATTCGATCACCGCCGGGAGGGCGTCGATGACGAGGAGCGAGCCGACTTCGCGATGCTCCAGGGCGGCGACGGCGGTGTAGCCGAGCCCGAGCCCGCCGACCACCACATCCCACGAGTCGCCACTCAATTCCGAAAGCCCGAGATGCGCCAGCGCCACTTCCACTTCGTGGAAGAGGCTCGACATGAGAAAGGCGTCCCCCAGCTTGACTTCGAAAACCTCCATCCCGCCTAACGACAGGACGCGGCGGCGGCGCAGGCTGAGTTCGCCCAGTGCCGTCTCACGGAAATCGAGCTCTGCAAAATCCCGGCTCATGATTTGTAGGTGAGGCGCCGGCTTCAGCCCGCCTCGTTAGGCTGGCCTGGTCTTCTCGACGAAGGCTTCGTAGCCTTCAATCAAGGCCGTGACCTTCGTCTGGAACTGGTCCTGCGCCGAGTAAAGATCGCCGACCGGGCCGGCGAACTCCTTCTGCTTGAGTTCGTCCTCGATCGTCAGGGAAAGCTCCGCCAGGGTCTCGATATTGGCCCGGGAATGAAACTCCATTTCCTTCAGCTTCGAGAGCACCGCGACCGATTTCTCGTGCTCCACCACTGCAGCCTCGGGCGGCGCCGCCGGGGCCGGGTCATCCTTCTTCTCCGGCTTGGCGGCCTTCTTCGCCGCGGGTTCGTTTTCCTTCTCGTGCTTTACTTTTTTGTCGTGCGCGACGTTGCGTGGATCGGACATGCCGGACCATACACCCGTTTCGCCCGCTCGGCTTGACGCATTCCCGCGCCGGCGTCGCACTTCTTCCTTCTTCCTTCCGACTTCTTACTTTTCCCATCCGCCCACTCTCCCCCTCTCATCCGTAGTGAAGGCATGGCTACGACTTCCGCAGAACGCTGCCGGCGAAAATTCCTCCGTCATTTCCGCAAAGGTTTCCAGGGCGAGAAATACCTGGGCTGGGAACGCGATTACAAATGGGAGGCGCACGAAAAGTGGGAAGCTGCACTCGGTCGCGGGAAGTTTCGTGAACTGCTCGAAGCCGGGAAACACGCCGAGATCGCGGCCCAGGCCGTACGCATCGAGTCCGCCACCAACCTCCTCTTTTCATTCGAGAAAATGGCCCTGCGCGATGCGGTGAAGTCCGCGGCCGGCGCGCGCCTTTTCGCCACCGCGCTCTACGACTGGCTGCATGGCGAAGAAGGCAGCGCCGCCGATCGGTTCCGCTCCTGGACCGACGCCATCGCCCGGCTGCCGCGCCGGCAGACCCGCGTTCTTACCTGGCCGCTCGTCACCGTTTTCGGATTCATCGCCCAGCCGCGCACGCATCTTTTTCTGAAACCGATGGTCACCCGCCGCGCCGCGGAAGCGTACGGCTTTGAGTTTCCCTACGCCTCGAAGCCGAACTGGAACACCTACGCGAGCCTGCTGGAGTTCGGCCGCCGTCTGAAGAAAGACCTCGCCGACCTCAAGCCGCGCGACCAGATCGACATCCAATCCTTCATCTGGGTCCTCGGCTCCGATGAATACAGTTAGCTCCCCCGCGCGCAGGCGACCGCTCTTTTAGCTTCCCGGTTTCGCGCCATTGTTGTTTAACGCCCGGGCCGGCGTTCACCTTTCATGCAAGCCTTTGTCATCAATCTCGACGCTGCGACCGAGCGCTGGGCCTTTGTCGAGAATTCGTTTACCCACAGCCGGCTGCAGCTCCAGCGCGTTCCCGCGATCGACATCAAAGAACTCACCTTTCCTCACCCCGATTATTCCGAGAAACTCTATCGCCTCTTTCATGGGCGCACGCCTAACCGCCGCGAGCTCGCCTGTTACCTGAGTCATCTCAAAGCGCTCGGGATCTTTCTCGAGACCGGCGAAAGCCACGCCATTATCGGCGAGGACGACATTGTCCTGCGGCCGGATCTCGATCTCGTCCTCGAGGCCGTGCTCCGTCACGCGCACCGGTGGAATATCGTGAGGCTGAGCGCCCTCGGCACCGGACACCCGATCTGCATCGCCCGGCTCCACCGCGATTATTCACTCTGCGTAAACATGGGCCGGCTCAAAGGCTCGGGCGCTTACCTGGTCGATCGCCGGGCCGCCGAAACGCTGCGCAAAAAACTTCTCCCGATGCGATTGCCCTACGACCACGCGCTCGACCGCGAATGGCTCTGGGGTTTGCGCGCCGTCTCCATCCATCCTTTCCCCGTTTCGCAGACTGAGAATGACTTCGATTCCACCGTCCAGCCCGGCACCTGGCCGAAGCTCTCGCGTCCGCGCCGCTGGCTCACGACTTATCCCTACCAGGCGACTAACGAAATGTCGCGCTGGCTCTTTCGCGCTTCCTATTCGCTCCGGTTAAAGCTCGCAACTCTCAATAGCTAGCGCCGCGGCACGTCAGCGGCCCGACTCCGATCGAACCGAGCGCTGGCGGAATCTTTTTTGGGGTTCACCCCCAGGCTACAGCGACTCCCTGACTCCGGCGGGTCGTACGACTAACCAGCTACCGTCAATGCTCTTGCTTCTGGAACGATCCGCTTGGACTCGCTGAACTCTTCCCACCGCGGGCGGAAGGTAACACCGTTGTAACTATATTTCGATTGCGGCGAACCAAAGAGTTTTTAAGAATTCAACGCAAAATTACCAATGTCTCATGGGCCCCGACCCAGCCAGACCTTTCATCGCAGCCAATCCCACCTATGAAAATCCAAGCAAAACTTCGCCTTTGTGTAGCAGTGAGCCTGATCGCGCTAGCCGCCTTTTGCGGCGCCGCCGCCCTCAACGTCGCGCACGCTGGGGAAAGGACGCTCGGGTTTGAGGAACGCGTCGCTTACCAGCGGAAGATCGAGGAAATTTATTGGCGCCATCGCTCGACTACCCAGAGCGCGGGGCAGACGCTTTCTTTCGCCGAGGCGATGCCGGAGGCGGCCATCCGGATGAAGGTCGAAGACACTCTCCGTAAATCCGCCGCTCTGGCGCATTATTGGAATCGTCCCGTAACCGCCGCGCAGTTACAGGCGGAGGTTGCACGCATCGCTGCCCGAACCCGGCAGCCAAAAGTGCTGGCGGAACTTTTTGCCGCGCTCGACCACAGACCGGACGTTATCGCCGAGTGCCTGGCCCGGCCGATCCTGGTCGAACGCCAACTCCAGAGCTGGTATGCGCGAGACGTTCGTTTTCATGGCGAGCGGCGCGCCCAAATCGCCTTGGAGCTGGAGACAAACCGCTCCGCTCCCTTGGAATCCCTGAGCGGGACATACTCTTCCCACCGCTACACTCGTCAGGACGCGGTCCCGGGGACCAAGTCCGAAGCGGTCGAAAGCATTAATCGCACTCCCCTTTCAGATGACGAATGGCAGCGACTCGTTAGTCATCTTCACCGGACTTACGGGACCGGCAATACTTCTTCCGACACTGATAGCGGCGCTCTCGAGGCGGGAAAATCGGGAGCCAGCTTCCCGTCCGCGCACCTGAGTGCCTTACAGGAGTCCGAGACGGATTTCTATGTCGTATCCGTCGTGGACCAGAGTGCGTCGGAGCTTACCGTCGCCAGTTCGCACTGGCCGAAGGAGCCAATGGACGTTTGGTGGCAGCGAGTTCGCTCTCAACACGCCGCAGTCGATCCTGTCGTCGCATCCGCTGAGATTCACACGCTGCCGCAGATCGCGGCCCCGACCGCAGGTGAGGACGATACCTGGCGGCCAACGACCGCTCCCCTGACCGCGCGCGAGAATCACACCGCGATTTGGACCGGGACGGAGATGATTGTCTGGGGCGGTTATTTCAATCCTTCAAATTATTCCAATTACGAAGTCACAGTGGGCAGCCGTTATAACCCGGCGACCGATTCCTGGCATCTGACCAGCATCACGAACGCGCCAGCCTGGCGCGAACGCCACACCGCGGTCTGGACCGGCAGCGAGATGCTGGTGTGGGGTGGTAACAGCGGCACTACCGGGGTCACCAATACCGGCGCGCGTTATAACCCCGCCACCGATCTTTGGACACCCATCACCACCACCGGCGCCCCGCTCAAGCGCACCGAGCACACCGCCATTTGGACTGGGAGCAGGATGCTGGTCTGGGGCGGACGCAGCGGCGACACCGATAGCACGGTCATTAACACCGGCGGTTCTTACGATCCCGTCTCCAATAGCTGGACGACAATCTCCACCAGCGGCGCGCCCGCGGCTCGCCAACTCCACATCGCCGTCTGGTCCGGCACCGAGATGATCGTCTGGGGCGGCGTCCCCGCGAACGGCAACGGATTAAATACCGGCGGGCGCTACAATCCCGCGAGTGACTCCTGGCGGGCGACGACGACGACTGGCGCGCTGCCCGGGCGGCTTTTACCAAACGCATTCTGGACCGGCAGCAAGATGCTGGTCTGGGGCGGCTCGGCCGGTTTCTTCACCGGCACCTATTACAATACCGGTTCGCTTTATGATCCGGTCGCCGACACTTGGACCGGCATCACAAACACGGGTGCTCCCGCCGGACGCAACGATGCGGCCGCAGTTTGGACCGGCACTGAAATGGTAGTGTGGGGTGGATTCGGTTCTTCCGGGCGTTTGCGCTCGGGCGGACGTTACAATCTCGAGAGTAATAGCTGGCAGAGTGTGAGCATGGTTGGTGCGCCGCAAAATTCGATCTCCATGTCAACCGTCTGGACGGGAACAGAAATGCTGATCTGGGGCGGGCAGGAACCAAGCGGCGCCGACTTGAACACGGGCTCGCGTTACCGTCCGAGCGATAATACCTGGGTGCCCATCACTAACCCGCAAAATGGCGGCGCCCGCAATGAGCATCCCGCGGTCTGGACTGGGCGCCGAGATGATCGTCTGGGGGAGTTACACCTCACTGAAGACTCCGACGAACAACGGGGCGCGTTACTATCCTTCGACTGACTCATGGTTACCCACCACTATGACTAACGTTCCCCGGGAGCGTTACTCCCCCGAGGCTGTCTGGACTGGGTCGGAGATGATTGTCTGGGGCGGCTGTTCCGATAGCTTCTGCTTTAGCCGGCTCAACACCGGCGGACGCTACAATCCCGCGACTAACTCCTGGCAAGCCACCTCTACGACCGGCGCGGCCGATCCGCGCTACTGGTTTAGCGCGGTCTGGTCGGGCAGCGAAATGATCGTCTGGGGCGGGTGCAACGCACCGATTTGCGGCCCGGGAGGCGGGTCCGATCCTAACGGCCTCAAGACCGGCGGCCGCTACAATCCCCAAACCGATAGCTGGCAACCCGTGACCCTCTCCGCCGCGCCCGATAGTCGCTGGTTCCACACCGCCCAGTGGAGCGGCAGCGAAATGATCGTCTGGGGCGGCATCTTTGGTGGCGGCCCTTATAACACTGGCGGGCGTTACAATCCCGCGACCGATTCCTGGCGTGCCACCACCACCGTGGGCGCACCGATCGCGCGCCGAAGCCCGTCCACCTGGACCGGGAACCGGTTTCTCGTCTGGGGCGGTTATAACACTTCGCTCGACCAATACCTCAACACCGGCGGCCAGTATGATCCCGTCGCCGATAGCTGGACGCCTACCAGCACCAGCAACGCGCCCTCCGGCCGCGACCTTCACAGTCTGGTCTGGACCGGCAGTGAAGTGATTGCCTGGGGCGGCTGCGGTGGAGTCAATTGCCTCATCGGCCAGAACAGCGGCGGCCGTTATAACCCGGCAACCGATACCTGGCAGGCGACCAGCCTCCTTGAAGCTCCAACCCAGCGCAATTCCCACAGCGCCGTCTGGACCGGGGCCGAGATGATTGTCTTCGGCGGCGAACCCTGTGGTGATTGCACACCGATCTACGACACCGGCGGCCGCTACGCCGCAGAGAGTGGCGGCGTTGTCGTCGACACGATTCAGATTACGCGTGCGCAGTACGTCAGCCGCCGAAGTCAGCTCACCGTTCAGGCTACCGGCTCCGATCCCACCGCGGTCCTGACTGTTTCAGTGACCAGCAGCGGACAAGTGCTGGGAACGATGCAGAACAAGGGGGGCGGAAGTTACACTGCCAAATTCACCGTGACGCCCAACCCGTTGAACATCACCGTTACCAGCAGCCTCGGGGGAACCGCATCCGCCCCGGTCACCGGAAGGTAGCTTTGCCGACATCTCCGGTTGGTCCGGAAAGAGCGGACGTGGAAACAGCTCGGTTAGCGACGACGCGGAGTTTGGCGCGCCGGGCGGGGATTCATGTAGCGATTCAAGAGCTTGCCTGCCATTGAGACAACGAAGAGTCGGAAGATCCAGCGAAACATAGGAGTGACCTTAGGCTTGCGCGCTTGGAAAATCCATCGGCGAGCTGTGAATGCGTGATTGCATACCTCTGATTCGGACCCGTTCCGATCGCGGCTGTATCTTTTTCGGCTCGCGCCGAAGGTCTTGCTGCGGGCCGATTCGCTTCTCCAATCCACCGGCGCTCTCTTCAACGATTCAGGAGAGAGAGGATTTTTTATTGCCATGCCACCGCGAAAATCAGTCAACCGCCTCGCCCCGCGCGTGCCGCCGGTGAAGTATTTCGCCATCCTGCATGGCGCCGCTCTCATGGTCGGGACCGACCCCGGCCCCGGCGGCGACGATTTCAGCCGGAAGTGGACGCAGCTGAACAAGAACGGTCGTATCCTCCGCGCCGACGACATGGCCGCGCGCTATTTCCTTTTCGGCGAGGCCGGCTGCGCGCAGATCGGCGCCAAGGCCGCAGCGAAACTGGCCGCAGACTTAGGTGGCTCGCTCGAGATGCTCATCACCGGCGAAACCTGGCGCGCCACTCCCCAGCCGAAATTG
This sequence comes from uncultured Verrucomicrobiae bacterium, assembly GCA_963768965.1. Classification (GTDB taxonomy): domain Bacteria; phylum Verrucomicrobiota; class Verrucomicrobiia; order Chthoniobacterales; family UBA10450; genus Palsa-1392. The sequence continues at coordinate 11,675 of CAVYJY010000007.1, read as the reverse complement.
CGGCTCGCCCCGCGAAAGACTCCCCTCCGCTCTCCAAAGACGCCGCGCAAAGTCATCCCGCGCAAACTCAGTTAGCCGTCACGCCTGCCACGCCGCCTGCCACGCCGTAGCACAAGCGAAGGCGGGTAGCGAAGCAAAGGCGGGGAGCAAAAGCGAAGACGCGTCCGAATTCGTCTACTTTTTGTCCTTCCGCCTTTCACCGTTCTCCTTTCTACTTGCCCTCCTATGCACCTGCCATTTCCACGGTTCGCGCCTTTCCTCGCTCTCATCGTCACCGCCCTCACCGCCGGCGCGCAGACCGAACTCGGCTTGCCCGACCGCAGCCAGCCCGCCATGGTCCAGCAACGGCTCGGTGTCACCGATATCACGGTGCGCTACCACCGGCCGCTGGTCGACGGTCGCCCTATCTGGGGCGCCCTCGTCCCTTACGACAAAGTCTGGCGCGCCGGAGCCAACTTCAACACCACCCTCGAAGTGAGTGACCCCGTCTCCGTCGAAGGCAAGCCGTTGCCCCGTGGAACCTATGGCCTGCACATGATCCCCACCGCCGACAGTTGGACGATCATTTTTTCCAAGGCGGCCGAATCCTGGGGCAGCTACACCTACGACCAGGGCGAAGATGCGCTCCGCGTCACCGTCAAACCCAGGCCGGGCGAGATGCAGGAAGCGCTCCAATATTCGTTCGAAGATCTCAAGCCCGACAGCGCCGCCCTCACCATGCGCTGGGAAAAACTGGCCGTGCCCGTCCGCATCAGCGTCAACGACAAGGATACCGTCCTGCCCTACATCCGGCGCAAGATGCGCGGCTTCCAGCAATACTTCTGGGGACCGACGAACGAAGCCGCCCAGTATTGCCTCGAGAAAAAGATCGCCCTCCCCGAAGCCTTGAAGTGGGTCGAGCTCTCCATTCAGGCCGAGGAACGTTTCGAAAATGTCGCGACCAAATCCGACATCCTCAAAGCCATGGGCAAGACCGACGAAGGAAAGAAGACGTGGCAACAAGCCCTGACGCTCGCTAAACCCATCCAACTCTATTCCTACGCCCGCGGACTCCAGGCCCAGAAACGCGAGGCCGAGGCGATGGAAATTTTCAAGACCGTCGTGCAACAAACCCCCGACGACCTCTTCGGTCACATGGCCCAGGCGCGGATCAAATCCAATGCCGGCGACTACCCCGGCGCGGCCGAGGAGGTCAAGAAAGCCATCGCCACTGCTCCCGACGGAGCCCGCAAAGAAGCCCTCAAAGGCATGCTCGACAAACTCAACGCCGGCCAGGACATCAACAAGTAACCGGATCGCGGCCGCCGTTCGTCACTCGTCATTCGTCATTCGTCATTTTTCCTTGGTGCATCGGCACATCGGGAAATTCGAGCAGCCCCAGAACTGCGTCCCGGCCCGCGGACCGTGACGTGCGACTCGTTTCACCATCGGGACGTTGCACATCGGACAATCGGGGATGCTCTCCCAGCTCCGATTAATCCCCGAGACATTCGAAACCGCCCCGCGGCGCGCCGCGCGGTGCAAATGAATCGAGCGCGGCGCGCTCAATTCCAGCCAGCGCCAGATTCCGCCCGCGAACAACGCCACCACGCCCGCCAAAAGAAGAAACGGCAGCACCTGTCCCGGGATCGCCGGGATCAACGGAACAAGCGCCGCGTGCATCATCTCCGTCCCCTACTGCGACTTCCGTGCCAAACGCGCGGCAGTCTGCCTCAGGCGGATCAGCTTTCAGCTTCCGCCCACGCCGCGCTCCGCCGGCGCGAGCTCCGCCGGCGTCGCTGTCCGGAGCGCTGTTCTTCCTCGAGACGCTCCGCCCTCTTCACCGCCCATCTGTCCACCAGCGCGAGCGCGAACCCGACCAGCGCGCCGGCCACCGCCACCCCGCCGATCTGGAGAAACAAAGCAGGACCGGACGGATCAAGGAAAGAAATCGGCATAACCCCGCCCTGGTGCGAGTTCCGTGCCAGACTGCCACGCAATCTCGTCACTCGTCACTCATCACTTTGTCACTCGTCTTCCCACCGGGGGAACCAAATCCGAGCACATCCACGATTGGGGGTTAGCGGACTATCCCTGTCTGGAACGAGCAAATCACTCGGCGATGGTCAGTTAATCTGAATGAAACCAAAGCAAAACCGACCAAGGAGTAATATGAAAAAGTTTATCGCAATCATTATCAGCTGTTCACTGGCGCTGGCCGCCGGTGCCATGGCGCAGCAGGACGAGACCGACGCCATGCCCGGCAAAAAGAAGAAGCGCCAGCAGCAGCAGCAGGAAAAAGCCCGCCCCGCCGGCGACGGACAGGCCCAAAGCAAACCAGAAGGCGCGCGTTCGCCCGATCGGGCGCGTGGCGGCATGAAAGCCAAAGAGCAGCGCGCCGAGCGCCAGAATGCTCGCGCCGAAGCACCGGCCAACGCGGCAGAGACCGCACCCGCCAAAGCCAAAGGCAAAGGCAAAGGCCGGGCGCAGATGCAAGCTGAGACTTCCGCGACCGACGCCGGCGCCACCACCGATGTGAAAGCGCAGACCCGTCAGGGCCGCAAAGGCCGCGACGCCGCCAAGGCATCCGAGACCGCGACCGCGAGCGAGACCACCACCGCCGACAGCCCCGACGCCGCCAGGACTAAGGCCCAAACCCGCGCCGAAAAACGCGCTCAGCGACAGGCCCAGGGTCAAACCGCAGCGACCACTGAGGCGCAGAGCACCCAGGCCACCGCGGCCACCGGCAAAGTGAAAGGCAAAGCCAAGCCGCTCGACACCGAGACGGTCAAGAAGATCAAGACCCAGCACGCCAGCTTCGAAGCCAAACCCCGGCCGCAGCAAGTTCCGGCCGTCACCTTCAACGAGAGCCACACCATCCGCGGCGCCGACCAATGGCAGGGACAAAATTACGTCGCTTTCCGCTCTTACCGGCCGCAGATGCACGACGAGAATTATTACCGGTCAAACTATAGCCGCATCGAGCTTATCGGTGGCGGCTACTACTACTTCGACGCCGGCTATTGGTATCCGGCCTGGGGCTACCAGCCTTCGGCCCAATACTATGTCTATGACGGCCCGATCTACGCCGGCCGCAGCGCCGAACGCCTCGATCGCGTCATCGCCAACGTCCAGGCCGCGCTTCAGGCCCAGGGTTACTACCGGGGAGAAGTCGACGGACTTCTCGGACCTCTCACGCGCGAAGCCCTCACCGGCTACCAATCCGAACACGGCCTGTACACCACCGCCGCGATCGATGAGCCCACGCTCAATTCGCTCGGGATGAACTAACCGACAAACTTCAACAAACGAAAAGCCGCCAGGTCACAGACTTGGCGGCTTTTTTGTTTCCGGCCAAGCCATCTCTCGACTTCATCCTTGATGCGCGCATTCCCCAAGCGCTTACCCTTCGGGCTCCGTCCATGTCGCTCGGTTCCCACCGGCTCCATTCATCCTTCATCCTTGCCTCCCGTCCTTCATCCTTCGCCTTCGCTAGGCGAGCCCTGACCGCAAAACGTAATCTGCGCGAAAGAACCGTTTCACGAAGCCTTCGCTATATCTCCACGCATGACATTGCGTTTTCGGCTCACCGCGGCCGCCCATTTGGCTACGATCCGACGCGCTGCCTTCACCGCGCTCCGCACCATCTCCAGCGTCGCCACCCGGCACGAGACGATCATCGAGCGTCTCCGCGCCGGTACCCCGGAAAATAACTTCTACGGCGAGATCGACGCCGCGTGAAGAAACGGCGCAATCTCCCTCCACTTTCTGATGTCAGCACGCCTCCGGCGGATCAGGAGTCAGCTATTGTCCGGCCGGCTCCGGACGGAGCCCCCCTTTCCGCCACCAGCTCCGGCCGGCTGGAAGAAACCTCCGAGCAGACACCGCGGCGCGAAATCAGGCTCATGCGCACGCGCCGCCTCATCCTCGCCGCAGTCCGCGTCTGGGAACTTAAGCGCGGCCTGCGCGAGTAGATCCGCGCCCTCGTCACTCGCCTTCCGTGCCGCACGCCACGCCGTAGCAAAGCGAAAGACGGTAGCCTTGCTGAAGGCGGACCCGTCACGCCGTAGCCTTGGCGAAGGCGGACCCGTCACGCCGTAGCCTTGGCGAAGGCGGATCACTCGTCACTTTTCCTATGAAGTAACAGCCCTGTAACTTTTCCCGGCTTGCCCGGGAAACCCCACGACATATTCTCCGCGGTCAAAAATTCGACCTGTCATTTGGTGAAACAAAGCCTGCCCAACCCATGATGCACACCTTCTCGAAACGACTCCTTCTCGCCGCGTCTCTCTTTTGCCTCGGCGCCTTCACCGCTCCCGCTCCTGTCCAGGCCGAAGAAATCGTCTGGCAGCAGCTCATCAATTTCAGCAACTTCTCCGATTGGGGCCCGAGCAGCCAGAACTCCGAGGTGGCGGATGATTTCGACGTCGTCGGCACCATCACCCGCATCGATGTCAACGGTTACGGCCCGCGCACCCAGGAGACAGCCTTCAACGGCGTCTACGTCCGCTTCTACGCCTACGGCGCGGACGCCAAACCGGGCGCGCTCCAGGCCGAGTTCTTCATTCCCAAAGGCGACCCGCGGATCCTGAATCAATTCAGCAGCGCCGATTACCAGATCGCGCTCGGCTCGGCCTTTCAGTCGACCGGGAAACATTTCGTCTCCGTCCAGGCGCTCGCCAGCACGCAATGGTATTGGCGCAGTGCCAATGAAGGCGCGCCCCGCGGCACCGCGCTCTATTTCCGCGCCAGCCCATCCTCGGCCTGGACCCACACCGTTCCTAACCTCGGCACCGCGAATGAGGACACGGCCTTCACCCTTTACGGCACCCGCACCCTCGGCGCTCCCACCATCAGCGCGCTCTCCGCCAGCACCCTGCCCCAGGCCGGACGCCTCATCATCACCGGCTCCGGTTTCGGCGAGCAGCCCGCGGGTAACACCGTCAAGATCGGCGGCGCCACCGCGCCGGTCAGCACCTGGTCGGATACGCGGATCGTCGCCTACGTCCCCGACACCGCCCCGCTCGGCAACGATCTCGTGCAGGTCGTCACCACCGGTGGCACGAGCAACGCCGTCAGTCTCCTCGTCACCGCCCGCCCGGCCCAGGCCGGACATATCAAATGGCGTTTCCAGGCCGACGATCTCTACATTCTCAGCCGGCCCGCCGTCGCCCCCGATGGCACCGTTTACGCCCTCGGCGTCGATGGTCACCTCTACGCCCTCACGCCCGAGGGCGGAGTGAAATGGATCTTTAACGCCGGCAAGATCAACGCCCAGCAACCGGTCAGCGTCGGCCCCGATGGCACGATCTACATTGCCATCATCTCCACCATCTACGCCGTGAACCCCGATGGCACCCTCAAGTGGACCTTCACCGAGCCGGATTTCTGGCGCATCTTCGCCGGCCCGACCGTCGGCCCGGATGGAAACATCTACGCCGGGAGCGAGAACGGCGACCACACCGCCGGCCTCGGCGCCTTCGTCCTCTCCCCGGCCGGGAACCTGATCGATAACTCCCAGAACCTTTATACCCGCAACGGTTACGGCACGATCGAGATCAAGTTCGGCCCGGATAACCATTGGTATCTCACCACCAACGCCTCCGGCGCGGTCAACTCCGCCGGCAGCCTCTTCGCCTTCATCCTCGGCACGGCCGATCTCGACTGGTCGCAGGGCGCCGTCGGCCAGATCGGCATCCAGCCCAGTGGCAACGTCGTCGTCGGCGACGGCAACTCCATCCATCCCGGTCTCCAATCCTTCACCCCCGCCGGCGCGCGCGTCTGGCGCAGCCTGGGCGAATTCCCCGATAGCCTCGTCCCCGGGATCGATGCCCAGACCGCGCTCGACGTCGGGATCGACGGCAACATTTATGTCGGCACCCTCACCTTCGGCCAGGGCCGCCATCTCACCTCGCTCAATCCCGATGGCACCCTGCGCTGGCAATTCCGCGACGACGGCACCGCCAGCGCGCCCGCCGCCAGCCCGCTCAATACCCTCGTCCTCTTCAGCGCCTACGATTTCGCCGCGCCCAGCCGGGTCCACGCCGTCAGCATCACCGGCCAGAGCCTCTGGACGGAATTTCTGCCCGCGGAGAATGACGGCTACGTCCATGTCATGTCGATCCCGCGCTTCAGCCCGGATGGCCTTTGCGCCTACGTCGGCACCGACGTGAACGATTACGCCACCGATCCGTATTGCTACCTCTACGCCTTCGACACCAGCACCGCCCCGCCCGCGACCGACACCGTCAACATCACCCAGGCGATCTACAAAACCTCGCGCCAGCAGCTCACCGTCCAGGCCACCAGCAGCAACCCCGAGGCCACCCTCAGCGTCTACGTCACCTCCACCGACACCCTCATCGGCACCCTGCGATTGCAGCGCGGGAAGTACACCGGGAAATTCACCTGGCCGAGCAATCCCGGGAGCGTCACCGTCAAGAGCAGCGCCGGCGGCACCGCGACCAAGACCGTCACCCTGCGCTAGTCAGTCCGCCTCAGGCGGATCAGCTTTCAGCTTTGGCTTTGCCCCCGCCTGTCACGCCGGAGCCTTGGCGTAGGCGGACACGTCACGCCGGAGCCTTGGCGTAGGCGGACACGTCACGCCGGAGCCTTGGCGTAGGCGGATCACTCGTCACTCGCCGTAGCCTTGGCGTAGGCGGACACGTCACGCCGGAGCCTTGGCGTAGGCGGATCACTCGTCACTCGCCGTAGCCGTGGCGAAGGCGCCCCCTTGCCTCCTCATCCCGTAAAACGTAGTATTACCCCCATGACCAAGACCATTTCCAAAGTCGGCAATTCCCAGGGCATCATCTTCGACGCCGCCCTCATGGATCTCGCCGGGGTGAAAGTCGGCGACCAGGTGAACATCACCGTGCACGAAGGCGGCTCGATCGTGCTCACCCCCGTCCGGCGGTCGATCGATCCGGATAAGGCGGGCGCGACCGCGAAAAAGTTGATCCGCAAAAACGCCGCCCTCTTCAAACGTCTCTCGTGAGCAAAGCGCTCCTCCATCTCACCGCTTCGGGCGTCCGCGTTATTCACGAGCAAGTGCTCGCCGCCCACGGGGGGGCGCCCGGCATACGCGAGGCAGCATTACTCGAGTCCGCCGTGGCTGCGCCGCAGGCGACCATGATGGGCCAACCGCTCATCTCAGATCCGATCGAAGTCGCCGCAGCGTATCTCTTCTACCTCTGCCGCAACCACCCTTTCGTCGATGGCAACAAGCGAACGGCGCTTGCCGCCTGCCTGGTTTTCCTCGAGGCCAATCGCTTACTGCCCAGCGAAAAACTTCCGATCGACGAGTGGGAGGGATTCGTGCTTGATATCGCCGCCAGCCGTCTCGACCGCGACCAGACCACGAAACGTCTGCGCCAGCTCCTAAAGAAACTTCCCCGCAAGAAAAAGTAGCGCCGTCTCTGCCTTTCCCTGTCGCGCCGAAGCCTCGGCATAGGCGGATCCACTTTCTACTTTCTACTTTCTACTTTCTACTTTCCACTTTCCTTTGACCTCCAGGATGTGAAACATTTGATCGCAGCCGCAGCGATTGACACCTCGAGCAAAGAATCGTCGACCTCACCGAACGATATGCCACCGACGCGGTACGAAGACGACTCTTCCGAGAACTCGGACAAAACCCGGATCAATGAGCCAGCCGGCGATCTGGTATTGCCCGATTTCGACACCCTTCCAGCCGCGGCTGGCCTGACAACGGTGCAAGCCTTCCAGTTGAGCGTCCGGCATGCGCTGGCGCTCCTGCCGGCACACTTTGCGCGGCGCCGAGCCGAGCAAACCGCGCGAGTAAATCCGGAGCGCTTTACCCTGCCCTAAAGAAGCCTCCTCCGCCTTCTGCCCTCTGACTTCTGACTTCTCTCGACTTCCCCAGTCGTTCCGTCCCCACGGGCTCCGTTCTACTTTTTCCCCGCCTCGGCGAAGGCGAATCAGAGGTCGCCCTCTTCCAGGCCGGCCATCTTCATCAGTGAGCGAAGCAGGCCGGTTTTCAGCGGGCGGTTTCCGTGAATGGGAATGACAAGGCGCTCGCGCCGGCCCGGCATCGTGAAAATGTGGTGACTTCCGTGAACTCGCGCCAGCTGCCAGCCGCGCTGCTGCACTGCTTGGAAAGATCACGCCCCGAGACCTGCTTCACACGGCGACCTCGATCACCTCATCGGCGCTGATCGATTCGGCAGCGGCGTCCTCGGCCGAGAGCCAACCTTCAATGGCCTCGCGGACGTTCACACGAAGTTCGTCCATCGTTTCGCCTTGAGAGACGCAGCCGGGCAACGCCGGCACTTCAGCCCAAAACCCGCCCTCTTCGGCGGAATGGATGAAAACTTTCAAGGTCATATTGTTAGGATATCCGAGCACGATGTGTGCGACAAGCGCCGTGATTCGCGAGTAAACCCGGAGCCCTTTTCCATTCCCTAAAGAAGCCTCCGCTGTCCTCTGATCTCGTCACTTATTGCTTGTCAGGTTTCCGCACCTCCGCTAGAGAAACAGCTCGTTGGAGATCGTCTACACCAAGGTTGCACTTGAGGATTTGCGCCGGATCCCGAAGCGTTTCGCCCGACAAATCATCGCCAAGATTTCGCGTCTTGAACACGGGCTGACGCCGACATAAAGCGACTCACGAGTTTCGACTCCGACTATCGACTCCGCTGTGGGAACTACCGCGTTCTTTTCGATCTTGAGCACGGCACAGTCATCGTGCATCGTGTTTTGCACCGCCGGGAAGCTTATGACTAGGGCTGCACTCAAGAATTTCACCACCGAAATCGCGCGTAAACGACGCGAAGTTTCCCGGTTACAGGAAGCGCTCAACGACATGCTCGACCATCTCGCGATCATTGAGGCGCGCGTGAAAACTGCAGGCGGGAAGCGCTATTCGACGGCAGAGGTTAAAAAAGCCCTCGGCATTTGACCCGAAACGATCTCGCCTGGCGATCGAAGAAAAATCGGGCACCATACCTCCCTCTTCGGCTGTCACTCCGCCTCAAGCGGAACAGCTTTCCCTCTCGTCACTCGTCACTCGTCACTTTTCTTCACTCCGTCTCAGGCGGATCAGTTTTCAGCTTTCCGCTTTGATTGACTCGAACTGCCCCCAGTTCTTGGGCTCCGCCCATGCTTCGCATGCCTATGTCGCACCGCCCCCGCGGGCTCCAGTCAGCTCTACATCCCGCTCGCTCACCGCTACCATCGCGGCGCCCCGTCTATGTCGCTCACCCCAGTCGCTCCATTCAGCTTTCCGTCCGCCTCAGGCGGATCAGCTTTCAGATTTCATTTCCCCTCCCCTGCCCCCCATTAACCAATAACAAAGAACCAATAACAGCGAGCGTTCACGCTCGCTCCACCGGCAGCAAAAACTCCTCCCGCACGATCTTCCCGTCTTTCACCGTGTAGATGCCTGCCTCCGACATCTGGATGTGGCGACCCGGCGGCGTCTTGTCGACGAAATCCATCTCGTAAATCACGACAAAATGGTCGTGCGCCACAAACAGCCCGGTCGCCTCGAAGCGATTGACCTCCACGTTCTCGATCCACCAATCCGTCTTCGCGCGGACCGCCTCGATCCCGCGTTTCTCGGCCGACTGGCCGTCCCGGCCGCGCGCTTCCACGCTCACCACGTCATCCGCGTAAAGCGTATCGATCGCCTCGCGCCAGGCGCGTTGGTGGACTAGCTGCACGATCTTCCGGGCGACTTGGCTGGTGGTCATCCAGACCGTTTCGTCCAAACCGGCGTTGCGTCAAACGGCCGATCCGTTTCTATCCACGCCGGGGAGCGCACGCGCCCTCGCGTGCCGCGTTCGGCGCCCCGCCGAACGCCCCTCTTCAGCTTCAGAATTAACCAAATAACCGCAATCGCCCACATCGCCCAATAACCGCGATCGCCTCGCGATCGCTCACGCCTTGAAAAGCAGGAAGAGCAACAACGTCACCAGCACGATCGGCACTGGCGCACACGATCAGCACCAGGTTATTGCGCGGACCGCGCTGCGCCGGGATGAGATTATCCGCCACGATCAACTGCTCGATCTTCTTCAGGTGCCGCAGCACATAGACGAAAGCGACAACCACCGCCACGAGCGCGACCCCGGCCAGAATCTGGATCGGTAAAAGCGCCGGCGGCGCCACCGCCGCGATCCAGACCGCGGACGGCTCGCAAAAGAAGAAACTGCATCATCATCGACGATACAGCTGATTTCCGAATCCGCTCTACCCCACCCCATTAACCAACGGCCATTAACCGAGAACCCGCCTTGCTTCGCGAGTCGTGCGGAGCGCAAACAGATCAAGGGCGAACAGTGCTTCCCGCTTCAAATACATCCGCCCTTCGCCCTCTGCCCTCAGTCCTCTGATCTCGTCGCTCGTGACCCGCCGGCGTCGCCGGCCGCCGCTGCGTTGTTCTTCCTCGAGACGCTCCGCCCTTTTCACCGACCACCGGTCCACCAATGCTAGCGCGAACCCGACCATCGCCCCGGCCAGCGCCACCCCGCCGATTTGAAGAAACAAAGCCGGACCGGACGGATCAAAAGAAGAGACAGGCATAACGCTCCCGTAGTTCGAGTTCCGTGCCAGCGCGCAAGCAATCGAGCGCGAAGAATCCCTCCCGTTTTTAGAGCTGACGCGTACCGCGACAACCGTTCGCGGAAAATTGAGAGCAACCCCAGAAGGAGCTTCCCGCGTTAGATCCGCGCTTCGCGGTTCGCATCACCATCTCGGAGCCGCACGTGGGACAAGCGGGCGGAGCATCATCAACTTCGGAGACGGAAGCGGAGGAGCGATCCTGGCCGAAGTTTGCACGCCGCGAATCAACTCCAGGAGAGCATCCTGATCCACCAGCTCGATCGGCTTGCCCTTGGCAAACGCGATCGCGTCGGGCGTGAACCGGGTTGTCGCAACCAACTTGGCCGAGCTCGCGCCGCGATCATGGAGGACGCCGTAAAGTTCCCGCACCGTTTGCACCGGCACCGGTTTCCCTTTCCACCGCTTGCATTGCACGAGCGACATTTCGCCGTCGCGGCCGAGCACGAGATCCACACCGCCGTCCGCGCCGCCGCCCAGAGTCTCCTCCACGCGATACCCCTGCCGCCGATACGCCTCGCCGAGCAAATCCTCAAACCGTTTCCACGGCAAAGCACGGATCGAATCGAGCCCGGTCTGTTTATCGAGCATCGCGCGCGTTTTCCACGAGCGGAGAGCCGAGAGCCCCGCGAACGCTGATAGCATGAAAACAACAATGGGCACAAACCCGCGAAACGCGGGCGGCAGGATTCCCGGCAGAACCGCGAAAGCGGCAGCGGCAAGCCCGGCGCTGACCCACCAAGGGCAAAAGATTAGATCATCAGCGAGCGAGGAACGACGACGGGGCATATTTCCGGATGAGCAGATTTCATACAAGAACGGCCGTGCTATTCGCCATAGAAAGTTTTGAAAGAGCCCATTCTTCGCCTGCGACCCGCTTTTCCGGTCCGTTAGCCATACCCGACAACCGCATGCGGTTACGCTAATCTTTTTTCTTTGCGAGGACCGGCGTCTCCGCTAAAACTGCGCCGCAATGCCCACCCCGGAGGAACTGGCCCGCCAAAAAATCGATGCCCTCCTAGAGCAGTGTGGCTGGGTCATTCAAAACTACAAACAACTCGACCTCTCCGCAGCGCGTGGCATCGCCATCCGCGAAGTCCGCCTCAAAGAAGGCC
>CAVYJY010000006.1:0-154704 GCA_963768965.1 uncultured Verrucomicrobiae bacterium | reverse complement strand
CCAGCAGGACGCCGACTTCATCCTCGAAGTTCTTCATCAGGCGCTCGCGACGCTCTAGGCAGCCGACCAATGCTCCCGCATCCGTCACGGTATCCTTTTGCTCTGCCCTATTGAGCTGAAGTGACGGAACTGACTTTCTCGAGTGCACGTCATCACTCGCAAACGCCTGAACGACTTTGCGAAGAAACATCCCGATACGTTGAGCGCGTTGGCGCACTGGTATCGGCTGATGAAGCGCGGCCAGCTTCCGCTCGTTCTCGCATCTGCGCGAACTTTCCCGAGCGCCGACCTCGTGGGCAAACTCACCGTCTTCAATATCGGCGGCAACAAGGTGCGCCTCATCGCCGCCCTTCACTACAACCGGAGGAAGGTCTACATTCGCGCCGTCCTTACCCACGCCGAATACGACACCGGAGCCTGGAAAGAATGACCGACCTCCTCAAAAATTCACTCGCCCATTGGCCCGAACTCTCGCGATCTGTCTTCGTTCCGCACAGCGCAGCGGAATACCAGCGCCTCGTCGCCCTGCTCGATGAACTCGTTGACGAAGTCGGCAACGACGAATCTCACCCGCTCGCCTCGCTCATGGAAGTCGTCGGCCTTCTCATCGAGAAATACGAGGACGAGCAGGTGCCAGAGTTGGAAGAGTCGAACGTGCTGCGCGAAGAACCGCCGTCCCCTTCTTAATGGAAAGCCCGGCCGTTGCTTCGCATCCGTTACGGCATCCTTCTGACTTCCTACTTTCGCACCTCCGTTGCGGCCGAACTCCATTGAAAGTCAAGACTAATTCGTGCTTTCGAGCGGCGTTGCTTGCGGTTGTCTTTGCCACCGCGACGCACACGGCGTGGGCGAAATCTTCGCAGCGCCCGAGGGTCCGCGTGGATGCCAGCCTGGTGAAGGATTTGCTCTCGGCGCCGGTGCCATATTACCCCGAGCAGGCGTTGAAGAAAGGATGGGGCGGGCTCGGGGTGTTTGAATTGCAATTCCGGGCCGACGGCACGGTGAAGAATGCGGCGACGGTGTTGACGACGGAGCACCAGTTACTCGACGAGACGGCGTGCGCCGCGCTTCGGCAATGGCGCGCCAAGCCGGGCGCGCAAAACAGCGCGCGCCTAACGATGACGTTTACGAGCAGTCCGCCTCCGGTCACGATCCATCCGGGCAGCGAGGAGGTGCTGCGGAACATCCCGGTCCATCCAAGGCCCATCTACCCGCACGAAGCGCGCCGGAAACGTCAGGTCGGCGGCGGCTGTTTGTCCTGCGCTTTCAACCCGATGGAAGTATGAAGCAGGTCGTCGCTTTGAAATCGACCGGCCACGCCGAAATCGATCAGGAATGCATCAGGACCTTTATGCGGTGGCGTTGTCTGCCCGGGGTTTACGTCACCGCTTACCTCCCGATCACCTTCACAATGTGAAAAGCTGAATAACGGGTACCGGTACATCGATTAGCCGTACCGGGGTCAGCTCTAGCATCTCGTTTACCCCGATTCGGCGTTGATGGCGCTGTTTCGGAGGGCACAACGGAAATTAGCCGGTCGGTGCAACCACGCGGTGTGTTTTTGTGTTAACAAAAACGCGCGTCCGCCATGCAGGGGACAGAGGGTTCGAGTATCACGGTCACCCGCCGGCAAGTCGCCGCTAACCAATCCAGGCGGAGCCAAAGGCCTTACCCGACCTCATGTTTATCGATTTCCAATAAACATATTGCCTTTTATCGATATGCTCATTATCGTCCATCGATATGACACCTCACTTCATCACCGCAAACACTCATCCCCGTCCCGGCCACCCTCACCGTCTCGCGCATCGTGCTGCGCATCCTCCTCGTCCTCAACTGGGTCTACGGCGCTTGCATCCTCATCCTCCTGTTCGCCAGCGTCACCAACCAAACCCAAGTCATGACCGCGCTCGACGCAACCGCGCCGCTCTTCCGCGGCATGCAGGCGGTCGCGCTGCTCGGCCTCGTCGGCATCCCCCTCTACTACGTCATTCTCCGGCGCCTGCTCGGCATCGTCGAGAGCGTCCGGGCTGGCGACCCGTTCGTCCGGCAAAACGCCTCGCGGCTGCAAACCATCGCCTGGGCGCTGCTCGGGGTTCAGCTTCTCGCCCTCGTCATCGGCGCCATCGCCACGGTGGTGTCGACACCCGCCCATCCACTCCATCTCGATGCCGGCTTCTCCACCAGCGGCTGGCTCGCGGTGCTCCTGCTCTTCGTCCTGGCCCGCGTCTTCGCGGAGGGCGCCCGGATGCGCGACGAACTCGAAGGGACGGTCTCAAAGATGGCCATCACCGTCAAGCTCGACGACCTGCTCCACGCCCGGCGGATGACTCTGACCGAGCTCGCCGAACGAATGGGCATCACCCTTGCCAACCTCTCCATCCTGAAAACTGGAAAGGCGCGCGCGATCCGCTTCTCGACCCTCGAGGCGCTTTGTGAGGCGCTCGGCTGCCAGCCCGGCGACCTGCTCGCATTTCAACCCGACGCTGGAACGGATGGCAATGACGCGCCAACTGGCACGGCATCCTATATACATTTCTCAGCAGGACGCCGATTTCATCCTGGAGGTCCTCGATCAGGCGTTAGGCAGCTTGTAGCGTCCGCTGTCTCAGCGGAAAAATCTTTACCCTGATGCGCTGGGGACAGCGCACGCTACAGCTCCCACGGCGCTGATGGCGCCTTGGAGGGCACCGCTCCGTCCGTGCCGCGCGGGAACGAGAGCGCGCCCTTGCAGGGTTCGCATCGCCGTTGATGGATTTCCCGCTCGACAAAAGCAGTCGCGCCTGCGAAACACGTCGGCAAAAAGGGATGAGCGAACTCGGCGGCGGGATCATTGGTTTAGTTATAGGATTGGCGCTTCTAATCCTGGCCGTTTGCTGGATTTGCCTTCCTTTTATCATCATCTCGAAATGCAACGATATGATCACGCTTCTCCGCGAGATCGCACGACCGGACGACGTAAACGTCCGACTCCCGCAAAGGAAGACCACTGCCGCGCCGCCGCTTCCGCAATCCTCGATCTTTTATTACGACAGCGGGGATGGGTCTTCGCTTGGGCCGGTCTCGATCGATGCGCTGCGACTGATGCAAAGCCAAGGTAAGATCACCGGCGATACGCAGATTTTTTCGGAGCGAACCCAGGAATGGTGCGCTTTTCGCGCGCTGAAGTCGTGAATGGCCTTCCATTGAACTTATCGCTTCTCCAACCGGGCGGCAAAACGCTTCGATTGATCCCGAAATATCGATCGTAAGCTTTACCCCCGTCCACGTCGGACCGACAGAAAAGAGCGAGACTCACGGCCTGACACCTTCACGCTCGACACCTTCACGCTCGCACCTTCTCGCTCGCAAGAACCAAGCGCTGACGCCGCTGCCTCCGACCCACTAACTGCTCTGCTTCTTCGGTCGTTTCGACTGTCGCTTCATCGAAAACGGCACGCGATCGGCCGTTTGATTCCGTTTCGCCTGCGGACGAGGATTGCGCCAAAAAGGGAGGAATCTCTAAAAACGCGTGACCATGCACTAGCTTGCAGAAGCGAAAAAATGCTTCGGTGTTTATGATTTTCCGCTGCACTGCAGCGTCGATATCTTTGTTGTGCATGAAGAACGACGAATAGATTGCCTGAGTGAAGTCTCCGACGAACGGAGCTCACAAGGCGTCGGAGATAACAGGAATCCTCCAGCGTATCCGCCGCCCTTTAACGGTGATATGGTACCGGTGCACTATGTGCATCGAGCTGTATCCCGACCCGTCGAAGCCTTTCGTCAGCGAACCCATCGCCAATGATCTAGCGCGATAATAGCGAGGTCGACCTGGGTCCCTTTCAGGCCGTGATTATCGATTATCGAGTAACACGACTCTTGATCAGGAGTCCCCCACTGTCACTGCTCCCCGGACCTCTTCTTCTTCTCCAGGAGGCGAAAGTGTAGGTTAACCAACTCGCGAACAGCTTTGAGCGGCTAATTCGTTTTCGCAGCGGGAGAGTTATCAGAATTGTGTCTGAGAAGACAAGCCATTGAATCTCTTGAGACACCTCTTCGTACAAACGCTTCACTTTCTCTTGCGGGATAAACTCAGGCCCCACCTGGCGGATATTCTGAAATGCGGCCTTCAGGCATTCAGACGCAACCGTGGCAGCATAAATTGGATCATTGTTCTGAAGGAAGTTTTTGAACCCGAGGATGTCGAAAAGTCCGACAATCCCGTGACTTGCTTCTGGGATTCGGTTGGAAGGGAGAATTGATTTTTTCTTATTGAGAGGCTGACGTGCCATGCAATTAGGCTTGACTCAAAATGCCCGCGCTTGCGAGCACGAAATCGACCTCAACGATGCACTACTGCTCACGTTCAGAGGGGCGAACAGGGTCGTGTCTATACATTTGACATTTCCACTCTTCAGATGGCCGACGCGCCGGGCGCGCTACGACTGGGGAAGCGAGGCCCTGCGCACTCGCAGGCATCAGAATGTCAAATGTAGCGACACGACCCTACTGCGGCCCCCAAATGTAGAGACACGACCCCACGGGGATCACGCGACCCCGCGGGGATCCCGCATCCGTTTGAACTGCGATAAGACCTAGGGAAGTTGATACGCTTTCCAACCAGTGCAACACCCGTGGCGTTCTCTCACACCGCCAACGATGGCGGTGTAAGCACCTGGCGCGAGCGTCGCGTAGATCGCCGACTCGGCTGGGTTGACGGCTGCTTGCTTTCCATGATCTTGTCAGCGTTCATGCTCGCTCCTGCCAGTTGTCCGTTCGAGGCGATCACATCGCCGTCGTTGTTGTAGACGTCCAGTCTTGGATCACCGAACGAATTAAGGGCACTCCAGCATCATCGAGCGACGGTCCGTCTTGCCATTGCTCGGAAGACGACCGTGGCGTCGTTCGACACGCGAACTGTGATGATTCCGCCGATCAACGACGTTATCTCCGGCTTGCACGTTACCCCTGGTCGAGATATTTCCGAGGCAGAGTATCGTCATGATTGAGATTGTAGGCCTCGACCAGGGCGACGCCAGTCGTGTTGCCTACGCTCCGCCGAACGATCGCGGTGCATGCGCCGTGGTGCGAGCGTCGCGTAGATCGCCGACTCGACCGGATCGCTGGGAGCTAGCCCGCTTTCCATGACCGCAGAGGTGTCATCGCCGTCCTGCCAGTTGTCGTTTGAGGCGATCAACTTGCCTTTCGAATCGCGAAGTTCGAGGACGGGGTCCTCTAAACTTCCGCCAAGCGTCAACGACGCTCCGATCGCTCGAAAGACAATCGTGGCATCGCTTGTGCCGGCGATGATTACCCCGCCGATTAAGACGTTGTCCGCGGTGCCTACTTGCATTCGCGTGGAAGCGTTTTGGAGAGCTGGGATATTCGCGCTAACCTGAACGACCCTGCCGTCAGCTCAGGGGGATGTAGAGTTTCCGATCGCTCGCTTGGAGCAACGTAGCCCCCATCTCCTGCAAAGGTTGCCAAGTCTTCCTTCTCGCCGTTCGCGTTGAAGATCCAGAAAACAGTGGTAACCGGTCCGACAGTCATCGAACTTTTGGGTCGTGCCGTAAAGCACATCCCCTTCGATCTAATCCAGTGATGACCTGATCGGCGTATAGCTCCGTTACAGACATAGGAGCCTGGCCCTGGAAGCATTGAAGGCCGAACACGTAGAGCTTGCCTTGCCGCTGCCCACGTAGAAGTCGCCGTCTCTACTGTAGACCAACGCGGAAGGGTTATCCAATGTCGGAAACGAATACAGGACGATGTGAACACCGCTCTTGATTTTGTAAAACGTCCCAGAATCGTTGTGGCCGCCGCGCTGCGTGATTCCGAATAGCTCGCCGTCGGCCATTTGCCGCGGAGGAAAAAAAGGATACCATCCATCTTCGCCGCCCAGGAAGGAATAAACAACAGATCGAACGCCGTTAATGTCGCTCACGACGACACCGTTGTCGCCGATGCCACCGCAAATTCCGGCCAGGAAATACTCCTGCGAATTTACGACGCCCTCCGACACATAGCCGGACATGCATCCGCCGCCAGGTCCCCCATCGTATGGTTGTCCAAGCTGCCAGTTTTGCCCATCGCGGGTAACCTGAAAAGGCGTTGTGCCGCCTTCGGGTCCGTAGTTGAGCATCCCGTGCAAAATGCCGTCTGCGTCTTCGTAGACCTCGCCGACAGGTACACTGCCAGCCAACCCGTCGAGTTGATAGACGATCTCGATGTTGCCATCGAAATCCAGGCTGAAGACATTCCCTGCGCCGCCGCCGAAAGCGGTTTCGCCGTAGAGTTTCCCGTCACTGGCCTGGATCATTTTTTCGACGTAGGCATCCTGACCTAAGTTTGCGAAATTGAGTTCCACACTCGTTGCAGCCCGCGCAGAAACAGCTGCGCAGAAAACTGCGATTACACTAACAAGGAACTTCACTTGAATTCTCTCGCTATCGCCATCTGCTTCCGCAGAATCTTCTCGCCGTTGCCCGTTGCTTCGTTCTGGAGAGCGACTCATGGGCGCGCAGCGTATTGAGCCGGAGCAAGGCGTGTCAACCTCAAAAATATTTCCTATGAGGGAGAATTCGGGGTCAGTCCTCACTTTCGACACACGCCGGTCCGGCGTCAGGGGCGCAATCGACGTCACTCGCGACTTTTGATCACCCGCCGGCCCGGGATTTCAACTTCCCGGGCTCCGCCCGAGAGAGCATCGAGGCCAGCTTTGGAATCTCGCTCTCCTTGAGATTTCCGAAAGCGCCCTCCGATTGCGGAGCGATTCCTGACCCTGGAAAACCCGTTGTGCGGCCAAAGATTGCCGGAAGTTTGCGGGGCGATCATGGAGTGGAATCGGCGTCAGGGAGTGGAATCGCAGTCCGTCCTGCACTTTTGGCGACACGCCTATTCGGGATTGCAACCTCGCCGACTCCGCCGTCAATTCCGTCAGCGCAATCCCTGCGGCTTGACTTCGGCCTGGCCCGCGCTAGACCACCATCGAACTCGGTGCTGCCGCTCCAGTCGCTCGCGTCTGCGGTACCGGGGCAGGCGAAAAGGGGTCAGCTTCATAATCTCGCTGTTTTGGCCGGCCCCGCCGCGGCGAGTCAGCTTTCGACAAGAGCGAAATTATGAAGCTGACCCCTTTTCTCCCTATTCTTTTCCCCGCGCGACCGCGGATTGGGCGATGTCGACGCCGGCGCCCGCCTATTTCACAAATCGTTTTCCATCCCCGTCATGGCCGGTTGGAGAATCGCCATGACCTCGGGCTTGCCGACCAGTTTGCCCATCGCTGCGGCTATCCGACGTTGCGCCGCCGGCATTTCTTTGGCCATCGATTCGGAGATCGCCTTGTCGGTCGCCGCGTCGGTTTTTACGCCCTTGGATCGTTTGGCGATGTCGCGCATGCTGGCGCGGACGGCGTCGATCTTAGGCACCGCGGTCTTGGCGCTGGCCTCGTCGTGAATGCCTTCGAGGATGTCCGCCATGATGTTGAGGTTGCCCATCATCTCCTTGCTGAGGCTTTGCGGCGTGTCGCCGCCGCCGCAGCCGACGAGGACGACCGCCGCCAGAAGGATGATCCGCGAGGTGATTTTTTTCATCGAAGTATCCTGACCTTTCTTTGTTCCGCATGGGGTTGAGTGACCCTCTTTCGCGAAAGGGGATTCTCCAAGCCCCTCGTCGCGCGATTGTAGTCATCCTATCGCCCAAAAGCAAAGGGCGAATTAATTCGCGGGTCATTCGGGGTCGGTCCTTTTTTCTGACATTCTTTCCCTGTGTATTCCCATTGGGAAAGACCACGGCGGGCCAGCCGGAGCGACAACTCTCGGCCCGCAGCCTCCGCGCGACGCGATCGAACCCGTGGGTGTTTCGTTCCGCTTTCACTTACCGGTAAACTTCGCGACGATGACGGATTCGCTGCACGCGTACAACGCGAATCACATCCGCGATCTCGTAGATGATGCGGTAATCGCCGACCCGAACACGCCAATTGTGCTTCGTTCCAGCGAGCTGCGGCTCCCGGTCGGTCGCGCGGGACCGAATGGGGTTGACAGGAAAGGGGTCAGAACTTGCTATCGACACTCCACTTAGGGGTGCATGTTGGTCTGCTTGAGGGTGCAAGCTGATCTGCTTGGGGGTCGATGTTGATCTGCTTAGGGGTGCAACACGATCTGCTTAGGGGTGCAACACGGTCTGCTTAGGGGTGCAACACGGTCTGCTTGGGGGTGCAACACGATCTGCTTCGGGGTGCAACACGGTCTGCTTGGGGGTGCAACACGGTCTGCTTAGGGGTGCAACACGGTCTGCTTGGGGGTGCAACACGGTCTGCTTAGGGGGTTAATCCTCCAGTTACGAACAAAATGAGGCCGATTTCCCCCCCCGAAGCGGTGTTGTTCTGCGAGAAGGGGGAAAAGGTGTCAGTCCGTGATTCTCGCTGAGTTTGCATCGCCGCTTCCGATTGTTTGATCCGCGACTTCGCCCGTAAAGAACTCCGGGGCTCGCACCGTGCGCGCCGACAGAAAGAGCGTGAATCACGGACTGACACCATTTTGCCGATCCGACGCTAGTCAGAATGACGTCGATTTCTTTTCATCGAAACGGCGAGTGCACCGCCCGCTCCAAGAGCAATGCCGACCAATAACAAAGACCATTGCGGGTTCGTCGGTGCGAGTCGGCCATTCTGCTCAGGCAACTTTGTCCCTGGCTGAGAAACGACATGTCCGTTCTCGAAGTGCGGGGCGCGAACAATACGGTTCGCTTCATCGGACACAGACTCCAGGCCCTGGATCCAGCGGCCCCTTTGTAGGACAATCGGTTCCCGCCATTCGCCTTCCGGATCACTTCGATGTCGGGTGATAGTGCCAGAAATTTTCCCGTAGTAGGAGCCTCCCTCCGCGTCGCCCTGAATCTCAGCCCAGTCGCAGTATGGGACATGCTCCGGGTCCATCGTAAAACGAATCCGAATCTTGAACCCGTTTAGGTCAATCGAAGTAGCGTGACCGAAAAATTGTGACATCGGCGGCTTGCCGTCTTTGAAGTCAATCAAGTAAAGAAAATCCGCGTCTTTGTCGCCGCGGACGATCATTTGGTAAACAGCAAAAGCCTGCGACTGGTCCACCCCTTCCCAAGTCCCGATCAAACCCTGCGGTGCGAGCGGCTCAGAAGGCATTGTGGTGGCGGAAGACGCTTCAATGCTGAAGAGAACAAGAAGCAATAGGGAAGGCGTTTTCAATCTAAGAGGCATCAGGGTCACTCTGTAAGTCGCGGCATCATTCATCACCGGGCAATGACGCCTCCGGCAAATTCGACCCGGGCTTTGCGCGCCATCCCACTTCCTTACCCGCCGTTCAAATCCCTTGTCGAGCCGATTCACCGCGACTGGTGCGGTCGAATCAGGGGTCGGGCCGTGCATGTTGCTCTCCTCGCCTGGCGAAAGTGAGTCTCGCTGCGTTTGCCTTGAAGGTGACCTTTTTTCCCCGGCTTGTGTTCGGCGGAAGCGGATTTCGGGCGGATTGAGAGCCAAGCTTCAGGGATAGACGTTTGCGTCCCGGCGATTGGGCGGTGTCGAAGTGCAACTTCGCTGGGAGGTGCGCTCCCAAGTGCAACTTGGGAACGAGTGTGAAACGCCTGCCTGAAACCTAACCCAATTGCGGCGCCCGCCGGACTGGTTCCGACGGGCGCTTTTGCTTTCCGGCAACATCATGCCGGTGCGCCGAGCAGGACGCACGCTACACGACTAGTGCGCCGTCGCGCCCGCCGAGTCAGGGCGACTTTTCAGATTGGCTTGGAAGCCTCGCCGGTTTAAGCAAGAGCTAGAGCTGACACCGACCACTCACCGACATCGCGCCAAACTACCAGTTATGAACAAAATCACGCACGGCCTCTTCTCGATCGCTCTGAGCCTATGTCTCGTTGGGTGCGAACCAGCGACGCCGCAAACCTATTTCGACCGGGCCGTCCTCAACACCAATCTCATGCATGGCTTTGCCGGCAGCGGTCTGCGCCGGGAATTGGAAAGCCCTTCGGTCAAGCTCTCAGAAACCGGTAATGGCGAGACCGTCCCGATGAAGCGAAAGGAAGTGATAGACAACGTCATCACGTCGCTCGAGGCCAATTTCGAGAAGGTGAAGAAACTCAAGCAGACCGACGACACGCGCGAGATCCTGCAGGCTTCGATCGCTCTCTACGAATACGTCCTGCCCGTTTACAAGACCGAATACCAGCAGCTAGCCCGGCTCTACGACGAAGGCGCGCCCCGGGAACAGATCGATTCATCCGCCCAGGGCATCGAAACAAAATATCGCCCCGGCTTCGAAAAGCTTTCCGATCAGCTCACGGCCGCGGGCAAGCCATATGCCGCTCGCCACGGGATCAAGGTAAGATGGGATATCTCGACCGCGCCCTCCCAGTAGGCATGGGTCTCCGGCCGATGGCTGTCAGCTCGTATTTAGGACGCTCCTATGACTTGATCTTGGGAATTTTCTTTACTCAACCATTAACGTCCCGGCAGGGTGTTTGGTTGAAACCTTTGAATTTTTCTCCTCTTATGCAAAAACTGCTGACCTTTCTCGTCGTCTTCGCCTGGTTGACCGGCGCCGCCCGGGCGGCGGATTCGCCGGACGAGACTCCCGCGCAGTTGAAGCAAGGGATCGAAGGCAGACATCCGGCGGAATACTACAAGCTGGCAGCCAAGCTCTTCGAGGATGCTTCCGCCAAACAGGAGGCGGTCTTTTGGTTCTACGTGGGACAACTCCGGTATCGCTACTATCTCGCGGCTAATCCCGATCTGAAGCCCGATGGCGACCCGGCCCTTTTTGCTTCGCTCTCGGAAGTCATCGGACGTCCGATCAATGAATTCGCGGGGGGCAAACCGGACCTCTGGATCGGTGAGATCAATCACGCGCTGCAATGGGACGCATCGCACGAGAACAGGTTCACCCCGAAGAGCAAAGCGCCGGAGAAATACCAGCAGATCCGGGCTGGGCTGGTGGCGATGCGGGATCAGCTCTCCGCCATGAAAGCAAAGCTACCGGAGATGCGCCGGCAAAACGGGCTAAAGTAGCCGGGTCCGCGGCGCGAATTCTTCTGCCGTTTCCGTTGCTGCCAAGTCGCGCTAACTCCGGAGAGGAGTCTTCTGAAGTGCGCGGAAACGACAGCGCGCTCCCTCTTTCTGCATGATTCACCGGGCTGCCCCCCAAACTTCGCTCCCCACACTGATCGCGGTTCCCTGTTATTCGCCCTTGCTTGCTTGGTATTCGATATCGTCAGGGGTTCCTTCGACCTTGTCAGGTCCCACAGAATAGATGTCAAACTCTCCGCCGGGGATCTTAGACGGCGACCGAAACTTATACGCGCTTCCCCAAGGATCGTGAATCAGTTGAGTCGGGGCGAACGAAGTGATGCCCTCCTCCGTCGTAGGGAGGCGTCCGTTCTGGTTTCCAAACTTTTCTACAGCGCGGGCCAACCTTCTAAGATCTTGCTCGCATGTTTTGTAACTTGCGTAGTCAAAACCCCCCGCCAGGAAATACCAAACCACCCAACACAGTAGCCCGGCGGCTGCCAATGCTATGACCGTACGACGTAAGTTCATTAGACGTTAAGGCCCGGTGTGTGCACCGGGGTAAGCTTCAGCATCTCGCTCAATCTCTTTGCCTTGAAACGGAGTCTACGTGTCCGATAGGGATCAGTCTGTGCATGTTGACAATTAATCGGAGAGAATGCCGGTCTTGGTCATCGGGGATGATCGGCGGGCCGCGATCATATTTTATGTCCCGGTAGGGTCGTAGTGACTCAAGCTTGAGCACACTTCTTCACTGTCTCCCAGGTGCGGGTCGTTACCTCCGAGCCGAACGCTGTTTTAATCAACTCCATGAAAACGGGTCCGCGCGGTCCCGGCACATAGGCGCTAAACGCCTCTCGGTCACCTGCCGCGAGGATCCTGGCGCCGTCGCGTTCGAGTGGAAACTTCTGGGTGATCCTGGGCAGTTTCCGCGCGAAGGTGACGACACGCTTAGCCCCATCCGGCAAATCATAAGCTGCGAATGGATCACTTTTGATCATCTTTCGCAGCGCATCCTGCGACCGAACAATCGTGTAGAAAATACGCTCGAGCTGCTTCTTCATCGCAGCTTCAATCTGCCGTTCGACCGCGCCCGTTGACCTGCTCCGACAATCAAACGCTGCATTCCCACTGGACAAAATGGTCCTGACATTGCTGAAACCCGCGAACTCCAGGCAGCTCCTGAGGTTCGACATCTTCAGATTCGTCGGACTTACTCCCCGAAGTAAAGCAACGTATCGCGCCATGATAACATTAGGACAGTCTAACGGCGTAAGTCAGGGTTTCGGGACGTGTCGCGAATGTCCGAGCGAACCTCTTCCGCAACGCGGTGGAGGCGGCCGCCTTCGGCAAAGTCCTTGTCGATCTGTCGGTCCCACGCAGCGTCGTCCCGCTCGCGAATAAACGCAGCGAGCTCGGCGAGTTCTTCGGGAGAAAGGGCTTCTACAGCCGGTCTTTATTTCTGTGAGGCTCACATCGCGAGAATAACTGCAATCACGTCGCGAAACAACTACTAGCGCACCGCGAAACTCCGTCGGCATGACGCTACGCGTGGCTGGATGGCGAAGCGGTTTCTTGTTTCCCCCAACATCCTGCTGGTGCGCCGGGCGGGCGCACGCTACAACACTGGCGCGATGGCAGTGGAACCGGAGGCAAATGAAGAAAAGCGCGCGCAATGGATGCGCGAGGCGGTGTCGTTAGGGCGAACGGGCATGGCCCAGGCCGGCGGCGGACCGTTCGGCGCGGTCGTGGTCTGCGACGGGGAGATTGTCGGCCGCGGTCATAACCAGGTCACGAGTCTGCTCGACCCGACCGCGCACGCCGAGGTGATGGCGATCCGCGAGGCCTGTCGGTCGTTAGGGCGGTTCGATCTCAAAGGGTGCGAGCTTTACACCAGCTGCGAGCCCTGCCCGATGTGCCTGGCGGCGATTTACTGGGCCCGGCTCGACCGCGTCTTCTACGCCTGCACCCGGCACGATGCGGCCGAGATCGGGTTCGACGACGACTTCATCTACGAGCAGCTCCCGCTCGAGATCGCGGCCCGCTCTCTGCCGATGAAACAGATCGAGCGCGAGCATTCGCTCGATCTGTTCCGCGAGTGGGCAGAGAAGCCGGATAAGATCCCGTACTGGACCAAGGGCCGAGCAGCAGAACGCGTGAGGCCTGGCTTCGGGGA
Source organism: uncultured Verrucomicrobiae bacterium (assembly GCA_963768965.1). Taxonomy (GTDB): domain Bacteria; phylum Verrucomicrobiota; class Verrucomicrobiia; order Chthoniobacterales; family UBA10450; genus Palsa-1392. The sequence continues at coordinate 141,499 of CAVYJY010000006.1, read as the reverse complement.
GCGCACGCGCCTCGCGTGCTGGCGATGGCGCCCCGCCATCGCGAACTTTTTCCCGCCTGCCGCGCCGAAGGTGGTTTCGGCGGGGGCGCCGAAACCGGCACGCGAGGGCGCGTGCGCTCCCCGGATTTCGCGACGCAGCTCACGAGACGTGTGCGCTCCGCCCGATGACTGCGCGTGGGCTGCAGAACGTGATCCCCATTTCCGCTCCGATGACGAGCGCGTTGGGGATGCGCCCGGTGCCGCTGGGCCGGATGATCCATTGGATGTCGGGCTGGAGGAAGGCGAACTTGGTCAACTGGATGCGGTATCCGCTTTCGAGGACGGTTTCGTAATCGGGCACGCCGTTCCCGGCCGCTTTCACCGTCCGCGCGTAGTGCTCGCTGAAGTTGCCGTAGATGTAACCGAAGGTCGTCTGGTCGTCGTCGCGCCCCGGGATGAGTCCCTTGTAAACGACGCCGAAGTTCACCTGGAACGGCACGATCGCGATGCTCGGCTGCGGGTAAAGTCCGGAGGCCGCCCAGATCGTCAGGCCCTGGTCGCTCCCGGGCGTTTCCTGGAAAACCATCTGGTCGCCGTGGACGTAGAAGCCGTAGGAGCCGGCGCGTTTGTTGTTCGTGCCGAACTCGGTGAAGCCGCTCCAGGGCGAGAACGAACTGCCGACCCAGTAGTGGCCGGGCAAGCCCTTCAGCTCCGACGACGTGGTCATCGTCTTGCCATCTTTGCCGGCGACGGCGTCGTTAGGCACGGATTGTTTCCAGAACTGCGGGCTCCAGCCGACCTGCCCGATGAAGAAGACGCCGTCGTCGCCGCGGATGCCCCAGTTGAGGCCGTTGTGGGTGCGGTCGAAGATGTCGTTCCAGGTCTGGAAAACGCCGATCTGTGCGTTCCATTCCGGGGTCGGATCGAAGCGCAGCCGCGCCGCCCAGGTGGCGAAGGGGTAGGCGGAGAATTGCGTGTCGAAGAGGACGTTGCGGATGTCGCCGTTGATCCCGTTGTTCAGGTAAAGGCCGTAGATTTTCGAGCCGTTGAAATCATCCGAGGCGCCGAAGCGGCCGAGCTTGAGCGAGGCTTTGCTGTCCCAGAATTTCTGCTCGAGAAAGACCTGGTAGAGGAAGACATTTTGCCCGCCGACGGTCTGCTGCACGTCGTAGCGGCTGCCGACAAAATGATCCGTCAGGCCAAGCCCGTCGCGGTTGACCCCGCTGACGGTGAACTTCGCGCCTTCCCAGCCGATCAATTTATCGAGGTAAAGATTGGCTCCGAAATAGAAATCATCGACGTAGGTCGCGCCCTCTTTGCGGCCGCCGACCGGGTTCCCGGAAAAGATTGCGGTGTAATAAAGGAACGGCTCGACCCCGGCGTCGTAGAGTCCGGTGCGCATGCCGGCCATGCTGCCGAGACCGTATTTCCCGCGCATCCAGGAGTCGTCCTGCGAAGCGGTGACCGCAGTCTGCGGCCCGGCCGCGACGGGAGGAGCGGGAGCGGTGACGCGCGGCGAGATCGCGGTTTGGGCGAAGGCGGCGTGAAAGGTGAGCGTGAGGCTGCCGAGCAGCACGAGGATCTTTTTCATGGAATTATTTCGGTTGGGTGAGCGTCACTTTTTGCATCGCGCTCTCGATGGCACTGCGTGAACTCAGGCCGCTTTCGAGGCGGCTGAGGCTGTCGATGGAAAATGCGGTGGCGAGCCGGGCGCACTCGCCTAACGAAAACTTTTGCAACTGGCCGGAGAGGATGCCGGCGACCATGGCGTCGCCCGCGCCGACCGTGCTTTTCACTTCGATCTCGGGCGGATGCGCGACGACGGCTTCGTCGGCGGTCACGAAACAGGCGCCGTCCTTGCCCATCGAGACGACGACGAGCTCGATCCCGCGGCCGACCAATTCGCGCGCCGCGGCGACGACTTCCTTCTCGTTAGGCAAAGCGCGCCCGATGTAGTCCTCGAATTCGTGGATGTTCGGCTTGATCGCGCTCGGCCTGCGCCGCGAGCGCGAGCGGGAGCGATTCGCCGCTGGCGTCGAGCAGGACCTTGCTCCCCCGCCCGCGCAGTTGCGCGACCAGGTCGCGATAAATTCCCGGATCGACTCCCGGCGGCAGGCTGCCCGCGACGACAAACCATTCCGCCTCGAGCGCGGCGACCTGCGAGAGAAGCATCGAGACGTCCGCTTCGCTCGGGGCCGGTCCGGGGAAATTGATGTCGGTCGTTTCGCCGCGAACCGGGTCGGTGATCTTGATCCCGATCCGGGTCTGCCCGCCGATGCGGACGAAGTGATCGGCGATTTTCTTCTGGCTGAAGAGTTCCTCAAAAGCGCCGGCATTCGCGCGCCCGAGAAAACCGGTGACGGCGACGTCGTGTCCGTTGTCCGCCAGGGCGGAGGCGACGTTGACGCCTTTGCCGCCGGGGTTGGAGCGCACACTCTCGACCCGGTTGACGGCACCGGCGGTGAAGCTGGGAATGGTGACCGTGCGATCGATCGCGGGGTTGAGCGTGATCGTGACGACCTGGTATTTCTTGGAAGCGTTGTTCATTTCGAAAATCTTGGCTCGTTAGGCAGGCAACGGCAGCGCGCGCACTTCCTCGGGCGAATGACAGGCCAGCGCCTTCTTCGCGTAGGCCTGAAGTTTCTGGAGCGAGGTGTTGCGGAGCTGCGCCTTGATCGAGGCGATGCTCGGCACGCTCATGCTCAGCTCGGTCACGCCGAGCCCGGCCAGGATCATCGCGCCGCGCGGTTCGCCCGCGACGCCGCCACAAACGCCGACCCATTTCCCGGCCGCGGTCGCGTCGCGCACGACGCGGTCGATCAGGCGCAGCACCACCGGATGCAGACCGTCGACATCCCGCGCCAGCGCCGGGTGCATCCGGTCCATCGCGAGGACGTATTGGGTGAGATCGTTCGTCCCGATGGAGAAGAAATCGACTTCCGGCGCGAGCTCGGCGGCCATGAGCGCGGCCGACGGCACTTCGATCATGATCCCGATCTCGACCGGCGGAACGCCGAGCTCGACGCGCACCTTTTCCGCGATCTCTTTCGCGGCCCGCAGATCGGAGAGCGAAGTGATCATCGGGAACATGATTTTGACCGGCCCGGTCACGGACGCGCGATAGATGGCGCGCAGTTGCGGGATGAAAAGCTCCGGATGGCGCAGGCAGAGACGGATCCCGCGCACGCCGAGGAATGGATTGTCCTCGTGCGGGAAGGTGAGATACGGGACGACCTTGTCGCCGCCGATGTCGAGCGTGCGGATGATGAGCGGAAGGCCGTTGAGCGCTTTCGTCATCGTTTGGTAGGCGGCGAATTGCTCGTCTTCCGTCGGGGCGGTTTCGCGCTCGAGGAAAAGAAACTCCGTGCGCAACAAACCGACGCCTTCCGCGCCGGCTTCGACCGCGCGGGCCGCTTCGTTGGCTTTGCCGATGTTGGCCACGACCTCGACCCGATGGCCGTCGGTCATGATCGCCGGCTGGTAGCGGGTCTCGTATTCGCACATTGCGCCGGCGCTGCAGATCGACCTGGAATTCTTCGGCTGATTTCAGGTCGGCCTCGGTCGGCGCCATGTAGAGCCGGCCGGTGCTGCCGTCGAGAATGCACAGGGTCCCGCCCGCCTGCTCGAGGACCGCGGCGCCAGCGCCGACGACCGCCGGGATATCGAGCGAACGCGCGATGATCGCGGTGTGCGAAGTCGCGCCGCCCGCGGCGGTGCAAAGCCCGAGGATGCGTTTGGGATCGAGCCGCGCGGAATCGGAGGGCGTGAGATCTTCCGCCACGAGAATGACCGGCTCGTTAGGCAAATTCACTTCGCCCTGCTGCGTGCCGGTGAGGAGGCGCAGGACGCGCTGCCCGACGTCGTGCAGATCGGCGGCGCGGCCGGCGAGGCGTTCGTTCGCCACCTGCTCCACTTCCGCGACGCGCTGGTCGATCACTTTCTGCCACGACCAGGCGGCGCTGTGGCGGGCTTCGATCAGGTCGTAGACTTCGCTGAACAAGTCGACATCGGTCAGGAAGGCCTGGTGGGCGCGGAAGATGGCGGCTTCGTTCCGGCCGCAGCGCGATTTCACGGCGTCGTGAATCTCGACGAGCTGTTCGCGGCCGACCTCGAGCGCGTATTTCAATTTCTGTTTTTCGGTCTCGACCGCTTCGGGTTTGTCTTCGACGACGAGACGCGACGATTGGAAGTAATGAAGACGCCCGATTGCGATCCCGGGCGAAGCGCTCACGCCGCCGATCCAATGCGCGTTGGAAACCGGCGTCCAAACCACTTCGTCGACGACCGCTTCCGGTTCTTCCTCGTCGCCGAGTCCGCTCTCGACCGCTTCTTTGAGCGCGGCGAGGGCGGCGTCGGCATCGGGACCGTTGGCGAGAATCTGCAGCGTCGAACCAGCCGCCGCGCCGAGCTTGAGAAGCGAGGCCATGGCTTTGCCATTCGCGAGCTTGCCGTTCGCCCTAACGAAGATTTCGGATTCGAATTGATTCGCGACATCGACGAAAAAAGTCGCCGGCCGCGCGTGCAACCCGGCCGAGCCCGCGATCACCACTTCGATACTCTTCGCGCCGGCCAATTGTTCGGCCGGTGAAGTCTCGGCCACGGGTTGGCGGCTCAAGCCGGCGATGATTTCCTGCGGATCGTTTGTCTCGGCCAGCCGGCGCGAAGTCTGCGCGTCGTCGAGCACATCGGTGAGCGCGGAGAGAATGCCGAGATGCTCATCGGACTTGGCCGCGATCCCGACCACGATGCGCACGGTCTGGCCTTCGTTCCATTCCACGCCGTCAGGCAGCTGGATGACGGAGACGCCGGTCTCGTGAATCAGTTCGCGATCCTTGGCCATCCCGTGCGGGATCGCGATCCCGTTGCCGAGATAGGTGTTCGCCTGGCCTTCGCGGCCGAGCATGCTCTCGACGTAACCGGGAGCGATATGCCCGGCGTCGACCAGGACCTGGCCGGCGGCGCGGATCGCCTCTTCCTTGGTCTTCGCCTGCACGCCGAGCCGGATGAGTTGTGGTGAAAGTTTGATCATATTCCAGTCTCCAGTTTTCGTTAGGCAACAGTTGCAGGTGCGGGTTCGACGATGGGTCGTTTGAGGAAAAAGAGGGCGCCGGTGGTGACGATGGTGCCGGCCACGATCGCGCCGAGATAAAAAACGAGATTGGTCACCGCGCCCGGGATGAGGGCGGCGAAAATCCCGCCGTGCGGGACGAGGAACTGCGCGCCCGCCGCCATCGAGATCGCGCCGGCCACGCCCGAGCCAAGCATGGTCGCGGGGATGACATGGAGCGGGTCCTTGGCCGCGAAGGGAATCGCGCCTTCGGTGATGAAGGAAAGCCCCAGCACGAGCGCGGGGCCGCCGGCTTCGCGTTCCTCGGCATCGAAGCGATTCTTGAAGAGAATCGCGGCCAGCGCGAGACCGAGCGGCGGGGTCATGCCGGCGGCGATGACCGCGGCCATCGGCCCGTAGATTTTGCTCGCGAGCAATCCGACCGCGAAAGTGTAGGCGGCTTTGTTGACCGGACCGCCCATGTCGAAGGCCATCATCGCGCCGAGGATGAGGCCGAGGTAAACCGCGTTCGCGCCGCGCATGCCGTTGAGCCAGGCGTTCATGGCGTCGTTCAGCGCCTGCACCGGCGGCGCGATGACGTAGATCATGAGGAGGCCGACCGCGATGGTGGACAGAAAGGGCAGGATCAGGACCGGCTTCAGGCCCTCGAGCGTGGCCGGGAGCTTGATCTTATCGGCGAGAAATTTCGTCAGGTAACCGGCGAGGAAACCGGAAACGATGCCGCCGAGAAATCCCGCGCCTAACGTTTGCGCGAGCATGCCGCCGACCAGGCCGGGCGCGATGCCGGGACGGTCCGCGATGGAAAAGGCGATGAAGCCGGAGAGGACCGCGACGAACAAATGAAACGCCGTCCCGCCGCCGATCAGGCTGAGGGCCGCGCCTAACGTTCCCTTCTGGTCGCCCGCGTAGATGCCGCCGATGGCAAAGGCGAGCGCGATCGCGAGACCGCCCGCGATCACGACCGGGAGCATGTAGGAAACGCCGGTCATGAGGTGCTTGTAGGGGCCGGTGCGCGACTTGGAGCGTTCGGCCTTGGCGTGCTCGACCGATTCCGCGAGCGTCATGGCAGTCCCGGCGACGGGCTGGGTGAGCGCGGTCGCGATCACTTCTTTGCCGCTGTGCATCGCGTGTTTCGTGCTCGTGGAATAGAGGCGCTTGCCCGCGAAGCGGGAGGTGTCGACTTTCGTGTCGGCCGCGATCACCACGGCGTCGGCCGCGGCGATGTCTTCCGGCGTGAGCTGATTTTTCGCGCCGACCGAACCCTGAGTTTCGACCTTGATCGTGTGGCCAAGGGCTTTGGCTGCTTTCTGCAACGCTTCGGCCGCCATGAAAGTGTGGGCGATGCCGGTCGGGCAAGAAGTGATGCCAACAAGACTTCTTTCCGCCTAACGACACGGTCGGAGCCGCTGCCGGCGCGGGCGTCGCGGCCACGACAACCGGCGCGCAGGAGGCGGCTCACCGGCGCGGCGGAAGGAGCGCAAGCGCTGCTTCAATCACGGCCTTGCTGTTCCGAATCGCGTCCGCGGTCGAGACGCTGTGCACCGGTTTACCGGCAAACGGTGTTTCATCGACGTGAATGTCGGTCGCGAGGAGGACGACATCCGCGGCCGCGATTTCATCGGCCGTCAAGGCGTCCTTGGTTCCGAGGGAACCCTGGGTTTCGACCCGAATCTCGTGGCCCATGGTGGCGGCGGCGCGCTTCAGAGCTTCAGCAGCCATGAGGGTGTGAGCGATCCCGGTGGGGCAGGCGGTAACAGCAACAAGTCGTTTCATATTTTGGAAATCCTCCGAAGTATTTCGAAAGATATCGAAAGCTTTCGAAGTGGTCAACAAAATTATTTCAAAATTTTTCCCTAGGTTGACGGGAACGCGCCACGTGCGGATAATCTCCGTGTGAAAGACAACGAAAGCCGTCGCAAATCGTCGAAGCCTAATGGCGTCGCGACAAAAGCGCCGATGACCCAGCATCGCCGGAATCAGATTCTCACCCTGGTGAAGAACGAAGGGGCGGCACATGTGACCGAGTTGGCGCGGAAGTTTGGCGTTTCCACGGTCACAATCCGGAATGATCTCTCCACCCTGGAAAAAACGGGTGCGCTCCTGCGGGATCGTGGCGGCGCCATCGCATCGCCTGCTTCCCGGCAAATCAACTCCCTTCCCGGCCTGAACGAACGCGCAAAACTTTCCCGGGAGGCGAAGCAGCGGATCGGCAAAGCGGCCGCGCAGCTCGTTCAGCCCGGCGACACGATCATCCTGGACGCAGGCACGACGGTCGTCGAAATGGCTCCGCACCTCGCCGGCATCAGCCCGCTCACCGTGGTGACGAACGCCCTGAATGTCGCCCTAACGATCGCTTCCGAGACCGAAGCCCAGCTCATTTTTCTCGGCGGCACCTTGAGTCGCGAGGCCGCGAGCACGGTCGGACCGCTGGCCGAGCAAACGCTGGCCAACCTCGCGGTGCAGAAGGTTTTTCTCGGGACGCAGGCGCTCGACCTGGCGAGCGGGCTGACCGATACCACGCTCGAGATTGCGCAGGTGAAGCGAGCCATGATTCAGTCGGCCAAACAGGTTTACCTGCTGGCCGATGCGTCGAAATGGGACCAGACCGGGTTCATCAAGGTTGCCTCGCTCGAGGGCATCGACACGCTGATTACCGACAAGCAGTTGCCGGCCAAGGCGCGCACCGCGATCGAACGCCTTGGGGTGCGCGTAGTTTTAGTGTAGCGGCCCAATTTGTAGCCGGGGTCAGCGCCCCCCGGCTACAACGGAGAATGCCGATCGCCGCGCAGGGTTTCCTCGAGCGTGAGGAGGAGCTTTTCCCGCGAATGCGGCTTCATCAGGCAGGCGTCCAGGCCTAACGACCGGATTTCCGGTGACTCCATGTCCTCATCCCGCCCGGTGGAGAGGATGATCTTCTGGTTCGGGTTCAATTTTCGCACCGCCCGGATGAGCATGAGGCCGTCCATCAACGGCATCACGAGATCGGTCAGGATGAGAGCGATTTCGTTAGGCTGCTGCGCGTAAAGGGCGAGGGCGGAAACACCATCTTCCGCCACCAATGCCTCGTAGCCCCAGCCTTGCAGAACCCGTTGCGCGGCCGTCCGGATGCAGGGTTCGTCGTCCACGATGAGGATTTTTTCGCCGCGGCCGTTGGGCACGATCTGTGGGTCGGAAATGACGGCCTTGGTCGTAGCCGCGTTGCTTGCCGGGAGGAAAACGCGGAAGCTGGTGTGCCCCGGCTCGCTGTAGACGTTCATGAAGCCGCCGTAGTTTTTCACGATCCCGAGAACGGTGGAAAGGCCGAGGCCGGTCCCCTGCCCGACCTGTTTGGTCGTAAAAAAAGGATCGAAGATCTTGTCGATGACGTGCCGCGGAATGCCGCGCCCTTCATCCGAGACCTGGAGGAGGACGTGCGGTCCCGGCTTGGCCCCGGTCGTCATGCTGGCGTAGTGCTCGTCGACCTCGAAATTTTCGATCGTTAGGCGAAGGGTCCCGCCGCCGGGCATGGCGTCGCGCGCGTTCACGCAAAGATTGAGCAGGACCTGCTGCAACTGGGTCGGATCGCCTTCGATCATCCAGAGATCCTGCGGATACTTGGTCCGGATGGTGATCGATTTCGGAAAAGTCTGGCCGGCGATTTTCGCCACTTCCTCGATCAGGTGCGAAGGCTGGACGAGGACGCGCTCGCCATCCGCCCCGCGGGCAAAAGTGAGCATTTGCTTAACCAGATTTGCGCCCCGCTCGGCGCTCGCCTGGACGAGTGAGAGGAAGACTTCCTTTTCCTCCCCCTGCGCCGAATCGCCACGGAGAAGCGGGGCGACGAGGAGAATGGGCGAAAGGATGTTATTCAAATCGTGCGCCACCCCGGCGGCCAGGGTGCCGATGCTTTCGAGCCGTTGCGAACGCAGGAACTGGGTCTCGAGTTTTTTCTGCTCGGTGATGTCGGTGTGAATGACGAGAACGGACTCCGGTTCGCCCCGTTCATCGTGGACCAGTGTCCAGCGGGCGCTGACCGTGATTTGGCTACCGTCTTTGCAGACATGAACGAGCTCACCGCGCCACTCGCCGCGTTGCAGCAGCTCGCGGTTTGCCGCCTCGTAGCGGGTGATATCCCGGTAAATAAAATCGGTCACCAGACGGCCGGCAATTTCCGCCGCGGTCCATCCATAAAGACGTTCCGCGCCCTGATTCCACATCCGGATGCTGCCGTCGAGATTGCGCACCGAGATCGCGTCCGAGGCGAGGTTGAGCAGTCGGGCCTGCTGTCTCAGCAACTGCTCCGCCGTCCGTTGTTCAGTCAAGTCCTGGACGGTGCCGGCGATCTTGATTAACCGGCCAAGTCCGTCCCGCACCGTGTCGGATTGCACATGGACGATGCGCTCCGAGCCATCGGGGCGGATGATGCGATGGTCGATGCAATAAGCCGCGCCCGTGCGCAATTGCCGGATGAAAGCCTCGCGCGCGAGCTCGCGTTCATCGGGATGAAGGAGGTGGAAGAAACTCTCGTGCGTCACTTTCGTGGTCGGGTCGACCCCGAAAATGCGGAAGGTTTCGTCGGACCAGCGCGGCGGATGCTGCGCGCGGTTATTGCGATCGGTCAGGTCGACTTCCCAGCTTCCCATCCGGGCGACGCGCTGGGCGAGCGCGAGGTTGGCCTCGCTCTGGCGCACCTGCTCGTCGGCCTGTTGCTGCTGGCTGGCGTCGGCCGCCACCACCATGTGCGCGGGGCGCTGCCGGAACGTGATCGGGGTCGAGTGGATGAGGACGAACATGAGGGAGCCGTCCTTGCGCAGATGCCGCCACCGACCGCGGAAACCCGCCCCGTCCACCTGCCGCAACATCTGCATGAATTGCTTCACGTCCGCCGGCGGCCGGATGTCGCGCACCGTCCGGGCGAGAAATTCCTCGCGCGAATAGCCATACTCCGCGATCGCGGCGGCGTTGACCTCGAGAAAACGCAACGTGACGACGTCATAAATCATCATCGGGGTGGGATGATGGTGGAAGAGGAGGCGGTATTGGTCTTCGCTCGCAGCCGGCGGAGGCCGGGAGGCGGTCTCGGGCGTTCCCGCAAGCAGGGTTTTGGTCCGGACAAGGCCGGTGCAGACAGGGGATGGCCGGCTTATTGGCGTCTCAGCGGACCCGTCCGCGCTGGTGGACTTCATCTTGAATAGATCAGGCGCAACATTCTTACTCCCGGTTGGTTGAAAAGCAGGTTCCCGGCCAAACACGTTCCTCCAGGAAATCGGGCGCTCTGCGCTGGATCGGGGTTGCACTTGGACCGGTTCTTCTGCCACTCTCGCCCCCGTGCTCGCCCGGATTTATTCCGCCGCCGTTTACGGCGTGGACGCTTACGAAGTTGAGATCGAAGTCAACGCCGCCGGCGGCAACCCGAAGATCATCATCGTCGGCCTGCCCGACACCGCGGTAAAAGAAAGCCAGGACCGGGTCACGACCGCGATCAGCAACAGCGGCTACTATTGGCCGCGCGGGCGGACGACGATCAACCTCGCGCCCGCCGATGTGAAAAAAGAAGGGCCGAGCTTCGACCTGCCGATCGCGCTCGGCATGATCGCGACCGCGCAGGAGATCGAGGAAGATTTATTCGCCGAGATGAGTTTCGTCGGCGAGCTCGCGCTCAATGGCGCGGTGCGCGCAGTCAAAGGCGTGCTCCCGGTCGCGCTCGAGGCGCGGCGACGCGGGAAGCGCGCGGTCGTGGTCCCGGCAGCGAATGCGCGCGAGGCCGCGATGGTCGCGGGCATCGATGTCTTCGGCGTCCAGAACCTGCGCCAGACCTTTCAATTCGTTAGGGGAGAAACTCAGCTGCAACCGATCCGGGACGATCTGAGCAAATTTTTCGCCAGCCACCAGAACTACGAGGTCGACTTCGCCGATGTGAAAGGCCAGGGGCACGTCAAGCGCGCGGTCGAGGTCGCGGTCGCGGGCGGGCACAACATTCTAATGATCGGCCCGCCCGGTTCCGGGAAATCGATGCTCTCGAAACGCATCGCCACCATCATCCCGCCGATGGCGCTGGAGGAGGCGATCGAGACGACCAAGATCCACAGCATCGCCGGCCTGCTCACGGCCGAGCAATCGTTCGTCGCGACCCGGCCATTTCGTTCCCCGCACCACACCATCTCCGATATCGGATTGTTAGGCGGCTCGGCCAATCCCGCGCCCGGCGAGGTGAGCCTGGCGCATAACGGCGTCCTCTTTCTCGATGAGCTGCCCGAATTTCGGCGTTCGACTTTGGAGGTGATGCGGCAACCGCTGGAAGACGGCCGCGTCACTGTTTCGCGCGCCGCGGGCACGGTCACTTTTCCGTCCGAGTTCATGCTCGTGGCGGCGATGAACCCCTGCCCCTGCGGTTACTTCGGCGACATGAAACGCGAGTGCCGCTGCAGCCCGGTGCAGGTGCAGCGCTATCGCCAGCGCATCTCCGGGCCGCTCCTCGACCGGATCGATCTCCACATTGAAGTGCCCTCGGTCGAGTACCGCGACATCTCGAGTGATCGCGTGGAGGAAAATTCGGCCGCGATCCGCGAGCGCATCGGCGCGGCGCGTGAGCGTCAGCGAGAGCGTTTCCGGTCCGCCAGGAAAACGAGCTGCAACGCGCGCATGTCGGTGCGGGCGATCAAGGCGCACTGCAGGCTGGGCGACGAATCGCAGGAACTGATCCGCGTCGCGATGGCGGAACTGCACCTGAGCGCGCGCGCCTACGATCGCATTTTGAAAGTCTCGCGCACCATCGCCGACCTCGAAGGCGCGGAGGCGATTTCTCCCGAGCACGTGAGCGAAGCGATCCAATACCGGACGTTCGATCGCACGCTCTGGGTCTAGCCGTGAAGACCATTTCTTCGCTTTGCCTGGCGGGCCTGTTTCTCGTCACGGGCTGCGACCGGATTTCGAGAACTGTTTCCGGTCCCTTGCCGCAGCGCGGTTATCTCTGGCAGCGCGCCTGGACTCCGGCGGTCTCGCGTGCCCTCACCGAAGCGCACCAGCACTTGAATTCCGTGGTGTTGTTAGGCGCGGAGATCGAGTGGGACGAGGGCCAACCGCGCGTCGTTAGGGCAAATATCGCATGGGAGCAAGTGACTTCGCCCTGCGCGATCGCGCTGCGGGTCGGGCCGGTCCCGGAACCGAGCGAAAAGGCGATCCAGGCGATTGCGCAAACCGCGAAGTCCATCCTGGCCGAAGCCGTCGCTCACGATGTCGCGGTGGAGGAATTTCAGCTCGATTACGATTGCGCGCAGAAGAAGCTCGCCGGCTATCGGGCCTGGCTGCCCCGGGTGCGCGCGGCGGTGCAGCCGGCCCGCTTTGTGATTACGACTCTTCCCTCCTGGCTGGAGGAGAAGGAATTCGCGAGGCTGATCGGGGAAGCCGACGGCTACGTTCTGCAGATTCATTCTGTGCCGGCGGCCAATGCCGGGCGCATCAGGTTATGCGATCCCGCAGCGGCCCGGCGCTGGGTGGCGCAGGCGGCAAAATTGCATCGGCCCTTCGCGGTCGCGCTCCCGACCTACCGCTGCACCGCCGGTTACGATGTCGCCGGCAAATTGCTCGGCGTGGCGATGGATAGCGTGCAACCGGCGTGGCCGCCCCAAACCCGCCGCTTCGAGTTTGCGGCCGACGCGGATGAAATCGCGGACCTGGTCAAGGAATGGCAGCGACAGCGCCCGGCGGAACTGCGCGAGCTCATCTGGTACCGAATTCCTGTCGCGACCGATGCCCGGAATTGGCGCTGGGCGACGCTCAGCGCAGTGATGGCGGGCCGAAAACCGGAACGGCGTTTCGAGATCGTGCGCAACGGCGATAACCCGGTCGATCTCTCCCTTCGCAACACCGGCGAAAGCGACGACGATCGCCCCGCGGTGATCGTGGCCAGTTGGACGGGCGGCAACCTGATCGCGAGCGACGGGCTCAGCGGATGGAATGTCCGGTCGCAGAAACAAAGCGCGACTTTCAGCGTGACGCCGGGCCAACGACTGCGGCTTCCGCCGGGCGCGGAGCGGAGAATCGGCTGGTTGCGCCATGCCACGCCCGTCAACCTCGAGTTCGCGTTCGAAAATGAAAATGGCCTTGCTCGTTAGGGCACTCCTTTTTGCCCTCTTCGCCTCTCTCGCCGGGCGAGCCGCCGCGACCGGCTACTACGGCCCAACCCTCTACCTCGACGACGGCGGCGCCAACCTCGTCGGCGCGCCGGAGTTTTATTGGGCGCTCGAGCTGAAAAGACTGGCGCGCGAATTTCATCCGCCGGAGAAATTTTTCGAGGCGCCGGAAACTTTCGTGGTGGAAGAAAAAGAGTTCGCGGAGGCGTTGCGGTCAGGCCGGATTAAGCCACCCGATCCGGTGGAAGCGATCCGCCGGCAACAGGCGAGTCGTGCCGCCATCGAGCGGGCCAGCCCGACGACGACAGAAACCCTGCCTGCGGAATTCGCCTCGGAATTTGCCGACTACCATCGCGGTGCCTTCGCCTACAAGCGCGGCCCGGAGCACTTCGCGGAAGCGCGAGAGGCCTGGGAAGCCTTGCTCCAACGTCCCGAGGCGGAGCGCCATGATCGCAGCACCTGGGCGGCCTTCATGCTCGGCAAACTCGCACTCAAACAAAATGATCCGGCCGCGGTGAGTTGGTTTCAGCGGACCCGAGAGCTCGCCCGGGCCGGCTTCAGCGACTCGTTAGGCCTGGCCGCCGACAGCTACGGCTGGGAAGCCCGGAGCGAGTGGAAACAGGATCACCCGGAGAAGGCGGCCGCGCTTTATCTCACCCAGCTCGCGCTCGGCGACGAGAGCGCGATCGTCTCGCTCAAGGCGCTCGTGCCCGACCGCGAGCCGGTGGAAGGGATGTTGTCCTACAACCCGTTGCCGGCAGCGGAAGTCAGCGCGCATTTGGAACGGGCGGCACGTGATCCCCTGCTCCGGCGACTGGTCACCGTCCACATCCTGGCGGTCGGTACTCTGCCGGCCATCTTTCGTTACTCTCCAGTCGACACGACCTCGCAGCGGACCGAGCGCTGGCTGGAGATGATTCGAGGGCAGAAACTGACGCAGCTCGAGGATGCGGAATACATCGGCTGGACCGCTTACAACCATGGCGACTACACCGGCGCGGCTCGCTGGCTGGCACTCGCGCCTAACGATTCGCCGGCCGGCCTCTGGCTCCGCGCAAAACTCCAACGGCGCGCCGGCAAGCTGTCTGAAGCCGCCAAAAGCATGGCTCGCGCATGGGAGACACTTCGCACCTCGCCGGTCTACGGAATGTCCAATCACGGCGTCGATCCTGCCGACAAGTTATTTGAACCCCATTGGAGTCTGGCGGAAAGCGCGGCCGGCGATCTGGGCGCGCTGCGCCTGGAACGGAGCGATTATCTCCTCGCCTTCGAAACTCTTTTTGACGGCGACCTCTGGAGTGACGCTGCCTTCGTCGCCGAACGGGTGCTGACCACGAAAGAGCTGAAGGCATACGTCGACGATCATTCCGGCGCGGCGAACGAGCGAACCGAATGGGGCCGGAAAAAGCTGCGCTACCTCCTCGGCCGCCGCCTCGTTAGGGAAGAACGCTACGCCGAGGCGCAATCGTACCTCCCGGCCCCGTATGATCAGGTCCTGGCGAAATACGCGGCCGCCTTGCGCGACGGTCGCGACAGGAAGCGCTCGAAACCGGAACGGGCCCGCGCACTCTTCACCGCCGCCTGGCTGGCCCGGCACGACGGGATGGAATTGATGGGCACGGAAGGAGCGCCGGACAATTTCAGGGAACGCGGGATGTTCGAAGGGCCAAAGCTGGCGGAGCAAATTCAATCCGGCACCTACCAGATCACGAACTATTCCAACAATGGAGAAGAGGAGGTCGAGACGAAGAAGATCGCCCTCCGCCTGCCCCCGCAAGGCCGTTCCCGCCTAACGAAAACAAAACCCGAGCCGGACCTCCGCTACCATTACCGCTACGTCGCCAGCGCCCTCGCCCTGCGCGCGGCCGGTCTCCTGCCTGACGACAGCGAAGAATTAGCCGATGTCGTCAACTCCGCCGGCCTTTGGGTCAAAAACTCGAACGAGAAACTGGGCAACCGCTATTACCAGGTGCTGGAACGGCGCGCCGCCAAGACTGCGATCGGCCGGGCCGCAACCGCGCGGCATTGGTTCGTGGATGAGCGCGGACCATGGAGCGAGGCGGAAACACAGGCCCACGAAGCGATGCGCAAGGAACTGAATTTTCCACCCGACGACTAGGCGAACCATTGCAGGCATGCTGGGGGGCGGCGATCTTTCCGCGTGCAGCCAAAACGGAGCAAACCTCGTCGCATCGTCCGGCGCCGGACGAAGAATTGGAAGATGCCGGTGAACACGGTCTACGTCGGCCGGCCGACGGTCTGGGGAAATCCGTTTGTCGCCGGCTCGGAGCTGATTGGCGGGGGAAAGTTGAGTGTGAAGAAATCGATCGCGCTCTATCGCCAGTACGCGCGTGAGGCCTTTAATGAAAGCGATCTGCGCGCCTGCCTGCGCGGGAAAAACCTGGCCTGCTGGTGCCCGCTCGATCAGCCCTGCCACGCCGACGTCCTGCTCGAACTGGCCAATCGGCCCTAACGAGCAGATCCGGGCCGTCCCCGGATGGCATAAAATGTCTGAACTACGTCATCGTGCCAGCCGGCTCGAATCGTTATGCTGCCCGAATGAGAACGCGCCGGATCGGAATTATTGGCTTCGACGGAGTGAACGCGCTCGACGTGATCGGGCCGAGCGAAGCCTTCGCGACCGCGCGGGCGGAAGAAGGCCAGGAACGCCCGGGCAAGGCTTACGAGATCGTCGTGCTCGGCCTGTCGAACCGGCGTTTCGTCGCCGAATCGGGAGTCGTTTTCCATCCCCATACCACCCTGCGAGCCGCCCCCCGGCTCGACACGATTATTCTTCCGGGTGGCTCCGGACTGCGTCGCCCGGCGACGACGGGAGCGGTGGCGCGATGGATCCAAACCCGGGCCGCCCAGACCCGGCGCATTGTCTCGGTTTGCACCGGCATCTACGGGCTCGCCGCGAGCGGTCTGCTCGACGGCCGACGCGTCACGACGCATTGGCGATTTGCCGCCGATGTGGCGCGGCGCTTCCCCAGATTGCAAATGGAGCCGAACGCCATCTTTTTGCAGGACGGCAACTTCTACACCTCCGCCGGGGTGACGGCGGGAATCGATCTGGCGCTGGCCCTGATTGAAGAGGATCTCGGCTCGGGCGTGGCGCTCACCGTTGCACGTGAACTGGTGGTCTACCTCAAGCGCTCGGGCGGGCAGGAGCAATACTCGGAGCCGCTCCAGTTCCAAACCCAGGCGAACGATCGCCTAACGGAACTGGCGGGCTGGATCGCGCGCAATCCCGGTCGCGATCTCTCCGTTGCGGCCCTGGCGCGGCGCGCCTGCCTCTCGCCGCGGCATTTCGTGCGGCGCTTCAAAGACGCCTTTGGCCAGGCGCCCGGCGGGTTCGTTCAGGATCATCGGCTCGATGAAGCGCGGCGCCGCCTCGCGGCGGCTAATGTCTCGATCGACGCGATTGCGGCCTCGGTCGGGTTCAAAAGCGCGGATGCGTTCCGGCGCGCTTTCCAGCATCGCTTTCGGGTCACGCCCGGGCGCTATCGGCGCCGTTTCGGGCTTGGGGAAGACGCAAAACTTATCCGAGCTGTTTCCTCCCGGAGCGAGAAGCCCAAACAACGGAGATCAAAATGAAAAGAAGAAGTTTTCTAGCCAAAGCGGCCGGCCTGGCCGCGACGATGACCGCCCTGCCCGCGGTGCCTAAATTGGTTGCGGCAGAAACCGCAGCCAAAAATCCGCGCAAAGGCCTAACGATCGAAAATTCGAAGCTGAAGCCGCCCGCGAACGGGCGCATTCCGGTCGCGGTCACCATTTCCGAAGGCGTGACCGTAATCGATTTCGCCGGGCCCTGGGAAGTTTTCCAGGACGTGATGGTGGGCGATGACATGCCGTTCCAGCTCTTCACCGTCGCGGAAAAAATCGAGACGATCACGGGCACCGGCGGATTGAAACTGGTGCCGGACTACACCTTTGCGAACGTGCCGGAATGCAAAGTCGTCGTCGTCCCCGCCCAGCGCGGCTCGAAGGCGTTGCACGAATGGCTGCGCAAGGTCACGCCCGGCACCGATGTCACGATGTCGGTCTGCACCGGTGCGTTTCAACTGGCCCGGGCCGGACTGCTGGCAGGGAAATCCGCCACCACGCATCATGATTTTTCCGATCGGCTGGAGAAGGAATTCCCGGACGTGGAGGTGAAGCGCGGGCTACGCTTTGTCGAGGGGGACAAGATCTCGACGGCGGGCGGATTGTCGTCCGGTATCGACCTGGCTTTGCGCGTCGTGGAACGCTATTTCGGTCGCGCGGTCGCGGAAAAGACGGCTGTTTACATGGAATACGAGAGCTCGGGCTGGATCGGGTAAATCCTGGCGCTACTCAAACTTGTCCGCCGCCGTACGGGCTTGCGCGAGCAGTTGATCGAGAGCGGCGCGGTCGAGGAATTTTCCCGCGACGACAACCGCGGAAATTTTCCGAGTGTTCTCGATCGCGGCCAACGGGTCGGCGTCCAGAAGCACGAGATCGGCAGCCTTCCCCGGCTCAATCGTCCCCCAGCCGCCGGCGCCTGTGGCGTTGAGAAATTCCGCGGGCTTGAGTGTGGCGGCTTGCAGCGCCTCGAGCGGCGTGAAGCCGATTTCGGTCAGTAATTTCAACTCGGCATGCAAACTCGGTCCGGGAAAATTGAGCGGGTCTAACGAATCGGACCCGGCCAGCATCTGTACTCCCGCATCGTGCAGGACCCGCGCGATCTTCAGGTCGTTTTGGAATTGCGCGAGGTACCACTTCGCGACTTCGGGTGAGACTTCTTTGTCGATTTCGTCCGGAGCCCACTTTTTGCGCACGGCCGGCGGGAGGTAATGGAGTCCGGCCGGATCGCTCCGCGCGGCCTCGCGTTGCTGCGCGATTGTGCGGATGGCGACGAGCGTCGGGACAAGCCAGGTCTTGTGGCGCACCATCGTCTGGGCCAGCACGGCAGCTTTCTCGGGGCTGAAGCTGGCGTTCGCTTCATCCCGCGCTGCCCCGGCTCCGGCGCTGTCGCGTTTGGCCCGCGCTTCGGCCGACTTTTGGCGCAGCTCGTCTTCGCGCGCGGAACAGTCAAAGGTCAGGTTGCTGTAAAAGATGTGCTCGATGCTTTTCTGGCCGGCGGCCGCGACTTCGCGCGCATGCACGGCGTTGGGGACGTGGCCGACAAGACTCATGCCCTGCTTATTCGATTCGTCCGCGATGGCGAAATAGGTTTCGCGATCGAGGCGCGAGAGCACCTTGATGAAATCGGCGCTCTTCGCCTTCAAGTCGCGGACAGCGGCTCGACCTTCGTTAGGCGTGGCCACCGCGAGCAGGTCCGGCGGCTGCGCTTTGCCGCCATCGAGCATCGGCCCCGGCGCGATAATTCGGGGGCCGAGCAATTTGCCGGCAGCGATTTCCTTGCGCCACTCCTGCAACGCCCCGAGGTCGCCGCCCATGTCGCGGACCGTGGTGATGCCATTAGCCACGAGCAGCGGCAGAAGCGTCGCCTTGCTCCATTTGGGATCCGCCGCGACGCCGGCGATGTGCACGTGCATGTCGCACAAACCGGGGATGAGATATTTCCCGCGCCCGTCGATGACTCGCGTACCGGGAGGCGGGGTTGCGGTGGTGATGCTGATGATGCGGTCGCCGGTGATGAGGATCGGTACGATCGGAAAGCGGTTCCGCACCGGTGCCATCGATTACCGTAACATGAGTCAAAGCCAGCGAGCTGGATTCCGCCGGAGCCCGCCCGCTCCAGCCAAGAATGCTCAGAGCAAAGAGCAGCCAAGAAAGCGAGCGCCCTCGCCTAACGATTCCAGGGTTGCTCTTTCGGTGCAGGTTAGTGGGCACCGTTCACCTTGTCCTCCCGAGGAAGAGCTTGTCGAACAAAGAATCCCCGATCCGACGGACAACAAACCGACCTTATCAGACACGAGATGCCCTGAGAGCGAAGGAAGTGAACCGGCCCTGCTAGAAGAGGGTGGCGAGGCCGCTAGTTGAGGCCGTAGATTTCCACCAGAGCGAGACCGACGCCGTCGTTCGCGCCGCGGACGACCGCGGTATAGGGCGCGGGCAGGAGAGTCGCAAGAATGGCCGCTTCCGCGTCCGCTGGTGGTTGCAGCATTGTCGCCTCGATCTCAGCCTCCTGGTCGCTCCGCCAATTGTCGTTGCTTCGCAGAAGGGCGCCATTTTCGTCGTATAACTCGAGCATCGGATCGACCAGGGCGCCGTCGACCGGCAAGGAGGGACCGAGAGCACGCACGATGACATCCTGGGAATTCGTCCCGAGCACAATCGTGCCTCCGATCAAGACGCCCTCGCCGACGTCGACGCGACCGCGAGTCGAGATATTCTGGATGCTGGGCCCGACCCCGAAATCAAGGTCGTAGACTTCGATCAATCCGACCCCGGTGGTGCCGTCGGCGCCGCGCAGAACGGCGGTGTAAGGGATGCCGACATCGTCGGACGGAACGCGCAGGAGAATGACGGACTCGTCCTCCGAAACCGGAGCCAGGCCGCTATCGATGATTTCCTGCTGATTGGCGTTTTCCTGCCAATTGTCGTTGATCGTAATTAACACGCCGGCGTTATCGTAAAGTTCCAGAACCGGATCGGCCAAGGCGTTCGCAATTCCACTCGAAACGAGCGAAGCACCGAGGCCACGAATCAACATCCGTTTCGTCTCGCCGCCGCGAGTAATGAATCCGGCAATCGAAGCATCATCGCCAAGACCGATCTCGACCCGGGTCGAGAGGTTGGCGAGCCAGTTCGCCACGGGGGCCGGCGCAAACTGGGCCACGAATGGCGTCGCACGATTCAGCCAGACCGTATTGGCCGAGGGCGCGGTGTCCTGGATGTCGCGGGTGGAAAGTGAGTAAGGGAAGCCCTCGACCAGGGGCGAGCAGGTGAGAATGACCGTGTCCGGCTCGGAACTCATCACCGCCTCGGTGACGACCTGATTTTGATCAAGTGAGTAGTTACTCGCCACCGTGGCGGTCTCCGGATCAACGTGACTATTAAACCTGACCGCGAGATGGCTGTTATCCTGATAGAAGTTGACCGATAAGACTTCGAGCGGGCTTGCGATCCACTGGCGCAGGACGTCCATGGCAGCTTCGTGGACCATGTTCTTGGCCAGCGGCGGCATTTTCGTTGCGTCCAAAGCGTTGTCGCGCTGGAAAAGGAGTGATCCCGGGATATCCCGGAACTGGACGTAGGTGTTGACGATGTTTTGATCTTCCAGAGGCGTGTAAAAGCGCGCGTCGTAACCCGGACCAAAGCCGCCGGGGCGATGACACTGGGAGCAATTGGAGTCAATCCATGATCTCATCCGGAACTGAATCGGCTGGGTCGCGTCCGTAACCGCAACGGAATGCAGCAGAGTAGGAATCTCCGCCTCATCCACACTCGGATTCAGCATCCCCAGGTGATTGAAGGTGCGGAGTTGGTTGTCCGTCCGCCCAGTCGATGGATAAGTGAAATTTCCGTTTAGCTGATGAGTCTTAGGACCAAGGACATAGTTGGCGGGCGCATTGTGACAGAAGAGACACTCGGCACGGCTGGGATAACTCCACGTGCGAATGACTGTCTCGCCCGTCGCAGTGATAACCGGGATTTCTTCATTCAAACCATCCGCGAGCAGGTCGGCATCGCTGTTATCCTCCCGCCACTTGTAAGTCACGCCGTAAACCGCGCCGTTCTCGTCCCGCACGAGCAAACGCGTCTCTAAGCGCTTCTTCTCTTGAGTCTGCTCGTTCACCACCAGATCAAACTCTTTCACAAACACGGTCCCGTTCGGGAAAGTGTATTCACCGATGGCGACGAAGCCAATCTGCTCGTCCGGACCGTAGGGAGCGCCGTCATTTGGCACCGCCATCCAGCGTTGCTTGAGCGCGGCATCGGACCAGAGGGGCGAGTTCACCGAAAAAGGGATCAGTCCCGGCGCCGGAACCACATTCGCAACATCGCTAAAAGCCCCCGTCGCCGAAAGAACCGTCGGAAAAGGAAAAGCCCCGTCGAACGGGGGCATGGTGTTATTGAGATAAGGCCCGATCGGGGCACGGGAATCCAAGCCATAGGGCTCCGCGCCCGACGCGACCGAGGCAAAGGCGGCCGCCGCGACGAGAATGGCGGACAATTCCCGCCGGTGGAGCAGTCGTTTCATAAGCCAGGGCTAATCAGAAACTCCCCGCGCGACGCGTCCGGCAGAAGACAACAACGACTGAAAGCCCCGTTCCATCTCTCCCGGAGGCCTAGGGGACGTTATAAACTTCCACCAGGCCGATCCCGGTCGTATCATTCTGGCCCGCCACAATCGCCGTGTAGGGGCCGCTCGGGAGGGCGGCATAAACCGCGGATTCCAAGGCATCCTTCGGCTGGAGACCTACCGGGATATCGCCGGAGTTGGCAGCATCCTCCCAATTATCGTTCTCCGCCACGAGGGCGCCGTTGCCATCGCGCACTTCCAGCGTCGGATCGGCCAGCGCCCCCACAATTCCCTGCGTCGTAAGGGAAGGTCCGATGGCACGAACCAGGACCGTCGAGTTATCGCCCTGGCCGCCGAGGATGAAACCTCCGATCATGACATTGTTGCCCACGTCGACAAAGCCGCGGGTGCTGATATTCGCCAACTCGGAATCGACCGTGTCATCCAAGTCATAGACTTCGACTAATCCGACCCCGGTTCCTCCATTTTTTCCGCTCATGATCGCAGTGTAAAGACCAGGATCGAGGACCTCGAGAAGAGCCGACTCGACGGAATCCCCCGGCCGCAGGCTAAGCGGGATGTCGTCGGAGTTTGAAGCTTCCTGCCAATTGTCGTTCATGGAAATGACCGATCCGTCAGCAGCGCGAAGTTCCAGGACTGGGTCAGCCAGCGGATCCGTAATTCCAAATGCGCCCAGAGATGGCCCAATCGCGCGCAGGATCACTTGTTTCGGATCGGTGCCAGTGATGATAAACCCGCCGATGAGCACCTGATCGTTCGTCAGCACCTGCATGCGGGTGGAGATATTCAGCGGCTGGGCCGGAGTCGGGCTGGGTGACGGGGACGGGCTGGGTGACGGGGAGGGCGAAGGGCTAGGCGACGGAGAAGGTGACGGGGAGGGCGATGGGGTCGCACCGGCCACATTCACGGTGCCAGTCATGCCCATGAAAAAGTGAGGTTTGCAGTGATAGTCGACCGTTCCCGGAGTGGTGAAGGTATGGGAAAATTCGAAGGGCGCGTCATGCACCCCGCTATCGAAGAGTGGCGAACCGCCGCCAAAGGGCCCCTCGGTCACACTGTGGCCATCAGTTTGCCAGACCCACATCACAGTGTCGCCGACGTTGATGTCGACCACGTCCTCATAGAATTTATCCTCGGCGCCTCCGACATTGACGACGACCGTCGCGGCCGTCGCTGTGGAAGGGCCCGCCAGGCTGAAAATCAGCAGACTCGCGACCCCGAGGAGGGTCAGGCAGGACGAACGAAGCAATCGACCGGAGAGTGCAGTGGAGAAATTGTACATAGTGAGGACGTTAGGATTGGGTTTTGGTTATACCGAACCACGATCGTACATTTCGGCGCGAAAACTGCAAGCAAAATTCCGCGACTCTCGGAAGTTCTGTGTCGATTCTTGCCCGACGCCGGCTTGTTTCACACCTCCAGGCGAGCGACAAAGACTCGGCGCGGGACAGTCTCCCGCCGGCAAGTAGCGCCTCAGCTGCGAGCCGCGCCAGACACACCTCGCCGCGGGTCACTTCGGGGTTTGGCTAACTATCGACACTGCAATTCAGTCCTGGCGGGAGATAGTTCCGAGTGAGCGCTTGAAATCCCGCTCGCCTTTGCGAGCGCGATGGCATCAACGAGCAAGATTACTCCAGGCCTTGTCGGCCGGAGTCTGGAGCCAGGCAAGATCCGGGATGCTACGGCAACCGGTATACTTCCACCAACCCCACACCGGTCGTATCACCCTGTCCGGCAACGATTGCGGTATAAGCTCCCGGCCCGAGCAGACTCAGGATGGCGGACTCGGCGTCGAGCGTCGGCTGCAGGCCGGTCGCTGCGATTTCCGTCTGTTGAGTGTCTTTCCAGTTGTTGTTGCCTTGGATGAGGGCGCCGTTTTGATCCCGTAATTCCAGGGTGGGATCGGCCAGCGCGTCGGCGACGCCAAACTGAGAGAGGGATGGCCCGAGCGCGCGCACGACGATGGTAGCATTGCCGTCGTTACCGCCGAGGATGAAACCGCCGATCATGACGTTGGTTCCGGTCTCGACAAAACCGCGGGTGCTGATGTTGGCTAACTCTGAATCTGCCGGTTGATCGAGGTCGTAACCCTCGACCAGGCCCACCCCGGTGGCTCCATCTTTGCCGCTGACGATGGCGGTGTAACTCCCGGGCTCGAGGGTGGTGATGAGGGCTGACTCCAAGTCGTCCGTCGGGGCGAGTCCGCTGGCGGCGATCTCGCCTTCGTTTGTCTCTTTCCAATTGTCGTTGCTCGTAATCAGGCTCTGATCGCTCGCATGCAATTCGATCACCGGATCAGGCAATGGATTAGCAATGCCAAAAGCAGCGAGGGATGGCCCGATCGCCCGCAGGATGACCTTTTTCGGGTCAGTCCCGGTCACGATGAAGCCGCCGATCAATACCTTTTCGGCCGTCAGCACCTGCATGCGGGTAGAGATATTCAAGGGTTGCGTGGGCGTGGCCGTCGGTGAAGGCGAGGGCGTCGGGGTTGGTGTGGGGGTGGATCCTTCAACAGAAACGACGCCGGTCATTCCATCAGCGCCATGTGGAGTGCAATGGTAGATATAGGTGGCGGGGGTGGTGAAGACGAAGGAAAAGGTTGCGCCGGAGTTGAGGATACCACTGTCAAACAGGCTCGTCGGAGCCCCGGGGGTGCCGGAGGTAACGCTGTGGTGAGCGGATTTCCAAGTCCACTTCACCGTATCGCCCGGTTGTATCGTGACGCTGGACGGCTCAAACGTCAGCGTCCCTCCGGGCCCGACATCGACATTGAAGGTGGCCGCCACGGTAGACCTGACCGAAGTGAAAAGAGAAAGAATCAAGGCGACAATACAGAGCAACCGCCGGAGGCTGCCACGCAGGTTCGCCAGTGGGTATGATCCAGGATGGATAAGCGGGAAAGTTCGAGTGATCGTCATAAATTTTTCGGGCTCTAATATCGGAACGAAATTAAAATCAATCCTATTTCGCCTACCGAGTATAAACAGAAAGCGGCCTCCAAAATGATCATCCGACGCAGAGTTTTTTCCGGACCGAGCTGCTCCGGGTCCTGGAACCAACCAATCCTTCACCTGCGATGACTCCCTCGGCCGAAAAAGTGACGCAACTCCTGACCGCCTGGAGCGAAGGAAACGACTCCGCTTTGACCCAGCTCACGCCCCTGATCTACGAAGACCTGCGACGCCTCGCCCATCGCTACATGCAGGGACAGCGTCCCGATCACACCCTGCAAACGACCGCGCTGGTCAGCGAAGCTTACCTGCGCCTGGCCGATCAAACCCATCCCGCCTGGCAAACGCGGGCGCACTTCTTCGCCGTCGCAGCCCGCGCCATGCGCCAGATTCTCGTCAACTACGCCACCGCCGCCCGGGCAGAGAAGCGTGGCGGCGGTGCGCAAAAGGTCGCACTCGATGAAGGCGCGCTCGTTTCGCCGGCGCAATCGCGAGAAATCATCGAACTCCACGAAGCGCTCGAGCGCCTGGCCGCGCTCGACCCGCGCAAAGCCCAGGTCGTCGAGCTGAAATACTTCGGCGGACTTAACTACAAGGAAATCGCGGAAGTGCTCAAGATCTCGGCCATCACCGTGCGGCGGGATTGGGAATTTGCGCGGGCCTGGCTTTACGGCGAATTGCACTGCGACCCATAAATCGGTTAGTCTGTTATTCGACCGCGGAGGAGGCCGGGATGACGTCGGGCCAGTTACAGACCATCGAGGAAATCTTTCACGCCGCACTCGAGCGAGCCCCGGTGGAACTGGACGCATTCCTCGAGACGGCGTGCGCGGGTAACCAGGGATTGCGCTCGCAGATCGACAAACTGCTCTTCGCTCATCGGCAGTCCGGGCATTTCATCGAAACCCCCGCCGTCGCGCTCGCGGCCCAGATCCTGGAAAGCGCCTCCCCGGATCGATTAGCCGGGGAGCGGATTGGTCATTACGAAATCTCGCACCGCATCGGCGCCGGCGGAATGGGCGAGGTCTATCTGGCGACCGACCTGGTCGCGGGCCGCAAAGCCGCGCTCAAGTTGCTCCCCGCGCGCTTCACCGGCGACCCCGGGCGGGTGCGCCGTTTCGAACGCGAGGCGCGCGCCGTCGTCGCGCTCAACCACCCGAATATCCTCACCGTTTACGAGATCGGTGAACAAGACTCGGCCCACTATATCGCGAGTGAGTTGATCGATGGCGAAACTCTGCGCCAACGGCTCAGCCGCGGACCGTTGCCGGTGACCGAAGCGCTCGACATCGCGCTCCAAGTGGCGAGCGCGCTCGTCGCTGCGCACAGCGCCGGCATCGTCCATCGCGACATCAAACCGGAGAACATCATGCTCCGGCCCGATGGCTACGTGAAGGTGCTCGATTTCGGAATCGCAAAGCTGTCCGAGAAAGAAACTCCCGCCCCGGCCGGCGAAGAAGACGCCGACCTGGCCGCGACCCGCCTCGGCTCGACGGTCGGCACCGCTCGCTACATGTCGCCGGAACAGGTGCGCGGCGATGCGATCGATCACCGTTCCGATATCTGGAGTCTCGGCGTGGTCCTCTACGAAATGGTGACCGGCCGGGCGCCTTTCGACGGGGAAAAACCCGCGGAAACCGCGACGGCGATCCTCGAGGCGGAACCGCCCACGGCGGAAATTCCCGGTGCGCTTCAGCAGGTCGTCGAGAAAACGTTGCGCAAAAAGAGCGCCGCGCGGTACTCGAGTGCGGGTGAATTAATCGCCGACCTCAAAACCGTTCGGCGTCAGTTGGACCTGGATGCGACCGCACTCCCCTCGCCTCGGCGCTGGCGAATCGCCGCTGCGGCTCTCCTCCTTCTCGGGCTGGCCCTGGCGCTTACTTTCTCCTGGCAGCGAAACAAGAAAACGAATCTTCCGCCGCCGGAAAAAAGCCTCGCCGTCCTGCCTTTCGAAAACCTGAGCGCGGACCCGGCCAACGCCTACTTCACCGTTGGGGTGGAGGAAGAAATTCTCTCCGACCTGGCCAAAATCGCCGACCTCAAAGTGATCAGCCGCACCTCGACCCGCCTTTATGAGGCCGGCAAACCGCGCAACGCGCGGCAGATCGGCGAGGAACTCGGGGTCGCCCACCTCTTGGAAGGCACCGTGCAACGCGAGGGCAACCACCTGCGCATCCAAACGCAACTTATCGAGACGCGGACACAGTCCTCTCTCTGGTCGGAAGTCTACGAGCGCGAGGTCTCGGATCTTTCCGCGATTCAAGGCGAAATCGCCCAGACGATCGCCACGCAGCTCCAGGCAAAAATCTCCGCCGACGAAAAAGCCGCCTTGGCCCGCCCTCCCACCAGCGACCCGGTCGCAAACGACCTTTTTCAAAAGGCCGGCATTGTGCGCATGCGAACGGATTCCCAAAGCCAATTCGAGGCGATCAAACTCCTGGAGCAGGCGGTGGCGCGCGATCCCCATTTCCTTCGCGCCTATTGCGCGCTCGCTGCGATACACCTTTTTCTTTATGAAGGTGACGATCACACGGCCCCCCGACTGCGGACCGCGCTGGAAACGATCGGGCAAGCCGCCCGCCTCCAGCCCGCTGCGGGCGAAATCCATCTCATCCGGGCTCGTTACCTCGCCCGCGGGCTGCGCGACTATGACCAGGCCCGGGGCGAGCTCGAGCTGGCCCGGCGCACCTTGCCTAACGACCCCGCGGTCTACTTCGAACTCGGCCTGATGGACCGGCGCCAGGGCCGCTGGGCCGAAGCCTTGCGCAATTTTGAACGCGCGCTCGAGCTCGATCCGCGCAACGTGAATTATCTCATACCCGCGGCGGATATCTGCTCGAGCATGCGGCGTTATGGCGATGCCGTTCGTTATGCTCGCCGCGGCCTCGCCCTTTCGCCGAGCGATCGCTGGCTGCGCCTCTTCCTGGCCGCTCAACCACGCGACGAGCGGGCCGATTTGCGCCCCTTCCGCCGCGAAATCGATGCCCTTCTCGCCGAAAATCCTCAGCCGGCCGCCGACCTGGCCGAGAGCGCGTGGCGCTGCGCGATCCTCGAGCGGGACGAAGTGGCGGCGGAGCGAGCCCTGGCCACAATTCCCGCCGGGGGAGTCGCTGGTTATCTCGGCTTTGTTGCGCCACGAGAATGGTATGCCGGATTCACCGCCCGCGTTTTCAACCGGCCAGAGACTGCGCACGCCGCCTTTGTCGCCGCGCGCGCGATCCTGGAAAAACAGCGGGAGGAGGAACCGGAGAGCGGGTTGACCTGGAGTCTGCTCGGCCAGGTAAAAGCGGCGCTGGGCGATAAAAAAGGCGCGATCGAGGCCGGCCAGCATGCCTGCGAGGTCTGGCCCCTGACCGCGGAGCCACACTGGGGTCTGAACGCTCTCACCCGTCTCGCCATTATCTACGCCTGGGTGGGCGAAAAGGATTTGGCTCTGCAAAACCTGAGGCTCTGTGCGAAACAGCTGTCGGCCGTCACCTACGGCGACTTGAAACTCCATCCTGCCTGGGATCCGCTGCGCGGCGATCCGCGCTTCGAGGAGATCGTCGCCTCCCTCGCCCCGCCGCCCTGAGGATTCCGGCACGAGGGGTGACAAGGACGAAAGACAGTGTAAATAGGTGAGCGCTTTTGCGCTCCCCCGTTTCACAGCCTAACGAATATGCAAAAACCATCTCTCTCTTTCACCCGCCGCTGCCTGCAGCCTCTTTTCCTCGCCGCCTTTGTCGCCGTCCTCCCGGCCCTGGCGCAGGAATCGCCTTCGCCCAGCCCGGCCGCTTCGCCTATGACCGAAAACCCACTGCTCAAGGAAAGCACCCTCGATTTCCACTATCCGCCCTTCGACAAAATCAAACCGGAACATTTCACGCCCGGCTACGAGCAGGGCATGGCCGGCCAGCTCCAGGAGATCGAGCCGATCGCGAGTAATGCCGAGGCGCCGACATTTGAAAACACCATCGTCGCGCTCGAAAAAACCGGCGACCTTCTCGGCCGGGTCGATCGTATTTTTTCCAACCTGACCAGCGCGCACACCAACCCGGAGCTCCAAAAAATCGAGACCGCCATGGCCCCGAAACTGGCCGCGCATCTCGACGCGATTTATCTCAATGGCCCGCTCTTTAAACGGGTCGAGACCCTTTACAACAACCGCGAAAAACTCAGCCTCGACGAGGAATCGAAATGGCTGGTCGAGCGTTACTACAAGGACTTCGTGCGGGCCGGCGCCAAGCTTTCCGAGGCGGACAAGACCAAGCTCAAGAAGATGAACTCCGAGCTGGCGGAATTGCAGACGAAATTTTCCCAGAGCATCCTGAAAGAGAAAAATGCCGACGTCATCGTGGTCGATAAGCGTGAGCAACTCGAAGGCTTGTCCGCCGCCGAGATCACGGCCGCGAGCGCGGCCGCGAAGGAGGAAAAGAAGGAAGGCAAGTTCGTCCTCGCCCTGCAGAATACTTCCCAGCAACCGCCGCTGACCAATCTGAAGAACCGCGCCCTGCGCGAGCGGATCATGAAAACTTCGCTCGCCCGCAATAGCCATGGCGGCGAATTCGACACCCGCAAAATCGTCCTGCGCACGGCCAAGCTCCGCGCGGAACGAGCCGTCCTCCTCGGCTACGAGAGCCACGCTGCTTACCAGCTCGAGGACCAGACGGCGCATGACGTCGCCACGGTCAACAAGCTGCTCGCGCAGATGGCCACGCCCGCGGTGGCCAATGCGCGCAAGGAAGCGGCCGAGATGCAGAAGGTGATCGACCAGGAAAAAGGCGGCTTCCAGCTCGCGTCCTGGGACTGGGCCCATTATTCCGAGAAAGTGCGCCAGGCCCGCTACGCCTTTGATGAAGCGCAGATCAAACCGTATTTCGAGTTCGATCACGTTCTGATCGATGGCGTCTTTTTCGCCGCGACCAAGCTCTACGGCCTCACCTTCAAGGAGCGCAAGGATCTGCCGGTCTATCAGCCCGACGTCCGCGTCTTCGACGTTTTCGACAAGGACGGGAGCAAGCTCGCCATCTTCCTCGTCGACTGGTATGCCCGCCCCTCCAAACGCGGCGGCGCCTGGATGAACGAATACGTCAACCAGAGCGACTTGTTAGGCGTGAAGCCGGTCGTGGCCAATCACCTCAACATCCCGAAACCGGAAGCCGGCCAGCCGACCCTCCTCACCTACGATGAAGTGCGGACCGCCTTCCACGAGTTCGGCCACGCCCTGCACGGGATGTTTTCCAAGGTGAAATATCCGCGCTTCAGCGGCACCAACGTGCCGCGCGATTTCGTCGAGTATCCCTCGCAGGTCAACGAGATGTGGATGACCTGGCCGGAGATCCTGCAGAATTACGCGAAGCATTACAAAACCGGCGAGCCGATGCCGAAGGAGCTGCTCGACAAGGTGAAGGACGCGGAAATGTTCAACCAGGGCTTCAAGACGACCGAATACCTGGCCGCGGCCTTGCTCGACCAGGCCTGGCACCAGATGAAGCCGGGCGAAGTGCCTAACGACGCCCTCGCCTTCGAGGCCGCCGCGCTGAAGAAAGCCGGGGTCGACTTCGCCCCCGTCCCGCCGCGCTATCGCACCGCCTATTTCTCGCACGCTTTCGCCGGCGGTTACTCGGCCGGCTATTACAGCTACATCTGGAGCGAGGTGCTCGATGCCGACAGCGTCGAGTGGTTCAAGAAAAACGGCGGCCTCACGCGCAAAAACGGCGACCACTTCCGCGACACCCTCCTCTCCCGCGGCGGGAGCCAGGATGCGATGAAGCTCTTCAAGAATTTCACCGGGGGCGAACCCTACATCGAGCCGCTCCTCGAACGCCGCGGCCTGGCCGCGCCGGTCACCGGAGAAGCGCCGCCGCCGCAATAGCGGCTCGCAACTTCCAGCGCCGCCTAACGCTCGGCGCCGCCGAGGCCCGCGAAGAGCGCCGCATAAACCTCGATCCCGTCCCACAGGTTCTGCAGGCGCAGGTTTTCGTCGGCGGCGTGCTGGTTGTTGTCGTGGTTGGCGATCGGCAGCCCGATCACCGGAGTGTCGTTAGGCTGCTGGAAGAGATACATCGGGATGCTCCCGCCCACGGTCGGCAAAAGGACCGGGGCGTGCCCGGCGCCGGTCATGAGCCCGGCGATCTCGCGCGAAAGCGGGAGTGCGAGCGAGGTCCGGGCCGGCGGATAACCGTTGCCCCAGTTCGCGCGCACGATCCGGGCGTGTTTCATCCGGGTCGCGGCATCCGGCGCTTCCCGCACGATCTTGTAGCCCTGCGCCTCGAGATGCCGCTCGACCAGCGGCTTGATCGATTCCGGGGTCTCGTTAGGCACAAGCCGGAAATCGATCGAGGCCCGGGCTTCCGGGGGGATGCTGTTGGATGATTCCGCGCCCACCCCGCCGCCCCTGATCCCGCGCACATTCAGGGCCGGAAGCAGGAGCAATTCATTCAACGGTTTGCCGGCTCCTTCGGTCGCGCCGATCTGAAATTCCCGGCGCAACTCCGCTTCGACATCGGGAATCTTCGCGAGCGCGGCGCGTTCTTCCTCACTCGGCGGGCGCACTTCCTCGTAAAAACCCTTGATCAGGATGCGGCCGTTCTCGTCCCGCATGGAGTCGAGCAGATGCGTCAGCCTAACGATGGGATTCGGGACCCAGTTCCCATAGTGGCCGTCGTGCAATCCCTTGGCCGGGCCGTAGACCGTCAGCTCGAGGTCGATCACCCCGCGCGCGCCGAAGAAGAGTTCCATCTGCCGGCTTTGGTGCACCGGACCGTCGCAAAGAACCCAGGCGTCCGGGCGCAAAACTTTCGGATACTTTTTCAAGAAGGCCGCGAGGTGAGGCGAGCCCGCTTCTTCCTCGCCTTCAAAGACGAAGCGGAAATTCACCGCCGGCTCCACGCCCTGGGCGCGCAGCGCGTCGAGCGCGGCCACGAATCCGATGATCGGCGCCTTGTCGTCGCCGGCCGAGCGCGCGTAGAGCCGCCATTCCGGGTCGATGGTTTTGGCCGCGGCCCAGTCCACGTCGCGTCCAGCGCGGTCGCGCATGACCGGCTGCCACGGCTCGCTCTTCCACTGCGACGGGTCGACCGGCTGGCCATCGTAGTGCGCGTAAAAGGCAATCGTCCGTTTTGCCTCGGGCACCACGAGATCGCCGACCACGATCGGCGGCGCACCCTCGAGCGTGAGCAACTGGGTCGTTAGGCCGCGCTTCTGCAGCATCGCTTCGATCAGTTCCGCGTTGCGCTGAATGTTGGCCTGGTCGCTGGCCAGGTTTGGAATCGCGAGCAGCTCGGAAAATTCGCGCAGAATTTCGCGTTCGTTTTGCCGGCGCCAGTCTCGCGCCTTGCTCGCGATCGCCGCCGGGTCCGCCGCGAGCAACTCGCCGGCGAGAAACACCGTGAAGAGGAAGACGAGCCGGCTCATTCCTTTTTCAACTTCGCGAGGTAACGGAGAATGAGGTAATCGGCCAGGCCGAGCATGACCGCGATCTCGTAACGCCCGAGCGCGACCGCCGCCCCGATGGCGCCTACATTCCAGATGCTCGCGGCGGTCGCGCTCCCCTTCACGTCGCCGTTCTGTTTCAAAATCGCCCCCGCCCCGACGAACCCGATCCCGGTGATGATTCCTTGCAACGCGCGCGCCTGGGCATCGGGCGCGCCGGCAAAAGCGCCTTCCGCGACGAGCATGAAGCCGCAGCTCGCCATCGCCACAAGCGGGAACGTGCGCAAACCCATCACGCGATCCGCGCGCTCGCGATTCCACGCGATCGGCAGCGTAATCACAAACGCGGCGAATAATTGTCCGAGCTGTTTCCCGCTATTTACCCAGTCCCATTCAATCATGCCTAACGTTCGTCCTTCCTAGCGCAACTCCGCCGTCGCCCCCTCGATTTTTTTCCAGGGCTCGGCCCGACCGCCGAGATGCCTGGCCAGAAACTCCTCGACCCGGCCGTAAAAGTCGAAGTTGTTCTCCGGGCGCGCGAAGCCATGCCCCTCATCAGGGTAAACCACGTAAACCACTTCGCGCTTCGCCTTGCGCAGGGCCGCCACCATCGCGTCCGCATTCGCGATCGTCACCCGCGGATCGTTCTGGCCCTGGCCGATGAGAAGCGGGGCGCGAATTTTGTCGACGTGATAAAGCGGCGAGACCGCGCGGTTCAGCTTTTCATCATGATCGAAATCGCCGCCGCGTTTTCGCCAGCGCACGAGAATGTTCGACCAATAACTCGGGAACGAACGATAGAGCGTAGCCAAGTTCGGCCGGCCCGACGCCATCGACGCCGCAGGCAAAAAGATCCGGGCGCTGCTCGAGTGCGAGCAAGGTCGCGAAGCCACCGCCCGACCAACCCATCGCCGCCACTCGCTTCGGATCGGCGATGCCTTCGTCGATCGCCCATTGCGCCGCGTCATAGAGATCTTCCTGCGTCCCGCGTCCCCATTCGTTCGTCCCGGCGTTGAGAAACTTGAGCCCGTAGCCGGTGGAGCCGCGATAATTCACCTGCAAAACCGCATAGCCGCGGTTGGCCAGCAGTTGCACCTCCGGATCGAAACCGTCGAAATCGCGAAACCATGGGCCGCCGTGGATGAGGAGGACGAGCGGAAGATTTTTCGGCTCCACGCCCACCGGAGTCGTGAGGTAGGCGGGCAGGAGTAACCCATCGCGCGCCTTGATCGTGATTCCTTTTTTCGGCGCCAGCTTCGCTTTCGTTAGGGCGGGAAATTCGTCGTAAAGCCTGGTCACCTTTTTCGTCTCGCGCTCGAAAAGGTAGTAGGTCGCCGGCGCCTCGCTCCGGCGCGAGGCCACGATCCATTTCCGATCGGCCTTATCGCGGCTGATGAGATCGAGAAACCCAGGCACCTCGCGCCCGATGATTTCAAAATCCGCTTTTACCCCGGCGTCGAGAAAGACCCAGTGCGAGGCGAGATAATTGAACTCGACCGCCTGGATCGCTTTCGTCTCCGGATGAGTGAGAACGCTGGGCCCGTCGCCGAGACCGGCATTGACGACGTCCGATTGCGCATCCTGCGCCAGCACTTCCAGCTCCTTCCCATCGCGCGCATCTACCCTAACGAGTCGTCCCTTGTCCGATCCCAGCGCCGAATGGATGACCAGGCTCTTCCCGTCCGGCGCGAACCTCGCGATGAGCGACCCGCCAACCACCTGCCCGGCAAAAAGCGCCTGCTCAAATGGCATCACGACCAGGTCGCGCCACGGTTTGTCGGCCGCGTCGCGCACGCGCACGATGGAGTTGCCGCTTTTCCCATCGAAGGCCGTGGCGCCCCGGATGACGAAATCATGGTCCGTCTTCCAGGTCAGGACGTCGCCAGGATTGGTCGCTTCCAGCGTGATCGCGCCGGTCTCGAGATCGATCCGGTACATGTCGAAGGCCTCGCGATCACGCAAGTTGAGCGCGACGAGGACAAAACGCGGATGCTGCCAATCGATCAGGACATTCTGCGCCCGCACCCCGCGAAACGGAGTCAGGTCACGCACGTTGCCTGTCGTTAGGTCAGCGGAAAAGAGGTGGGCGATTTCATCCCCGGCGTTGTCCTGGAGGTAAAGCAGATGCTTCGCGTCACCCGCCCAGGTGTACCACTGGATCGGGCGATGATCCTCCTTCGTCACCGCCCGGGCGTCGGCGCCGTTCGCATCTCCGACCCAGACGTTGACGACTCCATTCTTGTCCGGCGCCAACCACGCGAGACGGCTGCCGTCGGGGGCGATTTCCGGATGCGATCGCGTCGGGTTTCCAAAAAGAGTCTCGCGCGGGAGCAATGGCGGCAGCCCGGCGAGGGCGGCGTTTGCGCCAACCGCCGCGAGGCAAAGGATGAGAAATTTCAGTCGACTCATTTTTGTTTTTTTCGTTGCGAGCCGCCCGGCGCGACACCTTTGAATCCAAGGGCGAACCCGACCACAGCGTAGAGCATGAAGAGCGCGCCGATCGGCACCAGCCACACGCCCGTGCCGGGATCGCCGTCGTAGGTGAAGAAACCGCCGGCCAGAAAACCGCCCGGGAGCAAAATCGCCGCCC
Source organism: uncultured Verrucomicrobiae bacterium (assembly GCA_963768965.1). Taxonomy (GTDB): domain Bacteria; phylum Verrucomicrobiota; class Verrucomicrobiia; order Chthoniobacterales; family UBA10450; genus Palsa-1392. The sequence goes on along the minus strand of CAVYJY010000006.1, from coordinate 107,193 downwards.
AGATCAGGGCAAAGGAAACCGGGCGTTTGACCTGAAAACCCTCCACGCTCCGATCGTTAGGCCAGCCGCGATGTTGACCAGCGAAAGCATCGTCCCGTGAAAATGCCCCAGCGTAAACATGAGCCGGCGCGCTTCATTTCCGACGTCGAGATACCACCCGATCTTGAAACCGTGCATCGTCTCGAGCCCAATCCCGAGGCAGACGTAGACCGCCAGCGCCCACCAGCCAAAACGAAGATGTCGGATTGAGTAATTCATTTTATGAGCGGCCGCACTAACCCATCCTTGTCATGTTGATCCCGCAGTCGCGGGAGAAACATCTCTGACCATTTCCGTCTACGAAGCGCACCGAAAAACAGAAACAGTCAGAGATGTTTCGCTCTGCTCAACATGACAAAAAAAAGACTCATTCCGCGAGCACGATCGGCGTTTCATCACGTTCGCGGCGGAGTCGGCTGAAGACATCTTCCTGAAAACGGCCCTCGGGATCGAGCACCGTCTTCGGATCAAAGTTCGGATTGGCCGGGCGCAGTTCGTTCCACCATTTCTCGTAGGCGCGCTTCACGCTCGCGCCCAGTTCTTCGGCGTCCGCGGTGTAGACAAACTTGAAGTCGGCAAAGCCGGGCAGCGTCTGCAAGGATTTCCAGGCATCGAAGCGAACTGCGGCATACGGATCGAGCAGGCTGTAACTCAAAAACGGATAGAGCCAGTCGCGCCCGGAAATTTTCTGCGCCGGCTCCCAGCCCATCCCCCAGGCGAGGAGGGCGCGCTGCCCGGCATCGCCTTTGACCAGCCATTGCACGGCGGCGGAGATCGTTTTGTCGTCCTCGGACAACTCCGGCACCGGTTGTTTGTACCACTCCTGCAACTTGTTCGCCGTCCAGCTCAGGGTCTGGTCGAGATGACAAAGGTTGCAGGCATTAGGCCGGCCGTGATCGATGCTTTCGCGAACGTTAGGCGAAGAAACCTGGTGACTGCGCATGGCGTGGAGCAGGCCAAAGGTGGTCTTCGGCATGTGGCAGTTGTAGCAGCGGCTGCCGGAGGAACCGGCCTCGTGATGCGTGTGGCTCGTTAGGCGCGGTTCCATCTCCTTGTGACATTGCAGGCAGGCCTGGTCGGATTCCATCTCCGGAGCGAGCTGGTCGTTTGCCGCCCAGGTCTTGAGCGCGGACCGCGTCGTGGGGGTGGAGGGATGCATCTCGTGGCAGGAGAGGCAGGAAAAATCTCCGCCCTGGAAGCAGGGCGAAGCCTGGACCCCGTTCATCTCCCGGCCGGTGACCCGGATCATCCCGTCGCCCCAGAAACGGTTCCGAAAAAAATCCGGCTCGGTCCGGCGAATAAAATCCTTCTGCGCGGCATGGTCGGGTTCGTTAGGCTGAACCACGAACCGCTGCACGAGATCGTCCTTCCCGGGACGGTATTTCCCGCCCTGCCGGTTGAATTCTATCTTCTCCTTCATCCCGTCGAAGGCCCAGACGCTGTGGCATTGCCCGCAGGCCAGGGCCGCCTGCGGTCCTTTCATCTTCTTCGCGTTCGCGATCGTCGGATCGGTCTCCTTCGTCAGATGAAATTTCCAGCGTCGAAGCGGATTGCGATTGGCCTCGATGTGCTCGCGGCCCTCGCTGTGACAGGCTTCGCAGGCGATTCCAAACTCGGTCACCTTCGTGTCCCACTTGTTGCCCTCGACGAAATTCGAGATGCCCTGGGTGACATGACAATCCATGCAGGCGCCATTCCAGGCTCCGATCGAATAGGCTTCCTGCGTTTCCGGCGGCATGAGAAAAGTCTGGGTCACCGGCGCCCACATTTTTTCCGCGATGATGTAGGCGAATGGAAACTGCTCCAGCGTGCGCCCCTGCCCCGTTTCGTTCCACAGGATCTGCAGCGTGTGCGAGCCGGTCAGGAGCACGATCTCGCGCGGCGGACCGTACTCTTTTTCGCCTAACGAGCGGTTGGCGACGAAAATTTTGTCGTCCTGCCGCGTCAGTTTGTATTCCCGGCCGGCAAAGCTCAGCTCGACGTCATGGGCGTCGGGAATGAGCGTGGCCGGGGTCGCCACCTGCGTCATGGTGCGGTGAAACGAAGTGTGCCAGCTCGCATAGTTCCCCGGGTGACAAGCCCGGCAGGAATCCGAGGTCACGTAATTCCCCGCCTCGGCGACAATCGGCCGATTGCTGACCAGCTTCGCCCCTGCCCGCGAATCGCTCCACGCGACCGCGACTGCGATTGCCAGGACACCCGCGCCGAGGAGCGACCAGATCAGGAAACGTGCGCGCGGAGCCTCGGGCATTCCCTCCGAAGCTGCGCATTCCGCGCGGAAGTTTCAAGGAGGACCGGAGACGCGACCTGCCCGGCGCGGATTTTCCGCGGAAAAAAATCCGTTGCGGCAAGATTAACTTTGCGCTACAAAGTAACGCCATGAGCGAGCAATCCCGGGCCGAAGAGCACTTGCGCGTCATTCGTTCCCTGATGGAACGGGCCACCATTTATCGCGCCATCTCCGCGCCGACCGCCCTCATCGGCGGGCTCCTTGCCGTCACCACCACCGGCGTTATCTGGTGGCTCGACCAGGCAAAGGCCCCCGGGGAACCGGGCCTCGATAATCGCCTCTTCGCCGGGATCTGGCTCGCGATTCTCGCCCTCGTTCTCGCGGTCAATACCTTTTTCGTTAGGCAGGAAGCGCTCCGCGACGGACGCGTTCTTCTTTCCGCCGGCGCCCGCCTCGCCCTGCGCGCAATCGCGCCCTGCCTCGTCCTGCCGGCAGCGACGACGATCTGGTATTTCAAGAACGCCGAGCCGATCGACCAGGAAATCCTGGTCGCGGTCTGGATCGCCTTTTACGGGCTTTGCCTGCTCGCGACCGCGCTTTTCGCGCCCCGCTCGCTCGTCCTCCTCGGCTGGGCCTTTCTCCTTTCCGGCCTTCTCCTCATTTTCTGGCCGAAGTCGTTAGGCGACGATCCGCGCGGGCTTTATCCCAACTTTGCCATGGGCGCGACCTTCGGGCTTTATCACCTCGTTTACGCGGTCTGTGTCTGGGCGAGCCGGCGGCCGGAGGCGCGCGAAATCCTTGCACCCGAATGAGCGATGCCGGATTTCGACAAACTCGACAAAGCGATCCACGAAAAAGGACGGCTCGCGATCATGACCCTGCTCGCCAGCCGGGTGAGCTGGTCGTTCCAGGATCTGAAGGCGGAGCTGAAGATGAGCGACGGCAACCTCGTCACGCACCTGCGCACGCTGCACAAACTCGGCTTCGTGGCGGTGACGAAGGAAATGCGCGACCGGCCGCAGACGAGCTACGCCCTAACGACGAAGGGGCGGACGGCTTTCAGCGACTACCTGGCAGTACTGGAGCAAATCGTGAAGGCGGGGAAGGAATGAGTTTTTTTGCGCCTTCACTTTGTCTCACAAAGTAAGGATACCAAGACTATGAAAATCCTGCTCGCAGAACATTTCGGGATGTGTTTCGGCGTCCGCGACGCCATCGCGCAGGCCGAATCGCTCGCTGCCGCCGGTCCTCTCACCGTCTTGGGCGAACTGGTTCACAACCCGATCGTGCGCGAACGGCTGCAGGCGCGAGGCGTGCTGGAGCAGTCGCTTTCGGAAACGCAGAACGCCGCCACCCGGGAAGTCATGATCACGGCGCACGGCGCGTCGGACTTCCGGCGCAGCCAATGGCGCGACGCGGGTTACGAAGTGTCGGACGGCACCTGCCCTCTCGTCCGGCACGCGCATTCGCAACTGCGCGGCTTGGTCGCGGCCGGTTATTTCCCGGTTGTGATCGGCCAGCCGGGACACGTCGAAGTGCGCGGACTGACGGAAGATTTTCCCGGCGCGATCGTGCTCGCCGATGCCGCCGACGTGGCCATGCTGCCGCCGCTCGAGCGTTTTGGCGTCATCTCCCAAACCACCCAGCCGATCGACCGCGTCCGCGCCATCGTCGCGGAGATTCGTCGGCAGCGGCCCGCGGCCGAGGTGCGTTTTGCCGACACGGTCTGCAAGCCGACGAAGGATCGCCAGCTGGCCCTGCAGAAACTGATCGCGCAAGCCGAGGTGATCGTGGTCATCGGCGGCCGCGCCAGCAACAACACTCGGCAACTGGTCGCCACCTGCCGCGCGGCCGGCCGCCGCGTCGTGCACATCGAACGCCCTGAGGAGCTGGTCGCGGCCGATTTCGAAAACGTCGCGGTCGCCGGCGTCACCGCCGGCACTTCGACCCTCGGCGAAACGGTCGACGCGGCCCTCGCCCGGCTGCGGATGATTTCAGAAAACCAAACCACGAAAGAACCAAGCTCATGAACTCGATCTCCTGGCTTCGATATTTCGAAGCGAACCGCCAAAACTTCATCGCGCCCGATTGGAAAACGCCCATTCCCCTGACGACCGAACTCCGCGCCTTGCTCGCGCGATCGCTCTCGCATTTTCAGCTCGGCGAAAGTGGCGGCGGCCGCCATCTCTTTCACAAAGCCGCGCAGCAGATTGAAACAGACGTCGCCTACCGGCGGGCTCTCGAATTGTTCGTCGCGGAAGAAGCTGAGCACGCGCGGCTGCTCGCGGGCCTGGTGGAGCGGTTTGGCGGGGCAATCATCCAGCGCCATTGGACCCACCTTCTCTTCCGCAGCGCGCGTCGCGCCCTGGGATTGAATTTCGAAATTCAAGTCCTGCTCATCGCCGAACTCGTCGGCACGGCTTATTACCGCATGCTGCAACGGCGGGCCTGCGATCCCATCCTCGACCAAGTCTGTGCCCGCATCCTGGCGGACGAGGCGCAGCACGTCGCCTTTCACCTCGACCGGCTGCGCGACATCCATGCGACGCTCCTGCCGGCGGAACGCGCGGCCTGGTCGCTCCAATTCCAGCTCCTCTTCACCGCCGCCCTCTTCGTGGCGTGGATCGATCATCGCCAGGCACTGAGCGCGATCGGGACGCGCCGCGTTGAATTTTACCACGAGGCGAGGAAGGAATGCATCGGCTTCCTCGACGCCCTGGCGGCCGGCCTAACGACTGGCGCCGCGGCGCGCCTTCCTGCTTTCCTGGGTTCCTGATTGTGATACCTTTCCCGCGATGGCAGATGATCGCTGGCGCGGCTGCAAGGTTGGGCCAGAGGAAAGTCCGAACACCAGACGGCAGCATGCCCCGAAAAAATCGGGGGCGCCGTTCTCGAAAGAGGGCGGCGACGGAAAGTGTCGCAGAAAATACACGGCCTAACGAGCGCGCAAGCGTTCGTGGCAAAGGTGAAAAGGCGAGGTAAGAGCTCACCGCTCACGCCGCAAGGCGCGAGGCAGGAAAAACCCCATGCGGTGCAAGACAAAACAGAGGAAGGGCAGCCGGTCCGTTAAATCCTCGGGTATCGTCGCATCACGTGTGACTGGCGCGCTGGTCTTTGACCTTCGCAACGGTCCGCGGGCGTTCGGCGCAAGCCGGGCGAGATAAATGATCATCGTCCCGCCTCGGAGGCGGGATACAGAATTCGGCTTATCGCCATCGAAATGAAGGGCGTTCTCGGAAACGAGGGCGCCCTTCCACTTTTAAGCGCCGAAGTGGACGCGGTGGAATCTCACCGCGAGAGTCCGCATTTACTCATGCACACGGAGACGAAAAGTTTGAAAGATTGGCGCATCCCGGCCGCCTGGATCATGCTTTGCGTCGTCTGGAGCTCGACCTGGCTGGTGATCAAGATCGGGCTGCGCGATCTCCCGCCGCTCTCTTTTGTCTCGATCCGTTTTCTGGTCGCGCTGCTGGTCCTGATTGCGATTTCGATCGGGCACACCCGGCTGTTGCCGAAGCGCCGGGCCGATTATTGGGTGCTCGGTTTTACCGGGGTGCTCATGTTTGCGGTCAATTACGCGCTCTTGTTTTGGGCGGAGCTGCACGTTTCCTCCGGACTGGCGGCCGTGATCCAGGCTTCGATACCGATCTTCGGCATGGTCTGCGCGCACTGGATGTTGCCGGACGAGCCGCTCCGCTGGCAACGCCTCGCGGGAGCGCTCGTCGCGATATTCGGCGTCGCGCTGATTTGCGCGCGGCTGCTCAGCTTTAACGGCTGGCTGGCATTTCTCGGCGGGTTGGGCATCGCCTTTGGCGCGGCCAGCGCCGCCTTCTCAAATGTCCTGCTGAAAGCAAAACGCATCGAACTTGCGCCCTCGATGCTGGCGGCGTGGCAGATGATCTTCGGCACGGTGCCGCTTCTGTTTATCGGCTTCGCGGTGGACGGGAATCCTCTGCGCCTGAATTGGACGATGAGCGCGATTCTTTGTCTGCTTTACCTCGCGGTGATCGGCTCTTCCTTCACCTTTCTTCTGCTCTACTGGCTGATGCCGCGCATGTCGGTGACCAACCTGCAAACCATCTCGCTCATCACCCCGCCCGGGGCGATCGCGCTCGGCTGGGCTTTTGGCGGAGAACGTCTCTCGGCCTGGTCGCTCCTGGGCGCGGCTTTCGTGCTGCTCGGCGTCTGGATGATCTTTCGCCGCATCGCCGAGCCGAAAAATGCGGAGGCGGTGGCGGTGGCGGGCCGGGGCTGATTACAGACAATCGTCGAGGCAACGGAGCAAATGCGAAACCGTCTCTTCGGTTTCGTCGCCCATGTTGGAGAGGCGAAAGGTCTGACCCTTTAGTTTGCCGTAACCGCCGTCGATTACGAGATGATGTTTTTCGCGCAAGTCGCGTACCAGTTTCGCGACGTCGATCCGGCCCGCCTCAGGCGGGTTCTTCACGCAGGTCAGGCTGAGCGCGCGGAATCCCTCGGCGGCGAAGAAGTCGAAACCCCGTTCGCGCACCCAGGCGTGGACGAGCGCATTGGTGCGCGCGTGGCGTTCGAAACGATTCGTTAGGCCTTCCGTGAAAATGTCGTCGAGCTTCGACTGCAAGGCGTAGATGTGCCCAATGCTCGGGGTGGTCGGCGTCATCCCGCCTTCCTGCTGTTTCTTAAACTCGAGAAAATCGAAGTAATAGCCGCGATCGGTCGCTTGCTCAGCGCGGGCGAAGGCTTTCTCGGAGACGCTGAAGAGCGCGAAACCGGGCGGCAAGGCGAGCGCTTTTTGCGAGCCGGTGAGGAGGACGTCGATTTGGTAGTCGTCCATCGGGATCGGAACGGCCGAGAAGGACGAGACGGTATCGACGATGAGCGCGACGTCGGGATATTTCGCCAGCGTGCAGCAAATTTCCGGCAACGGATTCATCACCCCGGTGGAAGTCTCGTTGTGGATGAGGGTGACGGCGTCGAACTTCCCGGTCGCGAGCGCCGCGTCGAGCGACTTGTGATCGATCGCCTGCCCCCACTCCACCTGCAGCGGCTCGGCTTCCTTGCCGCAGCGGCGTGCGACGTCGAGCCATTTGTCGGAAAACGCGCCGCACATGCAGCAGAGGACTCGTCGCCTAACGAGGTTGCGGATCGCCGCCTCCATCACGCCCCAGGCCGAGGAGGTGGAAAGAAAAACCGGCTGTTTCGTGCCGAAGAGTTCCTGCAGACGCGGATGGATCTCGCGATAGAGAGTTTTGAAGGCGTCGCCGCGGTGGCCGATCATCGGCCGTGAGAAAGCGGCCATGGTTTTCTCCGAAACCTCCACCGGGCCGGGCGTGAAGAGCTTGTCGTGTGGAATCACGGGGGAACGTCCAACGTTCAGGCGGGAACGTCCAACGCGGAACTGGGGAGCGAAATATCGACAACGCTCATGCCCGCGAAAAACGCCAGCCTTCATGGAAATGCGCCGGATAAAAACGAGACGGCGCTGCTCCTGATCGATGTCATCAACGATCTCGAATTTCCCGAGGCGAAAGCCATGCTCCGGGCGGCGAAAAAGATGGCGCGCAACCTCCTCCGCCTAAAGAAGCGCGCCCGCCAGGCCGGGGTGCCGGTGATTTACGTGAACGACAACTTTGGAAAATGGAAATCGGATTTCCGGGTCACGATCGAGCATTGCCTGGGCGAGAAAGTGCGCGGGCGCGAGGTGGCCAGGATCTTACAGCCGGAGGAGGACGATTATTTCGTCCTGAAGCCGAAGCACTCGGGATTTTTTTCCACCACCCTTGAAACATTGCTGCGTTATCTCGGCTCGAAACGGCTCGTCCTGACCGGGATCGCGGGAAATTTCTGCGTTCTTTTCACCGCCAACGACGCCTACATGCGCGACTTCGACCTGGTTGTTCCGCGCGATTGCACCGTCTCGAACACCGCGCGGGAAAACGAGGCCGCGCTCGCGTTGATGCGAAAGTTCCTCAGGGCAAAGACGCCGTTAGGCAAAGACGTTCGGTTTCCCGCACAAAAACGGCGCAAACGCTAGCCGCACTCAAGGCTGTGAGTTCCCGCGCTTGCGCGGAAATGGTTCGCGTGGCATAGACACAACTCCCTTTTCCATGGCTACCGTATCCGAAATCACGTCCGATCCCGCGCTCGAGTCCCAGCTTTTCTGGGAGCAATACAAGACCACCATCATCGCGGTCGCGGCGGTCCTAATCCTGGGAGGGTTGGGCTTTGCCGGCTACCAGATCTATACGATGCGGGCCGCGTCCGATGCGGTTGCTTTGCTGGCCGCGGCCAATTCGCCTGAGGGCTACCAGAAAGTGATCGCGCGCTATCCGGGGAGCGAACCGGCCGCCAGCGCCGCCCTCCTTCTCGCCGGGCAGCAGCGGGCGAATAAAAATTACGCCGAGGCGAACACGACCCTGCGCAAATTCATTGACCAGTATCCGAAGCATCAGTTGATCACGACCGCCTGGATGGGGGTGGCGGCCAATCTCGAATCGCTCGGGAAAACGGACGAAGCGCTCAGCACATATCAGCGTCTCGCGACGGAATACCCGCAAAGTTACAACGCTCCTCTCGCCCTCCTTGCCCAGGTTCCATTACTGAAGGCGAAAAACCGAATCGACGAGGCTCGCCGGGCCTGTGAAACGATCATGTCGCAACATCGCGACAGCATCGTGGCCAACCAGGCCATCCAGGAACTGATGAAGTTGCCGCAACCAGCCGCTGCGGCGATGCCCAAGCCGGCGCCATCTGTCGCGCCAACCATTCCGATGGCACGTCCGCCGGAAGCGCCGGCGCCGCAGGCAACCCCGTAAAGTAACGCAAGCTTTCAGCTTGCAGATGCGACCAGGCGGCAAGCTGGAAGCTTGCGCTACCCTTCGACGCTCGCGAAGAGCGACCGATTAGCGCTTCGAGAACTGGAAGCGTTTGCGCGCGCCCGGCTGACCGGACTTCTTGCGCTCCTTCATCCGCGGATCGCGGCGAAGCAGGCCTTCCGCTTTCAAGGTGCCGCGAAGATTCGCGTCGACCTGCAAAAGCGCGCGCGAAATCGCGAGCCGCGCGGCGCCGGCCTGGCCCGTCGCTCCGCCGCCGGTGGTATTAACCGAGACGTCGTAGGCGTTGGCAAGTTTCACCAGCTGGAGGGGCTGGAGAACGGTGTTTTGCAGCGGCACGGTCGGGAAATAATCCTCGAAGCTCTTGCCGTTGACGTCGATTTTGCCGTTCCCCGCGGTCATGCGAATGCGCGCGACGGCGGTCTTGCGGCGACCGGTGGCGATGAATTCCTGTGTTTCAGCCATGAAATTATTTCGTTAGTCCAACACCACGTTTTGCGGCTGCTGCGCGCCGTGAGGATGCTCCTCGCCTTTGTAAACTTTGAGTTTCCGGTAAACCTGCCGGCCGAGTTTGTTGTGCGGAATCATGCCGCGGATGGCATGCTCCACGAGCAGCTCCGGATGCCGTTCCCGGCGCGCTTTCACGCTCTCGCTCTTGTGTCCGCCGACGAAACCGGAAAAGCTCATGTAGGTCTTTTGCTCTTCCTTTTTGCCGGTCACGCGCACTTTTTCGGCATTGATCACGACCACGAAATCGCCGGTATCGACGTGCGGCGTGACGATGGCCTTTTCTTTGCCCCGGAGCAATTTGGCGGCTTTGACGGCGACCTGGCCGAGGACCTGGTCACGGGCGTCGATGATCCACCATTTACGGTCGACCTCGTTGGCTTTGGCAGAAAACGTTTTCATCAGAAGGCTTGGGAAGGGCGGGGAAATTAGCGGCGTGAGCCGCAGGTGTCAAATGTCGATGGCACCGGGGCTGCTTCAAGGAAAGGATGCGCTCCTGGGCGATTACTTTTCTTTTCCTCCTCACCAGCCTGCCAGCCTCCGCCGCCGGCTCTGCGAAATCGCCTTCCGACGCGGGCGCCGCGGTGGTGCGCGAGATGAATCTGGCCCGGCAGCATCCGGGGGTCTACGCCGGGTATCTCGAGGAATTGCGGGGCCGTTATCAGGGCCGGAACCTCGTCCTGCCGGGCGGCAGCGTGATCCGGACTCGCGAAGGCGTCGGAGCGGTGGACGATGCGATCCGCTTCCTGCGCCGGGCGCGACCGCTATCCCCGCTGGCCTACTCGGAGGGAATCGCCAGGGCAGCTTCCGAACATGTCGCCGAACAGGCCGGGGGCGGGATGGGACACCGCGGCCTCGGCCGGAGTCATCCGGGCGAGCGGATGAATCGCCATGGCATCTGGACCGGGCGCTGGGGCGAAAATGTTTCCTACGGCAAATCGGCCGCGCGCGACATCGTCATCGCGCTCATCATCGATGACGGCCTCCGGGCGCGGAAACATCGCAAAAACATCTTCAATCCGGCCTTTGGCGTGGCCGGGGCGGCCGTGGGGCCGCACGCGCGCTACCGGACTGTCTGCAGCATCGACTTTGCGGGCGGCTACGTCGAAGCCGGTCCCACGCTCGCCCGCAACTAGGAGCCTTGTAGACGCTTCGCTCTGCGAAGCGTGGGCGTGCCGGAGCGCTCGCACGAAAATCTTCCTCCCGGGCGATGTCTCCCCCCGCGCTTCGCAGAGCGAAGCGTCTACATCTACTGGCCAAGCGGAGCGCTCCGGTTTAAGTATCGCGCTTCGTTATGGCCAAGCCCGACCTTCCCAAATCCGCCATCAGCCCGCGCCGCGTGGAAGATTTTCCCGAGTGGTACCAACAGGTGATCAAAGCCGGCGACATGGCGGAATCGAGCGACGTCCGCGGTTGCATGGTGATCAAACCCTGGGGCTACGGCATCTGGGAAAACATGCAGCGCGCGCTCGACGCCATGTTCAAGGCGACCGGGCACCGCAACGCCTATTTCCCGCTCTTCATTCCCCTCAGCTACCTGCAGAAGGAGGCGGAGCACGTCGAGGGTTTCGCCAAGGAATGCGCCGTCGTCACGCATCACCGGCTGGAGTTGAATGCCGAGGGCAAAATGGTGCCGGCGAGTCCGCTCGGCGAACCGCTTGTCGTTAGGCCGACTTCGGAGACGATCATCGGCGCGTCCTACGCGAAGTGGGTCCAATCGTATCGCGACCTGCCGATCCTGATCAATCAGTGGGCCAACGTCGTGCGCTGGGAAATGCGCCCGCGCCTCTTCCTCCGGACGACGGAATTCCTCTGGCAGGAAGGCCACACCGTCCACGAAACCGAGGCAGAAGCGCGCGCCGAGACCAAGCAGATGCTCGACGTTTACGAGACCTTTGTCCGCGATCATCTCGCGATCCCGGTTTTCACCGGCGAGAAATCGGAGAGCGAACGTTTTCCCGGCGCGGTCCAGACGCTTTGCATCGAGGCAATGGTGCAGGACCGGAAGGCGATCCAGGCCGGCACCTCGCATTTCCTCGGGCAGAATTTCTCGCGCTCGAGCGGGATTCAATTTCAGACTCGCGACGGGAAACAGGAGTTTGGCTGGACCACGAGCTGGGGCGTAAGCACGCGCATGATCGGGACCGTCATCATGATGCACGCCGACGACGACGGGCTCATCCTGCCGCCGCGGATCGCACCGACGCATATCGTCATCGTCCCGATCACTCCAAAACCGGAAACGCGCGACGCCGTCCTCGCGGCGGCGAACGATCTCGCCGCGCAACTCCGCGCCATCAGCTGGCATGGCGCCCCGCTCGAAGTGCACGTCGACCAGCGGGATCTCGGCGGCGGGGTGAAGAATTGGGAGTGGATCAAAAAAGGCGTGCCGCTGCGCGTCGAGCTCGGCCCGCGCGATCTCGAGAGCGGCAACGTCGCAGTGACGCGGCGTGATGAAGACACCAAAGCGAAAGCCTTTTTGCCCGCGAGCGAGTTCGTTAGTCAAGTGCCCGGGCTGCTCGACGCGATCCAACAAAATCTTTTCGACCGCGCCCTCGCCTTCCGCGAGGAGCACACCCGCAAGATCGATTCGAAAGAAGAGTTCTACGATTTCTTCACCCCGAAAAACGCGGCGAAGCCCGAGATCCACGGCGGGTTTGCGCTCGCCCACTGGAACGGGTCGCGCGCCGTGGAAGAACAAATCAAAAGCGACCTCAAGGTCACGATTCGTTGCATTCCTTTCGACGATCCGGCCAACCCGTCGGAGAGCGGAAAATGCGTCATCACCGGCGAACCGAGCGCGCGCCGCGTGATCTGGGCGAAATCCTATTAGTCTCGCCCGGATCTTCCGGGATACCGGGACGATCGCTTCAGGCGAATTTGTGGCTCAGTCTTCCAAGGGCCAGCGCCCCGAGGAGCAGGCCAAGGTCGCGCAACGCGACATCAAAATAGCCGGGGATCGCGAGCAGGTTGCAAATGATGAGGAAAAGCCAGGCTGCGACGACATAAGCGAAGAGGCGCGGCTTCAAGGCGACACCGATACCGGCCACGATTTCGATGACGCCGACCGCGAGCATGAGCTGGTGACCGTAGCCGCCGACGAGGTTGTTGACGATGTCGGGCAGATACTGATCCCAATTGACGAGGAGATGAAAGAATTTGTCTGCCCCGGCGATGATCGGGGCAACCGTGAAACCGAAGCGCAGGATCTGAAATGCCTGGTAATCGTAACGCGGGGCGCTGGCTTGCGCGCTGTCTTGAGTTGAGTTCGACATGGGATTTTTCCTCTTAAGGTTGAAGTTCGATCAGTCGGCTCCAGCAAAACATGAGACCTGCAAATAAGCAAAGAAAATTTTGGACTTATTATTGGGTGCGTCCAGATTCTCGTGACAGAAGAAGACGGAAACAATGAAGCGGACAGAGAATAGCCGGGGGAAGATTCTGGGTTTGTTGCGCGAACGCGATTGGACGGTGCGTGATCTCGCCGGTCGCCTCGGACTGACGAAGAACGCCATCCGCGCACAACTCGTGATCTTGGAACGCGAAGGATTGGTCCGCCGCGGAGGATCGCAAATCGGGACGCGCAAACCGCATGTCGTTTACAGCCTGACGGAAGACGCGACGCACGCCTTCCCGAACGCCTACGGGCCGGTCCTCCGCCAACTCGTGGGAGTGCTGTCGGCGAAGCTGAGCCCGCAGAGCCTGCTGGCGTACCTTCGTGAACTCGGGCGCCAACTCGCCGCAGAGCCGGCACAGTCGGCGCGCGACAAGAGCCCGCGCCAGCGGCGCCGAATCGCGCTCGAAGCCCTCGCTTCGTTAGGGGGAGAGGCTTCGCTCCGGACGCACAACGACGGCGAGCTCATCGAGGGACGATCCTGTCCCCTCGCGGCCGTGACCGGACCATACCCGCAAGCGTGCGTGATTGCGCAGACGATCCTGGCCGAGATCATCGGCCAAACAGTGCAGGAATCCTGCGTGCACGGGGCAAAACCGCGCTGCCGCTTCCAGATCCTGGCTTAGGCCTCGGCCGGCCACGGCGAAGTCCTGGGCGGCGAACCGGACCATCGCGTATCTCAAGTCGCTCGATGGTGACAAAGGCCCTTCCTGACCTAACGACTATTTGTTCGGGGGCAAGGACTGGCGTGCCGCGATCACGTATGTCTCGAGAGCGGCGCGATCCTTGGGCAGGAGCCCGGCCCGCGGCGCCATGATCTCCACATAATGGTGCCACTGCGCGACAGAATAATGCGCGATCGGCCGCGCCACGTGGCATTCGGTACAGCTCGTCGTGTAAATCTTCCGCCCGCGCTCCAGGGTCGCCAGGTCGAGATCATTTCCGCCACTCGGATGCGATGCGACCGCGCGCGCGGTGGGAAAAGTCGTGTTGGGATTGGATTCACAGCTGCCCAGGGCCAGAAGGCAAAGCGCACCCGAGGCGAAGAGACCTGCGGTCCGAATCTGCATCACCTCAGAAGCTGAAACCGAAGATCAGCCGGGTTTGGACAGCGACCTCCGAAGAAAGGTCGGTCAACTGGGCCAGGGGCGTGAGGGTGACCCACCAATGATCCCGCCGATAGGACAGGTTAGGGCCGCCGTAAACGATTGAGTCGCCCGCTTCCGACCAATCCGGCAGTTCGATCTCATGCAGCAGCTCCGCACCGAGGAGAAAGCTGGGTGACACTTCGTAGCTGACTCCAAGCGACTGCGCGATCTCGCCGCCTCGTTCTTCAAAGCGATCCCCTTCCCACTTCGCTTCCAGGGTTGCATTATAAGCGACGACGAAACGGCCGAGGTTCTTCTGGAGGATGATCTTTGATTCCAACTCCAGCTCCTCCGGTCCGCCCCGGAACTCACCATACAAAGCCGAGCCGAGGAGGTCGGTCGTCGGATTGCTTAGATTGTAAATCAACTCAATCGCGGAGTCCTGGTAGCTGAAACCGTGTTCGTTCCCGCCGGGATCTTCCCGATAACCCCAGTCCGCGACGTAGATCGCGGCCTGCAAACGATCGGTAATTCCAAACTCGATCTCGTGCCGGAAATCGACGGCGCTAAAGCGGCGCTCTTCCTCCGGGCTCGTTTTCCAGGTGACCCAGGTTTCGCCTTCGAAACTTCCCGGGGCCGAAGTGGTGGCTTCGTAGACATAAGTGAACCGGCGCGCTCCTGCTTCCGCGCTGCTGGCCGCAAGCAGAAGTGTGGCGGCGAGGCACGCGGTAAAAAGCTTGCATGAAACGATACGGATTATTTCCATCCGCCGATCGTAGCAGCCGCTGGCCGGGCCCGCTGTCGCGCGCTTGCCATTTTTTAGCGCATGCTTGCTGCGCTCCGATCCCATCCGGCAACGACGAACCGATCGCAGAGAGAATACACTATGGCGCGGTGGCCTCCGCGATCTTGGAGTAAGTCGATTGACCGCTCGCGCTCGTCGGGCGAACCCGCCCGAGAACGGAGAGCGTGTCATTACCAGGGAGCCGTCGCGCGGCGCATCGTCTGGGCAAAGGCCTCGCAGTGCTCCGACAAATAAAATCCTGCAATCAGAAGGGTCGGTTCGTTTTCAGAAACTCGAATGCTTTAAGCATTCGAGTTTCTCTCGGCAACCGCAGCTCCATCCTGTCGGCAAATCCAACATGTCCTGGTGGCGTGCTCCACCCCCGCGCCGCTCCTTTCTGTCTTTATTCCGACGCTCGCAGGCCAACGCGTTAAACGGGACGCGATCTGCAGCAACTTGTCTGTCGGACCACTCGTCCCGCCGGGGCCCGCCGGGTTTGCTAGGGGCCCGTGACGACGTTGCTAATCGCGCAGTTCCCAAGGTCGACAGCCTGCAGAAGCTGCCCACAGCGCTTGGCGTTCAATGTAACTACCGCGGTTGCATTGCCGTTGGCATCGGCCGTCGCCGTCGTCAGGACCCGGGCTTTCGAGAGATTGAGCATGGTGCCAGAGCAGGTGCCGGTATTGATCGTGGTCGAACCGCTTCGCTTACTCGCCCAGATTTGAACGGAGGCGCCGGGAGTCGCGCCATTGACCGTGATCGTAGTGATGCCTGGACATGAACCGGTCGCGCTGAGACTTGGTCCCGAGGTGCTGCCGCCATTTACGCTTACCGCGAGCAGCTTATTCACGCCGCCTATCTCGGTCACGGGCACATAGACCGTGCCGCCGTCGTTGCTGAAAGAAACGGGACCCGCCAGCCCGGCGGAAGGTCCGGTGATCGGCAAAGTCCAGAGGACCGCGCCGTCCGCCGCATTCAGGGCCACCAGCTTGCCGTTCACGCCAAAGGAATAGACCGTTCCAAAGACAACCACCGTCCCATCCGGGGAAACAGTCGGCGCCACGGGAAAAGTACTGCCCGCGATGCCATCGACCTGCCAGCGTTTCCGGCCCGTCGGCGTGAGGGACCAAAGATTGACGTAAGAATGGAAGATATAGATCGTGCCATCCGGAGCGACGCTCGGTCCGATCAGGGTACCGCTCGGAAACGGAAAGCTAAAGGCCCAATCGCGCGAGCCATCGGGATTGTAGTCGTAAAGGACGCCAAAATCGTGCACCAGAGCGTCGCCATTAGGCGAAGCGACCGGCCGCGAAATGCCGCTGAAGGAGACGCACCAGAGGAGGTTGCCGTTAAGATCGAGAGCATTAAGGCCTTCGCTAAATTCCGTGCAACCCGGCACCACATCCTCGGCAAAGTAAAGCCGGTTCGAGGTCAGCGGAACGGGCGTCAGTCCGGTCCCGTCAAAATTCACATAACCGGGCTGGTTCCAGATTAACTGTCCGCCGGGAGTCAGCGACAGCGCGCCCAGTCCGCCGCCATCGGTCACGGCATAGATATTCCCGTCCGCCCCGACGGTCGGTCCCGCCATTAATCCCTGGCCGCCGGGTGGCTCGGTAAAACTCCAGAGCAATTGGCCGGCCGGCGTGTAGGCGAAGATGGTCCCGCCGGAGCCGGAGTAAACGGTCCCATCCGGACCCAGATCAACCGCCTTAGGATCGGCCGAGTTTTTGCTCCAGAGGATCTGTCCGGCAGAAGAAATGGCATAAAGATCGTCGGAGTGGATGTAGATCGTTCCGCTTGGTGCCACGCGCGGTGCGGCCGTCGCCGGGGTATAAGCCAGGTTTACGCTCCAGATGATCTCGCCAGCAGACTGCGCCGATGCGGCAGAAATGCTGCCGAGCGAAAAGATAAACAACGCAGCCAGCAACACAGCCAGACTGCTCTTGGGAAAGGCAGAGCCAGCATTTCGCATCGTGAGATTACGCGCGATGAGAGTCTCAAAGAGGTTAAGAGTATGGGTTTTCATCAACAGAGTCAGGTGAATGGTTTCTTGTGCGCTCTCCGATAAGCGCAATTATAACCCCGGACAACAGCGGCAAAAGTTACACGGTTGAAACCTGGCCCGAGCCTCTGTCAGCAGGCGCCGGCGTACCAACTCACTGCCGCTGGCAAGGGCGAGCTTACGGCCTGCTCCTGCGCGAACTTGTGGCGATTCTGGCCGCGATGCTCAACCCGCGGACCTTTCTCAACTCGCCTCGAAACGGCGCCCGCGGCAGGACAGGAAGGGTTACAACCGTGTTACTTTTTCCGATTCGTCGGCCGTTGCGGCACTTTCTATTTTTCGGGAATGAAGATGCGAAGAGCCGCGTTGGTTTCGTTAGGGGCGGCGGTGCTCGTCACGGCAGGTCTCATCCTGCCGACGACCCGCGAGCTGATGGCGGGGAATGGCAGGCGCAAGCAATTGGGCACGCCGTTCAGTTATCAAGTGTTGTCGACCAGTCCGGAAGCGCCGGAAGCCTTGCGCTTCTTCACCACGGCGGTGAAGACCGACTCGAAAGGCAAAATTATTACCGGGCCGAACAGCGATCCGGTAAAAAACATTGTCGGCCCGGAAGCCGCGGGAGAGCGCGGCGGATTGCAACGCTTCACCAAAATCATGTTTGGCGCAGCCTACATCGACGGCCGGCCTGATCCCGGGAAGCGGATTGACCCGAACAATCCGCAGATCAGCAGCGGAAATCAGAAGTGGCCAAATCGGCCGCAACCGTTCCGGAGCCAGCCGCGCTCGCTTGCCCTAACGAATGACGGGACGAAACTCTATGTCGCGCTGCCGGGGCGCGAAGGCTATCCCGATTGGCGCGTGGCAGTGGTCAGCACGGCGACGCGGCAGGTGAGCAAATGGCTCGATCTGCGCCCGCCTGGGACCGTCGGCGGCCTCCGGCCCATCAGCGTAAAAATGGCGCCGGCGAACACGACTATTTCGCGCAAACCCTACGCCGTGGTGCTCCATCAGTACGGCAATTTCGCGACCGCCATCAACACCAGCAATGACACCGTGATAGGCGACTTTTTCGTCGGGACCTATGCCGAAAAAGCGCGTTTCAACGCGACCGGCACCCGCCTTTATGTCACCGACCGGCTGAAGGACCAGGTCCGCGCTTTTCGCATCGACCCGGGCCCGAAATTCTTCCAGATCGCGGAGATCCCGACCGGGGGCACCGAGTTGGAACGGACTAACCCGCGTGATCTCGACCTCAGTGCAGATGGCAAGACGCTCTACGTCGCGAACACGCTTGGGCACACCATCGCGGTGATCAACGTGGAGAACGACGCCAACCAGCTGGTCAAGACCATGCCGCTGGGCGGCCTCGCCACCGACGTCAAGATCAGCGGCAAATGGGGCATCGTCTGCGGGCAGGAAACCAACTCGCGCCTGAACGAAAAGGAAACCGGACACGGTTTGCCGACCCTCGACGCCAACGGAGTCGCGATCAAAAACGACGGAACGCCGCTTGGCTACACTCCCGTGATGAGTGACGCGACCAAGGCGACCACTTTCGACGACATCGGGAGCGAGATTAACATCTTCGACACCACGACGAATCAGTTTGTCTATCGCTATGTCGACATGGGCCGGGATTTTTCTCAGCTCGTTATTCCAGGGGAGGTGGTCGATCTGCAGGACCATGCGGCCGCGCAACGTCTCATTCGCGGCAGCGGCCCGGAGCAAATGTTCATCCGGAACAACCTCCTTTTCATCACCATGCTCCACTCGGACAAGGTTGAAGTCTTCAAGATCAATCCCGCGCCGCCGGATGTGTCGCAGGTGCTGACTCAGGCGGGGTTCGACTTCACCGGCGGGATCACGCCCGAAGGAGTCGAAGTTTCCGCGGATGGAAAAACGGTTTACGTGGCCAATCTTCAAACTGAGGACGTCTCTTTCCTGGCGGTGGACACAGCGGGCAAGCTGACCCGCCAAGGCTACCTCGCGGTCGGCGTCACGAACACCACCCCCGATCCGGTGAAGGGCGGCAACGGCTCGAATCTGTTTGCGACCGACGAAGAAGTGGGCCTGCGCTGGTTCTTTACCTCCGCCTACGCGGATGATCCGCCGATCCTGGGCAAGACCACCACCGGCTTCGATGCCCAAAAGTCCTGCGGATTCTGTCACTGGGACGGCCGCCAGGATGGTTGCCAGTGGAACGTCGCCGCCAATGCCATTGGCGGAGTAAAGGTCTGTCCGCAAAACAAGGATATCTCGGATAACTGGCCGGAGTGGTATGAAGGCTTGAACAACGATTTCCTCGCCTATGCGTCGGCCTGTAACGGCGAAGTGCTGGGCGGCGAGCGCGAACCGATCGCACTTTTCCCGCAGCCCGACCAGGAGGATCGGTTCCATGCCCGCGAGGAATATGTGCTGCAAAAGACCGAGGAAAACTCGATCGCCATCGGTCGCCCCGACCTGAGCGGCAATGCCTTCAAGGTCGGCTATTACGACATGGCCTATCTGCAAATCCTTTGGTCGCAAAACGAGACTCGCCTCCTCCCGAATGCGAAACTTCAGACGGCGACCCAGGCCGAGGCGATTCAAATCGCGCGGGGGAAGGAGCTCTTCACGAACAAGGTATCCATCGGCGGAGCGGGCTGCGCCGATTGCCATCACAATGGCAACGTCTTTTCCAATGGCGTCCTCGACGACACCTTCCAGGATTACAACATCCACGAACCGGGGGTAATCAGCGAGACGACGGTCGATGGCGATGGGCCATTCTATCGGCCGGAGAATGATTACTTCTTCACCGAGTTCAAGCCCCCGCAGGATGTCGGGACACCGCAGAACCTGAGCAGCCGGAACACCAAGCATCTGCGCGCCCTCTGGGACGCGGTCCCGCGCTATCTCCATCATGGTTTCGCGCATACCTTGCGCGAAATTCTGCTTACGCCGGATTCGCCCCTGCTCCAGCCAGGCGAGCGCGGCTTTAATTTCCGCACCGTCCGCACCGATCAGAACCGGGCGACCGCGACCGACTTTCTCGGCGGACCCGCCGTTGTCTTACCGACGCAGGTCCCGATCACGATCGCCGATAGCTCGGGCAGCTTCGCGGGTGACGGGATGGGCGCGATCTTCGTTAGTCTCGACAGCCCATTCACCAAGCTGGCGGATGGGAAGTTCGAAATCGATCGACTGGGCACGAGCAACGTCGCTCCGTTACTGGTCGGTGGACAAATCAATCCAGCGCTGGCGGCGAATCATATCCAGGTGATCAAAGATACTCATGGCAAGACCTCGCATTTAAACGCGGACGACATCAACGCCCTCATCGCCTACCTCAATTCGCTCGACAAATCGCCCAACCCCTGATGATCGCCTAACGTGGAAGGTCCCATTCAGTAGCGAGGTGGGCGGACCGTATCGCTCGCCGCGGCGAGCTTTCGGAGTGCGGCACGTCCTCGTGCCGCTTTCCTTCCGCGCCCGCGCGACGAGTAAGCCGGAAAAACAAACCGCGCATCACATTCTGATTCACGCTCTAGTATGGTCAGAGATCCTTCGCTCCGCTCAGGATGACAATCTTTTATGATGAGGTGCCTTCGGCACCTTAGCTCCAAGACGTCCCGTCTCGACTGAACAGACTCGCGCGCCGCAACCACACGGGTCTCAAGCGGCCGCGCGATCGGACAGCAGCGGGACAACAATTCCGCTCAAGTTGGAATCGAGTTACTGAACTACGACCGTCTTGCTAGTGGTGCCGGTGGCGCCGTCATTGTCAAACACCGTTAAGAACACGGTGTAGGTCCCCGGGCGGGTGTAAGTATGGAAAGCGGTATGGCCGAAAGTAGTTTCCGCCATCGCTGAAGGTCCACTCGCGATTTCCAATCGCGCCATCCGGGTCGTAGGAGCCGTCGGAGACGAGGGTCACGTTCAGCGGGGCCGATCCCGTAGGCGGATTGACGGTGAACATCGCGACCGGCGGCTGGTTCGGCGCCGGGGCGTCGATGCGCACGGTATTGGTCGTGGTCGCTCCGAGATTGTCGGTCACGGTGAGGGTGGCGACATATTCACCCGGCACCGTGTAAGTGTGGAGCGGGTTTGGGCTGGTGGAGGTCGTGCCATCGCCAAATCGCCAGAGGTAAGAGGTGATCGTCCCATCGAGGTCGGTGCTGCCGGCCGAGCTGAAGTTCACATTCAGCGGAACGTCGCCCGAGCTCGGGGTGCCGGAAGCGACCGCAACTGGCCATTGATTGCCGTTGCCGCCGCGGATTTCATAGCCGATGCGATAGTTATCGAGCCGCTCGTTCCGCATGACGGAGCCGGCGAGCAAGGTCAGGCCATTGCCGCTCGTCACGCTCGGCCAGCTTTCGGCGAGGGGCGAGTTGGAGAAGACAAAGCCCATCGGGTCGACCTTCACGCCGTCGGCGGTGACGCGCATGCCGAAGAGATCACTCCGGGCATCGAGCGGATCGAGGGTGAAGAGAGCGAAACGGTTCTTCTGGTCGTTGTAATGGACGACGTAGTGGGTGCCATTCCAGGTGGCCTTCGGGCTGTATTGGTTGCCCGCCCACGGTGTGAGGTTGATCGCTGCGCCATGGCTGCCATCGGCATTCACGATGACGCCAATCAGATCCGATTCCGAGCTGCTGGAGACGGTGGCGGACTGAAGAGCCAGCGCTCGCACGCCATCGGAAGCGACCCCGACCTCGCGCACGCCGTTGCCGAGGGTTCCGGTGGGTCCGTAGATGGAGAAAAACGGGGTGACGGTGCCATCCTGGTTAACGAACGCGCCGTAGGTGGTACCAATCGGGTTATCGTGATTAGAATTCGAACGCCAGACGGGTAGCCAGCGATTGCCCACGGTCGTTAGGGCGATCGAAATGCAGAAGGAATTGCCGACTTGGATCCCGGCCGGATCGAGGACCGCGCCGGTGAGGCCGTTTACCCGCGAGACGAAGGGTGCGATTAGCTGCGGGTTGTTGAAAAGTAACTGCCGAGCCATGACGAGGAAAAGGTCGCCGGAAGCGGCGGCATCAGTCGGGCCGAAGCCGGGCATAATGAAAAAAGGAGCAGGATCGACCAGGGTACCGTCCTGATTGATGCGTTGCCCGACGATGCCACTGGCGTTCCCCCAGGTGGCGAGATAGACGCTGCCATTCCACGCCACGGAAGGCGCGCTCGGAATACTGGTGTTGGTACCGGCGTCCAACTGGATCGGGTTGCGCGTGATCGACTGGCCATTGAGCGCGATCGGCTGGGCCATAATCCGGTTACTGCCGGCAATGTCACTGCGGAAAACGAACATGGCGCCCTCCGCGCCCATCGCGACATCGCTCCGATTCTGGCTGGGAGCGCCCACCCCGAGATTGCTGCTGCGTCCGCCGGTATTACTGGCGGTGACGTTGCCGGTTAGGGTGTCGAATTCCCCACTCTGCAAGACGCTCCAGACAACCTGCAGCGATCCCGTGCCGGTCGCGGCCGTCGGGCCCGAGCCGAAGCCCGGGATGAGCACGCCACCTGGGTCGAGAACCGTTCCGGTCGGGCTCACCCGCGCGGTGTAGAGACTACTCGAGTGCGACCAGCTCACGCGGAAGTTGGTTCCATCCCAGGAAACAAAAGCGCCGGTGAATCCATCCGGTGCGCTGGCGTTATTTGAGATCACATCGCCGCCGGGATCGAGCACTGCGCCGGTGGTCGAGATGCGCGAGCCCGCGACCTGATCGACAAAACTAACCGGCTTGATCCAGACGGCGTAAAACTGGGTTCCATCTGAAGTGAGGTCGGTCACGACGCTGCCGGCGACGAGCGTGAAAGGGACGGGATCGAGCAGATTAAGCGCCGGATCGAAGCGCAGCGCCTTGGTATCCGAGAAATCGGCCCAGGTGAAAAGAAAGACGCCGTTGGCGTAGGCCAGGCGGAGATTGGAACGAAGGAAGTAAGTCGAAGGCACCGCGACTTTCGGTCCTTGCAGAACCACCCCGGCCGACGTGATCCGGAGCAGGTCGAGCGCGCTGCTCATGTCACTTTCCTGGAAAGCCACAAACCAATCCGTGCCATCGCTGGCCGCGGTCCAGGAACTGCCGGCCGGTACCACGTTGCGGATCTTGATTGGCACCGGATCGAGCACCACGCCGGCGGCCGAGACGCGCACGGCTTCGAGCGAGTCCTGGTAATAGAAACCGGTTCCGTTGATATCGACGCTTTCGAAAATAACCAGCCAGTTACTCCCATTCCAGACGACCTGCGGATTGAGTTGCATGGCCTTGCCCTGCGCGATCGCGATCGGCACGCGATCAATTATCCGGCCGTCAGCCCCGATCCGCGCTCCATAGATATCGCTCGAGGTTTCCCACTCAAAGGATGGCACCGCCAACGGAATGCCAAGCGCGCGTTTGTCGTGCCAGACCGCGAGCATCGTACCCGCGCCGGCCGCGATCTCGGGAGCGGCCTGCTCGCCATTGGCGAGGCGAATCGCCTTGTCGCCGGCGAGAAATTTAGAGGGCGTCGCGGTCGCGACCTGTGCCTGGCCGCTGGCGGCAAAACAGGCGAACGCAGTCATACAAAGGAGAAAATTGAAGACGGTTTTCATAGTTCGTATTCTAATGATGGCTTCTTGACTGTACCAGCTTCGTAGAGTCATCGGCGGGCTCTTCATCGTGCGATGACTGCTGACGTTGCGCTACCGCCCAGGTTGCTTTTCACAGTGATGTTT
The DNA here is from genome assembly GCA_963768965.1 of uncultured Verrucomicrobiae bacterium. Lineage (GTDB taxonomy): Bacteria > Verrucomicrobiota > Verrucomicrobiia > Chthoniobacterales > UBA10450 > Palsa-1392. Next base: position 83,637 of record CAVYJY010000006.1, on the reverse strand, counting down.
TGCGGGTTGGAAGCGACGGAAAATTTGCCGGAGTAGCCGTTCGCTTTCTTTCGCAACGTGCCGAGCAGAGTATCGCTCGACGTGATGTAAACCTGTAGAACCGCGTTCGGGTCCGAATCGGTCGCCTGGACCGAGAGAGTTTGTCGGGCAGTCGCGTAGACTGCTTTGGTGATTGTGACGGTATCGGTGTTCGAGCCGTTTGGAGTCAGGAGAACAGCGCGAATCTTTCCCGTCGAAATCTTGATCGCATCCACCGCGATCTGGCCGGCATCGTTAATACCCGTGGCGACATAGAGACGATAATCAGCGCCGGAAGCATCGACCAGCGTTTCCAAGTCAAACATCTGGCCATCGCGATAGACAAAAGCAATCTGGTAGAGAGCCCCGCCGGTGTAAGGGCGATAGGTGGAACCGACCACTTCATCGTGAATGTTGATTCCGTAGCCGAAACTGCGGTCGCTCAGAAAGTCATTGTCGCCAATCGCTCCCAGGTCCTGCATGGTCGAGCCATTGTAAAGGAAGGCATGCTCGCGATTGTCGAAGGTGTTGATCGTGGATGAGCCGGTGACGTGCCCATTAGCATTGATAAAATTACCGTAGCTGGTCGTTCCCGCGAGCGTTCCCAGGTCACGCATTCCGTTAGCCGCGTCCCAAATAAAGGCATGGAAGCTGCCGAAGCCTCCGCTGGTCTGCGCGGTGCCTGTCACCATACTCGAGTCATTAATGCTATTGGCCCTGGAATACTGGCCCCCGAGCGTGCCGAGATCGCGCATGCCATTGGTAGCATCCCAGATAAACGCGCGCGTGTTGGTTGTTGTTAAGTCAGGCCCGGAGTGACCAACGACCTCTCCCCCATCGTTTATCCCATTGCCGCGCGAGTAATTCCCCCATGAGGGCAGGAAGCCAAGATCGGTCGCCGTCCCGTTGCTCCAGAGCGTGGCGTGCCGAATCGATCCGCCTTGCGGGGAATATTGCGAATCGCCCACGACTTGTCCGAGGTCGTTGATCCCGATGCCGGTGCTGATCGAACCGCCGGGCAACGTGCCAAGGTCTTGCATGACTCCGCTGCTCCAGAGGAAAGCATGCGATTCGGTGTATCCCGTGACCTGCGCCTGGTTATTGATGCCTGCCGGATGGCTGATACTTTTGCCGGGCAGTGTCCCGAGATCGGTTACGCTGTAACTTATCTGCGCCGAAGCGGCGGTCCCGAAGAGGGTGATGCCCGCGGCCCCGAAGAGAAAGGAGAGAAGGCTTCGTTTCATGGCGAACATTATAGCCCGAAACATTTTTCAGGGTCGAGCGTTAAATAGTTACAGTTTCTCCTATGGACTGGTGGTGAAAACCTGCACGGGCGAGTAAGGACTGGTCTCGGTCGAACAAACCGTCGCGACCTGATACTCGTAGGAAGTCGCGGGCAAGAGATTCTTGAGCTTCACGCTGGTGCGTGGCGCTCGTTTGGTCTTCCAACGCGAGGTGCCGACCTGCCGATATTGCAGGGAGTAACTGGCGGCCCCCGGGACCGTTGCCCAACTGATCGTAGCCGAGTTCGAGGTGATGTTTGTCGCCGTCAGGCCAGTCGGCGGTTCGCAACCCGGATCCACTGTCTCACAGAACTGGCAGATGAAGCCGCCGCGATCGACGTAAACGAGACTGATATCGTCGAACTCGTTCCCCGATGGACTCTTTGACGCGCCGCCATTGAGGTAAAGGCAACCGTTGTTCAGGACATGGATGTCCTGCCCGGTGCCGGCTGCGTACTGCTTGACGTATTGGATGACTCCGGCCGGGTCGTACTTGGCGAGGAAGATATATTCGTTACCGAGCGGAGGCAGCGCGATGGTATCGAATACCACTCCAGTCCCACTGGCCGCAAAACCGCTGACCCAGCTATTACCGGCCTGGTCCACCCCGATGCTATAGCCCTTGTCCGAAGCCGGTCCGCCGCCGTGATGGAGCCACTTGATGACGCCGTTGCTATCGTACTTGGCCACGAAAATATCGGTGCCACTCGTTCCGGTGTTGACGACCGAGAGTCCGTCGAAGGTCGCCGTCCCGGTGTAATCGCCGGTGATGAAGAAATTATTCGCGCCATCGACCGCGATCGCCTTGGCCGGTTCGCCGACAAAGGAAGTGGTGCTTCCACCTTTGTGCACCCAGAGGTTGTTCCCGGCGGCGTCGTATTTGGCAATAAAGGCGTCGCCCAGCCCGGCCGCGGTGACCGTGCGCGTGTCGAAGGTCGCGGTATTTTGAAATTCGCCGGTGATGCCGACGTTCCCCTGCCCGTCAACGACTACGCCGTGCGCGATGTCCGAGCCGGCGCCGCCGGCGCTTTTCAGCCAGAGCAATGTGCCGTTGGCGTCAAGTTTCGCGAGGAAGATGTCGAAGAGTCCGCGGCTGGTGAGCGTAACACTCTGGACGGTCATTGTTCCGCTGTAGAAACCCGAGACGTAGACGTTGCCGGCCGCATCCATGGCGACGCTGCGCGCTGTGTCGCCCGCGGTGCTGCCGTAATTCTTCGCCCAGAGGACATTGCCGAGTGTGTCGTATTTGACGATCAACCAATCGTAATCGCCGTTGCCCACGAGAGTGAAGCTCCCGAACTTCGCGGTCGGGTTCGGAGCATTGGTCTGAATGGCGCCGACCACATAGGAGTTACCGCTGGGATCGGTTACCACGTCGTTTCCCTGATCGAGCAAGGCGCCGCCGCCAAGCGTCGCCCAGAGGACGTTGCCGCTGCCATCGTACTTGGCCAGGAAAACATCGGAGGCGTTACAGGGGATGTTGAGGCTGTCGAAAAGCCCGGGGTTACTCACGCTGCCGGTCGCATAGGCGTTCCCCGCGGCGTCGCTGCTCACTCCATTGCTGATGCCGCCGGTGCCCATCTGCTTGACCCACTGCGCGGTCTGGGCCGAGGCGCTGGCCGCGAGGACGGTAAGGAGGACAAGGAGAGTCACGGCGAACACTTTCCAGCCGTCGGATCCGTTGCGGACGGTGCTGGTTCGATTGAGAAAAACTGCGGAGTAGAGAGAGGAGATCATTTCAGGTGGGTTGATTCAAGTTGGGTCGATTTGGCGGGCTGATTTAGCTCCGACTTTTGCGGACGGCAAATGGTGAAAAGTTACACCGTTGTTACCCGCAATTTGAGGTCCGCCGCGCGGCCGACACAGCGGGTCCACGGGACCAAATAACCTATCGGTTTTGGCTTCCGGACGGCCGCGATTTACCTGCGAGGGAAATTCGTGACGTAGACCTTCTCGTTGCCGAATCCCAAAAACCAAGCCGATCCCTTGGGTCCCGCCACAATGCCCGTCGGTTGACTGTTCCGGAATTCCTCCGATTCGGTGACAACGCCGTCCGTCGTGATGGCGGCGATTTTGTTCGCGCCGAACTCCGTGAAGAGCAAGGTGTTTCCCGGGCCGCGGGTCAGGTCCTCGGCCCGACTCGGTATCGGATAGATGGTGATATCACCGCTCGTGGTCATTTTCCCAATCTGCAGGGTGAAGGCGAGAGTGAACCAGAGGTTGCCGTCAGGTCCGGTCACGATCTCACGCGGGTTCTCCAAGCCGCTTGCGACTTCCGTGATCACGCCATCGGTGGTGATGCGAGCGATTTTGCCACCTAGCCTCTCGGTAAACCACAGGTTCCCGTCCGGACCGGTGGTGATTCTTTCTGGGAACGAGTTTCCCGTCGGGATCGGGAACTTGGTCAGCGTCCGCGTCATCAACTCGAAGCGCCAGATATTGTTTCCGGTCAAATCGCAAAACCAGATGTTGCCGTCGGGCCCGGTGGTGATGCCGGCCGAGGCATCGAAAAGCGAGAACATGATCTCGGTGATTTGTCCGTCGGGCGTGATGAAACCAATCTGCCCGGTCGAGCCCTCCGAGAACCAAACGTTTCCATCCGGCCCGAGGGTAATATCGTTAGGGAAACTGAACGTCGGCGTGAGAAATTCAGTGATCACTCCCAGGGGCGTAATCCGCGCGACCTTGCTGTTATTCTGGAGCGTAAACCAGAAATTTCCGTCCGCCCCCATCGTGATGGCAATCGGCTCGCTCCCGGTCGGGATCGGGAAGGAGCGGGACTTTGCTTCCGCCGCCTTGCCCGGCGCTAAAACGAGCAGGGCGAGCGCGAGCAGGCCGATTAAATGCACAGGTCGCCGGGCGATGCCCGGCACGATTCGCTGCTTTTGGAAGATATTCATAGTCGTGTCCTTCGACCGATTATGGCAACAGCAACTCCCCCAAAAACCAATCCGGATATAGTAACAAGGTTGTAACCTGCGTCACTCCACCGACCGGCCGAGCACGCCGCTCGAGGGCGGCGCTTTCCAGACTCCATCGGAGGTCTCTCCGCCCGGGCGCAGCACCCTGGGTCCGCTCTCGTTAGGCGCGGCGGATCGACCGCTCCGTTTCCAGATACTTCCCGGGACGTCGTCGATATCCAAGTCCTGACCGCCCGCCCAGCCGTTGTCTTTGTCGAGGAAGGTCAGGCAAAACCAATGGGTGCTGGAAGGGCGCTCGATCGTCCAGGTGGTGCCGCCGTCCGTCGTGACGGCGAGGTCTTGAATTCCGCCGATCCACGCCGTCGTCGGGCTGACGGCGTAAACCGAGACCGAGGAATTCACCCCCGCCTGCTGGTTCACCCAGGTGGCGCCGCCGTTGGTAGTGTGCAATTCCTCGTCGCCGACCGCCCAGCCATTGTTCACGTCGGCAAATGAGACGTCGATCAAGTTAAACTGATGCGAAGCATCGCGCTGCTGCACCCAGGTCGCGCCGCCGTCGGTCGACTTCAGGATTTTGCCGCCTTCGCCCACCGTCCAGCCGGTCTGCGTGCCAGGCACGAAGCGAACCGAGCCGAACCAGAGCCCGCCGCGCGGGTGAGGCACCGACACCCAGCTCACCCCGCCATCGGTGCTGCGATAGATCGCGTCCTCGATTCCACTCACTGCGACCAGAGTTTGCGCATCGACGATGGCCAGGCCGGACAAAGGCCCGGTGTGAAGGATATCGAGCGATTGCCAGGTGACGCCGCCGTCGACGCTGTGCCAGATCCAGCTCGCGATGGTGTCGAGACCATTGATCACGGCCCAGCCTTCGTTGTTATTGAGGAAAGCGATGTCCCCCGTGTTCGTGCAGGTGTCGCACTGCACTCCGAGTTGTATGATCGAGCGCTCCCATTTCTTGCCGCCATTCACCGTGTAAAGGACTTCGGCGTTGCTGTTCGCCGACCAGATATGGTTGGCATCGGTGCGCGCGAAGCGAAACGGAACCGTGCCCGAGCCGTTCCCATGGCTGGTCCAGCGGTTGCCGTCTTTGGTCGTGAAAATGGAATTGCCGCCGCCGACGGCGATCGCATTGGTCGGGCTGGTGACATCGAGGCCGTTGAACGGATAGCGATTGGCCGGCTCCTCATACACACCGCCCAACTGAAGAGTCCAGGTCTGGCCACCGTTGGTCGTGCGCAGGATGGTGCGCAAGGCGCCAGCAGCATACCCATTGAGCGAATCGATAAACCGGACCTGAATCGCATCGGCTCCCGGTGGGATGGGTTGCGTCACCCAGGTCGTCCCGCCGTCGGTGGTGTGAAGGATGATGCTGTTGCCGCACACCCAGCCTTCATTTTCGTTCACGAAACTGACCCCGGTATAAAAGCGCCCGGTATCCTGGCGCTGGCGGACCCAGGTCGCTCCGCCATTACTCGTCTTGTAGACACTTCCATTCGCGCCGACCACCCAGCCGGTCGTCGGACTAACGAAATCGATTCCAACCAGGTTCCCGAGCAACGGAATCGATTGCACGACCCAGGTCTTCCCGCCGTCGGTCGTTTTTTTGACCTCGCCAAAGCCGCAGGTATAACCGGTGTTCTGATCCACCAGGTCGACATCGAAGACGGTACTAAAGTTACCCGCTGAACCCTTCAGCCAGGTCAGTCCGCCGTCGGTGGTATAACGATATTCATTCCCGACCGCGACGCCGTGGAGCGCGTCGGCAAACGAGATCCCGCCAAGCTGCTGAAAGAGCTGTCCTCCCTGCGGTTGCCAGGTCTTGCCGCCATTGGCCGTGTGGAAAATGCTCGCGTGATCGCCCGTGACCGGATGTGAGATCGCCCAACCTTCCGTGGCCGAGATCATATCGACGTCGTGAAAAAACCACGGCGTCGGCAACGGCTCCTGCTTGCGCCATGGGGCGCGCGCTTCCGGGCGCAGCTCACCCTGCTTTTCTGCAGCGACCAGTGGGCTGGCTCCGCAAAAAAGCGGCGCCGCAAACGTGAGGGTGAGAAGGATGATGGAGGCAGGTCGTTTCATGGTCCGTTTCCATTAGGTCGCTGGTTCGTAGTCGTCGTTTAAAAATTTTAGGACAACGCCAGGCTACCTGGAAAAGCTCGCCCGATAGACCCGGTCGCTTCCGTAACCGAGAAACCAAATCTTATTATCCAGCGCTGTCGTAATCCCGGTCGGGTTACTCCCGGGGATCTCGGGCGATTCCGTGACTACGCCAGCCACCGTGATTCGCGCAATCTTATTGGCGCCAAATTCCGTAAAGACGAGCGAACCACGAAGACCGGGCGCAATCTGCTCCGCCGGATTTGGGATTGGGTAAAAGGTGATGACCCCGGCGGGGGTAATACTCCCGAGCTGAGCCGAGAAACGGAGGGTGAACCAAACGTTGCCGTCGGGTCCGAGGGCAATCGAATATGGGAGACCCAATCCGTTGCCGAATTCGGTGATCACTCCGGACGGAGTGATGCGCCCGATCTTACCCACGCCGCCTTCGACAAACCAAAGATTGCCGTCTGCGCCCAGCGTAATGTCACCGGGAAAGGCGTTCGCGGTCGGAACGGGGAAACTCGTTAGGCTTTTGGTCGCCAGCTCGAAGCGCCAGACACTGTTCCCGGTTAGGTCAGTAAACCAAATATTGCCATCGGAACCGGTTGCGATCCCACCGCCGACGCCGGAGTTGGAGAAGAAAATTTCCTTGATCACCCCGGCCGGCGTGATGAACGCAATCTGCCCGGCGGCCCCTTCCGAAAACCAGACATTCCCGTCAGGCCCGAGCGTGATCGCATTGGGAAAGCTCAGCGTTGGGGTCGGGAACTCTGTGATCAGTCCGTCGACGACGTCGACCCGCGCCACGCTGCTCGCATCCTGCTGGGTAAACCAGAGATTCCCATCGGCGCCTTGGACGATCGAGATGGGTTGACTGTCGCGAGTCGGGATGGGGATGGACCGGAGCCCTGCCTGCGCGCCGTGGCTTAGAAAGAGAGCTGCCGCCGCACAGCCGAGGATGAGTTTCCAGGTGGCACCGGCACGAAGACCGGCCGGGAGAGAGAGAGGATTGAGATTATGCATAACAAGTTGGGCTATTGATTCGGTTTTTGAAAACTCACTATCGTCAGAAAGATTTAAGAACGTTTCGCGCGGAAAAAACAATCCCAGAAAAGTTACAGCTCCGTTACCTGACCCGCTGTCCTACCCTTCGCGTCTTCCCTGCACCGATCAGGCCGGAGGCGTTCCGCCTTCCAACTCGAGCTGGTTGCGGACGAGACGGAAATAGGTGCCGCTTTGGGCCACGAGATCGGCATGGGTCCCGAGCTCGACGATGCGGCCTTGTTCAAGGACGACGATCTGGTCAGCGTCACGCACGGTGCTGAGGCGATGGGCGATGACGACGACCGTCCGCCCGCGAACAAACTCGCGCAGCCCGGTGAGCACAGCGTTTTCTGTCCGCGCATCGAGCGAGCTGGTCGCTTCATCGAGAAAAAGAAAATCCGGCATCCGATAAATGGCGCGGGCGAGCAGAATGCGCTGCCGCTGTCCGCCCGAGAGACCCTGGCCTTCGGAGCCAAGGGCGGTTTGCAGACCGTTCGGTTGCGAGGCGAGATAATCCTCCAGGCTGGCTAACTGAATGGCCGCGCGCATCCGCAAAGGATCGATCGCTTCGCTCCCCAGCGCGATGTTCCGCGCCACTGATCCGGAAAAAATGTAACCGTCCTGCATAACGACTCCGCACCGGGCCCGCCAGGCCTGATCGTCGAGTGCAAGCAACGGCGTTTGGTTGAGACAAATCTCGCCCCCGGTCGGCCGGTAAAGGTTAAGGAGTAACTTCAAGAGCGTTGTCTTGCCGCTCCCGCTCGCCCCGACGATCGCGGTCACCTTCCCGACTGGAATCGTTAGGTTCACTCCTCGCAGCACCTCCGGTTGGCCGGCGCCGGGATAGCGAAAAGCCAGGTCGACCAGCTCGATGTTCGGAGCTGGCGGAAACTCCACCTGCGCCTGGGCCAGGGACAAATCTTCTTCGTCGCGATGGGTGTAGATTTCCTGCATCCGCTCCAGACTGAGTCGCGCGTCCTGCGCGGTGTGAAGAAACTCGATCAAACGGCTGAGCGGTGAGTTGAGCTGGCCGACGATGTATTGCGTGGCCAGCATCATCCCGAGAGTCATCTCGCCATTGATCACGGCCCGCGCGGCCAGGAAAGTGATGAGGATGTTACGCAGGTTGGAGGCGAGCATGACCCCGAGGCGCTGCGACTGCAGGAGCGCGAGACCTTTGGCTTCTATCTTGTACGAGCGGACCGCGATTCGTTCCCAGGACCAGCGTTTGTCGCGTTGCAGGCCGTAGGTCTTGATCTCCGGCATGGCCTGGAGAATCTCGATCAGGGTGTCGCGCTCTTTCGCCTCGAGGGTGAAACGTTTGAAGTCGAGCATGCGCCGGCGTTTCAGAAAAAGGAGGAGCCAGCCGATCGCAATCGCCGAGAAAACCACAAACGCGGCCAGGATTTGCCAGCTATAGAGTGCGAGCACAAAGGCGAAGACGACGAAGGTGAGCAGAGAAAAAACAATGTCGAGCGACGAGCTCATGAGGAAACTCTTCACCCGGTGGTGATCGCCGATGCGCTGCATGACATCGCCCGCGGTGCGGCTGTCGAAGAAGGGCAAGGGCAGGCGCAGCAGCTTGCTCAGGAAATCCGCGATCATCGCCACGCTCACCCGCGAACCGATGTGCAGGAGGAGCCAGCTCCGGATCATATCGGCCGCCGTCTGGCTGAGGGTGAGCATGAACTGCGCGCCGAGAAGAAGATAAATGAAATGCAGATCGAGGTTGCCGATCCCGCGATCGACGATCGCCTGGGCAAAGAAAGGCAGGATCAATTCCACCAAAAGCCCGACCGCCATCCCGAGCATGACCTGGAAAAGCAGGCGGCGATGCGGGCTCAGGTAACCGAAAAAGAAAGCCAGCCCGCGCCGGGACGGTTCTTCGGCGGCGTCCTCCGCCAGGTTGCGTTCGTGAAACGCCGGGGTGGCCTCGAGCAGGAGATAGATACCGCGGTTCGTCTCTTGCGCGGGCGTGTCGGGCGGCGAGCTGGCCCGAATGAATTCCTCGTGCGTGTAATCGACCAGACCCCAGGCCGGATCGGCCACCCGCACTTTGTTGCGCGTGATCTCGTAGACCACGACAAAATGTTCGCCTTCCCAATGCGCGATGCAGGGCAGCGGCGCCTCGTCGCGCAGGCGCTGGAAGGGCAGCCGTACGGCTAACGAACGAAGCCCAAGCCGTTCCGCGGCCTCGGAAATCCCGAGCAGATTAACCCCGGTGCGGCCGACCTGGCAGAGGTCGCGGATCGAGGCCTGGGAAAATTCGCGACCGTAATGGGCGCAGACCATGCGCAAGGCGGCGGCGCCGCAATCCATCGCGTCGAGTTGCTTATGAAATGGAAACTTCCTGCTCATTCTCGATGACTTCTTTCCGCCAGATACAGCGAGCCGCCCTATGCCGTACAAAAAACAGGAGAGCTTTTGCAAGCTCTCCTGCGCAGTCCTGGCGGCGATGCGAAGCGCACCGCCGCCGGAACCATCTTCGGCCTAACCGCGGCCGGTGCGGGTGCGGCCGCGGGTCCGTCCGCGGGTGCGGCGGTCGAGGCTGATCGAGCCCGAGCCACGGCCCGTGCGGGTACGGCCGCGGGTGCGGCCACGAGTGCGGCGGCTGCCGCCGGTGACTGCCTCCGGCGCGTTGATGGCGTCGGCGGCGAACTGATCGAGGATGGATGCTTTCATATTCTTCTCCTTGTTGTTGGTTTCTTTTATTCGCAGCAGTTATTGCTGCGTGGAGGAAATGTATGGAAGCGCAAGGACGATGTCCGGTCAGCATTCTTAACACGGTTGTAACCTTTTGCGGAGTGCCTTGTTCGTTAGGCCGCGAGCCAGGGATGGGCGCGCGCCGCGGCGGCGGTGGTTCGCGCCGCCGGAGCGATCGTTAGGCAGGAACGCAGGAAATCCTCCGCCAGATCGAGGGCGCGGCCACGGAGCGAGGTCTTGCGTCGCAAGCGCGCGCGCAGCGAGGCGGGGCGAATGGACGGGCGGAAACGAAGTTCGCCATCCTCCTCAAAATAGGAGGCGCGATAACGGGCGGACTCGACCAGCGCGGGCGGGAACGGGCCGCAGAGCGCGGCGATGAGAAGGAGCTGCTCGTAATTGAGCGCGAGGTCGAGCAGATCGACCGCGCCTTTGCGGCGGCGCCAGGCCCGGTCGCCACGGTGATCGGATTTGCGCGCGCGCCGCCGGCCGCGGTGGAGCAGCGATTCGCGCAAGATCTCCGGCGAGCAATCGAGCGAAGCGTCGCTCAGCGCTCGCGCCGCCCAGACGGTGCTGAAGCGTCCGCGGCCGAGCGGGCGTTCCAGGCGATATTTCTCCGCGACGACGCTGCCCTTGAGCAGCTGCTCGGCTTCCTCGTCGGCGCCATCTTTCAGGACCGACGCGGCGAGCGGCACGGCCGGCCCGTCTTTGCTGAACTCCTGATATTTTTTTGCCGCCGCGGCGTGCGGATCGAACAAATACTGGCCCGTGAACATCTCGAAAACGGTGCAGCCGAGATTCCAGAGATCGAGCGCGGAAGTGAGCGGCGCGCCGAGGATAACCTCGGGCGAGGTGTATTCGCGCGTGCCGTAAACGTAGCCCTGCCGCAGCCGATCTTCCGCATCGCCCAGGTCTGCGAGGCGCGCTTCGCCGGTGCGGGCGGAGTAGAGGATGTTTCCCGGTTTCACATCGGTGTGGGTGTAACCGGAGCGGTGCAGATGATCGAGCGCGTGCACCATCTGCCGGGTGACGCGCCGGACTCGCGCCGGAGGCAAGGGACCGCGATCGAGCACCGGCTCGAGGCTGTTGCCGTGCCGTTCGAAAGCCATGCAGACATGGCCGTCGTAGAGAAATGCCTCGCGCAGATCGATGATCTCCGGGCAGGCGCCGGCGCGTTCGCGCAGACGCTGGTAGACGGCGATTTCACCGGCCGCTTCACGAGTGTAGCGCCGGCGCTGCACTTTCAAGGCAATGCGATCCATCCGCTGGATCACGCGCCGGTGTTGTTGATGAAGGCGCGCCGGATTTCGTAAAGGATGCGCCCGAGCAACCGGATGTCCTCGGTCACGATCCGCGCTTCCCCGGCCATCTCCTGTTTGAAAAGAAGCTTTTTGTGAAAGCTGGTGACGAGCGGATGCGGAATGTCGACCAGGACAAGATTAGCGCCTTCTCGCGAGACGGCGGAGATGGATTGCACCTTGCCCGAGACGATGCCGAATTCCTTGTAAGGGAAATCGTCGAGCTGAATCCGCACCGGCTGGCCCGGTTTGATCTTGCCCGAGCCGCCCTGGCTGACCGGCATCCGGCCTAACAACCGCGTGGTCTGCGGCACGATGAGAAAAACCTGGCGGCCGGAGGTGACAAATTGCTGGTCGCTCCAGAAATCATAGAAGGCCACTTTCCCCGCGCCCGGTGCGCGCAGGATGTAATCGGCTTCCCAGACGCGAATTTCGCCGACCAGTTTGTTCAGCCGCGCCCGCAGCTCTTCCCGCGCGGTCCGGAGCGACTCGGCGCGCTCGTGCTCGAGATCGCGCAACTCTTTCTCCGACTTCGAAGCTTCGATCTCCGCTTCATTCAGAGTCCGCTGCCCGGTGGTTTCCTCGCGCATCCGCTCGAGCAACGCCATTTCCTGCTCCTGCATCTCGGCCGTGCTGATGGCCTTGCTTTGGTGCAGGGTCTTGAGGCGGTCGAGCTTTTCCCGGGCCAGGCCCATCTCTTTTCCCATCATCCCGGCCTGGGAGCGGAGGGATTCGATCTGCGCACGTTTACCCTCCAGTTGTTTGCGCAGGAGCGCCCCGGCTTTCTCGGCATAATCATCGGCCAGCCGGCTCTGCAGTTGTTGATAGGCGTTGAGGAAATCCGCATACGGTTCCTGAAGTTTGCCGAGATTGTTTTTGGTCTCGAAGGTGACTTTCAACGCCGGCATTTTCTCGCCATTCCCGAGATCGAGCTGACGCAACTTCTCCGCGAGCTCGAGGACGGTGGCGGAATGCGCCGGGCTCTGCATGACGGCGAGAATCTCGCCTTTCTTCACCTCCTGCCCTTCGCGCACGCGCAGGCTCTCGAGATGCCCGCTTTGCCGCGCGACGACCTCCATGACCGGCTGGGTGCCGATGACCGTGATGCGACCGGCAATCGTATCGGGATACTTGATGACTAACGAAAGAATGAGGAGCAGCGCCATGACCGCGGCCAGGACAGTCGTGCCCGAGCGCAGGAGCCAGTGCGGGGGGCGTTGCATGAACTCGCGCACGTCGGTGCTGATCTCGCCCCCGAAGTCGAGCTGCGCCGGCCGGGTCAGGGCGAGCGGGACCGGTTGGGGTGGTCGCAAGGCCGGTGGCGGTTCGTTAGTCATGAGAACAGTTTCTTAATCCTTTCCGGCCGATTTCGCGCGTTCGCTTTCGCTCGCCGAGATGAGATCGACCCGCACGATCTCGTCGCTCGGCTCCGCCAGCGGCCCTTCCCAGCGCAGAAACCCGGCCGGCGGCGGCGTCAGCCAAATGTAGGTGTCGGAAATCTTGACGAAGACTTTTGCAATCGCGGGAATCTGCGGCCGGATCAGGAAACGATCGCCGCGCAATTCGCGCCCGCTCATCGGCACGCGGTCGACGCCCTGCCACGCGATCTGCACTGTCACCACCCGCGGCTTGGGCGTGAAACCGACCGCCTCCAGCTCGATCGTTTCGCCTTTGACCAGCCGGTCGCGCAAGTTTCCGAGCGCGATCGGGAAACCGAACCCGGCGAAGGTGCGGCCCGGCGCGATCTCGACTTTTTCATTCCATTCCTTGAGCTCGCCTTTCTCCTCCTTGCGCGCGCTCGCGGTGCCGGCGTCGAAATCGACCTTGAACTCACGCAGCAGGGTGTCGTCTTTGCGCTCTTCCCACGACCAGCTCTTTTGCCGGAACTCTGGTCGCTGCACAAACGAACCCTTTTCTTTGATCTCGCGCCCATCGCGCAGATCGTAGGTGATCCGCACCTTGAGCAGGTCGCCCTCGATCTGCTGGGTAAATTCCCCGTTGCCCAGCTTTTTTCCCTCGGCGTTGAAGAGGCCCGGGTAGGCGTGCGCCGCGCCGGCCCATTGCGTGACCTCGACCGCGGCAGCGACCCGGAGCAAAGCCGCGAGCAGGATGAAAACGAGAATGATTTTCAGAAAGGGGAGGCCGCTCGGAAAACGCATGGAGTAAACTTCAACCCGCGGCCCGGACCCCGACAATGCGCAATTGGTTTCAGAGTCGTTACTTTTCGCGCGCCTCGCCTAACGACGGCACTCACGCGGTCCGGGGCAGGAGCACATTCAACTCCGTCCAGGTCGCGTCGGCGCGCTCGAGGGAAATTTCGCCGCCGTGGGCGCGGGCCAGCTCTCGCGCCGTGCTCAAGCCGAGGCCGGTGCCGGTGATGCGCTCATCGCCCCGCACCCGGTAGAAGCGCTCGAAGAGATGCGAGGCCCGCTCGCGCGGAATGCCGGCGCCGGTATTGCCGATGGACAATTCCACTTTCCCGTCAAGCGCCCGGGCGGCCACCCGCACCCGGCCTCCGGGGGCGTTGTACTTGATCGCGTTCTCGAGCAGATTTTGCGCAATCATGCCGACATAAGCGCGGTCGGCTTTGATGTGCAGCTGCGGCTGCACCTCCGCCTCGACGAGCAGGCCGAGCGGCTCGGCCAGGGCGCGCGCGTCATCGAGCACGCCCTCGAGCAGCTCGCTCAGGTCAAATTCATCCTTGTGCAACTCCAGCCGCCCGGCGTCGGCCCGGGCGAGGAGGAGGAGATTATCCGCGACGGAGTTGAGCTGATGGACCCGGTGCAGCATCCCCTCGGCCGTCGCCTGCAAATGAATCGCGCAATCCGGATCGCTCATGATTTCTTCAATCCCCGCGCGCAGGACCGCGATCGGGGTCTTAAGATGATGCGAGGCGTCGGCGGAGAAGCGGATCGATTGCTCGAAGCTGCGTTCGAGGCGCTCGAAGGCGTCGTTAAGGACCTCGATCAATCCTGAAATCTCATCGTTCGTCGGCGGCACCGGCAGCCGTTGGTCGAGCCGTTGCGCGGTGATCTGCGCCGCGGCCTGCCGGATTTCCTCGACCGGCGCGATCGCGCGTCGCGCCACCCAGCGCGCGCCGATGAAGACGACGAGCAGAACGGTGGGGATCGCCACCAGGATCCCGTGCAAAATGTCGAGGCCGATCTGGTTGACCTCCTTCATGTCGGCGCCGACCTGGAGGGTGAGTCCGTTCTGGCTGAACTCGCCCATCCGAAAATTGCGCCCGGCGATGCGACGGGTGTGGAATTCCTTTTTCAGGTCGCTCGGGAGCCGCCCGGGGAGGCCGGGTGAGAGATAGAGCACTTCGCCGCGGGCATCGGTGACCTGGATGAGGCGATTGCGCAGCGCCAGGGGCACGAAGACTTCCTTGAAAATACGGCGGTTTTTCGCGGCATCGGCGCCAAAGTTTTCCACGTCGCGAAAGAACTCCTGGGCGTCGAGGGCGAGCCGCTGGTCGAAGGCCTCGATTTCCTTGTAGCGCATGACCGACCAGGTGGTGCCGCCGCCGGCGGCGGTGGCGATGAGGGCGAGGCCGGCCGCGTAGAGCGCCAGCTTCCACCGCAATGGCCATTTTTTCATGCCTCTTCGCGAATGGTGTAGCCGAGGTGGCGGACGGTGTGAATGAGCGGCGGTGCATCGATCTTGCGGCGCAGCCGGCTGATGAAGACTTCGACCAGCTTCATATCGTACTCATGTTCCCGCTCCCAGACTCTCTCGCACAACTCGGTGCGGGTAAAGACTCGACCCGGCTCGCGCATGAGGACCCGCAACAGAGTGAGCTCGCGCGCAGAGAGCTCGATCCGGCGCTCTCCCCGGCGCAGTTCGTTGTCGACCAGGTCGAGCGTGAGGTCGGCCACCTGCAATTGCGCGGCCGCCTTTTCCGCGTAGCGACGCCCGAGCGCCGCCACCCGCGCGACCAGTTCCTGCATCGCAAACGGCTTCGCCAGGTAATCGTCGGCCCCGAGCGCGAGACCGTTCACCCGGTCGCTCAATTCCCCGCGCGCCGTCAGGACCAAAACGCGGCTGTCGACATGCGCCTTGCGCAGGCGGCGCAGCACCTCAAAACCGTCGAGACCGGGAAGCATGATGTCGAGGACGATTAACTCAAAACGCGTCTCCTTCGCGTCGCGCAAAGCGGTTTCGCCGTCGTGCACCACGCTCACTTCGTGACCGGCGGTGGTGAGGGCGCGGGAGACGTGCCGCGCGAGCCGAACTTCATCTTCTACGACCAGGATACGCATGTGAATGGGGATGTTATTAACCGGAGAAATTTTCTGAGTCGCAACTTCTCCCGCCCGTTTCCCGCGGGCGATTCGCGAAAGGTTACAGGCTTGTTACTTTTCATGCGCTGCTTATTCCCAGGCGAAAGATTGTATGCAGGATCGCCATGAAACGGAATTTGTTTGACGATCGAGAGCGCGCGACGCACGAATCAAAGCGAAGACGCGACTCTTTCGGCTGCGGCGGGAGGACGCGTCTTGCCGGGCTTCCCACATGCTGAAACTCGCCTTTGTCATCACAATTTGCGGGGCCTCCTTCTTCGGAACGTGGAGCTGTCTCGGCCAGGCGACGATCGAGGGAACAGTCCAGCTCCCCAAGACGCACTTCGTGCCGGTGGAAAACGAGCGCTACGAGATTGTCAGCAAAGGAGGCGTGCTCGCGACCGATCCGCCGCGGGCCGTCGTTTACCTGGCGGGCGATTTTCCCAAGCCGGCCCGGCTCGCGCCCCGGACGGTGACGCAAAAGAATCTCGCATTCATTCCCGGTCTGCTCGCGATCGAGGTCGGCACGAAAGTGGAATTCCCTAACGAGGACGATAACTATCACAACATCTTTTCCTACTCCCCGGCCAAGCGCTTCGATCTCGGACGCTACCCGCCAAATGAAAGCCCGATTCCCTCGATCGTCTTCGACAAGCCGGGGCTGGTCACGCTGCGCTGCGATATTCACGAACATATGCGGGGACTCATCCTCGTCCTCGAGACGCCCTACTTCACGATCACGGATGCCAAGGGCCATTATCGCCTCTCCAATTTGCCGGCAGGCCGCTACGTCCTGAAGGCCTGGATCAATAGCCGGAAGACGGTGGAACATGCGGTCGTGCTGCAAAACGGCGCGACGGTGCACGCCAATCTGCCGTGAGCGGGGCGGCCGAGTCTCGCACCCCGGGCATCCGCCGCTTTCGGATCAAACTGCTCCTCGCCCTGATGGTGGTGGTGGTGACCCTGACGTCGTTAGGCATTTACGTCGCGCAGCGGCGGGCGGCGGAGGACGCCCAGGCCGATCTCCAGCGCGACTTCGAGCTCGAGCTCAGCTCGCTCCATCGCCTGCAGGACCTGCGCAACGCCGCCGTCGCCGACCGCTCGCGGAAACTCGCGCAAAACGCCCGCATCCACGCCGCTCTGGAGGACAACGCGCTCGACCTGCTCTACCCAAGCGCGCGCGAGGAGCTGCGCGACCTGATGAGACCGGCGGCCCCGGACGAGGTCGACCGCGCGGAAACGCTGCACGCCCGCTTTTACCGTTTCCTCGACGGCCACGGCGCGGTCATCCCGCCGCCGGCCGACGATGCCGGCATCCTTTTGCCTAACGAGGAGGCGCGCCTGGCCCAGCCGCGCCTCGCCCCGACCTTGCAGATCGGCTACCTCGCCCGGCGCGACGGGGCAGGCCGGCCGACGGTCGACGAGATGATCGCGGTCCCGATTCGCTCGAGCGAAACCAACGAGGTGATCGCGGCGCTCGTCCTCGGCTTCAAGCCGGTCGAGACCGTCCCGCATGGGGAAGCGGTCGGAATGAAGAGCGGCATTCTGGTGAACGGGAATTTGCAGCTGACCGAGCTGGACCAGGCGGCGGAAGAACAGGTCGCGCGGGAAGTGGCGCGCAGCCTGGCCGATGCGGCCGACCCCGAGGAAAGCCTTCGCGTCACGCTCGGCGGCGTGCCGCATCTCCTCTTTTACAAGAAACTCAATCTCGATTCCGTTTACCCGCCGGCTTACGAAGTTTGCGTTTATCCGCTCGACCAATTGCTCGCGCGCCAGGCGCGTCTGCGCTGGCAAATCCTGAGCGCGGGCGGCCTCCTCCTCGTCGGTGGCTTCGTCGTCAGCCACTTCATTTCCCGCCGGCTCTCGCGCCCGGTGGAAGCCCTCGCCGTCGTCTCCGCGGAGAATTTCACCCAGCGCCAGCGCGCGGAAGCGGAGTTGCAAACGACCGCGGAAGAGCTGCAACGCTCGGCCCGGTTTTCCGCCGACGCCTCGCACCAGCTCAAGAGTCCGATCACGGTCCTGCGCGCCGGGCTCGATTCGCTCCTCGCCCGCGAAGGTTTCCCGGAGGAAGTCTACGAAGAGGTTTCCACTCTCATCCATCAAACCTATCGCCTGACCGGCGTGGTCGAGGATCTGCTCCTGCTCTCGCGCATGGACGCGGGCCGGCTTCAACTCGCCCTCAAAACGGTCGACCTGACCGAACTGGTCGACGAATGGCTCGATGACCTTCAGGCCATGCCGGACGCGGCCGATCTTTGCATCGAAACCGATATTCGGGAGGGGCTTCAGATTGCGGGCGAAATAAAATATACTTCCCTCGTCGTGCAGAACCTTCTCGATAATGCCCGGAAATATAATCGCCCCGGCGGTACTATTCGCATCTCCGCGCACCGCTCCGACCGGGCGGTGGAACTGCGGGTGAGCAATACCGGACGCGGCATCCCATTCGCGGAACAGCCTTTTATTTTCGAGCGATTTCATCGCGCCGGCGCGAGCGCCGACGTGCCGGGGCACGGGCTCGGCCTCAATCTCGCGCGCGAGCTTGTCCGCCTGCACGGCGGGGAACTGCGCCTCGTCCGATCGGATGCGGAGTGGACCGAGTTTAGCGCGACTTTTCGAGCAGCCGTCCCCGCTCCGCAACCCTCCGTCATCGCTGGATGAAACCCGCCTTCCTTTGCACCTGCCTGCTCGCTGTCGCCCTGCGCAGCCTGAGTGCCCAGGAATTTCTCGACCAGCTCGATCGCGCCCTAACGATCAGCGTTTTCGACGGCCAGGTCCGGGCGCGGGTGAGCGGGTTGCTCGATCTCGAATACTATCATTACCCCCAGCCCGCGCCCGGTCTCATCCAGGCCGACGGGCACGATCTTTTCGCCCCGCGCCTGAGTGTTTTTCTCGATGCCAGGATCGGGCCGCACCTTTACTTTTTCGCCCAGTCCCGGGTCGACACTCACTTCGACCCGACCGATCTGGGCGCGGAATGGCGGATCGACGAATACGCCCTGCGCATCACGCCCTGGGATGACGGCCGGTTCAACCTGCAACTCGGGAGATTCCCCACCGTCATCGGGGGCTGGGTCCAGCGCCATCTTTCCTGGGACAACCCGTTCATCAACGCGCCGCTCCCCTATGAGAACGTCTCTCTCGTTTCTGACCGGGAGCTCCCTTTGACCGGGCAAAGCTTTCGCCGGGTGCCGGCCTTCGATAAGTACGAATTTCTGCCCATCGTCTGGGGGCCCGCCTACACCCTCGGCGCATCGATCGCGGGACAGCTCGGGATCTTCGAATACGCCGCGGCGGTGAAAAACGCGGCCGTTTCCACGCGGCCCGAAGCCTGGGAGGAATTGGATTTTTATCATCCCAGCTACGAGCTGCGGCTCGGCCTGCAGCCAAACCAGGCCTGGAACTTCGGCTTTTCCGGCGCGGCCGGGCCCTACCTCCTGCCCGACGCGCATCCGTTGCCGGCGCAGGTCCACCGCGGCGATTTTTATCAGTACGTCCTGGGCCAGGATGTGAGTTACGCGCGCGGCCATTTCCAGATCTGGGCGGAAGCGTTTGTCTCCCGTTTTGAAGTGCCGCGGCTCGGGGACGCCGACATGTTTGCCTACTACATCGAGGCGAAATATCGGATCACTCCGCAACTCTTCGCCGCCCTGCGTTGGAACCAGGAATTTTTCGCGACCGAGGACGACCCCGCCGGGCGACCCGTTTCCCGGGCACGCGATGTCTGGCGGATCGATGGCGCGCTCGGCTATCGCTTTACCGCCTACACGCAATTAAAGTTGCAATGCAGCCTGGCCCAGGGCGATTTTATCTCCGATAATCTCCACAGCACGCTCGCCGCGCAGTTTACGGTTCGGTTCTAAGGAAGAGGGAAAGTAACAGGCACGTTACCTATGCGCGGTCGTCTTTTCGCGACGGGGACCGTAAGGTGAGCAATTGAAAGTCCGTATATTTATGAAATCATCGACCCTTCTCCTCGGCCTGGCCGCCGCCGCACTACTTGCGAGCAGCGAAACTTCCCTGGCGAAAAAGTTTACGGTCCGTGTCGGAGCCGGCGGCGATTTGTTTTCCCCGACCATGGTCAACGTCGAACCCGGCGACGAAGTGGAATGGGAATGGGACTCCAGTTTTCACAGCACCACCTCGGGCACGCCGGGGAATCCTTCGGGAGTGTGGAACTCTGGCGTCCACCAGACCGACTTCAAATTTAAGGTCGATTTCAACACCGTGGGCACGTTCCCCTACTACTGCAGCGTTCATGGCTCCTGCTGCACCATGACCGGCACGGTCAACGTCGTCGCCGGCTCGCCTTCGCCTACCCCTTCACCCAGCCCTTCTCCAAGTCCTTCCCCTTCGCCCTCACCCAGCCCTTCTCCGAGCCCTTCGCCTTCGCCGTCGCCCTCGCCGTCACCCTCCGCTTCACCAAGTCCGTCGCCCTCGGCTTCTCCGAGTCCCTCGCCATCAGCTTCGCCAAGTCCATCCCCTTCGCCGAGCCCTTCACCCTCCCCGTCCCCCTCACCCTCACCCACACCCCTGCCGCCGCGCGTCTTCAAGGGACCTGTCCGCATCGAGCTGGAGCAGATCGTCAGCGGCCTGGTCGCGCCTAACGACCTGACTTCGGTCGGCGATGGCCGCCTTTTCGTGAACCAACAGAACGGCCAGGTTCGGATCGTGAAAAATAACACGCTGCTGGCGACTCCATTCCTCAACGTTACCGCCCGGCTCATCGCCACCACCGGCGAGCGCGGCCTCCTCGGCTTCGCCTTTCATCCCGGCTACAACAATGCCGCCAGCCCCGGCTTCCGGAAATTCTACACCTACACGAGCGAACCGGTCACGGGCGCGGCCGATTTCACCGTGCCGAAGTCCACCGCCTTCGATCACCAGAGCGTGGTCGCGGAATGGCAGGTCTCGGCCGGCAATCCCGATCTGGCCGATCCAGCCTCGCGGCGCGAAGTGCTGCGGATCGATCAACCGCAATCCAACCACAACGGCGGCAAGATCGCTTTTCGCCCGGGTGAATCTTATCTCTACATCTCGTTAGGCGACGGCGGCGCCGCCAATGACCTCGGCGACGGCCACACCCCCGGGATCGGCAACGGCCAGGATCTCACCAACGTCCTCGGCAAAATCCTCCGCGTCGATCCACTCGATCCCAGCCTAACGACCGGGAGCCCCGACCCGGTGAGCGGCAATGGCAACTACCGCGTGCCGGCGAGCAATCCTTTCATCAACAGCAGCACCACCGTGCATGAGATCTACGCCTACGGCCTGCGCAATCCCTTCCGCTTTTCCTTCGACGCCCCGACCGGGCGCCTGATCGTCGGCGACGTCGGCCAGAACAACATCGAGGAAGTCGATTTCGTCGAGTCCGGCAAGAACTACGGTTGGAACCGGAAGGAAGGCTCCTTCCTTTTCAACAAGAGCAACGGCTCGATCACTCCCGACCCCAACCCGGACCCGGCGCTGACCGATCCCGTGCTGCAATACAGCCATGCAGATGGCGTCGCCGTCATCGGCGGCTTTGTCGAGCGCGGCACTGCCGTGCCCGCGCTCAGCGGCCAATATGTGTTCGGCGACTTCCTCAATCCCGAGACCGGGAGCGGCCGCCTCTTCTATTCCGACTTCGTCGGCGGGCTCACCCAGGAACTGCGCCTCGGCGATCCGGAACGCGATCTCGGCCTCCTCCTCAAAGGCTTCGGGCAGGATGCCAACGGCGAAGTCTACGCCCTCGGCGATAGCAACGGCGTCGGCATCGTTTACAAAGTCGTTTCCGTGCCGGCCAACCCGACCCTCGTCAATCTCTCCACCCGCCTGACGGTGGGGACGGGCGACAATGTGCTCATCAGCGGCTTTATCGTCACCGGCAGCGACGATGTGCAGGTCGTCCTGCGCGGCATCGGTCCTTCCCTGCCCCTGGCTGGGACCTTGCCCAACCCGAAGATCGAATTGCACGACAGCACCGGGGCGTTGATCGCCGCCAACGACGACTGGATGAATGGACCGGACAAAGACCAGATCGAGACGTTCCGCCTGGAGCCGAATAACCCCGCCGAGTCGGCCCTCCTCGCCGAGCTCGCGCCCGGGGCCTACACCACGATCCTGAGCGACGCGGGCGGCGCGACCGGCAACGGCCTGGTCGAACTCTTCGCGACCAATCCCGCCGCCCTGGCCAACCCGGCCAACATCTCGACCCGCGGCTTCGTCCAGACGGGCGACGACGTCATGATCGGCGGCTTCATTCTCACTGGAACCGAGACCCGTCGCCTCCTCCTCCGCGCCATCGGCCCGTCGTTAGGCGGAGCCGGGATCAGCAACCCGTTGCTCGATCCGACGCTGGAATTGCACGACGAGAACGGCGCCCTCATCAGCGCGAACGACAATTGGCGCGACACCCAGGAGAGCGAGATCGCCGCCACCGGCATCCCGCCGGGCGACGACCGCGAGGCCGCGATCGTGATGGACCTGGCGCCTTCCAATTACACCGCCATCGTGCGCGGGGCGAATGGCGCGACCGGAGTCGCCCTCGTGGAAGCCTACGACGTCGAATAAGAGCGGCCTCCTGACCGCGGCGAAAAATTGCCAAGCCGCTGCGCGCAGGGAAAACTCCGCGCCCAGCCGCGGGTAAATTCTTGCTTGACGATTGAACCTCCGCGCCGCAACCCTTGGGGACATGGCTGCTCCATTCTGCGGGCCGATGGGAGGATCGATTCCGAAAAAGAGCAGCGGGTTTGAAGTCGTGCTCTGGCAGCGCCGGTTCGGCATTCTGCTCGCTCTTTTCCTGTTTCACGGGACCGCTGCAGCGCGGATCGGCGAGACCGAGGCGGAGATAAAGGCGCGCTACGGGGCGCCCATCCTCACTCTCCCGGCCCAGGATGACGCCGGGCTGACGAAATGTTATCTCTCCGACGGTTTCTCCATTGCCGTGACCTACGTCGCCGGCCGCAGCGCGCGCGAGATGCTGGCCAAGGCGGACAAGTCCGAGATCACGGAAAAGGAGATCAACCGTCTGCTCGAGGCCAACTCCGGCGGTTCCTCCTGGAATGCGCAACAACTGGCGGGCCAGAAAAACGTACCCGACGGACTCCTCGGGTGGCGCACAAACGATGACAAGCCGCGGGTCGCGCTCTACGACGAACGGACGCAGGCCTTTTTCGTTACCACCCAACGATTCATCAACCAGACCAACGCCGCGAGCCGCCGCCAGGCGGCCAGAAAAAAATACAATGGCGGCGCGTCGTTAGTCGGCGGACAACGCGAACAGGTGATGAGGAACTTCCAAACTGGAAGTCTCCCTTCCAATCCCACCCGCAAAGCCGATCCCGCGAAGTAAGAGTTCCCCGCGCCTCGCGCACTGACCGCCTCTCCCCGGCGGGAATGGAGTGCGCCGGCGAATCAATCGAACCCGGTTCGATTACCGCTCTGTCCCCGGCGGGAATCGAACCCACATTTAAGGTTTAGGAAACCCTCGTTCTATCCGTTGAACTACGGGGACGCTCGCCCGGGGCCATTGTCGATTTGCGACGGTTGATTGTCCAGCCACCTGCGGCACCCGCTTCCGCAGCACGGACAGGGAAGGGAAACCCGCCGCAATCAATACGTCTCGACCGGGGAGCGTTTGCCGTCCTCGGGACTGCGCTCGCGGGCCGCCGTTTCTCCCAGCACCGCCACGCGCAGGTTCCAGATCTCGTCGTTCAGGGCGGCAAAGGCCGTTTCCGAGAATTCGTTAGGCGGAGAAAGCCGGGACTTGAAGCGCGCGATGCTGGCGAGCGCCGTTTCGAGTTGGTCGGACGGAAGTTTCTCGATGTAACCGAGCGCTTCCTCGATTGCCGGCACCCGGTGGCAAATCATGGCCAGGTCGTTCCCCGCCCCGATCGCGCGCCGGATGGTTTCTTCGAGCCCGTATTCATTCAGGATCGCGCCCATGTCGAGGTCGTCGGTCATGATCAGCCCTGCAAAGCCGAGCTCGCCGCGGAGGAGGTCGGTCACGATCCGGCGCGAGAGCGAGGCGGCGGTTTTCTCGGGCTCGAAACAGGGATACCAGCCGTGACAAATCATCATGCTGTCGACGCGAGCGGCGAACTGGCGGAAGACCGCGAGCTCATTCGCCTCCAGTTCCTCACGCGTGCGTTCGATCAGCGGAAGATCGTGATGCGCGTCGATCGTCGCGGCGGAGTAGCCGGGGAAATGCTTGCCGCAGCTCGCAATCCCCTCGGCCCGCAGCGCATCGTTGAAAGTTCCGGCCAGCCTAACGACTTCTTCGACCGCGCCGCCGTAACAGCGGCCGCGGAGCGAATTATCAGCCTCGTCGTCGAAGGAAATATCGAGGACCGGGCAGAGATCGAGATTGAAGCCAAACAAGCGCAACAACCGGCCGGTAATCTCCCCATGCCGCCGGACGAGATCGAGGTCCCCCTTCTCGCGCAATTGCTGCGCGTTGGGCGGCTCCTGCCCGATGAGCCGCAGCCGCGAGACGCGCCCGCCTTCCTGGTCGATCGTGATGATCGGCTCGATCGCGCTCAGGTCGCGCAGGTCGTCGATCAACCTCCGCAATTGCGCCGCGCTCTCGATATTGCGCCCGAAAATGATGTAGCCGCCCGGCTGGACGCGGCGAAAGAGCGCGGCCGTTTCGCGATCGAGTTCTTTGCCCGGGACCCCGGTCAGGATCAATTGACCCGTTGAAGCGCTCTTCATCACGTCGGACCTTAGGAGCAATGGGACACACGCGAAACAAAAAATGGATCGTTAGGCTGGCGGCGTTCTGGTTCTGCCTCGCCAGCGCACAGGGCGCGGTCGAGCTCGGGATCGATGTCCTGGCGAAGCACGATTATTCGCTCCTCAAGGGCAAACGCGTCGGGTTGATCACGAACCAGACCGGCGCCGATTCCTCGGGGACAAAGACGCGACTTCTCCTCAAGCGGCATTGCAACCTGGTCGCGCTTTACACGCCCGAGCACGGCCTCGACGGGACTGAGAAAGCCGGCCGCTACGTCAAGAGCCGGCGCGATCGAGTGACCGGCGTGATGGCTTACTCGCTCTATGGTCCGACGCGCAAGCCCACGCCCGAGATGTTGCGCGGGGTCGACGTGCTCGTCTTCGATTTGCAGGATATCGGCAGCCGAAGTTACACCTACATCAGCACGATGGGCCGTTGCATGGAGGCGGCGGGCGAAAACAAAATCCCGTTCGTCGTCCTCGACCGGCCGAACCCGGTCGGCGGTTTGCGCATCGAAGGCCCCTCGGTCGAGCCGCGCTGGCGTTCCTTCGTGAGCGAGTTCCCGATTCCCTACGTGCACGGGCTGACCGTGGGCGAGCTGGCGCGGATGGTGAATGGACGCAACTGGATCTCGGTGCCATGCGATCTCACCGTCGTGCAAATGCGCGGCTGGCAGCGCGGCATGACCTGGGACGACACCGGCCTGCGCTGGATCCCGAGCTCGCCTAACATTCCTCGCGGCACTTCACCGCTCTACTACATCGCGACCGGATTGGTTGGCGAATTGAGCGGGCCGGAGATTGGGATTCCCGGTCCGCGGCCTTTCCAGAGCATCGGCGCGCGCGGGGTGGACCCGGAGAGTTTTACTCGTTACCTGCGCGGAATCGACGCGCCCGGGGTCGAGTTCCGGCCCTGGCGCGAAGGCGGCATCGGCGGCAGCAGCCTAACGATCTCGCCGGACACACCGGCCAACCTGACCGGGCTCGGCATTTACATGATGGCGGAACTGAACCGGCAGAGTCATCCCGATCTCTTTCGACGAACGGGCGCGAGCAAGCTCGATATTTTCTACAAGGTTTGCGGCGGCATGTTCATCCAGGCGCAGGTGCGGGCAGGCAAATCGCCCCGCAGCATCGTGGCGAGCTGGCGGCCTAACGAAGAGGAGTTTCGCCGCACTCGCGCCAAATACCTCCTCTACTGAAGCGATCGCACTGTTGTCGTTCGCCTCTGCCCGCAGTTCGCATCTACGGTTTCTTGAAAAAGCTGTCCAGCGCCGAGGGCGTCGGTTTCTTCACCCCCGCGCTCGACGACGCCACGAACCAGCGCAACGCCTCGCCAATGTGCGGCTGGAAGACGACGTGGGCCCCGTCGTGCGTTTCCAGCCGCAGGTTGCGGAAGCCGGTTCGCCACATCGATTCCTTGACCGCCTCGGTCTGGGACGGCGTCGCGATCGTATCCGCCTTTCCGCTGCTGAGAAAGATCGGGACGGAGCGGAACCCGGGCGGCGATCCCTTGCGCAACACCGCGCTCGCCATGTCCTGGTTGCAACCCATCATCAACATCCCGATGAGCGGGTGCTGCGCCTTCACCACGTTGCCCGCGACGAAGGCCGAGTTTTTCGCCCCGCCGGACATTCCGCCGCAGCTCACTGGCCATTTGCCGGCGCCGGGCCAGACCGTCGCGAGGTAATCCAAAGCGGCGACAGAACAGGGCGAGCGCCAGCCGCCCTGCGCGTCCTTCTCCGACTCGATCGGGTCCGCCGCCAGAATGATCCAGCCCTCGGCGAGGGCGGCCTCCTTGAACTCGCGCATCGCATCGATGTTGCTGTAGTTCTCGGTATTATTAATCACCAGAATCGGCCACGGCTTCGCCGGGTCGAATCCCGGCGGCACGACCAGCGCCATTCGCGCCGTCGTTAGGCGGGTGTTCCCCTCGCGCGCGGCGAGAGCGCGATGGGCCGGCGTCAGCTTGACTTCCGTGATCAATTCCTCACCCGGCGTCGGCGCGAGGCCGGCGGCCGGCGTGCTCGAGATCGTCGCAGCCCGCGGCTCGACGCTGGGCGCCGCTGCCACTGACCCCAAGGCGGAAGGATTCGGGCTCCCCTCGCCGATCTCGATCGCCGAGTTCTCGATGCCGTCCACCGTTTTGCGCTGCGGGTTGGCCGGATCGAAGACCCAGTCCTTTCCGTCGACGAAAAACTTGTAGCCATAGGTCCCGGGAGAAAGCGGGATGGTCAGGCTCCACGAACCATCGGCTTGTCTCGCCATCGGCTGGGCGTGCCATTGGTTGAACTCGCCGACCAGAGCGACGCTTTGCGCATCGGCCTTTTCAAAACGAAATGTCTGCTCCCCGGCGCAGACCGCCCCGGTGCTCAGGAACAGAACCGCCAGGGCCAGGCTGGAGGGAATCATTCGGGAAAACAGCACCGGCCATCCTTAATTCTCTCGCCCGTCCCGTCAACTTCCGCACGGCGAGACTGGGATAGTGGAGGGGGTTTGGCGGACCGCTCGTAGCTCCGATTTGCAATCGGAGAATTCGTCGATTGCAAATCGACGCTACGCAGCTCGCCCCCCGGTGAAGATTCCTTATCCTAGGGCTGTTCCCTGCTCTCCAAAACCGATCGCCCGCTGGGGCGGATGCGCATACCGAGCGCATCCGCCCCGCGCCGCCAGTCAGCCCTTACGGGATTGTGACTTCGACTTCGTTCGAGCAATCGCTCGAGTCCGTCTCACACACCTGATAGGTGAAGGTCGATCCACTCGCGTTACGGTGATTGTCTTTCGTGCTGCCGTCGTCGGCCGTCGTTTGCACCACCGCGCCGTCCCGCAGGACGTTCACGTTGCCACCGTCGGCCGGTTCCCAGGTTAGGGTCACTCTGGCTTTGCTTCCCCGCGCCTGCACGCTCGCCGCGAGAGTGATCTCTTCACCTCCACCGGCATTCACCGCGGCCAGGATATTGACCCGGCCCCAGCCAAAGACGTTGTTCGGCGGCCCCGCCACACCGCATTGGGTGGAAAGGATCACCTGGGTCGTGCTATTCAACAGTGTCCGGCTCTCGTCGATCTGGTTCTCCATCCCGGGATGGGCCGACCAGAGCAGGGCCACGGCTCCGGCGATGTGCGGACCCGCCATGGATGTGCCGCTGGCAAAGGTGTAAGCGGTATCGGAACTGTTGGTCGCCGAGCGAGTGCTGGTGCCCGGGGCCGTGATATCCGGTTTGGTCCGGTTGCTGCCATCGGCAAGCACTGGGCCGCGGCTGCTAAAGGAGGCAATGGTGTCGGTGCTCGTGTTCAAAGCCCCAACGGTGTAGGACGCGGCATAGAACGACGGAGGGTCGACGGTGGTGGAACAGCTCGGACCGGCGTTACCCGCTGACACCACCATCATGATGCCAGCCGCGGCTTGCGCTTCGACGGCGGCTTGCAATGTCGTCACCGAACAACCTTCCGAAGGCGGGCAACCCCAGGAGTTGATGGTCACATCGGGCGCCTTGCTCGGGTCGCCCGTTCCGCCGCCCACCGGGGTCGGCGCGAGGAAAAATTGCATGCATTCGATATAACTCGCGGGCGTGCCGACGCCGACGTTCATGTTACGGCAGCCGATCCATTTTGCGCCCGGCGCCATTCCGATTTGGTTGGCACCGCCATCGTCGCCGATCGCTGTGCCAGTGGTGTGGGTCCCGTGGAAGAAATCGTCGCAAGGCACGGGGGAGTTTGGCCCGCAACTGCCGCCGCCGGAGTGGATGCTGTCATGCCAGTTGTAATTATGGTCCGCAGTGACGCCGTTCCAGCCGCGGTAATGAGGCTTGAGCGCGTTATGCGTCCAACGGACACCGGTATCGGCGCTGGCGATGACGATATTCTGTCCCGTGAAGCCCTGCGCCCAGACGGAAGGCGCATTGGTGTAAACGATGCCCGGCTCGACCGCCGCCGGCGCGCTCGGTTCCACCGGCGCTTCCACCGTCGGCCCCGGTTGCGGGAGCGCATTTTTGATCTGCGGGTTGCCTTCGACCCGCGCCACATCCGGACGCGCCGCCAGCGTCTCTGCGATCTCCCGGCTGCCCTTCACCAGGACGGCGTTCACGATATAATAAGGCCGGTGCTCGAGGCCGCGTTCCTGCAAAAATTTCAGAATCGGGCCCTGTGTCGCCTGGCTTTTATTGAAAAGTGCATCGTGGACAAAGTGGCCTTTCTCGCTTTTCGAGCTCAACGTCGCGGCGCCGCTGAGATCGGCCTGGTCGGCCAGCACAACCATGAATTCGGCTTGTTTGCCATCTGCGGTGTGCTCCGTCACCCACGGAGCGATCTTGCGCAGCGCGGCCGCTTGTTCAGCGCTCGACCGGTTGACGGCGCGCGACGAAGTGACCGCCCCAAGCGCGGCCGCCACCGCAGCGGCGAGGAAAAGAAATCCGGTGAGACGCCGTAACGGCCCGACTTTGGAGCGATTGTGTGTTTCCATGGAGAAACATGGTCTCGGACTTGTCTCCCGCGATCAAGAACAATCTCCTCCTGTAACTATTGGCCTGGGAGCAGCATATCAAAAACGGCCATTGCACCCGCCAGCGTTTTGCGAACAACAGGCTGAAATTCCGGCGCACGCGACGGTAGTTTCTGCTTTACTGGGGCTGTGGCAACAATGGTTCCCAGCGTGCGCTGTCCTTGGCGCTATCCGGATTGTCCGCTGGGGAGAGCGAACGCGACGACTCGTTAGGCGGACCGGGGCGGGTTGGTAGGCGGATGAACTCCTTGAAAGGCGGCGCTTGAAGAAGATCGGGATTTACGGCGGGAGTTTCGATCCGGTTCATCACGGGCATCTCATCCTCGCGCGCGAGGCGCTCGAGACCCTCGCTCTTGACGAGGTGATCTTTGTTCTCGCCGCGCAGTCGCCGCACAAACAAAACCGCGCGCCGGCCCCGGCCGCCGCGCGTTGGGAAATGTTGACGTCCGCGATCGCGGGCGAGCCGGGCTTCTCGGCTTCGCGGCTGGAGATCGATCGGCCGCCGCCTTCCTACTCGATCGAGACGATGGAGGCCTTGCGCGCGACGCAGCCGGAGTCGCAGTTTTTCTTCCTCGTGGGCGAGGACAATTTGCCGGATCTGCCCACCTGGCATCGCTTCGAGGATTTGCAGAAGCTGGTGGAGTTCGTCGTTCTCGATCGCTCGGGCGCGGAAGTTGAATATGCTTACCCGGCGATCCGTCGGAAGATCGACATTTCGGCGACGACGATCCGGAAACGAGTTGCCAGCGGTCAATCGATTCGGTATCTCGTGCCGGAAGCGGTCGAGCAAATCATCCACCGGGAAAATCTTTACCAAGGAACCACCTAATCGAACCTGAAGAGCTAGCCAAAACCTGCGCGCAACTCGCCTCGGATAAAAAGGCGGAAGACATCGTGGTGCTCGATCTGCGCGAGATTTCGACCTTTACCGATTTCTTTGTCATCTGCTCGGGAACTTCGGAGCCGCATCTGAAGGCGATCGCGGGCTCGATCGAGTCGGGGCTGCGCGAGGAGCACGGGGTGCGGCCATCGGCGGTGGATGGCTTCCCGACGAGCCAGTGGATCGTGCTCGATTACATGCAAGTGATCGTGCACGTCTTCCATCAGGAGCGGCGCGATTTTTACAGCCTGGAAGATCTCTGGAGTGACGCTCCGCGGCTGGCGGTGCTGTAGACGCCTCCCTCTGGGAGGCGCGGTCGGCCGGCTTCGCTGCGATCGCCTGGCATGGCTTGAGGCAGCGCTTTGCCCCGCGCTTCGCAGAGCGAAGCGTCTACATTACGGCTTCGCAGAGCGAGGCGCTATATTACGGCTTCGCGGGCGAAGGTGATGCAGCGGGCGAGGCGGCGGCAGGAGCGGCCGCCTTCGGCGACGCTTGCGGCCCACCAGCGGCTGGTTTCGCCGGGCTCGGCGCGGCGACCGGTTTCCCAGGGCTCGGCGCGGCGACGGGCGGATTGATCGAGAGCAGTTCCACCTCAAACATCAGCATTGCGTTCGGCCCGATGTCGGAACCAGCGCCGCGTTCGCCATAGGCCAGTTCCGCCGGCACATAGAGCTGATATTTCGAACCGACTTTCATGAGCTGGAGCGCTTCGGTCCAGCCTTTGATCACGCGATTGACCGGGAACTCAGCCGGCTGACCGCGCTTGTAGGAGCTGTCGAATTCCGTGCCCTCGATCGTGGTCCCGCGATAATTCACTTTCACGGTGTCGGTCTCCTTCGGGGTCGGGCCGGTGCCTTCTTTCAGGACCTTGTATTGCAGCCCGCTGGCGGTCGTTTTCACGCCTTCCTTTTTCTTGTTCTCTTCGAGGAACTTTTTGCCTTCAGCGGCGTTCTTCTCGCCGCTCGCTTTTTTCGCGGCGGCTTGCTTCGCGGTCATTTCTTTTTGAAAAGTGGCCATGGTTTCCTTCGATTCCTCTTCGGTCATGAGCGGTTTGGTGCCGTCGAGTCCGTCCTTCATCCCCTTGCTCACGAGCTCCGGATTGACGTCGATCAACTGCCGTTTCAGGGTGGAGCCAATATCAAGGCCGATGCTGTAGCTGACTTTATCCTTCTGATCTTTGAGCTGGGGATCGGCCGCGGGAGCGAGCGAGACCAGGGCGAGAGAAAGGGCGACGATGACGAACGAAGTTTTCATAAATTATCCCAATGAATCTAAATGCGGCCGGTCCGTTTCTCGGCCTGCCGCGCTCCATTCATCAACGGGGATGGCGCTCGCGTCAAGCGGGCGACCTCCGCGCCGCGCGGGGAACCGCCCCCGGCGCAAAACCGCCGCCCTGACCCTCCTCCTGGCGGCCCTCCTCCCGCTCGGCGCTTCCGCCTCGATTTCCCTCTCGCACCAGGAGGCGATGCGGATCGGGCGCAAGATCTGGCAGAACGAATGTGGCGGGACCGTGGCCGGGCTGACCTCCTGGAACGCGGGCGAAAATTTTGCCTCGCTCGGGATCGGGCATTTTATCTGGTACCCGGCCGGCGCTCGCGGGCCCTTCGAAGAAAGTTTCCCGGCCTTTGTTCAGTACGTCCAAAAGCGCGGCGCCAAGCTGCCGGAGATGTTGCTCGGGGCGAAAAGCAACGCCTGCCCGTGGAAGTCGCGCGCGGAATTTCTCGCCGCGGAGTCGAGTCCGCAGATGAAAAACCTGCGCATCTTCCTCACCGACACGATCAATTTCCAGGCCGACTTCCTGGTCGAGCGCCTGCGCGGCGCGCTCCCGAAAATGCTCGCCGCCGCGCCGGCCGGAGAGCGGGAGCAGATCGAGCAGCGCTTCAACCGCCTCGCCAACCGCGCGCAGGGCTGCTACGCCCTGGTCGACTACGTGAATTTCAAGGGCGAAGGTGTGCGCGAGACCGAACGCTACCAGGGGCGCGGTTGGGGACTTCTCCAGGTGCTTCAAGGAATGTCGGACGAAAGCGGCGCCTCGCCGCTCGCTGAATTTGCCGACTCCGCCGAGCGGGTCCTGCGCGCGCGGGTGCAAAATGCGCCGCCGGAACGAAAAGAGCAGCGCTGGCTTCCGGGCTGGCTGAAACGAGTCGAGTCTTATCGTTAGGCCGGGGCGCGGTTGGCGCGCCAGCGCAGCGCGACGAGGGCCAACAGCGCCAGCCCGAGGAGAAGCGTCCAGGTCCGCGTGCGGTGCGACGGCTCGGCCGGCGGCCCGAGCACGACGAGCGGCGATTCCCAAAGCATCGTGCCGTCGGCGCTCAGCGCGGTAACCTTGAGTGAGTGAACCTGGCGCGGATCGAGCCCGTTGATCGGCGCCGTGACCGCGTCTCCCACGATGGCGATGTTCGGCTCAGGCAAAGCGCGCCAGGCGGTTTGCAGCGCGCCCTTTTCGTCGAGCGAAAGAAAGCGTTCCTCGATCCGATAACGCGCAACCGGCTCTTTCGGGCGCGCCCAGCGCAACTCCCAGCCTTCCCCCTCGAGCCGCTGGGCGCGGACCGGCACCAATCGCAGACCCGGCGGGACGGAGGTCGCCGCCGGCGGTGCCGCGTCCGGCCTAACGACATTCGGCCGCGCGACAACCGGCCCGCCCGGCGTCGCGACTGGCCGGGGGAAGCGCTCGCGACGTTCGCAGCCGCCGGCGACGAACTCGGCGAAGCCGAAGCTGCGGGCAAAGCCTCCGCCACCACCGGCAGCCGCTCACTAAACCCTTCCCCGCGGACAACGATCGTCTCGTCCACCGCGACGGCTGCCTCCGCCGCGATGACGACGGGAATCGCCTTTTCCTCAGCGGGGTCCAGGGTGATGTCGGCAATTGGCTGGATCTTGCGATCGGATGAGAATTTCAGCGTCAGCGGCCGGTCGGTTCGATTCGTCAGGGAAACCGAAGCCGTCCGCGGCGCGTCCATGTCATCGGGTCGGGCGATGCGGAGCTCGGCCGGCTCGAGGGCGATTGGCGAAGTCGCGCTGCCCTTGAGCAAGACGCTGCTTAATGCGCCGTCGCTGCCGGTGAGAGTAATCTGCCCGACAAAATCCCGCCCTTCGCCGGGCCTGAAGCTGACGGCGATGCGGGCTGTCTTTCCCGAGGCCACGCGATATTCGGAAGTCGCCAACCGCCACGGTGCGGACACGGTGATGCGCCCTTCCAAAACGCCGCCACCTTCGTTGGTGATTTTTAAATCCCGGGTCTGAGTTTCCCCGGCCACGATCTGGTCAAACTCGATCTCACCTGGCACCTGCAAACGCGGCGGCGGTTCGTCGACGGTAATTCTCACCTCCGCCGGGGAGGAAGCGCGGTTGGCGCTCGTCCGGACGAGGTAGGTGAAACGGTCGTCGGTCGCGGGCTCGGCCCCGTCATTCTGATATACGACCGTCGCGCGATTATCGCCGAGGACACGGAGCTCAAGCAGGGTGCCGTGGGTGGGCGGGTCGACGATCCAGAACGTCACCGAGCCGCTCCCACTGTGATGGCCGCGGAGCGGAATGAGGGTGCGCGCGCCGCGCAGAATCCGCACGGTCAACGCGTCGGCCTGCGGCGGCGGCGAGGGCGCGGCGGTGGGCAGGGTGATATCAGCCCGCAGCGGAACGACGGAACAAAGGAGGGCTAAAGTGGCCGCGCCGAGCCGCTGAAAGCGCCATTGCATGGGCCCGGATCGTGCTGGATTTGGCCCGCGGTGGCAAATCAATCCCGGGCGTGCGACGCTGCGGTTCAATTTCCGCGTTGCCACCGGCGTGCGAACAATTCATTTTTGCAGCCGACCCGCTGCAGAGACTGCCAGCTCCATTCATTTTGTGATCCACCGGTTTTTCCAACTTTTCGCATTTGCCCTTTTTGCCGTGCTCGTGCCCGGCGACCTGGGTGCGCAGGTGCCGGGGACGGGAACACGCCCTTTCACCACCCGGCCGCAGGTCCGGACCCCGCCCCGGGCGCAGCCTCGGCCGAGGAGCGCTCCGGCGATGAAGCGCGCGAGCGACCTCATTCACCGGCAGGAACCGATCAATGTTTCCCCTCGCCTGCTCGAGCAAATCACGCCCGATACAGCCCGCGTCCGCGTTTCTCTTTCGAAACAGCGCGCCTACCTCCTGATGGGCGACGAAGTGGTGATCGATTCGCCCATTTCCTCCGGGAAACGCGCCCGCCCGACCCCGACGGGGAGCTACCGGATCATGGAAAAGGACAAGGACCACAGGTCCAACATTTACGGCGACTTTGTCGACGGCGCCGGCCGGGTCGTGCGCCGGGGCGTGAGCAGCCGGATCGATTCCGCGCCGAGCGGAACGCGCTTTGTCGGTTCGCCCATGACCTGGTTCATGCGGCTGACCGGGGATGGCGTCGGCATGCACGTCGGCATTTTGCCGGGGTATCCGGCTTCGCACGGCTGCATCCGAATGCCGTCGGTGGCGGCCGAGATGTTCTACAAGAACGTCAAGATCGGGACGCCGGTGGTGGTGGGCGATTAGCCGGCTGCGAGGCGCTCGCGCAAGAGATTGAGCGCCATCTGGGTCGCGAGTTGTTTAAAGGTCTCGCGATCCGTCGGGAAAAAAAGATGCCTAACGATTGTCTCGCCGCCGCCCGCCAGCGCGACGAAGGCCGTGCCGACCGGTTTCGCTGCACTGCCACCGCCGGGGCCGGCAATGCCGGTGGTGGCAAGCGCGTAGGTCGCACCTGACCTGGCCAGTGCGCCCTCGGCCATGGCCCGGGCGACCGGTTCGCTGACCGCCCCGTGCTCCCGGATCAGGGCCGGATCGACCCCGAGCGCCGCGTTTTTGGCGTCGTTGGAATAGGTGACGTAGCCGGCGAGGAAAACCTCGGAGGATCCCGGCACGTTGGTCACGCGATGGGCGAGGAAGCCGCCGGTGCACGATTCGGCCACGGCCAGGGTTGCACCTTTGGCGGACAATTGCCTAACGATGACGGTCTCCAGGTTTTCCCCGCTCGTGCTCAGAATCGAAGTCGTCAATTTGGCCCGGACCACGGCATCGGCCTGCTCAAGGACTACCGCCGAGCCGATGACGCGCAGATCGACCTCGCCCATCCGCGCGCAATAGCCGAGCTCGAGCCCGCGGATCGCGAGCAGTTCCTCGCCGATCGCTTCCTCGACGTAGGATTCGCCCATTCCGACGATCCGGTAGGTGCAGCAGGCGAGAGTTTCCTCCTGCCTAACGATGTGCTGAAGAATGGGGACCACGCTTTCTTCAAACATCGGCTGCAGCTCGCGCGGCGGCCCCGGGAGGAGAAAGAGATGCGGCCAGCCCACGCCCTTCCCGCCCGCCGGCAGGTACAGCCCGGGCGCGCTCCCGTTGTCGTTAGGCAAGACCTGCGCCCCGCGCGGGACCTGGGCCTGGCGCAGGATGCGATTGGTCAGCCGAATCCCGCGCGACCGCAACCGATGCGTGATCGTTTCTTCCAATCCCGGATCGGCCACGAGATCGAGCCCGAGCATTTCGGCGGTGACTTCGCGCGTGATGTCGTCCGTCGTCGGCCCGAGGCCGCCGGTTACAAAAATGATCTCCGATCGCTCGAAATTTTCCTGGAGCGCGGCGCGAATGGGTTCTCCATCAGGCACGGAAAGCTGGCGGTCCACCCGCAAACCGAGCGGAAAAATCTCCCGCGCGATGTAGGTGAGGTGAGTGTTGAGGACGTCCCCGAGCAGAATCTCGGTGCCGGTGTTAATGACAGTGACTCGCACGAGCCACTATTCGCGCAGCCGCCCCGGCCGCGCCACTACCAAGCCGTTTTTCCGGCCTAACGAATCAGGCGGCGTCCTTGTCCTGCTTCTTCCGAATGAGCGGGACCTTTTTGCCTTCGACCACGGCGCGATTGATCGTGACCTCCGCGATGTCTTCGCGGCTCGGTACGTCATACATGATGTCGAGCATGATCCGCTCCAGCATCGAGCGCAGGGCGCGCGCGCCGGTCCCTTTCGTCACCGCCTGGGCGGCGAGAGCGCGGAGAGCGTCTTTCGTGACGGTGAGGCGGACGCCTTCCATCGCGAAAAGCTTGGTGTACTGCTTGATCATCGCGTTCTTCGTGTCGGTCAGGATCTGGACCATCTCGTCCTCGGTCAGCGAGTCGAGCGCGGTCAGGACGGGGAGGCGACCGATGAATTCCGGGATCATGCCGAAGCCTAACAAGTCTTCCGGTTCGACGTGGCGGACCGCTTCGCGCCGGGCCGCTTCTTCCACTTCGAGGGAAGGGCTGCTGAAGCCGAGCGTTTTGTTGCCGATCCGTTTCTGAACGATTTTGTCGAGGCCGACAAAGGCGCCGCCGCAGATGAAGAGAATCTTTTCCGTGTTCACCTGGATGTATTCCTGGTGCGGATGTTTCCGGCCGCCCTGTGGCGGAACGTTGCAGGTGCTGCCTTCGAGAATTTTCAGGAGCGCCTGTTGCACGCCTTCGCCCGAGACGTCGCGCGTGATGCTGACGTTGTCGGTCTTGCGCCCGATCTTGTCGATTTCGTCGATGTACACGATCCCGATCTCGGCCCGCTTGACGTCGTAGTCGGCGTTTTGCAGGAGACGCAGGATGATGTTTTCCACGTCCTCGCCGACGTAGCCAGCCTCGGTCAGGGTGGTGGCATCCGCGATGCAAAACGGGACGTCGAGAATTTTGGCCAGCGTCTTCGCGAGCAGCGTCTTGCCCGAGCCGGTCGGCCCGATGAGCAGGATGTTGCTCTTCTCGATTTCGACATCAGCAAAAGGATCGGGCTGAAACGCCGCCGAGGTGTCGGACGGCGGCGCGCTTTGCAGGACGCGCTTGAAATGGTTGTGGACCGCGACCGAAAGCGTCTTCTTCGCCATGTCCTGACCGACCACATATTGGTCGAGGGAATGGCGAATCTCGGCCGGCTTCGGGACCCGAATGGTCGAGGACTGACGCCGGGCGTCTTCGTTCAGTTCCTTGTCGAGGATGCTCTTGCAGACGTTGATGCAGCTATCGCAAATGTAGACGCCGGGGCCGGCAATGAGCTTGCGCACCTCCGCGTGGCTTTTGCCACAGAAGGAGCACATGGTGAGGTTCGAAGCGCGGGCCATAGGTGTCCCCTTCGGTAAAGCAGTTCCTATTCCTCGACTTTCTGCGGCAAGGCGGCCTCCGCTACCGCCGTGGAGCGATCCGTGATGCCCTTATCGGGACCGGCGCCGTCGAGTAATTTAGCTTCCTTTCGCGATTTGATGACCTCGTCGACCAACCCGTAAGCCTTCGCTTCCGTCGCGTTCATGTAGTAATCGCGATCGGAGTCGTGCTGCACCTGTTCCTCGGGTTTGCCGGTGTGCTGGGCGAGGATGCGGATGAGACGCTTCTTCAGTTTAAACATGTACTCGACCGTCCGCTCAACGTCGCTCGCCTGGCCCTGGGCGCCGCCCGAGACCTGGTGAATCATGATGTCGGAATTCGGGAGTGCAAAGCGCTTGCCCTTCGTCCCCGCGGCCAACAGGACCGCGCCCATGCTGGCCGCCATCCCGAGGCAATAAGTGGTCACGTCGCAGGTCAGGAACTGCATCGTGTCGTAAATCGCCAGCCCGGCTGTGACCGAACCGCCGGGCGAGTTGATATAAATGCTGATGTCCTTTTTCCCGTCTTCCATCTGCAGGAAAAGGAGCTGGGCGATGACCAGGTTGGCGATGTGATCGTCGATCGGCGTCCCGATAAAAACGATCCGGTCCTTCAACAACCGCGAGTAAATATCGTAGCTGCGCTCGCCGCGGCCGGTCTGTTCGACGACCATCGGCACGAGGACGGATTGAGAGTAATTGGAGTCGCGATTTGTCGTCATTTGGATTCGTGAGCGGGCTCGGAAACTGGCGTTGCGGGCGCGCCACCGATGGTAGCATTCGACCCGAGGAAATCAATTGTCTTGGAGAGCAGGACCTGCTCCACGAGGCCGTTCATGGCGTCGTTTTTTTCAATCTCCTGCTGCATTTTTTCCGGGGTGGTGTTGTGGTGCATCGCCTGGTGGCGAATCCGCTCGTCGATATCCACCGCTGTGACCTTGATCTTTTCCTGCTCGGCGATGCGGTGCAGGATGAAGTTCGTCTTCAACCGGTGCGCCGCGAGGCCGCCCGCCACCCGGATCAGCTCCTCTTCTTTTTCCTTTAATGTTTCATCCGGCACCCCGCGCTCGCGGTTGCGATGGACCAGCTCGGCCAGGGCGTTGCGCGTCTCGGCCTTGAGGAGATTCGGCGGCAGCTCGAAATCGACCCGGTCGCTGAGAAATTTCACCACCTGCGATTCGCGCGCCCGCTCCAGCTCATGACCCTTCTCATGCTCGATCTGGTGCTCGATCGCATGCCGGAGATCGGCCAGCGTCTTGTCCGGCATCCACTTCGCGGCAAAGGCATCATCGAGCGGCGGCAGGATGCGCTGCTTGATTTCATGCAGTTTCACTTCGTACTCAGCCGTTTTTCCAGCCACTTCCGGCACCGGAAAATCCGCCGGAAACTCCACCTTCACCGTCCGGGTCTCGTTCGGTTTCTGACCGAGGATCTGTTCGACGAAGCCGGGGAGGAAATTTTCCGCCGCCAAACGCAGCCAGAATTTCTTCCCGCCCTGGAGATTTTTGCTCACGTTCGGGGCCATTTCGGCGATCGGCTTGCCCTCGATCGCACCCTCGAAATCGATCACCGCAAAATCGTCCATCTCCAGGCCGCGCTCCGGCACATCGACGAAATCCGCCGACTGCTCGCGCAAACGTTCGAGCGACATGCTGATCTCTTCTTCGGTGACCTTGGTGTCGGGCAATTGGAGCGGGATGCCCTTGTATTCGGGCAGCTCAAACTCCGGCGCGGTCACGACCGTGGCACGGAAACGCATCGAGCGATCTTCCCCGAATTCCACGTCTTCCAGGTTCGTTAGGGAAACGACCCGCAATTGTTTTGCTTCGACCGCTTCGCGATAGCTCTTCGAGACGAGTTTCTTCGTCAGTTCGTCCTGGATGTCCTTGCGAAATTTTTTCTCAATCACGCTCCGCGGCGCTTTGCCCGGGCGATAACCGGGGATGCGGGCCTGGGCGGCAAAGCTGTTCGCGATCGCATCCCACTCTTTCGAGACCTGTTCCGGTGGCAGTTCGATCTTGAGCGTCGCAACGCAATGGGGCTGGGTTTCTACTTCGACCTTCATCGCTCCACGCTACGGGTGAGCAAGAGCGTTCGCAAACATCGCCGGCCCGCCTGTAGACGTTGCCCTCTGGGCAACGCGGGGGAAAGGAGCCGCCAGCGCAGGCGACGCCTCAAGCCCGCGCTTCGCAGAGCGAAGCGTCTACAACGCATTTCCCCTGCACAAAGACTGCATCCACTTGCGAAACGCCAAACCAGTAGGCGATCTCGCGGTAGTCCGCACAATCATAGACAGCGAAATTCGCGACCTTGCCGACCTCGAGTGAACCAATCCGGTCGCCCCGTCCGAGGCTGTAGGCGGCGTTGATCGTGCTCGCCGTGATTCCTTCCGCCGGTGTCATTTTCATCTGGGTGCAGGCGAGCGAGAGCACCATCGGGATCGAAGGCGTCGGCGACGAACCCGGATTAAAATCCGTCGCCAGCACCACTGCCAGACCGGCATCGATCATGGCGCGCGCTTTTGGATAGCGCGTCTTGCCGAGCGCGTAAACCGAAGCCGGCAACAGCACCGGCTGCACACCCGCTTCGGCCAGGGCCGTAATCTCGACGTCGTTAGTCTGCTCGAGATGATCGGCCGTCGCCGCTCCCAGTCGCGCGGCCAGAAATGCGCCCCCGGAATTCGTCAGCTGGTCGACATGCATCCGCAGTCGCAGGCCGTGCGCCTGCGCCGCCTTCAGGATTCTCTCTGAGTCCGCGAGATCGAAATATCCGCGCTCGCAAAAGATGTCGCAGTATTCGGCCAGATTTTCCTCGGCCACGGCCGGCAGCATCTCGTGGATCACGAGCGCGACGTACTGCTCCGGCGCGCCGGCGAATTCCTCCGGGATCGCGTGTGCGCCCAGAAAGGTCGGGATAAATTCAAGCGGAGTCGTTTCATTCAACCGCCGGATGACGCGCAGGATTTTCAGTTCCTCCTCGAGCGACAGGCCATAGCCGGACTTGGCTTCGATCGTCGTTGTTCCGCAACTCAGAAACCAGTCGGCCCGGCGTTGTGCCTGCGTAAGAAGTTCCGCTTCGCTCGCCGCCCGCGTCTTGCGCACGGTGGAACGGATGCCGCCGCCACTGGCGGCAATCTCCTCGTAGGTTGCACCGCGCGCGCGCATCTCGAATTCCTCCACCCGGTTTCCGCCGAATACCGGATGCGCATGGGCGTCGACGAAACCCGGGAGCACGACGCGGCCGTGCGCCTCGATCACCTCGATGTCGTTAGGCAAACCGCGCGCGATTTCAGCCGACGAGCCGGTTGCAACGACCACGCCGTCGCGCACCAGCATCGCGCCATCCTCGATCATCGCGAGATCGCTCAGCTCACCGCCGACGCGCGCGCGTTTCGGACCGGCCAGCGTGACCAGCTGGGCGGCGTGCAGAACAGCAACTGATTTCAAGAGAGCTTGCTCTCCACCACGCGGCGGGCCTTTTCGTAGCGCGACTCCGATTCGTTCATCAGCGTGATCAATTTCTCGCCCAGTTTGGCCCGCACTTTTTCGTCCTTCAGGCCAGAGAGATTAATCCGCACGTTCATCCCCGCGCCGTCAATACAAGCGCGCGTGGCAAGGAGACCAACGCCCACGTCCGAGATCGAAGCCGGGTTTCCCCTTTCCGCCATCGCCGCCAGGAGATCGTAGGAACGGCTCGCGGTCTCCATCACTTTGAGGGGAATCTCCGCTGCGTATTGGTTGGCCGATTGGATCGCCTTAGAGCGGGCTGCTTTTTCTTCCGCGGAATCTTTCGGCAAACCGAAAGCCGCCATCACCTTGTTGAAGGCCGCGGTGTCCTCGTCGACGAGGAAGAGGAGTTCATCTTTCAACTGCTGCCCTTGCACCGCCCAATCGCTGAAGAATTCGAGCTGGTCGTCCCAGCCGCGTTTGCCCGCGGAGAGATTGGCCACCATTCCGCCTAACGACGCCCCGAGCGCGCCCATCAGGGCCGCGACCGAGCCGCCGCCGGGCGCGGGCGAATCGCTCAAGGTCTCGTTGCAGAACTGGCGCAGATTCATCTGCACGAGCGACTTCGTCGCCTCCGCGATCTTGAATTCGATCACTTTTTCTTTCGGATCGAACGTCTTCAACTCGCTCAGGCCCATCGAACGAATGGCAAGGTCGATCAGCTCTTCCTCGGCCGCGCCTTCCGACCATTTTTGTTTGCGCAGAAAATATTTGCCGGCGTCGACGAGCGATTTCTTTGGCAGCATCCCGACAATTTCCGAACCGGTCGCGCGCATCCCGCGATTCGCGGCGGACGTGGCGCAGGCGTCGAACGCGACGTGCAACGGCGTCTCTTCGATATTCGTCAGGTTCATCGAAACCTGCGCCATTCCGTACTCCTCGACGTACCAGCCGATGGCTTTGACGTGTTTCAACATTCCCGGGATCCGCACCGGCTCGCCCTTATCGTCGAGGACCTTCTTCCCCGTCGGAGTGCCGTCGTCGGTTTTGAAACGGCCCTGCTCGCGCACGTCGAACGCGACCGAGTTCGCGCGCCGGGTCGACTTCGTGTTCAGGTTCACGTTATAGGCGACGAGGAAATCCCGCGCCCCAATGACGGTGGCGCCCGATTTTTCGTTGAAGACCGCGGGACCGAAATCGGGCTTCCAGGCCGGTTGTTTGATCTTCTCGAAAAAGCCTTCGTATTCACCGGCGCGAATGATCGAAAGATTCGCGCGTTCCGGATTGCTCGCGGCCCGTTCGTAGAGATAAACCGGAATCTTCAGCTCCTCGCCGACGCGTTTGCCTAACGACCTGGCGCATTCGATCGCCTCCTCCCAGCTCACGCCGCTCACCGGGATGAACGGGCAAACATCGGTCGCACCCATCCGCGGGTGCGCGCCCTTCTGCTTGCGCATGTCGATCAGTTCCGCCGCTTTTTGAATTCCGCGAAAGGCGGCTTCGACCGCCGCCTCGGGCGAGCCGACAAAAGTGACGACAGTGCG
This sequence comes from uncultured Verrucomicrobiae bacterium, assembly GCA_963768965.1. Classification (GTDB taxonomy): domain Bacteria; phylum Verrucomicrobiota; class Verrucomicrobiia; order Chthoniobacterales; family UBA10450; genus Palsa-1392. The sequence goes on along the minus strand of CAVYJY010000006.1, from coordinate 41,800 downwards.
GTTGGTGCTCGCACCGGGATCGACATCGAGAAGCGACACTCCCTCGACCGCTTCGATCGCGGCCGTGATCTGCTTAATCACATTCAGGTCGCGGCCTTCCGAAAAATTGGGCACGCATTCGATCAGTTTTTGCATAATTGGTTGTCTTGCTTGTAGACGCTTCGCTCTGCGAAGCGCGGGAGCACGCGCAAATTGCAAATCACGCCCATGCCCGCGCCGCCCAGAGGGCGGCGTCTACAGGTCGCGCGCCTCCGGTTTCATGGGAATCTTCACGTCATGCTGGGCGGCAAAATCGATCGCGCGTGAGTAACCGGCATCGGCGTGACGAATGACGCCCATTCCCGGATCACTCGTCAGGACACGCTCCAAACGTCGTCTGGCGTTGTCGGTCCCGTCAGCCACCACCACCATCCCGGCGTGCTGGGAGTAACCAATCCCGACGCCGCCGCCGTTGTGCAGCGACACCCAGGAAGCGCCCGCTGCGGTGTTAACGAGCGCGTTGAGCAACGGCCAGTCCGCGATCGCGTCGCTGCCGTCGATCATGCCCTCGGTTTCGCGATAGGGCGACGCGACCGAGCCGGTGTCGAGGTGATCGCGACCGATCACGATCGGGGCGCTGATCTCACCCCGCCTAACGAGTTCGTTCATGGCCACGCCGAATTCCGCCCGCGCGCCGTAACCGAGCCAGCAGATCCGGGCCGGCAACCCTTGAAATTGGATCCGTTTTCGCGCCAGTTTCATCCAGCGGGCGAGGGTCTTGTCTTCCGGGAACAACTCGAGCGCCAGTTCATCAGTGCGCGCGATATCGGCCGGGTCGCCGCTGAGAGCGACCCAGCGGAAACGGTCCTTTTCCCTCGCAAAAGAGCGGACGGATGTACTCCGGGACGAAGCCGGGAATATCGAAGGCGTTTTCGCAGCCGGCTTTTTTGGCCTGGGTCCGGATGTTGTTGCCGTAGTCGAAAGTGATCGCGCCTTTCTTTTGCAACGCGAGCATGGCCTCGACGTGCTGCGCCATCGCGGCCATCGAGCGCTCGACATATTCGTCCGGCTTATCCGCGCGCAACTGGAGCGCTTCGGCCAGCGACATTCCGTTAGGCACGTAACCGTTGAGCGCGTCGTGCGCGCTCGTCTGGTCGGTCAGAATGTCGGGCACGATTCCGCGCCGCACCATTTCCGGCAGGACGTCGGCGCAATTGCCGACCAGGCCGACCGAGATCGCCTCTTTCGTTTCCAGGAGTTGCATCGCCTCGTCGAGCGAATGCGCGATCTTGTCGCAGTAACCGCTCGTTAGGCGCTTTTCGATCCGAGTCGGATCGACATCGATCCCGAGACAGCGCGCGCCGGCCATGGTGGCCGCGAGCGGCTGCGCGCCGCCCATTCCGCCGAGGCCGCCGGTGACAAGGAGCTTGCCCTCGAGCGAACCGCCGAAGTGGCGTTCCCCGGCGGCAGAGAAAGTTTCGAAGGTGCCTTGCACGATGCCCTGGCTGGCAATGTAGATCCAGGAGCCGGCGGTCATTTGGCCATACATCGTTAGGCCAAGTTTTTCGAGCCGGTTGAACTCCGGATAATTCGACCACTGGCCGACCAGATTGGAGTTCGCGATCAGGACCCGCGGCGCTTCGTCGTGCGTGCGGAAAACTCCGACCGGTTTACCTGATTGGACGAGGAGGGTTTCGTCATTCTCCAGTTCGCGCAGCGCGTTCACGATCGCGTCGAACGCCTCCCAGCTCCGCGCCGCCCGGCCGGTCCCGCCGTAGACGATCAACCTGTCCGGGTCTTCCGCGACTTCGGGATCGAGATTGTTCATCAACATCCGGAGCGCGGCTTCCTGCTGCCAGCCTTTGCAGCTCAATTCCTTCCCACGCGGGGCTCGAATGGTTCTCTTCATAAATTTTCCTCTGCGCTGTCGAATTTTCCTTCGCGAATCGCGTCGGCGATACGTTCGATGTCGCCCGCGAGGACGCGATCCTCCTCGAGGCGCGGGACGAGCTCGCGCAAAATCGCAAACGCGCGCTCGACTCCGATGCCGGCCTTGAGCGGCCGGCGGAACTCCAAACCTTCGGCCGCGGCGAAAAGTTCGATCGCGAGAACGTTCTCGGCGTTTTCCACGATCGTGCGCAGCTTGAGGGCGCCCGTCATTCCCATCGAGACGTGATCTTCTTTCCCGGCCGAGGTCGGGAGATTGTCGACGCTCGCGGGATGAGCGAGCACCTTGGCTTCGTTCAGGAGCGCGACCGCGGCGACGTGGGCGATCATGAAACCGGATTGCATCCCGGGATGTTGCGCGAGGAAAGCGGGCAGCCCCTCGCTCAAGTCCGGATTCGTTAGGCGATCGATTCGGCGTTCGCTGATGCTCATCAAATCGGTCGTCGCGATAGCCGCGTAATCGAGCGCGAGGGCGAGCGGCGCGCCGTGAAAATTGCCGCCGGAAAGGACGTCGCCGTTGTCGGTGAAGACGAGCGGGTTATCCGTGGCCGAGCCGGACTCGATCCCGAGCACCTCCTCGCAATGCGCGAGCGCGCCGCGGACTGCGCCGTGCACCTGCGGGATGCAACGCAGGCTGTAGGCATCCTGGACACGGGGATCGTCGTGGGCGTGGGATTCGCGGATTTCGCTCCCCTGCAAAAGCGCGAGGAGGTTTCTTGCGACCGCCTGCTGACCGGGATGCGGCCGGGCGTTGTGGATCCGCTCGTCGAATGCGACCGGCGTCCCCTTTAACGCTTCGAGGGTCATGGCGCCGGCAATGTCTGCCACCCGGGCGAGCCGTTTCGCCCGGAAAAGGGCAAGGCCGCCGACCGCGTGCATCGCCTGGGTGCCATTGAGCAAGGCGAGGCCTTCCTTGGCGTGCAGATCGGTCGGCTGGAGCCCGGCCTTTTTGAGCGCGTCCGCGCTCGGCATTCGCTCGCCTTTGTAGAAAGCCTCCCCTTCCCCGAGGAGCGAAAGCGCGAGGTGCGCCAAGGGTGCGAGATCGCCGCTCGCGCCGACCGAGCCTTTCTCGGGAATGACCGGGCAGACGTTTTTGTTCAACATCGCGACCAGGAGCTGGATGACCTCGAGCCGAATCCCGCTGAAGCCGAGGGTGAGGACGTTGGCGCGGAGGAGCATCATGGCGCGCACTTCCGGCTCGGGCAGCGGCCGGCCGATGCCGCAGCAGTGGCTTCGGACGAGATTGACCTGGAGCTGCTCGAGCTGATCCGAGGGAATCTGGACGTCGGCCAATTTGCCGAAACCGGTGCTGACCCCGTAGATGACATCGCGCCGGGCGACGATTTCCTCGACGACTTTGCGCGAGGCGTGGATGGCCGGCTCCGCCGCGGCGGCGATCTCGACCGGCTCGTGGTTCAAGGCGACGCGCGCGATTTCCGCGAGCGATAAAGGACGACCGCTGAGCTGCAACATCGTGCGAATACTACGGAGAACGCTCCGGAATTCCAATTGTAGACGCTTCCCTCTGGGAAGCGCGGGGGGTTGGTCATGCCGCGAGGCTTTCGGCCGCGCTTCCCAGATGGAAGCGTCTACAGAGTCAGAAAGCGAAAAAGGCCAGGCCGCGTAAACGGCCTGGCCTTCTGGGTTAAAGTTGTCCGGTCGGAGGCGAACCGCCGGTGCGAGACTATTTGGAGTATCCGGTGGTGGCCGTCGATTGGGTCGCCATCGTCTCCTTTTTCTGCGCGCAAGCACCCAGGCTCAACACGCCGGCCGCAACGGCCACGATCATGATCATTTTGACTAATTTCACTATAAACTCGCCTCCTTCCTTAGCAGGTTGCTGCCGACTGTTTAGGCGGGGAATCCAGTGCGCGCAACAAATTTCCCGGGGTTTTTTCGCTAGGTCACAATTACTACTTCGGCCCCTACCGGCACCTGGTCGAAGAGCGCGATCAGATCGTCATTTTTCATCCGGATGCAGCCATGGCTGGCGGGCTGCCCAATCTGGTCTTCGTGGTTGGTGCCGTGGATGTAAATATAGCGCTCGCGGGTATTAGCGTTGTGCTCCTCGAGGCCGTCGAGCCAGAGGATGCGGCTGACGACTAGATCGTCGGTCGGCTGGACCACCTCCTCGGGCGTGAGCGGGAGGCGATTGCGAAAAATCGTGCCCGGGGGAGCATCAGCGCCGATTTTCTCGCCGATCCTGAATCTCCCGAGCGGGGTTTTCATGCTCCCTTCCTCCGAACCGAGGCCGAAACGCGAGGTCGAGACGGGATAGCTGGCCAGGACTTCGTCGCCGGAGACGAGCTCGAGGCGCTGCTCAGGAACGGAAACGCGGATGATGGGTTCGGGTGTTTGCATCTGAAGGCGCGGGCGATAGACTGCGCACGCGATGCCTCAAAAATATCACGTCGCGATCGTCGGCGCGACTGGCGCGGTCGGAATCGAGCTGCTCCGGGTCATGGAGCGGCGCGAATTTCCGGTGGCGGATCTGCGGCTGCTGGCTTCGCCGCGATCGGCCGGGCGCAAACTGGAGTTTCGCGGACGCGAATACACCGTCGAGGCGCTCGGCGAAGATTCCTTTGCCGGAATCGATCTCGCTTTTTTCAGCGCCGGATCCGGCACGACGAAACAATTTGCACCGATCGCGACCGCCGCCGGCGCGGTGGTGATCGATAACTCGTCTGCCTTTCGAATGGACCCGGAGGTGCCGCTGGTCATTCCCGAGATCAATCCCGACGATGTGCGCGCGCATCGCGGATTAATCGCGAACCCGAATTGCACGACCGCGGTCGCGCTGATGGCGCTCTATCCGCTGCATCTGGCTTTTGGGTTGCGCCGGATTTTCGCCTCGAGCTACCAGGCCGTCTCGGGCACTGGCGCGCGCGCGATCGAAGAGCTGAAACGGCAGATCGAGGCGAGCACGCGTGGCGAAGAGGCCGCCCCCGAAGTCTACCCGCACCCGATTGCCTTCAATGTCCTGCCGCACGTCGACTCGTTTCTCGAGAACGGCTACACCAAGGAGGAAATGAAGATGCAGAACGAAGGTCGCAAGATCATGCATCTGCCGGATTTCACGGCGTCGGTGACTTGCGTGCGCGTCCCGGTCTATCGCGCGCATTCAGTCGCGATCAGCGCGGAATTTGCCCGCCCCGTGTCGCTCGATGCCGCGCGCGAAGCGCTGGCCAAGGCGCCGGGTCTGGAATTGGTCGACGAACCGCAATCCAATCGCTACCCGATGCCGCTTCATGCCGCCGGGCGGGATAATTGCCAGGCCGGCCGGCTGCGCCTGGATTGCGCGCTGGAAAACGGACTCGCGCTGTGGGTCTCGGGCGATCAGCTCCTGAAGGGCGCGGCGCTCAACGCGGTCCAGATCGCGGAGCTTCTTTAAAACAAAACGGCCCCAGGATTTCTCCCGGGGCCGTCGCGGTTTTAAGTGATTGCCTTAGGGCTGCGGAGATGGCTCTTCGACAGGCTTTTTCTTTTTGCCTTTCCGCTCTCCGGTAGCTTCACCGCTACCCGGCTGCGGTTCCTGGCGCTGCCGCTGCGGACGAGCTTCCTGCTGCCGAGGGCGAGCCTGCTCCCGTTGCTGCGGGCGAGCCTGTTCCTGCTGTTGAGGACGAGCCTGTTCCTGCTGCGAACGCCGTTCCTGCGTCTGGCGCTGGGCGCGCTCTGGCCGGTCGGCCCGAGGCTCGGCCTGTGAACCCGCACCGGCATTGTCGTCGCCCGAAGGAGCGGACTGCGCTCCCTCCGCGCGCTGACCACGGCGCGGCCGGCTGGTGGTTTCCGGGCGGCTGCTCTCCGGAGCGGATTGATTTTCGTCCGCTTGTTCCGCTTTCGGGGCTTTCCGTTGACGGTCGGCGCGCGTTTCGCGGTCAGGCTTCGCCTCCTCCTGGCCGGTCTGTTCGGCCCGTTGAGCGCGGCGTTCCTCGGCCCGCTTTTGGCGATCCGGTTTTTGCGCATCGTTCTGGCCGGCACGCTCAGGTTGCGAAGCGGCCTCGGGTTGCGTGGCCTCGGGGGTCGCGCTTTCACGCGTTTCGCCACGGCGATTCTTGCGTTTTTCCTCGCGGTCTTTCGCGGCGTCGGGCTGCTGGCCAGCCTGATCGGCCTGACCCGGCTGCGCCTGTTCGCGCTCCTGGCGTTTTTGTTCGCGCTGCTGCTGGCGCTCGTCGCGCTGCTGCTGTTGCTGCGCTTGCTGAGCGTCCTGCGCCGGCTGGCCGGCGGCTGGCGCTGTCTCCTGCGGCTGGCCCGCGGGACTTTGATCGGCCCCGGCGACGGCTTCGCGCTTCCGGTCTTTCTGCGGCTGGAAATCAGGCGCTTTGATATTTTTCGGGTCGCCTTTCTTCATCTCTGCCTCGACCTGCTGGCGATTATTGATCCCCTTCCAGCCGGTCTCGACGGTCGGTTTTTCGACCTTCGTTTTGACCTGTTTGGGAGCGACTTTCTGCTGCGACTTCTGGATCGTCGGCGCGACAACAGTTAATTGGTTGCCGCTGACGCGATTGAAGTTCCCTTTCCGCCCTTGGGCGAGATTGGCGCCCACGGTGGTCTCGCGCTGGATGGTGAGACGCTGCACCGGGCGGGTCGAATACTGATTCAACCGGTTGTAATCGGGGCCGTAATTGTAAACGACCGAGTTGTTGTAGGTGATGTTGGTCACGTTCACGGTGTTGTTGATGATCGTGACGTTGCGGGTCGGCGGGAGAATCCGGCCGCGCAGCACCGGCTCGCCGATGTAGCGGATGTCGACGAAGTTGTAATAGAGCGGCCCGATGCCGAACTGGATGTCGACCTGGTTGGTAATGGCGGTGCCTGCATAGACGACCTCGCCGCGCTGCGGCGGCAAAGGCGCCCAGCCGACATAGTCGCCGCCGGTGCGCCACGAGACCCAGGCCGGACCCCACTCATAGCCCGGCACCCAGACCCAGCCGAAGCTGTCGAGGTTGGCCCAGCGGCCGTAGTGATAAGTCGCCCAGCCGAAATCTTCGTAGGAGACCCAGGTCCAACCGAGATCGGTGTAGGCCCAATATCCGTCGGAATAAGGACGCCAATCGGGGTTGCTCACCGCGACGGAAGGTTGGAAAGCGTAGCCGTAATCGGCCACCTCGATCCAGCTCCCGTGAGGCGAGAGATTATCGTAAAACAAGTCGAGCGAGACTTCCGTGTCTGCCGACGCCTTGGGCACGCCGGAGACGAGAAGACCGACCATCGTGAGTGCAAGTAGGATTCGTTTCATTGGTGTTTTGTTGATGTGCTGAGTTGGACTTCCAGTGCCCAACGCTTATTCACACATTCGGAACTCACTGCCGCAGTGCGCGTTTCCGCGCGTCGCTTGGCGGCACCGTCGTCAGCGCGGCTGCACGACCACGAACGACCGGCTGCGTTGCCGGCAAACCGAAAGCACCTGCGGCTGGCTCGGATCCAGCCCTTGAATCGCCTGCTCGTACTCCTCGACCGAAGTCACCGGCTCCTGGTTGACCGCCTCGATCACATCACCGGCGCGCAATTGTCCGCCCGACAGTTCTGCGCCCACCCGGGAGATCACAACTCCGCGCACCCCCCGCGGCACCCCGAGGCGTTGCGCCAGTTGCGGAGTTAATTCCCGCACTTCGACGGAATCGAGCGCGCCCCCATCGCCGCTCGGTTGCTCCGGATCCGGCTCGCCCGATTGATCCGGCGTTCCCGGGTCGTTATCGTTAGGGGAAGGCGGCGCCTGGCGTCTCCTGCCATCCGGCGGCAGGGCGCGGGCGAGCTGGTAATTCGCTGGCTGCTCCTTGATCGTGGCCGCGAGCGTGACCGGCTTGCCCTTGCGTGCGACCTGGATTTCCACCTTCTTGTCCAGTTCCACCTGCGAAACGAGCCGGCGCAACTCGGCGATGTTGCGCACGTCGCGGCCGTCGAATTTTTGAATCACGTCGCCTTGCTGGATCTTCGCTTCCGCGGCCGGCGAATCTGGCAGGACGGAAACGACCGGCACACCCGATCCATCCTTGGCGTTGATCTGTCCCGGGGGCAGCGCCGCGGTCTCGATCCCGAGATAACCGCGGATGATCCGGCCTTTCTGCAGCAGGCTCTCCAGCGCCATCTTCACCGTGTTGGAGGGAATGGCGAAACCGATCCCCTGCGAACCGCCGCTGCGCGAGATGATCGCGGTATTGATGCCAACAATTTCGCCGCTGAGGTTGATCAACGGGCCGCCGCTGTTCCCCGGATTGATCGCAGCGTCCGTCTGCAAAAGATCGCCGAAGCCGTCGACGCGATTCGGGCGGCCCTTCGAGCTGATGATGCCGTCGGTCACCGTCTCGTCGAAGCCAAAGGGATTGCCGACCGCGAGCACGAAATCGCCGGCCTGAACGACATCGGAGTCGCCCAGCTTAAGCGGCTGCAATCCGGGCTCGTCCACTTTCAAGACCGCGAGATCGAGTTCTTTATCGGCGCCGATCACGCGCGCCTTTTCCGTGCGGCCATCGCTCAGGACGATTTCGATTTCGTCCACCTGATCGACCACGTGATTATTGGTGATGATGTGACCTTCCTTCGTCACAATCACGCCCGAGCCGAGGGAACTCTGCACCATCGCCTCCTCGGCCGGCCCCCGAAACTGCCGCGAATTGCCCCGGAAAAAATCGAACGGATCGAGGCCGTACTGCGGCCGCTGGATCCGCTTCGAAGTTTTCACGCTGACGACCGAAGGAATGACCCCCGCGACCAGCTTGCGCCGCTCGTTGCTGAGGGAGGCGAGGCTCGCGACCGCCTTGGGATCGACCGCCGGATTTTCCGCCAGGGTATATTTTTCCGGCGCCGAACGCTCCTTCGGGTTGAGCCGGCCGTGCCGCAATTGATAGTCGTAAAGCAGCGAAACACCCGCGCTTAAGACCAGGACTAACAATAGAAATTTGAATAGATTTTTCATCAGCTGACGTGGGAGAAGGTTTTGCCCACTTCTTCGACAACCAAAGGCCGGAAACGTTGATTCTCCGGCCGGGCCAGCAGCGGGTCGTCCCGAAAGATCGCGAGCGCGGCGCTCCGCGCACGCTGCATTAACTTCGCATCCAGGCGCAGGTTGCCCAGCTTCAATTCCGGCAACCCGCTCTGCGCCGTCCCGAGGAGATCGCCCGGCCCGCGCAGAGCCCAGTCGGCCTCCGCGACTTCAAAACCGTTGCTCGTTTTTTCCAGGACCGCGAGCTTCGCCACAGTTTCCTCCGAAGGATCGGAGCGGAGCAGGATGCAATACGATTTGTGCTCCCCGCGCCCGATCCGTCCCCGCAACTGATGCAACTGCGCCAGCCCGAAACGCTCCGCGTTCTCGATCAGCATCACGGTTGCGTTAGCCACGTCCACGCCTACTTCGATGACGGTGGTGCTGACCAGCACACTCGTTAGGCCGCGGCGAAACCGCTCCATGATCGCCTGTTTTTCCGGCGCCGGGATCCGGCCATGGAGCAGCTCGCAGGTGAACGGGGCGAGGCGCTCGTGCCATTTTTCAAACTCCGCGCTGGCCGCTTTCGCCTCCAGTTTTTCGCTCTCGTCGATCAGCGGATAAACGATGTAGGCCTGCCGTCCCGCTTCCAGCTCGCGGCGCAAAAACGCCAGCACATCCGGCAGCTTTTCTTCATCGCGCGCGGCGGTCACGATCCGGCCGCGATCGGCCGGCATCTCATCGATCGTCGAGACATCGAGATCGCCGTAAAGACTCATCGTCAACGTGCGCGGGATCGGCGTTGCGGTCATGACCAGAACATCCGGCGCCGGATCCGCTGTCGTTAGGCGCCCGCGCTGCGCGACCCCGAACTTGTGTTGTTCATCGATCACGACCAGCCCCGGCTTCTCCAATCCCTCCGGCTCAAAAAGAAGCGCATGCGTGCCGACAAAAATCTGGCCAAGCGGGGCGCCCCGGGTAGCGCCCGCGTTCCGCGGGCTGGTCGCGGCATTCTGCCGCGACGAACTTTCATCACGCGCCTCATCCTCCTGCGTCCAGAGCCAGGGATAATCCTCGCCCTGTCCCGCCACGTGTGATTCCCAAGGATTTCCGACGATATAGCGAAACTTCTCCTCCAGATCGCGATCCGATCGGATATAGCGATCAAATTGTTCCCGCGCCCAGACTCCGCCGGTCCGGTTTTCGAGCTTGTTGATCTCCCGCGCTGAAAAAGTTTTCACAGAACGCATCAGTTCACTCAAAGTCCAGAAAACCGGGTCCCCCTCCGGATCGTCCTCCTTCGGCCAGGGCTGAACAAGCAAGTGGACGTGATCGGGCATCACACAGGCCGCAAACAACTCGTACCGCCGGTCGTGAAAGTGATGGAGGGCATTGAGAACGATGTCGCGCGCCGCCGGGGATAAACAACGTCGCTGTATCGTCCCGATGGTGACGGCGTAGATCGCCCACGGTTTTTCAAAATGCGGGAGACGCCGGCGATGATATTGCGCGCCCTCGGCCAGCGGCGGTTCCAGCAAAGTTCGCGACGGTGGAACACCGTCGCCAGCCCGCGGAACGCGGGCGCTACCCAGCTCAAAAAGCGGGAGCGGATCTTCCTTGCGCGCGCCGGTCCGCAACGAGACGGGCACGCCTAACGGCTCCAGCCAGCGCTGCAGAACCGCGTAATGCTGCTCCGCCAGGATCTGCGTCGGGGCCATGAACGCGGTTTGGAATCCGGCCTCGACCGCGAGCAGGAGCGCCGCGACCGCGACCACCGTCTTGCCCGAGCCGACATCGCCTTGCAGGAGGCGATTCATCGGTGTCGTCGCACTCAGATCGCCCCGCAGTTCCTCGATCACGCGCGCCTGCGCATTCGTTAGGTCAAAAGGCAGCGCGCGCAGAAAGCGCTCGAGCAAAGCTCCCGGTCCGCAGTGGATGGCCCCGCTCCGAGCCCGCGAACGCGAGCGGCGCGAGGAGAGCAGCATCTGCATCGCAAAAAATTCCGCCAGGACGATCGTTTCGCGGGCCCGGGCGAGGTCCTCTTCGGTGGCGGGAAAATGGATTTCCCGCAGCGCCCGGGGAGAAGGCTTCGCCTCAACTCCGGCCGGCAACAGCGTCTGCGTGCCGTCGTCTTCCCATTCCTCGAGCAGGCGATAAATCAGCCCGCGCAGAATGCGCTGCGACAATCCCTCGGTCGCCGGATAGATCGGAGTGATCCGGCGGAAATGGATCGAAATTTCCTCGTCGTTCTCGATCACCTCGAACTCCGGGTGTTCCAGGCAAAGGCGCTGTCCGCGCAGGCGCGGCTTGCCGAACACGACCAGACGCTGCCCGGTCAGGATCATTTTCTGGACGTAATGAAGATTGAACCAGCGCAGAGTGAGCGGCTGGCTGAGGGCATGCGCCGCGTCTTCCTGCAGAGTGGCTTCAAAAATCTTCCGGCGTCCGAATCGATTCAGCCGAGTCTTGACCACTTCGCCGCAAAGACACACCGGCACTTCGCTTTCCTCGCGCGGAAAGCCGGCAAACTCGCGCCGATCCTCGTAGCGCCGCGGATAATGCGTGAGCAGGTCGCCCACCGTCTCCAGCCCGAGCCGGCGCAACTGCGTGCTGCGCGGCCGCGGTATCCACTCGATCTCGCCTAAGAAATCTGCGCTCGTCAGGCTCATGCGTCGACCGGGATGGAGGTGCGAATCGCCTCGACCTGCATCTGCAGGCGGATCTCGCCTTCGTACTCATCGCTGCTGATCCGGAAAGCGACGTCCCAGGGCGGCTCGGGCAGCGGCTCTTCCGCCCCGCCGAAAAATATCGCGCGTTGCGACCGTCCATTTTGCCGGAGGCGCAGGACGAGATGTTTTTCCTTCAGGATTTTCGGCGGCGCAGCCGACTCCACCGCACGCGCGAGAAAGAGCGGCTGCGGATTGCTCTGCCCGAACGGCTGCAGGAGCTCGTGCCAGCGGAGCAGGTTCCAATTCAGTTCGCCGAGGGTGAGTTCGTCATCGAGATGGAGACAGGGCTCAAGGTGCTCGGCAGAAATCATCTCGCGGCAAACTTCCTGCATCGCTGCTCGAAACGCCGGGAAATTTTCCTCACGAATGGTGAGGCCGGCGGCCATCTCGTGCCCGCCAAATTTCTCGAGAAGCGCGGCACAGCGACCGAGCGCCGCGACCAGCGAGAGACCCGCGATACTGCGCCCGCTCCCCTTCCCGACTCCCGTTTCATCAAAGCCGACGATGATCGTCGGCCGGTGATAACTGCGCGCGATGCGGGAGGCAACGATGCCAAGCACCCCGGGATGCCAACCGCGATCGCCGAGGACGATGGCGGGAGATTCGGCCAGGTCTTCCTCGGTGATTCGCTTTTCCACCGCCTGGACAATTTCGCGCTCAACGCCCTGCCGGTCGCGATTTTGTCCGTCCAATTCGGCCGCGAGCGCGCTCGCTTCGGCGGGATCGGTCGTGAGCAGAAGCCGCAGGGCCTTTTCCGCCGTCGTTAGGCGCCCGGCCGCGTTCAGGCGCGGCCCGAGACGAAAGCCGATGTGCTCAGCCGCGATCGGCGGCCGGACGGCCGCAACCTTCATCAACTCCGCCATGCCTAACAATCGCCGGCACGCGATCTGGCGAGTCCCGTGATGCACCAGGATCCGGTTCTCGGACTCGAGCGGCACGATGTCGGCCACCGTCCCCAGCGCGACGAGGTCGAGGCGCTGGCGCAGGTCGAAATCCGGCAACGGCCGGGTCTTGAGGAGCGCATGGCAAAGCTTAAAGACAATCCCGACGCTGCAGAGGTAAGTGAAAACGCAATCAGCCGCCGCTTTCGGATTCACCACCGCTACGCAATCCGGCAAGGCGCCCTTCGGTTCGTGATGATCGAGCACGATCACGTCCGCACCGCGCGCGCGAATTTGCGCCACCTCCGCGCACGAGCCAGTCCCGCAATCGACCGCGATGAGAAGCTGCGGCTGATGCGCCTGCCAGCAACGTTCGATTCCTTCCACGCTCAATCCGTAGCCTTCCTCCATCCGCGAGGGCAGGAAAAGCGCGGGGGTGGCGCCGTAGGCGGAGAGCATCTCGTGCAGGAGCGCGAGCGAGGTGACGCCATCGACGTCGTAGTCGCCGTAGAGAACAATCCGTTCCCGGTCTGTGACCGCGCGCAGGATTCGATCGACCGCCGCCTGCATGTTCGGCAGCAAAAACGGATCGCTCAGCCTTTTCAGGCGGGGCTGGAGAAAATCAGTCGCCTGCTCGTCGCTCAGGAATCCTTTGCGTTGCAGAAGGCGGGCAATGCAGGGCAGACCGCAGACCTGGTCGGAAAACTTGATCGGCGTCAGCCGTGCCGGTGGCAGGTGACGAGGATCCAGCGTCGTGCCCGTCTCATCTTGCCCCCTCGTTAGGCAAGAAGTTGCGCGAGACGCTGGGCATCGAAGGGGGCGTGAACCTTGGCATCGTTATCAAAATAGACGAAAACGTCGCGCCCGCGCCGCCAGCGGCGGATGCGTCTGGCCCACGACTCGAGCGCGGAATCGCTGTAGCCGCTGACGTAGAGCTGGGTGTCGCCATGGAGCCGACAATAGACGAGATCGGTCGTCAGTTCCTCGAGATAGGGCCAGCGGCCGGCGGTGTCGGCGATGACCAAAGCAATCCGATATTCGCGCAGCAGATTGAAAAATTCCGGGACGAGGAAAGTGCGATGACGGATCTCGACGGCGTAGCGCAAGGGGCGGTCCCCGTCGGTCCGGAGCCAGGCGCGGGCTTTGAGCTTGTCGTTATGCAAGCGCCCGAGCTGGCCGGCTTCGGCAGTGGTGCGCGGAAGCAATTCGAAAAACTCGCGGAAACGCGCTTCATTCCAGCCAAACTGCGGCGGGAATTGCCAAAGAATCGGCCCGAGTTTTTCGCGCAGCGCGAGGACGCCGGAGGCAAAAAAATTCGCCACCGGCACCCGCACGTCGCGCAATTTTTTCATGTGGGTGACGAAGCGCGGGCCTTTCACACTGAAAAGAAAACCCGCCGGCGTCTCGTCGAACCAGCGCTGATAGCTGGACGGCAATTGGAGGGAATAAAACGAGCCATTGATCTCGACGGAATTGAAGGCGGCGCTGGCGAACTCCAGCTCACGGCGCTGGGCCAGACCAGCCGGATAAAATTTCCCGCGCCAGCCCGCGTAACGCCAGCCCGAAATCCCGATGCGCAGCTCGCGGCCCGCTATTGCAGGGTGAGCGAGAGTTCGGCTTCCGGCAGGAGACCGTGTTTTGCGCAGAGACATTGAAATAGCCACAAACCTTCCTTCTCCTGCTCGCCAAAACTGAATCGCAGATGATCGCGGTAATAGCGGGTGCAGAAATCGGGATCGAATTTTTTCTCGTCCGCGATCACCTCTTCCATCCGGCGGAGGTTTGCGTCGCGCGTCGCGCGGAGCTGCCCGGCGATTTCTTTCGCGCCGCTCAGCTTCGGCCGGATCAGCCAAAGGGCGTAGACAAAAGGACGGTGCCGCAAATCCTGCCAGGCGGCGCCCAGGTCCCAGAATTCGAAGTCGGGATGGCTCTGCCGGAAGGCGATGGCCTGATCGCCGATGAGCAGGCGCGCGGCCTCCGGCTCGTCCGATCGGCGACGAGCTCCGGGCTGACGGCCGCGCTCCGCGAGCAGACCACGCAGCAGGTTGACCGAAGTCTCGGAGGCGGGATCGATCACGATCTCGCGCAATTGCGCGAGGGGCTCGCGATGAGCGACCACCACGCTGTAAACCGGGCCGTCGGAGGCGATCGCAACGTCGTCCACGATCGAGTAAATGGGATGGCGCAGATATTCGAAGCTCGAGACGAGGGCGACGTCGAGTTCACCGGCCGCCAGTTGCCGGCAGAGCGCGGCGGGGTGATCGAAATGCACTGGGCCGGACCAGCCGTGAATCAGCGGCCGGGCGTTGAGATACTGGACGCAGCCGAGGCGAAGCGAACCGCGCACCTCAGGCGCAGACCAGTTCGCCCTTTGTCCGGCGCGGCGCTGGCGGCCGCGGACGAGGTGGCAGGCGTGAGATGATTGTAAAAACTGTCGCGCTGCACCGGATCACGCCCGGCTTCGCGGATGACGTGCCGGAGCGATTCGACCGTCTGCTGCTGTGGCGTCTTCGCGCCCGCCATGTGGAAGATTTTTTCCTCCATGATGGTGCCGTGCAAATCGTCGACGCCGTAACTGAGGGAAACCTGGGCCAGCGGCAGCCCCATGCTGACCCAATAGGCGGTGATATGCTCGATGTTATCGAGGTAAATCCGGCTCACCGCCAGGTTGCGCAGCTGATCAAACGCGGTCGACGCCTTGATGTGCGCGAGGATCGTGGTCTGCGGCTCGAAGGCAAAAGGGATGAAGCCGGTGAACCCGCTGGTCTGATCCTGCAACTCGCGCAGCTGGCGGAGATGATCGACCCGCTGCTCGAGCGTTTCGATGTGTCCGTAAAGCATGGTGCAGGTGCTGCGGCCACCCATTTCGTGCCAGGTGCGATGGACTTCGAGCCACTCCGCCGCGTTTTCCTTGCCCCGGCAAAGCTCGTCGCGCACGGCCGGGTCGAATATCTCCGCGCCGCCGCCGGTGAGCGAACCGAGGCCCGCCTCGCGCAGGATCGCGAGAGTTTCGGCGATCGAGGTTTTAAAAATCCGCCGCGCCATGTGGCGGATTTCGATGGCGGTGAATGCCTTCAACTGCAATTGCGGATCGAGTGCGCGGAGCCGGGTGAGCAGGTCGATGTACCATTGCTTGTTCAACGTCGGGTGGAGGCCGCCCACCATGTGCACCTCGGTGATGCCGCTCGCCAGCGCATCCTGGACGGCGGCGGCGATCTCATCAATCGAGCTCTCGAAAGCATGCGCATCGCGCTTCTTCGCGGCAAAGGCGCAGAACTGGCAGGAGAGGACGCAAATGTTGGAATAGTTGATGTAGCGATTGAGGATGTAGGTCGCGACGTTGCCGTTCTTGCGTTCCCGCACCGCGCTGGCCATGATGCCAAGGGCGTTGAGATCGTTGGAACGATAGAGCTGGAGGGCGTCCTGATCGGAGATGCGTTCGTTGGCCTCGATTTTTTCAGCGATCGATCGGAGGGGGGCGGGAATGAGCGAAATTTTCATCATGAATACGCGCTCTGTGCGGGGAAACTCACGCGGCCTATAGTGCACAGGAGGATGCGCCCGCGCAAGTGCTGTAAATCTCCTGCTCCCACTCCTACTCGTGCTCCTGCTCGTGCTCGTGATCGTTCCCTGATCCCTTCAGATTCGATCACGAGCACGATTACGAGCAGGAGCACGAGTCCGGAGTGGGAAAACATAGAGGGCGAACCACCCGGTCCGCCCTCTTCCAACCCCACAACAAAATTTTCTTAGAAGTCTCGGTCCTTGGCCGTGCTCATGAAGCGCATCTTGGCCGGAGCCGGGGCCACGCCCGGTTTCGGATAATCGGCCGTGATCTGGCGATTCGAGGTCGGGACGAGACGGACGGCGCCCTTGGCATTGTTGCGCCAGCCGTTCGGATCGGCGTACTCCTCGCCGCTGTGATGCAAACCGGAAATCTGGTCTTCGAGACCGGTGCCGTAGCGTTGCTCGAGGATGGTCGGGGTGACGAAGACGAGCAGGTTCCGCTTGGTCCGCGCATTCAGGCGCTCCTGAAAGAGATAACCGAGGATCGGGATGTCGCCCATGACCGGCACTTTGTTCCGCGCTTTGGTCACTTCGTCCTGCAGCAAACCACCAATCGCAAGAGTGTCGCCGCTCTTGATCAAGACATTCGATTCCAGCGTGCGCGTATCGATGACCGGGCTCGCGACCTCCGCTCCGGCAAATTTGAAAGTGGCGTCTCCGACTTTGTTACTGATCTCCGGTTTCACGCTCAGAGTGACGAAATCGTCCTTGTTGACGGAAGGCCTAACGACAAGGGTGTTGCCGAATTTCTTGTCGAGGAATCCGCCGAAGACGGCAGTCGCAGTCTGCTCATTGAAATTCAACTGCGGGACCGGCTGGTTGCGGATAATCTCGATTTTGGCCTGTTGATTATCCGCCGTGACGATGCGGGGATTGGCGAGAAACTCTGCGTCCGAATCTTCATTGAGGGCGCGCAGAGTGATCGACATTTGCGGGACCGACAGGATCGCGAAATTACCCGCGGCCAGTTTGCCGAAATTGCCAATCAAGTCGTTGTTTGAGCTGAGGAAAGGAAAGCTGTCATTCCTTTCAATGGGCGTCGGTCCGTCCACGACCTTGGTTCCAAAATGGCCGCTGCCGTAAGTAATCGTTTGCGGAGCCGACGAGCTGCCGACGACACCGGCCCAATTGATCCCGTAGCTTTGTTTCGGATTGGCGTTCACTTCCACGAGGCGCGCTTCGATCATGACCTGCTTGGTCGGCTTGTCGATTTGCACCATGAGCTTGCGCACGTTGTCGATATTGCTCCGGGTCTCGCGGTAGAAAATGGTGTTGGTCCGCTCGTCCACCTGGGGCGGTTCCTTGCTCGAGAGCTGAGTCGCGAGCAACGGCGCGATGTCCTTGGCCCGGCCGTAGCTGAACTGGTAGCTCTCGCTTTCGGTCGGCTCGGCTGTCCGCTCGGCACCGGTCTTGATGTAATAAACATTGTCGATCTGATCCATGAACAGACCCTTGGATTTGACGATAATCGCGATCGCCTGCAGCGCGGTCACGTCCTCGAGCCGCATCGTCACCGTGCCGGCGACCGCTTCGCTCACGACCATGTTGATCTTGGACTGGCGGGCGAGCAGGCGCAGGACCTGGCCGACGTCGTCGCCCTGAAATTCACGCACGCCGACGCCGCCGTTTTCCATCGCCATGCTGGTCGTCGAGGTCGTGGTTTGCGTATCTGCCGGGACAGCCGCGGAGGGCTGGGCCGGAGTCGCCGGTTGAGCGGTCACAGGTGCAGCCTGGACGAGCGTCATCGGCGCGAGGTCCGGCGTCCGCACCGTCGCACTGCTCGCGGCGGCCGGCACAGAGGCGGGCGCCGTCGTGGTCTCCAGCGAGGCCACCGCGGTGGTCTCCTGGGCGAGCGACGCTGTTGCGGCAGCCCCGAAAATGGCAAGCGCGCAGAGAAGTTGTTTGGTGGAAGTGAGCATAATGATTAAGGCAAGAGGTTTGGACTGCGGGACAGGTAAAAGCAGGAACCAGACCAGCCCTCTGAAACAGTTGCGTCCCCCGGGAAATCGAGAGCTTGCCGGGCTCGTGCGAGCCCTCCGCTGGAAACGCTGCGGCCGCTCAGGCCGCGGTCGCGAAGCCGAGCGCCGTCTTGCTGAAATCGGCCACCGGCATTTGCCTAACGAGCCGGACAATGCCTTCCTGCCACTTCTGGCTGATCTCGGTCAGGTAGGGATCGTTCTGCTCGAGCCGGGTGCGCATTTTCACCTGCAGGGAATCGGTCTTGTAGCAGAGGATATCGATCGGCGGGCCGACCGCGACGTTGCTCTTCATCGTCGCGTCCATCGAGATGATGCCGAACTTGAGCGCGTCCATGAGGGTGCCGTCATAGCTGAACCCGCGGTCGAGAATCGGTTTGCCGTACTTCGATTCGCCGATCTGCAGATAAGGGCAATCGCGGCTGGCGTGGATGCTGTTGCCCTGCGGATAAATCGAGTGCACTTCCGGGGCGAGGCCGGCGATCTGACCGCCCACGATGAGGTTGATATTGAAATCAAAACCGTCGGCCTCGAGCGCCGCCCGATCGCGGGCTTCCACGATCCGGACTTTGGAACCGACGTAGCGGACGGTCTCGTAGAGCGTCTCGCAATTGAGCAAATGCTTCCGCGCGGGGTGGCTTTCGTTGAGGTGCAGGTCGTCGTCGATCAGGGCCATCGTGGCCTGGGTGAGCGAGAGATTGCCCGAGCTCATGATCGAGATCACCCGGTCGCCCGGTCTTTCGTAGATCCGCATCTTTGTCCGATTGCTAATGTTATCCATGCCCGCGCTGGTCCGGGAATCGGAGAGGAAAACCGCGCCCTGCCGACAGAGCATGCCGAGGCAATAGGTCATGATTTGTCGCCGGGTTTGGTGCTGCCGACGACGCGCCCTTCGACGCGCCGTATCTGTGTGTGATGCGTGAGGGGATGGACGCGTCCGTCGCTCCCGCGGAAAAACGCGCTCAGGATCCAGCTCACGATACTGATCAAAATCGCGCCCCAGAAGGCGCTCCCGAAACTGTCGACGTGGAAGCCGTGGACGAATTGATTCACCAGCAGGAGCATGAGGCCGTTCACGACGAAAATGAAAATGCCGAGGGTGAGGATGATGAGCGGAGCGGCGAGCAGGAGCAAGACCGGACGGAGGAAGGCGTTGAGGATCCCAAGGAGAAGGGCGGCGCCGATGAGGGAACCCGCGCTGTCGTAACGAATTCCGCGGAGGATGGAGGCGGCGACCATAACGGCGACGGTCGTGATCGCCCATCTGAAAATAAAGTGCCTCATCGTTAGGATAAACCGATTGGCGGAGGAGCTTTTTTCGTGCCCTTTCCGCTTGCGCACCCGGCGCTCGGCGGGTACAGGCTTGGCCGACCCAAAGGAAAAGTAAATGGCGAAAAGTTCAAAAAAATCGAAACAGACAACGGCGCCGGAGAATCTCTCCAGCGAATCGAGCAACGGTCAGAGCGCCGCGGAAGCCGCCCAGCCTGTCGCCGCCAAAAAAGCGGCGGCCAAAACGAGCAAAGGTGCCAAGAACGCCGCAAAGCCTCGTGGAACAACGGTTAAGCGGACCGCCACCGGCACCCGCAGCCCGCGCGCAAAAAAGACCGCGCCAGCCGCCGCCAGTTCGTCGGTGACCGACGAGCAAGTCCGCATGAGGGCTTACTTCATCTCGGAATGGCGCATCCAAAATGGCATTGCCGGCGATTCCGCCAACGATTGGCTGGAAGCCCGTCGCCAGTTGCAGTCGGAAGCCGCCCGCGCCTGACGAGCGCTTCCCTTCCCCGGTTGGGCAGAGCTCGGACCTAGCCGCCGGAGACGGTTTCCAACTCGGGGAAACAGGCCTTCACCTTCTCGATCAGGCGATTGATCGTGAAAGGTTTCGCCAGGAAACCGCGCACCCGCGCCTCCTTGAGGAGATCCTGCGCCCGCTCATCCGAACCCTGACCGCTAACGAGGAGCAGCGGCGGAACCGTCCGCGGCGGGTTGGAGTTTTCGTAGACCTTGGAGATGAGGAGAAAAAGGAGCGTGCCGTCGATCATCGGCATGGAGAAATCGAAGATCATCAGGTCGTAATTTTTTTTCAGGGCCAGCTCGAAGCCGTATTCGGGCCGGGGCGAAGTGTCGATTTCCCAGTGCAAAAGGGTCTGAAGCGCCTCGCGCATGATGCGCAGCACCCCCGTGTCATCGTCCACGATCAGGACGCGTTTTATCTCTGGCTCAGCCATCCCGGAGGCTTGCGCGAAAGCGCGCTGAGATTCAAGCTTTAGTTGCTGAATTTTCTCATGCCTGCACCAGCCGCGAATTCACCCGAAGCCGACCTCATCGCCGCCCTGCGCGAACGCCGCGCCCTCATCGCCGACGAGACGAGCCGGCGCGAGCCCGCGCAGCATCTCGAAAAATTAAGGGCGGTCTCGGAAAAAATTGTCGCCCTCGGCGAAGCGTTGCCACGGCCGGTTGATCCGCAGCTTGCACATTACCTCGCCCGCTGCAGCTACGACAAGGCGCTCGAGGCGCTCGAATCTCCCGCGGCTGATTAGCGCGAGTACAACTCGACGATCAACTGCTCGTTGACCATCGGCTGCATCTCTTCGCGCGACGGGATGTGCGCGACTTTGCCGGTGAGGGCATCGCGATCCACCGTCAGCCAATCGGGCACGGGCGCAATCTGGGTCAGCTCCATGTTGCGCAAGGCGAGCTGGCGCGACTTGGGGCGATCCTTGATCATGATCTCGTCGCCGACCTTCACGTTGAAGGAAGCGATGTTGACGTTGCGGCCGTTGACCTGCACATGGCCGTGCGAAACCAATTGGCGCGCCGCGCTCCGGGTATTGGCGAGGCCAAGGCGGAAAACGACGTTGTCGAGCCGGGTTTCGAGGAGCTGGAGGAGCGTCTCGCCGGTGACACCGCGACGCTGCAGCGCGGTCTCGAAGATGCGGCGGAATTGTTTTTCCATCAGGCCATACTGGAAGCGGAGCTTCTGCTTTTCGCCGAGCGCGATCGCGTAATCGGACTGCTTCCGCCGCGAGCCTTTCGGGCCATGCATTCCGGGCGGATAATTTTTCCGCTCGAGCGCTTTGGAAGGTCCGAAAAGTGGCACGCCATAGCGGCGGGCGATCTTGGTTTTGGGTCCGGTATATCTGGCCATTGAAAAAAGTGATGAGTGACTAGTGACGAGTGATGAGAATCAGACGCGGCGCTGCTTGGGCGGGCGGCAACCGTTATGCGGCACCGGGGTGACGTCGCGGATGACGGTAAGATCGAGCCCGATCGCCTGGAGCGCGCGGACGGCGGATTCGCGACCGGCGCCTGGTCCCCTAACGAGGACTTCGACTTCCTTGAGGCCGTGCCCCATGGCCTGGCGGGAGGCGTCCTGCGCCACCATTTGGGCGGCGTAAGCGGTGCTTTTGCGCGAGCCTTTGAAGCCGACTTTGCCGGCGCTCGACCAGCCGATTACGTTCCCTTGCAGGTCGGTGATGGTGACGATGGTGTTGTTAAAAGTGGAGAGGACATGGGCGTAGCCGGAGTAAATGTTTTTGCTCCCCTTCGCCTTGATGATCTTCGGCTTCTCGACGTCGTTCGGGTCGAGCGAAAGATTTTCCTTGGGCGCTTCCGCGAGCGGGGGCTTCAGCCTTCTTTTTCTTGGCCGCCTTGGGCTTGGCTTCCTTGGCCGGAGCCGCGGGAGCTGCTTCGGTTGTAGCGGGAGCTGCCTCGGCCACAGGCGCGTCGGCGGATTTTTCCGTCGTGGTTTCGGCCGGCGTTTCGTTCACCGGGGTTGGAGTCTGCTCGGCCGCCGGAGCGGTGGGCTCTTCAGCCGGCGTTTGGTTTTCGGAATCTTCAGCCATGTCAGTTCGTTAGGTTAAACTTTTCCTGCCTTCGCATCCTTGTTCCGAATGACGCCGACGGTCTTGCGCGGGCCCTTGCGGGTGCGGGCGTTGGTCGAGGTGCGCTGTCCGCGCACGGGCAGTCCGCGACGATGGCGGATGCCGCGATAACAATTGATCGCCTGGAGGCGCTTGAGGTTGCTCTGCACTTCGCGGCGCAGATCGCCTTCGATCGGGAGTTTGTTGCGCGTGATCATCTGGATGATCTCGTTGATCTGCTGCGGGGTCAGGTCCTTCGCCCGCAGGTTGGGATCGATATTGGTTTGCTCGAGGACGCGCTTGGCGGTCGAGGGGCCGACGCCGTAAATGTAGGTGAGCGACGCTTCGATGCGTTTGTCGGCGGGAATTTCTACTCCGAGTAATCTTGGCATAAATCTCCTAGCCCTGACGCTGTTTATGGCGCGGGTTCTTGGCACAGATCACGCGCACCACGTTCTTGCGCTTCACGATCTTGCATCCTTCACAAAGTCTTTTAACTGACGGTCGTACTTTCATGGTTTCACGAGACGAAAAACGCGGAGTCTTTTCTCCGCGCTAGCGATGGCGAAAAGTGATTCGCCCCTTCGACAAATCGTAGGGGGAAACTTCTAGCATAACTTTGTCCCCTGGCAAGATGCGAATGAAGTGCATTCTCATCTTTCCCGAGATGTGGGCGAGGACGCGGTGCCCGTTGGGCAGTTCCACCCGGAACATCGTATTCGGCAGGAGGTCGACCACAGTGCCTTCTACCTCAATTGCGTCTTTGCGCGCCATGTCAGGATTTCAGGTTCCTCTTTCGTAATCAAAACCGTGTGTTCAAAATGCGCCGAGGGCAACCCGTCGGAGGTGCAGACCGTCCAGCCGTCCTCCAGGAGACGGACGCCGGCGCCGCCGAGGTTGATCATGGGCTCGATCGCGATCGTCATGCCGGCTTTGAGCCGCGGGCCGCTGCCGCGTTTGCCGTAGTTTGGGACTTGGGGTTCTTCGTGCAGCTTCCGCCCCACCCCGTGGCCGACAAATTCCCTCACGACGCTGAAATGATGCTGCCTCGCTTCCTCCTCGATCGAGGCGCAGAGGTCGCCGAGGCGTTCGCCCGCGAGCGCATGAGTGATCGCGCGCTGCAACGCGCTCTGGGTCACCTCGAGCAATTTCTCGACCCGCTCGTCAATCATCCCGACCGGGATGGTGGCCGCGGTATCGCCGACCCAGCCGTCCTGGACCACGCCGATGTCGAGCTTTACAATGTCGCCGTACTGGATCCGGCGCTGGCTCCCGATGCCGTGGACGATCTCGTCGTTGAGCGAAATGCAGATGTTGCCCGGGAAAACGCGATGTCCAAGCCGGTAGCCGAGAAATGCGCTCCGCACCCCGGCCTCGGCCATGAGGTCGGCCGCGGCCTGGTCGATTTCCTTGGTCGAAATGCCCGGCCGGATCAGTTCCGCGATCCGCTCCAGGATATCGCTCGCGGTGCGGCAAGCGATCCGCATCTTGTCGATCTCCCGAGCCGACTTGATCGGGATCATTTCACACGCTCTTCGATCAAGGCCGAGATGTCAGCAAAAACCGTGTCGCGATCCCTGTTCCCATCGATGCGATGGAGCGCGTCGTCTTTTTCATAAAAAGAAAGGAGGGGTTCGGTTTTCGTTTTGTATTCCGTCAGCCGCGTCTGCAAAACCGAGGCGTCGTCATCTTCGCGCCGAATCAGCGGCCCGTCGCAATAAGGGCAGATCGGACGGTCGGCAAAGCCCGCGCTCGTCACGCTGGTCGTGAAACCGCAGCGGCGGCACTGCAGGCGGCTGGAAATGCGCTCGCGCACCGTCTCCTCCGAGACTTCCAGCCAGATCGCCAGGTCGAGCGAACTGCCCTGCTTTTGCAAAATCTCGTTTAGCCGCTCGGCCTGGGTCACCGTCCGCGGGAAACCGTCGAAGACGAAGCCTTCCTTGCCGTGCAGGTTGAGCCAATCCTCAATCAGCCTAACGATCGTGTCGTCCGGCACGAGGCCGCCCTGTTTCGAAACTTCATCCGCTTCCAGGCCCAGCGGAGTGCCGAGATCGCGTTCGCGGCGCAGGATCGCGCCCGGCGACGTGACCGAGATGGCGAAGTGCCGGGTGATCAATTCCGCCTGGGTTCCCTTGCCAGAACCCGGGGCGCCGAGGAGCACGATGCGACTTTTCACCTAGCGTCCGTAGAGAAAAATTGCCACGCCGCCGATGACCAGGACTGCGATGCCGACGTAAAGCCACATCAGCGTGCCCTGCTGTGCCGCCTCGCCGCGATTGTAGGCGGAGCGATCGAAAGCCCGGCCGCGAATCCGGCCCTTGCGCAGGAAGCCGTCGTAATGCCGCTGGATCAGGTGCGTCTCCACCTGTCGCATCGTGTCGAGAATCACACCCACGATGATGAGCAGGCTCGTGCCGCCGAAAAATTGCGCAGTGATGGTCGGGACATGCAGCCCCTGGCTCAGCAGGCTGGGCAGAATCGCGATCAAGGTCAGGAAAATCGCCCCGGCGAAAGTCAGCCGGGTCATGGTGAAATCGAGGAAATCAGCGGTCGGCTTGCCCGGACGAACCCCCGGGATATAGCCGCCGTACTTCTTCAGGTCATCCGCAATCTGCGAGGGTTGAAACTGCGTCGCGACCCAGAAATAACTGAAGAAGAAAATCATCGCCGCGAGCACGAGGTAGTGGAGCCAGCCGTCGGAAAGCATTTGCGCAATCGTCTGCGCCGTCCGGCTGTTCTTGAACGCCAGCCCGACGATGGTGGTCGGGAAAAGCAGCAAGGCCCAGGCGAAGATGATCGGCATGACGCCGGCGTAGTTCACTTTCAACGGCATGTACTGGGTTTGCCCGCCATACATCTTTCGGCCCACGACCCGTTTCGCGTACTGCACGGTAATTTTGCGCACACCCTGGGTGACCGCGATCACCGCCGCGATGACGATAAAAAGGAAGGCGATCATTAAGACCAGGATCGCCGGACTGACCTGACTTTGCCCGGTGACCGCGGAAGGAACGAAAGTTTTCCAGGCCTGGGCGAGCGCTGCCGGCAGCTGGGCCACGATGCCGACGGTGATGATGAGGGAAATGCCGTTGCCGATGCCGCGGTCGGTGATCTGGTCGCCCAGCCACATCAGGAAAAGCGTGCCCGCCGTCAAAGTGAGGACGGTGATGATCCGGAAGGACCACCCCAGGTTATCGACCAGCGGTATCCCCAGCCTCGCCGTCGTCTCGTTAATGCCGGGGAGCATCGTCTGATACGATTCCGGATGCTGGAAGGAGACGGCCAGGAGATAGCCTTGGAACACACAAAGCACCAGCGTCGCATAACGCGTGTACTGCATGATCTTCTGCCGCCCGCCATCCTCTCGCGACAACCGGCTGAGCGACGGGATGACCGCGGTCAGGAGCTGGAGCATGATCGAGGCGCTGATGTAAGGCATAATGCCTAACGAAAAGATGGCGCAGTTCTCGAGCGCGCCGCCGCTGAAGAGATTGAAGAGGGCCGCCACCCCACCGCCGCTGTTCTGCGAGGAAGTCTCAAACCAGGCCTGGAGGACCGCCGGATTGACCCCGGGAGTGGTAATGGCCGCACCGAGACGCACGACCACGATGACCGCGAGGGTGAACAAAATCCGCCGGCGCAGTTCCGGGATTTTGACGCTATTAAGAAAGGCCGAAACCATCCGCTAGATGCGCACGAATACCGCTATTCAGCGGTTTTCTTTTTCTTCGCCGCGGGCTTTTTCGCCTTCGCCTTGGCTTTCGCTTTCGGCGCCGCTGGCTTCGGGGTTTTCGGCTTTGGCTCGGCCGCCGTTTCGAACCGTTTGCCGTCGGTGAGCGATTTGCGCTCGCGCAACGTCACGGTGCCGCCGGCCTTTTCGATCTTTTCCCGGGCCGACTCGCTCACGCGGTCCGCTTCGATCGTCAGGCTGTGCTTCAGTTCGCCCCGGCCGAGGATTTTCAACCCGACCACCTTGCCGCGAATGTAATTCGATTCACGCAACATGGCTTCGTTCACGACCGTGCCGGCCTTGAAGTCGTTCAGGTCGTCGAGATTGATCAGCGCGTAAGTCTTCTTGAAGCGGGCGTTGTTGAAACCGCGCTTCGGCAAACGCCGAATCAGCGGCATCTGGCCGCCTTCGAATCCGAGACGGATGCTGCCGCCGGAACGCGCTTTCTGACCCTTGTGACCTTTGCCGCTGGTTTTGCCGTGGCCTGAGCTTTCGCCAATGCCGAGACGCTTTGTCCGATGCTTCGCACCGGGACGCGGCTTGAGATTGTGCAACCGGATCATGACTGGGCCTGCTGCGCCTCTCCGCCGTTGCTCGCATTGTTCATGCGAATGCCACGAGTCTTGTAAATTTCATCGCGCCGGCGCAAAGAGCGCAGCGCCTCGATCGTCGCCTTGACCACGTTGGCGTGATTGCTCGAGCCTAACGATTTCGCGAGCACGTCGCGAATTCCGACCGCCTCCACCACCGCGCGGACGCCGCCACCGGCGATAACACCCGTTCCAGGCGAAGCCGGACGCAGCATGACGCGACCGCCGCCGAATTCACCGATCACTTCGTGCGGAATGGTGTTGTCGCGCAGCGACATCTTTTCCATCGACTTGCGGGCCGCTTCGGAAGCCTTGCGGATCGCTTCCGCGACTTCGTTGGCCTTGCCGAATCCGCAGCCCACTTTGCCGTCGTGATCGCCCGCCACGATGAGCGCGCTGAAGCTGAAACGACGACCGCCCTTCACGACCTTGGCGCAGCGGTTGATGAACACCACCTTCTCGGTCGTGTCGCCTCTTGCCGGAGGCGTCCGGTCCGTGGTGCGTGAGTCGCTTCGTCTGCCTTGGTTGCCTGCGTATGCCATATTAAAGTTTTAGTCCGCCTTCGCGCGCCGCGTCGGCCAGCGCTTTTACTTTCCCGTGGTAAAGGAATCCACCACGGTCAAAAACCGCCTTGTCGATCTTCTTCGCGAGCAAACGCTCGGCGATCAACTTCCCGACCTTCTCGGCCGTCGCCAGATTAGCGGCATGTTTGTCTTTGCTGAGAGCTTTCTCGGTCGTGCCGGCGGAGACCAGGGTCTTGCCCGCCTCGTCGTCGACGACCTGCGCGTAGACATGTTTCCCGGAAAAATAAACGCAGAGACGCGGACGTTCCGCGGTGCCTGAGACTTTGCGCCGAATGCGGTTGTGGATCCGCCCGCGAATCGCTTTTCGATTGATCGTAGCCATGACTATTGAACGGTTTTGCCTTCCTTGCGGCGAACCTGCTCGCCCGCGTAACGAACGCCTTTGCCCTTGTAAGGCTCGGGCGGGTAATAACCCCGGATATCAGCCGCGACCTGGCCGACCGTCTTCTTGTCGACGCCGGCGATCGCGATCTTGGTGTTATCGGTCACGACAATCTTGATGTCTTCCGGGATCGGGAAAAGAACGGGATGCGAAAAACCGAGGCTGAGGTTGAGATTCTTGCCCTGGACCGCGGCCTTGAAGCCGACGCCTTCGATCTCGAGATTCCGGGTAAAACCTTCGCTCACGCCGACGACCATGTTGTTGATCAGGGCGCGCGAAAGACCGTGCAACGCTTTCAGGCTGCGCGTCTCCGCATCGCGGACTAACGACACCTGGTTGTCGGCCACGTTGGCCTTGATCCCTTTCGGCAGCTTCCAGTCGAGCTTCCCTTTCGGACCTTCGACCGCGACCTTGCCGCTGTCGTCGATGTTCACTTTCACTTTGGCGGGAATTTCGACCGCCTTTTTTCCAATCCGTGACATAGCGCGTGAGTTACCAGACGTAGGCGAGTAATTCGCCGCCTACTTTTTGTTTCTTCGCTTCCCGGCCCGACATGACGCCGCGCGAGGTGGACAAAATCGCCGTGCCCATCCCGCCGAGAACGCGCGGAATTTCATCCGCCCCGACATAACGGCGCAAGCCCGGGCGGCTGACGCGTTTCAGGCCGGTGATGGCGCTGGTGCGATTCGAAATCTTGTTCGTGATCTTGATCCGCGGATGGGCCGCGGTCGTGTCGAGCGCGTAATCGGTGATGTAGCCTTCCTCTTTCAGGATGCGGATAATCTCGTTCTTCACCTTGGAGTAAGGGACGTACATCTCGAGCTTCTGTGCCTGGGTGCTGTTACGCACGCGGGCCAGAAGGTCGGCAATAGGATCAGTGACAGTGCTCATGTGGGTTCGTTAGGCGGCTTGCGCAGCGGGCTTCTTCGGCCGGTCGCTGAAGGGCATTCCCAACTCGCTCAGGAGCGATTTGGCCTCTTCGTCGGTGCGCGCAGTGGTCACGATTGTAACATCAAAACCGATGTTGCGCTTGATTTTGTCGAGCTCGACTTCCGGGAAAATGGACTGGTCGGAAACACCCAGGGTGTAGTTGCCGTTGCCGTCGAATCCCTTCGGCGGAACCCCGCGAAAATCGCGGATGCGCGGGAGCGAAGCCTTGATCAGGCGCTCCATGAATTCATACATATGCGCGCCGCGCAGGGTGACCTTGGCGCCGATCGCCTGTTCTTTGCGGAGCTTGAAATTCGAAATGCTTTTCTTGGCCCGGGTCTCGGCCGGCTTCTGGCCGGTGATGAGGGCGAGCTCGGTCTTGGCGTCTTCCAAGGCCTGCTTCACGTCGGATTGCGAGCCGACCGAAGTGTTGATCACAACCTTCTCCAGCTTCGGAATCTGATGATCGTTCTTGTAGCCGTGGTGCTCTTTCAAAGCAGGCATGACGCGATCTTTGTATTCGCGGTAAAATTCGTTATCCATTTTCTAGTGTCGACGTGCGGGATGGTGCCAGGCGCGAGGGTTACTCGTCCTTCTTGGTCTTCTTCTCCTTCGTCGCTTTCGGTTTGCTGCTCTTCTTCTTCTTCTCCGTCTCTTTTTCGCGCTCGACCAGCTTCACATTCGAGATGTGAATCGGGCCTTCGCGTTCCGCGATCGAACCCGAGGGGTTTTCCTGCGACTTGCGCAGGTGCCGCTTGATCAGGCGCACACCTTCGATCAGGACCCGGTTCTTCTTCGGCAGGACCTGGAGGATCTTCCCGGAGGAACCGCGGAAGTTGCCCGAGATCACTTCGACCTGGTCGCCTTTTTTGACGTGATGCTTGAGCCGGTTCATAACACTTCCGGAGCGAGCGAGACGATCTTCATGAAATTGCGTTCGCGCAGTTCACGCGCGACCGGGCCGAAAATACGGGTGCCGCGCGGGTTGAGATCCTTGTCGATGATCACGATCGCGTTGTTGTCGAAACGGAGGAGCGAACCGTCGTCGCGACGGATCGGCTGCTTCGTCCGCACGAGGACGGCGCGGACGACGTCGCCCTTCTTCACCGCGCCGGTCGCGCTCGCTTCTTTCACGTTCGCCGTGATGACGTCACCGATCCCAGCGCATTTTGCGCCGCCTTTGCCGATGACGCCGATCATCGTCGCCATCCGCGCGCCGCTGTTGTCGGCTACATCCAATCTGGATCTCAGGTAAACCATAAAAAAATCTTTCTCTTACTTCTGGACCACTTCGACGAGGCGCCAGCGCTTCAGCTTGCTCAACGGCCGCGTCTCCATGATGCGGACCGTGTCGCCGGCCTTGGCTTTGCTCTCCTCGTCGTGCGCGTAAAATTTCTTCTTCTGCTTCACGATCTTGCCGAAGGTGGCGTGCGGCACACGGGTCACCGTTTGGACGACAATCGTCTTGTTCATCCCGCTCGAGATCACCTGGCCGACACGCGTCTTGCGCGTGCCGCGAGTGGCTTCGGGGGCCGGGGTTTCCTGCTTGGTCGCTTCGTCCATGGTCGTTATTTCTTTGTCGCGGTCTCTTTGTTGCGCTGCGTCAGCTGGGTCTCGATCCGCGCCACGTCGCGGCGGAGGAGACGCATCCGGCTGGGCTGCTCGAGCTGGCCGCTCTGCTGTTGCAGGCGGAGATGCAGGCTTTCCTGGCGCAGGTCGCGCTTTTTCGTGAGCAACTCATCCGTGCTCATTTCTTTGATTTCTTTGAATTTCATTTCTCGTTAGCCGTTAGACCGCGACATGATGGCGGGTAAGGAACTTCGTCCGGACCGGCAGCTTGTCGGCCGCGAGGCGGAGCGATTCGCGCGCGACCGATTCCGGCACGCCGTCGAGCTCAAATAAAATATTCCCCGGACGCACCGTCGCGACCCAGTACTCGGGCTGGCCTTTGCCTTTACCCATGCGGGTTTCGGGCGGACGCGAGGTAACCGATTTGTCGGGGAAAATTCGGATCCAGAGTTTGCCTTTGCGCTTCATGTTGCGGGTGAGCGCGACACGGGCGGCTTCGATCTGGGTGTTGGTAATCCAGGCGCGTTCCAGCGTCTGGAGGCCGAATTCGCCAAAGTCGATTCGCAGGTTGCGTGAAGCCGTCCCCTTGCGGCTGCCCCGCTGGGTCTTGCGATACTTCACTCGTTTGGGCATCAATGGCATGGCGATCTCTCTTTCTTAAAAACTCGTTAGGCGGCGGCAGCCGGTTCCGGCATCGCGGCGGGCGCGTTAGCCGGGGCGACGGGCGCTTCTTCCTTCTTACAAATCCAGCATTTTACTCCGATTTTCCCGTAGACGGTGTTGGCCTCGGCGAAGCCGTAATCGATCGGGGTGCGGAGGGTATGGAGCGGCACTTTGCCTTCGCGATACCATTCCGAACGCGAAATTTCCGCGCCGTTGAGACGACCCGAGCTGCGCAGACGAATCCCCTGGGCGCCGAAGTCCATCGCGATCTGGACCGCTTTTTTCATGGCCCGGCGATAGGCGATCCGGCGCTCGATCTGGAGCGCGACGTTCTCGGCCACGAGCTGGGCGTCGAGTTCCGGAGTTTTGATTTCCTGGATGTCGATCTTGATCTGCTTGCCCTTGGCCATGCGCGAAATCTCCTCCGTCATCTTCTCGATCTCGGCCCCTTTGCGTCCGATGACGATGCCGGGGCGGGCCGTGTGAATGGTGACGCGGATGCTGTTCCAGGCCCGCTCGATGATGATCTTGGCGACCGCGGCGAACTGAAGCTTCTTCTTCACGTAGTCGCGAATCTGGATGTCGTTATGCAGGAACTCGGGCATCTCCTGGGGCGAGGCGTACCAGCGCGAACGCCAGTCGCGGTTCACCCCGAGACGAAAACCGATTGGATTAACTTTTTGTCCCATATTGTTTTTAGCGTGTCATCCTGAGCCGCGAAGACGGCGAAGGATCTCTGACCATTGCCCCCTGAGCGACGTCCACCAGGCGCAGAAATAGTCGGAGATTCTTCGGCTCCGCTGCGCTTCGCTCAGAATGACAGTTCATAAAATTTATTCGTTAGTCTGCGCGCCGGCTTCCGTCGAAGCAGCTTCCGTTTTCGGTTCTTTCTTTGCAGCCGCCGTTTCCTCGGTTTTCGGCTCGGCCTTGGTCGCTTTCGCGGCCGGGGCTTTTTTCTTCTTCGCTCCGCCCGGCTTCTTCGCCTTTTTCTCGCGGGTCTTGATCTCGATTTCGTCGGTCAAAATGATCCGGATGTGCGCACTCCGTTTGCGGATGGTGCTGCCGCTGCCGCGGGCCCGGGTCATCATCCGCTTCATCGTCGGGCCTTCGCCGACGGTCGCTTCTTTCACGACCAGCGAGTCGACGCGCAGGTTGTTGTTGTTCTCCGCGTTGGCGATCGCGCTTTTCAGCGTTTTGCTGATCATGCCGGCCGCTTTTTTGGGGCTGAACGCGACAATGTCGAGCGCTGCCGAAACCGGCAGACCCTGGATGGCGCGAGTGACTTCGCGCGCTTTGAACGCCGAAATCTTCGCGTAACGATAGGTTGAGCTTACTTGCATTACTTTAAACTTATTTCCGGGCGGGCATCCACTTGGAGGCGATCGCCCACTTTTATTTTTACCTTCTCCGAACCCAATTCTTGAATCACCGCTCCGCTGATTTTCTCGCGCACATCCACCACTCGCAGGGTCGCGACCGTTTTCCCGCCTTGCACGACCCGCAGCGGCATTCCGATCTTCACTCCCTGCTGCGCCCCGAGGTTGCCGACCACGAGCGACCACTCCTCTTTCACACTCAGGACTTTGCCGTCCATCAGGTCCGGCCGTGTTTCATCCGGCGCGTCCTTTGCCGCCAAAAGCTGGCCGGTCGAGCGCACCTGCGCTTCCACCTCCGCTCGCGCCTCGGGATCGCCACTCGGCGTGCTTTTCACGTAGCGCAGCACGGTCTCGGTCAACTTCAGCAACTGCTCGCGGTAGGCTTCCTTCTCCTTGTTCAGGAGTTGAAGGTCGCTCACGGCGGTTAACAGGCGCTGCTCGAGTTTGGCCCGGTCTTTACTGACCGATTCGATCCCAAGAGCGTCCATCCGCAATTGCAGCTCGGAGAATTTCCGGCGAAACAATTCCGCTTCCGCGTTTGAGACGACGAGACTTTCGGTCAGCGTCTTCTGCGTTTCGCGGTCGAGCGAGAGCTGTTTGCGCAAGAGATCATTCTGCGAAAACAACGTCTCCGACGTCACTTTCGCCTCTGCGATTTCAAGATTTGGATCTGACAAAGAACTATCTTCTGCCGCCAGCCCGGGGGCCGACAACAGACACACCAGCACAACTTTGAGCCGGAGATTGAGAGCGGAGACTTTCATCCCATCCTCTCAATCCGCAACCATCGGTTGAACTACTTCGTCACCTTCGCGGTGTGCGACCCGTGCTTCTTAAAGATTCGGGTAGGTGAAAACTCGCCGAGTTTGTGGCCGACCATATTTTCGGTCACGAACACGGATTGAAAAATTTTGCCGTTATGAACGAGGAAGGTGTGCCCGACAAAGTCCGGGGTCACCATCGAGCGGCGCGACCAGGTCTTGATCGGCTTTTTCGTGCCCGCCGTGTTCATCTTGTCGATCTTCTCGAGAAGATGCGGCTCTACAAAAGGTCCTTTTTTTAGCGATCTGCCCATAACAAATTAGCTCTTCTTCTTCCGGCTTACCCGGCGGTCCTGCATGATGAAGCGGTCGCTCGGCTTGCGCTTCGAGCGCGTTTTAAAGCCTTTCGCCAATTGACCCCACGGGCTGGTCAGATGCTGGCGTCCGCCGCCGCCCTTGGATTTACCCTGGCCACCGCCGTTCGGGTGATCGATCGGGTTCATGACCATGCCGCGCACCGTCGGGCGGATGCCCTTCCAGCGTGACCGGCCGGCTTTGCCGCTGACCACGTTCATGTGATCGACGTTGCCGACCTGGCCCATCGTCGCGCAGCAGGTGTCATGGATGCGGCGAATCTCGCCCGGAAGGCAATTTGACCAGCGCGTAGCCGCCTTCGCGGTTGCTCAGGGTCGCCTGCTGGCCGGCGCTGCGCGCCACCTGGCCGCCGCGACCGGGAGCGATCTCGATATTATGAATGCCGGAGCCGAGCGGGATCTCGCTCAAGGGAAGCGAATTTCCAACCGCGGGAGGCGCGGTCGGGCCGGACATCACTTTCGCGCCCGTCGTTAGGCCGTCCGGCGCGAGGATGTAGCTCATCTCGCCGTCAGCGTATTTGATCAAAGCGATCCGCGCGGTGCGGTTCGGATCGTATTCGATTCCGACGACCTCGGCAGCGATGCCGTGCTTGCGACGTTTGAAGTCGACCTTGCGGTATTTCTGCTTGTGCCCGCCGCCGATGTGACGCGAGGTCAAACGGCCCTTGTTGTTGCGGCCGCCGCTCCGTTTCTTCACCTCGGTCAGCCCATGATGCGGCTTCGACTTGGTGATTTCGGAAAAGGTCGAGAGCGTCTTGAAACGCTGCGTCGGGGTCAGTGGGCGATATGCTCTGATGGCCATAAAATTTTAGACGAGATCGATCTTCTCGCCTTCTCCCAAGGTTACGATGGCTTTTTTCCAGTGCGCCTTGCGGCCGAAATCGGCGCGGCGTTCGCGCTTTTTCTTGCCGGCGTAATTGCAGGTGTTGACGGAGACGACCTTCTTCTTGAAGAGCATCTCGATCGCCTGCTTGATCTGGATTTTGTTCGCGCGCGGGTTCACGCGGAAGACGTACTGATTGAGCTTTTCGCTCAAGAGCGAGGCCTTCTCGGTCAACTGCACCGTCTGGATTAAATCGTAGGGCTCGTTCATGAGCGGGTCGTCCTTTCAGCCAACTGCGGGAGGGCGCTGTCGGTCACAATGATTTTGTCGAACGCGAGCAACTGCTCGGTGTTCACGTCGGTCGCGGTCGCGAGCAGGACGGGCTTCACGTTGCGCGCCGAACGATAGAAACTCTCCTCGAACGAATCGGAAATGAGCAGGACCTTCTTCGCGTCGGTGTGACCTTTGACCAGGCTGACGAACGCCTTCGTCTTCGGTTCCTTCACGCTGAAGCCGCTCACCGTCATGACATCGCCGGCTTTGATCCGCTCGCTCAGCGCCTTTTGGAAAGCGAGGCGACGAACCGTCTTCGAAACTTTCTTGGTGTAATCGCGCGGCTTCGGGCCGAACACGACACCACCACCACGCCAGATGACGGACGACTTGTAACCCGCACGCGCCCGGCCGGTGCCTTTTTGGCGCCACGGTTTCGCGCCGGAGAGAGCGACTTCCGCCTTCGTCTTGGTGTTGGCGGAACCGGAGCGGCGCGCCGCGCGCATCGCCACGACGGCATCATGCATCGCCTGGGTGCCGCGACCGTTCTCGATCAGGGTGAAGTTCGCCTCTTTCGCGGCGTCCATGGTTAAAACTTTCGCGCTCATTTACTGGCCTCGGCTGCGGCGGCGGGTTTCTTGAGGGCCGGACGAACGACAACGTAGCTGCCATTCGCGCCCGGGACCGCGCCGCTGATTAAAATAACTTTGTCCGCTTCGCGCACCTGCAGGACCTGCAGGTTCTGCACGGTCACGCGCTCGTCACCCATGTGACCGGGCATGCCCATGTTCTTCCAGATGCGGCCCGGAGTGGAACGGTTGCCGACGGCGCCGTTCCGGCGGTGCGTCTTGGAACCGTGCGCCGCGCCCTGGCCGTGGAAGTTGTGCTTCTTCATCACGCCCTGGAAACCTTTGCCCTTCGACTTGCCGACGACGTCGACCCAGTCACCGGCTTGGAACTGCGTGACCGCAAGATCGATCTCGCCTTCCGGCGCATCTTCCTTGAGGCGGAATTCCCGAACGAGTTTCTTCGGCTCCGAGTTGGCTTTGCCAAATCCGCCGAGGAGCGCCTTGGTCACGCGCGATTCTTTCTGCACGTCGAAGCCGACCTGGATGGCCGAGTAGCCGTCGTTTTCCGTCGTTAGGCGACGAAGAAGCGTGTTATCCCCGGCCGCAATAACGGTGACCGGGCGCAGCCTGCCATTGGCGTCGTAGACGCTGGTCATGCCGATTTTTTTTCCGAGAAGTCCGATGCTCATGGTCGTGGGCTGGCAAAAGTGGTGCTGCTAAAAACTTAGATCTTGATCGTGATATCCACGCCCGCCGGCAGGTTGAGTTTCTTCAACTCGTCCACCGTCTTGGCGGTCGGCTCGATGATGTCGAGCAGGCGCTTGTGGGTGCGGATTTCAAATTGGTCCATCGACTTTTTGTCGACGTGCGGAGAGCGGTTGACCGTGAATTTTTCGATCAAAGTCGGGAGCGGAATCGGTCCCGCCACCCGGGCGCCGGTGCGCTTGGCCGTCTCGACAATGTCGACGGCGGATTGATCGAGCATCCGGTGGTCGAATGCTTTCAGGCGAATGCGAATGCGTTGTGCGTCGGCCACGTTATTTGGTCTCCTTCTGGTCGAGCACGGCCGCGACGAGCTGTTGCGGCACTTGTTCGAAATGTGACGGCTCCATCGAGTAACTCGAACGGCCTTTGGAAAGTGAGCGGATGGCAGTCGCGTAACCGAACATCTCGGCCAGCGGCACTTCGGCCTGCACCATGGTGAGGTTGCCCTTCACTTCGATGCTGGCGATTTTGCCGCGGCGGCGATTCAAATCGCCCATGATGTCGCCCTGGTATTCTTCCGGGGTGGCGTTTTCCACTTTCATGATCGGCTCGAGCAGGATCGGCTTGGCCTTCTTGAAAGCGTCTTTGACTGCGAAAATTGCCGCGAGCTTGAACGCCATTTCGTTCGAATCGACGTCGTGAT
Source organism: uncultured Verrucomicrobiae bacterium (assembly GCA_963768965.1). Classification (GTDB taxonomy): domain Bacteria; phylum Verrucomicrobiota; class Verrucomicrobiia; order Chthoniobacterales; family UBA10450; genus Palsa-1392. The sequence continues at coordinate 5,910 of CAVYJY010000006.1, read as the reverse complement.
AGGAGCCGTCGATGATGTCGATATTGGCGTCGATCACCTGGTAGCCGCCGATAACGCCGTTGAGCATCGCTTCTTCGATGCCCTTCTTGCAGGCCGGGATGTATTCCTTCGGAATGTTGCCGCCCACGACCTTGTTCTCGATCGTGATGCCCTTGCCGCGCTCGTTAGGCGCAACCTTGACGATGACGTGGCCGTATTGACCGCGACCGCCCGACTGCTTGATCAACTTGCCTTCGCCGTCGGCGGGGCTGGTGATGGTTTCGCGATAAGCGATCTGCGGTTTGCCGGCGTTCGCGTCGACCTTGAACTCGCGCAGCATACGATCGCGGATGATTTCCAAATGGAGCTCGCCCATGCCGGCGATGATCGTCTGGCCGGTGTCTTCGTGGGTGAAGACCTTGAAAGTCGGATCTTCTTCGGACAGGCGCTGGAGAGCGACGCCCATCTTTTCCTGGTCCTGCTTCGTCTTCGGCTCGATCGCCATCGAGATAACCGGATCAGGGAAGGAGGGCGGCTCGAGCAGGATCGGGAAATCCTCGTCACAGAGCGTGTCGCCCGTCGTGATATTCTTAATGCCGACGATCGCCGCGATGTCGCCTGAGTAACAGGTGTCGATATCTTCGCGCTTGTCGGCCTGAATCTGGATGAGACGCGAAATGCGCTCGCGCTTGTTCGTGCGCGGGTTGTAAACGTTGTCGCCCTTGCTCAGCGAACCGGAATAGACGCGGAAGAAAACGAGTTTTCCAACGAACGGATCGCTCCAAAGCTTGAACGCGAGCGAACAGAATTTGCCGTTGTCGTCCGTCGGCGCTTCCATTTTCTCGTGCGTGTCGGGTTCCATCCCGACCGCGGGCGGAATGTCGAGCGGGCCCGGGAGATAATCGATCACGGCGTCGACGAGATACTGGACGCCCTTGTTCTTGAAGGCCGATCCACCAACGACCGGCACAAATTTGTTCGCGATCGTCTGGCGGCGAATGCCCGCCTTGAGCATCTGCGGAGTGATCTCCTTCTCTTCGAGGACCGCCTCCGCGATCTCGTCGTCGATATTGGAAATTTGCTCAACCAGCGTCGCGTAAGCCTTCTCGACCTGCTCCTTGTTCTCCTCGGGAATGTCGCGCACTTCGTAGACGGAACCCATCGAGTCGTCGTCGAGATAGAAAACCGCCTTGCGGTTCACGACGTCGAGCTGGCCTTTGAGATAATCTTCCTTGCCGAGCGGAATCAGAATCGGCCAGGCATTTGCGCCCAGCTTCTTGTGCATCGAATCGATCGAGGCATCGAAATCAGCGCCGACGCGGTCCATCTTGTTGATGAAAGCGATGCGCGGAACCAAATACTTGTTCGCCTGACGCCAGACGGTCTCGGACTGCGGCTGCACGCCGGCGACCGCGTCGAAAACGGCGATCGCGCCATCGAGCACGCGGAGCGAACGCTCGACCTCGGCCGTGAAATCCACGTGGCCGGGCGTGTCGATGATGTTGACGCGCATTTTGATGTCCTCAAACATCTTGTAAACGCCCGCTTCCTTCTTCTGCATCCAGGCGCAGGTCGTGGCGGCCGACGTAATCGTGATGCCGCGCTCGCGTTCCTGCTCCATCCAATCGGTCACGGTCGTGCCTTCATGCACTTCACCGATCTTGTGGATCATGCCGGTGTAAAAAAGGATCCGCTCGGTCAGGGTCGTCTTGCCGGCATCGATGTGCGCGGCGATCCCGATGTTCCGCGTCTTTTCGAGCGGGAACTTGCGGTTCGGCGAATTCGGATTCGACGATTTGGGTTTATCTAGAGTCGCAGAGGCCATGACGGAAAATTTTCTTTACCAGCGGAAATGTGCAAAGGCGCGGTTTGCTTGCGCCATCTTATGGGTGTCGTCGCGTTTCTTGATCGCGTTGCCTTGTCCGGCGGCGGCGTCCTTGAGTTCATGCGCGAGCGCATCGGCCATCGGCATGCCGCGACGGTTGTCGGCGTAGGTCACGATCCAGCGCATCGCGAGCGAGACCTGGCGGGAAGCGGTCACTTCCATCGGGACCTGGTAAGTGGCACCACCAACGCGGCGGGATTTCACTTCGAGACGCGGGCGGACATTCTCCAGCGCCTTGTTCACGACTTCGAGCGGATCGACCGCATCGGAGCCTTCGCGCGATTTATCGATCGCGGTGTAAACGATGCGTTCGGCGAGCGATTTCTTGCCGCGCTTCATGACGGTCGAAATCAAACGGGCCACCGCCACGCTGCCGTAACGGGAATCGACCTTCTCTTCTTTTTTGTAAGTTCTACGACGACGAGACATGGGAAAACCTGGTTATTTCTTCTTGCCGCCCTTGGCCTTGGCATCACCTTCAGCGCCGGCCTTCGGACGTTTCGCGCCATACTTCGAACGGCTGCGACGGCGGCCGTCCACTCCGAGCGAATCGAGCGTGCCGCGGACGATGTGATAACGCACGCCGGGCAAATCTTTCACCCGTCCACCGCGGACGAGGACGATCGAGTGTTCCTGCAAATTGTGGCCTTCGCCGGGGATGTAGGCGATGATTTCCTGGCCGTTCGTTAGGCGAACTTTGGCCACTTTGCGCAAGGCAGAGTTCGGCTTCTTCGGCGTCCGCGTCATGACCTGGGTGCAGACGCCGCGCCGCTGCGGACAATTCTTCAGCGCCGGTGATTTTGATTTCACCGAAACCTTCTTTCGTCCCTTGCGAATGAGCTGATTAATAGTTGGCATTTTCGTACATTGCAGCCGCGAAACAGTGATGTTTCAGACGACAAAAAAACCGCCTCAAGCCGTGTCCACCTTCCTCACGCACCTGATACGGAGAGCGCGCAATATAAAAACAATTGTTAGCGTCGCAAGATTATTTTAGCGCGGCGTGCCGCCTTTGATCTCCGCCGTGGCGGAAAGCGCGATCGCGCCGAGCTTTTCCCACCTTTCGTAAAGGTCAGCCACCCGCTTTCGAGCGTCCGTCAGTTCCGCTTCGATCCGGCGGCCAATCCGCCGCTTGCGCGACAAAAAAATCGGGCGCGGCGATGAGCGTTTCCAGCCTAACGACTTCGTTTTCGGCGGTGAGGATCGCCGCCTCCATCCCCTCGAGTTCGCGCTGCTCTTTCCAGGTCAGTTTGCGCGGCTTCTGCCTGCTGTAGCCGGGGGCGGTGACCCCGGCGGCTTTTGGTGCCGCCACCGGGCCGGGGTCGACGCCCCCGGCTACAATGGTCGCTCGTTTTTCGAGGTAGTAATCGTAGTTGCCGACCGTGTAACGGACCGCGCCTTCGCCTTCGAAGGCCAGGATGGCGGTGCAGACGCGGTTGAGAAAATAACGATCGTGACTGACCACGATGACGTTCCCTTGGAAAGCAACGAGCGCCTCTTCGAGCAAACGCAACGTGCCGAGATCGAGATCGTTCGTCGGCTCGTCGAGGATGAGGACGTTGCCGCCGCGCTTCAAAATTTTCGCGAGCAGGACACGGCTGCGCTCGCCACCGCTCAATTGATCGATCTTGGTGTTGATCCGTTCCTCGGTGAATAGAAAACGCCGCAGGTAGCCGCGCAGGGTGATGTTTTCCTCGCCGAGCCGGACGTATTCCATCCCCTCGCCCACTTCCTCCCAGACCGTTTTTGAGTCATCGAGCAGGAGCCGGTTTTGGTCGACGTAATTGATCTCCGTCCGCGCACCGATCTCGACCTCACCGCTCGTCGGCTCGACTTGCCCGAGCATGATCTTAAGCAAGGTCGATTTGCCGAGGCCGTTGCGCCCGACGATCCCGAGCCGCTCACCCGCCGCGAGGTTGAGCGAGAGATGGTCGATCAGGTGACGGCCGCCAAGATCCATCGAGACATCCTTCAACTCGATCACGCGATTCGCCAGCTTCGGCGCGGGCGGGATGATGAGGTCGACGTCCAGCTCCGCTTCCGGCCCTTCCTGCGCGGCCATTTCGAAATAGCGCTCCACCCGATCGACCGATTTCGTCCGTCGCGCGCGCGGCGCCTTGCGCACCCAGGCCAGCTCGCGCTTGAGAAATTTCTGGCGCTTGTGCTCCTGCATTTCCTCGACCGACTGCCGCTCGGCGCGCGCCAGCAGGTAATCGGTGTAATTGCCCGGCGTAACTGAAAAATTTCCCGCCCGAAAGCTCGACCACGCGCGTCGCGACGCGATCGAGAAAATAGCGATCGTGAGTCACGAACAAACACGTCCCGCTGTAGCGGGCGAGGAAATCCTCCAGCCATTCGATCGAACCGGTATCGAGATGGTTCGTCGGCTCATCGAGAATCAAAAAATCCGGCCGGGCGAGCAGCGCGCGACAAAGCGCGACGCGCCGTTTCTCACCGCCCGACAAAGTCGAGACCGCACGCTCCGGCATCGGGCGCGTGCAGGTTGGTGATCAGGCTCTTGGCTCCGATGCTCGAGATTCCAGCCGTCGAAGTGATCGATCTGCTCGAGCACGATTCCGCTGCGCGCGCTCTCCGGCGGCGCAGTCTCGTATTCCTCAATCAAATCGAGCACGCGTTGCGCACCGGCGAGAACGTTGTCATGAACAGAGCCGGTTTCATCGAGCTCAAACATCTGCGGCATGTAGCCGACGACGAGATCGCGGCGGCGGTTGAGTTCGCCGGCGTCGGGCGGCATCACCCCCGCGGCGATCTGGAGAAAGGTGGACTTTCCGGAGCCGTTGCGTCCGACCAGACCGACCCGTTCGCCTTCCAGGATCGTGACCGAAGCGCGATCGAGCACGACCTGGTTCCCGAAGCGCACGACCAGTTCGGTCGCGCTCGCGATGGTGTTGGGGACGGCTTCGAGCCACCTCATGACATAGCACAGAGTGCGGGTTTGCGTCTCGCCTCGGAGGCGGCAACGTAGCCGCGAATGTTCGAACTTCTCGCCACCGATCCCTCGACCAAGGCCCGCCGCGGCCGCCTGACGACGGCGCATGGGGTGATCGAGACGCCGGCCTTCATGCCGGTCGGAACGCAGGGGAGCGTGAAAGCAGTCAGCCCGCGCGAACTGCGCGAACTCCAGGCGCAGATCATTCTCGGCAACACCTATCACCTTTTCGTTAGGCCGGGGATGGAGGTGATGCGGCACTTCGGCGGACTGCACCGCTTCATGAATTGGGACGGGCCGATCCTGACCGATAGCGGCGGCTACCAGATTTTCTCGCTCGCCAAGATTCGGAAGATCACGGAGGAAGGCGCGCATTTTCAAAACCATCTCGACGGCACGCCGACCTTTATTTGCCCGGAGATCGCGATGGAAATCCAAGCCACGCTCGGGAGCGACATCGCGATGGTGCTGGACGAGTGTCCGCCCTATCCGTGCGAGCACGAATACGCGGCGCGCAGCTTGGAACTGACGGCGCGCTGGGCGCAACGGTGCAAGGAAGCTCTTCACGCCGAAGGTCAAATGGTCTTCGGGATCGTGCAGGGCGGGACCTTTGAAGACCTGCGGCGGGCGAGCGCGGAAGCGACGGTGCAGGTTGGTTTCGACGGCTACGCCATCGGCGGGGTGAGCGTGGGCGAACCGGAGCCGGAGATGATGCAGGCGGTGGAATGGAGCGAGCCGTTTTTGCCTAACGACAAGCCGCGCTACGCGATGGGCCTCGGCACGCCGCCGCAACTGCTCGAGCTGATCGCGCGCGGGGTCGACATGTTCGATTGCGTCCTGCCGACCCGACTGGCGCGCAACGGCACCGCCTTCACCGCCGGCGGCACGCTCAATCTAAAGAACGCCGAGTTCACCCTGCAGAACGGCCCGATCGAGGAAGGCTGCACCTGCCCGGCCTGCCGCGACTTCACTCGCGGTTATCTGCGCCATTTGCTCAAGGCGGAGGAGATTCTCGGGCTGCGCCTCGTCACCCTGCACAATCTCCATTTTTATCTCGACCTGATGGAGCGCGCCCGGAAGCGATCGAGGCCGGCGG
>CAVYJY010000005.1:0-97555 GCA_963768965.1 uncultured Verrucomicrobiae bacterium | reverse complement strand
TGCCGCTGACGGGCGTGCTTCTTTTTCCCAACGCCCTCCTTCCGCTCCACATCTTCGAGCCGCGTTTTCGCAAAATGCTGGCGCACGCGCTGGACGACGACCGCATGCTCTGCGTCGCCCTCGTTAGGCCGGAACGCCAGCAATGGCGCACGAGCGACGATTTCTTCCCGGTCAGCACCGTCGGCCTTATCCGGGCCTGCGTCGGGCGGAGCGACGGCACTTCCGATCTCATCCTCCAGGGCATTCGGCGGGTAAAATTCAGTGAGTTTGAACAGGAATCCCCTTTCCCGATCGCGCGGATCAAGCCGCTCAAGACCCGGACCAAGCTGACCGTCGAGACCGACGCCCTCGCCGCCAAGGTGCTCGAATTCTACACCCGCCTGAAAGAGAGCGGCCGCGAGCTGCCGGAAAAAATCGATCGTTACCTGAGCGAAATGAGCGACCCGGAAATGCTGGCCGACCTGATCGCCGCGACCTTTGTCACCCACCCGAGCCGCCGCCAGCAACTCCTCGAGGAGCTCGATCTGAACCAGCGCCTCCGGCTCCTCATCCAATTCCTGCGCGAGGAATCCGCCTAACGGATCCTCAATTCGTAATCCTGCTCGTGCTCATGCTCGTGATCGATTCCCCTAACGATCCGGATCGATCATGATCACGAGCAGGAGCACGAGTAGGAATCAGCTGCTCGCCAGCCGCGAGTGCTCCTCGAGCAAATACCGGTCGGTCATTCCCGCGATGTAATCGCAGACCGTCCGGTGCAGCCCCTGGCTTTCGATCCGGCGCGCCGCCGTGTCGCCCAGCCGTTCCGGTTCCTCGACGTAGGCGGCGAAAACCGTCCGCAACATTTCACAGGCGCGCCGATTCACCTCCGCCACCCGCGGATGGTAATAGACGTTTTCATAGAGAAAATTGCGCAGCTCCTTGTTCGCCACCCCCGCTTCTTCGCTGTAGCGAATCAACGGCGCGGGCTGCCGCCGCGCGGCCTCGGGATCGGCCGGCGCCGCCGCCGCGATCCCGCGCGCGCTCGTCGCCACCACGTCGCGCACCTGCAGGTCGATGATGTCGCGGATGATGTTCTTGTGTAGCTCCGCGCCTAACAAATCAGGATTTCGATGCGCCACCCGCTGGTGGCTTCGTTGCCAGACCGCGCTGTCGTCCAGCTGATCGCTGTCGAGGATGGCGAAATCGAGCGCGTCGTCGAGATCGTGGCTGTAATAGGTGATCTCGTCCGCGAGATCGGCGATCTGCGCCTCGAGCGAGGGCGGGGTTTCCTTGTCGCGTTTCCGCAGACCTTCCAGCACCTCGAAGGTCAGGTTCAGGCCCGGGAAGGCCGGGTAGACCGCCTCCAGCAATTCCACCACCCGCAGGCTCTGCCGGTTGTGCTCAAACCCGCCGTGCTCCTGCATGCATTCCGCCAGCATCTCTTCGCCGGAATGCCCAAAGGGCGAATGCCCGAGATCATGCGCGAGCGCGATCGCTTCCGCCAGGTCCTCGTTCAGGGAAAGCGCGCGCGCGATCGTGCGGCTGACCGATGCCACTTCAAAAGTATGCGTCAGCCGCGTCCGCAAATGGTCCGCCGTCCCGTTCGAGGAAAACCTGCGTCTTATATTCCAGCCGGCGAAACGCCCGCGAATGAATGATCCGTGCCCGGTCGCGCTGGAACTCCGTCCGGTACTCGTGCCGCGGCTCGGGGAACTTCCGGCCCCGCGAGTCGCCCGACTTCTGGGCGTAAGGCGCGAGCGTCTGGCGCTCGTCGGCCTCCATTTGCTCGCGGCGCTTCCAGCCCGTCGCCGGCAGCTCCGCGCCGCTCGCGAAATCGTTAGTCTGCATCGCCCGCCTCCTCGCGCTCCGCGATCTCCCGGGCGCAGGCGCCGTTTCTCCTCCCGGCTCTGCACTCGCACCTGCAGGAGATCGAGCAGCGCCAGCAACACCGCCGTCACCGTCACCCAGGCGCAGGCCACCCAGTAGAGAATAAACCAGCCCGGCCGGATCCGCGGATCGAGCACCGGCGCGAGAAAAGTCGCCCCCACGAAAAGCATCACCAGCGCCGCGATCACGACCCAGAACATGACCTGGCGCCGAGTCTGCCGGTCGCGCAGGATGCCGCGGGTCGCGTGGGTGGCGAAGGAGGCAATCCGCAGCTTGCGTTCTTCAGGTGGGCGCTCGTCGTTAGGCGGAATCATCTGCGCCTAACAAAATCCACCGGCCGCGGTGGAACGCAACCGGCCAGGCCGATTCCTCCGCCACCCCCAACAAAAAAGGAACGGCTCGCGCCGTTCCTTTCCTGTTTGAGCTTTGCGCCGGCCTACTTCAGCGACACGTCGTCGACCCGGAACGTCGTCGTGATCGAACTATCGGTCGTGCCCCGGAATTGCAGCCGCACCGTCTGCCCCTTATAAGCCGCCAGGCTAAACGACTTCAGCGAATAGGTCCCGGCGGTGGTCTTGTTCTTGTTGCTGTAGGTCGCGACCGTGGAGAGCAGGACCCCCGTCGTGCTCCGCACTTCGACATACATATAATCGTAGGCCGTCGTGGCGGACTCGCTCGAGCTGCAATTAAACCAGAAGGTCAGCGTTCCCGTGGCCGTGGTCGGGATCGTGACCGTTTGGTAGATCTGCCCCGCGGTGCTGTTGTTCACCCCGAGATACATGTAGCCGGTCCCGCCGTGGGGATAATTGCCGTTGTTGGTGTAGAACGTCCCCGTGCCGGACATGACCCAGGGCGAGATGCTGCTTTCCAAGGCACCGTTGACGACGAGTTCGCTCGGCGTCGGGGTTGGCGTCGCAGTCGGTGTCGGCGTGGCCGTTGGAGTCGGAGTGGCGGTCGGCGTGGGAGTTGGCGTGGCCGTCGGTGTAGGAGTGGCGGTTGGCGTCGGAGTGGGCGTGGGGGTTCCGGTTGCGATCTTGAAACTCCCGATCCGCGTCCGCCAGTTATACGAGGTCGTCGAGGAATAATATTCGCTCGTGAACCAGAACGTCTGGTCATCCACCGGATCGACCGTCAACCCCGCATAATCGCCCCAGCGATTGCCGCTCCCGGTCTGGCTGCCGGTGCCGCTGTAGAGAGTCGCTTCTCCCTGGCCCAGGGTGTTGAGCGGATCGGTTGCGAGCCGCCCGGCGTAGCGCAGTTGTGGCTTGATGGTCGAGCTGGAGGCGCTGAAGCCGATCGCGAGATTCCCCTGCCCGTCCATCGCCGCGCTCCCCATCCAGCGCCACGTCGTATCGGGCTGGTAGGTGCTTTGCTGGTAAACGGTCACCGGTCCGGCCGTGACGTTGCGCAATTCAAACCAGCGCAGCCCGGACACCGTCCCAGACTTCACGCTGTAAGTGCCAACGACAGACTCGTGCGTGCCAAAGTTCCGATAGGCCAACCGGCGCATGAGCCGGTCGCCGATGCCATCGAGATTGTTGGCGCTGGACGCTCCATTCTGCGGCACGCAGGCCCGGGTCGTCGGGCAAAGGGCGGTGTAACTCGCCGCCGCCGGAGAAGCAAAGGTCGTCCAAGTCGAATTCGACGGCGTCGTGAAGTCGACGTGGAAATGATAAGTCGTGTAGGCCGGATTCGTCGACTGCCCCGGGAACCCGATAAAGGTGTTCGGCGCGCCGGCCGGCGGCAGCGTCGGCCCGTCGAGGTCGGAGGGCAGGAAAGGATCGACCGATCCGCCGAGCGGCCCCACCGGACTAACGAACGTAGCCGGTTGCCCGGTCAGCATCTTCGCCCGGTCAAAAGCGAACGGCTGCGGGCCGAGATAGGCCGTGCCCGCCGCGTTGAAGACGTTCATGCTCATGTAATAGCCATCGGGCCAAACTCCGAGTTGCGGGTAATCGTAGAAGTTGCTCCCGAGGTGAAACCCGTAGCGATAGTAAGTCCCGGTCGCGTCGGAGCTGGTCGAGACTGCGACGCATTCATCCGTGATCGTCGACCCCGAGCTGGCGAACTGACTGATCACCCAGCGATTGGCAATGCGATCGTAGAGGACGATCGGGTCACCGGCGCCGCCCGTTTCGCAGACGCCGCCAAAGCCGCTCCAGATCGACGAAATGCTGTTCGGCCCGAGGACCGACGCGCCCGTCGCCTTGTCAAAGACCTGGTAACCCTCGTTCACCATCTGCACATACTGAGTCAGGCCGACCGCGCCGTTCGTATCCGGCGGGGCACAGTTACAACCTACCCCGGGGTAACCCACGCCGTCGAAGTTCCGGATCGGGATCGGGATGTTAGGCGCGGTGAAACCGTGCTCCGAGACATGCCAGTTCTGCACCACCGGGTCATAGCCATCCCGATGACGATAGGGAATCTTCGGATTCAGGTTCGCATCCCGGTCGCCTCCGCGCCGGACGTCGGCATCACTCCAGGCCGGCACCTCCGTCAGCGGCGGCGAGACATCGTTGTGATAGGAAGCCACCACCTGCACCGGGCCGGTCCCGGCCACAGGCGCCTGGGCATTGACTGCCTGCCCTGAGAAGAGACTCAGTCCGAAGAGCAGCAGAAGGAGACTGGCCGAGCCGACGACAAACGCGAGAACGCGTGCATTAAGGAACCTGAACTTTGGAGCGCTAGGTTTTTCCATGATAGTTACTTTTCCGACGAGGTTGTTACTGACGTGTGAAAAGAGAAACGGGCGACGCTAAGAAGCCTACCAACGGTTGTCATAAAGTTTTTACTTAACAATTATGCAATATTGGACACGCTACTAGTTTCCGGCAGCCCGCTGAGGAACAACTTCTTCACCGTCTCGCGCGAAAGGACGATGATAGTGAACACCCCGAGCACGGTGCCAAAAGGAAACATGGCGCACTGGAAGCAGCCCAGCACAAAGACAAACCAGTAGCGTCGCCGCCGTGCGATGAAGCGGCCGGCGAGGACGATGCAGGTTGCCACTGCGATCCCGGCCAGGAAAAAACCCGCGCCCATCCCGACAAAAAGCCAGCCAACGAAAGCCGGCGGCGCCTCGCCCGGCTTACTGCTCATCGACTGCGGCGCGTAGATCATCATGAGACCAATCGCGACGTGGAGGAGCGGGAAGCAGGCGAGCAACCCGGTCAGCCCGCCGACCACGTAATGAAAGATCGCCAGCAATCGCAGATGCTGGCTGTCGTCCGTCTCCGGGGAAATGGCGCTCATGTTCTGCCCGCGATAAATCAAACCCGGCGATGGTGCGCAAGCCCAAAGACGAAAACTTCTACCCCGCCCGCTCCCGATTGTTCTAGGCTTTTCATATGCAAACCGGGCCGGAGCACGCGTCTGAGACCGCGCCCGCCATCGCAGCCCCCCTCCAGCTCGCGCATCCCATCCTCATTCCCCGCAATCGCGGCCTGCTCTCCACCGGCGTCGAGATCGCGTGCGACCTGCGCGAGATCGCGCATCCCGAGGGCCGTTTCCGGCGCGCCGACGGCACCCGCTACGACATCTGCGTCATGGAAGTGCAGGCCATCCCCGACCTGCGGGCGCCCGCCATCGCGCGCGAGAATTTCATCGGCGATTGCGCCGACAACCAGCCGGCCGTCATCCGGCTCGGCAACGTCCGGCAAAGCAGCTTCCGCCTCAGCCTCATCTCCCCGGGCGCAGCCTTCGGCACCCTCGCCGCCGCGGCCAAGTCCTCTGCCTCCGCGGCGATCTAAGTGAGCGAGCGGCCAGGCCGTGGCCGGCACGAAAAGAGACCTCGCCGCCACGGATTACCCGGAACGAAAAATTTTCTCGGGCGCGAATTTTTATTTTGACGCCCGGGCCGCGATCAAGGGCCCGAAATTTGTGGAGATAGCGCGAAACTGCCGCGCCTCCGCCTGCGCGGCAGCAACCTCTAGCGCCGCGGCTTACATCGGCGAAATCGCGATTTACAGCGGCGAAATGGCGGATTACATCCGAGCGAAGCGTAATTACATTGGCGAACCGGCCGTTAACATTCGCAGAACTGAGAATGACAGCGGCGAAATTGCGACTCGCACGGGCGCGAAGGCCGGTTATAGGGACGAAATGGCGGACGACAAGCGCGAAACGGCAGCGCGCGGTGGCGAAAGCACGGACGACCTCGGCACGGGCGCCAATTACTTTCACGTGAGGCACGTTTGCAGCGGCGAAAGTCTGGAGCGCGGGGACGAAAAAGCCGGTTACTTGTGCGGGAAAAGGGAGTGACGGCTCCACGCCGCGGCGGACCAGGCGGTGCGTTTAAATCACGTCTTTCCGGCCGTGGAACCCTCTCCCGCGCTTCGCAGAGCGAAGCGTCTACAGGAGCAGCAGCGAGGGGTTTTCCAAGAGCTGGCGGAGCGCCTTCAGGTAATTGGCGCCGATCGCGCCGTCGACGACGCGGTGGTCGCAGCTCATGCCGATTTTCATCCGGTAGCCGGGGACGATCTCGTCTTCTTCGTTCACGATCGGTTTTTTTACGATCGCGCCAATCGACAGGATGATGGCCTGGGGCGGGTTGATGATGGCGGAGAAATAATCGATGCCGTAGCTGCCGAGGTTGGAGACGGTGAGGGTGCCGCCCTGGAATTCTTCCGGCTTCATCCGCTTGTTGCGCGCGCGGTGGGCGAGGTCTTTGACGGCGGCGCTGATCTCGCGGAGCGATTTGTTTTGGGCGGCTTTGATCACCGGGGTGACGAGGCCTTCGTCGATCGCGACCGCGACCGCGAGGTTGATGTCGCCGAAGTGGTTGATGGCGTCGCCGTCGAAGGCGGCGTTGACTTTCGGCTCGCGCAGGGCGGCGACGACCGCGCCTTTGAGGATGAAATCGTTGACCGTGATTTTGGTCGCGTCGTCTTCTTCGGCGCCGGATTTCAACTCGGCGCGGACGCGCATGAGCGGGTCGGCGTTGATCTCGATGTTGAGGTAAAAATGCGGGACCGGTCCGAGGCTGGTGACGAGGCGATCGGCGATGATTTTGCGCATGCCGGTGAGGCTGATGCGGGCGGTTTCGCCGGCGGAAATTTCCGGCGCGGCGGCTTTGGTTTTGGTCGCGGGAGCTTTACCGGACGGAGCTGCTGTGCCGGCTGCTTCGACGTCTTTTTCAACGATGCGGCCGCCGGGGCCGGTGCCTTTGAGGCTCGTTAGGTCAATGCCTTTCTCAGCCGCGATTTTCTTCGCGAGAGGCGAGGCTTTGACGCGGCCGGACTCGGATTTTTCCTCGGGCGCGGCGGCTTCTTTCTTCTCGGGAGCGGCTTTCGCCTCGGGGGTTGCGGCCGGCACGGCCGCCTCTACAGGCTTTGCCTTCTTTTTCTCGGGGGCTTTGGCTTCTGGCTCCTCGGCCTCGTCGCTTTCGCCGCCTTCGCCGCCTTCTTCTTCCGCTTTGCCGGAATCGGCAGCCGGAGCGTCTTCGCCCTCTTCGCCGATGAAGGCGATGCGGTCGCCGACGTTTACCTTCCCGCCTTCCTGAACGTAAATTTCTTTCAGGACGCCGTCATCGGTCGCTTCCCATTCCATCGTGGCCTTGTCGGTCTCGATCTCGGCCAGGACTTCGCCCGCGGTCACTTCATCGCCGATCTTCTTCTTCCAACTGACGAGCGTCCCCTCGGTCATGGTGTCGCTCAGTTTCGGCATTTGGATTTCAGGCATGGCGAAGAAGGAATTTCGTTAGGCTTAACAAATCTTTTTGACGGCGGCGATGATCTTCTCGGCGTTGGGGAGGACGGCTTGCTCGAGGCGTTCGTTGTACGGCATCGGCACGTCTTCCTGCGCGACGCGCTGGATCGGGGCGTCGAGCTCGTCGAAAATCTCCTGTTGGATGCGGAAGGCGATCTCGGCCCCGACGCCGCACCAGGGGCGATCCTGTTCCGCGATCACGACCCGATGGGTTTTGCTGACGGAGGCGAAAACGGCCGGCCAATCGAGCGGCTTGATCGAGCGCAGGTCGATCACTTCGGCGTTGATCTTCTCGCCCGCGAGCTGCTCGGCCGCGGCCAGCGCCATCGGCACGGTCTGGGCGTAGGCGATGATGGTGACGTCGCTGCCTTCGCGCCTGGTCTCGGCTTCGCCTAACGGAATGAGGAGATCGACGTCTTCATCTTCGACCTGGCCTTTCTGGCTGTAGAAAAGTTCGCACTCGAGGACGAGGACGGGGTTGTTGTCGCGGATCGCGGTCTTGAGCAGGCCCTTCGCGTCGCGCGGCGTGGCGGGGGTGCAGATCTTGAGGCCGGGGACGTTTGCGTAGAGGCACTCGGTGGCGTGGGAATGGGTCGCGCCGAGCTGGTGGGCCGGTCCGTTCGGCCCGCGGAAGGTGATCGGGATATTGAACTGGCCGCCGGACATGGTGAGCATGTTGGGCGCGTTGTTCACGATCTGGTCAAACGCGACTAACGAAAAGCTGAAGGTCATGAACTCGACGATCGGGCGCAGGCCGACCATGGCGGCGCCGATGCCGAGCCCGGCGAAACCGTTTTCGCTGATCGGGGTGTCGATGATGCGCTCGGCGCCGAAACGATCGAGCAACCCCTGGCTGACTTTGTAGGCGCCGTTGTACTCGGCCACTTCCTCGCCCATGAGGAAGACGTTCGGGTCGCGCGCGATTTCCTCGGCGAGCGCTTCGTTTAGGGCCTGGCGGTAGGTAATTTCTCTCACGCCTTTTTCCTGGGTGTAGCGGCGGCCGTGTCGGCCGCATCGCCGTTATTTTTCGCGGCGGCGGCTCGGGTTTGCTTGCGAGGCGCGCCGGCTTTGCGGTCGGTTTTTGCGGGCGACACGCCCGCCTCTACATCGTCGTTCTCGACGTAGGTATATTTGTAGAGATCCTCCAGCGGCGGCTCGGCGCTTTTCTCGGCGAACTTCACGCTCGCCATGGCCTCGTCCTTCGCCTTCTTGTCGAGCTTGTCGAATTGCTCGTTCGTTAATTTCCCTTCGCGGGTGAGCTGGGCCCGCAGGCGGGTGATCGGATCTTCCAGCCGGTATTTTTCCAGCTCTTCCTTGGTCCGGTAGCTGGCCGGGTCCGACATGGAATGGCCGCGATAACGATAAGTGCGCGCCTCAACGAAGGCCGGGTGCGGATCTTTCCGGATCGAGGCGATGATCTCGCCCAGCTTGTCGCGCACCTCGCGGAAGCTCATCCCGTCGACCACCTCGCCTGGCATGTCGTAGCCCTCGGCGCGGTCGACGATCTCCTTGAGCGAGGTCGAACGTTTCACCGAAGTGCCCATGGCGAAGAAGTTGTTCTCGCAAATGAAGATGACCGGGAGCTTGAAGAGGCCCGCGAGGTTCAGCGCCTCGTGGAAGCCGCCCTGGTTGATCGCGCCGTCGCCGAAAAAGCAGAGGGTGACCCGGTCTTCCTTGCGATATTTCGAGGCGAACGCCATCCCGGCCGCGAGCGGCACGTGCGCGCCGACGATGGCGTGCCCGCCGTACATGTGATTGGCCTTGTCGAAATAATGCATCGAGCCGCCAAGGCCGCGCGAGCAGCCGGTGACCTTGCCGAAGAGCTCGGCCATGCAGGCGTCGGCGCTGGTCCCGCGAGCGAGCGCGTGCGCATGATCGCGGTAGGCGGTGATGATGTAATCATCCGGCCGGGTGGCGGCGATGGCTCCGGCGACGACGGCTTCCTGCCCGATGTAAAGGTGACAAAAACCGCCGATCTTCTGCGCTTGATACTGCTGGCTCGCGCGCTCCTCGAAGCGGCGGATCAGCAACATCGTCGCGAGCATCTCGACCTCGTCGCGTTGCTCCGGCGAAGACATGACGGTCAGTGGGCTAACGAGCGAGCCGCGGCCGCCGGCACGGCGGCGTCACGCCGGCTGTAGCTCATGCAAGCGACAAACAGAAGAGTGAAGAGCAGATCGCTCACGAGTGAATTGCGGAAGAACATCCAGGTCGGCGTTGCGCCGAAGGCCGGCAGCCCGACGGTCAGCGCCTGGATGAGGCCAGCGAAATTTTTCACGTAGCCGGGATCGGTCAGCCAGGAAAAGAAGTTCGTGATCCCGTAGAAAAATGCGGAGCCGGCGAGCGTAGCCGGGACGATCGTCTTGAGCGAAGGCCGACGGCTGATCGCGAGACCGAGCAGGCCGACCAGGGCGAAGGCGAAATAGCGGCAAAGCACCTCGGGAGTGAAAATCGAGACCTGGTAGTAGGCGTTGAGCGCCAGGTCGGAGACGAGGAGGGCCGCGAACGGGACGGTAAACTTGTATTTGGCCGGGAAATAAATCGCGCCGCAGAGGGCGATGGCGGCGAGCGGCGCGAAATTAGAAAGCCACGCGCTCCCGCCGCCCTCCACCACGATGGCGGAGGCGATGCGGAAAAGGACCGCGAACACAACCAGAATAAGCGCAGGAATCATGGGCAAAACTCAACTGTTCCGAACGAGATGCAATGCAGTTTCTTTAGCCTGCTCCGGATCGTTATCGCCTTTTCGAGATTCGATCACGAGCAGGAGCACGAGCACGATTACGAGGGAGAAGCGGAAGCTTTGGCGGCGGCTTTGTTCAGGCGCGCCTTGCGGCGATTGGCCACGTTCTTGTGGATGACTCCGCGTTTGGCCGCCTTGTCGAGCGCGGAGACAAGCGCGCGGGTCTCCTCAGTTTTCCCACCGGTCGCCTGGCGTTTCGAGAGTGAACGCAAGTTGGTAATCACGCTCCGGTTACGAAGGGTGCGGCGGGGATTTTGACGAGCGCGTTTTGAGGCAGATTTGGTGTTGGCCATGATGAGAAATTTGTGAGCGGGCAGGGTCGCGGACAGGTGCTTGCTTGTCAAGGAATCCCGTGGCGAGGTTGACGCGCACTTTATCGATCAATCCGCTCCCGCCGTGCTAGAGTCCGCGCCATGGAATTGTTCTGGTGGAGCGCCACGCTCGTCCTGATGGCCGTCGGACTCATCGGAACGATCCTGCCTGTTTTTCCCGGCACCATCGTTATTCTCGCGGCGGCCATCCTGCACCGGATCATGCTTGGTCCGGAGAAAAGCCTTGGCTGGGTCGGTCTCGGGCTGCTCGTTCTGCTCACGCTCGCTTCTTATGCGGTCGATTTCGCGGGAAGCTGGTTCGGGGCGCGACGTTTTGGGGCGACGCGCTGGGGCGGATTCGGAGCCATTGCGGGAGCGATCGTCGGGATTTTTTTCGGGCTGCCGGGGCTGCTCGTGGGCCCGGTGGTGGGCGCGCTGGCGGGAGAAATCATCGGCGGGATGAAGCTGATCGACGCCGGCCGCGCGAGCTGGGGAGCGCTCCTCGGCAACCTGGCCGCGATGGTCGGCAAACTCCTCATCGCGCTCGCGATGGTGAGCTGGTTCTTGCTTGCGACGCCGTCGCCCTTCTAGGCGTCTAGCGGCGGAGCGAAGGAGATTCGAGCTTCGCGTAAACGCCGATCAACGGGCGATGCGAAGGAGTGGCCGCGCGGAAATCGCTCACGAAACCACGGGCGGTGCGAATTTCGACATGACCCGCGGCCCGGCCCGAGCCGTAAACCAGCACGGAACCGATCGGCGCCTGGTAGGGATCACGCACTGCCAGGCGAGTGAACCCGTAGGATTTCACCAGCTCATCGCCCGCCTGCCGCGCATAGGCGGTCTTGGGATAGGAATCGACCGCGCCGGAGGCGAGCAGCGCCTGCTTGACGTAACGCCAGCAGCGGCTTTTCGAATGCGCATTGGCGCGTTCTTCCGCGATCGTGGCGGCCCGGGCCAGCTTCGGATCGAGGTGGGGCAGATTCTTTAGTTTGCCGGTGTATTTGGAGATGATCGAGGTCGATTGCACGTTCCCCTTGGCATCGACATAGACAAAACGAGTCTCCGAATTAGAGAGACCGGCGGCCTGGAGATTAGAGACGGCGAGAATACAACTGAGAAAGAGAAAAAGTCGAAGCACGAGTGGCTCTTATGAAGGCAATTCCAATGCCGCGCAATAAAAAATTCCGCATTTGGCGAAACTTTTTTGGTTTGGAAGTCGCAAATCGACCGAAATTTCCTCTTGCTCCTCTGAATATAGGATTGACATCGGGCGGAAAAATTGAGAAACGACTTGCCCACATTCGAGGGGAAATCGAGCAAACATGAAAAGATTAAGTGTCTTATTGGCGGCGATCGTTTTAGGGACAGCAGGCGCCTTCGCCGCGAATCAGGCGACGGATAATGCCTCGGACCCAGTCTATGGCGACGGCTGGACTACCGGAGATAACGGGGGATCAGGATTCGGTGCGTGGACCCTTAATTCGTCGGACGGCGGTAGCTATATTGGTGGAACGGGCCAAGGAGATCCCTCCTTCGGGCTTTTCTCTTTCAACTCCGATCCGAACACGAGTTTTGCCGCAGCTGACCGCTCTTTCACTGGAGGTCCACTTTCACCCGGACAAACCTTCAGTCTGGATATCGGTCATACAGCTTACCAAAACGCCGGGGGAGTCTCGGGTATTAACCTGCTCGATGGAACGACGGTTGTATTCACCCTAAAATCCGTCTCTGGGGGCAGCGATTGGCTGCTAAACGATGGCGCCTCTGACTTTAGCGCAGGGCAGGCTGATGCCACTGGCCAGTCGTTCCATTTCACCTTCACCTACAACGGAGGAAACAGTTATTCTTACACCCTTGGCAGTGGCTCCGGAACGAACTTTACTGCTTCGTCGAATCTCTCGAATATCACGGGCTTCCGACTTTTTGACGCGGCCCACGGGGGCGGTGAAAACGCCGGCTTCAATAATCTTGCAGTCGTGCCCGAGCCCTCGAGCTATGCACTCCTCGCCGGGCCGCTTCTGCTGGGCGCCTGGTTCTTCGTCCGCCGTCGCCGGGCCTAACGACTGTCCTGTTTGGTGTGGAAAACCCGTCCTTTTGGACGGGTTTTCTATTTCTAGCCGACGATTCGCCCGCTCACTTCGCCGAAGCCGACGCGGTAGCCGTCTCCTTCGGCCCAGCCGCTGATCGTTAGGCGATCGCCGTCCTCGAGCCATTTGCGGGTCTCGCCGCCGGGCAGTTGCAGCGGGTTCGCCCCCCGCCAGGTCAGCTCGAGCATGCTCCCGCGACCGTCATCCGCCGGGCCGCTGATGGTGCCGCTGGCCAGGAGATCGCCCGGTTGCAGGTTGCAGCCGCCGACGGTGTGGTGCGCCAGTTGTTGCGCCATGCTCCAATAGAGATTCGAGAAATTGCTCCGCGTGATGGTCTGCGGCGCGCTCATCTTTGCGGTCTGCAGCGTCGCCTCCAGGCGAATGTCGAAGGTGAAATCGTTAGGCCCGCGCAGGTATTCCAGTGGCGGCGGATCTTGCGCCGGGAGTGGTTTCCGGAACGGCTCGAGCGCTTCCATGGTCACGATCCAGGGCGAGATGCTGGTGCAGAAATTCTTCGCCAGGAAAGGCCCGAGCGGCTGGTATTCCCAGGTCTGGATGTCGCGCGCGCTCCAGTCGTTCATCAGGACGAGCCCGAAAATATGATCCGCCGCCTGCGCGATCGGGACCGGTTCGCCGAGTTTGTTAGGCGGGCCGACGAAGAAAGCCGCCTCAAGTTCAAAGTCGAGCGCCTTGCTCGCGCTGAAGACCGGCGCCTCCGCGTCCGGCGGCTTGATCTGGCCGTGCGGCCGGCGGACGTCGGCTCCGCTTGGAACGATCGAGCTGGCCCGGCCGTGGTAGGCGATGGGGAGCCATTTCCAATTCGGCATGAGCGCGTTTTCCGGCCCGCGAAACATCGTGCCGACATTGAAAGCGTGGTGATAAGAGGAATAAAAATCGGTGTAGTCCCCGATCCGCGCGGGCAATCGCATCGTTACCTCCTCCTGTTTGTGAAAAACCCGCGCCCGCAGTGCCGCGTCGTCGCGCAGAGTGGGGTTGTCGGCTGCGAGCAGATGCTGCAAAATCTCCCGCGTCTGGCGCCAGGCCGGACGGCCGAGAGCGAGGAAACCATTAAGCGAGTCGCTCGCGAAGACCCGGCTCGACCCGAGGTTGAGCGCGCGAAAATATCCGTTTTCTTCCAGCAGCGCGAGATCGAGCACCTGATCGCCGAGCGCGACCCCGGCGCGGGCCGAGCCGTCGTTAGGCTGAAAAATTCCGTAGGGCAGATTCTGGATCGGGAAGTGCGACTCGGGCGCGACCTCGATAAAAGAGCGAAGCGGTGTGGACATGGTTCAGGATTTCTGGAAAAGACGCAGCCCGCGCAGGTCGTCGCGCGGCTCGTCAAAGCTGCAACTGCCTAACGAAGTAACGAGCTGACGGCGAGCCACGATCTGCGCGGTCGAGATTTTCCAGTCGCGCCAGCGCATCATCTCGTCGTCGAAAACAAACGCACTTGCCTCTTCCTCGGCCAGCATTTCCTGGGTCTGGGTTTCGCTCCAGCGATGCTCGGCCGCGAGCACGCCCGCGCCGAGGACGTTGAGGAAGCCGTGCATCTTCGTCCCCACGCTCTCGTGAAACTTCAGCACCGGGTGGTGCAGCCCGGCGGTGAACTTGATCGGCACCCGGTGGCGCGAGGCCGTGACGAGCGCGCGCGCGATCAGTTCGCCGCTCGGGAAGGTCTCCGCCGTCACCCCGCCGGTGCGCAATTTGAACCCGGCATTGCTGCCCGAGAGCGCCTCGATCGTTTTGGCGGCGGCCTCGGCCGGCGCCTCCCAAAAAACTTTCAACGCCAGGTCACCGAGGGTGGCGCGGGCCACGCCTAACGACTTCGCGACCGGGCCGGGCGGGAGCGGCATTTCGAATTGCCGGATCAAGACCACGCCCTTATGCCCATTGTGAAATTCCTTGATCGCATCCGCCGCCGTTTCCAGGGCGCGGCGAAATTCCGGCGCCTTTGTCGTTTTCGGCCCGAGGGCGGAAATCTCGAGCGGGTGTTCCGCGTCGAACGCCTCCAGTTGCGTGCGCGCCTCGCCAAATTTCGCCACCGGCAAAATAAAAGCGCCGAGCATCCAGCGATCTCCCGACCGCACATAGGCCGCCTGGTTCTGCAAAGCCGGTTCGAGCGCGAGATCGGCCGGCGGGAAAAGTCCCGCGTAGTCGATCGCGTGGGCGAGAAGTGCGCGTAAGGAAGCAGCCGGCATTGGGAGAGAACTCAACGGCGCAATCCCCGCGCTCGTCAACCGGTCGTTTCAGAAACGACGGAACTCAGCGGGGTCGCGCATTCGTTTTTTTAGCACAATCGCCGGAGCGGGCGCGTGAAGATGCCTCGGCAACCGATTCAGCCAGAGGTGGAAATCGAACTTGAGAAGGTGCCGTCCGAATCGAAGGAAGGTTCGGAAAACGGGGAGACGACCGTGGTCAAGCCGCGCCTGCGCGTGCACGATCTGCTGCACCGCCCGTTTGATGTGCGCTCCTTTGCCACGACCGGGCTTTTCCTCCTGGCGATTTTCTACACCATCTATTTTGTCCGCTCGCTTCTCCTGCCGGTCGTGCTCGCGCTGCTCCTGAGCTATCTGCTGCGACCGATTGTCCGCGCTCTGGCCCGGGCGAAAATCCCATCCGTTCTCGGTGCGGCTATCCTGCTTCTTTCCCTGGTGGGAATGTTCGGCTACGGAGTTTCATTCCTCGCCGCCCCGGCCGCGGGCTGGCTCGAAAAGGCGCCTTACAGCCTGCATGAGCTGCGGCTAAAGCTCGTTCCGTTTAAAAAGCCGATGGAAAAAGTCGCCCAGGCCAGCGGCGCGATCGAAAGCCTGACCGAGACGACTGAGGAACAAAACAATACGCCGGCGGTGGAAGTGAAAGAAAGCTCCCTCGCCGACCGCATGATGGTTCGCACCCCGGAGGTCCTGGTCAGCGCCCTGACGACCCTGATCCTGCTCTATTTTCTCCTCGCCTACGACGGCGTTTTCCTCGCGAAATCGATCAAGCTGATGCCGACGCTCTCGGACAAGAAGCGCGCGGTCTCGATCGCGCACGAGATCGAAAGCCAGGTCTCGCGTTATCTTTTCACGATCACGGTGATCAACATCTGCCTCGGCATCGCGGTCGGCGTGACCGTCGGGCTGATGGGCCTGCCCAACCCGATCATGTGGGGCGCAATGGCGGCTGTGCTCAATTTTATCCCGTACCTCGGCGCGTTTACCGGGATCGTTTGCATGACCCTGGGCGCGATCCTGAGTTACGACAGCGTCGGCTACGCCCTCCTTTTCCCCCTGGCCTACTTCGTCATCACGTCGATCGAGGGGAGCTTCATCACGCCCTTTGTCATGGGCCGCTCCCTCACTCTCAACCCGGTGCTGGTCCTGCTCTCGCTCACTTTCTGGGGCTGGATGTGGGGCGTCACCGGCATCATCCTCGCCGTCCCGATCCTGGCCGCGTTCAAGATTTTTTGTTCGCACATCGAGCCGATGGAGCCGCTGGCGGAATTCATCAGCTGACGCCCGGCGCCATAGTTTAGCGTTGCCGCTCCGCCCGCTCCGGCGTTAAGAAACGATGTGGAAGCAAGCACAAACCAATCCGTCATGCCTAACGAGCCGCCCGCGGCCGCGGCTTATTCCCGCAAGAATCCTTTTCCCGGCCGGATGCTGGTCAACCGCCGGCTGAACAGTCCCGACTCGGAAAAGAACACCCGCCATTTCGAGATCTCGCTCGAGGGCTCCGGCATCGCCTACGAAGTGGGCGATTCGATGGCGGTCTACCCGACGAACGATCCCGCGCTGGTCGATGAAATCCTGGAAGCGATCGACGCCACCGGCGAGGAAGAGATCGCGGGCAACCGCGGCGTCCCCACGACCCTGCGCGAAGGCCTGCTCCGCGATTACAGCATCACCCAGCCGACCCCAAAATTTCTCAAGGCGATCGCGCAACGCGCCTCCGCCGCGCCGCTCCTGAACGAACTGCTCGAGCCGGATAAGAAACACGAACTCGCGACCTACGTCTGGGGCTTGGAAGTGATCGATTTCCTGCTCGAGCATCCCTCGATCACTTGGACGGCACAGGAATTCGCCG
This sequence comes from uncultured Verrucomicrobiae bacterium, assembly GCA_963768965.1. Classification (GTDB taxonomy): domain Bacteria; phylum Verrucomicrobiota; class Verrucomicrobiia; order Chthoniobacterales; family UBA10450; genus Palsa-1392. The sequence goes on along the minus strand of CAVYJY010000005.1, from coordinate 80,771 downwards.
CCCTGCTCCCTAAACTTCAGCCCCGTCTTTACTCCATCGCCTCGAGCTTGAAGATGCACCCCGACGCGGTCCACTTCATCATCGACGTCGTGACCTACCGCAGCCACGGCCGCGTCCGCAAAGGCATTTGCTCCAGCTTTCTCGCCGAGCGCTGCGCCGATTCGCCCGCCCCGATTTATCCGACCGCTTCGAAATTTCGCCTGCCCGAGGATAACGACACGCCCATCATCATGGTCGGCCCGGGCACGGGGGTCGCGCCTTTCCGCGCCTTCCTCCAGGAACGCCAGGCGATCGGCGCGCGCGGACGCAACTGGCTCTTCTTCGGCGCCCAGCGCGAGCAGAGCGATTATTTTTACAAGGAAGATTTCGACCAGTTCACGGCCGACGGACTTTTGACCCGCATCGACACCGCCTTTTCGCGCGACCAGGCGCACAAGGTTTATGTGCAGGACCGGATGAAGGAAGCCTCCGGCGAAATCTGGAAATGGCTCGAGGACGGGGCGCACTTTTACGTCTGCGGCGATGCCATGCGGATGGCGAAGGATGTCGACGCGACCCTGCGCCAAATCGTGCAACAGGAAGGCGGCAAAGACGCCGAGGAAGCAAACCAGTACGTCGAGCAGCTGAAGAACGAAAAACGCTACAAGCGCGACGTTTACTAAAACCTTCGCGACCGGATCACAACACGACCGGGCGGCCTTCGGTCATGACTAGCACCTTCTCCTCCACTCCGTGGGCGCGCGCGCTTGAGAGCAGACGCTCCGGCGGCTCGTGCAAGCGGCTCGTAGCCGAGCCGGAAAGTGCCGTAATGCATCGGAACCAGTTTGCGTGCGCGCAGCTCGAGAAAAGCGCGCACCGCTTCCTCCGGGTTCATGTGCACCTCGCGCTTGCTCGGTGCGTCGTAGGCGCCGATCGGCAGGAGCGCGATCTCGATCGGGAAACGCGCGCCGATTTCCTCGAAGCCGGGGAAGTAGGCGCTGTCGCCGCAATGAAAGATGGAGCGTTCGTTCGCCTCGATCACGAACCCGCCGAAACCGCGATGTTGATCGGCCAGCATCCGCGCGCCCCAATGATGGCATGGCGTCATCGAAATCTTGAGCGGCCCGGTCTCGATCTGCTCCCATTGCTCGAGCTCGTGCACGATGTTGAACCCGAGATCGTGGACCAGGTTCCCCACCCCGGTCGGCACCACGATCGGCTGGTCGGCCGCGACCCGGCGCAGGCTGCGCCGATCGAGGTGATCGAAATGGGCGTGGGTGACGAGGACAAGATCGATCGAAGGGAGATGGTCGATGTGAAACCCGGGACGTTTCAGCCGCTTGATCACGCTCAGCCACATCGACCAGTTCGGATCGACCAGGATGTTCATGCCCGCGACCTGGATGAGAAAAGACGCGTGCCCGATCCAGGTGATGCCGACCTCGTTAGGCCCGACGGTCGGAAAGAGCGGCTTCTCCCGGTCGCCCGAGCGCTTGGTGAAGAGGGACGGAATCAGGACCTCGGTGAGGAAGTTCCGCTTATGCCAGTCCAGCCCGGGCTTGAGCCCGACCCGCTTGGGCTTGGGCGTGATAATCGATGCGCTTCCGTTCTTGGCAGAAGCACGCACGACCTGAGTGCGTTTTTTCCGCGAAAAAGGTGTCGGCACAGTCGGCCAACCATATAAACTAACGCGGGTGAAGCAATCGTTTTGCAGGACGCAGCCCGGAGCGGCAAAAGGCGAGCCTTTTGCCTAACGACAAGCGCTCCCATGAAGACCGCAGTTCCCCGCCGGCAGCCGCTGACCGGGGTGGCCATTTCCGCGCTCGGCGGCATCCTCCTGGCCGAATTCCTCTCCTTTCCCGTGCCGCTTCTCGGGCCGGCGCTTGCGCTCGGCGCGATCGTTAGCCTGGCCCGGCCGCGCCTGTGGCTGACGCACCTGCTCGTCGCCGCCTTCTACTTCGCGCTGCACCAGGCTCAACTGCACGACACTCCCGGCCGCGAACTGCGCGCGCGCCTCGGCGACCGGGCCCGGGTCGTCACGGTCAACGGAACGATCGCGAGCGAACCGAAACATTCGCCTAACGACTACACGACCTTCCTTCTCCAGCTCGACACGATCGAGCTCGACGGCCGCCCCGAGCCCTGCGTCGCGACCGTTCAGGCGCGCTGGAAAGCAAGCCCACGGCTGGGCGATGAAATCCGGCTCACCGGGATTGCCGAGCCGGTCGCTCCGCCGCGCAACCCGGGCGTGTTTGATCTGCGCGCCTACCTCGCGCGGCAGGATGTTTTCCAGACCGTCTTCGTGCGTTACCCCGAAAACGGGACCATCCTCCGCGCCGGAGGCGGCAACCCGGTCGTGCGCTCGGCCGCCCGCGCGCGCGAATGGATGCGCACCAATCTCACCCGCGGCCTGGAAGATTCGCCCGAGGTGACGGCGCTGATCAACGGCATGGCGCTCGGCCTCCGGCACGAATCGCCCAACGACGTCGAGGAGCCCTTTCAGCAAACCGGGACGCTGCATCTGTTTTCCGTCTCCGGTTTGCACGTGGCCATCATCGCGCAGCTCCTCTGGATCCTGGCTTCGCTCCTCCGCCTGCCGCGGCCGGCGGCGGCGGCGCTTATCATTCCCTGCCTTTTCTTTTACGCCGCCATCACCGGTTTCCACGTCTCCAGCCTGCGCGCCGCGACCATGGCTGCCTTTTTGTTAGGCGGAATTTTCTTCGACCGCCCGGTCCTCGCGCTCAACAGTCTCGGAGGCGCCGCGCTCGTCATCCTCGCCGTCGATTCCAACCAGTTCTTCACCGCCGGCTTCCAGCTTTCCTTCGCCGTGGTGGCGGCGATTCTCCTCTGGCAGCACCGCCTCTTCACCGCCCTGCTGCAGCCGGCCGAAACCGACCCGTTCCTGCCTCGCAGCCTGGTCAGTCGCGCCCGGCTTTTGGGCGAAGCGAGCTACCGGCTGGTCGCGGGCGGACTTTCCGTTTCGGCCGCGGCCTGGGCCGGTTCGATCGTCCTCATCGTTTGGTATTTCTACCTCATCACCCCGGTCTCGCTCGTCGCCAACCTGGCCGTGGTCCCCGTCGCGTTTTGCGTCCTCGCCGTCGGGATGCTGTCGTTAGTCGCGGCGCCCTTTTCCTCCGCGCTCGCCCTCGTCCTGACCAATGCCAACTGGAGTTTCGCGCAGCTTATCCTCGGCCTGGCGCACTTTTTCGCCCAGCTCCCGACCGGGCACGCTTATGTCGAGCGGCCGCACTGGCCGAGCGGCGCGCGCGCCGAAATCACGGTGCTCGATGCCGGGGCGGGAGCGGCCCAGCACGTTCGCGCCGGGGGCGCGGACTGGCTCTTCGACGCCGCGAGCGCGCGCGGTTACGAGCGCTTCCTGCGCGAGTATTTGCATTCGCGCGGAATCGATCGGCTCGACGGCCTGATCCTGAGTCACGGCGATTCCCTTCACCTCGGCGGGGCCGGTCTGCTGCTCGACGAATTTCGGCCCCGGCGCGTGCTCGACAACGGCGCGCCAAACCGCTCCAGCGTGCACCGCGCCTTGATCGTTAGGCTGAAAGAGCGCGAAATTGCCGCGCACGGCCGCGAGTTTGCGCTCAGCCGGAATGTAACCGCTCGCGTCTTGTATCCGCCGGTGGGTTTGAAAACGAAAGCGGCCGACGACCAGGCGCTGGTCGTGCAACTGCTCATCGCCGGTAAACATCGCGTTCTCCTCGTCTCCGACAGCGGCCTGGAGACGGAGCGCGCGCTGCTCGCCCGGCCTAACGACCTGCGGAGCGACATCCTGATCAAGGGCCAGCACTACACCGGCGGATCCGGTTCGGCGGAATTTCTCGACGCCGTTCGCCCGCAATTGATCGTCGCCAGCTCGATCGATTTCCCCGCGCGCGAACGCATCCCGGACGACTGGGCGGAGATGGTCCGGGCGCGCGGGATTCAGCTCCTGCGCCAGGATGAAACCGGCGCGGTCACCTTGAAATTCTTTCGCGACACCTGGAGCGCGACGCCGTTTATCGCTCAGCCGACCTTGCGCAGCACGAGCCGGTGAATGGTCGCGCCGTCGGCGAGGAAATGTTTCTCGAAAGTCGTGATCGGAAATCCCTCCCCTGGCGCCGGAGCCGTCTCGACGAAAATCTCCGGCGAAATCACCGCGCTGATGGCGCCGAAATATTTCTTGTCGTCAGTCACGATGCGCAGGCGTCCCTCGGGCCCGAGCAGCCGATGCACGAGGGCAAGAAATTCCGGCGTCACCATTCGCCGGCGGCGATGTTTGCTCTTCGGCCAGGGATCGGGAAAAAGCAGATGCACCATCTCAGCCGAGCCCGCGGGAAGCAGGTATTGCAGCGCGTAGCTGCTCTCGATCCGGAGAAAACGGACGTTCGTTAGGCCAAGGCGTGAGGCTTTCTTGCAGCCGCGCCAGACCCGCCCGGCCAGTTTTTCCAGGCCGAGAAAATTTCGCTCCGGGAATCGCTCCGCCTGCGCGACGGCAAAGGCCCCGTCGCCGCATCCGATATCCAGTTCGAGCGGTGCGGTGCGCGGAAAAATCTGCGCGAGATCGAGCGGCGTGAAATAATCCGCCGGAACCAGTTCGAAATCTTCCGCCTTCGCTCGCGCGGCCGGGGTTTCCTCCGTCATCTGGATTGATTCATCCGGATCCTGGGATCGGGGCTGGAGGCCGTGAACCTCCGCTTACTTCTTCATCAGGTCGAGCACCACGCTCGTCATCCCGATTATGCCGGTGCGAATGGTCGGTTCCGGCACGGGCAGGAACTTGCTCGAATGCAGCGAAGGAAGCTGGGCGCCGGTCTTTTTCGCCTCCGCCGCCTTCGCCGGATCGACCGCGCCGACATTGAACATGAAGGCCGGGATCGAGTGATCGGGCAGGCTGAATTCCGAAAAGTCTTCGCCGCCCATAGTCGGTGATTTCTCGATCACGTTCTGCGTCGCCCAGCGCCGCTCTCATCGCGGCCGCGCCACGTTTGGTCAGCTCCGGATTGTTGTAGGTGGCCGGGGTAAACTGATCCTGCAGCACGACCACGCTCGGCAGTTTGTCGTCCGGCAAACCGGCCGCGATGGCGGAGCCTTTGGCGATCTGGGCGATGGAAGCGAGAACCTTGTCGCGCACTTCTTTCTTATAACTGCGCACGGTGAGCTGCATCTTCACCTCGTCGGAAATGATGTTGTGCTTATTCCCGCCGTGAATGGAACCAACCGTGACCACGACCGGGTCGAGCGGCCCGATCTGGCGCGAGTCGATCGTCTGCCAGGCATTGATAATCTGCGCGGAAAGCACCACCGGATCCTTCGTCGTGTGCGGATAGGCTCCGTGGCCGCCCATGCCCTTGACCGAGACGTCGACCGAATCCACCGCCGCGTAGCAGAACCCCTCGGTCACGCCGATCTTGCCCGCCTCGATCTCAGCGTCGTCGTGTAACCCGAGCGCGTAATCCGGTTTCGGCCAGCGGGTATAAAGCCCGTCCTTCAACATCGCGCGCGCGCCGCCGACCGTTTCTTCCGCCGGTTGGCCGATGAAAATGATCGTGCCTTTCCATTGATCCTTCATTTTTCCGAGCACGCGCGCGGTCCCGATGAGGCTGCTCATGTGAATGTCGTGGCCGCAGGCGTGCATCACGCCGACTTCCTGTCCGGCGTCGTTTTTCGTGCTCACCTTGCTCGCGTAAGGCGCACCGGTTTCTTCCCGCACCGGCAGGCCGTCGAGGTCGGCCCGGATCATGACCGTTGGGCCTTCGCCGTTTTTCATCACCCCGACGACGCCATAGCAGATCGCGTCCGATTTCTCGTACTTGCCGACGCGCTCGGTCACTTCGCAGCCGGCGGCTTTGAGTTCCTTCGCCACGATCCCGGCCGAGCGTTCTTCCTTGGTCGAGAGCTCGGGGTGAGCGTGCAGGTCCTTGTAGATCGTGAGCAACGAAGGCAACTCCGCGTCCGCCATTTCCTTCGGCGTTTGCGCGGCGCGGGTCAGTGGCGCAGCGGCGAGAGCGAGCAGGAAAAGAGCGGTCGTCGGAAATTTCATCCCGCAGAGTAGATCGAAATTCCCGTCCGGCAACGCGGCGCTTTGCTTCTCCCCCAGCCTGTGGCTCCTTTCCCACACGCGATGGACCGCCTGCTTTATCTCGACTGCCTCTCCGGCATCAGCGGCGACATGACCGTCGGCGCGCTCTGCGACCTCGGGGTGGAACCGGAAAAGCTCAGGAGCGAGCTCGGCAAATTGTCGTTAGGCGAGACCCGCTTCGATTTCGAACGCCAAACCCGGCAGGGAATCAGCGGAACGAAATTTCTCGTCCGCGAACCCGGGCATGCCCACGGCCGGCGCTGGGCGGAAATTCGCGAATTAATCGGCGGCGGCGCGCTTTCCGATTTCGTTAGGCAAAAATCCCTGGCGGTTTTCGAGCGGGTCGCGCTCGCGGAAGCGAAAATTCACGGCGTGCCGGTGGAGACCGTCGGTTTTCACGAAGTGGGCGCGATCGATTCGATCGCCGACATCGTCGGCGCCTGCATTGCGCTCGAGGCGCTTGGCCGGCCGCGCGTGATCGTGTCGCCGCTGCGCGAAGGCCGCGGCTGGATCGATTGCGCACATGGTCGTTTCCCGCTCCCGGCGCCGGCGACCTTGGAAATCCTGCGCGGAGTCGAGCTCGAGCTGGTCGATGAATCCTGGGAATCGATCACCCCGACCGGCGCGGCGATCGCGCGGGAATTTGCGGAATCGTTCGGGCCAATGCCGCGAATGGAAATCGAGAAAATCGGCTACGGGATCGGGACCCGCGACTTGAAGGAGCGGCCCAACGTTTTGCGCGCCATCCTCGGGCGCGCGGTGGAATCCTCGCCTAACGAGTGCGAAACCGACACGATCATCGAAATCGAAACCAACCTCGACGATCTCTCGCCGGAAATAACCGGCGCCGTGATGGAGCGCCTCCTCGCGCTCGGCGCGCTCGACGTCACGCTCACGTCGGTGCAGATGAAGAAGAACCGGCCCGGCGTGCAACTCTCCGTTCTCTGCGAGCCCGCGCTCGAAGCGAAAATCGTCCACGCTCTTCTCACCGAAACGAGCGCCTTCGGCGTGCGCCGAAGCGAAAAACGCCGCTACAAACTGGAGCGCCGTTTCGAAAAAGTGCAGACGGCCTTCGGCGAAATCACGCTCAAGCTCGGTCTGCTCAAGGGCGAGATCGTGCAGGTCGCGCCGGAATTCGAAAGTTGCCGCGCAGCGAGCGAGCGCACCGGGCAGCCGCTGCGCCTCATTTTCCAAGCCGCATTGGCGGTTTACTTCAAGTCCTGAGCGCGCCCTCGGGCGAAGAGTTTGAATTGCGCGTGCTCGGTGATGGCGAGAATGGCGGGCTGCTTGAGCCGGCGCTCGGCCGTAATGGCATAGAAGCGGCCGGAGCAGCCTTTGGCCCGGCCGATCGGGCGGAATCCGTATTGCCGCGCCACCGGACGCGCGATCGCGCTGTAAACCGGGACGAAGCCGAATCCTCCCGCCGCCGCGCGATTGAGCAGCGCGGTGTCCTCAAATTCCGCCACCATCCGCGGCCGAATGCCGGTGGCATCGAACCATTGCTCCAGGGTCCTGCGGAAGGCGGTGTTCTCCGCGGGGAGGAGCGCGGCGGCGGCGTGGAGCGATCTGGGAAAGCCGCGGCGCAACCGAATGGCGAGCGCAGGCACGGCGCAAAACGTCACGTCGCTCGCTCCGAGCGGATGGTTAAAAGTCTTCAGCTTTAGCCCGCTCGAAGCCGGCTCGTCGGCCAGAACAATGTCGAGCCGGTGAGCCGCCAGTTGCCCGAGCAGCGCATCCACCTTTCCCTCGCGGCAAATCAATTGGACCGGCGGCTGGAGTTGAAAAACAGGCTGGAGAATTTCCGAGGCGATGAATTTCGGGACCGAGTCCGTCACCCCGACTCGAAATCGCGCCAGCCGCTGCCCGGGCCGATGCCGGACGGTATTCATCATTTCGCGGCCGAGGGAGAAAATCTCCTCGGCATAACCCATCACGACCTGGCCCATTTCGGTCGGCACCCTGGTCCGCCCGCTGCGTCGAAAGAGCGGCTCGCCAAGCGCCTTTTCGAGCGTGCTGATCTGCGCCGAAATCGAGGGCTGCGAAACGTGAAGTTTCTCGGACGCCCGGCGCAGGCTGCCCTCCTTCGCCACCGTCCAGAAATAGAGAAGGTGATGATAGTTCAGCCATTCCATGTCCGCCGTGACTGTTCCAGAAAAGCGAATAATAGGCGACTTTTTTCGTATTAGTGGAATCGAGCGTTGCCCTTCATCTTGCTCACGTTCCGGCCACAACCAGCCCGGAAAACAAAAAATCACCATGAAACTGACCCTGCGATATTCCGGAATTCACCACCCCGTCCACTGGCTGCGGACGCTGGTGCAACAGGCGGTCGGCCCGCTCGAACCGCTGCGCCAGATCGATGAAGCCAGGGTGCGGCTGACACGCGATACGGAGTCGAGCCCGCCCTTTCGCGTGCAGGCGCACCTCGTTACCCCGGGGCCCGACGTTTTCGCCGAGGCCCGCGATCACACTCTCGCGGCCGCCTTGGGCAAGGTGATGAAGGAATTGGCGCGAGCAATCAAGGGGCGCGCCCGGCAACGCCTGCTAAAAAGCAGGACAGCGGCGCGCCAAACCCCGGTGGCTCGCCTCGGCCCGAGCCCGGCCCGCTAAAACCGGACTACCCTAACGAGTCGCCAGGCCTGAACCGTCGACTCGCTCACTATGTCTTCCGAAACTGTCTGGTGGATCGGGTTCGCCGCTTTTGTCTGCGCGATGCTCGCGCTCGACCTCGGCGTCTTTCATCGCAAGGCCCACGTGGTGAAAATGCGCGAGGCGCTGACCTGGGTGGGCGTCTGGGTCAGCCTCGCGCTTCTCTTCAATCTTGGCATTTACCTCGGCTGGATCGGAGACTACGAGGCGGCGCAGCGGCAACCCGCCGCGCTTGAATTCCTCGCCGGATACCTGATCGAACTTTCGCTCAGCGTCGATAACGTCTTTGTCTTCGCACTCCTCTTTGGCTACTTCCGAGTGGCCCCGCGCGACCAGCATCGCGTCCTCTTTTGGGGCGTGCTCGGCGCGCTGCTGATGCGGGCCGGGATGGTCTTCGCCGGGGTCGCCCTCCTGCAAAAGTTTCACTGGGTGATCTATTTTTTCGGCGCCATTCTCATTTTCAGCGGGATCAAAATGTGGCGCAGCCACGGGGTGGAGCTCGAGCCCGGAAAGAATCCCGTTCTCCGCCTCGTCCGGCGCTTTTTCCGGGTCGCGCAGGGCGACCACGGACAGCGCTTTTTTGTCCGCCAGAACGGCATCCTCATGATCACCCCGCTTTTTATCGTGCTCCTCTTCGTCGAGTGGACGGATTTGATTTTCGCGGTCGACTCGATTCCGGCGGTGCTGGCGGTGACCCGTGATCCGTTTATTGTTCTAACCTCAAACATTCTCGCCATTCTTGGCCTGCGATCGCTCTATTTTGCGCTCGCCGATGTCATGAAACGCTTTCATCTCCTGCACTACGGTCTTTCCGCCATCCTCATTTTTGTCGGCGCGAAAATGCTTCTGGCGGAAGTCTATAAAATGCCGATTCTCGCCGCGCTCGGGATCGTCGCCGGCATCCTCGTGGTCTCGGTCATCGCCTCGTTGTTGCGGCCGGCGCCTCCCGCGCTCGACCGCGCCGAGGGGGCGCGGCTGTGACCGGACTTTTTCCCCTCGGGGTGGCGCCGGTCACAGAATGGGAATCGCCTTTCCTGATCTTGCTTAAGCTCGGCACCGTTTTTTTGCTCGTGCTCCTGAACGGATTTTTCGTCGCTTCGGAGTTCGCGATCGTGAAAGTGCGCCAGTCGCAACTCAACGCCCTCGGCGAGGACGCGAAATTGGCCCGCCACGTCGTGGCCCATCTCGATGCTTATCTTTCCGCGACGCAGCTCGGCATTACCCTCGCCAGCCTCGGGCTGGGCTGGCTCGGCGAACCGTTTCTCGCCCGCATGATCGAGCCGTTCTTTGCCCTCGCGGGAGTGACTTCGCCGGCTGTCATCCACGGGATTTCCTTCGGCCTCGCCTTCGCCACCATCACCTTCCTCCATATCGTGATCGGCGAGCTCGCGCCGAAATCGCTCGCCATTCGCAAATCGGTCGGCACGACGCTCTGGGTGACAAGGCCGCTCGGTCTTTTCCATGCCCTCTTCCGGCCCATGATCTGGATCCTGAACGGCGCCGCCAACTGGCTTCTGCGCCGTGTCCTCGGTGTCGATCCGGTCGGTGAAAGCGAGCGTGCCCACAGCGAAGAAGAGCTGCGCCTTCTCCTGGCCGAGAGCGGGCAAGCCCACGAGCTCTCGGTCCGCGGCGCGCAGATTTCCGCCAACGCCTTCAACCTCCGCCGCCTGACGGCGCGCGACATCATGACGCCGCGGCCGGAAGTGGTCTTTCTCGACTTGGAGGATTCCTTTGCCAGCAACCTGCGGCTGGTCAAAGCCACCGGCCACACCCGCTTCCCGCTCTGTCGCGAGCATCTCGACCGGGCGCTCGGCCTCGTTCACGTCAAGGACATGATCACCCTGCAGGACGAGCCCGCGCCGAACCTCGAAACGATCAAACGCGAGCTGCTCATGGTGCCGGAAATGATGTTGCTGGAAAATTTGCTCGATCTTTTTCTCAGTAAACATGCGCACCTCGCTCTGGCGGTGGACGAATACGGTGGCGTCGCCGGCATCGTCACCCTCGAGAACGTGATCGAGGAAGTCGTCGGCGAAATTCAGGATGAGTTCGACACCGAGGGCGCGGAATTCGAAGCGCTGAGCGAGGGCGAATTTTCGGTCCGGGGCTCGCTCGGGTTGCACGAGCTGCGCGTCCTGGCGCAGCTGGAGCTGCAGAGCACCGAGGTCAGCACTATCGGCGGTTACGTCACCCAACTGCTCGGACGCCTGCCGCAAACGGGCGAAAACGTGCGGATCGAAAACTATCTCGTGACCGTGACCAAAGCCGGCCCGCGCCAGGTCCGGCAGTTGCATTTTAAAAAGACAACGGGGCCGCTCGCCTAACGAATCGCCCGCGCCGCGCGCGGGTTCCGGCACTTCCACCTTTGAAGGTCGCCTGAAATCGTGGTCCTGTAGATGGGCGCGGAAGCGAACCGCGCGACGAAACCTACTCGGTGCCATGACCAAAGCTGACCAAACGCGGACTCCAGACGGGGTCCGGGTTATCGGCCAGATCACGCCCGCCTTCGCGGAAATCCTGACCCCGGACGCGCTCGCCTTCGTCGCGAAACTGGAACGAAGATTTGCCGGACGCCGGCGCGATTGCCTGGAGCGCCGGGTGGAACGCCAGGCCGCGCTCGACGCGGGCGGAACGCTCGATTTTTTGCCGGAAACAAAAGAGATCCGCGAGGGCGACTGGACCTGTGCGGCGATTCCGCCCGACCTGCGCGACCGGCGGGTCGAGATCACCGGGCCGACCGATCGCAAGATGGTGATCAACGCGCTCAACTGCGGCGCGAAAATGTTCATGGCCGATTTCGAGGACGCGAACTCGCCGACCTGGGAAAACATGCTCGACGGCCAGATCAACCTGCGCGACGCCATCCGCCGCACCATCACGTTCACCAACCCGAAGGGGAAGGAATACCAGCTCAACGAAAAGACCGCGACCCTGCTCGTTAGGCCGCGCGGCTGGCACCTGGTCGAGAAGCACGTCCTGGTCGACGGCGAACCGGTCGCGGGCGGACTCTTCGATTTCGGGCTCTACTTTTTTCACAACGCGAAGGAGCTGATCCAGCGCGGGAGCGGTCCCTATTTTTACCTGCCGAAAATGGAGAGCCATCTCGAGGCGCGCATTTGGAACGACGTCTTCAAACTGGCGCAGGAAGAGCTAGGTATTCCGCAGGGCACGATTCGCGCCACGGTGTTGATCGAGACCATCCCGGCCGCGTTTGAGATGGACGAAATTCTCTACGAACTGCGCGAGCATTCCGCCGGGCTCAACTGCGGCCGCTGGGATTACATTTTTTCCTGCATCAAACGTTTCCGGAACAAGCCGGATTTCCTCCTCGCCGATCGCGCGCTGATCACGATGACGACGCATTTCATGCGCTCCTATTCGCTGCTCTGCATCAAGACGTGTCATCGCCGCGGCATCTTCGCCATGGGCGGAATGGCGGCGCAGATCCCGGTGAAAAACGACGAGGCCGCGAACACGGAAGCGTTCGCCAAGGTGCGCGCGGACAAGGAGCGCGAAGCGAGCGACGGCCACGACGGCACCTGGGTCGCGCATCCGGGAATGGTGCAGCTCGCGCTCGATGCTTTTAACGAAAAGATGCCGGGTCCGAATCAGATCGATCGCAAGCGCGAGGACGTAAATGTCTCCGCCAGCGACCTGATCGATTTCGGCCCGAGCTCGCCGATTACGGAAGCGGGTCTTCGCCAGAACATCAGCGTCGGAATGCAATATCTCGAAGCCTGGCTGCGTGGCAGCGGCGCGGTCCCGATCTTCAACCTGATGGAAGACGCCGCCACGGCGGAAATCTCACGCGCGCAGGTCTGGCAATGGATTCGCCATCCCGAAGGCAAGCTCGATGACTGCCGCAAAGTGACGAAGGAACTTTTCCGCAGCGTGCTCGAAGAAGAACTGGCGAAAGTGCAGCGCTTCGACGGCGACAAATTCGAGGCCGCGCGCGAGCTCTTCGACCAAATCACAACCGACGACGAGTTCGTCGAGTTCCTCACTCTGCCCGGCTATGAAAAACTCGCCTAGTTCGCCTGAACGCGACGCGGCAGCTCCGGGGAGCGCACGCGCCTCGCGTGCTGGCGCTGGCGCCCTCGCCATCGCGAACTTTGCCCAAGATTGTTTCGGCGAGGGCGCCGAAACCAGCACGCGAGGCGCGTGCGCTCCCCAGGCATCCCGAAAAAACGCTCCATATGAATAAGAAAATTGAAGATTGGAGCGACGACCCGCGCTGGAAAGGCGTCTCCCGCACTTACTCGTTAGGCGACGTCCAGCGTTTGCAAGGCAGCGTCATCCCCGAGCACACTCTCGCCCGCCGCGGCGCGGAAAAGCTCTGGCACCTGCTCAACACCGAGCCGTTCGTTCCAACCCTCGGTGCGCTCACCGGCAACCAGGCCGTGCAACAGGCGCGCGCCGGTTTGAAGGCCATCTACCTGAGCGGCTGGCAGGTCGCGGCCGATGCCAACCTCGCCGGACAAATGTATCCCGACCAAAGCCTCTATCCGGCGAACAGCGTCCCCGCGGTGGTGAAGCGGATCAACCAGGCGCTGCAACGCGCGGATCAAATCGCGCACTCCGAAGGCGACACGAGCATCGATTGGTTTCTCCCCATCGTTGCGGATGCTGAAGCAGGTTTCGGCGGTCCGCTGAACGTTTTCGAATTGATCAAAGCGATGATCGAGGCGGGCGCGGCCGGCGTGCATCTCGAAGATCAACTTGCGAGCGAAAAAAAGTGCGGCCACATGGGCGGCAAAGTCCTCGTCCCGACCCGGACCGCGATTGCGCATCTCACCGCCGGCCGACTCGCGGCCGATGTCTCGAACGTGCCGACCGTGATCATCGCGCGGACCGATGCCAACGCCGCGGCTTTAATGACGAGCGACATCGACGAGCGCGACCAGGAATTCCTCACCGGCGAGCGCACCGCGGAAGGTTTCTTTCGGGTCCGGCCGGGGATCGACCAGGCGATCGCGCGGGCGCTCAGCTACGCCCCGTATGTCGACATGCTTTGGTTCGAGACCGCTACGCCCGATCTCGGTGAAGCGAAAAAATTCGCCGAAAAGATGCACGCCAAGTTTCCGGGCAAACTGCTGGCCTACAATTGTTCGCCCTCCTTCAACTGGAAGGCGAAACTCGACGAGAAAACAATCGCGAAATTCCAGCGCGAGCTCGGCGCGATGGGCTTCAAGTTCCAGTTCGTGACCCTGGCCGGATTCCACGCGCTCAACTACAGCATGTTCAAACTTGCGCACGGCTATCGCGATCGCGGGATGGCGGCTTATTCGGAATTTCAGGAGGCGGAGTTTGCCGCTGAACCGGACGGCTACACCGCGACGAAACATCAGCACGAAGTCGGCACCGGATATTTCGACGAAGTGGCGCGGGTCATCGGCGGTGGTGAAACCTCGACCGCAGCGCTCGAGGGCTCGACCGAGGAAGAGCAGTTTCATTGAGCCGGTTCGCGCGCGAAGAGTCTCTCCTCCGGGGAGCGCGGGCGCCGCGCCCGCTGTTTTTGGCGCCCCGCCAAAAACTCGTCGCCCGCGCGAAGCTGTCGCGCGAGGCGCACGACAGAGCGGGCGAGGCGCCCGCGCTCCCCGGAACTTGCCGCACCACTGAATGAACACGAGTTCCGCTGCGCTCACCGACAGCAGGCTGGCGGCGCTCTGCGCGGAAGAAGCGCGCAAGGCGCTGGGCGACTACGAGAACCGTTTCGACGCAATCACCCGCCGGGCACGCGAACGCTTCCTCGCCCGGGATTGGCATGGCACGCAGGAGGATGCAGCGGAGCGGCTCCACCTCTACTCCGAGGTGCTCGATGGCCTAACGACTCGGGTTAAGAAGTTGATGGGCGACCGGTTGCGCGAACCCAAACTCTGGAGCGCGACCAAGGCGGTCTATTCCTCGTTCATCGCGCGCTCGATTCGCTGGGAAGTCGGCGAGAGTTTTTTTAATTCCCTGACCCGCCGTGTTTTCGCGACCGAGGGTGTCGACCAGGCGATTGAATTTGTCGACACCGACTTCGATGCCCCGCCTAACGAACAGGATGCGGAGCTCTCCTGCGTTTACAACGGAGCGACGTTGCCCGAGCTGCTGGCGAAGGCGCTGAGCGCGGATTTCGCCGTCGAATGCTGGAAAGATTTACCGCAGGCGGCGAGCGCGGCAGCGGAGCGAATCCAGGCTGCGATTCCGCGAGCTGATGCAGTCAGGCTGGAGATTTTTCGCGGTGTTTTCTACCGCGGGCGAGGCGCCTATCTGGTCGGCCGCATCACCGGCGATGGCGAAGCGACACCGCTCGCGTTTTGTCTGCGCCATCCGGATGAGCGCGGCATCGAGCTCGATGCGGTCCTGATCGGAGAGAGCGATCTCGCGATCCTGTTTTCCTACACCCGCGCCTACTTCCGGGTCGATGCGCCGGCGACTTACGCGCTCGTGCAATGGCTGCGCGAGCTCATGCCGGGAAAACGCGTCGCCGATCTCTACAACGCGATCGGCTACAACCGCCATGCGAAGACGGAATTTTATCGCGATTTCGTCAGGCATCTCGAGCAATCGAACGACTGCTTCGTCGCCGCGGAAGGAACGCGCGGGATGGTGATGCTGGTCTTCACCCTGCCGAGTTACGACGTCGTTTTTAAATTAATCCGCGATCGTTTCGACGCGCCGAAGGAAAGCGATCGGCGCGACGTCATGGGGCGCTACCGGATGGTTTTTGAGCACGATCGCGCCGGGCGCCTGGTGGAAGCGCACGAATTTGAGCATCTGCGCATCGCAAGCGATCGCTTCGAGCCTTCCCTGCTCGCCGACCTCACCCGTGACGCGGGCGAGACGGTGAAACTGGACGGTAACGATGTCGTAATCGCTCACGCCTACGTCGAGCGCCGCGTCCGCCCGCTCAACCTCCTCTTCCGCGAATGCGACGAAGCGACCGCGATCCACGCCGCGTGCGACTACGCGCAATCGATCAAAGACCTCGCCGCCTCGAATATTTTTGCAGGCGATCTGCTGACGAAAAACTTTGGACTGACCCGGCGCGGCCGTGTCGTTTTTTACGATTACGACGAGCTCGCCCCGCTGACCGATTGCAACTTCCGCGAGCTGCCGCAATCGCGCAGCTACGAGGAAGAAATGGCGGCCGAGCCCTGGTTCTCGGTCCGGCCTAACGATATTTTCCCGGAGGAGTTCCTGAACTTCCTTTCCTTTCCCGAACCGGCCCGGGTCGCGCTGCTGGAGCGGCACGGCGATCTTTTTCGCCCGGAATATTGGCGCGGGGTGCAGGAGGAGCTGCGCGCGGGTGAATTGCCGGAGATCCTGCCCTATGCGGAGGAGCGCCGCTTACGATTTGGCGTGCCAACGTCCTAACGAACCGTCATCCTGCGGAGATGCGCGGATATCTCATCCTTCTCCAAGTCTTCGTCGCCGCCTCACTCTTCTTCGTCTGGGTCGTGCGTTATCAAAACATCATCGCGGAATTCAAAAAATATGGGCTGCCCGACTGGCTGCGCGATTTTGTCGGCATCCTGAAAATTACCTGCGCCATTCTTCTCCTCGTCGGGATTCAGCGGCCGCGGGCCGCGCTTTTCGCCGGGGTGTTGCTCGCCCTCCTGATGGTGGCGGCGCTTATCACCCATCTGCGGGTGAAAAACCCGCTCTTCGACATGCTGCCCTCAGCCGCGCTGCTCGTTCTCTCGGTCGCGATCGCGTATTTGAATTACTGCCTGCTCTATCCGCAACCCTGAGCTCAGAACGGCCAGACCCACGGGATGAGAAAGACCGCGAGGGCGCAGAAAACCAGGTTCAAGGGCAGGCCGATCTTGATGAAGTCGCGAAACCGATAGCCGCCGGCGCCATAAACGAGGGTGTTGGTCTGGTAGCCAATGGGCGTGGCGAAGCAAGCCGACGCGCCGAAGGCGACCGCGACCAGAAACGGCCGGGTATTGATCTGAAGCGCGGCCGCCGCCTGGATGGCGACGGGCGTGAGCAGGACGGCGACGGCGTTGTTGGAGAGAAAATTCGTCAGGGTAGAAGTGAGGAGAACGATGGTGGCGAGAAGCGCGAGCGGTCCCCACGATCCGACTCCGCGAATCAGAGTCTGCGCGACGAGCGCGGCGCCCTGGGTTTTTTGCAGCGCCATCCCGAGCGCGAGCATGCCGAAGATGAGGAAAATAATTTTCCAATCGACCGCTTCGTAGGCCTCCTCGGCGTCGAGGCAACCGGTGGCCACGACCCCGACCGCGGCCATGACCGCGAGCGCACCGATCGGTAAAATTTTCAGCGCCGCCAGGACCACGACGAAAGCGATCGCCCCGGCCGCGAGGAGTTGCTTGTGACGGCGCTTGGTTATCTCCGGCACGTCCATGAGGAGGAGGAAATCCCGTTTCCCGCGCAGTTCGCGCACGGCCTGTTCCGGGCCTTCCACGAGGAGGGTGTCGCCGTAGTGCAACTTCACGTCGGCAAAATCCTGGCGCAGATTTTCACCGTGGCGATGGACTGCGAGCACGAGAACGCCATAGCGGCGCCGGAAATTCACCTCGCGAATACTGCGCCCGGTGAGGCTGGAGCGCGGCCCGATGATGCACTCGGCGACGATGGCTTTTTGAGTGCCGACGAGCTCGATGCCGAGCGCGGCCTTGGGCAATAATTCCACGCCTTTGAGTTGATTGAGCTCGAGAACGGAACCGAGCGGCGTGCTCAGGCGGAGCCGGTCGCCCGCCTCCAGAACGACTTCATCGAGCGGGGTGTAAACCATTTCCCCGGCCCGGATGACTTCGAGGACGCGGGCCTTGGGCTGATTGGCGAGGGGCGTAGCGGTGAGGGCCTTGCCGACCAAGGGCGAATCAGCCACGACGAAGACTTCGGTGAGATATTGTTTGCTCGCGGTGCTCTGGAGAATGGAGGCGAGCGTTTCGCGATCAGGCAGCAACTTGCGGCCGATCGTGAGCAGGTAAATCAACCCGACAACAGCGAGAATCCATCCCGCTTTTCCGAGCTCAAACATGCCTAACGGCGGCTGGCCCAATTCCTCCGCAGTCGAGCTGACGAGGATGTTGGTGGAGGTGCCGATGAGGGTGCACAACCCGCCAAAAATGGAGGCGAAAGAAAGCGGGATGAGCAACTTCGAAGGCGACAACCCGCGCGAGGCGGCGAGGGAAATCATGATCGGCATGAACACGACCACGACCGGTGTGTTGTTCACGAAAGCCGAGAGGATGGCCACGATCGGCAGCATCACGATCAAGAGCGACCAGTCGCTCTGGCCGACGGCGCGGTTCAGGCGATGCGCGATCGATTCGATCACGCCGGTGCGTTCGAGCGCGGCGCTGAGGATGAACATGCTCGCCACCGTGATCGCGGCTTCGTTCGCAAAAACCCGGAAGGCCTCGCGCGGGGTGAGAATCCCCGCCGCCAGGAGCGCGCTGAAAACGAGCATGGCGATGATGTCGAGCGACAGCTTCTCCCAAACCATCAGGACGAAGGAGACGATGAGCAGCCCGAAGACGAAGAGCATCTGCCAGGTCATGAGGTCAACTCCGGCTCGATCCGCCAGCGCGGTGTCGTTAGGCAGATTCCCTCCACCCTTCCACCTTGGATTTGGTCGCCGGTGAAGACCACTCTTTTCGGGCGCGGCCTTCAGCACGCCGCGCCCGGATGACGCTTCCGGGCTGATTTGCCAGCCCCGTCCGGAGCACGGAATCTCCCGCTGTGGCTTTCGAGGATAATGAACTGCTCTTCGGCTCCGACCCGACACCGCGGATCGTCGCGATCGAGCTCGGCGACACCGGGACGGTACGGGTTTACCGGCGGGAAAAGGACGGGAAAACGGCCTGCGAGGTGGAAGAATTTCATCCCTTCGTCTGGGCCGATGGGGACGTGGCCGATCTCGGCCTAACGAACGCGGAAAAGCTCGCGGGCGAGGCGAAATACAACTGGCTGGTCACGACCGATTCCTGGAAGGAGCTGATTGCCCTTCGCAACGGACTCAAAAAAGCGGGCCGCAACTTTTTCGCCTTGAGCGACCCGGTGCAGCATTACCTCACCCACACCGGGCGCACCCTCTTCAAGCAACTGCCCTTTGAAGAGTTGAAGCGGATGCAGATCGAGGTCCTCTCCGCGGTGGCCGGAAGTAACGATCCCGGCGACGCCCACATCACGAGCATCGCCGTTGCCGATAACAGCGGCTGGGAGGAATTGCTCGAGGTCGATCCGCGCGCGATCGAGGAATCGGAGCACGCCGCGATCAAGCGCCTGACGAACCTGATCAAGGAGCGCGACCCGGACGTGATCGAAGGGCATAACCTCTTCAAGTTCGACCTCCCGCTCCTGGTCGCGCGAGCGCGCAAAGCGAAAACAAAACTCGACTGGGGCCGGAGCGGCGGCTTCCTCCGCTCGCGCCCGTCGCGGCTCCAGATCGCGGAGAAGACGATCGATTACCCGAAGTTCACGCTCGATGGACGGCATTTCGTCGACACCTTTTTGCTCGCGCAATTTTACGACGTCGGGATGCGCTCGCTTTCCGGCTTTGAGCGGAGCGACGTCGCCCAGCACTTTGCCCTAACGACCGCGGCCGAAGTTTCGCAATTGTCGGGCCGGGAGCTGGAGCGCGCCTGGGAGGAGGATCCGAAACGCTACCGCGAGCGCGCCCTTTGCGCGGTGCGCGAGACCCGCGCGGTGGCCGACCTGCTCAGCCCGAGTTACTTCATCCAGGCGCAGATTTTCCCCTACAACTACCAGGACGTGATCGTGCGCGGCAACGCCACCCGGATCAACGCCCTCTTCCTGCGCGAGTATTACCGGCAGCGCCATGGCATTCCCGAGATGCCGATGGTGAGCGGCTTCGAAGGCGGCTACACCGACATTTTTTTCAGCGGCGTGGCGCGCAACGTCTGGCATTGCGACGTCGCCTCACTCTACCCCTCGATCATGCTCCAGTTCGATTGTTTCCCGGTGAACGATCAGCTCCAGATCTTTCGCAGCCTCCTGACCGACCTGCGCACCTTCCGGCTCCAGGCGAAAAGCGACATGCGCGAGGCCGCGGATGAACCGACCCGGCGCTACTTCCACGCCCTGCAAAACACCTTCAAGATCCTGATCAACAGCTTCTATGGCTACCTCGGGTTTGCGCAGGGAAATTTCGCCGACTTCGCCGCCGCCGCCCGCGTCACCCAAATCGGGCGCGACCTGCTCAAACAGATGATCGAATGGCTCAAGGCGCAGGGCGCGCAGGTCATCGAAGTCGATACCGACGGGATCTATTTCGTTCCGCCTAACGAGGGCGAGATCGACAAGTTGCGCGCTGGCCTCGCAGCCGAGCTGCCGCCTGGGATCGAGGTGGAATTCGACGAGCAGTTCGACGCCATGTTCAGCTACAAGGCGAAGAACTACGCGCTTCTCACTCGCGAGGGCGAAGTCGTGATCAAAGGCGGGGCGCTCAAGTCGCGCGGATTGGAGAAATTCCAGCGCGTTTTCCTCGAGGAAATGATCAAGCTCCTGCTGGAAAGAAAACCGGAGTCGATCGCCGGCTTGCGGGACGACTTCGCGCAAAAGATCCGCGAGCGCGCGTGGCCGATCGAGATGTTGATGAAGACCGATACTCTGCAGGATTCGCTCGACAAATATCGGCAAAAGATCGCCGGCGGCGGCCGCAACAAAGCCGCCGCCTACGAACTTGCCCTAACGAGCGGGCGCAATTACAAGCCGGGCGACCAGGTCAGCTATTACGTGAAGGCGACCCCGAAGAAGGTCGCGGCCTACGAAGCGGCCAAGCTCGCGAGCGATTTCGACCCGCAAAACCGCGACGAAAACACCGACTACTACGTCGCGAAGCTGGACGACCTGGTGAAAAAATTCAGTGGCCACACCACCGAGGCTTCCTCCGCCAAGCAGGCGAGCCTCGCGTTTTAGCACCGCACTGGAAAACTCTTGCTGCGGGCGCCGCCGCCAGAGCGTAAAATCGGATGTGGTATCCGACGTCCTCCGCCGAAATAATGTCCAAGTCACTGGCTCGGGTCAGCCGATGCTCTTTGCCCATGGCTTCGGCTGCGACCAAAATATGTGGCGCTTCGTCGCCCCCGCCTTTGCCGATCGCTACCAGATCGTGCTTTTCGATTATGTCGGCTCGGGCAAATCCGACCTCAGCGCCTACGACCCGGGGCGTTACGATTCGCTCGACGGTTATGCGCAGGACGTGCTCGATATCTGCGAGGCCCTCGACCTGCGGGACATCATCTTCATCGGTCATTCCGTCAGCAGCGTGATCGGCGCGCTGGTGGCGAATCGCGCTCCGGAACGATTTGAACGGCTGATCTTTGTCGGGCCCTCCGCTTCCTACATCAACGACCCGCCCTACGTCGGCGGCTTCGAGCGGGCCGACATCGAGGGGTTGCTCGAGATGATGGATAAGAACTATCTCGGCTGGGCCAGCTTCCTCGCCCCCGCGGTCATGAAAAATCCGGGACAACCCGGCCTAACGACCGAGCTGGAGCAAAGCTTCTGCTCGACCGATCCGAAGATCGCGCGGCGCTTCGCCCAGCTCACTTTCCTTTCCGATAACCGGGCCGATTTCGCGAAACTAAAAGTGCCCTCGCTCATCATGCAATGCAGCGACGACGCCATCGCGCCGATCACGGCGGGCGAATTTCTGGCGCGGGAAATTCCCGGCACTACCTTTCGGCTCCTCCAGGCCACCGGCCACTGCCCGCACATGAGCGCGCCGGCGGAGACGATCGAAGTGCTCGAGCAATACCTCGCGCGGCCGCTTGCGGCCTGAGCGCGGCGCCGTTCTGTAGACTGATGGAGCGCCTGCTCGACAACGCGCCCTGCGGCTATCTTTCCTTCACTGACGAAGGAGTGATCCGCGAGGTCAATACCACCCTCGCCGGCCTGCTCGGCTACGCGCCGGAAGAATTGGTCGGGCAAAAGTTTGAATCGATCCTCGCGGTCGGCGCGCGCATTTTTTATCACACTCATTTTTTCCCGATCCTGAAACTGCACGGCGAAGCGGAGGAGATTTACCTTTCGCTGCGTCCTCGCGGCGGCGGCACCGACATTCCGATCCTGATCAACGGCATCCGGCGCGAGCGCGAGGGCGAAATGCGGAGCGAGTGCGTGCTGATGCGGATGCTGCAACGGGCGCAGTTTGAAGATGAACTCCTGCGGGCCAAGAAATCCGCCGAAGCAGCCAGCGCGGCGAAGGCGAAATTCCTTTCCATGATGTCGCACGAGCTGCGCACGCCGCTGCAGGCGATCGCCGGTTATTGCGATCTGCTTTTGCAGGAAGCGAGCGGCCCGATCACGAGCGAACAGGAAGCGGATTTGCGTTCGGTCCAGAGCGCGAGCGACGAATTGGTGCGCCTCCTGAACGACATCCTCGACTTCGCCCGGCTCGAGAGCGGGACGGCGGAACTAAAATTAGAACCGGTCTCGGTCAAGGCCGCAATCACCCGGGCCGAGCGCCTGATCATGCCGAAACTCGGCGAGGCCCGCCTGGAGTACGGGCGCGGTGGCTGCGCGCCGGATCTCTACCTGCGCGCGAATCCCGACCGGCTCCAGCAAGTGCTGCTCAATCTCCTGACCAACGCGATCAAGTTCACGCCCGCCGGGGGGCGGATCGAGATTGAATGCGGCGGCCATGAGCACTGGACGAAAATCGCGGTACGCGACACCGGTTCCGGGATTCCGGCGGAACAGATCGGCCGAATCTTCGAACCGTTCGTGCAAGTGGATCGCAACCGAATCGAGACGCGGCAACGCGGCGTCGGCCTTGGCCTGGCGATCAGCCGCGAGCTGGTGCAGGCGATGGGGGGCGAGTTGTCGGTCACGAGCGAAGTCGGGGTGGGATCGGTCTTCACCATTTCGCTACCGAAGGCGGAGCTGGCGGAGGCGGTCCACGCCGCGAGCTAAGGTAAATCAGCGGGCGGCTTTTTCGCGCAAGTACCCTTTTTACCGCTCTCGTTAGGCGATGACACGAAGACTCTGCAACTGCCGGCCGAGTTCGGCCTGGTCGTTCGCGTAATAGTCCTCCCATTTCCGGCGCTCTTCCGGCGTCAGCGGCGCGTATTTCTGGGCCTTGCTGTTGAAGCGGTGATAGACGTTTTGCAGCGTCTTCGCCACCGCGGGCGACTTCAGGAGTTTGCCTACGCCCGGGAGCGCGGAGACTCCGTTATAGAGACTCTGCGCACTCGATTGCAGAAGTGGAAAACGCGGTGCGCGCGCTTCATTCTTGTCCGTCTCGAGCTGCGGTTTGAAATCCGTCGCCACGTTCAGAAATTCATACACGCCCTGGCGAACGCGGTCGGGCTCGCGCCGAATGGCGTCGAATTGCACGACGAGAAAATTCTCCGCCGGGAACCGGTCGAGATACGGCCGGAGATGGCGCGCATAGCAGCCGATGTCGCGCAGAAATGGGTCTTGCATCATCTCGGCAAAAGTTTCCGGCAACGTCGCCACGACCGCGTTCCGGTTGTACCAATACCAAGAATAAATCATCTCCACCGGCGGTCGCAGGCAGAGCAACAGCTGGATGTCCGGCCGGTAGGCGGCGATCCGGGCGGCGGCTTCGTCCGAGTAGAGGTAGGAAGGACAAAATTCTCCGCGCACGGAAAGCGCGCCCGGGACGTCTGGGAATTGCTCGTGATACCAGCTCTCCCCGCGCTCGAAGCAATTCAGTCCCTTCCCCGACATCCGCCGCAGGATCGTGTCCGCGAAAAAATAGACCTCCTTGTCCGGGGCAAACATGATTTGCGGATGCGCATCCAGTTGCGCGGAGAGCCAGGTGGTCCCGCATTTGGGCGCGCCGATGCCGATAAATTCGATGGGCGAGGTGGAAGTCATTCTTTCAAGGTGTGCCGGGGCTCATTTGCCGGGCGGCAGGTTTTCCTCCGTCTTTTTGATTTTGCCGGAAGCGAAGCTCCTCATCGGCGGCAGAATGTCTTTGAAGGTCGCGCCATAAATGTCCCAAACGGTGAGAAACAATCCGCAGACCAATGGTCCGATAATGAACCCGATTGGCCCGAAGAGAAACAACCCGCCTAACGTTCCGATGAGAATGAGCAGGTCGGGCATTTTCGCGTCTTTCCCGACCAGCCGCGGACGCAGGACGTTGTCGACCGTGCCGACGACCGCCGCGCACCAGGCGAGGAGCAGGACCGCGGTCAGGGTTTTGCCGACGATAAAGAGATAGATCACCGCCGGCACCCAGACCAGCGCCGCGCCGATCCCGGGCACGACTGAGAGCACGGCCATGATCGTTCCCCAGAAAGCCGCGCCGTCGAGTCCCGCGACCGAAAAACCAATCCCGGCAAGGGCGCCCTGGATCATGCCGATGACGAGCGTGCCCTTGATCGTCGCCCGCGTGACGGAGGTGAGGCGTTCCAGCAACCGCTGTTCGTCTTCGTGATCGAGCGGGATGTAATAGAAAATTTTCTCGAGGATGCGACGCCCGTCGCGGAGAAAGAAAAACATCGCGTAGAGCATGACAAAGAGATTGAGCAAAAAAGTGGCCGTGCCCGCGGTGAGATTGGTCGCGCCCGCGACGAGATAGGCGCCCGTCGCCTTGGCGATCTTGGCCGCGCTATCGGCGATCTGTTCCTGCTGCGGAACGTAGGCGGCGAGCGACGGGAAACGCTGCACCAGCCAATCGTGCGCATTAAAGGCGGTGGCCGAGCCAAGATGTTCCTTCACCCACGGGATGGCGTCGTTGCTGATCCCGATCGCCTGTTTCACCACCACCCCGATGAAAGCGCTGATCGGGCCCGCCACCAAAACGAAGAGAAGCAGCAGGGTGAGCGCGGCGGCGAGCGATTTGCGCCCGCGCAACACCAGCGTCATCCAGCGATAAAGCGGGCGGAACAAACCGGCGAGCAGAGCCCCGAGGAGAAGCGGCTTGAGGAAAGGCCAGGTGACCTGGAGAAAAAGGATCGTGACCCCGAGCACCAGGAGGAGAACAAACGCCGTCCGAAAACTCGCGCGACTAACATTGGCCCGTTCCATCGGGGGCAGTATGAGCGGAGGAGCGCCCAGTGCCAACCCCGGCCAGGACGATTATTCGGCCAGCAGCCTCGCCGGCACCAAAACCTCGCCCGCCCGGATCACGGCCGCGACGCTGCGGGTGTGCTCGATTTTCTCCAGCGGATTGCGCTCGAGCAGGACAAGATCGGCGGTCGCGCCGACGGCGATCGTGCCGTCCGGCGCGGCGATCCGGAGCGTGCGCGTGCCGTTCACCGTCGCCATCTTTAAAACTTCGAGGATGGGAATTCCGGCCTCGGTCAGGAGTTTCATTTCCTCGTGAAAACTGTCGCCCGGAATGATCCACGGGGTCGGCGTGTCGGTCCCAATCGTTAGGCGAACGCCGGCATCGTGGATCGTTTTGACGTAGGCGAGGAGCTGCGGCCAAACTTTTTGGGCGCGCTCGTAATCGGCCGGCTGCCAATCCGCGGTGAAACTTCCTTTCGGCCAGCCCTGGCGAAAAACTTCCGGCATGAGCGCGAGTCGGTGGATTTTTCAGATAGCGCGAATCGTCGCCCCAGAATTTCGAGTGCATCGCAATCAGGGTGGGATCGACCGAGACCTGATGCCGGGCCAGCGCCTGCGCCATCGCCTGCACCGCATCCGATTTCGGATCGAGCCGTTCCAGCCAGGCCACGCGCTCGAGCAGGCCGCGTTCGTTAGGGTGCTCCCGCCGGGCGGGTGCGATCTCATCCCACGACCACGCGGCCGGATGTTCAACGCAATCGACGCCGAGTTCGGCTGCCTGCTTCCAGTTCGTCGCTCCGAGGTGACCGACGACCGGCAACTTCAGCGCATGCGCCTCGTCGATCGCCACCTTGAGCAACTCCGGCGGCATCGCGCCGTAGACCTTGATAAAATCGACCCCGACACTTTTCTGGTAACGAATCTCCGCCCGCACATCCTCCGCGTTCCGCACCGGCTGAAATGGCTCCGGATTAAAAGGCGAGGCGTTGATGATGCGGCCGGCGGTGAAGATGCGCGGCCCGATCGACTTCGCCCATCGGCGACGCGTCGCCGCAGAACGATCGCCGCCTCGGTCGGCGCGCCGGGATCGCGCACTGTCGTAATGCCGTGAGCGAGCAGCAGCTTGAGAAAACGCTCCGTCGCGGCGCGATCGAATTGCGGCAGAATGCGCCCCTCCTTGTCCCACGGATGCAGCAGCAGGTGTGCGTGCATCTCGACAAATCCCGGCAAAACAAACTTGCCCGTCGCATCGATCACTTCCGCCTCAGCGGGGACGTCGGCCGGATTCAGCCGCGCTATTTTCCCGTCGCGAATCTCAATCGTGCAATTTTCCTGCAGCGCGAGATTCTCTCCGAGAAAGGCGCCGGCGTTGCGCAAGACCAGAACCTTTCCCTCAGCCGCCGCGGCGAACAAAAAGACGGCGCTGAGGATTGCGAGGCCGCGCGCCGTCATGCCGCAAACCTTCTGGCGTTAACGGGAGGACGCAACCGAGCCCGTGCCGAGCACGCCGCGGAGGTGCGGGACGAGGCGCCGGGTGAACTCGACCGAGTCGCCCGCGGAAAGATGCGACCACTCCGGGCAGGTAAAATCCGCCAGTTCGGGATGATCCTCGAAGTGAATCCCCGGCGCGCCGGTCTCCCGGAGGAGGCGGTCCCAGGTCGGGGCCCGGGGCGTACCTTGGTTCTCCAGTTTCTTGAGCTCGCCGCTGACCGGCAGCCTAACGAAAACGATTTTCCCGCCGCGGGCCCGGAACTTTTCCACCAGCGCGCTGGTCTCGGCGAAACGCCCTTCCACGGCGCCGTGCATCATCTTCCCAAACTTCTCCGGCGGAATGAAACTCGGCGGCGGCGGCGGGGTGAAGAGCGGAATCCAGCCGTGCTTCACCCGCTCCTGCAACGGCCCCGGCTGCGCGCAGCGCTCGATCATGCGGGCGCGGCGTTCGCGGTCGAGCGAGGCAAAATAGGGCGGCAACTTCGGCGGGATAAGGGCGTGCGGTCGGTTTGGAATCGGCAACTGCTCGAGCAGCGCGCCGAGGGTGAGATCCTCCTGTTTCATGAAGGCAAACCATTGCTCGAGATAGACTCCGAGGTGGTGGCTCGCGCGTTGCGCATAAGTCTGGTCATGCGCGCGGCGGACCGCTCTTTCGGAACGATTCATCGGGGGCGAACCGGGCGGCGCGAAAAATAATCGCGGGACGACGCTGCAAATGATGGTGCCGTGAAAGCTCTTCTCGTTGATCAGGTCGGCCAGGACCGGAAAGGCGGTGCTGCCCGGCTGCGCCAGCTGGACCGGGCGTTTGCCGAGGCCTTTCTCGAGCAGGTCGAGGTCGAGATCGAAAATCGCGCGCGAATCGCCCACGATGACGAGCGACTCGGGCTCGACCCGGCGCCGCGCCTCGGCCCAGAGATCGCCGGTGTCGTTCAAGGTCGGAGCGTAGCCTAACGACCGACAATAAATTTCCCAGGCCGCCACCGCCACCGCCAGCATCATGACCACGCTGACCGTGATCCCGCGCCACGGCCGTCGCGGAATCACCCGCTCAAAACTGGAAGTAGATGAAGGCATTGCTGTTTCCTTGCGTGAGCAGGATGGCCGCGGCCATGAAAGTCCAGATCCCGGTCACGACCCAGACCGGCATCCGGTTGACGGCGGCTTCGATTGTGGTCTCGCGGAGCGACCAGTGGACCGCGAACATGCCCAGACTCACGAGGCCGATCTGCCAAAGCTCGCGGGTGGTGAGGAGCGCGTCACCGTTTGGATGTCCGCCGAACATCCCGGTCAAAAGCCGCCAGGCGACGGTGAAATCGCTCGCGCGAAAGAAAACCCAGGCGATGCAGACGGCGAGATAAGTCCCGAGGCCGAGGAGAAGCTTGACCGGCAAATGGTCCGCCCAGGCCATTTCGCCTAACGAAACTTTGACGAGACGCTCGAGCGCGAGATAAGCGCCGTGGAGCAGCCCCCAGACGACAAAAGTCCAGGCCGCGCCGTGCCAGAGGCCGCCGATGAACATCACGATCATGAGATTGATCATGGCGCGGGCGGCGCCGGCGCGGTTGCCGCCGATCGGGATGTAGAGGTAATCGCGCAGGAAAGTGGAGAGCGAGATGTGCCAGCGCCGCCAGAAATCGGAAAACCCGATCGCGGCGTAGGGGAAGCGGAAGTTGTCCTTCAAGTGAAACCCGAGACAGAGCGCGGCCCCGATCGCGCAGATCGAGTAACCCGCGAAATCGAAAAAGATCTGGCCCGCGAAAGCCATCACGCCCGCCCAGGAATCGAGCGCCACGAGCGCGCCGCCATAGGCGAAGACCGTGTCGGCCGAGCCGGCGAGGAGGGTGTCGGCGAGCACGACTTTTTCAAAAAGCCCCAGCGTCATCAGGAGCAGGCCCCAGAAAAAACGGCCCTGCTGCGGCTTGGGCGGCGCCTCCAGTTGCGGCAGGAAGTCGCCCGCGCGCACGATCGGGCCGGCGACGAGCTGCGGGAAGAACGAAACCGCGAGGACGAAATCGCGCAGCGAGCGCGTCGGCTGCAGCACCCCGCGATAAATGTCGAGGGTGTAGGAGAGCGAATGGAAAGTGTAGAACGAGATCCCGATCGGGAGAAAAAGATCGAGCCGCGGCGGGTTATAGGCGATCCCGCCGCGCGAGAGCACCCACTGGAAATTCTCGAGCAGGAAATTCCCGTACTTGAAAAACCCGAGCATGCTCAGGTTGACGATGATGCTGATCACGAGCCAGACCTTGCGCGCCTCGGGCCGGGTTTGTTTGCCCATGATCCGGCCGAGATAAAAATCCATCGCGGTCGTGCCGAAAAGGAGCAGGGCAAAAGGCGGGTTCCAGGCGCCGTAGAAAACGTAGCTCGCGGCGACGAGCAAATTTTTGCGCGCCGGCCAGGAGCGCATCGACCAATAGGCGCTCACGACCACGATAAAAAAGACGATGAACGTCAGCGAGTTGAAGAGCACGCGCCGTTTTTTTAACGAGATCGCGAAGAAGACGGCAAGTAATTTCGGTTTGGTTTGCCAACCGCCGCGGAATCGCGCATCAACGCTCAGCGTTTTCGCATGTCCTTCATCGTCGAACCTCTCTACGTCGCCGCTGTTCTCTGCCTCCTGATCGCTTTCTCGGAATGGCTCTCGCGCCAAAAGCACTTCAGTTATCTCGGCTCAGCTTTGATCGTTATTCTCGCCGCCGCCGTCCTGGCCAACCTGCGCCTCCTCCCCTCCTCGCGGAACGCCCCGCCGCTCTACGACGGCATCTTCAATTACATCGCGCCCCTCGCGATCTTCTTTCTCCTTCTCGACGTGAAGCTGAAAGACCTGCGCCAGGCGGGGCTGCCGATGCTGCTCATGTTCGGGCTCGGCGCGCTCGGCACGATGGCGGGCGCGTTTGCCGGTTACTATCTGCTCACGCCGCAAAATCACGGAGTGGAAAACGCCCATGCCGTGGCCGGGATGTTCACCGGCACCTACATCGGCGGGAGCGTAAACCTGAACGCGGTCGCGTTGCAGTTCGGCGTGACCAAGAGCGGCACGCTCTTCGCCGCGATCAATGCCGCGGATAATATCATCACCACCATCTGGATTATCGCGACGCTCCTTTTGCCGCGGCTGCTGCAACGAATCTGGCCGCGCGGCGCGGGGAGCAGCGCGGCCTCGATCGCCACCGTCGCGCCGGAACTCGAGGCAAAGGAGCCCTTGCGCGTGACCGATCTCGCGCTCCTCCTCGCGCTCGGCCTGGGCAGCCTCTTCCTTGCGCAACTGGTCAGCCGATGGCTGCCGGCCGTGCCTTATGTTCTGAGCCTGACGACGGCTGCGCTCATCCTGGCGCAGATTCCCGTAATCCAAAAATTGCGTGGCGGCACCGTCCTTGGTTATTTCACGGTGCTGCTTTTTCTCGCGGTGGTCGGCGCTTATTGCGACATCGGCGCGTTGATCGCCAACGGCGCGGTCGCGGTCACGCTCCTCATCTGGGTGACGATGATTGTCGGGATTCACGCCCTCGTCCTTTTCGGACTCGGCGGATTGTTCCGACAGGACTGGGCGATCATCGCGGTCGCTTCCAATGCCAATGTCGGCGGCGCCACTTCGGCCGGCGTCCTCGCGACCGCGATCGGGCGCGGGGATTTGCGCCTGCCCGGCATCCTCGCCGGTTCGTTAGGCAACGCCGTCGGCACCTACGCCGGCGTGCTCATCGCGCTTTATCTGCAATGAGATAACGGGCCGCCCCTTCCGGGGAGCACAGGCCGCTGGCCTGTCGTTCGGTGCGGCCCGCGCCGAACCGGAGCGTAGAAGAAATTTCGAGTCCTGACCAACGTCGCACGTATATCTGTCCTGCGAACAACGCCCGTTTTGGCGGGCCGCCAAAACGAACAGGCCAGCGGCCTGTGCTCCCCAGAAATCCGCGCGGCCCTAACGAAAAGCGACATCCGCACGCAAGGCACTCGCTTCTTTTGCCACCTCCCGTAATGCGGGGATCAACAACTGCGTCTGGACGTGCGTCGCGTCGCCAGAGTTTCTTGCGACCACTTCCTCATGATCGCCCAAACCGGAGTCCTTGAGCTCGCGCAATCGGTTCTGGATCAGTTCCCGAATCACGTTGGCGTTGTCGACCCCGCGAAAAAAGGCGGTGTGCATGCTCTGCGTCTTCCTTTGCGTTCGCTGTGCTTGCCAGCGAGCCACCCGCGGTGTCGACCCGGAGGTCGGCGATCCCGAGGAGACGCTGGAGCGGGCCCTGCGAAATCGAGATGTTCTGGATATTGGCGAAGGTGATCGTCATCTCGTGCACGTGCACGATGCCCTCGCGCAGGCGCAGACTGCGATCGGTCACGAGGTACCAGCGTTTCTCGAAATCGAGCCTGACGAGGGCAGAGCGAGAAGAGCCGGCCGAGCAAGACTGCGAAGAATGATGAGCTGAGGCAGCCCGAATGAGCGGCGCCTTCAACATCTCGGCGTGCTGTCGCGTTGCGAAAAAGCCGAAGAGCGGCGCGATCTCCAACGGAATCAAGACCAGCAAGGACTCCAGAGTCTTAAAGACCCACAGGCCAGCAGATACTTGTAATAGTTAGGCGCGGCCTGGAAACGCTGGGTGCGCGCTTCATCGCCCGGCGGCGGCTCCGGGATCGTCCGGGATGCGAAGGAAGCGCTCGCACCAGGCGCGGAATCTCTTAAACATGATCGTGCCGGTTCAGCGCGCAGCCGATGAGATCAATCGCGCCTCGTGCCACTTCCGCCCGCATCGGCGACGGCCAGAGCAAAACGATAGACCGCTCCGGCAGTTTCACCCGGGCTTGACGCGCCATTCCTTTTTCTACCCGCAGCTCTAACTCCTTGTCCAGCCTGTTTGCCGCGATTCACAAGACCGACCGCGATTATCTCTATCGTCCGCGAAGTCCTAGCGAGACGGCCTGCTCGTGCCCGCGCCGTCGAGATGTTTCCGAAAAGCGGCGAGCGTTTGCTTGCTCACGTGGTGCTCGATGCCTTCCGCATCGGAGTGGGCGATGCTTTCGGGAATTCCGAAGGATCTGAGAAAGTCGAAAACCACCTCGTGCCGGCGCCGGGACTCCTCGGCCAGTTTGCGGCCTGTCTCGGTCAGGAAAATGGAGCGGTAAGGCTGCGCGGTGACGAAGCCGTCGCGCTGGAGGCGCTTGATGGTGCGACCGACGGTGACGTGGGTGACGCCGAGCCGGTGGGCGAGGTCGATGGCGCGGGCTTCGCCGGTTTCCGCGATGAGCTCGGCAATTAACTCCGCGTAATCCTGGGCGGTCTCCTGCGCATGCTGTTCGCGGGTGCGACGGCGGGCTTCGCTCGCGGGATTCAAGCGCGCCTTGGGTGATTTCTTTTGCGCAGGAGACGGGCGGCTCACGGTGGCTAGAGCAAAGCGGGAAATCGACTTTTGACAACACCTAACGCAAATGTAGCCTCAGCTACAACATTAGCCCTTGACTTAAGTGCGAATTCACTACTTCATGTAGCAGCGATGACTCCAAGTGCCACCACCGCCACCACCCCGCCACCAGCACGCCCGCACTTCGTCCACTCTCCCCGATCTCGTTCTCCGCTCCCGCCCGCTTCATCCCGCTCCCGGCGCGGACTGGATGCCGGCCCTCACGGGTGGCTTCGCCTCGCCACGCGCTGGATGTTGCGGATGGTGCCGGCCACGGCGTTGCTGGCCACGCTCCACGCCGGGTCGCCCGGAGAAGGCATCGCCGCGGAGAAGGCCTCGGCGCCAGTGGATAAATGGCAATACCATCTCTTTCACCCCACCCCGCGTGAATTCATGCGGGAGATGAGCACGGATCGGCCCGACACGACGGAGAGCCCGATCACGGTCGATGCCGGCCACGTGCAGATCGAGAGCAGCGCTTTCGATTTCGGCCGGACGAGGCAGGGCGGGGTCACGGAGGAGGTCTTCACCTACGGTGCGATGAATCTGAAACTCGGCCTCCTGAACAACGTGGACATCCAGTTCGTCTTCGATGCCTTCACCGAGGTGCGGACCAAAGATCACGCTGCGAACATCACCGAAACCGTCGAAGGTTTCAGCGATCTCCAGGTGCGCCTGAAGATCAATTTGTGGGGCAACGACGGCGGCCGGACGGCGCTCGCTTTCTTTCCGTTCGTGAAAATCCCCACCGGCTCCGACCTGAGCAATGACAAGGTGGAAGGCGGCCTGATTCTGCCTTTCTCTTTCGAGCTGACGGAGCGCCTCGGGCTCGGCCTGATGTTGGAGACCGACTTCGTCTATGACGAGGAGAGCCGCGGCTACGAGGCGGAGTTCGTGCACACTGCCGTGCTCGGCTACAGCCTCACAGAAAAACTGGGCACCTTTCTCGAATACGCCGGCGTCACCGGCTCCGCGGCGTTCGCCTACCAGGCCACGGTAATCGGCGGTTTCACTTACGCGGTCACGGACAACCTGCAACTCGATGTCGGGGCGCGCGTGGGCTTGAACGAAGCGGCGGAAGACTTCGGCGCCTTCACCGGGATGTCCATTCGCTTCTGAAGTCGCCCGTGGGAAAACCACAAACAGCAAACAAAATCCGATAAAGAAAATCAGATCCATCCTGTATTCCATGAAAAGACCGTCCTTCCTCTTCACCTTGATCGCAGCCGCGGCCTTGCTGCTGACCGCATCCTGCGAAAAACCGGGTGCGCAAAACGAGGCCGCAAAATTCAATTACCCCTACAAGGCCGGAGCCACGGTCGCCATGATCGCCGATGTCGTGAAAAACGTCGCCGGAGACAAGGCGCAGGTCACGGGCCTCATCGGGGAGGGCGTCGATCCTCACCTCTACAAACCCACCTCCTCCGATGTGAAACTCCTGCAAGCGTCGGACATCGTGTTTTACAACGGGCTGAATCTGGAGGGGAAAATGGGCGATGTGCTCGTGCGGGTCGCGACCGCCGGCAAACCAGTCGTCGCAGTGACCGAGCGATTGCTCCAGGACCCCAGCTACGTCATGACGGACAAGGCCGAGCACTACGATCCGCATGTGTGGATGCACGTGGGCGGCTGGAGCAAGGCCACCGAAGTGATCACCGAAGCGCTGGCGAAATTCGATCCCGCAAACGCGGACTCCTACAAGAAGCGCGGGACCGACTACATGGCTGAGCTGAAGAAGCTGGACGACTACGGGATCAAGGTGTGCGCCACCATTCCGAAGAAGCGCCGCGTGCTCGTCACCGCTCACGACGCTTTCAATTACATGGGGCGCGCCTACGGTTTGGAAGTCCGCGGGATTCAAGGCGTCAGCACCGAGTCTGAAGCCGGTCTCAAGGACATCAACGATCTCGTGAACTTCCTCGTCGATCATCAGATTCCCGCCGTCTTCGTGGAAAGCTCGGTTTCCCAGAAAAATGTCCGGGCGCTGGTCGAGGGGGCGAAGGCGAAAGGGCACGAGGTGAAGATCGGCGGCGAGCTCTTCTCGGATGCAATGGGTAAAACCGGGACCTACGAGGGCACCTACATCGGGATGCTCGATCACAACATCACCACCATCGTCCGCGCCCTCGGCGGCGAAGCGCCCGAAAAGGGCCTCAATGGAAAACTCAGCAAGTAGCAGAGCCCTGCCAACGGGAGACCGACTGAATAAGAAAACCATGCAACCGACTTCCACCATCCTCGACCCGCCGCCCGTCTCGTCTAACGGGAGCTCCGAACACCCGGCCGGCTGCCCTCTCGCCATTCACGATCTGACCGTTGCCTATCACCGCAAGCCGGTCATCTGGGATATCGATCTGAACATTCCCGAAGGCAGCCTCGTGGCGGTGGTCGGCCCAAATGGCGCGGGCAAGACCACGCTCCTGAAGGCCTGTCTGAATCTGGTCCCGAAGACCTCGGGGCGAATCCGCATTTACGGCAAGCCTTACGCCGAGAATCGAAAACTCGTCGGCTACGTCCCGCAGCGCGAGAGCGTGGATTGGGATTTCCCCGTGAGCGCACTCGACGTCGTCGCCATGGGCACCTACCAACATCTGGGCTGGATCCGGCGAGTCGGAAAGAAGCAGCGCGACGCCGCCCTCGCGGCGATGGAGCAGGTGGGGATCACCGAATATGCGCATCGCCAGATCAGCCAGCTCTCCGGCGGCCAGCAGCAGCGCGTCTTCCTCGCTCGCGCGCTGGTTCAGAACGCGAGCCTCTACTTCATGGACGAACCTTTCGCCGCCGTCGATGCCGCCACCGAGCAGGCGATCGTCGAGCTGCTCAAGGAACTCCGCACGCAGGGGAGAACCTGTATCGTCGTCCATCACGACCTCTCCACCGTCTCGAAGTATTTCGATTGGGTCGTGCTGCTGAACATGCGCGTCGTCGTGGCCGGGCCGACCAAGGATGTCTTCACCCGCGAGAATCTTCAGAAGACCTACGGCGGGAGGCTCGACCTGCTCGACACCGCCTCTGTCACTCTGGCGGCGGATTAGTCGACCGATCGCCATGCTCGAAGACATCTTCAATGTCGTCCTGCTCCGGGACCACAACACCCGGGTCGTCGTCATCAGCGTCATGCTGCTCGGCGTCTCCTCTGGGATCGTCGGCGCGTTTCTGCTCCTGCGGAAACGCTCCCTCATGGGCGACGTGCTTTCCCATGCCACCCTGCCCGGCATCGGCGTCGCCTTCGCGACCATGAGCGCCCTGGGGATGTCCGGAAAAAGTCTGCCCGGCCTGCTCCTCGGCGCGACCATCTCCGGAGCGGCCGGACTCCTAACAATGCTCGCGATCCGCTCCACCACCCGCCTGCGCGACGACGTGGCGATGGGTTTCGTGCTCAGCGTCTTCTTCGGGCTCGGCGTCGCCGTCCTCGGAATGGTCCAGAAAATGCCGGGCGCGAACGCCGCCGGCCTCGAATCGTTCATCTACGGGAAAACCGCCTCGATGGTGCTTCAGGATGCCATCCTCATCGGCGCCGCCGCTGTCGTTATCAGCGTGATGGCACTCCTGTTCAAAAAGGAATTCACCCTCATCTGCTTCGACGATGGCTACGCCGCCGCGCAGGGCTGGCCGGTGGTCGTCCTCGACGTCGCGATGCTCGCGCTCGTCACCTGCGTGACCGTCATCGGCTTGCAGGCCGTCGGGCTC
The DNA here is from genome assembly GCA_963768965.1 of uncultured Verrucomicrobiae bacterium. Classification (GTDB taxonomy): domain Bacteria; phylum Verrucomicrobiota; class Verrucomicrobiia; order Chthoniobacterales; family UBA10450; genus Palsa-1392. Next base: position 45,530 of record CAVYJY010000005.1, on the reverse strand, counting down.
ATCCTCATCATCGCGTTCCTCATTATTCCCGCCACCGCCGCCCGGTTCTGGACGAACCGGCTCGATTTCATGCTCCTCCTCTCGGCATTGATCGGCGCGCTCAGTGGCTGGCTCGGCGCTTCGTTCAGCGGCATTTTCAGCGACATGCCCGCCGGCGCGATCATCGTCATCGTCGCTGCCAGCATTTTCCTCATCAGCATGTTTTTCGGCACCGCCCGCGGGGTCATCCCGAGACTGCGCGACCAGGCCCGTCTCAAGCGCCGGGTCGGTCGCCAGCATCTTCTCCGCGCCGCCTACGAACTTGCCGAGCGCCAGTCCGATCCGGTGAAAAACGTTGCCGTCTCCCGTCAGGCGATGCTCGCGCGCCGCTCCTGGTCGCCGCGCGAGTTCCGTAAAATTCTCGGCCGCGCCAGGGACGAAGACCATATCGAGGCGTCATCGGCGGACACAGTCCACCTCTCGGAATCCGGGTTTGGCGAAGCTGCCCGCGTCACCCGCAACCATCGCCTCTGGGAACTCTATCTCATTCGCCACGCCGACATCGCGCCCAGCCATGTCGATCGCGACGCCGACATGGTCGAGCACATTCTCGGCGCCGAGCTTGTCCGCAAACTGGAGGCCGAACTCGGCGACGAGGGAACGCTCCCGCGCAGCCCACACGCCCTTTAACTTGAGTGCCGAATCCTAAACCCTGATTCCCATGGCCTGGACCACCTTCGACACCTGGATCGCCGTCACCGGCATGCTCTGCGCGATTTCCTGCGCCATTCCCGGCTCCTTTCTCGTGCTTCGCAAAATGAGCATGATGGGGGACGCAATCAGCCACGCCGTGTTGCCTGGTCTCGCTGTCGCTTTCTTCGTCACCGGCGCCCGCGACAGCCTGCCGATGTTCCTCGGCGCCGCCGTCGTCGGCATTCTCACCGCGCTCTTCACCCAATGGATCAGCAAGTTCGGCAAGGTGGATCAGGGCGCGGCGATGGGCATCGTCTTCACCACCCTCTTCGCCATCGGCCTCATCCTGATCGTCCGCGCCGCCGACCACGTCGATCTCGACCCCGGCTGCGTCCTCTACGGAGCGATCGAACTGACACCGCTCGACATGGTAAAAATCTTCGGGATTGAGCTGCCCCGAGCCGCCGCCGTCAACGGCGCCACCCTTCTCGTCAATCTCGGCATCGTTGCACTCCTTTTTAAAGAAATGCGCCTCAGCGCCTTCGATCCAGGACTCTCCGACGCCCTTGGCTTCTCCTCCAGATTCCTGCACTATCTGCTCATGACCATGGTCGCGGTGACCACCGTCGCCGCCTTCGAATCGGTGGGGAGCATCATCGTCATTGCCATGCTCATTGTGCCCGCCGCGACCGCCCTGCTCATCACCCGCCGTCTGCTCCCGATGATCTTCATCGCCTGCGCGGTCGGCAGCGCTGCCGCGTGGCTCGGGCATTACATGGCCATCCGCATCCCGCCGCTCTTCGGCATTACCGACACCACCAGCTCCGGCATGATGGCCTTCGCCGCCGGGCTTCTCATGGTCGTCGCCTGGATCGCCGCGCCGGGCGATGGATTGATCGCTCGCTTCCTGAAAGGACGCGCGGACCGGGCTCAAGGCCCGTCCGAAGGCGGACCCATCGCGGGCCAGCCGGCTTCCGAAAGACCCGCCATCTGAGACACCTATTCCATAACCAAAACCATGAGTGACCAAGACATCCAAAAAGACGACCTCGTCGGATCTACCAAAGCAATCCGCGACCACGACCACGACATGATCCACGATCTCAGCCAGCGGCTCGACGCCGTCTGGCGCTACGACCAGTTCATCGAGAACGCGGACAAATTCCCAGACCTCAAAGCCTTCTGGCAAGAGAGCAAGGAGAACGAAGTGAAAACCATCGAGCGGCTCAAGGGGCTGATCCGCGAGCATGTCCGCAAGGACAACTTCTGATCAAATCTTAGACGCGGGTGAGGTAGCGCACGTTTCCGACGGGCGCTCGCGTTTCGTTCCCGCGCAAGAATGTGCTCAAACCGAACCGAGTTTCCGATTCACTCGGCCGGGCGGCTTTTGCTTAACGACTCGCGGGTCTGGCGCAGCTCGTCGCGAATCGTTTGCAGGAGCGCGATTATTTCCGCCGTCGGGTCCGTGCCCGCGGCCGCCGCTTCGCTGCTTTCGTTAGGCAAGGATTTCCCGGCCGCGTGATAGCCGCGCATCCGGGTGTAAAGAAAATCGCGGATGGCTTCGTAATTTTTGAAGCCCTCGATGACCAGCTCGGCGTCCGCCGAGCCGGACGCGGTCTGGATTTGGATGTCGGCCAGCCCGAGCCAGCGCTGGAGCAGACCGGTGCGAAGATGGATATCCTGGATCCGCGCGTAAGTGAGATTGACCTCGCGCCGGAAGAGGATGCCCACCCGCATGTGGACCCCTTCGTCATCGAAGGTGTAGCGCAGGGTGTGATAGCGAAAATACAGATAGGGCAGCATGAAAATCACCCCTGGACCGGTCATGAAGGCGCGGATGATGTAGAGCTTCCAGAGGGCGGGATCGGGCGCGCTGAGAGCGAAAATTTCTTTGTGCAATGTCGGCGCGGCATCCATGCGATTGCGTTTTGATACGAAGAATAGCGCGCATCGTCCAATCCATCTTCACCGACGCGCCGTTTCTCGCGTGAATGGTTTTTCAATTTGCCAGCCCCGCTGCGCGACTGCATGGAAGTGCATGATTCAAAAAACATCCTTCGTCGCCGCGGGCATCAGTGCGGCGTTTCTTCTCTGTCTTCCGTCCGCCTGGTCCGCGGCTTCCGACTACGCCGACGTGAAAGCGCAGATCGCGAAACAGCACGACGAAGGGGTGAAGCGTCTCCAGGATTGGATCAAGCTGCCTTCGATCGCGGCGGAAGATCTGAACTATCCGCAGGGCGCCGATTACATGATCAAGCTGCTGAAGGACGCCGGCTTCCAGCGCGCGGAACAGGTCGCGACCAAGGGCAAACCGGGCGTCTTTGCCACCCTCGACGCCGGCGCGGCGAAAACGGTCGGCCTTTATTTCATGTACGACGTGAAGCAGTTCGATCCCAAGGAATGGTCCTCCCCGCCGCTCGAGGCCGCGATCGTGGACAAGCCGGGCCTGGGCAAAGTGATGATGGGCCGCGGCGCGGTGAACCAGAAAGGTCCGCAGGCCGCGTTCCTTGCCGCGCTTCATGCGATGAAGGCCGCCGGCCACAAAGTGCCGGTCAACTTCGTCCTCGTCGCGGAAGGCGAAGAGGAAATCGGTTCGCCCAATTTCGGGGACATCGTGCACAAGCCCGAGATCGAGAAAGCGCTCGCCAAATGCGCCGGCATTTTCATGCCCTTCGCCAGCCAGGGACGGGACGGGATGGTGACGGTAACGCTGGGCGCGAAAGGCGTGATCGAAGTGGAGCTCACCTCCAACGGCGAGAAATGGGGACGCGGTCCGCTGAAGGACATTCATTCCTCCAACAAGGCGCGGGTCGATAGCCCGGTCTGGCACCTCGTGCAGGCGCTCAACACCCTGGTCGACGCCGGGGGCGATCCCGCGATCGACGGCCTAACGACCAACGTGAAACCGCTTTCCGCCGGCGACAAGGCGATGATCGCGACCGCGGCCAAGCGGCTGAACGAAGCGGAAGCGAAGAAGTTGATGGGCGTAAAAGTCTGGGCCAAAGACGTGAGCTGGACGGAAGCGCTGGAGCGCCTCGCCGGCACGCCGACGGTGAACATCGAGGGCATTATTGGCGGCTACACCGGGCCCGGCGGCAAAACTGTCCTGCCGCATCAGGCGATCGCGAAACTCGATCTCCGTCTCGTGCCCGACCAGACCGCAGTGGGAGCGCTCGCGGCTTTGAAAGCGCACCTGGCCAAGCGCGGCTTTGGCGACATCGATGTCAACATGACCGGCGGATACGATCCGACCACGACGCCGGCCGATTCGCCGATCATCAAGGCCGAGGAAGCGGTGTATAAAAATCACGGGATCGATCCGGTCATCGTCCCGCGGCTCGGCGGCTCCTGGCCGGGATACGTTTTCACCAACCCGCCGCTCAGCCTCGGCGCGGGGCATTTCGGCCTCGGGCACGGCAGTGGCGCGCACGCGCCGGATGAATACTATTTGATCGAGTCGACCAATCCGAAGGTGGAAGGCTGGGACGGAGCGGTCCTCTCCTACGTGCAGTATCTCGACGAATTGGCGAAATAAAAACGTGAGTGGCGAAACAGCGATCGTCGTTAAGCCGGGCGAAAAACCCGTCCTGCGCGCTTTCGGGGAGGAAGTCATCATCCTCCTCGATAGCGAGCAGACGGGCGGCCGGCTTACGATGTGGATCGAGTCGACCCCGCCCGGGGGCGGGCCGCCGCTCCATTTCCACATCAACGACGACGAGACTTTCCATGTCCTGGAAGGCACGGTCGCGTTTTTCCAGAACTCAAATTGGGAGGAAGTCGGCCCCGGCGGCTCCGCTTTCGTTCCGCGCGGCCAGGTCCACACCTTCCGCAACGCCGGGAGCGAGACCTCGCGCATGGTGATCTCAACCGCGCCGGGCGGCTTCGACGTCTTCATCACCCGGGCGGCCGCGGAATTTGCCAAGCCGCAGGGCCCCGACATGCCGTTCGTGCTCGAGATCGCGGCCGAGCACGGCATCCACTTCCTGAAGGACGGCGCGCGTTCCTGAACGCGGCGCGGCGCCCTCCCCGCGCTCGTTAGGCGGGGCGGCTAGAGCAGTCTCGCGGTCAGATTGATCTGCGTGCCGGAAAGCGCGACCGAAACCGGGCAGGTTTTCTTCGTCTTCTCGGCCTGCTCTTGAAAGGCCTGATCGTCCATCCCGGGGACGCTCGCTTCGACCTCGAGATCGATCGTGGTGATCTTCGGGCCGCCCTCGACCATCTCGAGTTTCACGTTGGCGACGGTGCTGATGCGCTTTGCCGGATGGCCGGCTTTTTCGAGATTGGAGGAGAGCGCCATGGAGAAGCAACCCGCTTCGGCCGCGCCGATGAGTTCCTCCGGGTTGGTGCCGCTGCCGTTTTCAAAGCGCGATTGAAACGAGTACGGGCCCTCATAGGCGCCGCTCCCGAGTTTCATTGTTCCCTGGCCCTCTTTCAGGGTCCCTTCCCAAACTGCTGATCCGTTTCTTCCTGGCATAATGTGATTTTCTTTCTCGTTCGGTTGACTGCTATTTCTTTTTCCGGCCCTTTTCGAACTCGGTCAGGTAGCCGACAAAAGCACGGCGATGTTCCTGTTCGTCGCCGAGAATAGTCACGGCGAGGTCCTGGGTCACAGGATCCACTTTGTCGCAAAGATCGATGATTTTTTCGTACTGCGCGATCGCGCCATCCTCGGCTTTGATCACGCCCCGGATCACGAAAATGAGATCGGTCGAGTCTTTCGGGGGCTGGAGATATTTCTGGTCGCGCACCAGGTCGAGCGAGCCCGGCACCCGGCCGCCGACCACCTTGATGCGCTTGGCCAGCATCTGGGCGTGGCCGATTTCTTCCTGGATGTCGGCCCCGAGCGATTTCTTGATTTCCTCCGCCCGCACGCCGTCCAGATCGACGGAATTGGCCAGATAATTCTGGACCGTCTCGAGTTCCATCCCGTAGGCGCGCTTCAATTCCCGGACGATCTTATCCTGCTTATCCTTGTTCATGCCATTACTATACGCATGAAGGCGGGCGGGCGGATTCGCGATTTTTCTGCGCCGAACTACTCGCAGCGGAGCGAGGTCACCGGATCGACCAGGGTGGCCCGGCGCGCCGGCAGGTAACCGGCGAGGAGCGCGATCGCGATCAATCCCAGCGGCACGACGATGAAAGTGAGAGGGTCGTGCGCGGTGATGCCGAATAGGATGGTGTCGAGAAACCGCGCCAGAAACAGCGCGGCGCACAAGCCCGCGGCGATCCCGGCGACGGCGAGGAGGAAGGTCCGCCCCAGCACCAGGCCGAGGATGTTCGCGCGAGTCGCCCCGAGCGCGAGGCGAATGCCGATCTCCTTGTAGCGCTGCGTGACCAGGTACGCGATGACGCCGTAGATGCCAAGGCAGGCCAGGCTGAGCGCAAGGATGGAAAAAATGCCGATCAGCCAGGTGCGAAAACGCGGCTGGGTGGTGGAATCGTGAATCAGTGTTGCCAGCGTGCTCACTCTCACCACCATCGCGGGGTCGAGCTCATGCAGCGTGCTGCGCACCCCGGTCGCGGCCGCACCCGGGCTGGATGAACGCACAACGAAATTCAGGCCGCGCGCAACAAACTGCGCGACCTCGGCCGGCACCTGTGGATAGGGAACGTAAATCATGCTGACGGACGATTCGTCGAGCGCGCCATGCTTGATGTCGCCGCAGACGCCAACCACGGTCAGCCAATCGTCGCCGTAACGGATCTTTTTTCCGACCGCGTTGTCGTTAGGCCAGGACCGGCGCGCGAGCAGCTCGCTCACGATCGCGACCCCGGCCGCGCTCTCGCTGTCGCGCTCGCTGAAGTCGACTCCGCTCCGGAGCGGAATGCCGAGGGTCGCAAAATAACCGGGACTGACCGGGCGAATTTGCGCGACCGCGTTGGGCTCGCGGGCGGATTGGCCTTCGACCTGGTAGCCGTTGCCCCAGTCGTTCCCGCCAAAGGGCAAATGCGTGATCATGGCCGCGCTTTCAACCCCGGGCAGGGTGCGCACACTTGCGAGGGAGTTGCGGTAGAAGGCGAGCATCTGCGGTTTTGCGGGATAACGATCTTCCGAAAGCAAGGCGTCGGCGGTGATCACGTTGGCGGGATGAAACCCGGGGTCGACCTGGATTAACCTAACGAAACTGCGCAGCATCAGGGCGCAGCCGATGAGCAGGACGGCGGCGAGTGCGACCTCCGCAAAAACCAGGGCGTGCCGCGCCCCGGTCGCGCCGCTGGTCGAGCGGGTCGAGCCGTTCAGGGCGTCCTGGAAATTGGTCCGCGAACCGCTGCAGGCCGGCCCGAGCCCGAAAATCACCGCGCAAACCGCGGAAGCGACTACGACGAATCCCAGCGCGCTTCCGTCGATCCGCGCGCCTGACAATTCCGGGACATTCGCAAAGCGCTGCAACAATCCCAGACCCCAGTGCGCCATCACGAGCCCGAGCGTTCCGCCGATCGCCGCCAGCACTCCGGCCTCGGTCAGGAGTTGCGCGACCAGGCGCCGCCGGCTCGCGCCGAGCGCGGCGCGCAGCGACATCTCGCTCCGACGCGCATGGGCGCGGGCAAGGGTGAGGTTGGCGACGTTGGCGCAGGCGATGAGAAGAAGAAATCCGACCGCGCTGAGCAGGACGAGGAGCGGACTGCGCAGATCGCCGGTGAGCATTTGTTTTAACCCGACGGCGACAAAGCGGCGCTCGGTTTTGTCGGCCGGATCCGTCACCCGTCGACCGAGAGCGTCGGCTTCGGCCTGGAGTCGCTCTGGCGAAATGCCTGGCTTCAGCCGGCCGAGCACGCGCAGAAAATGCGCGTCGGGATTTTCCTGGAAGATCGGTCCCCTGAGCGCGGCCGGGACCCAGAATTTCGTGGCGTGATCGGGAAAAGTGAAACCCTCCGGCATCACTCCGACGACGGTGTAAGGCTTGCCATCCATCGTCACCCGCTCGCCCAGCACCTCCGGACGACCGCCATATTTCTGTCGCCAGAGAGCGTGACTGAGAATGACGGAGTGATCCTGCCCCGGAATCCCCTCCTCCGCCAAAAACGCGCGGCCATGACTCGGTGCCGCCCGCAGCACCTCGAAGAAGGAGGGCGTGACCATCTGCCCGCGGACCAGATCCGGTTCGCCGCGGCCGGAAATGGTGAGGCTGGTCCCGGTAAACGCCGCCATCTGCTGAAAAACCTCGCTCTGCTTTTCCCAGGCCATGAATTCGTTAGGCGAAAAGGAGACGCGATCTTCCTGCGGAATTTTCTGCCAGATCATGTAGAGCCGCTCGGCCTCGGGGAAAGCCGGGCCGCGGAGAAGGAGCGAGTTCACGAGCGCGAACATGAGCGCGGTGCTCCCGATCCCGATCCCGAGCACGAGCACGACGGTGAGCGAAAAGACGGGCGACTTGCGCAGGGTGCGAAAGGCAAAGCGCAAATCCTGGAAGCGCGTCTCGAGGAAATGCCCGAAGCGCGCTTCGCGCACCTGCTCCTTCACCTGCTCGACGCCGCCGAGCTCGACCGCGGCCGCGCGGCGCGCGGCGGTCTCGTTCAGGCCGGCGCGCACTTTCGCGTCGGCCGACAATTCCAGATAAGAATGAACCTCCTCGGCGAGCTCGCGCTCGACGCGCTTTCTTCGGACGAGGTTGCGCAGAACCGCGGCCAGCGATGCGAAAATTCTCATGCCGTGATTAGTCGTAACGCAGTGCGACCGTCGGGTTGAGCCGCGTGGCGCGGCGGGCCGGTAGATAGCAGGCGAGCAGCGCGGCCAAACTGAGGACGGCCGCGATAATCGCGAAGGTCGCCGGATCGGTCGCGCTCACGCCAAAGAGAAGGCTCGCGAGCAGACGCGTGAGAGCGAGCGCGCCGACCAGACCGAGCGCGATTCCGCCGAAGGCCAATTTCATGCCCTGCCCGAGCACAAGCTTGAGCACGTCGGCCGTGGCGGCTCCGAGCGCCATGCGAATCCCAATCTCCGGCGTGCGTTGGGTGACGGTATACGAGATCACTCCGTAAATTCCAATCAGGCCAAGGATCAGCCCGATGGCGGCAAAGAGGCTGAGGAGAAGCATGGTCGAACGCGGCTGCGCGATGGACCGGGCCACGACTTCGCTCATCGATGTTTGGTGAGTAATCGGCACGTTTTTGTTCACCGACCAAACAGCAGCGCGAATCGAAGCGGCCAGCGCGGTCGAGTCGGAGGTCGAGCGCAGCATCACGGTCATGTCGGGCAGAAAATCGTGCTGCGGATAGGGTCGATACATTTCCGGCTCGACCTGATTGCGCAGACCCTGCTGCCGGATGTCGCCGACCACGCCGACGATCGAAGCCCACTTCCCCTTGCCTTCGAATCCGGTCCGCAGGCGTTTCCCGAGCGGATTTCCGCCGGGCCAATATTTGCGTGCCAGCGCTTCATTCACGAGCGCGACGTCGGGCGCGTTTTCGTTATCAGCCGCGGTGAAAAATCGCCCGACGCGGAGCGGAATATTCATCGTCCGGAAATAATCGGGCGTAACCAAACGCCAGTTCACGCTTTCCGCAGAGGCGGCCGTCGTTAGGGGCTGGTCTGCGATTTGCAAACCCGGGTTCCAATTGTCCTCGCTCATCGGCCGCAGGTGAATGCCGCCGGCCGATTTCACCCCGGGCAGGCTTTGCAGTCGCTCCAGCACTTCACGGTAATAGAGACGAGCGCGCGCCGGGTCGTCGGCCTCAGGCGAAAGCCGAAGCGAGATGACCCGGTCCGGTTTGAATCCAGGATCAACCTGTTGCAGCCGGGCAAAGCTCTTGATCAGCAAACCAGCGCCGACCACCAGCATCAGGGCCAGCGCCATCTCGGCGATGACGAGGAAACCGCGGAGACGGCGACCGAGGCCATTGGCGGAGGTGCGGCCGCCTTCCTTCAGCGGAGCTTGCAGGTGAGGCCGGAAAACCTGCCGCGCCGGCGCGAGACCAAAGAGCAAGCCGGTGAGGAGCGAAATGCCTAACGAAAAGCCGAGCACGGGACGACTAAGCGCGATCTCGCCCGCGCGCGGCAGCTGCAGTGGAAGGAGCCGGAGCAAGAGGTCGAGCCCGAGCCAGGCCAGCGCAATTCCAGCCACGCCGCCGAGCAGCCCGAGCAGGCAATTTTCGGTCAGGAGTTGCCGCACGAGGCGAGCGCGCGTTGCGCCCAGCGCAGCCCGAATCGCCAGCTCGCGCTGGCGCGTGCTGGTGCGAGCCAATTGCAGGTTGGTCACATTCGCGCAGGCGATGAGGAGGACAAATCCGACCACACCGAGGAGGACAAAAAGCATCGTTTGCACATTGGCCACCAGATCGGTCCGGAGCGATGTAACCAGGGGTCTTTCCGGCTCGCCCGACCGGCCGCGTTTCTCCCAAAGATGGCGCGCAAGAGCGGCCGTTTCCGATTGCGCCTGCTCGACCGTGACGCCGTTCTTCAACCGGCCGATCAGGGTCAGATAGGCGGCGGAATAGTCCTCCTGATCGCTCGCATCGAGCGCCGCCGGCAGCCAGAGATCGCAACTGGGCAAACCGGGAAAATGGAAGTCCGGCGGCATCACTCCGACCACGACATAGGAGGCGCGATCGATCGTGATCGGCCGGCCGATGAGCAGCGGATCGGCGCCAAAGCGGCTCTGCCAGAGGCCGTAACTGAGCAGCGCAACCTTCTCGTGCCCCGGCTGATCTTCCCCCGGAAGAAAGGTGCGACCTGCCGCCGCCTCCACCCCGAGCAAAGAAAAAAAGTTGGCCGTGGTGCGTGCTCCGTCGAGTCTCGCCGGTTCACCGCGGCCGGTGAGCGTAAAGCTCCAGCCGCTGTAGCCGCCAAGATCGTCGAAGGAGGTGGCGGCGCGTTTGATTTCGACGTAATCGGCTTTCGAAGTCGAAGCGTTAGGCTTCTCCGGCCAGATTGTGACGAGCCGTTCCGGCGCGCGATAAGGAAGCGGGCGCAGGACGACCGCGTTGACGATGCTGAAAACTGCCGTGTTGGCCCCGATCCCGAGGGCCAGGGTCAGTATGGTGACCGCCGTGAAGCCGGGACTTCGCCCTAACGAGCGAAGGCCGAAGCGCAGATCTTTCCAGAGCGTCTCGAGCCAGTGGCCCAGCCGAACCTCGCGCACCTCTTCCTTCACCTGCTCGATCCCACCGAACTCGACGGCGGCGGCGCGCCGCGCCGCGCTTTCGTCGCTCCCGGCCCGCACTTTGGTGTCGCTCGACAGCTCAAGATAGGAGCGTATTTCCGCCGCCAAATCGTCCTCCACCTGCTGCCTCGCGAAAAGGTTCCGGCAAAGCGCTGTCAACGAGGAAAAAAGGGGCATGGGGTCAGCTCGCGCTCAAGGCACTCCCGATCGCCATCGAGATGCGCTGCCAGTCTTCCGTCTCGGTCTCAAGCTGTCGCCGGCCGGCACTCGTGAGGGAATAAAATTTGGCGCGCCGGTTATTTTCCGATTCGCCCCAGTTCGCTTTCAGCCAGCCCGCTTCCTCCATCCGGTGCAGCGCGGGGAAAAGCGAGCCAGGCTTTACTTCAAAAGTCTGGTTGGTGATTTGGTTGATGCGTTGCGCCACGCCGAGGCCGTGCAATGCCTGCGGCGCGAGGGCCTGCAAAACAAGGAGGTGAAGAGTGCCCTGCAAGAGGTCGGTTTTCTTTGCTTTCATCCGCTCATATGGACTGTCTATACGAGTAAACACAAACTCGTATAGACTGTCAATAGGAGAAGTGGGAAAATCGATCGAAACCTCAACGACCTCAACGAGGGGCCGCATTTGCACCCGGCTTCACAGCGCCGTCCGTCGAAGTCGGCAAGAGAATCCGCTCGCTTTCGGAAAAGAAGAACGGCGAGCTGGAATCAGGTGACAGTTTACAAATGTTAAATGTTGAGACGCGACCGCACTTCAACGTCTGCCTCGCTGAAGCCGGGCCGCGGTGTTCGGTAGAGATCTTTGAAAAGATCAACCAGCACAACGAACGAGCACCATCGCCATCAACAGCGCGAGGTAGGGCAGTTTGATCACGGTAAAGTCCCCGAACAGGAAAGGGAAATAACTGAAGAGAGAGATCGTCACCACCGCCAGGGGGACATAGAAGCGCCGAGGAAAATAGAAGCCATAAGCAATGGCGATGCAGTCGGCCGCATAAAAATAGCGCTCATGCATGTAAGGGAGCACAAAGGGAAGGAGAAGGGCCGAGGCGAGCGCGAGGCGAAGGGTCAGATGTTTTCCCCAGCGCGCTTCACTTTTCAGGCAGGCGTAGGACAGGAACCCAACGAGCGCGACCGCGAAAATCAGGCCGGCCCGGCCGAACACCTTCGCTTTGTCAGGGAGCCATTGGTAAAGATTCGGCGCGCTCGAAGTCAGGCGCGGATAGGTGCTCGCCTGATCCAGGTAGATGGTGAGCAGCTCGTAGAACGGCCGCCCGGCCAGGAGCGCCGGTAAACAGAGCAGCAGGTAGACCGCGGGAAGCAGGAGGAAATATTTCAGCGGCAGTTTCCCTTTGGCCCAGAGGACGAAGAAAACCGGAAGGAGAAAGAAGGCTTGGAGCTTGAAGGCGAAGGCGATGGAGAAGAGAAGGAGCGCGCGCCCGGCCCAGTCCCGCAGGAGGCAGTAGAGCGCTGCGATCAAGAAGGCCGTGTAAATACTGTCGGACTGACCCCACAGCGCGCTGTTGAAAAAGATGCTTGGCGCGAAGAGAACGGCGGCAAAGGCGGCTAGCCAGACGGGACGCCGGTCGTATTTAAGCCTGACCAGGAATAGCACGGCGAAAGCGAGGGCGAAATCGCCGAGGAGGCTGATTGACTTTATGGCATAAATCTTCGGCATCGGCAGGTGTGAGGCGAGCCACAGGAGGTAGAGATAGGGCGGCGTGTAGTCGGAGAACCCGGTCCTTAATCCCTGGAAGCCATTCTGCCGGAGATGGTCGTACCAATGGCTGAGGAAATTGTGATAGTCGTAAGTCTCGTACGGGAACAGGGCCAGGCGGAGAGCGACCGCCAGCACGACGCAGAGCGTTACGAAGAGGAAATCTTCCAGTGCGCTTTTTTTCCGGAGATTTTTAGACAACGGCATGATTAGGCGGCGAGGACAGGGTCGTTTTTCACGCTGCTGGATCGTAGGCGAGGCAGGCTTTGCCTATCCATTTTGACGAGGGGACTTCTATTCGCAGAATATAGTTGTTGCAAACAACGTAGAGCTGTAGCGGCGGAACCTGGGCTATGATTTGGTCGCGGCTGTCACGCATTTCTGCTCGGCCTAGAGTTCCAGCTAGGAATCCACCGCCGCACCGGAAATTTGCGCCGGCTAACGCGGCTCGAGCATCGTGCCGCGGCAATTCGCGCTTTTGCAATGACAGGCAAAAAGGCGCTCCAGTGCTTTTGTCCGCCGGTCCGCCGGTTCGAGCGAATAGTCGTAGAAAAGTTCCTCGCCCTTCTTCAGGTCGCGGAGCGCGACGATATAAACCCGCCCGCGCCGCTCGATCGTTTTGCAGTTGGGAGCGCAGGAATGATTGATCCAGCGTGCTTCGTTGCCGCCGACCCCGGCGTTGATCACCTGGCCGTCATCGAGCGAGAAGAAAAAGGTGTGATGGGGATCGTCCGGATCGAGCGGGGGCAGATCCTGCGCTTCCTTCCAGGAGATGCGCTCGCCCGCGTATTCGATGATCCGGGTTCCCCGCGGGATCGGCCGCGTGGCAAAAACGCCGGTGCCGTGCACGCGGGAGCGTTTTACTTTTACCAAATCGTTAGGCTGTTTCCGAACGGCTCGTTTCTCTGCGTTCATATTCGTCACGCTACGATTCGCAGCTGACGAACCATTCAACCGTGTCCCCGCGCCGGTCTGCTGGCGGACGCGGAGAATCAAGGGGCGGCCACCGCGGCGGGTTGGCAGAAACAGGAGCTGGTGATCTTGGTGTCGGCCTTGGCCCAGACCTTTTGGAATTTCGCCCTCGTCGCCTTCTCTTCCGCCGCCTCTTTCTTTTGCGCGGCGAGACTTTCCGCGAGCCCGTAGAGCGACCAGCCATTGCCCGGCAGGCGGGCGAGATCGGCGCGATAAACCTCCTCCGCCTCGGCGAAGCGCCCGTTCCGCATCAGGCTCGCGCCTAACGAGTGCCGGACCGGGATGAGCCAGCCGGGCGGCTCATCGTAGATGAGAGCGTCTTCCGCCTTGATCGCGGCGCGCAATTGCTCGTAGCCGGCGTCGAGCTTGTTTTCGCGGAGGAGGATCTCGCCCTCCACCATCGGGGTGACGACAGCGAGAATGCTTTCCATCGGGTTGTTCCCGAGAAATTCTTCCTTCGGCACGAGCTTCGCTTTCTCGCGATAAATCGCCTGCTCCTGGCGCGCCTTTTCGGGCTCGCCCTTGGCGGCGAGGGCGATCGCGCGCGCGCGCGTGATGAAAGGCGCGCGTCCCCGGCATGTAATCCGGGTATTCGTTAGGCTCGGCCAGGATTTCGTCCCACATCCCGAAGCGGACCATCACTTCGAGCGGCATGGCGGCGAAACCTTCCGCGAGGAGGGCATTTTCCTTCAGGAAATCAGCCGGCATCTCCGCGACCATGGCGCGAATGTGTTTCAGGGCGAGCGCGCGCTGGCCGGTCATCATCGCCGCGTAGGAGAGCATGTGGCGGTTGTGGGCGTTGTAGACATTCAGGAATCCCTCCGCCGGTCCCATCGTCTGGCGATAGCTCTCCGCGGCCGCGACCGCTTTCTCGTTCGTCTCGATCGCCTTCTGCCAGTTCCCGGTCCGGATGTCGATGTGCGAGGGCATGTGGACGTTGTGGGCCAGCCCGGGCTGCAGGGTGCGCAACCGGTCGGCCGCGGCCATCGCCCGCTCGGGATGGGGCGAGGCTTCGATGGCGTGGATGTAGAGATGATTCGCGAAGGGATGTTTCGGATCCAATTTCAGGACTGCGTCCAGGGTCGCGAGCACTTCCTCCGTCCCGGGATTGGCCTGGCCTTCCGGCGTCCATTGATTCCACGGCCGCAAATCCATCATCGCCTCGGCAAACAAAGCACCGACATCGGTGTCGTTAGGGTATTTTTGCCAGACCTTCCGCATCGCCTCGGCATAGGCGAGATCGAGCGGCGCCCGGTCTTCCGGCTGCGGGTTGGCGTAACGATGGCTGAGCGCCTCGATCAGGTCGCGTTCGACGGGCGAGACGTGGGCGGCGTTCTCCTGTGCCAGCTTGAGCTCCTTCCAGGCCAGCTCGGCGGCAGGCGGCGGCACCAGCGCGAAATTGATATGCGGACCGGAAGCGAGCGCGATGCCCCAATGCGCCATCGCGCATTTCGGATCGAGCCGGATCGCCGCCGCAAAAGAGCGGATGGCGGCGCCATGATTAAAGCCGTGGTAAAACCCCAGCCCCTGGTTGAAATAGCGCTGCGCCTTTGGCGAATCAGTTGTGATCTTCCACTCGTGCTGACCGAGCCCGGCAAAGAAGGGCTCTTCCTTCGCTCCCACATTTCCCGCTCCCGCCAGCCCAACCGCCAGCGTAAGCGCCACCCAGCTCAATCGCGTCGTCGCTTTCATGACCCGAGTTTGATCGCAATATCCTCGGGCGCACAGGATAAAACAAAATCGTCACCGCAGGCGCAGGACGAAAACATCCTTGTGGCCGCCTGCCACACCCCAGTTGCTGGTAAAGGCTACAAAGCGCCCGTCGCGGCTGATATTTGCCCGCGGAGTCGCGTAATACTCCCCACCATAAACGGAGAAATGATGCGCTGCTCTCCGAACGGCCAGGCTGCCATCCGTCGCCACCTGGTAGATTTCGTCGTGGAACGGACCAGCCGCCGTCCCGGCCGTGGGTGAGTAACTGCTGACCAGGGCCCACCTCTCATTATTGGCTAACATCGAGATGTGGTAATCCTGGGTCCAATCGCTGCCGAAACTGATGAGCGTCGAATGAGCGTGCGGATTCGCGAGCGTGCGAAACGTGATCTGGTTGCGCCAGTTATCGGCACCAATCACGGTCCTGTTGCCGTTATCCGAATGTCCCGGGGCATAGTCAGGACCGTCGTCCGTGAGATCCTGCACCGTGAAAGTGGCCAGATCGACGACCTGCACTTCGATCGCGCCGACGCCTCCCTGCCCGGTCTTTACCGCCAGATACTTTCCTGATTTGTCGAGCTGGACCTCATCGAGTTGCGAAGTGTCGACGTTATAAATGACCTGGTTGGTATCCCGCTGCCAGACCAGATACCCGACGACCTTGTACCTTCTATCCCGGCGCGTGAAGGCAAACAGATTATCCGTCTTGATCGCCTTACTCATCTGCCAAAGGTAATCGCCGTTATTGTAAAGGGACGTCAGGTCTCCGATTTGCGTGTAAGTCTTGGTCGCCACGTTGTAACTCCAGATCCGCATCCCGATAACGTCGTGGGCATAGATGACGTCGGGCTCCGTCCCGCTCCAGATCGCATCTTCCCAGCGAATCGTCCCTCCCGTGGGCAACGGAGTGTCCCAGGTCTCTTTTTCGACGATCGCAAAAGCAGTGGGATCGAAGCGATAGAGGAGCGGCGCCGTCCCGCTATAAACCATGAGCCGGGTGCTATTGACGTTGAAGGTGGGCCAATAGGAATAAGCGGTAATGCATTCCGGACCGTCATTTTCGTCCGTCAACCTCATGACGGTGGTGCCAAAAGTCGGGTCGATCATCGTTCCGCCCGCGGCAGGCAAAGGTGGCGGCGGCGGCACGGGATAAGTGCCGTAATCCCGCCTGATTTGCCCCGGCGCGTTCGCGGAGAGAAGGAGAGTAAGAATCAGGACCGCTCCAACCGAATGAGACATCGAGAGTTTTTTCATCGCATCGTACCTTTCCAAAAACCTGGTCCCAGGGATGTCGGCCGGGAATCCTGAGTCACTCAGCAAGAACAAGCCTGCTTTGGTTAGCGCGAATGGAGTCCTTCGGTCAAGGCAATACTGTCTCGCGGACGAGCGTCGGAAGCGATCCATCATGGCAGCCGCGCGCGGTCGATATTAGGACTCGTCAACGCATCTTCTGCTTCCTAGTCTCAGCCCATGAACTACATGCGTCTCTTGCTCGCGATCGTGGTCGCCTTCGTTTTTGTCTTCGGAACCGATTTCCTGATCCATGCCTTTTGGCTGGTGCCGGACTACAACGCGACCAAGGAACTCTGGCGGCCGGACTCGGAAATGACGGCGCTTTTCCCGTGGATGATGGGCGCGCATCTCCTGATCGCGACCGCCTTCGTCATGATCTGGGCGCTCGGTTTCGCGGACCGCGGCAGCGCCGGCCTGGCCTGCGGCTACGGCCTGCTGGTCGGCCTCCTCGTGCAGGCCACGACCATCATTACCTACGTCGTCTCCCCTCTCCCGCCGAGCATTGCACTGAAGTGGTTTGTCAGCGGTGTCGTGCAAAGCGTCCTACTCGGGCTCGTGGTGTGGCTGGTCTACAAACCAACTCCGAAAAAAGCGCTCGCCTAGGAATCGGGCTGGTTTGATCGGCGGGCGCCCGCCTTGCAAACGGGCAGCCCGGCGGCAGAGTCGACCGTGGCGATCGAGATCAAACCGCTGGGCGACACGGCGCTGATCGTGCGCGTGGGCGACTCGTTAGGGGCAGTCCTTGCCGCCTTGCGTAAACTCGAGGCTGCTCCCCTCGTCGGGGTCAGCGATATTGCGCCGGCCTTTGCCAGCGTCGCGGTGTTCTTTGATTCCCCGGGCAGTCTCCGAGCCGGCCGGGAGGCAGTCGAGGCAGCCTTGCGCAAACGCGGGCGGCTTTTGAAAATCACCACCAAGCCGCGCCTGGTCGAGGTGCCGGTCTGCTACGACGCGGAGTTCGCGCTCGATCTCGAAATCGTCGCGCAACAGAGCGGCCTCTCGCCTAACGACGTCGTGGACCGGCACGCGGCGGGACGCTACGACGTGCGCTGTGTCGGGTTCACGCCCGGTTTTCCCTTTCTCGGTGGCCTGCCCGCGAAACTGGCCACGCCCCGTCGTGAAAAACCGCGCACCCTCGTCCCCGCCGGGTCCGTCGGGATCGGCGGCGCGCAAACCGGCATCTATCCGCTCCCCTCGCCCGGGGGCTGGAACATCATCGGGCGCACGCCGCTTTTGCTTTTCGATCTCAACCGCGAGCCGGCCGCGCTCCTGCGCACGGGCGACCGGGTGCGTTTTGCAGCGATCAGCCGCGAACAATTTGAGGCATGGGAAAAGTAACCGTTCTTCGGGCCGGCCCCCTAACGAGTGTGCAGGACCTCGGGCGACGCGGACAGCGCGCGCTGGGCGTTTCCGCAGGTGGCGCGCTCGATCTCGACGCCGCCCGCCTGGCCAACCTGCTCGTGGGGAACTCCGTCGCTTCCGCCCTCCTCGAGGTCGCGCTCGGCGGCGTGCGGCTCCAGTTCGATGATGCGCGCCGCGTCGCCTGGTGCGGCGGAAATTTCGATCTCCAGGTTGGGGAAACCAAGATTCCCGCGGGCCGGCCGGTCGTGGTGAGGCCAGGAGAAGAATTGAAAATCGGCGGGGCAAAAAACGGCTGCCGCCTCTGGCTCGCCATCTCCGGCGGAATCGAGGTGCCCTCCATTCTTGGCAGTCGCGCGACCGATCTGCGGACGCACTTTGGCGGCTTCGCCGGCCGCAACTTGCAGGATTGCGACGAGCTCTCGTTAGGCAAAGCCGCTCCTCCGGCGGAAGAGGCGCCGCGGATCGCCTCCTGGAGCGCGCTGCCGGAGTGGAGCCTGACCGCGCTGGCGACGCCGATCCTGCGTGTGGTGCGGGGCGCGGAATGGGAGCTGTTTGACCGCAAGTCGCGGCACTCTTTCCTGGAAACTGCCTTCACGGTCGGCGCCGAGGCGGACCGGATGGGAGTGCGCCTGGAAGGCGCTGCGCTGGCGCGCAAAAAGAAGCGCGAGCTACTTTCCGAAGCGGTTGCGCCGGGAACGGTCCAGGTGGCGAACGACGGGCAGCCGATTCTTTTGCTCGGGGATTGCCAAACCATCGGCGGTTACCCGAAGATCGCGCACGTGATCACGGTCGATCTCGCGCCCGCGGCCCAGCTTTTGCCTAACGACAACGTGCGTTTCGAGGAGGTGAGCCCGGACGTGGCCGCCGCCTTGTTCGAGGAACGCGCGAACGATTTTGAACTTTTTCGCGTCGCTCTCAGTCTCCGTGGCGCATGAACCTGTCGGTCGATCTCAATGCCGATCTCGGAGAGGGCGCGGCCGGCGAAGGCGAGCTCCTCGCGCTCGTCAGCTCGGCCAATATCGCTTGCGGCTTTCATGCGGGCGATCCGGGCAGCATGACGGCCTCCATCCTGGCCGCGAAAGCGGCGGGAGTAGCGGTGGGCGCGCACCCCGGCCTGGCCGATCGCGAAAATTTTGGGCGACGCGAGCTGCCAATCACGCCGGGCGAAGTTTTCGCCCTCGTCGCCTACCAGGTGGGAGCGTTCCAGGCCGTCGCGACTTCGTTAGGGGTGCGGCCGAATCACGTCAAACCCCACGGCGCGCTCTATAACATGGCCGCGCGCGATCCGGCGCTGGCCGAGGCGGTGACGCGCGCCATGCTCGCGGTCGATCGCCAGCTCCTGCTCTTCGCGCCGGCCGGCAGCGCGCTGGCCCGCGCCGCCAGCGCGATCAAACTGCGGGTCGCCCGGGAAGTTTTCGCCGATCGCAATTATTTGCCCGACGGCTCGCTCGTCCCGCGCACGCAGCCGGATGCGCTCCTGCACGACGCGGAGGAAGCGGCCGAACGGGTCCTGCGCATGCTGCGCGAAAACGTGGTGCGCGCGGTCGACGGAAGCGATATCCCTCTCGAAGTGGACACGATTTGCCTGCACGGCGATAAACCGGAAGCGATCTCCTTCGCGCAGAAATTGCGCGCGAAATTAAGCGCGGTCGGGGTCAGGGTGGCCGCGCTTTCCAACTGACTCGATGAACACGCCTAACGAAAAGCTGGTGCGCGGCCTGGGCCCGCTCGATGCGACCATGATCGTGATCGGCTCGATGATCGGGTCAGGCATTTTCATCACCTCGGCGGAGTCGACCCGGCTCCTCGGCGCCCCCGGCTGGCTTCTCCTGGCCTGGACAATGGCCGGCGTGCTCACCATCACCGGCGCGCTCTGTTGCGCGGAGTTGGCCGCGATGATGCCGAAGGCGGGCGGGCAATATGTTTTCCTGCGCCAGGCCTACGGGCCCTCGATCGGTTTTCTTTTTGGCTGGACCCTTTTTCTCGTCATCCAAACCGGGACGATCGCAGCGGTGGCGATCGCCTTTGCCAAGTTTGCCGGGGTCTTTTTCCCGGCAGTCGCGACCGAGCATTACCTCGTCGAACCGGTGCATCTGTTTGGCGCCTACGCGCTCAGCCTTTCCACCGAGCAGTTGGTGGCAGTCCTCCTGATTTTTTTTCTCACCTGGATCAACACCCGCGGACTGGAACTGGGGCGACTGATCCAGAACACATTTACTTTCGCCAAGACGGCCGCGCTCATCGGATTGATCGTCATCGGGCTCTTGTTAGGCTGGCAGGCCACGACCGCGGCCAGGGCGGTGGATTGGTGGAATCCGTGGGCCAACGGCTGGACGCCGCAAGCCGCGCAGCCCGGCCTCAACATGGCGGGCGGGCTGGCGCTGATCGTGATTTTCGGGAAGGCGATGGTCGGCCCGATCTTCGCCCAGACCGCCTGGACGAACGTGACTTTTACCGGGGGCGAGATTCGCGATCCGGGCCGGACCCTGCCGCGCGCGCTGCTCATCGGCTGCGGGCTGGTCGTGGTCCTATACGTCCTGGCCAACCTGGCCTATGTCGCCACCTTATCGTTAGGCGAGATCGCGCAGGCGCCGCAGAACCGGGTCGCGGTGGCGTCGATGCAAGCCATGCTCGGCTCGACCGGCGCGAGCCTGATGGCGGGCGCGATCCTGGTCTCGACATTTGGCTGCAACAACGGGCTCATCCTCGCCGGGGCGCGAGTTTATTATGCGATGGCGCTCGACCGGCTTTTCTTTCGCGCGACCGCGCGGACCAACGCGCGCCACGTGCCGGCGGCGGCGCTGGTCGCGCAAGGCATCTGGGCGGCCGCGCTGACCCTGCCGCGCACGGTCGGGACGGATCCCGCGACCGGCGCGGTGCGTTATGGGAACGTTTACACCCAGCTGCTCGAATACATCGTCGCGGCCGACCTCGTCTTCTACGTCCTGCTGGTGGCGGCGGTGATGGTGTTGCGCCGCAAAATGCCGGAGCTGCCGCGGCCCTATCGCGCCTGGGGCTACCCGGTCGTGCCGATCGTCGCCATCCTCCTCGCGGTGCTGCTGATCGTCGATCTCGCGATCCTCGCCCCGGCGACCTGCGGGATTGGCTTTGCCATCGTCCTGAGCGGGTTTCCCGCCTTCTTCTTCTGGAAAAAACGCGGCCTAACGAACGATCACTCGACCCCGTAAATCTCGATCAGCCCGATGCCAGTGGAGCCGTTTTCGCCGCGCATGATGACGGTGAAGTTGCCCGGCGCGCCTTCGAAGAAGAGCCCGGCTTCAAAGCCATTGACCAGACCGAGGCCGTAGGACCGGATCGTCCCGGCGTCGCGGTTACTGTTGAAGTCGTTGTTCATCTGCAGGAGCGCGCCGCTGCTGTTATAGAGCTCGAGCGCGGGATTGGGGATCGCCCCGGCCACGCCGACGGTGGTGAGCGAGGGACCCACGGCACGAATGACATTTTTCTGGCTTTGCGGCCCCTGGATAATGAAGCCGCCGATCATGACGTCATCGCCCAAACCGATCTTGGCCCGGGTGGAAATATTGGCCAGCTTCCCGCTCTCCGCCTCGAGATCGTAGACTTCGACCAGCGCGACTCCGGTGCCGCCCGCGCTGCCGGAGACGATCCCGGTGTAACTCCCCGGGGCCAGGTCGGCCACGATGGCGGACTCGAGGGCATTGGTCGGGGCGAGGCCGGTCTCGATGATTTCCTGTTCCTGAAGTTCCTTCCAGTCGTCGCTCGTCGCGATGACCGCGCCGGTGCCGTCAAACAATTCGAGCGCCGGATTTTTCAACGCATCGGGAACGCCAAACGCGCCTAACGAAGGCCCAATCGCACGCACGATGACTTTTTTCGGCGCCGTCCCCTGGATGATAAAACCGCCGATCAGGACATCATCGCCGGTTCCGACCCGGCCGCGGGTGGAGATTTGCAGGATTTGCGCATTCCCGGTCGGGCTCGGCGGATTGGGCGGCGCGCCGTAGAGCGCGACGGCGCCGGCGACGTCATCCGTCTGCAAGGTGTAAAGCACGCTGACGTGCGCGTTCATGATGGCATCGACCGTTTGCCCGTTTTCGTCGGGGTGATCGAGGCCAAGCACATGGCCAAGCTCGTGCAGGGCGATGCGGTGCAGGTCGAAGTAGGAAATGCCGCCGAAAATGGCATAGGCACCGCGATAGGCATTGAAGCGGAATGCGGTATTGAAAAGGACGTCGACCTCGTCGGTCCGGTTTCCGGTTTCGTCGATCAAGGCGACGGCAAGAGTGGAGCTGCCGAAATCGTCGCCGTAAATCGTGGCGCTAAATTGCATCGAGTTGACCCGGTCGCCGTAACTGGCGGGAGTGCCGGTGGCCGCCTTCGTCCAACTGAACTGGGTCGGAGACATCTGTTCGTTCCAGAGCTCGAGCGAGTTTTCCACGACCGAGTCCCAGTCGGTGCTGCCATCGGCGAGGACGATCGAGGCCGGCCCCATCTGGATCCGCATGGGAATTTCCTGAACTTGCCAGTGCGAACTGAGGAACGAGAAACCCCGCGCCGTTTCCAACCCCGAAAGGCCGAACCCGCAGGCCGCGAGGACGAGAAGTGAAAACCGCCTACTGAATTTTCGCCTGAGCTTCGGCCTGCTGGCGAACCCGGCTTTGGATGGCGGTCTTGAAATCATTTAGGGAGAGAGCGGCTTTGGATTTTGCGATGGCCGCTTCATCGCCACCGAGTTGGTTTACATCCGCCAGCGGTTGACCGCCGCCGGTGAGGAGCGTGTCGCGGCCAGACTGATCTTTTTGGACCCGGAAACTTCCGTGCTGAATCCCGACGAGCGGGATGAATTGGCTGCCATTATTTTCAACAAAAAGGATTCTGCGCTCGCCGACCTTGAACTCGGGCGCATCAGTCACCCGCATCGTTCGGCCGTCGACTGTGCCGCCGAGCATGCGGATGGAATAAGTGCTGCCCGGGTCGCCCTTGATCGACTCGTTGACCTTGAAGGTCACGAAGGTCACGATGCGATGTTGCGCGCCTTCTCCCATCCATTGCGACTGGAGGCCGGTCACTTCGCCGTCGAAAATAACCTGCGCCCGGCTGACGAGTTCATCGAACTTGGGCGGGATGACGGTGGTCGCGTTGGCGATGAAAGCCGAGGGAAAAGAGGACCGGATAAACGAGGAAGCCGATGGATTTTTTCATTTTCGGGAACGGGAAACTTCTGACGAGTTTAACGCAGGAATGTTCAATTTCAATTTCGGATTAGAGGTCGAGATCGTAAATTTCCACGAGCCCGATGCCGGCGCCGCCGCCGACGCCCTGCACGATGGCGGTGTAATTTCCGGAAGGAATCGTAGCCATCAACGCGGCCTCGCGCGGATCGACGGGCTGCAGGCCGGTCGCGACGATGTCGCCCTGTTGCGAGCCGCTCGCCCAATCGTCATTCGACGCGATCAGCTGACCGTCGCTCCCGTGCAATTCCACCGTGGGATCGGCCAGGACGGCGAGCCCGCTTCCGCCTAACGACGGTCCCAGGGCGCGAACGATGATTTGTTTCGTCGTCCGGCCGCCGACGATAAAGCCGCCGATCAAGACTTCTTCGCCTGCGCCGACCCGGCCGCGGGTGGAGATGTTGGCGGCGTGGGTGGCGCTGGTGTCGAGGGTGTAGCTCTCGACCAGGCCGATGCCGGTGGCGTCGTTCACGCCCGAGATCACAGCGGTGTAATTACCCGGCGCAAGACGAGTGACGATGGCCGCTTCGCGCGCGTCGGTCGGGGCGAGCCCGCTGTCGACGATCTCGCCCGAGGCGAGGCTCTCCTGCCAGTTGTCGTTGGTGTCGAGGAGCGCGCCCGGTGGAATCGTAAAGCTCCATCTTCGGATCCTGCAGCGCGCCGGCCACGCCGCCGGCACTGAGCGATGGGCCAATCGCGCGGAGGATGATTTTTTTCAACTGTGTCCCCTGGATGATGAACCCGCCGATCAAGACGTCGTTTCCGGTCCCGACATGCATGCGGGTCGAGATATTCACGAGGCGACTGGGGGTAATCGGCAGTGGCGTCGGTGTCGGCGTCGGCGGCGGCGTCGCGGTGGGCGCGCCGTAAAGATAT
Organism: uncultured Verrucomicrobiae bacterium; assembly: GCA_963768965.1. Classification (GTDB taxonomy): domain Bacteria; phylum Verrucomicrobiota; class Verrucomicrobiia; order Chthoniobacterales; family UBA10450; genus Palsa-1392. The sequence continues at coordinate 21,618 of CAVYJY010000005.1, read as the reverse complement.
TGGATGCCCTGGATGTCATCCGGGGCGAGAAGACTCCGGTCGCTCACGATCGAATTCATGATCGCGTCGATTTTCTGCCCGGCGGAGTCCGGGTGAGTGAGTCCAAGGGCATGTCCGAGCTCGTGCAGGAAGACGCGCTGGATGTCGCAAATGCACTTTCCCTGGGAGTTGAAAATCAAATCGCCCCGGTAGGAATCGAAGAGCTGTGCGGTGTTAAACAAGATGTCGGCTTCCATCATCGAGCTGCCCTGGGTCCGGTAATAAGTCACCGCCAGAACGCCGCTGCCGAAACTGTCGCCAAAAACCGTGCTGGCAAAAACGGCGGAGTTCACCCCGTCGCCGGAAGAGACCGGCAGCGTCGAGTCCATCACCGCGACCATTTGGATGTTGTTCATCTCCGCGTTCCAGTCGTAAAGCGCGGGGACGGCGGCATCGTTCCAGGTCGTGCTCCCATCGAGAAGGGGCAGCGACGGCGAGCCGAGCTGCATCTGCACGGTGACGACCGATCCGCCCGGCCAGGATTTGTTTTCGAGGGCGTAGCCGAACACGCCGGAAGCGATCAAGGCGAAGGCCGACCCGAAAATCAAAACGAGGAGCGAACGGCGCAAGAGATTGGAAATCATAGAAATCGGCGAGAAACGGGAAAAACCAGAATCTTCAAAAAGCAGGATCTGTGCGCACCCCGCTGTGGAACGAGCTGCGCCGGCCGCAAAATCTTGCGACTGGAGCGCAGAAACCAATCGAGTTCAACCGGCCGCTGCAGCGAGGGCAGACCCGCTGCCTGGCCCGTTAGTTCAGGTTGTAGATTTCCACCAAGCCGACTCCGGTGGTGTCGTTCGTCCCGCGGACGATGGCGGTGTAGGCCCCCGGCGGGAGGGTCGTGAGGATGGCCGATTCCAAATCATCGGACGGTTGAAGGCCGGTAGCGGAGATTTCCGTTTCCTGCGAATCCCTCCAGTCGTCGTTGGAAGCGATGATCGCCCCAAAAATATTGTACAGCTCCAGGGTCGGATTCTTGAGTGCGCCGGCGACACCCACCACGGCGAGAGACGGGCCAATCGCCCGCACGATCACGTCCGCCACCCCTTCGCCCGCGATGAAACCGCCGATCAAGACATTATCGCCCGCGTCGACAAAACCGCGCGTGCTGATGTTGGCCAGTTTCGCATCGGCCGTGGTGTCGAGGTCGTAGGCTTCGACCAGGCCGACGCCCGTGGTACCGCCATTTCCTTTCAGGATCGCGGTGTAGCTCGCGCCATTTCCCGGCAGCGTGGCGACGATGGCGGACTCCAAATCATTGGTCGGCGCGAGGCCGGTCGCTTCGATTTCAGTCTCTTGATCGGATTTCCAGTTGTTGTTTGTCGCGAGGAGCGAGCCGTCGCCGGCGCGCAGTTCGAGTGTCGGGTCCGCCAGCACGTCCGCCACCAATCCGCCTAACGACGGGCCGATTCCGCGGATGATGACCTGTTTCGAAGCGGGGCCGAGAACGATAAAGCCGCCGATGAGAACGTTGTCCCCGATCAGGACGCGCAGCCGGGTCGAGATGTTTAAAAGCTGCCCGAGGCCGGCCGAAAACTCCGAGGTGTTGCCATTCGGATCGGTCGCGGTCGCGGTGACGTGCGGCGCGCCGGCGCCGAACGGAAAGCTGACATCAAAAGTAGCCGTGCCGCTGGCATTCGTGGTCACGCTCGCGGAGCCGAGAAAGTTTTTCCCTTCGCCGTAGCCTAACGGGCTGACGTGTTCGTTGCTGAAGAAGTCGAGGCTGAACGTGGTGCTGGCGACACTGTTCAAGACGCCCGTGATCTGGACCATGCCGCCGCTGACTGTGGCCGATTCAACGATGGGAAAGTTTTGCAGGTTGTTTGGGCCGCTATCGGAATCGCCCGGGTCGTTAGGCGTGACTTCGTCGCCGTTCAAGTCAATCCCGGGATGACCGATCGTGGCCGAATCCATTCCGTTGCTGAAAATCGAGTTGCGCCGGACTGGCAGCGTGCGCGGTGTTCTTGACCGTCACCCCGGCGAGGGTGCTGTAGCGCAATGACATTCCCGGCCCCGGCTGCGGTCCCGCCGATCGTGGCGACAGCGTCGTTTTCAACGCTCAGGCCAGCGTTGTTGCCCAACATTGTCACCCCATCCGCGCCGGTTCCGAAAAAGTTGCCCTGGACGGTGACGTCGCCGCCATAGATCCGCACGCCGAGACCGGAACAGGAGATGACGTTGCCGGCCCCGCTCGCCGTGCCGCCAATCGTTGCCGAACCCCCGAGCGTGATTCCGACGCCAGTGCCGCCTTCCAACCGCACGGTGCCGGTAATGTCGGTCCCGATGTAGTTGCCCTGGATGCTGAGCCCGAGCGCGTTGCTGACAATGCCGGCGATGCGGTTGCTGAAAATGACGTTGCGCGCGTTGGCGGCGGTTCCACCGATCAAGAGCGTGCCTGAGCCGGGCACGGCATCCTGGAAATTAATTCCGCTGACGCCGTTAGGCAGGGCCGCTGTCCCGCTGGCGTTGAGCCCGATGAGATTGCCCTGGATCGTTAGGTCGCCGGGACGATTGGCAACAAAAATACCGTGGTTGTTGATCCCGCCGTTGCTGCTGTTGCCGGAAATGACGTTGCCCGCGCCTCGGCCGGGAGTGGAAGTGAGGCCGCCGATCACGAGGTCGGCCGAGGTGAAACCAACGACGTCGATCCCGCGGAAGTTGCCCAGCGCCGCATCCCCGGCAGCGTTGGTTCCGATGTAGTTGCCTTGAATACGGGTCCCGGGCTGGGAATTCCGCACCTGAATCCCGGTGCCGCCGCTCGAACTGGTGTCGACCGCGTCACTCGCGAAGAGGTTGCGATCGGCCGGGGTGGTTCCGCCGATGATATTATCGATGCCGGAATCAACCGTGACGCTGAAGCCGACGTTCGCCAGCGCCGCGGTGCCGGCCGGATTGCAGCCGAAGAAATTTCCCGCCACGATATTGTCGTCGGAAGCGACGCGAACGCCGCCGCTGCCGGCAAAGGCGAAAGGGTTCGAGCCAAAGCGATTGACGACCAGCCCGCGGAGCGCGCTTCGTCCGCCGGCGAGATCCAACCCGAGCGCTGTCCCGCCGAGGTTGGCGCCGTTGAGTTCGATCAGAAGCACGGCGTTATCGCCCACGCCCAGGGTGTTCTCGCTCGCCCCGGGCTGGGTGTAGCCATCGATCGTGACCGGGTCGGTAATCGAGGGCAGGGCTGTATTCAGAGTGATCGTGTGCACCCCTGTGCCGGGGATGGCAAACGCGATCACGTCGGGCACGTCGAGGTCGATGTTCGGGTGCGTGTTCGCGTCCGTGATCGCCGTCCGGAGCGATCCCGAGCCGCTGTCATTGCTATTTGTGACCGTGAAAGTATCGGCGCCCGCGCCACCGGCGAAGCCCAGCGCGAGGCATGCGACAAGAGTGTGTGTTTTCATATCGAGGGAGAGTGAGAGGCAACTTTTCGGGACCCGTTAGGCGGCACCATACGGCTTCAAAGCGCGCGCTGTCTGCAAAACTTTAGTCACCATTTTGCAGCGCAACTTTTTGCGTTCCGGGCGAGGGAACCAATTGACTTTTGCTCCCCCGCCAAGGTAAATCACCCCGCGCATGCCTCCTCGCCGAGCCTCCCTGCCGTTCAATCACCGGACGGAGAAGGCGCTGGTTGCTTTGCAGGCTGCGATCGATCCGGGAGCGGCGATCAAGGCAACCTTCCGCCTCCTCAAAAGCGCGGTCCCTTGCGACTTCGTCAACGTTTGCCTGCGCAATGTGCGCGAAGACACGCGCCAACTTTCCTATCGCATGATCGATTCGCGCGGCCGCGAGTTTGATCCGGCCTTCCTCGAAAACGAATTTTTTCGCGAGCATCCCGGAATGCCTTTGCTCATGGCAAATCCCGGCATTCGTTTCATCAACACCCGCGAAACTCTCCCGCCCGAAAAGATTCTGCGAAAGTCCCGCTTCTATCGCGAAGCGATGCGCCTGATTGGTTTCCGCCATGCCGTTGGCATCTTTTTCTGGAGCGACCCGCCGCAGGCGCCGGAGGCGATTTTCTCTGTCCTGCGGGCCGAAGGCCGACCCGACTTTGCCGATGCGGAGGTGGCCATTTTCGAACGGCTCTACCCGCACATCGACGCGATGCTGCACCGGATAGAAGTCATGGAACAGGAACGCGCCATCCACCGCGAGATGCGCTCTCTCGCGCGGAAAATCACCCGCTCGGCCTGCGTGCTGGATTGGAGTCTAACGGTCGCGGACGCCGGCAAACCCGCCCGCGAAAGCTGCGCGAATTGGAATCTCGGCGCGGCCGGTCATCACTTGAAAACGCCGCCCTTCAAGTTGCCACCGCAAGTCCGGGCCGCCTGCCTCCGTTTAAAAAGCGACTGGCAAGCTTCCCTCCGCCGCCTGCCCGACCTCGGAAAGGCCGCTCGCCTTGTGGTCCGGCATCCGGCGAATCCCCACCTGTTTGCCACCGTCGCGCTGCATCGCCCAACGGGGCGCCTGATCGGGAAGCCCAGTTTCCTGATCGAATTCGAAAATCCCCCGGTTGCAAAAGGCCCGGCGCCTTCAGCCGGGCGCGCCGTGCTCTCGTCGTTAAGCAGCCGCGAGCGCGAACTCGTCGGCTGGATTTGCGAAGGCCTGAGCAACCAGGAAATCGCCGTCCTCTCCGGGCGCGCGCTCGGCACGATCAAGAACGCGCTGCACAGACTTTTCCTAAAACTGCACGTGCACAGTCGCGGGATGCTGGTCGCGCTCGTTCGCGGGACCGTCGCTTGGCCGGCGGCGAAGATCAGGTCCGGGTCGAGTTAGTCGAGTTCTTGTCCTACAGGTTTCAGGCAGCGAAAGCCAAGATGGTTGGTGCCCGTGCTGACTTCCCCTTTGCCACGGGCGCCGACGATGTAGCGCGAGCAATATTGATCGTTGCACAAAAACGAGCCGCCCCGTTGCACACGCTTCTTTTCGTGAGGCTCGGAAGCATCGAAAGAAGACTCGGGACCTTGCGGGTTAATCGCGACAGAACCGGCCTGGGCTAACTGCGCGTAGTAATCCGGCCGATACCAGTCGCTGCACCATTCCCAAACATTCCCGGCCATGTCGTAAAGGCCGTAGCCATTTGGCGGAAAACATTTGATCGGTGCAACCCCCGCGAAACCATCTTCGCCGGCATCTTTGACCGGAAAGTTTCCCTGCCACGTGTTCGCCATCCATTTCCCATGGGGGCGAAACTCATTTCCCCAGGAGTAAGTTTTCCCCGACAGACCACCGCGCGCTGCGAACTCAAACTCAGCTTCAGTCGGCAGGCGCTTGCCGGCCCACTTGGCATACGCTTCGGCGTCGGGATAGGCGATCTGTACGACAGGATATTTTTCTTTGCCCATGAGATCGCTCTCCGGCCCAAGAGGGTGGCGCCAGTTCGCGCCTCTCACATAACTCCACCATTGATAATGATTGCTCGGCGGAAACTCCTCGCCGATTGGCACGAAGACCACCGCCCCGGGAACAAGGCTTTCGGGAGAGGCATTCGGAAATTCTTCTTTGCTCGGCGCTCGTTCTGCAATCGTCACGTAGCCAGTTTCCCTTACGAACTGAGCGAATTGCTCGTTCGTCACCTCGGTCGCATCCATCCAGAATCCGTCAACCCGCACGCGATGAATCGGACCGGCGTCATTTGCAGCCACCGGCAATTCTTCGCTGCCCTGTCCGTTCTGGGCGGCGCCCATCGCGAACTCGCCCCCCGGAATCCAAACCATTCCCGGTGGATTGTACTTCGGCCGCGGCCTGCTGCTGGCCACTGTCATCGTAGACTCTGCCGCCTTCAGTCTTGCCCCCGGGACTTCTTGTGGAATCGCGAACGGCGCACCAGGGAACAAAAAGGCAGCGGCCGTCGCCCAGGTAGCTGCGGCGAGCAGGCGCCGGAAGGTAACTTGCCCGACCGGCCCTCCCCGTAGCCGGGCCAAATCAAAGCCGCCGACCAGCCGGCCAGATCCGCTTCCAGAACAGTAAGTCATTGATAAGCGAACGGTATCAAGCTGAGCCACCGGAGTCTGGAGGAGCGGAAGCTCGTCCTTCCGGAAGACATGCTTTCGCCTGTCCATGATTCTAAGATTCAGTGACTCACTGCACTAGTTTACGGTCAGAACAGCGTTGTTGCTCGTGATGCTCCCGATGCTGTTAGTGACCACGACCGAGAAGAGACTCCCGTTATCTGTCGAAGTGGTCGGGGGCGTGGTGTACTTCCAATTCGTAGCACCGGAGATGGGCGTCCCATTTTTGCGCCACTGGTAACTTAAGGGTGGAGCCCCGCTGGCCACGACTTGGAACTTGGCGCGTCGGCCTACCCTTACAAGCCTGTCAGCGGGTTGCTGCGTAATCTGAGGAAACCCGTCCGGCGTAGGAGTCGGTGTCGCGGTTGCGGTCGGTGTGGGTGTTGCGGTCGGCGTTGGAGTTGGGGTCTCGGTCGGCGTTGGAGTTGCCGTCGGGGTCGGCGTCGGCGTCTCACTTGGCGTTGGAGTTGCCGTCGGGGTCGGCGTCGGCGTCTCGGCTTGGCGTTGGAGTTGCCGTCGGGGTCGGCGTTGGCGTCTCGGTCGGCGTTGGGGTTGCCGGTCGGCGTCGGCGTCTCGGTCGGCGTTGGAGTTGCCGTCGGGGTCGGCGTCGGCGTCTCGGTCGGCGTTGGAGTTGCCGTCGGGGTCGGCGTTGGCGTCTCGGTCGGCGTTGGGGTTGCGGTCGGGGTCGGCGTTGGCGTCTCGGTCGGCGTTGGGGTTGCGGTCGGCGTCGGCGTTGGCGTCTCGGTCGGCGGCACCGCGTTGAAGACGCCAGTCGTTGCCAGGATTAAAGGATCGATCGCACCGGAGGTGGAATTAGCCGCCAGGTCAACCGTCGCGGTGATAATCGTGTAAAGCACCCAAGTTCCCGCCGGTTGCGGAGGAATGGTCGCTGAATAGCTTGCTTCCGATCCTTGCGCCTCGACCAGATGCGATGTGACGAAACCGTCTGTGGTCCACCGGAGATAGATGCGCTCTTCGGCCGATTTAGGCTGACTTAGGCCGATGCTCACCACCACCGGGTCGTCAGGCGTCGGGCTGACCGGTATTTGTCCAGTACGACTAAGTGAAACAGGCGGCGCCGAGGTCTTCAGCACCGCCAGCTTTAAATAGGACCCGGCTAAAGGCTGAAGATTGGCATCGAGAACCCGCATCGAGTAGTAGAAGCCATCCTCGAAGGAGATGGTATTCGTGGGTCCCAACGCGGTGCCGGAGAAGAACGGGATGTCGGTCGGACCATCAATATTTATTGCGACACCTCCCCACTGTTTCGAATAACTGTTTGTCGCTACTAGGGTGAAAGAATGCGCTCCCGGCGTGGTATCCCCGCCGGTCGTTGCGGCATGGATGGTGTTGGTAAACCAATTGTAGGCATCCGGCGTTCCTTGAAGGTCCGGCGCGATAACCCTCGTCAGTCGCCACGGGAGGTTCGAATCGCCTTTTTTGAAACCATTCCAGTCGCCTGCCAGGACCAACGGGACAATGTTTGTGTCAGAATTGTCCTGCCAGAGAGGCGGAATTGTCTGAAGGGTCCACTGAGCGTAAAGCTGGGTGAGAGAACTCACATCTGCTGACTGGATTGCGGCCAGGTCCTGGGTCTCGCCGACATCACCCGGCAGGTTGTAGAGCGCTGGCGGCTGCCCGCCTTTATTTCTTTCCGCGACCAATTTAAGGGGGCCGCTGCGCACGGCCCAGATTGTCTCTGTGGATCCGGGCGGGCCATCGGGACCTAAGCCGAACCAACGCCAGAATAGGGTTCGCACCGGGCTGACCTGTTCCCCCGCCAGATAAGGCACAATGTTGAGACCGTCGTAAGCGCGGTCCGCGGGCAGTGTGACCCCGGCGGCGGCGGCGGCCGTCGCAACAATATCCAGAGACGACACCATCTCATCATAGACGACGTGCCCCGGCAATCGCCCTGTCCACTGGACAGCGAATGGGACGCGCACACCGCCTTCCAGGACGTCTCCCTTATAACCCCGGAGCGGGAAATTTCGCGTGAAAGTCTTGTTGGGCGCCCCATTGTCGCTTAAAAAAAAGATTAAGGTGTTTTCCAGAAGATTCTGGGCCTGCAAGGTTGCCAGCACTTGCCCGACGCCGTCGTCCAATGCCAACACCATCGCTGCGTAAAGCCGGCGGTTGGGATCGGTGATATAGGCGACCCGCTCCATATAGGCTTCAGGCGGCTGATCATACGGTTTATGGACGGCGTTATATGCCAGGTAGAGAAAGAAAGGCGTGCTCGCATGGCGATTGATAAAGGAGACTCCTTCCCGAGTGAAGGCATCAGTCAGGTATGTTGGTTCCTGGATCAGCGTCTCGTCTTGATAGATCCAGGTGTCGTAGTAGCGCTGCTGGGCATCGAGGAAGCCGAAGAACTCATCAAAGCCGCGTTGCCGCGGGGAAAGGTTGGGCGCGAAACCCAAATGCCATTTGCCGATCGCTCCGCTGACATAGCCGGCCGGCTTCAAGAGCTGCGGCAATGTTAACTCCGTTTGAGGTAAGCCCAGATCCGGATTGAACGGAATGATGGTATCAAACGCCGGTGAAGACTCATAGCCAAACCGTTGCTGATAGCGACCGGTCATGAGCGCGGCTCGCGAAGGACTGCAAACGGGGTGGGTCGCGTATCCATTTGTGCACAACGCGCCATTGGCCGCCAGGGAATCGATGTTCGGGGTTGGGATGTCCAGGCACCCATTGAACCCGACATCCCCGTAGCCCAAATCGTCCGCCAGGATCACGACAATATTCGGGGGCGCTGTCTGCGCCAAAGTCGAGGAGAGAAATACGGAACCGGCCAACAACAGAGGGAGAACAAACTTCTTCATAATACGACCTGGGGTTAGGAGAACGCCGGAAAGATTCCCGGCGAAGTGCGCGAGCGATAGCTTGCTAATCTGCGCGAGCTTCGACCGGCGAGGTTTTTGCTCCCAGGTCGTTTGATCGCTCTGAATTCGACGCGGCAGAAAGTTTTGTCCCAGAACGCGGCTGCATCACCTTTCGTCGACCGGGGTTCTGGAGTGATCTTCATCCTCACCTTATTCTACGGAAACGAACCGGCGAAGTTTCCAAAAATCTTCCGAATTTTGGGAGCTTTACTTCATTGTCCGCACGGTGCGTGAACGAAGAGGGGTCTGGGTTGGGAGGGACTCGAACCCTCAACCAACGCCTTAAAAGGGCGCTGCTCTACCATTGAGCTACCAACCCGACGCGAGCCTCAGCTTTTACGATAATTCCCATCCTCGCGCAACCGCGAGAGCAACTCGCGCAAGGAGTTCTCCGGCCGCTTGAGCTCGAATACTTGCAGGCCGGCAGCACGCGCAGCCGCCCAATCGCGCTCCGGGTCGTCGCCCGCGTGCAGCACTTCGTTAGGCGCGAAACCGCTCAATTCCAGCGCCCGGCGGTAAATCAGCGGGTCGGGCTTGTCCGCGCCCAGTTCACTGGAGAGGAAGACGCGCCGGAAATATTTCGAGATCGTGAGGTGCTCAATGATCATGCGCAGCCGTCCGTCGAAATTTGAAACGATCGCGAGCTCGTACCGCGGAGCCAGCTCGCACAGGACATCGGTCACTTCGGGATACAATTCCCAGACCCCGGCCTCGGCGAAATGCCCGTAGGCGGCCTCAAAAAATGTGTCGCGATCAAGCGGGGCGATCTCGGGCGCCACCCGGTCGAGCAGCCGCTCGACCAGATCACGCCACCAGCCTTTGTCGTCATCTTCCCGTGGCTCGCCGGTTGCCGGCCGCAGCGGCATTTCCTTCCAGACTTGGGCGAACCCGCGGTCGAGCGCGGCAGAATCGAGACGGAGCCCCTGCCGCTGCGCCACCAGCGCATAATTCGAGCCGACACTTTTCGTTAGGCGAATCAAGGTCCCGGCCGCATCAAAAAAAATTGCCCTGGTCATTTCGCTTTTTCACTTTCGGGATCGCGCGCCGGGCGTAACAGTTATTCCCACGCATGCCAGCGGATGACATGAGCGCCACTCCATTACCCTGCAACGATCCGAAGTGGGATCAATCGCTCGGGGAAGAATTGGCCAACAGCATCAGCCACGGCATCGGCCTGCTCGCGGGCCTGATCGGCGCGCCGATGCTCATGTTCACCGCTTGGCACGGTGGCGATCGTTTCTTTTTTGTCGGCACCGCCGTTTTCACCGCCGCCATGCTGCTGGTTTACCTCGGCTCGACGCTTTATCACGCCTGGCCGCGGGGCGCGATCAAGTCGGTCTTCCAGGTGATCGATCACTCGGCCATTTTCCTCCTCATCGCGGGCACCTACACGCCGTTCACGCTGGGGCCGCTGCGCGGCCCCTGGGGCTGGACCATTCTCGGCCTCGTCTGGGGTCTGGCAATCTTCGGCGTGATTTTGAAAAGTGTGCACGGGACCCAGCAGCGCATAAAACTTTCGATGGCACTCTATCTCGGGATGGGCTGGTTGATCGTAGTCGCCTTCCAGCCGCTGCTCCAGAATGTGCCGCTCTCCAGCCTGGCCTGGCTCGTGGCTGGCGGCCTCGCCTACACCGGCGGGGTTTACTTCTTCGTCAGCAAACGCAGCCGCTACACTCATTTCATCTGGCATTTGTTTGTCCTCCTCGGCACCGCCTGCCATTTTCTCGCCGTCTTTTCCTGCGCCGCTGCCTGATGACATCGCCTGACGAAACCTTGCCGGTCGAGCATAACGACCCGATCAATGCCCGCATCCTCGCCATCTCGGAGGACAAGATCGCCGGGTTTGTTCGCGAGCCGTTTGCGGAAATTGCGGAGCGTTCCGGCCTGCCGGTCGAGACCGTGCTCGAGCGAATCGTCGCCATGTTGCGCGCCGGAACCGTGCGACGGGTCCGCCAGACATTGCTCGCGACCAATCTGGCCGATGGCGCGCTCGTCGCCTGGAAAGTGCCGCCGGAAAAAATCGACGCCGCTTTTGATTACATGTCGCAGCGCGATCCGTTTTCCGGCCATGTCGTGCTCCGTTCCACCGACGCAGTGACGCCGGGTTCGGAATACAAGCTTTGGACGACATTGAAAGTGCCGCACGGTTTTTCCCTGCAACGCCACGGCGAAATTCTTTCCGCGATTGTCGGTGCGGAACATTTCCGTCTCATGCCGGCGAAAGGGATCTTCACGTTAGGCGTCGGTCACGTGCGGCGGAAGAACGTGGAGCCGGGCGCGAAAGCGGAAGCAACCGGCGACGATGATCGTCGTCCAACCCGCGAGCCTGACCGAAAAAGAGTGGACGGTGCTGACCGCCCTCAAGCGGGAGTTTACGCCGGAGGAAATTCACGAATCGCCCTGGATCGCGCGGGCGGAGGAGGCGGAGGTTTCGTTAGGGGAATTTTTCGCAATCGCGGAGGACCTGACGAAACGAAAGATCATCGGCCGCTTTTCGACTTTCCTGGAGCACGTGAAGCCGTCGGCCGGCGGAGTGCGCGTGACCCGTTTTAACGCGCTCTTTCATTGGGCTGTTCCGAAGGGCCGTGAAATGGAGGCCGGCGGCGAGGCCGGGCGGCACGAGATCTTGACCCACTGCTATTGGCGCGAAGCGGGGGCGGAATTTCGCAGCGTCAACATCATGGCGGTGGCGCATGGGACCGACAAAGCGCGACTGCTCGAGCACAAGGCGGCGATCGATCGGCATCTCGCTGCCTGCGACATTCCGGTTTCCTACACGAATGTTTTCTGGGGCGGGCGAAGTGAGATCAAGCCGTCCGAGATCTCGCCGCAGATCTATCGCAAGTGGCTGGCGGAAGTGGGCGCAGACGCCTGAGCTCGCGTCCGCTCCAGCTCGCGCAGCAAGGCAACGGCAAAGGCCGGGCGATTGATTGGGCGCCCGAGCGCCATGGCGAGGGAAGCCGCGCGCTCCCGCAGTTCCTCGGGAAAATCTTCCGGCGCCTGGTTCAAGTTCACCCCAATTCCGGCGACTGCGTCCCACCTCGAGCCTTGTCCGACTTTTGTTTCGACCAGCACCCCGGCCACTTTGCGACCATCGACATAAACGTCGTTAGGCAACTTGATCGCCGGCGCCAGCCCGGTCTCCTGCAGAATCGTGACTGCGATCGCCTGCGCCGCCCAATTCGTTAGGCGAGCGGACTCGACCATGGGCATCTGCGGCCGGAGCAAAATCGAAAACCAAAGCCCGCGATGCGGCGCCGATTCCCAGCGATGACCACGCTGGCCGCGCCCCGCCGTCTGGTGCTCGGCGAAAACGACGAACCCTTCCGGCAGCTCGGGCGTGAGCATTTGGAGGAGGAATTCATTGGTCGAACGAGTCGACTCCAGGACGATGATGCGCCGGCCGATGACGCTTTCCCCTAACGATGCGCTCAGTTCCGCCGCAATCAGCCGGTCAGGCTCGTTCAATTCCTTCTCCTGCTCATGCTCCTGATCCTAATCCCATCTGTAGAATTCCGAAGATTAGGAGCAAGAGCAGGAGCAGGATTAGGATTGGGCGTTAGGCAGCGACATGGGTCAGCTCGAGGGAAAAATCGATCGCCGGCGCGGAATGGGTGAGCGCCCCGATGGAGACGAAATCGACCCCGGTGGCGGCGACCTGCCGGATGTTGCGCAGGTTGATCCCGCCGCTCGCTTCAAACTTCACTTTTCCCTTCCCGATCGCGACCGCTTCGCGCATCTGGGTGCCGCGCATGTTGTCGAGGAGGATGACTTCGATGCCCGGGACTTCGAGCAGGGCCCGGACCTGGTCGAGGTTGTCGGCTTCGACTTCGATTTTCAGGCCGGGATGATCCTGGTGCACGCGCTCGATCGCGGCGCTGAGCTTGCCGAGTCCGTCGCGGGCCAGGAGATGGTTGTCCTTCACCAGGACCATGTCGAAGAGCCCGAAGCGATGGTTCATTCCACCGCCGGCCACGACCGCGGCCTTCTCAAACTTCCGCAAACCCGGAGTCGTCTTGCGGGTATCGAGAATCTTCGCGCCATTGGCCCCGGCCGCCTCGACGAACTGCCGGGTAAGGGTCGCGATCCCGCTCAGGCGCTGGAGAAAATTGAGCGCGACCCGCTCGGCGGTGAGGATGGAGCGCGCGCGCCCGCGAATTTCCAGGACTGCCATCCCTCCCGCCACGGTGGCGCCGTCTTTCTGGGCAATTTCGACCCGCAGCTCGGGATCGACCCGGCGAAAAATCTCGGCCGCGACTTCGGTGCCGGCCACGATCGCCCGTTCCTTGGCGATGGCGCGGGCGGAAGCCTGCTCATTTTCACCCACGAAATACTGGCTGGTGATGTCGCCGCTCCCGATATCCTCGCGCAGGGCGAGGTCGATCAACTGGAGATCTTCGGCGGTGAAAGGCATGCCAGCACAATGCGGGAAGAATCCCGGGCAACAACCCCTGCCGGTACAAAAAAGATCCGGGCAGGGCACGCGAGGAGAAACTTCGAATGCGAGAGCGTGCCACCGCCCGAATCGCCTTAACCAGTGAAGATAGACAGCGTTGGTTAGGCACCGTTCAAAAGATTTTCGCCGGGGGCAAAATCAGGGCTTAAAGGAGCAGTTCGCCCTGGGTCTGGGTCCCGGACCGGCCCGCCTCGTCGCGCACTTCCTGGAGCAGCGATTTGAATTCGCATTCCTCCAGCGCCTGGATGAGGCGGGGATAATCGGGGGTGATCTTCAAGTCCTCGATCGGCACCGGCAACGGGAGGTGGCAATCGAGCTCGACCATCTTGCGGTTTTGCAGGATCTGCTCCCGCGCGGTCTCGATTTTGTCCCGGGTCTTGGGCAGCTTGACCTTGTCGAGGCCAGCGAGGAGCGCCTCGAGGCTGCCAAATTCCCGCAGCAGCTTGGCGGCGGTTTTCCGGCCGAGGCCGATCCCGCGAATGTTGTCGACCGCGTCGCCCGCGATCGCGAGGACGTCGCCGATCATGGGCGGGGGGACGTCCCATTTGGCGGTGACTTCCTCCTCGCCGAGAAGGGCGAAAGCATCCTTGGGCGAAGCCAAGTCCGCTTTGGCCGTGCTGTAGATTTTTACCTTCGGATTCACGAGCTGATAGAGATCCTTGTCGTTGGTGGCGAGGACCGTTTCGATGCCGCGCTCGGCCGCCTTAATCGCGTAACAGCCCATCAGGTCATCCGCTTCCGTGTCCGGCAGGGAAAGGTTCTTGAACCCAAGCGCGGGCATGAGCTTCTGGATGTAATCGATCTGCGGCACCATCGGGGCCGGCATCTCCTTGCGCGTCACCTTGTACTCCGGCTGCAGTTCGGTGCGGCGTTGCGGGAGGCCCATGTCCCACATCACCGCGGCGAGGTCGGGCTGGAGATGTTTCAGCATCAACCGAAGCGATTTGGTGAAACCAAAAATGGCGTTGGTCGGGACGCCGCGGGAATTGGAGAGGTGGAGGATCGCGAAGTAGGAGCGGTAAACGTAGTAATGTCCGTCGACTAAAAGGAGTCTCATAAAATGGGCAGAGGAATTACTGGATTGTCCGGAGGGGAAGCGGAACGTGCAACCGCGCGCTCAAATTGAACTGCCTGTGAACCCTTCTGAAAATAATCAAAGCGACGCCTGGATCGTGCGGGTGGAAGGCAAGGAATACGGCCCGGTCGACCTCGACGAATTGCGCGACTGGAAGCGGGAAGGCCGGCTGATTCGCGAAAACGAAATCCGCGAGCCGGGAAGCGACCGCTGGATCCCGGCGGGCGAGCTGCCGGAAATATTTTCCGACGAACCGGAGGAAGATTCCGCGCCCGTGCCCCCGCCGTTGCCGCGCGCGGGGCTGAGCTTCGCCCAGATCTTTGCCGACGGCTGGCGCGTTTATCGCGTCGGATTCAAACGCTTCTTTGTCCTCGCGCTCTTTGTTTCCATCCCGTCCATTTTCCTCCAGCTGGCCGCGCCGTTTCTCGAAATGCCGAAAGACCAGGGCTCGCTCGGCCCGGTGATTGCAGCGGCGGCGGTGGTGTTTGCCATGCTCGTGCTGCTCGTCATCGCCTGGCCGTTTTCGCTCGCCGCGACACAGTTATTGGCGGCGGATCTTCAGGCCGGACGCGACCCGACAGTGTACGATCTCCTCGCCCGCGCCAAACCGCTCTGGACGCGGATGCTGCTGCTCGGGCTGGTGGTTTACGGGAGTTATTTTCTCTGGACGGCGCTCCCGCTCCTGGTCGCATTCTCGCTCGCCGCCGGGGCCGCCTCGCTCACTTCGCTCCTGCTCAGCCTGGCCCTGCTTCTTTTCACCGCCTACATGGTGGCGCGGCTTTTCATCAACTTCCTCTTTTGGCAACAGGCCGGCGCGCTCGGCGAGCGGCCGACGGCGATCGAAGCTCTGCAGGAAAGCAAAGACCTGGCGCGGAGCGGAACGGAACGGCCCCGCGCGCAAAGGCCCCTCTACCGCGGCGCGATGATCGCTTCGCTCTGGCTGCTCGCGCTCATCCTCCTCAACGTCGCGATCGAAATGCCGGTGGTGCTCTTTCGGTTGCGCGGGGTCACCAGCCTGGAACAGGCCGCGGCCATGATGCAGACGATGGCGACGAATAATTCTTTCGACCTGTTATCCGGCGTGACGACGGTGCTGAGCTCCTTGATTCACGCCGTGCTGCGGCCGTGGCTGGCCGCGATCTTCGTCGTCCTCTACCTCGATACCGTCGCCGGACAACCGCGCGCAGGCGACGATCAGGCCAAACTGAGATAAGGCGCGAGGCCGTGGAGCCCGCCTTCGCGGCCGAACCCGCTCTCGCGATAGCCGCCAAATGGGCTCGTGGGATCAAACTTGTTGTAGGTGTTGGCCCAGACCACACCCGCCCGCAGCTTGCTCACGATTTTGAAAATCTTGCTCCCCTTGTCGGTCCAAACGCCCGCGCTCAATCCGTAAGGCGTGTTGTTGGCGCGCTCGATCGCCTCTTCCGGCGTGCGAAAAGTCATGA
The DNA here is from genome assembly GCA_963768965.1 of uncultured Verrucomicrobiae bacterium. Classification (GTDB taxonomy): domain Bacteria; phylum Verrucomicrobiota; class Verrucomicrobiia; order Chthoniobacterales; family UBA10450; genus Palsa-1392. The sequence continues at coordinate 5,713 of CAVYJY010000005.1, read as the reverse complement.
CGCTGAGCACCGGACCGAAGATCTCTTCCTGCGCGATCCGATGCGAGGCGGTCACCCCGGTAAAAAAACTCGGCGGATACCAAAAACCTTTGTCCGGCAAACGCAGCCGCGGCTGCACCAGCTCCGCGCCCTGCTGCAGGCCGCTGTCGACCAACTCGCAAATCTTGTCGAGCTGCATCCGGGAATTAATCGCCCCGATGTCGGTGTTTTTGTCGAGCGGGTTGCCGACGCGGAGCGACGAAATCCGGTCGCGCAACTTGCGGATGACCGCCGGGAAAACGCCTTCCTGCACGAGCAAACGCGAGCCGGCGCAGCAGACATGGCCCTGGTTAAAGAAAATGCCGGAGATGATGCCCTCGACCGCCTGGTCGATCGCGGCGTCTTCGAAAATGATGTTCGCGGCCTTGCCGCCAAGCTCGAGGGTGAGCTTCTTTTTCGTCCCGGCGACCGCGCGGGTGAGCATCTTGCCGACCGCGGTGGAGCCGGTGAAGGCGATCTTGTTCACGTCGTTATGCTCCACCAATGCCTTGCCGGTTTTCCCGGCGCCGGTGACGATGTTGACCACGCCGTCGGGCAGCTCCGCCTGCTGAAAAATTTCCGCAAGATGCAGCGCGGTGATGCTGGTCGTCTCGGCCGGCTTGAGCACGCAGCAGTTCCCGGCGGCGAGCGCGGGCGCGAGCTTCCAGGCCGCCATCAGGAGCGGAAAATTCCAGGGGATGATCTGCCCGGCCACGCCTAACGACTGCGGCACCCGCCCGGGAAAAGCGTACTGCAGTTTGTCCGCCCAGCCCGCGTAATAGAAAAAGTGCGCGGCCACCAGCGGCAGATCGATGTCGCGGCTTTCCTTAATCGTCTTCCCGCCGTCCATCGACTCGAGGATGGCGAGCTCCCGCGTTTTTTCCTGGATGAGGCGGGCGATGCGATAAAGATATTTGCCCCGCTCCCGCCCCGGCATCCGGCTCCAGACTTTGTGGTGGGCCCGGCGCGCGGCCCGGACCGCGAGGTCGACGTCGTGCGCATCCGCTTCCGCGATCTCGGCCAGCTTTTCTTCGGTCGCGGGGTTGATGGAATCGAAATGAACGCCGGAATGCGGGGCCCGGAATTTGCCGTCGATGTAGAGCTGGTAACGCGGCTTGATTTTCACGTAGTCGCTCTGCTCCGGGGCGGGCGCGTAGGGCCAGCGTTCGCCAAAATTCAGACTTCGTTCGCTAGGCGCGAGGCCGCCGCCGTTGCCGGCGAGCACTTTGGATTCGTGCACCACCACCGGCGCTTCGACGTGAGACTTTTTGCGGCCCATGCGCTTCTTCTAACTCGATTGCCCGGGCGACGCACTGAAAAAAATTCCCGCTTCCCTGTTCGCGAAGACGCGGAGAACTGGGTCACAGCATTGCTTCCAATTTTGACTTTGAAAACGGATCAAGTGCTAACTCATAAAATGCTTGACAGCGTCCAAAAAAATTCGGCCTACTGGCCGTCTATGAAATATCCAACCCTGCAGAAAGTCGTTCTGACTACCATGGTTTTGGTTGCTTCGCTCGCGCTCAGTGCGCAGGCGGGTCGACCGACCATATCGTCAGCCAAACAAACCCACGGCCCGGATGGTAGGCACCCCTCTACCTCAGCGCGCCAGGCGGGCAATGCATCATGGCATCGCATGCTGTTTCCGACGGCCACCTACATGGTCGACGACGGCACAGCGGAAGACGGCATCGGTTTAACCCTCGGTGGCGATATCATTTCGCTGAACAAGTTTGCCGTGATACCGGGCAGCGAGACGATCACCAGCGTCTCAATCGCCTGGGGCACGCCGGCCTTTTCCGATCCAAGCCTCAATGGATTGCCTTACACCGTGGCGATCTGGAGTGATCCAAATGGAGACGGTAATCCGACCGATGCCGTTCTGCTGAACACCGCCGCTGGAGTCGTTGCCTCGCAAGGCACGAATACCTTCATCGTCACGGACATCCCTGACACCACGATCACGACGGCAAACTTCTTTGTCGGCTTCCTGATCACGCATTTTGGCGGGCAATTCCCGTCGGCGTTTGACCAGACTCCACCTACCTCCTCCAACGTCAGCTACGTCGCGGGCGGTGCTACGGGTGACATCAACAACCTGAATAACAACGAACTGCCGGTGAATACGATCGAGTTCTACGGCCTCGTCGGCAACTGGCTCGTCCGGGCCGATTCCAATGGGGACCCCACACCCACGCCGTCCCCGACCCCGACTCCGACCCCGACAGCGACCCCGCCACCGGGTGGTGGTGCGCTCTGGTATAACGGCGACTTCAACGACGTCAACGGCCTCGCCAACGAGCGCGACACCAGCCTCGGTGCCGGCCAGTACGCCAGCACCTACGATGACTTCAACGTGCCGGATGCAGATGGATGGGATGTGACCTCCGTGTTCTCAAATAACCTTGCGGACACCAGTATCATCGGCGCTACCTATGAAATCCGTCAGGGCGTTTCATCAGGCAACTCGGGCACACTCATTGCCAGCGGCATGACGGTCACGCCGACGGTGACTCCGACTGGTCGCAGTGGATTCGGCTTCACCGAATTCATGGTCGCGATTGAAGGCCTGAGCGTTCACCTGGATGCGGGAGACTACCACCTGAATGTCACGCCTACTGGCAACCTCACTGGTCGTTCCTTTGACTCGACCACGAGCGGAGCCAACTGCGTCGGAACACCTTGCGGTAACAACCAAAATGCGTTCTTCGACAGCAACTTCTTCGGCTTCTTCTTCGCCTCGACCGGCGATCCTGCTTTGGGCCAGCCCTACGACTTCTCGATGGGTGTCAACGGCACGGTCAGCGGCGGCGGCGGCGGCGACGAAATTACGCTGACCGCGAGCCTCCGCCGGCATAAAGGCGCGCGTCTCGTGCTCCTGAGCTGGACCCCGTCGGATGGCGGTAGGTTAACCGTCCTTCGTGATGGGGTGTTTAGGGATGAGACGAACGACGACGGCCGTCATCAGGACCGCGTCAACTCAGGGGAATCCCACACCTATCAAGTCTGCGAGTCAGACTCGGGCGATTGCTCGAACGAGGTAACGGTTCAGGTTCCCTAGAACTCAAAAGAAAATAGGCATCTACGCCAGGAGGTCGTCCGATCCGTCCTCCTGGCAGCCTAACGTTAAATTGAAGAACCAGTCAGCCTCGGCTGACTGGTTCTTTTTTTGGCCGCGCCCATCTCTCCAAGCCAAACGTGAACAGACGCTCCACGCATCCCAGGCTGGAGGCTTGCGCTTCGTTGCTTCCCACCCCGCGCACGCGATAATCCGCCATGCTTTACGTCGTCGGCACCCCAATTGGTAATCTCGACGACATTACCCAGCGCGCGCTCGAAATCCTGCGCACAGCCGACCTCATCGCCGCCGAAGACACGCGGCATTCCGGCAATTTGTTGCGTCACTTCGAGATCCGTAAACCCCTCGTCAGTTATCACCAGCACAACGAGGCCATGCGCACCGCCGAGCTGGTCGAGCGTCTCGCCGCGAACGAAACGGTCGCCCTCATCACCGACGCCGGCATGCCCGGGCTCTCCGACCCCGGCGCCCGCTTGATCCGCAAATGCATCGAGCTGGATTTGCCCTTCACCGTGGTGCCGGGCGTCTCCGCCATCACCACCGCGCTTGTCGGTTCCGGCTTCAGCATGGAAAATTTTTGCTACCGCGGTTTTTTGCCGGTCAAAAGCGGCCAGCGCGAACGCGAATTGACCTGCCGCGGCCGATCGATTGGAAACGACCATCTTCTTCGAGTCCCCCTACCGGATCAACAAGACCCTCGCCGCCTGTGCGACGCTCATGCCCGACCGCCGCCTGTGCGTGGCGCGGGAATTGACCAAGAAATTCGAGGAATTCCGCCGCGGCACCGGCGCGGAGCTGCTCGCGCACTACGAGACTCGACCCGCCAAGGGAGAAATCACCTTTCTCGTCGCGGGAAAAGAGGAAAAGCTGCCCGGGCCGTGATTTCCATCTTTCGCGGGCGGGCGGATTTCTCCCTTGTCAAAACCACAGGCGTGTGGGACTTTCACCGACTTTTCCCAAGGCTATGGCTTACGCAATTATCAAAACAGGTGGGCGGCAGTATCGCGTCGCAGAAGGTGACACGATCGACGTGGACCTGCTGGAAGGCGATGCCGGCCAGAAAATGACTTTCGACGACGTGCTCATGCACGCCGACGGCGACAAACTCACCCACGGCAGCCCCTCGGTTGCAGGAGCGAGCGTCTCCGGCGAGGTGGTCGAGCAACGCAAAGACAAGAAGGTCATCGCCTTCAAATATCGCCGCCGCAAAGGCTATCACCGCACCGTCGGGCATCGCCGCAAGTTGACCCGGATCAAAATCACCGGCATCAGCCTCGGCTCGAAATCGAAGAAGGCTGCGGCGAGCAAAGAAGCAACCGAGTAGTCAGACTCAACATCCAATTTTCCAATGGCTCATAAAAAGGGACAAGGCAGCGTCAAGAACGGCCGCGATAGCGTCAGCAAGCGGCTCGGCGTGAAAAAATTTGGCAGCGAGACCGTCGTTGCCGGCAACATCATCATCCGCCAGCGCGGAACGAAGTTTTTGCCCGGCAAAAACGTCGGTCTCGGCCGCGACTACACGATCTTCGCACTGGTCGACGGCCAGGTGCGTTTCGATCGCGCCGGTCGCCGGGTCAATGTCGTGCCGGCAGAGACAGCCTCGGCGAACTAATTCGACCCCGTTGGCCGGTCGTTAGGTAACCTCCCCGGCACGCCCGAAGCGCGTCGTATTGCGCGTTGTGCCGCACCCGGCTTTCGGGTATAAGCGAAGGTAACCCGCAATGAAATACACCACCTATTTACTTTTCGGCGCTCCCGGCAGCGGCAAAGGCACGCAAGGCCGCTCGCTCGGCTCCATCCCGCGCTTCTTTCATTGCGCCTGCGGCGATGTTTTTCGCACCCTCGATACCCGCACCACGGTCGGTCGCGCCTTTCTCGAATACTCAAGCAAAGGTGAGCTGGTGCCGGATGAAATCACCGTCCAGCTCTGGCAGGCGCGCATCGATGCCGCGGTCGACGGGCACGAATTCAAGCCCGACATCGACGTTCTCGTCCTCGACGGGATTCCGCGCAATGTCGGCCAGGCCAGGATCATGGATCGCGTGATCGACGTGAAAAAAGTCTTTCATCTTTCCTGCCCCGATCGTGACCAGCTTTTCGTTCGACTCAAAAAACGCGCCCTCAAGGACAACCGGCTCGATGACGCCAATGAGGAAGTCATCAAGCGCCGGCTCGAGACCTACGAGAACGAATCCAAGCCGGTGCTGGAATATTACAGCGACCGGGTCCAGATGGTCGACGCCATCCAGCCGCCGGCCAAGGTGCTGCTGAAAATTCTCGAGACCGTGGCCAACGGCGATCATGAGCCAGCAGCAGTTTGAGAGTTTCACCGCCTCCAGTCTTTACTGCGAGAAGTGCAAAGCGGCCATGCCGGTCCGCGAACGGCTTCTCCTCGTTCTGCCGGATCGCGAACTTTACGATTATCTCTGCACCAATTGCGCCTCTTCGGTCGGCCAGCGCGAGGTGACAGCCGGCGAAAAAGTCAAGGCGCGGGCGCCGGCTCCCCGCCGTTCCCGTCGGGCCATCGCTCCCCGCGGCCTAATGCCGTAAGGCGGCATGCGGATCGTCTTCATCGGCACGGGTGAGATCGGCCTGCCGAGCCTGCGCGCGCTCCTG
>CAVYJY010000004.1:0-116797 GCA_963768965.1 uncultured Verrucomicrobiae bacterium | reverse complement strand
GGTGGCATCGCCGCTGCTAAGGTCCACGGCGGGACGGCAGTCATAAGACAGCCGCTACAACTATCTACCACCATGATTAACCAATCCACCTTGCGCCTTGCGTTGCTTGTCTCGCTTCTTGTTTCCACCACTGTCTGCCGGATGTCCGCGCAAGACAGTTCGCCGTCGCCGGCTGCCAAGGCTGCCGGGATCAGCGATCCCGGCTACAGCTATGAGCCGGGAGATGTGGGCAAGGCGCCGAAGCCGCTGCAGATTTTGATCCTGGGCGGGACCGGGTTCACGGGGCCGTATCAGGTGAAATATGCGCTCGCCCGCGGGCACAAAGTCACCGTGTTCAATCGCGGGAAGACGCACCCGGGCGAGCTCCCGCCGGAAGTGGAGCAGCTCACCGGCGATCGCAACGGGAAGCTCGACGCGCTCAAGGGCCGGAAGTGGGACGTGGCGATCGATAACCCGACGATGCTCCCGAAGTGGGTCCGCGACGCGGCCGAGATCCTGAAGGGGAATGTCGAGCGCTATGTCTTCATCTCGACCATCTCGGTTTATGGCGAGAACACCAAATCGGGCATCGACGAGACGGCGCCGGTCGCGAAATACGAGGGGAAGGACGCGATGAAGGAGACGCGCGACACGGTCATCGCCTCGCAGTTTGCCCTCTACGGCCCGCTCAAGGCGCTCTCGGAAGCGGAGGCGGAGAAATGGTTCCCGGGCAAGACGCTCGTCATCCGGCCGGGGTTGATCGTGGGGCCGGGGGATGAGACGGACCGGTTCACGTATTGGCCGGTGCGGATCGATCGCGGGGGCGAAGTGCTGGCGCCGGGGAACCCGGACGATCCGGTGCAATTCATCGATGCGCGCGACCTCGCGGAATGGACAATCCGGATGGTCGAGCAGGGTGCGACGGGGATTTACAATGCGACCGGCCCGGCGACGAAGCTCGGCGTAGGCGGCATGCTGGAGGGAATAAAGTCCGCGCTCGGGTCGGACGCGAAATTCACCTGGGTGCCGGCGGATTTTCTGGAAAAGGAAAAGGTGGCGCCGTGGTCGGACATGCCGGTGTGGGTGCCGCCCTCGGGCGAGGACGGCGGGCTCGGCGCGGTGAGCATAAAGAAGGCGCTGGCCAAGGGGCTGACTTTCCGGCCGCTGGCGGTGACGGCGCGCGACACGCTGGCGTGGTTCAAGTCGCGTCCGAAAGAGCGGCAGGAAAAGCTTGGCGCCGGGATCACGCCCGAGCGCGAGGCGGAAGTGCTGGCGGCACGGAAAAGAATGTAGGGCGTCCCATCTTGGGCGCCCGTCCCTTTCCGAAGGGCGCACGCGAGGCGCGTGCGCTCCCCGGTCGGCGGCCAGAATGGCCGCCCTACACCAGACTTTTGGTTTCGACTTTAAGCGTTACGCTCTCGGTGCATGAGTCGGGCTGATTCATTTCTGGGCGGGGCCGCAGGCCAGATTTTCTCCAGGCTGAGCAAGATCGAGCGCCGCGAACTGCCGACGGTCATTACCGCCTTCTTCCTCTTTTTCTGCGTCCTCGGCGGCTACTTCGCGGTGCGCCCGGTGCGGGAAACGGTCGGCACGATTCTCGGTCGCGATCGCGTGGCCCAGCTCTGGCTGGCGACCTGGATCGCGTCGCTCGCGATCATCCCGCTCTACGGCGCGATCGTGGCCAAAGTGCGGCGAAGCGTTTTCCTGCCGCTCATTTACGGCTCCGTCGCCGTGGCGCTGGCGCTGGTGGGCGTGGCCCTGCGCGCCCAACCCGAGAGCGTCGCCCTCTCGCAGTTCTTCTACGTCTTCATCAGTGTGCTCAGCCTCTTTCTGGTCTCGGTCTTTTGGAGTTTTTTGGTGGAGCTGTTCGACTCGGGCCAGGCGAAGCGTTTGTTTCCCGTGATCGCGGCCGGCGGCACCGCCGGTGCGTTAGTCGGACCGCTCTTTACCGATGTCGCGGCACGGACGATCGGAAACGCCGGCATTCTCTTCGTCGGGGCGGGACTGTTCGTGGTCGCGGTCGTGTTGCAGGCCATCCTGATCCGCCTCTGGAAAAGCACGCCCGAACCGCGCCGGGAGGGCGACACCGCGGACCCGAAATCGCGTGATCGAGCGCTGGGCGGAAATCCTTTTGCGGGCATCACCCTCGTCCTGCGCTCGCCCTACCTGCTCGCGATCTCCGCCTATGTGGCGCTGCTCGCGACCGCCAATACCTTTCTTTACTTCGAACAATTGCGCCTGGTCGCGACGACTTTCCCGGACCCGCAAATGCGGACGAGCGTCTTCGCGCGGATCGACTGGATCGTGCAAAGCCTCACCATCCTGGCGCAACTCTTCATCACCGGCCGGGTCGCGTCGCGGCTCGGGCTGGTGGTTCTGCTGACGATTATTCCGGTGGCGATTGTTTTTGGTTTCCTGGCGCTGGCCGTCTGGAACAGCTTCGCCGTGCTCGCGGTCGTCATCGTCCTGCGGCGGAGTGGCGAATACGCCTTTGTGCGCCCCGGCCGGGAGATGCTCTGGACGCCGATGGACAAGGAGACCAAGTACAAGGCGAAGAATTTCGTGGATGTGCCGGTCTATCGCGGGGCCGACGCGGCCGTCGCGCAAATGCAACGCGCGATCGAAGGCGCGGGATTCGGCGCGCAAACGGTGGCGTTATTTGGAGCGGCCGGCGCAATCCTGTGGGCGGTAAACGGCTGGTGGCTCGGACGCCGCCATGATGCAGCAACCCGCGAAGAGGCGTCGATGGGTGATCCTACGGGCGACGTTGGAATGAAAGTCCGCTGACGCTTTTTGCGCACGAGTTCGGTGCAGACTGCACCGAACGACGGGCTGGCAGCCCGTGCTCCCCGGAGGTGGCGGCCGGCACGGCCGCCGCGAGGTACGCGGCGAATTGCGGCCGACACGGCCGCCGCTACATCTCGTCACTCGTCACTTCTCCTTCGCTCAACCGCCGGCCGGTTTTGGCGATGAAGACGTCTTCCAGCGTCGGCTTGGCCAGGGTGACGGCGTCGATCTCGCCGGGGAAAGTTTCGAGGAGGCGGGTGATGAAGGCCGCGCCTTCCGCGTGCTCGATCCGCACTTCGTCATTTAAAACGCTGACTTCCACGCCTAACGACTCGACGATCCGCTCCGCCAGCGAGGTGGCGTCCTTCGTCCGCGCGCTGATGACCTCGCCGCCGATCCCGCCGCAGAGCGCCTCGGGCGTGTCGAGGGCGACGAGCCGGCCGCGGTCGAGGATCGCGACCCGGTCGCAGCGGGCCGCTTCCTCCATCAGGTGAGTCGTTAGGCAAACGGTCACGTTTTGCTGGTCGCGGAGGCGGTAGAGCGTTTGCCAGAGATCGATCCGCGCCCCGGGATCGAGCCCGGTGGAAGGTTCGTCGAGCAATAAAAGCTCGGGGCGATGGAGCAGGCTCTTCGCGATCTCGACCCGGCGCTGCAAGCCGCCGGAGAGCGTCTCGACCAGATCGTGGGCCCGGTCGCGGAGATTGAACTCGATCAGGAGATGATCGATCCGCTCCCGCAGCGCCGCCCCGGAGAGACCGTAGAGATGACCCTGGTGGGCGAGGTTTTCGCGCACGCGCAATTTCTTGTCCAGGCTCGGGGCTTGGAAGACGACGCCGATCCGGCTGCGGAGGGCGGCGGTGTCGCGCAGGAGGTCGAGCCCAAGGATCGAAGCGGAGCCGCTGCTTGGCCTAACAAGCGTGGAAAGAATGCGGAAGAGCGTGGTCTTGCCGCCGCCGTTCGGGCCGAGGAGGCCGAAGATCTCGCGCGGCGCGACTTGGAACGAGAGGTGATCGAGAGCGACGCGATCTCCGTAGCGATGGGTGAGATCGCTCGTCGTCAGGGCAGGCGCGGACATGAGAGGGAACGATAGCGGGAAGTCTGCGCTCCGCACGCGGGCCGGATTCTTTCCCGGCCGCGGCTCTTAGGAGGGGCGCGGTTTGCCGCCGCGCTGCGGGCGGACGCGGGTGCTGCCGCCCATATCGGGGCCTTCGCGTTTTTGGGCGCCGCCCTTGGGATCCTTGCGGGCCGCCAGGTCGCTCACTTTGGTCGCCGGTTTTTTGCCGGCCGTTTTGCTGGGTTTTTTCGCCATTGGAACTCCTTTGGTTGTTCCCGCTAGAAAGCTCCTCGATCGGAGGCGGGTCAATCACAAAGTGATGAACGCCCCGGGGAGGCCGCTTTACAGCACCGGGGAGCGGTCGCAAGTTCGCCGATGCCGAAACTCGCCAGTTGGATCCGTCCCAAGGACGAGAAGTTTTTTCAGCCTTACCTGGCCCTGCGTCCAGACGTGGAAGTGTGGAACGCCGCCCAGGAGCGAGGGCAACTGGCAGAAATGGACGCGCTCCTTCTCACCGGCGGCAACGACATCGCGAAGGAGTTTCTGCGCCAGCCGGTGCCGGATCCCTCGATCCTGGAGGAGCCCGACATACCGCGGGACAAATGGGAATTTGAAGCGGTGCAGAACGCGCTCGAGCGCGGACTGCCGATTTTCGCCATCTGCAAGGGCATGCAGCTGCTGAACGTGGCGCTGGGCGGCACCCTGCGGCTCGACATTCCCGGACATAATCTGCCGGAGCAGAAAAATTTCGATGTGCAGCGCCTGCGCACCGACGACGGCGCGGCGCATCGCTTTGAGAAAGTGAACAGCTCGCATCACCAGGCGATCGATCGGCTCGCCGACGGCTGCGTGGTCGAGTCGTGGGCGGCAAAGGATGACGTGATCGAACAATTTCGCCTGACGGACCGGCCCTTCGGTCTGGCGGTGCAATATCATCCCGAGCGCGGGACGATCTACGGCGCGCTCTTCGCGGATTTCCTCGGCCGGATCAACGGCAGCTAGACTGGCGATCCCAAAATCTCCTCTCCCCCAAGCCGGAAAATCCTGTTAATCCTGTCTCCCGTTCCGATGTCGACACCGCAAAACACGATCGCGATCGTTTACGACTACGACCAGACGCTGAGCCCGAGCTACATGCAGGACGAGGTCGTTTTCCCGACGTTCGGGATTGACGGGAAGAGCTTTTGGCGGCGCTGCTCTGAGTTCGTTAGGGATCAAGGCTACGATAGCGAGCTGGCCTACATGAAGGTGCTGCTCGACACGTTAGGCATGGATCGCCCGACTAACGCCGAGCTGCGGTCGTTAGGCGCGAAACTCAATTTCTACAAGGGGCTCCCGGAAATGTTCGACGATTTCCGCGACGATCTCCTGAGCGAAGAGCAGCGCGGGCACGGCATCGCGGTCGAGCATTACATCATCTCCTCGGGAATGAAGGTGCTGATCGAAGGAAGCCGGCTGGCGCCGTATGTGCGGGCGATTTTCGGCTGCGAATTTGCCGAGGACGAGCAGGGCCGGATCACGTTTCCGAAGCGGGTCATCAGCCACACGCAGAAGACGCAGTTCCTTTTTCGGATCAACAAGGGCCTGCTCGATATGTCGCAGGACGTGAACGATCACATGGAAGCAGGCATTCGCCCGATCCCGTTCCCGAACATGATCTATCTCGGCGACGGGCCGACCGATGTGCCGTGTTTCACCGTCATGCGCAAGAACGACGGGCACGCCATCGCGGTCTATAACCCGGATGATCCGGACCGGGTCGGTTTCAAAAAATGCTATCAGCTTTCCACTCATGCCGACCGGGTGCGGCATATCGCGCCGGCCGATTACCGGCGCGGGAGTCATCTGCGGATGCTGCTCGAGCAGATGGTGGATGAAATCGCCAGCCGCATGGTCGAGCAACGCCGGAGCGCGATCGAGACCGGGACGATCCGCGCCCCGCGGCATTAAATTCCGGCGCCGGCAGGTGTAGCGGCGGCCGTGTCGGCCGCAGACCAGCGCGCCGCTGGAAGTCGGGCATCTTTGCCTGACTCGGCCGACGGGCTTCCAGCCGGTCGGCTCAGCCGCCGCGGAAGAAGCGACAGGCAGGATGCCTGTTCGCCGAGTCAGGCGGGACGCCTAACTTCCGCCGCGATAGACGCAGCGCGCGGTCGGGGTCTCGTGAATCACGATCTCGCACAAGCCCGGGCATTGTGGCGCGAGCTTCTCCCAAAACCACGCCGCCATGATTTCGATCGTCGGATTTTCCAGCCCGGCGATCTCATTCAAATAGGAGTGATCGAGCTGCGCGATGAGCGGCTTCATGGCCGCGCCGATCTGGGCGTGGTCGTAGACCCAGCCGCTCTCCGGGTTCACTTCGCCTTCGACCGAGACCTCGACCTTGAAACTGTGCCCATGCATTTTGCGGCACTTGTGACCCTCCGGCGCGGAAGGCAAAGTCTGGGCGGCTTCAAAGGTGAAATCTTTCGTCAGGCGGGCTCGCATCGCGGCGGAAAATCGCACCGGAGCGCCCGCCTGTCATCCCGCGGCTGCGTCACCGAGAATCGGCACCTTGCGTGCAAAAACGATCTGTTTAGGATTTTAAGAAGGAAATAACCGGGCGGAAAGGCAAAGCCCTTAGCGACAGCTCCGTCGCGCAGCTCCCGCTTCAACTTCCACATGGCGATGCACGACTTCGATAAACCGCGGCCTCACGACGCACTATCAGCAACCAACATAGAAAGGAAACGATGTATCAACACCGCTTCACGCTACGACTGCTCCTGACGACGATCATTGCCGGCCTTCTCCTGCCGGTGACCGCGCCCTCGCAGGTGATTGAACTGACCAAAATCACCGACGAGGACACGGCCATCCGCGGGTGGGGCAACAGCCCCGCGCTCCATGCCGGAACCGTCGCGATTCTTGCCGAGAACCAGGCCACCGGCGTCGATGGACTCTATTCCACGCCCGCTACCGGCACCGGTCCGTTCACCCTCATCGTGGACGAGAACACTCCCGTGCCGAACCGGCCCGGCAGCTCCTTCGACCGGCTGGACAACCCAGCGATCTTCAACGGCGAAGTCGTCTTCACTGGAGGCGACGACATCGGGATCACCGACGGCCTCTATCGCGGCACCGGCGGTCCCCTCGAGGTGCTGGTCGATCGAATCGCCGGCGACCCGCCTCCGGTGCGACCGGCGGTGGATGCGACCGGCATCGTTTTTGAAAAAGATCCCGACTTCTTCGAGCCGCCTTTCTTTCTACCAGCCGATCTTTCCGATCCCATCCAGATCGCTCAGCCGGGAGCAGCGGCACCGGGCGGCGGGACGTTTTCCACCTTTGACCACGAATCCACTCCGGCCATTGGCGGCGGCCTCGTTAGTTTCACCGCCTTCGTCACTCAGCCGGCAGGAGTCATGGGCGTTTACACTTACGACCCGGCCAGCAACACCCAGGACTGGATCGCGAACGGATCGACCGTCATCCCCGGCACTGCGCTGACCTTCGAATCTTTCGGCTTCACCGACACTGACGGCGAAAACGTTGTCTTCAGCGGGCACGAAGGCTTCCTCTGCTGCGGCGGCCAGGGCGGCGTCTATCTCGCCCCGGCAAACTCCTCCGGAGCGGGACCATTCACCGTTCTCGCCGAAGTCGGACAGGCGGTGCCGGGCAATCCGAACGGAGCCACCTTCGAATCCTTCGCCGAGGTGGCGGTGGACGGCGACCTTGCGGTGCTCACGGGTTTTTTCTTCGACCCGGTCACTGGAGATGACGAGACCGGTCTTTACGGCTTTCGGGACGGGGCGCTTTTCAAGATCATCGACTCGACCGATGAACTCGACGGCTCGCCTTTGATCAACGAGCACTTCACCCACCGGGGTCTCGATGGAAACCAGCTCGTTTTTCATGCGAAATACGAGGACCCCGGCGCGCCGTTCGGGCAGGGCTCGGCGATCTGGGTGGCGACAATCCCGTCAGACTCGGCTGCCCTCGAGGTATCGATTCAACCGCTCAATCCGCCGGTCGTCATCCCGCCCGGCGGCGGGTCGTTCGATTTCACCCTCACCCTCAGCAACACCACCGCCGAGACCCAAACCTTCCAATCCTGGGGTGAAATGTCAGGACCGGTCAGCCGCAGTCCCCTCCTCGGACCGAGGACGGTGAGGCTCCGCGCCGGCCGCAGTCAGACGCGCACGCTGACCCAACAAATCCCGGGCAACGCGCCGGCTGGAACCTACACCTACAAATTTAATGCAGGCACGTTCGGTGGTACGATCACGGCGAGCGACAGCTTCACTTTTACCAAACAATAGACGAGGGCCCGCACGCCGGGATTGACGCCGCTGCCGCAACCCGCTAACAGCTGGGCGCATGAAACGAATCGGCCTCCCACTCCTCGGGCTGTTTCTCGCGCTCAACCTTCATGCGCAAGACCTCCCGACTCAACTCAACGGCAAGCTCGTCGCGTTGCGCGGCAAATCGGCGCTGCCCTTCGCCGCGCCCGATCTGCCGAAGGCGAAATATATCGCACTTTATTTCTCCGCCGGCTGGTGCGGACCGTGCCGCCAGTTCACGCCGGACCTGGTGAAATTTTACAACGAGACGAGGCCGAGCCATCCCGAGTTTGAGATCGTTTTCCTGAGCCAGGACGAGGGCGCGAGCGCGATGGAGAAATACATGAGCGAAACGGCGATGCCCTGGCCGGCCCTGCGCTACAGCGCGGTCAAAGGAAGCCCGTTGGCCAAACACGCCGGCTCCGGCATTCCCAATCTCGTCCTGCTGGACGCAAAAGGCGAAGTCCTCTCCCTCAGCTACGTCAGCGGCAATTATGTCGGCCCGCGCAAGGTGATGCGCGACCTGCAGAAGTTCCTCAGCGGCGATGGCAGCGGCGTCGCCAATTCCGACCTCGCCTCCGCCGCGCCGGTCGCGGCCACGGCGGCCACGCCGACCGGCAACTCGATCAAGTCGCCCAGCGGCACGAATTGGGACGAGGCGTTCAAGAAAAAGCCCTAACGACGGACAACGTCCTGCTGGCCGCGATTGGCGTTTCCGGCGCGGTTGTTTAATTTCAGCTCCTCGCCATGGGTCCCGATACCGCTGAAACGCCTTTGACCCAGAGCGAAGGCAAACCGGGCGCGCCTTCCGCCAATCCGACGGTGCTGGCGGTTCTTTTCGCGATCAGCTTTTCCCACCTCCTGAACGACACCATCCAATCGCTCATCCCGGCGATCTACCCGCTCCTCAAAACCGACTTCAACCTCAGCTTCGTCCAGATCGGGTTCATCACCCTCGCCTTCCAGATGACGGCCTCGATCCTGCAACCGTTTGTCGGTCTTTACACCGATCGCCGGCCCAAGCCGTATTCGCTCGCCTGTGGGATGGGGCTCACCCTCGCCGGTCTCGTCCTGCTCTCGCACGCCACTCACTATGCCATGATCATCGGCTCGGCTGCGCTCGTCGGGATGGGTTCATCGGTCTTCCATCCCGAGTCTTCCCGCGTCGCCCGTCTTGCCTCGGGCGGGCGCTATGGTTTCGCGCAATCGGTTTTCCAGGTCGGCGGCAACACCGGCAGTTCGTTAGGCCCGCTCGCCGCCGCCCTCATCGTGGTCCCGCGCGGCCAGGGCAGCGTCCTCTGGTTTGCCCTCGTCGCGCTTCTCGGGATCGCGATTCTGGCCTGGGTCGGGAGTTGGTACCGCGCCCATCTGGTCGAGGCGCGGTCCCGTCCCGCTCCGGCCAGCGCCTCGTTTCGCCGCCTGCCCGGCCGGGTCTGGATGGCCCTCGGGGTTCTCGGCATTCTCATCTTTTCGAAATATTTCTACCTCGCCTGCCTAACGAACTACTACACTTTCTATCTCATCCATCGTTTCCAGCTGTCGGTCCAGGGGGCGCAGTATCACCTTTTCCTTTTTCTCTTCGCCGTCGCGCTCGGTACCATCATCGGCGGCCCGATCGGGGACCGCTATGGACGCAAGCTCGTCATCTGGTTTTCCATCCTCGGGGTCACGCCCTTCACCCTCGCCCTGCCCTATGCCAATTTGCTCTGGACCGGCATTCTCGCTTTCATCATCGGCGTCATCCTCGCCTCCGCTTTTTCCGCCATCCTGGTTTACGCGCAGGAATTGGTTCCGGGCAAAATCGGTCTCATCTCAGGGCTGTTTTTCGGGTGGGCTTTCGGCATGGCCGGAATCGGTTCCGCCATCCTCGGCGCGCTCGCCGATCGCACCAGCATCGAGCATGTCTTTTATCTCTGTTCCTTCCTCCCGCTCATCGGGCTGCTGACCGCGTTTCTGCCTAACGTGCGAGCGCGAGCCTGAGTTAAACCCCACGCTTGCCTCCCGAAACAGCGGCATGATAACTTCAGCCGTTGAGCACGCTCCAGGAGATCCGAAGCGCCATCGCACGACTGCCGGCACGGGAACGCGCTTTGCTGGCCGCCGAGCTCTGTGCCGCGGACCTACAGCCTGATCCCGCTGATTTGGAAGCCTCTCTTGAAGAGGGCTTGAAAGACGTGCGGGCCGGCCGGGTTCAGGATCTCGGGGAGGTGCGGGCAAAGTTAGGCGAATGGACTTCAAAGTCCTGATCACGGACACCGCCGTCGCTGATCTCCGGGAGATTGTGGAGTTTGTCCGGCGTCTAACTGTATCTATTACGCTGTCATGTTGAGCGCAGCGAAACATCTCCGACCGTTTCTGCTTTCCACCGTGCTCGGAAATAGTCAGAGATCCTTCGCTCTGCTCAGGATGACAGACTTTTTTTTGACGCCCTCTCAGCTCACACCCCGCGTTGCGCCGGGGCCCAGATGAACTTGTGCATCTGGAGCTGGAACCGGACCGGCAGGTTGTCGAGCAGGACCCACTCGACAATTTCCCGCGGCTCGATCCGGCCAAAGATCGGCGAAAACAAAACCGCCCGGCAGCGTTCCGCCAGGCGATGCTCGCGCACCTGCGCGCGAGACCATTCGTAGTCTTCGCGCGAGCCGATGACGAATTTCACCTCGTCGTTAGGCCCGAGGTGCCCGATGTTGGCCACGAGATTGCGCGCCACCTCGCCACTCCCCGGGGTTTTCAAATCCATGATCCGGTGCACGCGCGGATCGACCGCCGAGATATCGTGCGCGCCGCTCGTCTCGAGCAGAACGGTGCGGTCTTCATCGGCCAGCATCGCCATCAGAGGCAGGACGTTTTTCTGCAGGAGCGGTTCGCCGCCCGTGATCTCAACCAGGGGAGAGTCATACTTCAAAACCTCCTCCACGATCTCGCCCAGCGTCTTCTTTTTCCCTTCGTAGAAGGCGTATTCGGTGTCGCAATAAGTGCAGCGCAGATCGCAGAAAGTCAGGCGCACGAAGACGCAGGGGAGCCCGGCCCAGGTGCTCTCTCCTTGGACCGAGAAATAAATCTCGTTGATCGTCAGTTTCTTTTCGCGGTCGGACATGCGGGTGCCAAATCTACCTCTCCTGCCGCGCTGGTCTACGACCGGTCGAAAACCTCAGCGCCAGAGCCAGACCAGCCGAATGGCGAAGGCGAGCATGACCAGCGCGCTCACCGCCTGAGTGCCGATCTGCCAGGAGGGCCGGGCAAAAATTCGAGCGCCCAGTTTCAAGGCGGTACAAAGGACGATCGTCCAGGCGATCGCGCCCGAGACGACCGACGCCGCGAGCAGGAGCGAGCTGAGGAAAGTGGAATGCCCCTGGGCTGCGCCCTGACCGCCGACGACGGCGAACCAGAACCCAATGTTCCACGGACTCGTTAGGGCAAGGATCAATCCGAGAAAATATCCGCGGGCATTGCCGCGTCGGAGCGGAACGGGCGGCGGCTGGAATTCGCGTGCGCCTGCCACGCGCGCCAGGCGCCGCGCGCAAAACTGAAAGCGAGGAAAAGCAGGAGGAGAAAGCTGATGATCCCGAGCGCGAGATGCAGCCGCGGCGCGGCGAGGAGTGCGCCCGCGCCCGCCGCCACGCCCAGCGCCCAGATGAAATCGCCGGTGCAAGCCCCGAGCCCGAGTTGCCAGGCCGGCCAGAACCCGCCGCCCTGCGCACGGGGCAGGAGCGCACGCCGGATCATCTCGGCGTTAATCGGGCCGGGCGGCCAGGCGACCGACCAGCCGAGAATCAGCCCATTGATTATCGTCGCGCCCGACAACCCGCTCATCGACAACCTAAAAACCGCACTGCGCTTTCGCCTCGGCGTAGCTCGATCGCACCCGGAGCAGGCTCGCGAGATAACGATCGTTCCGCGGCGCCTGCGCGATCCGGGCGACGTTGGCCGGCCTCTCGAGACGCGAGAAAATCGCGCGCGCGATCTTGCGTCGCGGGACGCTTCGCTCGCCGTAGCCAGCCGGGATGTTACTCGACCAGTAGCGGACATGTTCGACCCCGGCCTTTTCTTCCAACCCGAGATAAATGACCGAGTGGCCGCGCTCTTCCCGGCCCACTTCCGCCGTCCAGAAGATCTTCATGAAATCGCCCGGCTGCGCCTCGGCGAAATCATCGAAGTTGCGGCCGAGCCCGAGCTCGTGGAAAAGCCGCGCCGTCCCGGGCCCATTCGCATTCCACCGGCCCCAGATTCCCTCGCCGTCGCGCTGCCCCCGGATCAGGAGCGCAGAGAGCGTCTCATCGCTCAGGTCGAGCGCCCCGCGCTCGCGCATGGCCTCGATCGTTTTCAGGAAAACGAGATAAGTCGCGCCCGAGCAATAACTGGGGATGGCGCCCTCCGGCAGGATGGAAAGCTTTCCCGAGTCGACCTGCGCCGCCGCCTGGAGGCGGATCGTCGCCGTCCGGGTGACCGAATATTTTCCGCCGGCCGGCATCTCTTTGATCTGCTGGAGGATGAGCTCGTTCAGCGGAGCGGGCGCGACCTGCGCCGGCGATTCGTTAGGCCAGAGGCCGAGAAGGAGGATCGCAACGAGAACAAAACGCACCTGCCATCAATAGGGGAAATTCGGAGGGGAGCAAGATGCGGCGGAGGGTTGGCTTTCGCGCCAGAGTATGTTAACCAGCCATCACATGCTGCGTTTCACGAAAATGAACGGCGCGGGCAACGATTTCGTCCTGCTCGATAACCGGATGGGCGACCTCGAGCTCAACCGCGAACAAATCGCGCGCCTCTGCGATCGCCATCGCGGAGTCGGGGCGGACGGAGTCCTGCTCCTGGAACGTCCCGCCAACAGCGCCGATTTCCGGATGCGCTATTACAACGCGGACGGCGGCGAAGCGGAAATGTGCGGGAACGGCGCGCGCTGCTTTGCCCGCTACGCGGACCGGACGGCGGGCCCGCTCCAGCAACTGACTTTCGAGACACCAGCCGGCGTCATCGGCGCGCAACTCGTGGGCGAACTGGTCACCCTCCAGATGAGCGAGCCTAACGATCTCCGGCTCGGGCTCGAAATCGGAGTCGGCGGCGAAAAAATTCACGCCGGTTATGTCGACAGTGGCGTCCCGCATGTGGTCGTGCCGGTGGCCCGAATCGAGGAGATCGATGTCCGGGCGGTCGGCTCGGCTCTGCGGCATCATTCCGATTTCGCGCCGCGCGGCGCCAACGCAAATTTCAGCGAAAAACGCGGCCCGCATCATATCGCCATCCGCACCTACGAGCGCGGCGTGGAAGATGAAACGCTGGCCTGCGGCACCGGGGTGGTGGCAAGCGCGATCCTGTTCGCGGCCAACGAAAATGTCTCGGGACCGATCGACGTCCTGGTCCGCGGTGGCGATACCCTGAGTGTCGATTTCACCCGCCAGGGCGACCGGTTCACGAAGGTGACGCTGACCGGTCCGGCGGATTTTGTTTTCGACGGCACGATCGAACTTTGAGGGTCAGCAAATTATGTTCAGCGGCACCTACACAGCGCTCGTCACTCCCTTTAAGAACGATGAAGTCGATCTCGAGGCGTTTGAACGCCTGATCGAGGCCCAGATCGCCGCCGGCATCACCGGGATCGTACCCGTCGGGACGACGGGCGAATCGCCCACGCTGAGTTGCGGCGAACGTCACCACGTCATCGAGCGGGCGGTGAAAACGGCGCGCGGGCGTTGTCTCGTCATCGCCGGCACCGGCTCCAATTCCACCCGCGACGCCATCGCGCACACCAAGGCGGCGGAAGAAATCGGCGCGGATGGCGCCCTCCTCGTGGCGCCTTATTACAACAAACCGAGCCAGGAAGGTCTCTTTCGCCACTTCGAGGCGATCGCCCGCGAAACCTCGCTTCAACTCGTGCTCTACAACATCCCGGGGCGGTGCGGGGTCGATATCGCGGCCGACACGGTCGTTAGGCTGGCGGAGAAATGTCCCAACATCGTCTCGATCAAGGAAGCGAGCGGGAGCGTCGACCGGGTGAGCGAATTGGCGCTGCGCCTGCCCCGGACGTTCACGATCCTGAGCGGGGACGATTCACTCACCCTGCCCTTTCTCGCGGTCGGCGCGGTCGGGGTGGTCAGCGTCGTCTCGAATCTTTTCCCGGCCGAGGTCGCCCGGCTGGTGCGGCTCTTTCTCGACGGCAAAGCCGAGGAAGCGCGCCAACTGCACCAGAAATTTTTTCCGCTGTTCAAGGATGCTTTCATCGAACCGAACCCGGTCCCGGCGAAAACGGCGCTGGCCTGGCGCGGGGTGATGGCGGCCGATTGCCGCCTCCCGCTGGTCGCGATGAGCAAGGCGAACGAAGAGCGCCTGCGCCGGACCATGGACGCCTTGGAAAAAGAACTCGTATGACGCGGCGCACTCTTCCGCCGGGGAGCGCGGGCGCCCCGCCCGCTCTGTCGTGCGCCTCGCGCGACAGCCGGGCGTCGATCGGTGTCGTTAGGCGTGGGGCCGTCTCCGAATCCTTCACGCGGGCAACGTGACCGGGGAGAAGCAAATGGAACCGCTGCGAATCGCTTTGATCGGTGCAAGTGGCCGGATGGGCAAAGCGGTCGCCGCGGCGGCGGCGAAGGATTCCGGACTAACGATCGCGCAAGGCATCGAACGCGCAGACGCCCTCGAGCCGGCACTGGCAGCTTGCGAAGTCGTGATCGATTTCAGCCTGGCGGAGGCGACGGACGCGGTCTGCCGGGCCTGCGCCGCGCAAGGCAAGCCGCTCGTCCTCGGCACCACCGGGCACAGCGCGGCCCAGAAATCCCTGATCGCGTCGGCGGCGGAGAAGATTCCGCTCGTTTACGCCGCGAATTTCAGCGTCGGAGTGAACGCGCTTTTTGTCCTGACCCGGCGCGCGGCGGAATTGTTAGGCAAAGAGTTCGACATTGAGGTGGTGGAACTGCATCACCGGACAAAAAAAGACGCGCCGAGCGGGACGGCGAAGCGGTTGCTCGAAATCCTGCAAGAGCAGCATGGCGGCGATGAGATCCCGGCCCATTCGGTCCGCGCGGGTGACATCGTTGGCGAGCACACCGTCCTTTTTGCCGGACCGGGAGAGCGCCTCGAGTTGACTCATCGCGCCGCAAGCCGGGAGACGTTTGCGGTCGGTGCGTTGCGCGCCGCGCGCTGGGTGGTCAACCAGCCGGCGGGCCTCTACAGCATGGAAAATGTCCTCGGACTGTAGATGAGAGCGGGCATCGCGCTGGGGGCGAATCTCGGGGATCGCGTTTTCAGCCTAACGAAAGCGCGCGAGCAGATTTTCGCGCTGCCCAACGTCTGCGCGCCCTTTCTCTCCTCCGCCCTCTACGAAACCGAGCCGGTCGACTGCGAACCGGGCGCGCAGAATTTTTTCAACGCGGTCGTTGAGGTCAGCTACGCCGGTTCCCCTCTCGAACTGCTGGCGGAACTCCGAACGATCGAGAACGCGCTCGGCCGCCCGCCCGAACATGAACGCAACCGCTCGCGCACGATCGATCTCGATCTGCTTTATCACGGAGAACGCACCGTGAACGAACCGGGACTGGAACTTCCGCACCCGCGCTTGCACCTGCGCGGCTTTGTCCTCCATCCGCTGGCCGAAATCCGGCCCGACCTCGTCCTGCCCGGCCAGGCCAAAACCGTCCGCGAATTGGCCGACGATTTGCCGGCCTCAGGTTCGGTGGTGCGTTCCGCCCGGCAATGGTAGTGTCCGCGCATCATGGACGATTTTCGCGCCCGTAAACGTCGCGGCGAGCGCATCACGGCGCTGACCGCTTATGATTATCCGACGGCCCGCCTGCTCGACGAGAGCGGGATCGACATCATCCTCGTTGGCGACTCGTTAGGCATGGTCGTCCTCGGCTACGAGGACACGACCCAGGTCACGCTCGAGGAAATGCTGCATCACACCCGGGCCGTCGCCCGCGGGGTAAAACGGGCGCTGCTCGTGGCCGATCTTTCCATCGGCACCTACGACACACCCGAGGAAGCGGTCGCGAACGCGCGGCGCCTCGTCGAAGCCGGCGCGCAGGCGGTGAAGCTGGAAGGCGGCCTCAGCCACGTCCCGCAGATCGAGGCGATCGTGAGGGAAAATATTCCGCTGATGGCGCACATCGGCATGTTGCCCCAGAGCGTGCGGCTCGAAGGCGGCTACAAGGTGAAAGGACGTGGCGCGGTGGAAGTGGAGCGCCTGCTGCAGGATGCCCGCGCGGTCGAACAAGCGGGTGCTTTTTCCGTCGTGCTCGAGATCGTGGCGGCGGATACCGCCCGCCAACTGACGGAGGCGATCAGCATCCCGACGATCGGGATCGGGTCGGGCGAACATTGCGACGGCCAGATACTCGTGACCCACGACCTGATCGGTTTGTATCCCTGGTTCACCCCGAAGTTCGTCTCGCCCGAGGTGCACGTGGCGGAGGAGATCCGGCGCGCCGCGCGCATTTTCACCGACCGCACGCGCGGGAATATTCGGTAGCAGAACGCGCGCAGCTCGCAGACCGAAACTTTTGACAAACATTTCCCCGGGTCGTTTGTCTAACTCGCCATGAACGCCGTCACCGCCCGCACCTCCGAGCCGCTGCCCGTCTGGGCCGGTCGGAGTAAACAGCGCAACTGGCTTTTCGTCGGGCTGGTTCTTTCCCTCCTGCTGCACGGGCTGCTCTGCCTGGTCTTTTATCGGACTGGTTTCCAGGCTTCGGTCCCGCTCGGGGTCGGGAAACGGGAGCCGCCGAAGTTTAAGGTGACAAGCGTGGATACGGCTCCGAAACCGCTCGAGCAGGCCGCGGCGAGCACGGCAACGGAAGCGGCGAAGCCGAATCCGGACGAGACGGATGTGCAGTTGCCGGACGACCAGAAGTCGTTCGACAAGCTTTTGCAGGACGTGCATTCGACCGCGGCGATGCCGGACGACACGCGCGATGTCCTGCCGGACAAACCGCAGGTCGAGCAGACGAATTTGAATTCAGTCATCAACGAGATCGAGCGAACCACGGCGCAATCGCTGGAGAAGGCGCCGAACGCCACCCGCGAACAATCGCTCCTCAACAACGTGCCCGACTCCGGGCGCCCGCAGCCGGCCATGACCGGGACCGAGCTGGCCACCAGCACGACGATCAAGCGGCCGAATAATTTCAACGCCATTCCGGGTGACAGCGCCGGGCCGCGGACCGACCGGGCGCCGGGGTTCAGCGATCTGGAGTCGCTTCTTTCGCAGAAAGGACCGCTCGGGGCAGGGACCAAATTCAAGATGCCTAACAATCAGCTTTTCGCCTACGACAGTGCGGATCTGAGCGGGGGCGCGGTCGCGCAATTGCAAAAGGTCGCGACCCTGATCAAGCGCAACCCGAATGCGACATTCACGCTCGAGGGTTACACCGATTCGTATGGGTCGGCGGAATACAATCTCGACCTCAGCCGGCGCCGGGCGGAGAGCGTGAAAGGGTATCTGGTCGGAGTGCTGGGGATCGATCCGGCGCAGATCGAGACGCGCGGTTACGGGAAGGCGAATCTGCTTACTTCACCGGATGCGTCGATCGAGGAGCAGGAAATCAATCGGCGCGTCGTGGTCGTGGTGCATTAGAAGTAATGGACGTTTTCGCGCGCAGCGCTTTGGAGTGCGGCGCGTCCCCGCGCCGCTTTTTCGGCGGAAGCTTTGCTGACGATCCGCAGGCGTGACTCGTCAAACTACGCGTGAGGAAAGCGGCACGAGGACGTGCCGCACTCCGAAAGCTCGCCACGGCGAGCGAAATCGTCCGACACGTCACTAAGAGCGCTCTACCAGTTCTTGATCCACTGCGCCGGATCGGTGCTCGGTCGCGGTCGATCCAGCAGTGCTCCAGAGATCAAAGGTCGGATTATAGCCCTTGCACCGCCGGATCTGTCCATGACGGTTGAGTAACCGTAACTGTTCCCAAAGGGATCTTTGATGAATGACTTTGCGGCACTCGCTTCGCGAGCTGAAAGCTGGTTCGGCTTGAATGCCATGTACGACGTGCCTGGTCCGGCGCTTCCGTCTGTTGTCACTGTCTCCGCCGATAAGTGCGCTGTAAAGAGCTGTGACTAGCGGTTTGCATATAGCGTTGGGATTAGACTCGTCTGTCGGCGTCAAGGTCGTTACACCGGATAAATCCCATTATCCGCCTTGTAATTCTCGAGCGCGGCCGACATGGCGGCGATCTCGGCTTCGGCGCGGGAGCGCGCGCCTTTGTTATGCACGTAGCTGCTCGTCGCCAGAATCAGCCCCGCAAGGACGAGGATGATCGACATCACCACCAGCAATTCGACCACGGTGAAAGCCGCCCCGTCGCGACCCGCACGGCCGCCTTTGCCCTGGAAACGCATTCGTTAGGTCTGCGCCTGCAGGCCGCCGATGATGCTGATCAAGGGCATGAACAACGCGATCACGATCGTGCCGACGATGACCGCGAGCATGACGATCATGATCGGCTCCAGCATCGAGGTCAGGCCGGCGACGGAGTTATCGACTTCGTCGTCGTAAACTTCCGCGATCTTGAGCAGCATCTCGGGCAATTGACCGGTTTCCTCGCCGACATCGACCATGCTGATGACCATGGGCGGAAAAGCCCCGCTCGCTTCCAGCGGCTGGACGATCGATTCGCCTTCCTTGACCGAGTCGTGCACCTGCGAAATGGCGTTGGCGATGACGGTGTTGCCGGCGGTTTCACGGGTAATATTGAGCGCCTGCAAAATCGGGACACCGCTGGTGACGAGCGTGCCCAGCGTTCGCGCAAAACGCGAGATCGAGCTCTTTCGCGTGAGGTCGCCAAAGAGCGGCGCGCGCAGGGCGAGCCGATCGATCACGGCGCGCCCGGCCGGGGTTTTGGCGACCGCCTTGTAGCCGAAGAACAGGGCGACGAGAGCGCCGATAATGAGGCAGCCAATGGTTCTGCATGAAACCGCTGATCCCGATGACGAATTGGGTGATGGCGGGGAGCGGTTTGTCGCCCAGCATGTCGTGGAAGATCGACTCGAACTTCGGCACGATGAAGACCATGAGGAAGGCCATGATGACCATGGCGAGGGAAAGCACGATGACCGGATAGATCATCGCCGACTTGACCTTGTTTTTGACCTTCTGCGCCTTTTCCTGGAACTCCGCGAGACGGCTGAGGACGAGTTCGAGGACACCGCCGAGCTCACCGGCCTTGACCATGTTGACGAAGAGCTTGTTAAAAATTCTCGGATGCTGCGCGAGGCTCTCGGAGAAAGTGCTGCCGCCCTGCACGGAATCAGCCAGCTGATTGATCGTATCCTTGAGCAGAACGTCGCGCTCCTGCTTGGCGAGCACGTTGAGCCCGCGGAGCAGCGGCAGGCCGGCGTCGATCAGGGTCGCGAGCTGCCGGGTAAAGACCATGAGGATCTTGGCCTTGACCGTCTTCTTCGCGAAAATAACGATCCCTTTTTTCTTGCCGGTGCCCGAGGCCGCGACGGCGCTCTTGGCGGCTTTGCGCGCCTTCTTTTCCGCGGCTCCGCCCTGGCCTTCCTCGAAAACATTGGTCGGGAAATAACCGGCCTGGCGCAGCTGGCCGATGGCCTCGTTGGTCGAAGAGGCTTCGACCAGGCCGGTGGATTCCTGGCCACGGGAATCGAGCGCTGTGTAAGTGAATCGCGGCATGACGAGGGGAGGATAAAGAAGGCTCGAAAGGCTGTCGAGACTTTGCTGGGGTCTGGGTAGCGCCCGCATTCTGCGGGCTGGCGACGGCATTCTGCCGTCGCGAACTTTTGCTGACGCTCGGGGATCCACCTTGGATAACGATCCCAATGAAAGTCCGTCGCGGCAGAATGCCGCGACCGGCCCGCAGGATGCGGGCGCTACCCGGGCGGCGTTCCGATTACGTGTATTTCAGCACTTCCTCGATCGTGGTGTCGCCCTCGAAAATGCTCCGGATGCCGTCCTGCCGCAGCGTCACCATCCCGAGCTCGACCGCTTTTTGTTTTAAGACGACCGACGGCGCGCGCTCGTTGATCAGGACGCGGATCGGATCGGTGATCTGCATCAGCTCGTAAATGCCTTTGCGGCCTTTGTAGCCGGTGCGGTTGCATTTGTCGCAACCGCGGCCGTAATAAAAATGGCGATCGCCGATTTCGTGCGGCGAAAGGTTGAGCTGGGCGAGGAGGGACTCGTTAGGCTGGTAATCGGTCTTGCAATCGGGGCAGATGCTGCGGATGAGGCGCTGGCCAAGGACGGCATCGAGAGTGGAGGAGATGAGGAACGGCTCGACGCCCATGTCGATGAGGCGGGCGATCGCGCCGGGGGCGTCGTTCGTGTGCAGGGTGGTGAAGACGAGGTGGCCGGTGAGCGAGGCCTGGATCGCGATCTGCGCGGTCTCGAGGTCGCGCGTTTCCCCGACCATGATGCGATCGGGATCCTGGCGCAAAAAAGCGCGCAGGACGCGGGCGAAATTGAGCCCGATGGCTTCGTTCACCGGCACCTGCATGACGCCCTCGAGGTCGTATTCGACCGGCTCTTCCGCGGTCAGGAGCTTGGAGTCGATCGTGTTGATCTTGCGCAGGCAGGAATAAAGCGTGGTGGTTTTGCCTGAACCGGTCGGCCCGGTGACGATAAAGATTCCGTTAGGCCGATTGATCACCTCGAGGATGTATTCGAGGATGTAATCCGGCATCCCAAGCGCCTCGAGGTCGAGGTTCACGGTCGAGCGATCGAGCACGCGCAAGACGACGCTTTCGCCAAATTGTGTCGGCAAAGTGGAAACGCGGAGATCGACTGCGCGGCCCGCGATGTTTTTCTGGATCCGGCCGTCCTGCGGCAAACGGCGCTCGGCGATGTTCATGTTCGCCATCACCTTGACGCGGGAGATGACGGGCAGGGCGAGGTGCCGCGGCGGCGGCGCCATTTCGTAAAGCGCGCCGTCGACCCGGTAACGAACCTTGAACTCGGCCTCGAAGGGTTCGAAGTGAATGTCGCTCGCCCGGTCCTGGATCGCCTGGTAGAGGATGAGATCGACGAAGCGGATGATCGGCGTCGCGCTGGCCTCGGCTTCGATGTTGGCTCCGATCGATTTGTCGCCGTCGAGGGTCATGAGCTCGCCGGCTTCGCCGAGCTGCTTGAGGATGTCCTCCATGCTGGAGGTGTCTTCGCCGTAGTGTTTGCGGAGCCGTTCCTCGATCTCCAGGCTGGGCGCGAGGACGACCTCGATGTCGCGACCCAGGGCAAAGCGCAGGTCCTCGATCGTCTGGGTATCGAGCGGGTCGACCAGCGCGACGCGGATGGCGTTGTCCGCCTCGCCGATCGGCAAAGCGCGGTGGAGACGGGCCAGGCCGGCCGGAATCAGGCGCAGGATGTGCGGTGAAAACTCGATCGTCTCGAGATCGACCACCTCGGTCCCGAGCGCGTCGGCGATCGCGAGATAGAACTGGTGTTCGTCGACGATGCCGTGGTCGACCATCGCCTGCTCAATCGCCTTGCCGTTTTGCGTCGTCTCGAGAAGAACGTCGTCGGCCTGGGCCCGGTCCATCAGGCCCTGGTCGATGAAGAAATCGGCGATGCGTTCGTTATTCACGGAAGTTAGGCTTCCAGCCTGGCTCGGCGGATGGGCTTCCAGCCTGTCCGGGTGCACGGAGAGATGGGATATCCCTGATATCCGGCAGGCAGGATGCCCGCCGGCCGAGTCAGGCAAGATGCCTGACTTCCGGACGCCACACCCTCGTCATTAGGCATTCGACATTCCTTCGTCATTTGAAATTCGTCATTCGTCATTCAATTCGCATCTCCAATCGTGATCGAGATCACTTCCTCGGCGCTCGTCATCCCCGCGAGGACCTTGCGCACGCCATCCTCGCGCAGGGTGCGCATGCCGAGTTCGCGGGCGCGCTGGCGCAGGGCCATGGTCGAGGTGCGGTTGTTCACCATGTGGCGGACTTCGTCGTCGATCTCAAAGAGCTCGAAAATGCCCATTCGCCCCTTGTAGCCGGTCTGCCGGCAACGCTCACAGCCGACTGGGCGCATGACGTTGGCCTCGCCCAGCTGCGAAGCTTCGACGTGCAGACCGCGCAACTCGGTTTCGGAAAGCTGGCCCGGTTCCTTGCAGTTTGAGCAGAGTCGCCTAACGAGTCGCTGGGCCATGATGGCGCGGATCGAGGTCGCGACCAGAAACGGCTGCACCCCGATGTCGATCAGGCGCGCGACGGCGGAGGGGGCGTCGTTCGTGTGCAGGGTGCTGAAGACGAGGTGACCGGTGAGGCTGGCGTTGGTCGCGATCGCGGCCGTCTCGAGATCGCGAATTTCGCCGATCATGATGATGTTCGGCGCCTGGCGCAGAATGGAACGGAGCGCGGCCGGAAAAGTCATCCCGATCTCGGAATTCACCTGCACCTGGTTGATCCCGTTCATCTGGTACTCGACCGGCTCCTCCACCGTGATGATCTTGCGGTCGGGTTTGTTGATGTAATTGAGGCAGGCGTAGAGCGTGCTCGTCTTGCCCGAACCGGTCGGGCCGGTCACGAGCAGGATGCCGTCAGGCGCCTGCAGGAGGCGCTCGAAAATTTCCTGGTCGTCGCTCAGGAAACCGAGCTCGGGCAGGCCGAGGAGCAGGCTCGTCTTGTCGAGCAAACGCATGACCATGCTCTCGCCGTGGTTCGTCGGGACGGTCGAAACGCGGAGGTCGATCGACTTTTTTCCCATCTTCACCTGGATGCGGCCGTCCTGCGGCAGGCGCTTTTCCGCGATGCTCATCGAGCCGGTCATAATCTTGAGCCGGCTGATGATGGCGGACTGCAATTTCTTCGGCGGCGACTGCATTTCCTGGAGGACGCCGTCGATCCGGAAACGGACCCGGAAACTTTTCTCGAGCGGCTCGAGGTGGACATCGCTCGCGCCCAGCTTGTGCGCTTCGAGCAGAAGCATCGAGACCATGCGCACGATCGGCGCGTCGCCCCCTTCGCCTTCGGGAAGCTCCGCGCCCTCGGCGATATCGAGTTCCTCGATCGCGGCGTCGCCGATTTTCTCGCGCAAGACATCGACCGCTTCCTCAGCGCTCCCGTAATATTTGATCAGCGCCTGGCGAATTTTTTCCGGCGTGGTGCAGACGAGCTCGATCTCGCGTTTGAGCAGAAAGCTGAGGCTGTCGATGCTGTCGAAATCGAGCGGATCGCCGGTCGCGACGACGAGGCCGTGCTCGTTGCGCGCGATCGGGATCATCTTGAAACGGCGCGCGTCGTGCGGCTTGATCTCGTCGATCACCTCCTGCGGCACGACCATGTCGGCGAGGTCGACCCAGTGCATCTGGGCCTGGGCGGCGACGGTGCGGGAAATATCGTCGGCCGTGACGAGGCCCTGCCTAACGAGTCGCTCGACGATGCTGCTGTTGCCGTTCAGCTCCGCCCGCGCTTCCTCGATTTGTTTGCGCGTAAGCAGGCCGACATCGCGGAGGAGATCGAGGACGTACTCTTCATTCGGCGGCGGCATGCGCTGAGGAAGATCGTCGGCGCAGCGCGAAAAGAAAAGTCGGAAGTCGCAGGCGCCACCCGGCGCGCGGGATCGTTAGGTCGGCGTCCCGCCCGCCAGCATCGGCTCGGTCGCTTCTTCCTCCGGCGTTTCCTGCGACTGGAGATACGTGCGGTAGCGGTAATGCTTGGCCACGATGGTGAAGATGACGGCGGCGACAAACATGAGCCCGGCAAAGAAGAGGTAATACTGCAGATCGGTCATCTTGGCCGAGCCGTCCGGATTGAGGATGACGAAGTTGACCCCGGCGGTGAAGAAGTTGCCCATCGAGACGGTGAAGAGCCAGGCCGCCATGATGGCGCTCTTCATCTTGTTCGGCGCCTGGGTGTAGGAAAGTTCCAGGCCGGTGATCGAAACCATCGCTTCGCCCATCGTCAGGATGGCGTAGGCGAGGAACTGCCAGTTCACATTTGGCTGCCGCCCGGCATCGAGCAGCGTCTGAATGTAGGCGATGACGAGGAAGCTGCCCGCGGTCAGGAACAGGCCGATGCCGATCTTGCGCAGCGGAGTGAGCGGGAAAAATTTATCGATCGCCGGGTAGATGATGTAATTCACCAGCGGGATGAAGAGGAGGATGAAGATCGGGTTCGCCGTCTGCACCTGAGCGGGGAGCAGGGTCACACCCCAGCCGATGGTGAACGGGTTCCATTGCAGCCACGGCAGCCAGGGGACGAAGAGATCCATCCCGCGGGCCTGCAAGGTCCAGGAACCGCCGCTGCTCTGATCCCAGAGCGACCAGAAGACGGCCACGAAAACGTAAACGATGATCAGCCGCCCGAGCGCGCCGAGGCCTTCCCTGCTGAAGAATTGTTTCACGAACTGGATGCCGCCGGGCGGGATGTGGACAAATTTTTTGCGGCCGGCCCAGAAGAAAATTGTCGCGATCACCATCGCAATGCCGGGCACACCGAAGGCCCAGCGCGGTCCCCAGTTCGGGTTATGCAGCAGCACCGGGCAGAGCAAAGTGGAGATGAAGGAACCGGCGTTGATCGAAAAATAAAACCAGCCGAAAACTTTCGAGAGCAGGTGCTTGTTCGATTCGCCGAACTGATCGCCGACATTGGCCGAGACACATGGCTTGATCCCGCCGGAACCGATCGCGATCAGACCCAGCCCGATGACGAGGCCGATCCGGGTGTCGTTCAGGGCGAGGGCGAAATGACCCGCGCAATAAACGATCGAAAGAAAGAAAATGGTTTTGTATTTGCCGAGGAACGCCTCGGCCAGGATCGCCCCGAGGATGGGGAGGAAATAAACCGCCCCGACAAAAAGCGCGAAATAACCGCGCGCCTCCGCCTCGCTCATGTGATCGGGTTTGCCCCCGCTCGTCATGATGTAGGAGGTCATGAAAATGATCAGGATCGAGCGCATCCCGTAGAAGGAGAAGCGCTCCGCGGCCTCGTTCCCGATGATGTAGGGGACACCCGGCGGCATCGTGCTGATGTTGGGGGGCTTGGTCGCGTATTCGTGCTTGGCCATGGCGCTACTTGTCGTTAGGCGAGCGGTGCGCGCTCGCTAGGGCTGCGGCTTTGGAAAAAAGTTGGCGGGCGTGGGCGACGAGAGCGGCGGCTTCGGGATGGCGCCGTGAATCGGTTCTTCGGCCGCGGCCTCCAGCGGATGCATGTGTTCCTTTTGGAGGTGGGGCAATTCCCCGACGTGATGCCGTTCGCAGGAGGTGAAGACGATGAGTAAACCGGCCAGGGCCGCGAGCGGAGAAACCCGAAAACGAAACATGCGCCGGAAGAGTAAGGGGCGAGGGAAGCAGGGCGCAACAAAAAGATTGGCCCGACCGCTTGGTTCTGATAAGAGCAAGACAATGTTTCTCCCTTCATGCCTCGCCGCGGGATGAGAACTGCTTTGGTCATTGAGCATTCTGCTGGGACTCGGATTTTCCTCGCTGCCAGATGTTCTCTCCGGCGCGGGTGCTAGAACAACACCGCGGCACCGACAAGTCGACGCTCGCAGGAAGCGCTACACGGAACTGGTCGAAGATCGATTCGGGCCGATCCTTGGTATGACCAAGTCCAAGGAAAACGAAGACGTGTTGTCCTTGGGACGTCGTGGTCAGATTTATATCCCTGCTTCCGGCCGAGGCGAGTCGTCCCGCAATGTGCGAATCATCTCCAATACGGTGGCTGGATCGAACGAACTGATGGTGCGCCGGGCAATCCTGGAATTTCGCGCTCCGATTGCGCCGCCTGCCATCACGGAACGTTGCACGGCAACGAGAGTTTCTCGTGGAGGAATCGTTTACGATTTTCGCATAACGACGAACCGATCTCCCGCCCCGAAGAAACGTTAGGCAAACCCAGCATCGATTGCGCCAAACGGCGAGAGTGCCAGTGTAGCGGATGCCGAACCAAATCCTGCGCGTCGCGCTTTGCGCTTTTCTTTGCCTAACGATCACGCCGCTCGCTCATGCCGTCTCGGCGAAGCGCGGCATCACGGAAAAAGATCTTTTCGATTTCGTCTGGATCGGGAGCCCGCAGGTTTCGCCCGACGGCGCCCGCGTCGCTTATGTGCGGGTGACGACGAACGAAAAGAAGGACGGCTACGACACTTCGATCTGGATGGTGCCGACCGCGGGCGATGAAGCACCGCGGCAATTGACGAACGGTCCGCGCGACAGCGGCCCGCGCTGGTCGCCGGATGGGAAATGGCTCGTCTTTACCCGGGCGCTGGAGAAAGAGGGCAAGCCGGAGCCGGCGCAACTTTGTCTCCTCCCGATGGCCGGCGGCGAGGCGTTTGTCTTCACCGATCTGCCGAAGGGAGCGGGAAGTCCGAAGTGGTCGCCCGATGGAAAATCGATCGTCTTTACGAGCAGCGCGAACCCGGAAGATCTGGCGAAACACGCGCGCCAGAAGAAGAAGGAAGAGGAAGGAAACAAATTGGCGCAGCCGGAAGGATCGCCCGCGCCTAACGACAAGAAAAAGGCCGCGGCAGCAGCCGAGGAAGAGCGCGAAAGCGATGTCCACGTCATCACCCGGGCGGTCTATCGGGAGGACAATGAAGGTTACCTCGACCCGGAGCGGCCGGCTCATCTTTGGCTCGTCGCGGCGCCGCGGAGCGCGGATGAAAAGGTCGAGCCTCGCCAGCTCACAAACGGGCGCTTCGACGAGGGCAACGCGCTCTGGTCGAACGACGGGGCGCAGATTTATTTCACGTCCTGGCACATCGACGAGCCCTACTACGAGCTTCCGAAGACGGAACTCTACGTCGTTCCGGCAAAGGGCGGCGCGGCGAAGTTGCTCACAACGATTCCGCTCGACGTGCGCACTCTTGCGCTGAGCCCGGACGGGAAACGCGTCGCTTTCATCGCATCGGTCAATGAGCCGGTGAATTCCTACACCCAGTCCGATCTCTGGACGCTCGAGCTGACGGAAAACGCCAAGCCGGTGAACCTGACGACCAACTTTGATTTCGACGCGGGCGACAGCGTCTTCGGCGACAACGCCGCCCCGCGCGGTTTCGGGCGCAATACTCCGGTCTGGTCGGCGGACGGGAAAAGCATCTTCGAGATTTATGCCAAGGAAGGGCGCACACAGCTCGCTTCGTTTGACGCCACTCATGGCACGGCGACCGATCTGACCCAGGGCAACCAGGCCGTGCTCCGGTTTTCGGCCACGGCGGACGCGAAAAAGTTTGTCTATCTCGCCTCCACCGCGACCCGCATCAACGACCTCTTCTGCCTCGACCAGCCGGGCGCGGAGCCGCGGCAGTTGACGCACTCGAACGACGCGCTTTTCGGCCAGCTGAACCTGACCGAGCCGGAGGAAATCTGGTACGAAAGTTTTGACGGCAAACGCATCCAAGCCTGGGTGCAGAAGCCGCCCGGGTTCGACCCGACGAAAAAATATCCGCTCATCCTCAACATCCACGGCGGACCGCACGCCGCCTACGGCTACATCTTCGAGCACGAGTTCCAATGGATGGCGGCGAAGGGCTACGTCGTGCTTTACCCAAACCCGCGCGGGAGCACGAGCTACGGCCAGGAGTTTGGCAACGTCATCCAATACAAATATCCGGGCGACGATTTCAAAGACCTGATGGCGGGGGTCGATGAAGTCGTTAGGCGAGGCGGGATCGACGAGAAGAAAATGGGCGTGACTGGCGGGAGCGGCGGCGGGCTCCTGACGAACTGGGTCGTCGGGCACACCGATCGCTTTGCGGCCGGAGTGGCGCAGCGCGACATCGCGGATTGGGCGACCTGGTGGTACACGGCCGATTTCACCCTCTTCCAGCCGGCCTGGTTCAAGACTCCCCCGTTCAAGGATGAGGAAGGCGATTACAAGGCGCGCTCGCCTTTGACCTACATCAACAACGTCAAGACGCCGCTCATGTTCATCCTCGGCGAAGAAGACACCCGCACCCCGCCCGAAGCCGGCGGGGAAATGATGTTCCGCGCGCTCAAGTTCCGCAAAATCCCGACCGTGATGGTGAAATTCCCTAACGAGTCGCACGAGCTTTCCCGCTCCGGCCAGCCCTGGCACCGGATCGAACGCCTGCAGCACATCGTCGGCTGGTTTGACCGCTGGCTGATGGGCGTGGCGAAACCGGAATACGAAGTCGCCCCGAAAGGCGAGGTCTCGGCCAAACCGAATCCGCCGGCGGAGAAAAAGCCCTAACGAGCGGCGCGTTGCGCCCTTACTTCAGGTTGTAGACTTCGACCAGGGCGATGCCGGTGGTGCCGTTGGTGCCCTGGACGATGGCGGTGTAGGCACCCGGCAGGACGTTTGCCTGGAGGGCACTCTCGCGCGCGTCGGAGGGGGCGAGACCGGCCGCGGCGATGCTCGCGGCCTGGATCGGATCGTCCTCCCAATTGTCGTTTTCGGCAATCAGGCTTCCGTCCTGGTTATGTAATTCCAGGGTGGGATCGGCCAGGCTTCCGGCGACTCCCGCATCCTCCAGGCTGGGACCGATCGCGCGCACGATCAGAAAGGCAGGGAAAGCATCTTCGGGTCCGATGATGATTCCGCCGATCATGACGTTGCCGAGGGTTCCATCAAAACCGCGAGTGCTGACATTGGCAAGTTCCGCGATAACACCGGTATTGAGATCATAGACCTCGATCAGGCCGATCCCGGTGCCGCCGTTTTTGCCGCTGATGATGGCGGTGTAGCTGCCCGGGCCGACCTCTGCGATCAAGGCTGCTTCCGCATCAACCGTCGGGGCCAGTCCAGTCGCGGCGATCTCACTCTGCTGGCTGTCCCGCCAGTTGTCATTGCTCAAGAGGGTGCCGTTTGGCCCATGCAGCTCGAGCACCGGATCGGCCAGGGCGCCAAGAATGCCGCCGGCCGTGAGAGAGGGACCGATCCCGCGCACGACGACCTGGGTCGAACCAGTGCCACTGACAATGAAACCGCCGATCCCCACTCTCTCTCCCGTCTCCACGTCGAGTCGGGTCGAGAGATTCTGGGCGTGGGCGGTGGGTGGGTTGGTGCCTTCGGTAATGGTTACGGTCGAATTCGCGGCCACTGGAGGCAAGACATTCACCAGCCCGCTCGGCCACCGCACTTCGACTGACGCGCTGGCGGCGGCACCGATGCCGAAGTGCAACGGCTGACTTCCCTGCGACGCGTAGTGACCGCCGCCCCCGCCGTCGTACTGTTGATAACTGACGCCCTCGGTGGTGGTGACGATGACGCGCGCACCAATGCCGTGCAGGTTCGACTGAACCCCCTTTAGCTCGATCTTCAGGAAATGATTCGCATTCCCGCCATTTTTATAAAGACGGTGTAAGCCGGTGGCGCCGGGGCCGTTGTCTTCTTCGCCACCGACACCGTCTTTCACGATGAGATCGAGAAAGCCGTCGTTGTTATAATCTGCCCAAGCCGCTCCTTTATGGAGTGAGACGTCATCCTGCAAAGCGACCCCGGCCTCTTCGGCGACGTCGGTGAAGGTGCCGTCGCCATTATTATGAAAGAGCCGGTTCGCGTTGCCCGGTCCCAGGCCGGCGTCTCCGGAGTTGGTCACGAAAACATCCAGGTAGCCGTCATTATCGTAATCGCCCCAGACCGGGGCCCAGCAACTGGCGCTGATATTGACGCCGGCGGAAATAGTCACATCCGTGAAGGTGCCGTCGCCGTTGTTGCGATAAAGCGACGCCCCCGTGATCCCAGTGGTTCCCTGTTCGGCCCGGGCGACAAACAAGTCGGGCAAACCGTCGTTATTGTAGTCGCCCCAGGCGATCCCCTTCGAGTTGAATTGCGGGACGAGGCCCGAACCGACTGAGGTATTGATAAAAGTCCCGTCGCCCTCGTTGTGATAGCGTTGCAGGGTGTTCCCATCGCCCGCGATGACGAGGTCCATCAAACCATCGATGTCGTAATCCGCGAAAGCGATGATGCCGCCAAAGCCGACGCCAAAAGTCTGGTCGGCCAGCCCCCCGGCATCCGGCACCGGCACGAGGGTGCTGCCGTCGCTGTGGTAGAGCACATTGAGGCTGTCGAAATTCTTGACGAACAAATCGAGAAGTCCGTCGTTGTCGTAATCGACGAAAAAGCCGCCGCGGCCCCGGTTCGTCGAGGATTCCAGTCCCGCGCTCTCGCTGACGTATTCGAAAGTGCCGTCGCCGTGACCGCTGAAGAGTAAGTCCCTTTTGGTCTCGATACCGGCCTTGGCCCCTTCGGCGACGTAGACATCGACGTTTCCGTCGCCGTTGTAGTCGCCGAAGGAGATGCCATGCCAGTCCCTGCTGTCGAGTTCGGGACCGAGCTCGATCCCCGAAGTGGTGCGAATATCGGTGAAGCTGTTGCCGGCATTATTGAGATAAACGAAAGGCCCGCCCGAGGACGCGAGACCGTGAGTCGGGACTATCAGATCGAGAAACCCGTCGTTATTCATGTCGCCCCAGATCGGGTTGCCCCAACTCTTCTTAGCCTCCAGCACGAGGCCGACCTCGGACGAGACGTCGGTAAACTCCTGCGCGCCCGTGCGGGACACGGACACCGCAACCAAGCTCGCCGTGAGCAGAAGCAGCCAGAGCGCCTTTGGTCGGGGGGTTTTAATGGCGCGGACTGCCGGGTGCCAAAGGGTGACGCGACCGCCCATCTTCTGGGAGGCAGTGCTCGCCTGTCTTGCGGACGCTAGTCCGGTTTTGTCAATTTTTCTCACTCTCGGAAATCAGTTCGCACGCTGGGTCGTGTAGATACGTGACGCGGGCTGCCGCGGGCTGCATTGCATTTGACCAATTTAGGCCGAAGAAGTCAAAATTTTTCTGTTTCCCACGGATTTTATCCTTCCGCCAGACAACGTGGAGTGCCGGCGAGCAAAAATTTTTCAGGGGCGGGTTGGCCTCAAGGTCATCTCTTTCCCGATTTCTCCTTGCTTTGCGAGCTTAAGTCTGGTTTGATGATGACACAAATGCGAGCCCCTAAATTCCACTCGCAGCGCCGGCCAAATTCTCGCTTTTTCCCCTTCATCCCTCGCGGGCGAACCTTCCTCGTGCTGCTGATTCTGCACCTGACGGCCGGCTTCACCCTGGCCCAGACCCTGACTCATGGACCAGTCGTCGGCGGCGTCACCGATTCGAGTGCGAACGTTTTTTTGCGTTCCAGCGCGGAGACGACCGTCGCCCTGCGTTATGGCACCGATCCCACCCTGACGACATTTCAAGTCACCGGTTCATTTACGACCACGTCCGCAAGCGACTTCACCAAGACCATCGCGCTCACCGGCCTCACTCCGGAGCAAACCTACTATCTCAATCCTGTAGTCAATGGTGTCCCCGTGCGCTCGGAGCCGCCTTATCCGACTTTCCAGACCTTTCCGGCGAGCGGCAGCGCGACGGAATTCAAGTTTGTTGTCCTGGCGGATTTCGCCAACGTCAACAATCTGACCATGACCACTCAGACGTTTGCCAGTGCCTCCGCAGAAGCGCCCGCCTTCGCTTTCATCGGGGGCGATTTTGACCATCGGAATCCGCTCACGATCGACGGCAAGAGGCTGATGTTTAAAGAGCTCTACGACCGGTCGCAGGTCTTTATGAGCGACTTTGTTCCCCTCATCCTGGAAAAGATGCCCATCATCCACCAGTGGGATGATCATGACGCCGGCGGCAATAACATCGATAAGACTTATCCCAGGTGGCCCCTGAGTCAGCAGGCTTTTGAGGAGTATGTTCCGACTTATCCACTCCCCTCGGTCGACCCTGGGATTTGGCAGAAGTTTCGTTACGCGCAGATGGAGGGCTTCGTCCTCGACTGCCGGAGCCAGCGCGACGTGGCGGCCGACCCGGACGATGCGAATAAGAGCATGCTTGACGGGAACAATCTCGGGCTGCTCGGGCAGTTGGAGTGGCTCAAGAGCGGTCTCCTCGCCTCCACCGCACAGTGGAAGGTTATTTTCACTTCAGTGGTCACTAACTCGAGCACGAAAGTTCCCGAGGGCTGGGGCGGCTATCAGACGGAATGGAACGAGTTAAGAGACTTTATTACCGAGAACAATATCCAAGGCGTGGTTTTCATCTCCGGTGATCTCCATCTCGCGGCAATCGACAATGGGGTCCAGGCTGGTTTCCCCGAAATGTGCGTCCTGCAGGCTAACTCGGAAAAACCTCCCGGCACTTTCTGCTCAACCGACGCGCAGGGAATCTGGAGCGAGGGTTACTACGAGGATTCGTGCAGTGGGTATGGCCGGGTCACGATCTTGCAGAACCCAGATCGCCTGATCCTGGAAGCCGTGGACGCATCGGGGACCACCCGGCTTTCCTATACCGTGCCGGCACCAGCCCCAACCCCAACGCCGTCGCCATCGCCTACAGCGACACCCAGCCCGACCCCGTCGCCCACTCCCTCTCCAAGCCCAAGTCCCTCGCCGGACCCGAGTGCGTCGCCGAGCCCGTCGCCCTCTCCGACACCGACTCCGGCTCAGCCGCTCAATATCTCCACTCGCCTGCAGGTGTTGACGGACGACCAGGTCCTTATCGGAGGGTTGATCGTAACGGGCAACGATCCCAAAGAAGTGCTCCTGCGCGCGATTGGGCCGTCTTTGGCCGGGGCCGGAATCACAGATCCCCTGGCTGACCCAGTGCTGGAACTTCACGCTGCGGACGGTTCCACCATTAGCACTAACGATAATTGGCAGGAAGCTTCAAATTCCGGCGACATCCCAGCGAACCTTCAGCCGACGAATGCCCTGGAGTCCGCTATTCTCGCGGTCCTCGACCCTGGTCTCTACACCGCGATCGTGAGCGGCAAGGATAGAGGAACTGGGATCGGATTAGTCGAAGTCTATGACCTAGATGATACGGTCGATTCAGAGTTAGCTAACATCAGCACGCGCGGCTTTGTCGAGGCTGGCGACAATGTCATGATCGGGGGGTTTATTCTCGGTGGCCAGGGTGACAGCTCGACTGTCCTGGTTCGTGCCATCGGACCTTCTCTCACGCAGCAGGGAATCGACGACGCCTTGGCCGATCCAACGCTGGAATTGCGCGACATCAATGGCGCGGTCGTGGCGGAGAACGATGATTGGCAGGATGCTCCTAATTCTGGCAATATCCCAGCTAATCTCCAGCCCGCGGATGCCTCGGAGTCAGCTATTCTTGCCGCCCTTCCTGAAGGCGCCTATACGGCGATTGTCGCGGGCAAGGATGAGACGAGCGGGATCGGCCTGGTGGAAATTTACAACATTCCCTAAGGGTCGCGGAGAGATGGTAGAGTCCCGATGGTTTGCTTGCCGGACCAACCAAAGTTTGATCACATAAGCGGCATATGAAATCCGCCAGAGCCACCTTTCTGCGACCGCTTCGTTCTCCTTTGCCCAGGCTCGGTCGCGGACGAATTTTCCTTTTGCCCCTCGGCTGGCTGCTCCTGCACTTTACGGTCAGTTCCACCCTCGGGCAGACGGTGACTCATGGACCGGTCGTAGGCGGAGTGACAGACACAACCGCAAACGTCTTTCTGCGCGCAAGTCAGGTGGCGACGGTTGCTATTCGTTATGGAACTGATCCTAACCTCACGACCTACCAGGTCTCAGACTCATTCACGACCAGTTCCACCAGCGACTTTACCAAAATCATCGGCCTGGCCGGCCTGACTCCGGAACAAACATACTACCTCAATCCAGTCGTCAACGGCGTACCGAAGCGGACGGCGCCACCTTATCCTTCCTTCCGGACCTTTCCCATGGTCGACAGTGCCCGGACCTTTAAGTTTATCGTTCTGTCGGATTTTGCGAACCTGAGATTCCTGACGACCACGACAACGACGTTTGCAAATGCCGCCGCGGAATCCGCGGAGTTTGCCTTCATCGGTGGCGATTTCGATCATCGCAATCCAGGGACGTCCACGACCAAGAGGCAAATGTTTAAGGAACTCTACGACCCGGCCCAGGTCCTGATGAGTAACTTTGTGCCTCTCATCCTGGAGAAGATGCCGATCATCCACCAATGGGACGATCATGACGCCGGCCTGAATAATATCGACAAGACTTATCCCCAGTGGGGATTGAGTCAGCAGGTCTTCGAAGAGTATGTCCCGACCTATCCTCTCCCCGTGGTCAAGCCGGGGATCTGGCAGCGATTCAGTTATGCGCAAATGGAGGGCTTCGTTTTGGACTGCCGCAGCCAGCGCGATGTGTCCAGCGACCCTGACGATGCCAACAAAAGTATGCTCGACGGGAACAATCTCGGGGCGATGGGCCAACTGGAGTGGCTCAAGAGCGGGTTACTTAACTCGACCGCACAGTGGAAGGTTATTTTCACCTCGGTCATTGTGAACACGACCACGAAATTTCCCGACGGCTGGGCTGGTTACCAAACGGAATGGAACGATCTAAAGAACTTTATTCTCAGTAATAACATCCAGGGAGTTGTCTTCATTTCGGGTGATCTCCACCTCGGGGCGATCGACGATGGAACGCGCTCCGGATTCCCCGAGATGTGCATTCCGCAACCAAACTCCCTGAAGTCTGGCCCTCCCTGCTCGAGCGATGGGACGGGTATTTGGAGCGAGGGCTATTTCGATAATCCTTGCAGCGGCTACGGCAGAGTTTCGGTTTTGCAAAACCCCGATCGTCTCGTTCTGGAATCGGTCGATGAATCGGGAACGACCCGTCTTTCCTACACCGTGGCGGCGCCAACACCAACACCAACGCCGACGCCAACGCCGACGCCGACACCCACGCCGACACCGACGCCCACACCAACGGCGACCCCTACGCCAACGCCCGCGCCTCCCGCCATTACAAATCAACCGAGGGATGCGACCGTGGCAGTGGGACAAAGAGCGAAATTTAAGGTAGTGGCCTCCGGTGAGCCGCCGCTGCTCTATCAATGGGCCAAGAACGGAACCAACATTGCCGGCGCCACCCGGGCCTCCTATAGCACTCCGCCGGCCGTTTTGGCCGATAACGGTTCACTCTTCACCGTGACCGTAAGCAATATCTCCGGGAGCGTGACGAGCCGCGCCGCCAAGCTGAACGTGACTTCCGCCGGCGCACCCGCGCGCATTCCCTAAGCGCCGCCACCAACTCAGAGTCGCGGGACCAGCCGGTCCCTTTCCGTCCTTGCTCTACCCTTCCTCCTTTGCCAAGCTGCACCGATGCGGATCCCAAAGCAGAATTACGACGACATCGAGCGCATCATCGAATTCGATTTCGTCCGGGCCACGGAAGCCGCCGCCCTCAACGCCCTGGCCTGGCTCGGTCGGGGTGAAAAGGAAAAAGCCGACGAAGCCGCCTGCGACGCGATCCGCGGGATGTTCGACCTCATGAACATTTGCGGCGAAGTCGTCATCGGCGAGGGCATCAAGGATGGCGCCCCCGGCATTTTCAAAGGCGAGCAACTCGGAATGTGGCTGCCCGGCGCGCCCCAGTTCGACATCGCGCTCGACCCGATCGACGGCACGACCAATATCGCCAAAGGCGCGCCGAACTCGATCGCCTGTATCGCCGCCGCCAGCCCCGAAAAAGGGGTCAAGGTCGCCCTGCGCGACATCCCTTCCTTTTACATGATGAAGCTCGCTTATGGCCCGGATGTCATCCGGAGCATGAAGAAAGCCGGCATCGAAACCTTGAAACTGGAAAGCCCGATCGAAGAGACGCTGATCACGGTCGCAAAGGCGTTACAGAAACGCGTGCAGGACGTCATCGTCATGATCCTGGACCGCCCGCGGCACAAGGAAATCGTGGCCGAGATCCGCCGCGCCGGGGCCTCGCTCCGCATGATCAGCGACGGCGACATCGCGGCCGCGATGGCGCCTTCCTATCCGGAGAGCGGGATCGATCTTTACGTCGGGATCGGCGGCGCGCCCGAAGCCGTCCTCGCCGCGGCCGGGATCAAATGTCTCGGCGGCGACATGCAATGCATGATGTGGCCGCGGGACAAGGAAGAACGCGCCCAGCTCATTGCCGACGGCCACGAAAAAGATCTCGACCGCGTCTTTTTCGCCGACGACCTGGCCAACGGAAAAAACATCATTTTTTGCGCGACCGGGATCAGCGACAGCGCGCTCCTGCGCGGCGTAAAATCGCATGGACCGAACGCGATCACCCATTCGGTGCTGATGCGGGCAAAGAGCAAAACCGTGCGCTTCATTCGCGCCTCGCACGATCTGCAATCCAAAACCATCCGCCTCCGCTCCGACAACCGCGAACACCGGATCTGAAGAAGGATGAAGGCTGAAACAGACCCGCGGAGCCGCGAACTTCTTCCTTCTTCCTTCATCCTTCTGCCTTTTCTTCAATCTCGCGCTCGACAAGGGTCAGTTCGCCTGTTCAAATTCGAAATAACAAAGCTATGAAATCAGTACCCAAGACCGAGCTGTCGCCAGACAATGGCGCGATCATCGATACGAAATGGAAAGTCGGACCGCTCAGCTACCATGCCTGCGCCGCCGGACCGACCTACGAAAAAGCGACAGCCGGAGACTTCCGGCTTCCGGAAGTGGTGATTTACGATCACATCGGCTTCAAGGGCGCCTACGCCCGGACCAACCTCAGCTTCCATTACCTCGGAGATTTTTGGAACGATCGCATTAGCTCGCTCATCATCGTCAGCGGAATCTGGCGTTTCTATCGCGACGACTATTACAAAGGTGATCATTGGGATCTCGGCCCTGGTTTTTACGAGTGCTTTTTCACCGATGCCGGCCCGGACGACGTGGTCAGCTCTTTCCAGGCGATCTCGCTGACCTGACGCCGCGGTTCCGAAGATGACCGCGGCGGGCCGAGCCTTTTCGTTAGGCGCGCTGCTCTTCGGCGCGGCGCTGGCGTTGGCTCAGCCTGCACCTTCGTCGCATTTCGCCACGCTCGATGGCGTCCGGATTCATTACACGAATTACGGCGCGGGCGAGAGGGCGCTCCTCTTCGTCCACGGCTGGAGCTCGGATGAGACGGTCTGGAAAAAGCAGGCCTCGGAACTGGCCGCCACGATGCGGGTCATCACGGTCGATCTGCCGGGACATGGCCAGAGCGATCAGCCCGAGATCGACTACACGATGGATTATTATGCCCGCGCGCTCGACGCCGTCCTGCGAGACGCGGGAGTAAAGAAAGCCGTCCTCGCCGGGCACAGCAACGGTACCCCGGTCGTTAGGCAGTTTTACCGGCGCTATCCGCAGGAAGTGAGCGGGTTGATCGTGGTCGACGGCAGCCTGCGACCAATGGGCACCGCCGATGAAATGCAGAAATTCATCGCGCCGCTGCGCGGGCCTGACTACGCCGAGAACGCGGGCAAATTTATCGACGGCATCACGGCGCCGATGAAAGACCCGGCGGAGCGGGCGGCGGTCAAGACGATGATGTTGCGCACCCCGCAGCGGATCGCAGTGAGCGAATTCGAGGCGACGCTCGATCCCGCTCTCTGGAAGCCCGACAAGATCGAAGTCCCTACTTTGGTCGTGCTCGCGAAATCGCCTTTTTGGACGGCGGATTATGAAAAGTACGTCCGCAACCTCGCGCCGAAGCTGCAATACGAGACATTCGACGGCGTCTCGCATTTCCTCATGCTCGACAAGCCGGCCGAATTCAACGCGGCCGTGGTGGCCTTTCTGAAAAAGAACGAGCTTTAGGACGCCGCCGGCGGCGAATCCCGGTCGCATCTTCCAATCCGGTGCTTTAGATTGCGCTCCGATGGTGGCGCTTAACCCTGAACCGTTGCAGGAAAAAATCCTCGCCGGCGAACGTATTTCGGCCGCGGAAGCGCTCGAGATTTATCACTGGCCGCTGGCCGAACTGGGCGTGCTGGCCGATGCCCGGCGCAATCTCGCGAAGGAAAAAAGCTTCGACGGGAACGGGCGCGAGATCGTGACCTACATCATCGATCGCAACATCAATTACACCAACGTCTGCAACGTCTATTGCAAGTTCTGCGCGTTCTATCGCACGGAAAAGGACGACGATCACTACGTCCTGACCCACGAGCAATTTGACCAGAAACTCGACGAGCTTACCGCCGCGGGCGGAGTGCAAATCCTGATGCAGGGCGGCCATCATCCGAAGCTCGGTTTTGATTGGTACCTCGATCTCCTCCATCACATCCGGGAAAAATATCCGCACATCAACATTCATGGATTCAGCCCGCCGGAATTCCAGCATTTCGCCGAGACCTTCGCGATGCCGCTGCGCGAAGTGATCGCCCGTTTCAAAGAAGCCGGTCTCGGGTCCATTCCCGGCGGCGGCGGCGAGATCCTGGTCGATTCCGTTAGGCAAAAAATTGCGCCGCTCAAGTGCAAGAGCGACCAATGGCTCGAGGTCATGCAGATCGCGCACGAGCTCGGGCTGAAATCGAGCGCGACCATGATGTTCGGGCACGTCGAGACGATCGAGGATCGGATCCAGCATCTGCAACGGCTGCGCGATCAGCAGGACGCCAGCGGCGGGTTCACCGCATTCATCTGCTGGACCTTCCAGCCGCAGCACACCGTGCTCAAGGTCGAGCACGCGACCGGCTCGGCGGAATATCTGCGCACCCAGGCGCTGGCCCGCATTTTCCTCGACAATATTCCCAACATCCAAAGCTCCTGGGTGACGCAGGGACCGGAGATCGGCCAGGTGGCGCTCAAATATGGCGCGAACGATTTTGGCTCCGTCATGATGGAGGAAAACGTCGTGAGCAGCGCCGGGACCAGCTTTCGACTCGATGCGGAAATGATCGAGCGCCTCATCCGGGAGGCCGGCTACGAGCCCCGCCGGCGCAATAACTGGTACGAGTTAATCTGAATTTCTGGTTTTTGACGGTTGATTGCTCTTCAATGAAGGGCGAACGGGCTCCCGGCACCCATCATCAGTATCAACAAATTCCGCCATTCCTGCCTTGACGTTGCTCCTCGCAATACTCATCTAATACGCCAGTTCACCATCGACGGCTCTCTGGCGACCGCTCTTCCTGCTATGAAAAAACTCACCTCGTCTCTCCGCCTCGCCGCGGTTTTCTTTTCCTTAGTCTGGGCTCTCGGCCTGCCGGCCTCGGCCGGCGCGCAGGGGCTGGAAGGCGCGCCGATCACCTCGATCGACGTGCGCTACGTCGGTCCGGAGACGATCGCGAAAGACCGCATCCTGGCCAACATGCGAACGAAGGTGGGCGGGCCTTATTCCGAAACCACGGTCGAGGACGACATCCGGGCGCTCTACGAGACGGGCAAAAT
Source organism: uncultured Verrucomicrobiae bacterium (assembly GCA_963768965.1). Classification (GTDB taxonomy): domain Bacteria; phylum Verrucomicrobiota; class Verrucomicrobiia; order Chthoniobacterales; family UBA10450; genus Palsa-1392. The sequence goes on along the minus strand of CAVYJY010000004.1, from coordinate 77,605 downwards.
CCAGAACGTCCGCATCTTTGGCGAACCCGCCGGCAACGGGGTGCGGGTCCAGGTGATTCTGGCGACGCGGTCGCTCGTGACCGAGATCGAAATCGCCGGCGCCCAAAGCTATAAGGCGGGAACCCTGCGCGGAAAGATCAAGTTCAAGGTCCCCTCGCCGGCCGATGCCGGGAAGCTCGAGGAAGGCCGCCAGAACATCGTCGATTTTTATCAGCGCAAAGGTTTCCCCGGGGTCGACGTCCAGTTGCAGTTGGTGACGGACGAAAACCGCGGCACCGCCCGGGCGATTTACACGATCAACGAAGGCGAGCGCGGCGCGATCGAAGATGTCCGTTTCGAGGGCAACACGAAGTTCAGCGATCGCGTCCTGCGCAAGCAGATGAAAACGAAGGCGAAGTCGCTCATCTCCTTCTTCGATAAATCCGGCCGGCTCGATCCGGCGCAGTTGCAACAGGATCTCGATAGCGTGCGCGAATTCTATCAAAACCGCGGCTACATCGATATCGCCATCCCGGAAGTGCGCCAGGAACGCTTTCCCAAGGGCGTGCGATTAGTCGTGGTGGTCACCGAAGGCGACCAATACCGCGTCGGCAAACTCGCCTTTGTCGGCCAGGAAACGGCCAAGGAGGCCGGCCTGCGAGCTTTGGTTAAGTTAAAGGAAGGCTCCATTTACACCCCGAAGGGATTGAAGGAGGACATGAAGGCCATCACCGACGGGTATGGCGCGGGCGGTTTTGTCGATGCCGACATCCGGCCGCAAGGTGTCCCGGCCGGCCCCGGCACCGTCGATCTCACCTACGTCATCGTGGAAGGCGACCGCTCTTTCGTCGAGCGCGTGAACATCGCCGGCAACACCCGCACGAAAGACAAAGTGCTGCGCCGTGAAATTTCCATTCTTCCCGGCGATGTCTTCAACACCGTCCGCGTCGAAACCAGCAAGGCCCGGCTCGAGAACCTCGGCTATTTTGAAAAAGTCGACACTTACCCGGAAGACACCGGCGTGCCCGGGCGCAAGGATCTCCTCGTGCAGGTGCAGGAAAAACGCACCGGTGCGCTCAACTTTGGCGCCGGCTTCAGCACGATCGAAAGCCTGCTCGGTTTCGTCGAACTCACCCAGGGTAATTTCGACGTTCTCAACTACCCGACTTTCACCGGAGGCGGTCAGAAATTCCGCGCCCGCGTCCAGGTCGGCACCAAGCAGCAGAATTACCTGATCTCGCTGACCGAGCCTTACTTCCTCGATCAGCGGTTGTCAGTTGGCGGCGATATCTTTTTCCGCGAGGCGGGCTTTCTCAGCTCCATCTACGACCAGCGCAACTACGGCTTCGCGCTCTCCGTCCGCAAACCGGTCAGCCCCTTCCTTTCCGTCAGCCTGGATTATCGTATCGAGGAGATCGACATTTTTAACGTCAGCGTTCTGGCTTCCCCCATCATTCAAATGGAAGCCGGCGAACGCCTCAAGAGCGTGATCAGCACGACCGTCCTTTGGGACACCCGGGATAGCGTTTTCCTCACCCGTCGCGGGCACCGCGTCGTCTTTACTCCGCAGATCTCCGGCGGATTCCTCGGCGGCAACACGCAAAACTACGGTTTCAACATCGAGGGCTCCCAGTACTTCCTTCTTCCCTTCGACATCATTCTCACCCTCAACGGTGAGGTCGGCGCGATCGACGTCTGGGGCAGCGGCGACCGCGTCCCGCTCTTCGACCGTCTTTTCCTCGGCGGCGCGAATGATCTGCGCGGATTCAACTTCCGCGATGTCGGCCCGCGCGACGAAAACGGCGAGCCGATCGGCGGCCAGACCCTCGCCCGTGCCACCATCGAGGCCACGATGCCGCTCATCCCCCGCGTCCGCGGCGCGGTCTTTTACGACACTGGTTTCGTCAACGCCGGAGCCTACGATTTCGGCACCCATGACCTCGTTTCCGACTTCGGTGTCGGCCTCCGTCTCGACCTCCCGGTGGGCCCGCTCAAGATCGATTACGGCATCCCGCTGCAAAAAGGCAACAACAACGGCGACGGCAAAATCCAGTTCAGCGTTGGCTACCAATTTTGAACGAAAGGTGGCACTTGCAGTCTAACGCCATCCCAACTACCAGTCTCACCTTACATCTATGAAAAAGCTTATCCTCGTGGCCGTTCTTTCTGCCTTTGCCCTCCCTTGCGGGGCCTTTGCCCAGGGCATGAAAGTCGGCACCATCGACATGAATCGCGCCTTCAAGGAATATAACAAAACCAAGGACGCCGAGACCAAAATCAACGACGCCAAGAACAGCGCGAAAAAGGAATACGACGAGCGCGCCGATTCCTACAAAAAGGCGCTCGACGAAATCAACAAACTCAACCAGCAGCTCGAGGGCCCGGCCCTGAGCGCCGATGCCAAGACCCAAAAGGCGAAAGAGCGCGACGAAAAAATCGCCAGCATCAAAAACATGGAGCGCGAGATCAATGAATTCCGCCAGACCCGCGAGAAGCAGCTCCAGGAACAGGCTGTCCGCATGCGCGACGGGATCGTCAAGGAAATCACCGATGTCGTCATGACGAAGGTGAAAGCGTCGAACATGGACCTGGTTTTTGACACTTCAGGCGTGAGCTTGAATGGCGTGCCGATGGTGATGTTTGCCCGCCCCGACATGGACTTCACGACTGAGGTCGTGACCCAACTGAACAAGAGCGCTCCGGCCGCCGCGGCCGCGCCGAAAGCCGCCGCCAGTCCGGCCGCGAGCCCGAAAAAGCCCTAACGAAGACTGATTCGATTTAAAGGAAAACGCACGCCGCCGGCGTGCGTTTTTTTTTGCTGAAGCTCTCTCGCCCACATGTCGCTCTTCCCGAAAACGCTTCCCCGCCGCTGGCCTCCGCACCTTGCAACTCGTCCAGCACCGGCGGAACTTCGCCCGGTGGGCTTCGGACGGACGATCGGGATCTTGTTAGGCGCGGCGCTTCTGTCGCTCACCGCCGCGGGGGCCGCTCCGGCCTGGGAAAAGACCGTGACCGTTCTGCCCCGGGGCGATTTCCCCAACCCCCGCCCGCTCGTCGCCACCTACAACTTTGGCTGGAACGAGGTCGTGGCCGCCACGGCCGAGATCCGGTTTGATAAGAGCGGCGATCGCCTGCAACTCCAAGGCGCCGGAGGGACCATCGGCATGGTGCGCGCCCTTTGGAAATTCGACACCCGCCACCGCGCCCTGTCCAACGCTACCACCCTGCGCCCGATCTCGGTCCACCAAGTGGATGTCCTCCGCAGCAAAACCGTCACGACCGACATCGAGTTCGAGCGCGACTCGCTCGCGCGCGTCCGGACCGATACCAAAGCGAACAAGATTCCCAAGCCGAAAACCTTTCACTTCAGCGATGGCATTTACGACATGCATTCCGCGCTCCTCTATCTGCGCAGCCAGGCATTGCGGGAGAGCGACGTCTACCGGGTGGTGGTTTATCCCGCCACCAGCCCTTACCTCGCCACCCTCACCGTCGCGGCCCGGGAGGAGATTACGATCGCCGCCGGGACCTATCCCGCGATCAGGCTCGACGTGCAGTTGAACAAGATCGGAAAAAACCGCGAGCTCGCCCCGCATAAGAAATTCCGCCGCGCCAGCGTCTGGCTCTCCGACGATCCCGATCGGCTTTTGTTGCGAATCGAGGCGAACATTTTCGTCGGGAAAGTTTTCACCGAGATGCAATCCGTCCGGTTTCCGGGCCAGGGGAAATAATCCCTGCCCTGTAGCCTAACGTTCCGGCACAAACTCGCCGCGGTAGATCGGGCGGCGCAGAGTCCGGCGCGGTTGCAGCCGCAGAGTCGGCCCGTGCTGGCCGGGCAGCAACCCCAGCGCCGCCAGCGTCGGCATATTCAGCCGGCCGTCCGGCCGCAGCCGGCTTCGCGCCTGAAACCCACGCAGCGCGGCCGCCGTCCCCGGCCCAAACTCGCCATCAATCCCGCTCCGGTAGTAGCCATAGCGGGCGAGAAGCGTCTGCGCGCCCACGATAACGTGCCGCTGCAGATCGGGCGGCGCCATTTCATAGGGCGTCCCGGCAAAAACATTGTCCACCACCGGCGGCGGCTGATAAGGGCCCGGCCCCGGCCCGCGGCCGTAACCGCCCCCGGGCGCGCGCGGCGCGAAATCATTGGATGGCGGCGAAATCTCCGCCGATTGCCCGGTCTCACCGTCGTTCGTTTCCTCTTCCGGCGGGTCAGCCGGTTGCGGTTGTGCGTTCGAGCGCGCCGCGCCGGCTCCCACCCCTAACGATCGCAAAGTCTCGGCATCGATTTCCCCCGTGATCTGAAGCCCGTTGCGGATCTGGTAACGCCGGATCGCCGCGGTTGTGTCCGCGTTTTTCTCGCCCGTCACGTCGCCGTAATAAAATCCCTGGTCTTTCAACGCCTGCTGCACGCCGGAAGTGGTTTGATCCGCCCGCAACCCGCCGCTGCCGGCGAGGAGAAATATGACAAGTGCCACGCAGGTTCGCTTCATAGGTGGATCATTCGACGAGTCGCATTTTCCAGTTATTCAGTCGGAGCCGCGACCATGGCCAGCGTCGCCTTCCCCGTCCGGCTCGTTTCCCGGTAGCGCTCGACCCCGTCGCTGATGGCGAGTGCAATCTGCTGCCGATACTCCGTCGTGGCCAGCTTCGTCATGTCCGATTGGTTGGTGATGAACCCGCCCTCCACCAGCGCCGCCGGATGGCGCACGTTCGAGATGACATAAAACCGCTCCGACTTGATCCCGCGATCCACCGCACGGGTCCGCTCTACCAGCGCCTTCTGGATGCAAGCAGCGAGATTTTCACTTTTGCTCGTCAACAGCTCATGGTCGACCCGCTCGACAAAGGGCAGCCAGGACAAAAAGCGGGAGCCGCCGCCCGCTTGCCGGAGCGCATAATAAGTTTCCACCCCGGAGGCCGCGGCGCGTTGGCCGTGGTTAAAATGAATGCTGATAAAAAGAGAATCGTCTTCCTCGTTCCCCACCGCGGCCCGTTCCGCGAGGGAAAGAGAGCGATCGCTGGCGCGCGTCAGCACGGTCGCGTAGCCGGCCGCGCGCAGGAGGAGTTCGGCGCGTTGCGCGACGTCGAGGGTCAGATCTTTTTCCAGCACCGTCCCGCACATCGCGCCGGAATCCTCCCCGCCATGCCCGGCGTCCAGGACGACGACCGGCCGCGGCTCGCCCCGCACCAGCGGCGGGCGGGATCCGTTTTCGGGTTGCATCGGCACCGGCAAACGAACGAACCAGACGAAGGAAATCGTCAGGCAAACCAACCCGAACCAGGCGAGAATGCGCCGCATGCTTTCTCTTTAGCTACGTAACCCGCCGCGAGCAAGCAAACCGCCTTCGTTAGGCAGCGGTCAGCTCTTTCAACTCCTCGCCTGTAATCGCGCGGTACCGAATCGCGGCCGGGCCGCTTCGTTCCAGAACACAGGCCTCGACCGTGGCGGTTTTTAATTCCGCCGCGCGATGCTCCCGCAGCGCCTCGGCCGTCGGGATGGTGTCGCCCGTTTCCTCGTTCGCCGGCAGGCTCCCCGCGCTCCAGGCCTCGAGCGCGAGCTTCATCGCGCGATTCAGGGTGCAGGCCGGATCGTGCTCGCGCCGGAGCAGCTCTTCCATCAAACCGGTCGCGCGCGCCGTCCCGGCGATAACGCTGAAGCGCGGCGGAGTGGAATCCGCCGCCGTCCCGTTGGCCGTGATCGCGCCGTCATATTCGACCCGCAAGAAAAGATCGTCCGCCGGCGTTGCCCCGACCTCGGCAAAAATCATCCGGGCCAGGAAAGGGGCGCCGTAGACCTGCTCGAAGGCGGTTTTCAAAAGCGGACTGAGCGAATAGAAAGCAAGGCGGCGCAGGGAAACATCCGCCGCCGAACGCGTGAACCCTTCCGTGCTCGCGAGCTCGATCGCCGCCATCCGCAAACGTTCGATATCGCCCGGGTGGCCGATCGCCCCGAGCGCAATCCGGTCGTAAATCTCGAAAAGTTTCTGCCGCGCCCGGCCGACGGTGACGAACAAAATCCCGTCGCCATAACTCAGCGCCGCGATCGGGCTGCCCGGCGCGAGCTGCGTCTCGATATACTCGCGCCGGTTCGCGATCGCCTCCACCCAACGATACGGTTCTTCGATCATGCGACGGTGTTCTTGAAGCGCGCCGCGATTTGTTTCTCCGGCAGGGTCTTGATGCCGTCGCGCGAAATGATTTTGATCAGCGGAAAGATGCGCGCGTTCCGGTCCACCCCGCCAGTCGCGGTGTCGGCTTCCGCCGCGGTATCGAGCGCGCGCAAGGCGACCGTGATCGCATCGTCTTCGCGCAATTTGTGCAGCGGCTTTTTCCCCCAGCGATTCTCGTAAAACAAAACACCCCGCACCGCCGGCGAACCGGATCCAGTCGCGGCGTATTCCGTCACCTCAAATTGCGCGCCCATCGCGTCGTAGAAATAAAGGCGCGCCTGCCCGTCTCCGGCGAAATCGTAGGTCGCGAAAATCGGCACGACCACGCCGATCCCCTGCATGACGAAGCCGAAATTATCACGCAACAATTTCGAGAGCGCGCGCACCTTGCCATCCACGCTCATTTCCTGGAGCTGGGTCCGGCGAAAATACTGCAGCGAATGCTCGAGCACGCGGGCCATTTCCCAGGCCGTCGCCGGCACCCCCGCGATCGCCATGATCGAGTGGCGGTCGATCTCCAGCACCTTGTCGGCGCGGTCGTAGACCACCGTGTTCCCCGCCGTCGCGCGCCGGTCGCCCGCGACCAGCACTCCGCCGGTAAACTTGAAGGCCAGAATCGTCGTCGCCTGCGTCGGGGTAAAGGCCGGCGAGGCCGCGGACGAACCGGCGATCACGGCCGGGTCGTTCAATAACCCGCGTCGGCGCAGGAGCGCCGGAAAATCGGAAACGCTCTCGCCTAACGAGTCGCTCGTCACTGGCCGGTGCGCTGCCGGTAGCGCTTGGATTGGTTCGGATCCACCTTGCGCATCTTCTTCAGGAGATCGCGCGTGTCCGGCTTGGAAACGTCGGGAGACTTCGGGCCGCCCCCGTCGCCTGGCTTCGGCCCCCATGGCACGGGCGCCACCGGTTTTTCCGTCCGTTCTGGCATGAAAAAACGCTATCTTGAATGCGCCGAAACGCAAACCGCGGCGCGCTTGCCAGGGTCTGGCGAAAATGCCAAGGTTGCCCCATGACTCGCCGCCTTCGCACTTTTGCGTTCGTTCTTCTCGGTCTCTCGATCCTCCTTCGGGCAGACGCGCAGAGCCCCGCTCCCGCGCCTGATTCCGAAGCGACGGAGCTTCTCAAACTGACGAAAAAGATCGACGAGCAAAACCTCAAGATCGATCTCCTCTCCCAGCAAATCCTGCGTTTGCAGCAGGCGATCGAACATCCCAAGGCGATGGGGCTCGATCACACCATCCCCACGGCCACGGCCGTCGCCTCGCCCATCCCGGCGGACGGCAACACCCACGTCGTGGCCCGGGGCGAGACGCTCACTTCCATCGCCCGCATGCACAAAGTCACGATCGACGAGCTGCAAAAACTCAACCATATCGAGAACGACCGGAAACTGCAGATCGGGCAGACCCTCGTGATCCCCGCGGCGGCCAACGCCGCCGGCTCTCCCGCGCCCGCCGCTTCCCCTTCTCCCAGCCCCACCGTCCCTTAACGAATAATGGAATCGACGGCGAATCAGAACTGGTTCCTCTGCAAACACGAGGACGGCAGCATCTTCGGTCCCCTCCCCTTTTCCCAGGTCCGGCGCTGGGCCGCGACCGCCCAGGTCGCCCCGCACGACAAACTGTCGCACGACCAGCTCACCTGGCTCAAAGCCCCGATGTTTCCCGAGCTGGAAATGGACTGGCTGGTCGAAGTCACGAGCGACCGCTATTACGGACCGACCACTCTCGGCGCGGTCCAGGAATTCATCCGCCTGGGCGAGATCGGCGAGGAGACTTATATCATCAATTCCTGCGACGGCTCGCGCCGCCAGATCCGGGAATTGGGCGACCGCCTTCAGCTTCCCTCTCAGCCTAACGACGGCGCGGGTGGGGAATTGGAAGAGGCTCCCGCCGCCACGACCATGGCGATCAACCTGCGCGACCGGATCAGCGACCTCGAGCAAAGTCTCTTCGAGGAGCGCCGCGCCCTGCAGGAGTGCGAAGAACGCTACCGCGAACTCGAAGCGCGCTACAACGAGCTGCAAGCCCTGTAGACGCCTCCCTCTGGGAGGCGCGAGAGTTGTCCTGTAGCCAGCCTTGCCCCGCGCCTCGCAGAGCGAAGCGTCTACACCAGCTCGGCCGCGGTCTCGACCTCGCCCTCCGTCTCGAGAAAACTCTGCTCGTAAAGCCGCGCATATTTTCCGCCTAACGACAGCAACTCGGCGTGGGTTCCGCGCTCGATGATCCGGCCGTGGTCGAGGACCAGGATCTGGTCCGCCCGCACAATCGTGGAAAGCCGGTGCGCGATGACGATGCAGGTGCGGTGAAACATGAGGTTGGCCAGCGCCTGTTGAATCAGCCGCTCGGTCGCGTTGTCCACGCTCGCGGTCGCCTCGTCGAGGATGAGAATCGGCGGATCCTTGAGCAGAGCGCGCGCGATCGAGAGGCGCTGCTTTTCGCCCACGCTCAATTTCACCCCGCGCTCGCCCACCACACTCCCGAGCCCCTGCGGCAAACGATCGATGAAGGCGCGCGCGTTGGCCGCTTCCGTCGCTTCCAGCAGCTCCTCGTCCGTCGCCGCCGGTCTGCCGAGGAGGAGGTTCTCCCGGATCGTTCCGTTAAAAAGAAAACTTTCCTGCGTCACCATCCCGATCATCTCCCGCAGCGCGCGCACCCCGAAGTCGCGAATCGGCCGGCCGTCGATCGTGATCGCTCCGGAGGTGAATTCATAAAAACGGGCGAGCAGATTCACCAGGGTCGATTTCCCGGCGCCGGTCGCGCCCACGAGCGCGATGGTTTCGCCCGGCTGGGCATGGAAGGAAATCTCACTCAGGGCCGGCGCGTGTTCGTCGCTGTAGTTGAAACTCACTTCCTCGTAACGCACATCGCCCCGGATCCGTTCGCTCGTCGCCGGCATATCCCAGCCCGGCTCGATCGGCTGATCCATGATCTCGAAGACGCGCTCACCCGCGGCCCGGCCCGCCTGCACGAGCTGATTCAATTGATGGAGCTTGTTGATTGGTTCGTAGAGAAATCCCGTCAGCATCAGGAACGCGATCAGGTCGCCCACCGCCATCGTCCCGCTCAGCACCGCGCGCGCGCCGACCCAGACGACGAGGACGATGCCTAACGACCCAATCAGGTACATCGACGGGTGATAAATCGCCCAGACCCGCATGACCACGAGAGTGGCGTGGCGCAGCCGGTCGCTGACCGAATTGAAGCGCGCATGTTCCTCGCGTTCGCGGACGAAACTCTTGATCTGCCGAATGCCCGCGAGGTTGTCGTGCAGGAGCGAGTTCATCGCGGAGGAGGCCCGCCGCTGCAGCCGGTAACGGCGATGCGCCGTGAGGGTGTACCAGAGCGCCCCGCCGGCAAGGAAAGGGGCGGGCAGCAGCCCAACCAGAGTGAGCGTGGTGCTGACGTAAAACATCATTCCGAGCACGATCACGGCCTGCAGCAACGCCACCACTCCCTGCTCCACGCCATCGATCAGCATGCGCTCAACCGAATTCACGTCTTCCAGGATGCGGGTCATCAAATCGCCCGTCGCGCGATTATCAAACCAGCGCAGGGGCAGGAGCTGGATGTGCGAATAAAGATCGCTCCGCAGATCGAAAATCACTTTCTGTTCGAAAGTGTTGTTCAACACGATCCGGAGCGAATTCAACCCGTGCTGGAGGACGAAGGCGAGGGCCGCGATCAAAACCAGCGGCGTCAGACGCTCCGGCTGGCGTGCCACGAGCACTTCATCGATCACCCGTTTCGTCACCGCCGGAAACACGATCACCATCAGCGTGCCCAGGATCGCGCAGGTGAGCGTGCCGCAGGCCAGCAGCGGATATCGTTTCAGGTAGGCAAAGACGCGCCGGACAGTTCCCATTGACCGAAAGGTCCGACGAGCAACGCCCAACGTCCACCGTTCAAAGCAAAGTGCCTCTTCCGCTTTTGACGTTCGGCCCGCGGCGTCGGACGTTTCCCGGTCCCTGCCGCCGCATGATCATTCAGCAGATTTTCACCTCGCCCGGCCACAACTTCTTCGGCCACCACGACCTGCCGCCGGACGATTTTCCGCTCTTCCCGACGCACGAGATCGAGTGCGTCGCCGGCCGCGGCATCCGCGACGATCGTTTTTTCGATTACCGGAAAAATTACAAAGGGCAGATCACGTTTTTCTCCGCCGAAGTCTTCGCCGAGCTGTCGCGCCACTTCGGCATCACGCACAAATCGCCCGGCGTGCTGCGCCGCAACGTCATCGTCTCCGGGATCGATTTGCCGGAACTGATCGGCGCGGATTTCGAGCTGCAGGGCGTGCAGTTTCGCGGGACCGCGCACTGCGCGCCCTGCTACTGGATGGAGACGGCCTTCGCGCCGGGCGCGGAAAAATTTCTCGCCGGCCGCGGCGGCCTGCGCGCCCGCATCCTGACCGATGGGATAATCAGCGTGGGCGAGGCGCAGTTGAAAATTCTGCAACCGGCGGCTTTGCCCTAACGATGCGTTGCAGTGCCGTCCTTCTCGCGGGCGGAAAATCCTCGCGCATGGGCCGGGACAAGGCCCTTCTCGAGATCGAGCGCGAACCGCTCTGGCGCCGGCAACTCGCGACGCTGCAGAAACTGGCGCCCGAGCAGCTAATGATTGCCGGCCCGCCTAACGAGTACTGGCGCGAATACGAAATCGTCGCGGACGAAATCGCCGGCGCCGGCCCGCTCGCGGGAGTGACCGCCGCGCTGCGGCAGTGCACCGCGCCGCGGCTCGTCGTCCTCGCGGTCGACCTCCCGCGGATAACGGCCGATTTTCTCCAATCGCTCGACCCAGGCGGCGTTCCGCGCGGTCCGGAAGGATTTGAACCGCTCGCGGCCGTTTACCCGGTTACTTGCCTGGCGGCTGCGCTCCGGGCTCTGCGCGAGGGCGATTTTTCCATGCAAAATTTCGTGCAGAGGGCGATAGACGAAGGTCTGCTCGTCGAGCGAAAGATCAGCGCAGACGAGTTTTCGCTTTTCTCCAATCTCAACACACCCGCTGATCTGTGAAAAACCGGGACACTGTCCAAGGGATCGAAGTCGCTGCGGTTTCGTGACGGCAAACTGCACCCCGCTGAGCCGGATGAAGCGGCGGTGGAAGAGCCGCTCGAAATTCGGATCGAAGGTCGGAGCGTCGCGGTCGTGATGCGGACCCCGGGGCACGATCGCGAACTGGCCGCCGGCTTCGTCCTGACCGAGGGCATCGTCCGCGACGGAACGGACATTTTCGAAATCACTTCCTGCCTAACGAGCGGCGACGCGGCCGGCAACGGCATCGACATCACCCTGACCGATCCGGGCAAATTCGATCTCACGAAATTGAGCCGCCACGTTTTCAGCTCGTCGAGCTGTGGAATTTGCGGGAAGGCGACGATCGAAGCGGCGATGCAACAGTTTCCGCCGATCAAAAACGCTTCGGCCGTCGCCGCGCAGGTGCTGCTTCAGCTCCCGGAGAAATTGGCCGCCGCGCAACAGACCTTTCAGCGCACCGGTGGCCTGCACGCCTGCGCCCTGTTCGATCCGAGGGGCGACCTGATTCTCCTGCGCGAGGACGTTGGCCGACACAACGCGCTCGACAAATTGATCGGCCATCAGTTGCTCGCAAAAAAACTTCCGTTAAGCGATTGCGTTCTTTTGCTCAGCGGCCGCGTCTCTTTCGAAATGACGCAAAAAGCGCTCGCCGCCGGGATCGCCGTCATCGCCGCGATCTCGGCCCCGACCAGTCTCGCGATCGAGTTTGCCCGCGCCAACAACCAGACGCTGATCGGCTTCCTCCGCGGCGAAACGATGAACGTTTACGCCGGCGCGGAGCGCCTCCTATAAGTCCTGTCATCCTGAGCGGAGCGAAGGATCTCTGACTCTTTCTGGTCGCGGTTCGCTGGGAGGCGGAAATAGTCAGAGGTCCTTCGCTCCGCTCAGGATGACAGATGGGGGGAGAGCGCGGACGAACCAGGCATTACACGCCCCGCCCTTTGAAGGTCAGCTCGGCCACACCGGATTTGTCGAGTTCGCCGAAGCCCTCGAAAATCATCCGGTCATATTGCGCTTTCGTCGCCCGCGCGAGCGGGAGCTTGAGCCCGGCCAGTTCCGCGAGATGGAGGGCGATTCCGCTGTCCTTGGCGGCGTGGGCGGCGGAGAAAAAGCAGGCGTGATCGCGCTTCTGCATGTCCTCGCCGTCGGTCTGGAGGACCCGCGACGCGGCGCCGGTTTCGCCGAAGACTTCGCGCAACATCGTGAGGTCGAGCCCGAGCGCGTCGCCCAGGCCCAGGCCCTCCGCCAACCCGGCGGTGTTGATATTCATGACCATGTTGACCAGCGCCTTCACTTTCGCCGCCTGCCCGGAGGCGCCGATGTAGCGGATCTTGGATCCAAGCGCCTGCAGGATCGGCTCGGCCCGATCGAAGGCGGATTTCTCGCCGCCGCACATGAGGTAGAGCGAGCCTTCGCGCGCCTGGGTGATGCTCGAGGCCATGCAGGCTTCAAGGGATTGCGCACCCGCTTTCTGCGCCAGGCCTTCGACTTCGAGATGCACTTCCGGCGAGACGGTGGCGCAGTTGATGAACAGCTTGCCCTGCGCGTTAACGAGCAGGTTATCGTCCGGCGCGGAAAAGATCTCCCGCATCGCGGCGTCGTCCGACACGACCGTGAGCACGACCTCGGCCGCCGCGGTCACTTCGCCTAACGACTGGCTGGCAAAGCTCCCAAGCTCCTGCGCCAGGGTGGTGGCGCTGGGCCGGTGCGCATCGTAGAGCGCGGTCACGTGAAAGCCTTTTTCCTGCAGCCGGCGGGCCATGTTCGCGCCCATCCGGCCGACTCCAACAAATGCAACGTTCATAAAATCAGATGCGCCCGGCGAAGAACGCGTTGTGTTTTTTTTCTTCGCACACCGTGGTGAGCGGACCGTGGCCGGGACAAAGCACGGTGTCGTCAGGCAGGGTGAGAATTTTCTCGAGATTGTTTCGGATGGCGTCTTCGTAGGAAACATTGCCGCCGCCCATCGAGCCGGCAAAAAGCGAGTCGCCCACGATCGCGACCGGGCGATCCAGGCCGCGGATAAAGAAGGTCGTTCCGCCCGCGGAATGACCTGAAGTGAGAAAAGATTCGATCGTTAGGCCGGCCACTTTGAAAGTTTCGCCCTCGGCGATCGGCTGGGCCCCGGGAGTTTCCTCACGATCGGAAAGATGAACCGGCGCGTCGCTCTCCCGGACCAGCCGGTCGAGATCGGCCACATGATCGGGATGGGCGTGGGTGAGCAGGATCAACCGAATCGTGAGTCCGTCGCGCCGGCATTTCTCGAGCATGGCCGAAGCGTCCGCCCCGCTGTCGAAAACCACGGCGTCTTTGCTCGCCGGATCCCAAACCAGATACGCGTTTACCCGCATGTCGTGATAGGGGGTGTTGAACTGGGCCAGGCCTTCGAGCTCGATCTCGTCAGGCAGCCAGCCGCCCTCCGCGAAACGGGCGAGCGCCTCGGGGTCGAGTTTCAGGACGGGTGCGATTCGTTTGGCCGTGGCGCGGTCAAAGGTTCCGTCGCGCAGTTGCCGGATTTTCTCGGCCTCGGCGCCGGATTTTTCCGCGAGCTGGCTGTCGGAGAGGCCGAGACCGCGCTGCGCTTTGCCGATGATGTCGGTGAAATTGTCTTCCAGTGGAATGGCCATGCTTCCACTAAAAAGCAACCTGCGCGGCTGTCGAGCGGTTTGCCGTCGCGGTCGGGAAAAGGTCCGCAACTCGTTCTTCAGCCAAGGATCCCACCCGGTTCGCGACCTCCTCCAGCGGACGAATCCTGCCGGTTTCTTTCTCGATCGAAGTCATCGTCACGTCGGCGATGCCGCAGGGCGTGATCGCGTTAAAGGGCGAAAGGTCGCCGCTCACGTTGAGCGCAAAACCATGCATCGTGATCCAATGCCGTACGCCGACGCCGATCGAGGCGATCTTGCGCTGATTTACCCAAACCCCCGTTAGGCCCGCGCGCGCCGTGGCTGGGATCTTCGATTCGGCGAGCAGCTCGATCAGGAGCATTTCAATCCAGCGCAGGTAGCGGTGTAAATCCTGCCCGTGGCGGCGCAGGTCGAGGAGAAAATAACCGACCAGTTGCCCGGGCCCGTGATAGGTCGCCTGCCCGCCGCGGTTGATCGCGACCAGCGGATGCGGGAGATGCGCGGCGCCGCGCAGGCTCGATTGATCGGGGGTGCGGCCGATGGTGTAAACCGGATCGTGTTCGAGCAGCCAGAGCTCGTCCGGCATCTCGGGATGCGCGCGTTTTCGCCTAACGAAATCATCCTGCCGCGCGAGCGCCTCGGCGAAAGCGATCCGACCCAGCCAGCGCGTCTCGAGAGTCGCCCTCATATCCGGGAGGACGCGGGCAGCCCGACCCGCACTCCTTCCTGCGCGCGCAAATGCGTCAGCCCGATGGCGAGCGCGTCCGCTTCATCGGGCCGCGGCGTTTGCGTCAGGCTGAGGAGCGCCCGGACCATGAAAGCGACCTGCGATTTATCGGCCGAACCGTTCCCGACGGTGGCCTGCTTGATCCGTTTCGGCGCGTATTCGAAAATCGACAGACCGCGCCCGGCCGCGGCCAGGATGGCGGCCCCGCGCGCCGCGCCGAGGGTGATCGCGGTTTTGTGGCTCTGCACGTAGATGACCGCCTCGAGCGCGCAACAATCGGGCTCGTGCTGGTGGATCAACTCCGCCAGCCGATCGTGAATCGCGACCAGGCAGGAGGACATCGTGAGCGAGCTTGGGTTATGGATGACTCCGAAATGGAGCGCCTGAAATTTCCCGCCGGCGGAGTCGATGATCGCGACCCCGGAGTTGCGCAGAGAAGCGTCGATCGCCAGGACGCGCATCGTTAGGCTAAAGGAAGACCGGCCCGCAGTGGCATGGCGCAGCTTAACGCCGGTCGCCCCAAGACGGAAGTCGACAAGTGCCTCCACCTCCAGTTCATTCTCGCCGTGGCCGAAGTCACGCGTCCGCAGTGCCAGATCTGTCACCAGGCGAAGCCGCTCTCCGCCGGGACCTCGGTCGATCTGATTCGGCCTTCGCTGGCGGATTTCATGCGCAAAAAAGTGCCCGACCTCGATCCGCGCGGTTTCATTTGTCTCAACGATCTCGGGCAGTTCCGGCGCGATTACGTGAAAGAGGTGCTGGAGGACGAAATCGGCGAACTCTCCGTCCTCGACCAGGAAGTGATCGAAAGCCTGCGCGAGCACGAAATTCTTTCCGAGAACATCGGCAACCAGTTCGAGAAAAAACTGACCTTCGGCGAGCATCTCTCCGACCGGATCGCCGCGTTCGGGGGCAGCTGGCGTTTTATCCTTCTTTTTGGCGGCGTGCTCGTGGTCTGGATCATCATCAATACCGCCGTCCTCGCGACCCGCGCCTTCGATCCCTATCCCTTCATCCTCATGAACCTGATCCTGTCATGTCTCGCGGCGTTGCAGGCGCCGGTCATCATGATGAGCCAGAACCGGAGCGAAGCGCGCGACCGGGCGCGGGCGGAGAACGATTACAAGGTGAACCTGAAGGCCGAGCTCGAGATCCGGCATCTCCACGAAAAGATCGATCACCTCCTGCGCAAGCAATACAACCGGCTCTTCGAGATCCAGCAGATCCAGATCGAGCTCCTGGAAGAATTGGGCGCGAAACGGCGCCAGAGCCGGACACCAGATCGTTAGGCAAAATGAGACAAATCCGTATTACCGAAGCCATCACCCCGGCCGATGTCGCCCGCTGTTTTTCGGTCATGCGACAACTGCGAACGCATTTGCCGGACGAGAAAAACTTCGTCGAACAGGTCGAACGCCAGCGGGCCGACGGTTTCAAGCTCGCCTTCCTGGAGGATGACGGCCAGGTGCGCGCGGTCGCCGGCTATCGGATGTCGGAATCGCTTTTCGCCGGGCGTTTTTGTTACGTCGACGACCTGGTGACGGATGAAGCAGCCCGCTCCTCAGGCTACGGCGGCGCGCTCTTTGACTGGCTGGTGGCGGAGTCGCGCGCGGCCGGCTGCAAGGAATTCCAGCTCGATTCCGGGGTGCAGCGTTTTGCCGCGCATCGTTTCTACCTGGCGAAGCGGATGAAGATCGCGGCGCATCATTTCACCCTCGATCTCTAGCGGGGGGCAAACCGGCCGCGCCTAGGCCCGGCGCTTCCGGAGTTTCAGGTTCAACATTTCCACCATGACGGAGAAGCCCATGGCGAAATAGGTGTAGCCCTTCGGAATATGGAAGCCGAGTCCGTCGCCGATGAGGTTAACCCCGATGAGGAGAAGAAAACTCAGGGCCAACATCTTGAGGGTGGGATGACGCTCGACGAATTCGCTGATGCTTTTCGCGGCAAACATCATCACCGCCACGGCGAGCACGACAGCCGCGATCATGACCGCGAGCTCTTCGACCATCCCGACCGCGGTGATGACCGAATCGAGGGAGAAAACAATATCGAGCAGGATAATTTGCAGCAGGACGGAGGCGAACGACGGCGCCACCCGCCGCGTCCGGCCTTCTTCGTCACCTTCCAATTTCTCGTGGATCTCGTGGGTGCTTTTGGCGATCAAAAACAGGCCGCCCACGATCAGGATGAGCGCGCGCCCGGTCATCTCGAAGCCGATGAGCGAGAAGAGCGGCCGGGTTAACCCCATGATCCAGGAGAGCGAAAGGAGGAGGAGAATTCGCATCCCCATGGCGAGGGCGAGGCCGGTGCGGCGGGCGCGATCCTGCTGCGCCTTGGGCAACTTGGAGGCGAGGATGGAGATGAAGATCACGTTGTCGATCCCGAGCACGATCTCCAGGGCCGTGAGGGTGAGAAGGCCGATCCAGGCCTGCGGGTCCATTAACCATTCCATAGTGCGACCTGATCCTTAATTTCCTGCAAAATTCCGACGTTTTCGTCCCAAAGTGCCATCCCTTCCCTCGAAGCCGGGCTCGTTAGGGCAGAGAAAAATAATCCGCGCTCTGGTAGTTGCCGTCGACCGTCTTGACGATCTGCATGAGGACGTCGTTGACCAGCGTGCTGGCGCCGAAACGGAAGAGATCCGGGGTCAGCCAGTCGTCGCCTAACGTTTCTTTCACCATCACGAGGTAAGCCAGCGCCTGCTTCGCGTTGCGGATGCCGCCGGCCGGTTTCATCCCGATGCGGAGGCCGGTTTCGTAGAAGTAATCGCGGATCGCCTCGAGCATGACGAGGGTGACCGGGATGGTGGCGGCGGGCGCGATCTTGCCGGTGGACGTCTTGATGAAATCGCCCCCGGCCCGCATTCCGATTTCACTCGCCAGCCGGACGTTGTCGTAAGTCTGGAGCTCGCCGGTTTCGAGAATCACCTTCAAGTGGGCGGCGCCGCAGGCTTCCTTGACCGCGGCGATTTCGTCGAAGACGCGGTTGTAATCGCCGGCCAGGAAAACGCCGCGATCGATCACCATGTCGATCTCATCCGCGCCCTCGCCGGAGGCGCGGCGGACTTCCTCGAGTTTCAAATCGAGCGGCATGAGACCGGTCGGAAACGCGGTCGCGACGGAGGCGACTTTCACCCCCGAGGTGCCGAGAAAACGTTTCGCCACCCTAACGAGATTGGGATAAACGCAGACCGCGGCGCAGGGCGGAACGTCGTAGCGCGGATCGATCGGCTGCATCGCCTTGCGACAGAGGAACGCGACTTTGCCGGGCGTATCTTTTCCTTCCAGCGTGGTCAGGTCCATCATTGAGACGGCCAGCTTGAGGCCGGCCAGTTTGGCCGAGGTCTTGATGCTGCGCTTGGTAAAAGCGGCGGCACGCTCCTCGATCATGACTTGATCGACGGTCGGGATTTCCCAGCGGTCGCGGAGCGCGTGGTGGCGATTGCGGGACTCAGGCAAGGTTTTCAAGCGGAGCGACGCTAACGACTTTCGGGCGATGTGTCGAGCGCGCCGGCCGAACGCATCACTTCGCCCGAGCGGGTGCGCACGGTCGTCGGCCGGGCGGCGGGCCTCACCGGTGAACGTGAAAGGCGTTAGACCTGGGATTGAGAGCGAGCGCCTCGCGCCGGTAACGCTGCGCCTCTTTCGAGTCGCCCGCCGCGGAGAGGATGATGGCGGCGTGATAAAAAAGATGAGGAGAGCGCTCGCCTGTTCCGAGCGCGCGTTTTATTTCCGCAACGCTTTCCGCGAATTTACCGCCACGATAAAGCGCCCAGGCCAGCGTTTGGTGAGCCGCCGCCGTGTGCCGCAATTCCAGATCCTGCCGCGCATACCTGGCCGCCGCGGCCGGGTCTTCGCGGGCATCCGCGAAAAAGGAGGCGAGATGATGGAGATAGTGAACCTCGCCCTGCTCGACCGATTTCAAGTAGCCCGCGAGGGCGCGATCATGCCACGGCTTCGCCGCCTCGCGCTTGCCTTGGAAAGCCAGCACATCACCGATGCTCTGGAAGAGTTCCGGGCGCGGCGATCGCGCCGCCAGCGATTGGTAGAGCTCAAGCGCTCCGCTGTAATCCTTCCGCGCGGCGCGCAACTCAGCCAGATGGGCAATCGCCGCGTGATAATCCGGGACGGTCGCCAGGGCGGCCTGATAAAAGCGCTCCGCATCCTCCCAATCCCCGCGATTGAACGCGAGTTCGCCCAGTTGCACCTGGCACCAGGCGACCGTTTCCGGCGCGGGCGGAATCAGAGCCTTCGCTGCTGCGAGTGCGCGCGGGAAGTGATCCCGAGCCGCCGAGCTGTCGCCCGCGACAAGTGCGAGGCGGGCATGGGTCTCCACGCTTCCCGGATCGAGGCGCTGCATTTTTTCAAAAGCGGCTTTGGCCTGATCGCGGTCGCCATATTCGAGCAGAGCGTCCCCGAGGAGGGCCAGGGAAGAACTCTTCTCCGGCGCCAACGCGCAAAGTTTCTTCGCGTTCGCGACCGCTTCCGGAAAACGGTGGGCAGCGAGTTGCGTCTGAATCAGGGCAGCGAGCCCGCCCGGGTTTCGCTCGGCAGGGATGGTGGCGAGCGACTTCTCCGCCGCCCGGCGCGCCGCCGCCAGCCAGGCATGGTCGCCGTTCGCGCGCAGCTTTTTTAGATAGCGGCTCGCGAGTTGATTCTGCGCCATGAAATCATCGGGATCGCTCTTGACCCGGTCCTCCAGAAATCGGATCCCCTGGTCAGTGGGCGCGGCGGCGAGGATCCGCGTCGGACCGAGTGAGACCAGCAGGCCGGCGACGGCAATAGATCGCAGGCGGAAGAGGCGGAAGACGAAAACGCTTCGAGGCCAGCCGCCCCACGAATCAATTGCGCGTGTTGTCGTCGATCGTTCCCGGGAGTCGCGGCTGCTGCGAGGGAGCGAGAAACGGAAACCTGTTTTGGAACACCTGATCGTTGGCATTTACGTTATCACCCAGCGCCGCGTTGTTGTTGATGAGGGTCAGGATGGTATCGATGACGTCGTCGTTCAGGCGCCGTCCGTTAGGGAAGGCGGCTTCAGGGTTGGTCCCACCTTGCCGACCCGAGTTTGCAATGTTCGTGTTCAGGCGGAGAAAATCGCCATTGGTCACGGCGATACCGGTCAGGACAGCGATGTTGGCGTCGTTAGTGCCCAACGCCCTTAAGGTCGCAGTGATATCGCCGAGGAACTTGCCGGCGGCGTCGTCCGCTGGCGTCGAGGCATTGTATTCGTCCTTCCGCGCGAATGGGATCAAGAACGTGTTGACGCTCGGGACACCCATGCGGTCGAATTGTGCGAACGGAGGAGTCGCGCTTTCAGTCGCGAAGTTCACTCCGATCACGCCGCTCGAAGAGGTTCCCAGCAACGAAACCGGAATCCGCATCGCAATCGCGGTGACGTTGTATCCCGCGAAGGTGTCGCGGGCGCGGGTGAGGAGAGAGTCATCGCGCGCGCCCGCCAGGATCGAAGCGAACCAGCGCAACTGGGCGACAGCATCGAAGAAGAAAGGATCGTCCACTTCTGCGGCCAAAAACCTAACGCCGTTGGCGAAGGTGGTGACGACCTGTCGCGGAGCCACGGTATCGATCGTGGGATTGGTCGCGGGGGCGGAGAATGTTGCCGCGGGACTCGAGAAGCGGACGGTCGCGATTTGCGGCGTGGAAGGGCTCGTTCTCGGGCTGAAGGTGACCAGAATGGATTTGTCCGCCACCGCGTCGCCGGTGATTTCAAAATTGAAACGGAACCGCTGCCTGGAATCGAAAACTCCGGCGTTGATCGCATCCCCGGGAACGATAAAACCGGAGAGCGTGGCGATGACCACCAGTTGGCTGTTATCGCCCGGATCGAGAAACAAATAAATGTCGTTGATATCCACGCCTCCAGAGGAGAGCAAAATAGGCGCATCGCGGTGATCGGCAGCGCGCGCAAGGGGCGCGGAGAGAAGGAGAAAGCCAAGAAACAGGGCCAGAGACGACAGAGGCGTCTTCATGAAGTTTTTATTTCATTTTGGGCCGCGTTTGTCGATCAGAAAATCGCAGTCGGTAAGTGCCCTGTGAAGTCCTCGATGAAACTGCGAAAGCTCGTTAGGGCGGAGCGAAGGAACCACCGCTCTGGCGGCTGCGGAACTCAGTGCAAGCGCAGCGGCGCTAACGGTTTTGCGGCGCGGTTTCGAGCGTGTCGCCGAGCACGCTGATGGCGATCTCCCGCCGGTGCGGGGTACGGCGATGTTCGAAAAGGAAAATCCCCTGCCAGGTCCCGAGTTGCATCTCGCCGTCGGCGATCGGAATGACCTCGCTCGAGCGGGTGAGGACCGAACGAATATGCGAGGTGCTGTCGTCCGCCCCTTCCGCGGTGTGTTCGAACCAGGGCGTCTCTTCCGGCACGAGTTTCTCGAAAAATTTCTCGAGATCGCGCCGCGCACTCGGGTCGGCGTTTTCCATGATGATGAGGCTGCAACTGGTGTGCCTAACGAACACGGTCACGATGCCGGCGCTGACCCCGCTGGCCGCGACCGCCGCCGCGACCTGCCCGGTGATTTCGTAAGTTCCCTTGCCCTTGGTCGAGACCGTGAAATCTGCGGAGTGAACGCGCATCGAAATTTTCCGCCTCCTACCAGGAGCGCTGCCGCTCGGCCTGGATCTGCTCGAGGAGAATTTGGTTCGCCCGTTCTTCCTCGTTAAACAATTGCGCGATGGCCCGCTGCGCCGGGAGATAAAAATTGAAGCGCTTTCGCAGTTGCCGCGTCGCCGGATCGTAAAAGAAGGAAACTTCTTCGTCGAGATTCGGCGCGATGAGCTGGTCGCTCAAGCGCTCGTCGTGCGCCATTCGGCTTAAGCCGGCCCGGATCGCCGACTCCGCTTTGCGCAGGGCAACGATGGTTTTCACGTCGAGCACCTCGAGCCCGCCGGCCTGGAGCAGGGCCGTCATGTCGCCCGGATGATAATCGGAAGAAAAACTGATCGGTTGCAGCGGCGGCATCTCGCCCGCAGCGAGCGCGCGCTCGAATTCGGCGATCCGTTTTTCCTGCCGGGCGCTGCCTTTCCCGGCGTCCTTGATATTTTCCCGGGCCTGCTGCTCGAGCGAAGCGAGGATCTGGTCGCGGCGTTTCGCGTCCTGTTGATGCTGCTGGTAACCGGTCAGCCAGAAGGCGGCATAGGCGCCGAGGAAAACGAGGAGCAGCTCTGCCAGCCAGCGGCCCACTTGATTTCGCCAGGACCGCTTCGGTTCGACGCTCGTCACCCGGCGACTATGTCACGTTTGCCGCGAAGGGCGCAAGGTTGCTCGGCCGGCGTTGTCCGAGATGCGCTTTGCTTCTACTTTCGTCGCGATGAACGAGCAGAGCGCCAGCGCCGTGGTCATGATCCGGCCGAGCCGATTTTTTCCGAACCCGGAGACGGCCCAGGACAATGCCTTCCAGCAGCAGGCCGGCGCGGAGCCGGCCGGAGTGGTCGCGGAGCGCGCCTTGGCGGAGTTCGATGAGGCGGTTCGGGCGTTATCCGCGGCCGGGGTAACGGTCCATGTGTTCGAGGACACGCCCACGCCCGTGAAACCGGACGCGGTTTTCCCTAACAATTGGTTTACGACCCATCACGACGGGCGAATCGCGCTCTATCCGATGTACACCCCTTCGCGCCGCGCGGAGCGACGGGCCGACATCATCGAGAGCTTGCGCGACAATTACCGCGTCACCGAGGTGATCGATTACTCGCCCTACGAAAAACGCGGGCTCTATCTCGAAGGCACCGGGAGCCTGCTCCTCGATCATGTTCATCGCCTCGCCTACGTCTCGCTTTCGCACCGGGCCGATCCCGAACCGCTGGAAAAATTCTGCGTCGATTTCGATTATGAGCCGGTCACCTTCGCGAGCAGGAGCGCGGATGGACGGGCCATATACCACACCAACGTCATGATGTGCCTCGGGACTGATTTCGCGCTCGTGGGGCTGGAAATGATCGCCGACGAAACCGAACGCGAGACCGTCCGAGACAGGCTCGAGGCCACGGGCAAGACCATCATTTCCCTCGCGCAGGATCAGATCGAAAATTTCGCCGGCAACGCGCTCGAACTCCAGAGCGAGGAAGGCAAGTTGCTCGTCCTTTCCACGCGCGCGGCGGCCCATCTCAACGACGACGAGCGGGCCACGATCGAGCGCTTCGCCCGCCTCCTGCCCCTCGACTTGCCGACGATCGAAATGGCCGGCGGCAGCGCGCGCTGCATGCTGGCGACGATCCACCTGCCGCCGCGCAAGTAGTTTCGCCTCGACCGGTCCACCCAGAGCGTGGCGCGGGAGGTGCTATTGCCCATGGCATTCTATGTCGGAGCTGAACCACACGGGCGGGAAATCCAAGCAGAAGAAGAAATCTGCCCCGAAAAAGCCCCGGCGCCGCGCCAGCGCGACGCCACCGCCAAAAGCTCCTGCCCTGAAAAAGCCCGTCCCCCCGGCGAAAGAGCAACCGATCACGATGGGCCGGATGGAACGAACCCGCCGCCTCCTGCTCGCCGCCCTCCGGGTCTGGGAACTAAAACGCCGGCCGCTGGATTAATCCCTCGCCTAACGAGGCCCGGATCAAATTCTTTCTTGACCTCGCGGCGGCGGATCGCCAGCCTCAGCGCCCGAATGTTTCGCCGACCCCGGAGTTCTCGTTTCCTCGCGCGCTTTCGCGTTTTCCTGCTCGCCGCGCTCTCGGTTTCCTGCGTCGCAGCCGTCGCGCAGCAACCGGAGCCCCCGGCGGAGGCCGGAACCTGGATGGCGACCGGGAGCATGGCGCTTCCCCGGGGCGACCACACCGCCACTCTCCTGCCGGACGGCAGGGTCCTCGCCGCCGCCGGATATTGGAGCAGCAACGGCACGACCAACGCCGCGGAAACCTATGATCCAGCGACGGGCGTCTGGACCGCGACCGGGCATCTGAACAAGGTCCGCGACATGCATACGGCAACGTTGTTGCCCGACGGCAAAGTCCTCGTCGCGGGCGGAGAAATCTACGACGCAAATCCTCTCTCGACGGCGGAGATCTATGACCCGGCCACCGGAATCTGGAGTCTTACCGGCGAACTCGTCGTTGGCGCGTTATGGCCATACAGCAACGCTGCTTCCCAATGGGAATGTGCTCATCGTGGGAGGATTGGGTGATTTTTTTACCAACCCGAACGCCGAAATCTATGACCCGGCGAGCGGCACGTGGAGTTTAACCGGCTCCACCACGCGTCGCTCTCGTCACACGGCGACTTTGTTACCGAACGGAAAAGTCCTCGTCGTCGGAGGGATCGACAATCACGGTGTCACTCAGGCCAGTGCGGCACTTTACGATCCGGCGACCGGGCTCTGGAAAGCCACCGGCGTACTCGCCAGTGCACGCCAAAGTCACACCGCGACTTTGCTGGCGGATGGAAACGTCCTGGTTGCCGCCGGTTCCGCGAGTAACAATGCTTCTCTCGCCGGCGCCGAAGTCTACGATCCCAGCACGGGCGCGTGGACCGCTACGGGGTCCCTCACCATCCCGCGTACCGGTCATACCGCGACCCTCTTGCCTAACGGGACGGTCCTCGTCGCGCTGGGCGGAGGAGGAGACACCAGCGCCGAGATCTACGATCCGGCCACGGGATCATGGAGCGCCGCCGGCGCTCTCGCGGGCACACGTTATGGTCACACCGCGACCCTTCTCCCCGGCGGAAAGGTGCTCGTCGCGGGCGGCTTTATTGGTAATCGGTTTTCCATCAAAACCGCGGAGGTTTACACCCCGGCTCCCGTTGCCCTCCTCGGCGCGGCATCGCGCCTGACTCATGGCTCGGCCGGCGCTTTCGAGATCGAGATGCCGCTCAGTGGCGACGTGGGAATCGAAAATCGGCGCGCCCTCACCTACCAGGCCGTCTTTACCTTCGATGGTCCGGTCACCTCCGGCAGCGTGACCGTTTCGAGCGGTACCGCCACGATCGGAACTGCGACCTTCAGCGGCCACGAAATGAGCGTCCCCCTGACCGAGGTCACCAACGCGCAGACCCTCACCCTGCAGGTCGCGAACGTGAACGGAAGCGGCCTCATCGCAGGAGAAATCAGCTTTGGCTTTCTCACGGGCGACACGACTGCCGATGGCCTGGTCAATTACCGTGACGTTTCCCAGGCGAAATCCCAATCCGGCCATCCCGTCGGCGAAGATAATTTCCGCGTCGACGTCACCGCCGATGGTCTCCTCGACCGCGGCGATGCCCGCCTCGTCAAATCCAAATATGGCTCGGCGCTGCCGTAGGAAGATACGGGCCGTGGCACTCGTCGACCGCCGCTAACGCTGGGCGACCGGGATACCGGTCTCCACGTAACCCTTTCCGGAGTAACCGAGCCGGTCCAGCACCGGCGCGAAAATTTGGTCGAGTCGCCGGATCGTTTCCGGCTGGAGTTTCTCGCGGTGATCGCCGGGCGTGACCTTGCGCTTGTGCGACCAGACATCTTCCTTCTCTGCCGCAACGCTGTTGGCGTGGCGCTCGGCCACGACGGCGCGCGTCTCTTCGGGGTCCTTCAGGTCAAAGGCGCCGACGATTTTTTCCAGCCAACTGGGAAAGCGAGAGCACCATCTCTTCGTAGGAAACTGCGATCGTGTTCGGCCGGCTGAGCAGCTCATCGAGGTAGCGCTGATAACGGTCGAGCACCGTCCCGACATGTTTTTTGTAACGGGAACCGATCCCGTAATCGCCGCGGTACTCGTAAAACGGCGCGCCCACCATATCGAGAACGAAGCGGTCGATTCCCGCTTCCGCGACCTCTTTGCGGTAGCCGGTGTGCGCTTCGATCTCGCCCGCGTGCATGTAGCAATAGGAAAAAAACATCGAGACGAGAACGTCCCGCGGATCGCGCAGATGGAGGATGATGCTGGCGTCGTTCAGCGCCGCGCTTGGGACAAAAAAACGAACCGGCCCGAAACAGCCGCGCTTCTTCGACAAAAAATCTTCGCCGGCAAACATGCGCTCGAAGGGCAGCTCGGACTTGTTCGGCGAATAAAACCGGATCTGGTTCAGCTCGCAGATTTCCTTCAGGACGCGATGCAGCACCATCGAGCCGGCTTTGTGCGTGGTGTAGGCGATGATGTTGCGGCTCGGGTCGCGCCATTTGTTGCGGAAAATCATCGGAAGAACGGCCTGCGGCCGGAGCCCAAGTTTGTTTTTTCCGGGCGCTTTGTCCATTGTTTCAAATGAGATGGCCCTGGCTCGCGCTCGTTTGCGCGCTGATAACGGTCCCCAGCGCCACGGCCGTGCCTAACGACCCGGTGATCAGCGCCCTTTACGCGCGCGGGCTGGCGGGCGATCGCGCCGCCGTCACCGAATGCATCGCCGCGCTCGAGAAAATCCTCGCCGCCCGGCCTAACGACCAGCTGGCCCGGGTTTATCTCGGCAGCACCTACACCCTGCTCAGCCGCGATCTCGCAATCGGGCCGGCCAAGCTGAGCGCGTTGCGCAAAGGCCTGGCCCTGATGGACGAAGCGGCCGCGGCCGCCCCCGACGACGCCAACGTTCAACTCAACCGCGCCGTCACCAACGCCGCCATGCCCGCCTTTCTCGGCCGCCGCAAGGTCGCGCGCGAGCAGCTCGACCGGCTCGTCGTTCAGGTGGAAAAAAATCCCGCCGCTCTGACCCCGGCCGACCAACAACTCCTTTACCTGAACGCCGGCACCGCCGCCGAGCGCGCGGGCGAGACGGCGCGCGCGGAGACCCTTTGGAAACGGGGCCTCGCGCTCAAGGCCGATCCGCGCCTGAGCGGGGAAATCGCGAGCGCAATTGCCGCCGCCGTGAAGTAGTCTGGCCATGCCATGGAACCGGTGAACCATTCCGACATGCAGGAAGATCTGGAGCGCGTCCTTTTTGAGGAGACCACCATCCTGCGCCGGATCGACGAACTCGCCGCCGCCATCACCGCGGAATACCAGGGCCGTGAGCTGACCGTCATCGCGGTCCTCAACGGCAGCCTGATCTTTGCCGCCGACCTTCTCCGCCGCATTCCGCTGCCGCTGAAGCTCGATTGCCTGAGCGTGGCCAGCTACCACGGCGGCACGACCACCACCGGCTCCGTCATTTTCAAGCAAATCGCCCTCCCCGACGTCGCCGGGCGACACATCCTCATCCTCGACGACATCCTCGACAGCGGCGTTACCCTCGCCGCCATCCGCGAGAAATTGGCTAACGAACGCCCGCTGAGCGTGAAGATCTGCGTCCTGTTGCGCAAATTGAAGCCGCGCCTGCGGCCGGTCGAGGCCGATCATGTCGGGTTCAATATCGGGGACGAATTCGTCGTCGGCTACGGGCTCGATTACATGGAGCGCTATCGCAACCTGCCCTGCATCGGCGTCCTGCGGAAAGACAAGATTGGGGAGGGGAAATGACGAATGACGAATGACGAAGGATTCCTAATGACTAATGACGAAGAGGAAACGCGCCGACGGCTGCATTCGTCATTAGGCATTTGTCATTCCTTCGTCATTAGTCATTAGGCATTAGTCATTCGTCACGATGAAAGTCCAATTTTTCTCCCAGCTCAAAGAAATCGTCGGAGCGAGCGAACTCACCCTCGACTTGTCCGACGGCACTTCGGTCGCGGAGCTGCTCGCCCGGCTCTACCGAGATTTTCCCGCCCTCGTGGCATGGGACCGCAATCTTCTCGTCGGCGTCGGGGTCGATTTCGTCGGGCGCGATCACCAGCTCGGGCCTAACGACGAGGTCGCGATCATGCCGCCGGTCCAGGGCGGCTAATGGTCGCGGCGGTCCGTGACCGCCGCTTTTCATTGTCATTCTGAGCGGAGCGAAGAATCTCTCACTATTTGCCTTCTCCCAGCGCCCCCGTCTCCGGAAATGGTCAGAGATTCTTCGCTCCGCTCAGAATGACAATGAGAGGATGGATACCGCGCTCCCGAGCCCTCACGGCGATGGTGCCGGAGTGGCGAGGAGGCGCGCCTTTTCTTCTTCGCCTAACGAACTATTCTGGATCCAGGTCCGGGCTGCCGCGGCATCCTGCTCCAGCCATTGCCGGATCGGGAGGCGGAGCGCGCTCGCGCGTTTTGATTCGTCTGCGATCGTCGCCGCCCAGGCCGTGGCGGCGGCCGGGTCAGTCTCGGCCGTGACGGAACTGTAGGAGATGATCGCGCTATCGCGGGCGCCACCGCTCAGGCCTTCCAGCCAATGCGCGGCCGCGGCCGGGTCGCTCTGGGCCCATATCGAAGCAATCGATCCGACCGCTTCAGAAACTGCCTCGGGCGGAAGGGACAGAGCCCACTCCCCGGCGGCCTGCGGATCGCTGAACGCCAATTGCGCGCCGACCATGGAATAGGCTTGGCGGCGCAAATCCTGATCTGGAATTTGGTTCACCCAGGCCGTCGCCTTCGCCCGGTCCTGCATCGCCATCTGGCTCGCCATGCTGCTGATGAGTTGTTTGCCTAACGGTGTCCCGATCTGCGCCAGAGCAAAAGCCTCTGCCGCCGCCGGATCTTTCTTCCACCAACCTTGGACAACGCCATTGACGGGGCTCATGCCAAAGGGGATTTGCCGTTGCGCCTGGGCCCAGGCGAGGGCGGCGGCGGGATCGCGCGTCGCCCAGTTTTGCGCCACGCTGTAAAAAACAGGGGTGAATCCTATCCCTCCCATTTTAATCTCGCTCAGTAAGCGGGCCGCCGCCGGCGGGTCGACCTCGCTCCATTTCTGCACCGCCTGATTGAAAAGATTCGCTTTTGCCGAGTCCTCCAGGGTTTCGTTAGGCAAGGCGGCCACCGCGCTCGCCAGGGCGCCGGCCGCAGCGGGATCGGCCCCCTCGATCGTCGCCGCGATCGCGTCTTTCCGTGTCTCGTGCGTGTGCAGGGCGCTCGCCTTCTCCAGGGCCGCCGTCGGATCCAATTGCGCCCAGGCTTTGAAAAACGTGCGAATCTTCGCCGTCGCCTGCGGGCTTGGCGGGAGGCCGTCGAGTTGTTCCGCGAGCCGGGCCACCTCGCCCGAACCCTGGCGCGAAAGAACCTCGTACACTTCTTGAAATGGGACGGTGGTGATGTCGCCGAGCAGGATGTTTTCGTCTTCCGCGCGGCGCTTTGCGTTCGCGCGGGCAGCGCCGCCGTCGTGGGTTGCGTCCCCCGGCTCGGATCGCGCCGAGACTTTCCCGTCCGCTGGACTGCCGGCCGGCCCACGAAGCGCATACCCGGCCAGGCCGCCGAGGAAAAGCCCGAGGAGAAACAGGCCTAACGAACGTGGCATGGGGAACCTCAGTCCCGAAAATTTTTGAAATAGGTCGCGACGCCGAAGTCTTTGCTTTTGACAAAGGCGATCACTTCCTGGAGTTCGTCGCGCTTCTTCCCGGTCACGCGAATCTGCCGGTCCTGCAGTTGATTCTGGGTCTTGAAGCCCTGGCCCTTGATCGCGAGGATGATTTCCTTGGCCTTGTCGCCTTCCAGTCCCTGCTGGATTTTCAATTCCTGGCGGGCATGTCCGATCGAGGAAATGGCCGGCTCCTTTTGGTCGAGATTGCGCAGATCGATCCCGCGCTTGGACAATTTCCCGATCACGATCTCGCGCAACCCGCGCAGGCGCGAGGCGTCTTCCGCGGTCAGGGTGATGGCGTCTTTTTCAAACTCGATCTCGGCCACGGTCCCCTTGAAGTCGAAACGGGTCGCGAGTTCTTTCCGCGCCTGGTTGAGCGCGTTGTCGATCTCCTGTTTGTCGATTTCAGATACGATGTCGAAGGAAGGCATGGGGTAATTGACGTTTGCTGATGATGGATTCCTGATCTAAACGGAGCCGCTCTCGTTATCTTCCGTATTTCCCAGCCCGCGCCAATGAATTTTTCCCGCGCCCTTCTTCTGCTCGCTCTCCTCCTCACCCTCGGCGCGAGCGGCTGCCGGCGCACGATCTCGCCGGAGGAAAAAACCGCGCGCGAGGAAGTGCGCGAGGCACTGCAGAAGCGCTCCTTCGAGCGAGCCGTCCCCCTCGCCCGCCGGGTCCTGCAATTTGCCCCTAACGACAACGGCGCCTGGGCCCGCCTCGCCCAGGCCCAGTTTGGGATGCGCGACCTGCAGGGCCTGCGGCAAACGCTCGCCGCCTGGCGCGGCGCGGTGCGAAAGACCTCGGCCAAGTTTGATGAATACCGCGGCGACCTCGCCTACGCCGAGAACCGCCCGGAGGAAGCGCTCGCCGCCTGGACCCGGGCGGTCCGGCCCAAGGATCGGCGGCCGCGCGTCTTCATCAAAATTGCGCGCCTCGAGCAGGCCAACGGCCGTTGGGCGGAAGCGGCCGCGGCCTGGACGCGCGGGATGAAAGGCCGGGAAAGCGCCAAGGCATTGCTCAGTCGCGCGCTCTGCTACCGCCATCTCCACAGCTGGGAAGCGGCGTTGGCCGACGTCCGGCACGCCGCCCTGCTCGCGCCGGATGACCCGCTCGTTAGGCAAGAGCTCGCGCTGCACGATCGGCTGGGCAAATTCCTCGCCGAGGTGGACGATCTCGACCGCGACCTGGCCGCTTATCCTAACGACAGCCTGCTCCTGGCGGACCGCGCGCTGCTCTTCCTCCGCGCGGGCGACGCCGCCCTCGCCCTGGCGGACGCGACCAGGGCGGCGCAACTCGCGCCCGGCGCGGTTCGCCCGAAGTTGCTCCGCGCCCTCGCCCTGCCCCTGCTCGGCCGCGCGCCCGACCCGGCCGCCGCGCCCGGCGCGCTCCAGCTCGAGGAACTCTCGCCCGATTTCCTGCAAACCATCCGGCGCCTCGACGCCGAGATCGCGGTGGAACCAAAAAACCCCGACCTGCTGACCAACCGCGCCTGGCAGACGAACGAGATTGGGCAGCCCAAACTGGCCCTGGTCGACGCCGAAGCCGCGCTCGCGCTCGACCCGAAATCCGCCGGCGCCGCAGCCGAAGCGAGCTACGCCCTGGCGAAATTGAAACGCGCGCCGGAAGCCTACGCGAAGATCAAATTGGCAACCGAGCTGGACCCGAATTTCTCCACCGCCTGGCAATACCGGGGCGAACTGGAAATGCAGCAGAACGATTGCATGGCGGCGGTCGACTCGCTTTCACGCGCCCTGGCGATCAATCAAACCGCCGCCGCCCTCGCCCGGCGCGAGGAGTGTTATCGCAAACTCGGGCTGCTCGCCGAGGCCGAGGCCGACCGCAAGTCGCTCGAGGAAATAAGCGCCGGGCCGCCGAGCTTGCCTAACGAATCGCCGTAAGATCAAACTTTTCGGTTTCGGGGATTTGGGATTGACCCCGAACGCGCTCGTTCGGCAGTCTGCGGAATGAAATCATTTCCATTTCCGTCGAAACCCGGCCGGCTCGCCCTGCTCGCGCTGATCACCCTTCTCTTCACCGCTCCGGCCCGGGCGGAAATCGGATTCTTCCCGACCGGGGTCATCGACATGCTGCCGACCTCGATGTCGGACGACGCTTCGATCGTGCTCGGGACGGGGCCGTTCCAGCTGCCAAATCTTTATTACACGGAGGCCGCCGGCGCCTCGGTCATCGGGGACGGCTGCTTCAACGGGCTGCCATCGATCTCCGGCGACGGGTCGACGGTTGTCGCCTGCCACATCGACGCGCAAGGCCACGAAAACGCCGCGAAATGGCTTGGCGGCACGAGCTGGCTCGATCTCGGCTCGGAACCTGGCGCGGTTCCGTGCGGGACGTCCTTGAGCGGGCCTTTCGGCGTGAATGCGGATGGCTCGCTCGCGGTCGGCCTGCTCTGGCGGGCGCAGGTTTGCAAGGCCAATGCGGGCTATTGGGATCTCATTAATGGCGGCCCGGCGATCGTGCTCCCGACGCTGTTCGACGGTCCGGCCACGCGGGCGAATGCCATCAATGCCGACGGCAGCGTCATCGTCGGCTGGCAGGATCAACCGACCGGCGAACGCACCGCCGCGAAATGGGTGAACGGCGTGCCCGAGCTCATCCTCACCCCGAGTGGCGGATTGAACGGCGAAGC
This sequence comes from uncultured Verrucomicrobiae bacterium, assembly GCA_963768965.1. GTDB lineage: Bacteria > Verrucomicrobiota > Verrucomicrobiia > Chthoniobacterales > UBA10450 > Palsa-1392. The sequence continues at coordinate 46,137 of CAVYJY010000004.1, read as the reverse complement.
CATGGCGGTCAGCGCCGACGGCAACGTCATTGTCGGCGGAAATTACAACCTCGGAGCCAACGCCTGGATCTGGCGGCCGGAAACGGGAGTCGTACCGCTGGGCCGCGGCGCAGACACCAGCGCCCCCGCCATTCCGGCCGCTTATGTCGCTTTGGATGTGAGCGACAGGGGAGAGTTCGTGGTCGGCTTCGCCGGTCAAGGCGGGAACTCCAAGGCCGTGATCTGGAAAAACGGAATCAAACGCAGCATTTTCCTCGAGGAATATCTGAAGCGGCGCGGCGTGGTCGTGCCCGACCGCTGGCACCTGAACGTCGCCAATGTCATCTCCGCCGATGGCCGGATCATCTACGGTTGGGGCTTTAATCCGGACCGTTTGGTCGAAATGTACAAGGTGGTGCTGGACTAGGCGCTCGGGAACGCATCGGCTGAGCTCAGCGTCGACCGGCCGCCGCACGGCGCGCGCTTGACGATTGCTCCCCACGGTGTTGCATAGCGGAGGCCATCGGCACGTCGCCGGTCGCCTCCGTTTTTTGCTTCATGACCAGTTCGCCAACACCTTCTCAGAAACCGCCCGCCATCCTCTCGCTCATCGGGCACACCCCGCTGGTCGAGATCACCCGGATGGATACCGGGCCCTGCCAGCTTTTCGTGAAGCTGGAGAACCAGAATCCGACCGGCTCGATCAAGGACCGGGTCGCCCTCGCCATGGTCGAGGCGGCCGAGCGCGACGGAAAATTGCAGCCCGGCGGCACCATCATCGAGGCGACCGCGGGCAACACCGGCCTTGGGCTTGCCCTCATCGCGGGCGCGAAAGGTTACCGCATCATCCTCGTCATCCCGGACAAGATGTCGCAGGAAAAAATCGCCCACGTCCGCGCCCTCGGGGCGGAAGTTCGCCTAACGAGAAGCGACGTGACCCGGGGCCATCCGGAATATTACCAGGACGTGGCCGCGAAACTGACCGAGGAAATCCCAGGCGCGTTTTACGTCAACCAGTTCGGCAACCCGGCCAACCCGCACGCGCACGAGACCACGACCGGCCCGGAAATTTGGGAGCAGATGAACCACGACGTCGACGCGATCGTCATCGGCGTCGGCTCCGGCGGCACACTCACCGGGCTCGGGCGTTTCTTTAAGAAAGTGCAGCCCAAGCTCGAGATGATCCTGGCCGACCCGACCGGCTCGATTTTGTATGAGTGGGTCAAGACCGGCAAATTGGAAAAGGCCGGAAGCTGGGCGGTCGAAGGCATCGGCGAAGATTTCATTCCCGACATCGCCGACATGTCGCTCGTGACCGACGCCTTCGAGATCGACGACGTGGAAAGTTTCGAAGTCGTCCGCGAACTTCTGGCCCGGGAGGGAATCCTGGCCGGCTCCTCCACCGGCACGCTCCTGGCCGGCGCACTCCGCTATTGCCGCCAGCAAACGGAGAAGAAACGCGTCGTCACTTTCATCTGCGACACCGGGAACAAATATCTCTCGAAGATGTTCAACGATTTCTGGATGGCGGAGCAGGGCTTCGTCGCGCGCCCGAGCCAGGGCGATCTCTGCGACCTGATTTCCCATCGCGCGGAAAAGGGCGAAGTCATCTCGGTCGGGCCTAACGACACTCTCCTGACCGCCTTCAAACGGATGCGTTCGGCCGATGTCTCGCAGCTCCCGGTCCTGAACGGCGACGACCGCGCCGTCGGCATCGTCGACGAATCCGACCTGCTCGTGAAAGTGCATCACGATCCTTCGAAATTTAACGATCTCGTCCAATCCGCCATGACCGATCGCCTCGAGACGCTCTCGCCCGCGGCGAAAATCCCTGACTTGTTAGGCGTGTTTGACCGCGGCCGGGTCGCGATCGTGATGGAGGGCGACAAATTCCTCGGCCTCATCACCCGGACCGATCTCCTTTCCTATCTCCGCCTCCAGTTGCCGAAATGAAGAAAAAACCACACCTCGCCACCCGCGTCATTCACGCCGGCCAATCGCCCGACCCTTCGACTGGCGCGGTCATGACGCCGATCTACCAGACCTCGACCTACGTCCAGGAAAGTCCCGGCCGACATAAAGGCTACGACTACGCGCGCTCGATCAACCCGACCCGCTGCGCCTACGAGCGTTGCATGGCCGATCTCGAGAGCGGCACCCGCGGCTGGGCATTCGCTTCCGGTCTGGCCGCGATGTCGACCGCGCTCGAAACGATCGACAGCGGCTCGCACGTCCTCGTCAGCGACGATCTTTACGGCGGCACCTATCGGCTTTTCGAGAAAGTCCGGCGCCGTTCCTCGAATCTCGATTTCACCTTCATCGACATGAGCGATCCGGCGAAAGTAGAAGCCGCGATGAAGCCCAACACGCGCATGCTCTGGGTGGAAACGCCGAGCAACCCGCTCCTGAAATTGATCGATCTCGAAGCGGTCGCGAAGATCGCGCGCAAACACCAGGCGATCTCGGTTTCCGACAACACTTTTGCCACACCGTGGATTCAGCGGCCGATCGAACTTGGCTTCGACATGGTGATTCATTCCGCGACCAAGTATCTCAACGGCCATTCCGACATGGTCGGCGGCATCGCCGTCGTCGGGGAAAACAAGGAACTCGGCGACCAGATGCAATTCCTGCAAAACTCGGTCGGCGCGATCGCGGGGCCGTTCGACAGTTTCCTCGCCATGCGCGGGTTGAAGACGCTGGCGCTGCGGATGGAGCGGCATTGCGAAAACGCGGCCGAGCTCGCCGCCTGGCTGGAGAAGGAGCCGAAGGCGCGCAAGGTCAGCTACCCTGGCCTAACGAGTCATCCGCAGCACGCTTTGGCGAAAAAACAGATGGGCGATCGCTTCGGCGGCATGGTCACGGTCATTCTCGAGACCGATCTCGCCGGGACCCGGCGTTTCCTCGAGAACACTCATCTCTTCTCGCTCGCCGAGAGCCTGGGCGGGGTGGAGAGCCTGATCAATTACCCGCCGATCATGACTCACGGAGCGATTCCCGAGGAAAAACGGATCGAACTCGGCATCACCGAGTCGCTCGTTAGGCTATCGGTCGGGGTGGAAGACGTGGAAGACCTGCGCGACGACTTGAAAACCGCCTTCGCCGCGATCTGACGGCACCGCTGTAGACGCTTCGCTCCGCTGTAGACGCTTCGCTCTGCGAAGCGCGGGCGTCGGTCCGGCAGCCAACCAACCCCCGCGCCTCTCAGAGAGAGGCGTCTACATTCCGTGACCGAGCCGCTCGTTGCGGCCTTCCTTTTCCAGCCGCCGCCGATTAAGTTCCACCCCAATGGGCAGCAGCTTCGGAGAACTTTTCCGCATCACCACTTTCGGCGAGTCGCACGGCGGCGGCGTCGGCGTCGTGATCGATGGCTGTCCGCCCCGGATTCCGTTAGGCGAAGCCGAGATCCAGCGCGAACTCGACCGCCGGCGTCCGGGGCAAAGCGCCATCGTCTCGCCCCGCGACGAAGCCGATCGCTGCGAAATCCTGTCCGGCGTTTTCGAGGGCCAGACGCTCGGCACGCCCATCGCCATCCTCGCCCGTAACCAGGACGCACGCCCGGAAGCCTACCGGGAAATGAAAGACACCGGCGATTTAACGCCGCAAAAATTTCGCGCCAGCTTTGGAGTGCGACCGCGTCCTCGCGTCGCTTTTCAAGCGACGCGGAAAACTCACCCGGCGCTGGCCTTACCCAAAAAAGCGGCGCGAAGACGCGCCCGCACTCCGAAAGCTGGCGCGAAAATAGCGCGCTTCCCGCCGCTCACTAAAAATCAACACCATTGCCTGAACGGAGGGCGCGGTTAGGCTGCGCTCCGATGGGCAGCAGCTTCGGAGAACTTTTCCGCATCACCACTTTCGGCGAGTCGCACGGAGGCGGGGTCGGCGTCGTGATCGATGGCTGTCCGCCCCGGATTCCGTTAGGCGAAGCCGAGATCCAGCGCGAACTCGACCGCCGGCGTCCGGGGCAAAGCGCCATCGTCTCGCCCCGCGACGAAGCCGATCGCTGCGAAATCCTTTCCGGCGTCTTTGAGGGCCGGACGTTAGGCACGCCCATCGCCATCCTCGTGCGCAATGAGGACGCACGCCCGGAAGCCTACCGGGAAATGAAAGACACCTTCCGGCCCTCACACGCCGATTTCACCTACGAAGCGAAGTACGGTATCCGCAACTGGCAGGGCGGCGGCCGCGCCTCCGCCCGCGAGACCATCGGGCGGGTCGCGGCCGGTGCCGTCGCCCGTCAGGTCCTGGCGCATTTTCATCCCGGGCTGGAATTCGTCACATACGTGACTCACGTATATGATCAATCTGCCGCGATCGATCCCACCGCCGTGACGCGTGCAGAGGTGGAGGCAAATATGGTGCGCTGCCCGGACGAAGCCGCGGCCGCGCGGATGACTCAGGCGATCGAGCAGGCGCGGGCTGAGGGCGATTCGTTAGGGGGAATCATCGAGGGCGTGGTGCGCGGCGTGCCGCCCGGGCTGGGCGAACCGGTTTTCGACAAGCTGGAGGCCGACCTGGCCAAGGCGATGCTCAGCCTGCCCGCGACAAAAGGTTTCGAGATTGGCTCCGGCTTTGCCGCGACCCGCATGCGCGGCTCCGAGCACAACGATCCGTTCGAGATGCGCGATGACAAAGTCCGGACGACAACGAATCGCTCCGGCGGGGTCCAGGGCGGAATCAGCAATGGCGAAAACATCGTATTCCGAGTCGGCTTCAAACCAACCGCGACGATTTCGCGCACACAAAAAACCGTCACCGCGAGCGGAGAAGACACGACTCTCGCGGCGCGTGGCCGGCACGACCCCTGTGTCCTGCCACGAGCCGTGCCGATGGTCGAGGCGATGGCCGCGCTTGTCCTCTGCGACCACGCCCTGCGCCAGCGCAGCATTTCAAATTTTTCCTGATCGCCGCCGCCTCTCATCCTGAGCGGAACGAGGGATCTCGACTATTTCGCTTTCCCTCCCCGCGCCGCGACCAGAAAGGGTGAGTGATTCTTCGCTCCGCTCAGAATGACAACGCTGTTACTGTGGCCCACTAGCCTTTCAAAATCTGCAATCCCATGACCACCGGATCGACCCTCTGGCAAATCGTCTTCGTTTCCTTCGCGCTCATCCTGGTCGCGTTTGAAATTGTCCGCGGCTGGCGTCTCGGAGTCGTTAGGCAACTGGTTCGGCTGCTCGCCCTCGTCGCCGCCTACGGCGCCGGGCTTTTTGGCGGCCGGCTCCTGCTTCCGGTCCTGCGCCCGTTTCTGCGCATGCCCGACCTTATGATTTCGATCCTGGCGGGAGCGGTGCTTGCCCTCGTCGTCTACGCGGTCATCAGCACCCTGGGCGCGATTCTGTTCAAGCGTACCGGGCAACAAGGCGCCGGGGTGGTGCGATTGGTTTACGGGATCTGCGGCGGGGTCCTGGGAATTTTTTTTGGTCTCTTTAGTGTCTGGCTAATCGTGGTCGCGATCCGCTCGACGGGCGCGATTGCCAGCGCCGAAATGCGCGCACCCGCAGACATTGCGGCGCGCTCCCCGGGCCCGCCCGACGCACGGCCCGCGGACGCCCCTAACGAGCCGCGACCGATGATTCAATCGCTCGCCAAATTGAAAAACTCGATCGAAATGGGTTCGCTCGGGGAAACGGTCAAGGCGGTCGATGTTGTCCCGGCCCAGACTTACCAGACCCTGGGCAAAGTCGGAACGCTGGCGTCCAATCCGCGCAGTGCGGAGCGGTTCCTGAGCTTCCCGGGGGCGAAGGAACTGACTGAGAATCCGCGGATCATCGCGTTGCGGGACGATCCGGAAATCATCGAATTGATCCAGCAGCAGCGCTACCTCGAGCTCATGCAACATCCGAAGCTGATCGAGGCGATGAACGATCCGGCGCTCGCCCGGCAAGTGAGAAGCTTCAAATTTCAAGAGGCGCTCGACTACGCGCTGAAGAAATGAGCGCGAATTACCTCACCAGCATCGGGCTCGAGGTGCATGTGCAGCTCAAGACGCGCTCGAAGATGTTTTGCGGGTGCGCAGTGGAGTTTGGCGCCGAACCGAACTCCCTCACCTGCCCGACCTGCCTCGGCCTGCCGGGCGCACTCCCGGTCATGAACGAGGAGGCGCTCCGCCTAACGACTCTGACGGGTCTCATGCTCGGCTGCGAGATCGCGCCGGTCTGCCAGTTCGACCGGAAGAATTATTTTTACCCGGACATGCCGAAGAATTACCAGATCACGCAATACGCCACGCCGCTCTGCGCGCACGGGCGCGTTCCGCTGCATCCTTTCGCCTACCCGAAGGACGCGCAGAAGGACCTGACCGGCCCGGAAAAAGAAGTCCACCTCGTCCGGATTCACCTCGAGGAGGACGTGGCGAAAAGCTTTCATTTCGAGACCAGCACCGGGATCGATTTTAATCGCGCGGGCACGCCGCTGATGGAGATCGTGACCCAGCCGGAGATCAATTCGCCGGAGGAAGCCTTCGCTTTTCTGAGCGCGCTCAAGCAGGTCCTGACCTACGGCCAGGTGAGCGACGCGGACATGGAAAAAGGACAGTTGCGCTGTGACTGCAACATCTCGCTTCGGCCGGAGTCGCAGCCGGAACTCGGGGCCAAGATCGAGATCAAGAACATGAATTCGATCAGCGGGGTGCGCCGCGCGCTGGCCTACGAAGTGGAGCGCCAAAGCGCGGCGCTCGAGCGCGGGGAAACACTTGTCCAGGAGACGCGGCGCTGGGACGACGATGCGGGCCAGACTTTCGTCATGCGGACGAAGGAAATGGCGCATGACTATCGCTATTTTCCCGACCCGGATCTCCTGCCAGTGCGGAGCGAACGTTTGCTCGCGGAAGTGCGCGGCCGGCTGCCGGAATTGCCCGGGGCGAAGCGCGCCCGTTTCATCGCGCAATATGAGGTCAGCCCCTACGACGCGGGCGTGCTGGCGAACGATCTCGCGCTGGCGGGCTATTTCGAAAGCGCCGCCCGCGGTGCGCGCAAGGCGAAGAGCGTGGCGAACTGGATCCTGAACGACCTGCTCAGCGCCCTAACGAACGCCGGATTGACGATCGCGCAGTCTCCGCTCGCGCCGGAGGCGCTCGATGAGCTGGTCAACCTGATCGACGAGGGAAAGATCAGCAGCCGCCAGGGGAAGGAAGTTTTCGCCGAGATGTTTGCCGGCGGAAAAAGCGCTCGCGCCATCGTGGACGAAAAGGGCATCGCGCAATTGAGCGACACGGGGGCAATCGAAGCTCTCTGCGAGCAGGTGATCGCGGCCAATCCCAAGCCGGTGGCGGACTTCCGCGCGGGACACGCCCCGTCCCTCAACTTCCTCAAAGGCCAGGTGATGAAGCTCTCCGGGGGCAAGGCCAATCCCGGGCTGGTGGGCGAAATCCTCGCCCGCAAGCTGGCGCAAATGTAGGGGCGGGCGTGTCGCCCGCTGGGTTAAACCGCCGCGGCATCTCCACCATTGCGGCCGACACGGCCGCCGCGACATCGCGCTTGCGCTGCGACGGGCGGCCAGCGCACGATAGCGAAATGTTTAAGAGACGACGCCAGGTAGTGCCGGGGGAAGCGCCTGGCTTGCTCAAGCTTTCTCAGGATGCCCCGACGGAAGCGCCCATTATCACCCTGATCGAATATGGGCCGGACTGCCTCGAGGAACGGAAGGACGTCGAGTGCGACGAACTCCTCGTGCATCTAAACAACGAGCTCGTGACCTGGATCAATATTGATGGCCTGGGCGATCTCAGTGTCCTGCGCATTCTCGGCGAACGCTTCAATCTCCACCCCCTCGCCCTGGAAGATGTCCTCGATACCAACCAGCGGCCCAAGGTGGAGCAGTATGACGACTATCTCTTCATCGTCGCCAAGATGATCTATCTCGATAATGACAAGGAGATAGGCGGCGAGCAGGTCAGCATGTTTCTGGGCAAGCACTTTCTCATCACTTTGCAGGAGGAACCGGAACGCGATGTCTTCGAGCCGGTGCGCGCGCGGATCCGGAGCGGAAAAGGACGGATTCGCAAAGCCGGGCCGGATTACCTCGCCTATGCCTTGCTCGACTCGATCATCGATCACTATTTTCCAGTCCTGGAATCGATCGGAAACGAGATCGACGTCATCGAAGATGAGTTAGTCGATAACCCAATGGTGCGTCCGGTCGGCAGCCTGCATGAACATAAGCGCACCCTGACCCAGATCCGGAGAATGGTCTGGCCTTTGCGCGACGTGACCAACCTGCTCCTGCACGAAGACCCGGGTCTGATTCGCCCGGAAACGAAGGTCTATCTGCGCGACTGTTACGACCATAGCGTGCAGTTAATGGATGTGGTCGAGACTTATCGCGACGTTCTTTCCGGCCTGACTGAGATACATATCTCGAGCATCGGCATGCGCACGAACGAGATCATGCGCACTTTGACCGTGATCTCGGCCATCTTCATTCCGCTTACCTTCATCGCCGGGGTTTACGGGATGAACTTCGAGCACATCCCCGAGTTAAAGGAACCTTATGGCTACTTCATTTGCGTCGGGGCGATGATCCTGATCGCGATCGGACAGCTGATCTATTTCAAGAAGCGGCGCTGGCTCTAGCGCCGGGACCGAATCTTGACCGGGCCGCGGAGCGACCTTATTCCCTGCCATGCCGAAGTATCTCGTCGTCAGCTCGAGCGGAAATCCCGCCAGCCGGAGCCGCAAGATGGGGCGAATCGCGTTTCGGCACCTCCAGGAAATGAAGGTGGAGTGCAGTTGGCTCGACCTCGCCGAGATGGCTCTGCCGCTCTGCGATGCGGATGCCTGCTACGCAAATCCGGCGGCGAAGAACCTGACCGCACGGCGATCGCGGCGGCCGACGGCATCATCGTGGCAGCGCCGGTTTACAATTACGACGTCAGCGCCTCGGCCAAGAACATGATCGAACTCACGGGGGGCGCGTGGGAGGATAAGATTGTCGGCTTTCTCTGCGCCGCCGGCGGGATGAGCAGCTACATGTCAGTCATGGCTTATGCCAATAGCCTGATGCTGGATTTTCGCTGCGTGGTCATTCCCCGCTTTGTCTTTGCCACGGCCGAGGCGTTCGATGACGAGACGGTGACCGACCCGAAGATCGCGACACGCATCGAGCAGGTCGCGGCAGAGTTAGTCCGGTTTACTTCGGCCCTGCGCGGCTAACTCCGCGCGCCGAGCCAGACCTCGGCGCCTTCGCGGGCGGCGTCCACTTCCATCGGCTTGCCGCTTTCCAGGACGAGCGTGCGGGCTGCCTCGACCATGGCGTCGACGGCTTTATCGTCGCGTCTCGGGTCATGGTGAAAGAGGAAGAGCTTGTGCACATCGGCGTCGAGCGCGAGCGAGACCACGCTGCTGAGCGAGCCGTGGCCCCAGCCGGCTTTCTTCTCGTATTCCTCGTCGGTGTATTGCGAATCGATGATCAGGACATCGACGCCACGGAGGAACTCGACCAGCTTGGCCCGGGCCGCCGCAGCGTAAGCCTGCGCTTTTTCGCGCTCGGCTTTTTCCTTCCCAGCCAGGCTGCTTTTGAGGACGTCGTAAGGTTCGTTATCGGGGAGGTAGGCGATCGAGCCGTTCCTGGTGAAGAGCCGGTAGCCAACACAAATCCCGGGATGATTCACAAAACGCGCTTCCACCCGCACCTTGCCGATCCTGAACTCCATGTCGCGCAGTTCCTCGATCTCAATCGCGCTCGGCATGTCGCGCAGGCTGACGGGAAAAACCGAGGTCTCCATCTGGCTGGCGAGGATGGTGGCGAGACCGGCGCGCGCCCCTTCGTAACCCAGCAGACGGAGGGAATTTTTCTCGTTGTAGGCGGGGAGAAAGAAAGGCAGGCCCTGGATGTGGTCCCAGTGGGTGTGGGAAATCAAAAGCGTCAGCTTGATCGGCCGGCTGCCAAATTCCTGCTCGAGCGCGATCCCCAACTCGCGCATGCCGGAGCCGGCGTCGAGAATGATGATCTCGCCATCCGCCCGCACTTCGATGCAACTGGTGTTCCCGCCGTAGCCGACGGTCGATGACCCCGGGACGGGAATGGAACCGCGCACGCCCCAGAAACGCAGCCGGGTGGAAGGCGGGGTGAATTCCGGCAACGGGCCGGTCGACGGACGGTCGGCTTCGGGCATGACCCGATCGATGACTTCGCGCAGCTTCTCCCAGGAGATCGGCTTGACCAGGTATTCGTCGGCCCCGGATTCGAGCGCGCTCTTGCGATCGACCCCGTAATCGCGGCCCGAGACGATGATGATTTTGCTGCGCTGCAGATGCTGGCGAATGGCCCGGCAGACCTGAAAGCCATTCACTTTCGGCATGAGCAGATCGCACAGGATCAGCTCCGGGCGTTTTTCCAGGGCGAGGCTGATTCCCACTTCGCCGTCACCGGCTTCGAGGATGTGCCAGTCATCCCGGGCAAAAAGCTCCGCCGTGGTCCGGCGGCTTTCGGCATCATCTTCAATCAGCAGGACGGTAGCCATTGGTTAGCGAGGGCGATTGTTCACAGACCGCGGCGGGAAACAAGCGGGAATTGCGACGCCCAGCAGCCGATCAGCCGGCTCGGTCCCGTCGTTAGGGGCGCGGGGCGGATTTCCAGCGCAAATCCGGGCGGAGATTGACCTCCTCCGGCGGCACGTCGAAGCCGACCGCGCGGAGCAAATACGAAACCCCTTCCCGGCTCTCCATCGTCTCTTTCAAACTGCGGGCAAAAACCTCGATGTATTCCTTGTAGGATTCGAGCGCAAGCCGGCCGTCGGCATAATGCGCCGCGAGCGATTCGTCGTGGTTATCGATCAACTCGATCAACGCCCGCCGCAATTGCTGGCGCATCTGCGGGTCGACCACGATCTTGAACGGGCTCGCGCCCGGGTCGGCCACCGCCGGCGTCTCCCGCTGGGGTGCGGGCACAAGCTGAAAGTCGACGGTGTCCATAATTTTTTCTCAGGCTAAAGATACCGACCTCAAAACACCTGTCATTCTGAACGGAGTGAAGAATCTCTAACTCTCTTCTGTGACGACGACGCGCGAGGGAAAGAAATAGTCAGAGATCCTTCGTTTCACTCAGGATGACAGGTCGGTTTAGGATTTACGAGACGGCGCCTAGAAGAAAATCGGAATGATGAGAATGGCGACGATGTTGACCACCTTGATCATGGGATTGATCGCGGGCCCGGCGGTGTCCTTGTAGGGATCGCCGACGGTGTCGCCCGTGACGGAAGCGGCGTGGGCGAAGGAGCCTTTGCCGCCGAGATTTCCTTCTTCGATGTACTTCTTCGCGTTATCCCAGGCGCCGCCGCTCGAGGTCATGGCGATGGCGACGAACAAACCAGTCACGATCGTCCCGACCAGCATGCCGCCGAGAACGACCGGGCCGAGCGGCTTGATCGCCGCGACCGCGAGGACGAAGGCAACGGGCAGGAGCGCGGGAATGATCATTTCGCGCAGCGCGGCTTTGGTCACGATGTCGACGCAAACGCCGTAGTCGGGTTTGTCTTCGCCGCGGAGGATGCCGGGCTTCGCGGTCAACTGCCGGCGCACTTCGCGCACGACGGCTCCCGCCGCCTTGCCCACTGCGTCCATGCTGAACGCGGTGAAGACGAACGGAAGCAGGCCGCCAATGAAGAGGCCGATGATCACTTTGGGATCGTTGAGCGAGAAATCGAAGTTGTAAGCGAGGCCGGAGGCGAGGTAATGCGCGCGCAATTCCTCCACGTACGAGCCGAAGAGGACGAGCGCGGCGAGGCCGGCGGAAGCGATGGCGTAGCCTTTGGTCACAGCCTTCATGGTGTTGCCGACGGCGTCGAGTTCGTCCGTGGTGTCGCGCACTTCCTTCGGCAATTCGCTCATGACCGCGATGCCGCCGGCGTTATCCGTGATCGGGCCGAAGGCGTCGAGCGAGATGATGATGCCGGCCATCGAGAGCATGCTCATGACGGCGATGGCGATGCCGTAAAGACCGGCAAAGTGGAAGCTGAAGAGAATGGAAAGACCAATGAACGCGACCGGGAGCGCGGTGGCGTGCTGCCCGATGGCGAGACCGGCGATGATGTTGGTGGCGTGCCCGGTCTCGGAGGCCTTGGCAATCTTCCGCACCGGCCGATAGGCGGTGGAAGTGTAGTAGTTCGTGATCAAGACCACGATGCCGGTGAGCGCGAGGCCGACGAGCGCGGCGAAGTAGAGCGAAGTCGCAGAACGCTCGACGCCGGAAACGGTGAGGCCGTGCGGAAACATCATCTGGGTGGCGGGCCAGAAGAGAATGGCCGAGACCAGTGCGCTGGCGCCGACCGCGCCCATCAGCGCCGAGCCGGGTTTCAGGCTGGTGAGGTTGACGAAAAGAATCCCGAGGATCGCGCCGAGGACGGAAATGCCGCCGAGAACGAAGGGATAAATGACGGCCGCGGGCTCGTTCGCGATCGTGAGGGAGCCGATAAGAATGGCGCCGATCAGACTGACCGCGTAGGTCTCGAAAACGTCCGCCGCCATGCCGGCGCAATCGCCGACGTTGTCGCCCACGTTGTCGGCGATGGTCGCCGGGTTTCGGGGATCGTCTTCCTCGAGGGTGTTTTCGATTTTGCCGACGAGGTCCGCGCCGACGTCGGCCGCCTTGGTATAAATGCCGCCGCCCAGTCGGGCGAAAACGCTGATGAGACTGGCGCCAAGCGCGAGGCCGATGAGGCTGCGAATGGCCAGCTCATGCCCGATCATCTTGCCCGCGATGGTGTAGAAAATTCCGACGGAGAGGAGCGCGAGACCGACGACGAGGAGACCGGTGACGGCACCGCCGTTGAAAGCCGTGCGCAGCGCCTTCGTCCGCGAAGTGCTGGCCGCCTGGGTGGTGCGCACATTCGCCAGGACGGCGATGCGCATGCCGATGTAGCCGGCGATGAGGGAACAAAACGCCCCAATCAAAAAGCCAACCGCGGTGGCGCCCGCTCCGTCTTTCATAAAGAGAAAGAGGAGAACAAAAATCACGGCCGCGATCGCGCTGATGGTGATGACCTGGCGATTAAGATAAGCCTTGGCGCCTTCCTGGATGGCCGCGGCGATTTCCTGCATGCGAGCGTTGCCGGGCGAGGCTTTGCTGACGGCGAGAATGAGGAAGAACGCGAAGACCAGGCCCGCGACAGCGCAGAGCATCGAAATCGTGATGCCCGAGGAAAGAAACGATAAGGCGAATAGAGTCATAAGTGGGTCCCGGAGGAGGAAGGCAGGACATTAGAGGGATTTGCCCGGGTGGCAACCGCAATGTCGCTCGCTCTCGCGTGCTTATTCAGAGGACCTAACGGAAAGCGAGCGCGCGTTGTAGACGCTTCCCTCTGGGAAGCGCGGGGCACATCCGGGCGGCGGAGCTGACTCCCGCGCTTCCCAGAGGGAAGCGTCTACAACTCAAAGACCGACCGCAGGCGCCGCAGGAAAGTGGCCCGATATTCCCGCGCGCGCGTCTGCTCCACACTCTGCCCGAGTTCCTTGAGCAGACCTTCGGTTTCCATCTTGCGGGTGGCGAGCAGTTCGCTCAGTTGCGTGACGCAATCCGGCGCTTCGCGCAGGACGGCCGCCATCGCCGGCTTCGCGATCTCGATCACTTCGCAATCGTCCTCCGCCCGCACCGTCGCGGTGCGCTGTTCGCCGGTCAGGAGCGACATTTCGCCAAAACAATCGCCCATCCGGAGCGAGCCGACCCGGATCATGTTGCCATTCTGGGAAACGGAAACGGCCGCGGCGCCGTGGAGGAGGACGAACATGGAGGCGCCCTCCGCGCCCTGCTCGATGATCTTTTCGCCTCGCCCGAAACGGACCGTGCGCGAGCCTTCGATCACTTGATCGATCTGCTCGCCGGTGAGGCAGCTGAAGAGCGGTTCGTTCTCCAGGATCGCCTTGGTTTGGTTGTGCTCCTCCTGCGGCTTGCTCGCGCGTTTGCGGCTCACCTCCAGGGTCCGGATCGGGAACGGGATGGTGATTTTCTGGCGCTTGAACTTGTACCAGATATTGGTCCGGATCGCGTCGCAGATGTTGTTGTATTCGCTGTGACTCAGCATCCAGAATTTGATCTCGTAGCTGATCGCGAAATCGCCGAAATCCCTCAGATAAACTTTCGGCTCCGGATCTTTCTGCACGCCCTCGGCCTGGAGCGTCGCCTGCATGAGAGCGTCTTTTACCTTGTTCGGCGGAGTGTTGTAATCGACCCCGACCACGATCCGCATGGCATGGAGCTGCTGCGGGTAGTGGAGGTTGACGATTTTTTGCCTAACGATCTCGTTGTTTGGGATGTCGAGATAGATGGCGTCGTTCGTGCGCAGGCGGGTGGAGCGCCAGTTGATCTCCATCACCTCGGCATAATCCTGATCGACCCGGAGCCAGTCCCCGACCTTGTAGGGTTTGCTGATCTGGAGCGACATCCCGGCAATGACGCCGCCGAGCAGATTTTGGGTCGCGAAAGCTAGGATGATGGCAGCGGCGCCGGAGGTGGCGAGGAGGCCGCGCAATTCGCGCTCCGCGTTGTAGCCAAAACTCAGGACGAGAAGGAGTGCGATCAGGAAAATGACGAGCGCCACGAGCTCGCGGAGGAATTTCGGGATCACGGTCTGGCGTTTTTGCTCGAAATAAAGATCCCAGAGATAACGATCGACGAGGGCGATCACGACCGCGGTACTGAGGAGCGCGACGGCGGCGCCGACATGGTTGCGCCAGCGCAGATCGAGCCCGTAAACCCAGGCCGCGAGATAAAATCCGAGGGTGAGAGCGAAGAGCTGGAAGAAGATGCCGAAGGGGACGCCGGCGCGGCGTTTCAGGAGCCGCCCGAGGGCGAGCGTGACGAGAAAAGTCGCGATAAAGACCGCGATCGTCGCGACCGATCGTTGCGCATCAACCAGGGCCAGCATTCGTTAGGTGAGAGAATAGCAGAGAGAAGCGCGGCCCGACAAGCCATCTCCCCACCGCCCGGTCCCTGCGGCCGGAGCAGGAACCATGAAATCGGTCAACGCGGCGGTGAGATCACGAGCCAGGCCCAGCCCGCGAGCAGGCAGAGCCCGCCCAGCGGGGTAATCGCGCCGAGCCATTTTACATTCGTTAGGGCAAGGAGGTAGAGGCTGCCGCTGAAAATCAAAATCCCGGCGACGAAGAGCCCGGCCGCGGCGCGATGCACGGCCGGAAGCGCGGCCAGCACCAGGAGCGCGAGGGCGTGAATGAAATGGTAAAGCACCGCCGTCTTCCACACTTCCGTGGTCTGGTTTGCCTCCAGGGTTCCCTTGAGCGCATGCGCGCCGAAGGCCCCCAGCGCCACCGCCAGAAAACAAAGCGCCGCCGCGAGGCGAAAGAGCGGGAGATTCATCCGCGCAGCCTGCGCCAGCCCGCGGCTGGAAGCAACGCCGGGGAATAAGCTTGACCGGCCTTGCTCCGGTTCCAAAATCGCGCTTGCGCCGGGGACGTGGGGCGTGGACTCGCCTAACGAAAATCTGATCAGCGGACAGGGCGCCGAGACAAAGGAAATACGCCTATGAAGACGACCCTCGTTACTCTCCTCCTCGTGCTCGGTCTGGCCGCGCGCACCGCGGCTGACACCTTCACCGTCAACAACACCGCCGATCCCGGCAACGGCACCTGCGATGCCTTCGGCTGCACCCTGCGCGAAGCCATCACCGCCGCCAACGCCAACCCCGGCGCCGACACGATCGTCTTCAACATCCCGGGGACGGGTGTAAGGACGATCTCGCCCACGAGCGCTTTTCCCGCTCATCGGCGAGGCGTTGACGATCGACGGTTACTCCCAGCCCGGCGCCTCGGAAAATACCCTCGCGCTCGGGAACGACGCGGTCCTGCTCATCGAATTGAACGGCACAAACGCGGGCGCCCTCAGCAACGGGTTGGCCCTCAATGTCAACGGCTGCGGCGTCCGGGGCCTGGTCATCAATCGTTTTGGCGGGGACGGTATCCTGCTCGCTTCCGCTACCAACATCATCGAGGGGAATTTCATCGGTACCGATCCGACCGGGAGCCTCGATCTCGGCAACGGCGGAAGTGGCATCACGGCCCTCGTGGAGGGCAATGTCATCGGCGGCCTCACCCCGGCCGCGCGAAACATTATTTCCGGCAACGATGAGAACGGGATCGCGATCGAGCTCTTTGGCATCCTGCAAGTGGTCGTCGGAAATTACATCGGCACGGACCACACCGGCACTGCGGCCCTGGGCAATACCCTGGATGGGATCAGCGTTGGCGCGATCGTCAAATGAGATCGGTGGCACCGAGCCGGGCGCAGGCAACGTGATTTCCGGGAATGGCCGGCACGGGATCTATATGGTCGCGCAATTGAACACCGTGCAGGGCAACTTGATCGGCACCGACGCCACCGGCACGAGCGCCCTGCCTAACGGCGACAACGGCGTCGTAATCGAAGATCCGGACGACAATCTCGTCGGCGGCACCACCGCCGGAGCGAGGAATGTCATCACCGCCAACGCCATCGGCGTGCTTCTCTCCATGGGCGCGACGGGCAATACCATCCAGGGCAACTACATCGGCACCGACGTGACCGGCCTGATCGACCTGGGGAGCGACGATCTTTATGGGGTGAACATCGCGGATTCACCCGGCAATCTCATCGGCGGCTCGGTCCCGGGCGCGGGCAATTTGATTTCCGGCAACTTCAACAACATCCGAATCGAAGGGGTGGCTTCGACCGGCAATCTGATCCAGGGCAACCTGATCGGCACCGACGTCACCGGTCGCGCCGGGATCGATTTTTTCGGAGCGGGCATCGTGCTCGTGAGCGGCTCGGGCACCATCATTGGAGGGCCGGCCGGCTCGGGGAATGTGATCGCGTTTAACGGCGACGGCGGCGGCATCGCGGTCGTGAGCGCGAGCACCGGGAACAATATTTTCGGCAATTCGATTTTCGCGAACGACGGGATTGGGATCAACCTCCTCGGCGGCGTGGAAGACCCGGCCACCGGCGTGACCGCGAATGATTTCCCCGACGCCGATGCCGGCGCGAACAACCTGCAAAATTATCCGGTCATCAGCGAGATCGCGACCTCGGGGTCGGACCGCACGGTCGAAGGCAGCCTAACGAGCAATCCCAACACCGCCTACGTGCTCAATTTTTACAGCAACGCCGAGGTCGATGCGTCGGGCTACGGCGAAGGGGAGACCTGGCTCGGCTCGCTCGATGTGCAAACCAACGCGCAAAGTTCGGTCGACTTCAGTTTCCCGCTCGAAAGCCGACAGCCTTGGCCGCTTCATCACCGCGACCGCGACCGACCCGGCCGGCAACACTTCCGAATTCTCGCTCGCCAGCGCGGTGGTCCCGCCGCTCAGCCGCTTCCTCAACATCTCCACCCGGCTCCGGGTCCAGACCGGCGACAACGTCCTCATCGGCGGCTTCATCATCACCGGGAACGACCCGAAAGAAGTGATCGTGCGCGCGATCGGGCCGTCGTTAGGCGATTTTGGCGTGGCCAACCCGCTGGCCAATCCCTCGCTCGAGTTGAACTACCCCGACGGCACTACGGTGGTGACGAACAACAACTGGCGCGACACCCAGGAAGCGGAAATCATCGCGAGCGGTCTCGCGCCTAACGACGACCTCGAATCGGCCATCCTCGCCACCCTCGATCCCGGCGCCTACACCGCGATCGTGCGCGGGTTCAGTGGCGGCACTGGCGTCGCCCTGGTCGAGACCTACGACCTCAGCTCGGCCCTCGATTCCGCCCTCGCCAACATCAGCACCCGCGGTCTGGTCGAGACGGGCGACAACGTCATGATCGGCGGCATCATCGTCGGGCCCGAGACCGCGCCCGAGCGGCTCGATTCTGCTCCGCGCAATCGGACCGTCGTTAGGCGATTTTGGCATCACCAACCCGCTGGCCGATCCGACCCTGGAATTGCGCGACGGCAACGGCGCTCCTCGTCCGCGCCAACGACGACTGGAAAGGACACCCAACAAGTCGCGATCGAAGCGACCGGTCTCGCGCCCACCCGAGATCTCGAATCGGCCATCCTCGCTACTCTCACCGCGGGCAATTACACCGCCATCATGTCGGGTGTCGGCGGCACCACCGGCATCGGTTTGGTCGAGGCTTACCATCTCGATTAGCCACGACGGAAAAGGCTTGACCGCCGGGGTTTAAATCGAAAGGATCGGCTCGCGCCGGAAAGCAAACGGCGCGGTAACCCCCGAAAGCTTTTCTCAACCGAAATCGGAACCGCGGGCGAGGATTCGTCCGCAAAAGAGAAAGGTGCAGTCATGAACACAGGCACGAGTTTTCCTCGTCCCGCCCGCAGACTTCTCCCAGTTCTCAGCCTCTTCGTCATTGCCCTGGCGCAGACCTCGGCCGCCACCGACGGCGTCCCGTTGTCGGCTTATGGCAACGGCCGGTCGGCTTATCTCATCGGGGACTTTTCTACCAGCCACTTCCAGTTGCCCGACCAGCTGGCGACCAAAGGCGACTTCAGAGCGTTCGATCTCGCCGGGCAGGCGGCGATCCCGATCCGCGGAATTCGCGGCGTCTTCGAGGTTTCCGATTCGATTTTGATCAACGGCGTCAACGCCAGAAAGGAGATCTCCGCCAATGTCGGGATCGGCTATGAACTCGGCAGCTTTGGCGAGCTGGAAGTCTTTTCCGACTCGTCGGCCGGCCCGCTCGCGCGTTATGGGAACGGCACGGACGGCGCGATCAACCTGAGCACCAAGCGGGTGCCGATCGGCTCTCATCTTTCCGCGGCGGAGCTGCGGCCGGCGGGTGTTTATAAGGATATCCCGCCCGTTTATTCGAGGAACACCGTCCCGGCCCGTGCGGTCTGGGCTTACGGGACCAGTTTCACCGCCGAGGCGGTCGGCGTGGTGACGGAAGATTCGGCCTTTCGCATCGCCGAAATCGGCGACGAGGTTCCGACCCGGCAGAATCCAGCGCCGAACGGCACCGGCTCGACCTTCACGGAGTTCGATTCGTTTTCCGTCTCACTCAGCGCCCGCTATGTCGCCTACAAAGGCCGGGGAGAATTCTTTAATGGCATTTACACGCAGTCCTTCGACGGGACGCCGGGCGCCCGCTTCACTGTCGGAGAGAGTTTTGCCCTCGATCCGGCGAACTTCGGCGAAATGTTCGGTTGCTTCTTTCGCGGCGACAGGGAGGTGATCTTCGGGACCGACGACGGGATCTACCGCGGCGACGCGGAGGGCGCGACGCCGCCGGAAATCATCCTCGAGAACGGCACCGAATATGAGCCGGGGAAATTCTACCGCAGCGGCCTGCTCCATCACGCCTCGGGCGATTGGGCGGCGATCGCCGGGAGCGGCGATAACTTTATCAGCACCATCTTCCTCTTGAACCTGGTCGATCTCTCGGTCACTCAAATCGCGCAGCAGGGCGAGGCGATGCCGGGCGGCGGGACCTTCGGGTTCGTGCAAAGGCCGGCGGTCTCGGAAACCCAGGTCGTCTTCGAGGGCTTCGACGACGGCTTTCAATTCGCCGGGATTTTTTCCCGCCGCCTCGATACCTGGGAGCTGGACCCAATTCTGCGGGTCGGTGACATTTTCGACGGCCGCGAAGTGCGCACGGTCAGCTTTTATCCCGGCGCCCTCGACGGGAACATCGTCGGTTTCGTCGCCTACTACACCGACGACTCGAGCGGCGCTTATCTCGCGACGATGGATTTCGCCGATTTCATGGTCCCGTTTGGTAACCTTTCCACTCGCCTCGCTGTCGGGACCGGGGATCGCGCCGGCATCGGCGGTTTCATTAACACGCTCAACCCGACCATGGCGGCCAACGCGACCGCGCCCCTCAACGTCGGCGCCAAGCAGGTCGTCATCCGCGCCATCGGGCCCTCGTTAGGCGCGTTTGGGGTCGACGGGCCCCTGGCCGATCCGGTGCTGGAACTGCACCTGCCGGATGGCTCGGTCGTGACGAACGACAACTGGCGCGAAACCCAGGAAGCGGAGATCATGGCCGCGGGCCTGGCCCCGAGCGACGACCTCGAGTCCGCGATCCTGACCATTCTCGAGCCGGGCGCTTACACCGCGATTGTGCGCGGGAGCAACGGCGGAACCGGCGTCGGCCTGGTTGAAATTTACGACCTGGATGGGGCCGCCATCTCCGAACTGGGCAACATCAGTACCCGTGGCTCGGTCGAGACGGGCGACGGCGTCATGATCGGCGGCTTCATTGTGAGCGGGGCGGAGAATACCGCTTCGACCATGGTTGTGCGCGCGATCGGTCCATCGCTCGAAGCCTTCGGCGTGGCCGATGCCCTGCAGGATCCGACCCTGGAATTGCACGACGGCTCCGGCGCCCTCATCGCCTCGAACGACAACTGGAAGGAGACGCAGGAGGAAGAACTGGAAGCTGCCGGTCTCGGCCCGAGCGACGACCGCGAAGCGGCGATCCTGATCGCCCTTGGTCCCGGCGCCTACACCGCCATCGTGCGCGGGGCGGGCGAGACCAGCGGGGTCGCTCTGGTCGAGGCCTATAACCTCGAAGCGGGCGCCGCTCCCGCCGCCCTCCCGCTCGGCCTAACGAATCTCCGGTAGTCACCGATCAGCCATTCCAACAATTCAAAGAGTTCCGAGAAAGGAAAAGAAAAAAGAAAGAAGACAGAACAATGAAAAACATCACCACCCTATTAGTCGTTGCAGCCGCCGCGGCGTTGCTCTATTCGGGCTGCGGCGGGGAGCCGGAGGCAAGTCGGACCTGGCAGCTGGCGGCGGATTCGCAATCGGGCTTGGCCCCGGCTGGGACTCTGGCCATCACCTCGGGACCGACCTTCACGCCCGAGAGCGCGTTCACCAACAACACGATCGTGGTCGACACGAGCCAGGGGTCGGTAGCCCACGTCTCGGGGAGCACGACCGTTACTCCGGATGCAACCAACCAGGTCACGATCGCAATCAGTGGCACCTATTCCGCCAATGCAGGCGATCTTTTTTCGCTCGCTTACAATTTTGTCGCTGATCTGAATACCGCTGCTCCGGTCGCCTACACGGCCAACGGTTCGGCCACGATTTCGGGTATCACCGTCCCGTTTCATGGCATGGGCACGATCATGCCAGGTCTCAACAATTACTCCGGCGTGGAGCTGGCGCCGTTCGCCTTTTTCTTCCCTGATTCCGGCGATTTCTCCGCCTCCCTGGTGCTGGATTTCGGATCCAGCGGCGGGACGCTGGCGGCTGCGCCCGGCACGCTCGATGTCACGATCCAGCAGATCGATGTGAAGCTCGACCCGACCCCGGCCACCTTGCAGGCGCCGTCGCAGCTCTTGAACATCTCGACTCGGCTGAACGTCGGCACCGGCGACAACGTTCTCATCGGCGGCTTTATCATCACGGGGATCAATCCAAAACAAATCGCCCTGCGTGCCATCGGGCCATCGCTCGCCGGCGCCAACGTCCCCGACCCCCTGGCCGATCCAATGCTCGAATTGCGTGACTCCACCGGCGCAAGCATCGCCATGAATGATAACTGGATGGATCTGAGTCAGGAGGATCAGACCACGCTCACGGACAATAATCTCGCGCCGGCCGATGCGGCCGAGTCGGCCCTGGTCCAAACCCTCGATCCGGGCGGATATACCGCCATCGTGCGCGGAGCCGGCGCCACCACCGGCGTCGCCCTGGTCGAGGCCTACGACATTGGCGCCGTCGCGACCGATTCCAAGGTCGCGAACATTAGCACTCGCGGTTTCGTTGAGACCAGCGACAACGTCATGATCGGCGGACTTATCCTGGGCGCCGGGGGCGGCGCCTTCTCCACCGTCATCGTGCGCGGGATTGGACCTTCCCTGGCGGATGCCGGCGTGCCGGATGTGCTGGCCGACCCCTTCCTCGCGCTGCACAACGGCGACGGCGACCTGATCGATTCCAATGACAACTGGATGGACGACCCCAACATGCAGCAAGTGAGCGACGCCGGTCTCGCCCCTAACGATCCGAATGAGTCCGCGCTCTTCGAGATCCTGCCGCAAGGCGCCTACACCGCGATCTTGAGCGGGGTCGGTGGCACGACCGGCAACGGCCTGGTCGAGGCCTACAACACCGACTGACGTTCCAGTTCAACTCCCGGCTATTCGCCGGGCTGGCGCGATTCCCGCACTTGATCGGCCACGGCCTGCGCGCGGTCGAGCGAGTGCTTCGCCCAGTTGTGCTCCGACACCGCCCGCGACGAAGGAGCCGCCGCCGGTTGCGCTTCGGTTGCTGGCGGAGGCGGCTGGGCGCTTTCCTTGCCCTGCCGCTGCCAAAGGAAGAGGGCGACGACGCTCAAGACCAGGACAAGAAACGTTTTCATGGACCATGAAGAGAGCACTGTTCACGCCACCAAAAAGCAGGGGCCCGGCGGTCGCGGGCGTCCATCGACCGGTCGAGGATCGATTTAGTTTTTAACGCATTCCCCGAAGAATGGGGGCAACCGTACGGAAAAACTATCAAACAAACTTATGAAAAAAATCGCCTGTTCACTTCTCGCCGTCAGCGCGGCGCTTCTCACACTGGCCAGCCCGGCAAGGGCTGGAGTTCTTAATCTCGAGGACGGCAGCCCGACCTATACGCCGCCGGAAAATTTTATCGAGAACATGCTGGAAACGAACACCATCGTGGTGGGCGGACTGATCAACATCACCGGCACGACCACTGTCGTCCCGACGGAAGGCAATACCGCTACGATCGCGGTCGCTGGCACTTATTCGGCCGAGGCGGGGGATAAGTTTTCCATCGCCTATAAGTTTGCCGCTGATAACAACACGGGCGGCCCCATTACCTACACGCTCAACGGAAGCGTTTCCGGAGTGCCGATCCCGCCGTCAGCTGGCACGATCGAGACCGGGCTCAATGTCTACGAGGGGACAGCGGAACAACCGTCGCCGTTTCCTTTCCCGGTCGCGGGTGATTTCACGGGTGACCTGACGCTGACCTTCAGCACGCCCTCACCGACGCCGGGGAACGCTCCTTCGGCGGCCGCTCCCGGGACGCTCGATCTGGTGGTGCAGCAAATCGATTTCAAACTCGACGTCCTCCCGGCCAACGTGCTGCCGCCGTCGCAACCGCAGAACATCTCGACCCGCGCCAACGTTGGCACCGGCGATAACGTGCTCATCGGGGGTATCATCATCACCGGAAACGACACCAAACAGGTTGTTCTGCGCGCCATTGGACCGTCGCTCTCCGTCTCTAATGTGAGCGGCGTCCTGGAAGATCCCACGCTCGATCTTTTCGATTCGACCGGAGCGTTGGTCGCGACCAACGATGACTGGATGGATAACAGCGCGGAAAATCAGATGATCCTGACCGACCACGACCTGGACCCGGCGGAAGACGCGGAGTCCGCCCTGGTTGCAAATCTCGATCCCGGTGCCTACACCGCAATCGTGCGGGGCGTCGGCGATACGACCGGCGTCGGCCTCGTCGAAGCCTACGATCTCGACAACGGCACGACCGATTCCAAGTTCGGGAACATCAGTACTCGTGGCTTTGTCCAGACGGGAGATGACGTCATGATCGGCGGCTTCATTCTCGGCGGCGGTGGCGGCGGTTTAGCCCAGGTCATCGTGCGCGGTATCGGGCCTTCGCTGGCTACGTCGGGCGTTGTTGACGTTCTGGCGGATCCCACCCTCTCGGTGGCGGACGAAAATGGCAACGTCACCGGAACCAACGACAACTGGATGGACGACACCAATTCCGACGTTGTCCTGACCCAGGGACTCGCGCCGGCCGATCCGAACGAGTCGGCTCTCTACCAGGTTCTGCCGATTGGCGCCTATACCGTGATCCTGAGCGGAGTGGGCGACACCAGCGGCATTGGCTTGGTTGAGGCCTATAACATCGACGACGCGACGCCTGCCCCGTAGGACGCTAGTCAAAGTTCAAACAACGTCACGCCCGGTCGGGATTTCCCGGCCGGGCGTTTTGTTTGGTTAACTCGAAACTATCAAGTTCTTCACTTCCAGAGGCTTGGAAAAGAGTGGAGTCCGAAACGGCATGACAGGTGCTTTATCTACCGATGAGTCATGGTTTCTCCTAATTCACACATTTTCTCCGGGCCCAGCGAAGGTCTGCGCCTGCGACCTGCGACGGCGGGGACAATTTTGATCGAGATTCTCGTCTCGGTCCTGATTCTCGGGGCCGCGCTGGGGGCCGCCCTGGCCTTCATGGCGACGACCAACAAACTGGCGGAAGTGAACCGGAACCTGAACGGCGCCGCCGTTCTCTGCCAGGAGCGCGTCGCCCAGGTGGTGGCGGCGCCATTCACTCCGCCGGCCACGATTCCTTCCTATTTCGGCTCCTGGCCGCCGTCGGCCGCCTACACCGTGACCTCCACCGAGACCGTCCAACTCTACACCGACACTGGCGGCAAAGACCGCATTCCGGCGACGCGCACGACCCTGGTCTCGCTCTATAGCGCCACGACAAACCTCGTCCGCGTGACCGCGCGAGTGGCCTACACCTATCGCGGTCGCAGCTACCTCTCCGAGACCTACACTCTCCGGGCTCCCGATTAAAAATGCGCGCCGTCCCGCACTCGAAGCACGCATTTACACTAGTGGAGACAATGATCGGCACGGTCATTTTCGCTCTGCTCGGCGGCATCGTTTACACCCTGCTCAACCTCGGGATGACGCTCTACGCCCAGAACGTTTCCCTCGGCCAGACGCACAGCAACGGGCTCGAGGCGACCGAAAAACTTTACCTGGAAATAGCCGCGGCTGAGGAAACACCCGAGTTGACCGACGACACGGGCGCGAGCCTGGCCGGCAACGGTCCCAGCGCCGGGGTGCGTTTCTATAATCTCGGGAGCCCACTCACCTATCAGGTCATTCTCCCGGTCAGCGCGGCGGCGTATTCCATCACCATCACCAAGACCGGGACCCAGCCGCAGCCCCTGCCGGGCGACAAGATCACCATGGCCGATCTTGGATTCCAAGGCGTCATCACATCGATCACCAACGTCGGCGGGACGCACACTTTGTGGTTTGCCACCCCCATCGGCGACGGTTTTGTGCCGAGTAAGTTCGTCGGCACCGTCATCCCGAGCGGGGCGAAATGTTTCCTCCTCCAGCCCACGGCCTTTATCTCGGTCGGCAGCGTTCTCCGGCATTATCCGCGCGCCATGAGTGTGGTCGAGCATGGATCCTCGGCCTTTAACAACCCGGCAAACTTTGTCGCGATCTCGTCTCTGCTCCCGCTCGCCAGCCAGACGAATGCCTTTCCCTTCCAATATCTCGGCACCAGCCGGCGCTCGATCGACGTCAACCTGCGTCTGCGCTCCCCGGCATTTGGAGGGAAAGTCGGCGACTTCTACGCCTACCAGAATCTCAAGACCACGGTGGCCTACCGCACTTCCGTCATCCGATGAAGCGAAACTCCTGCGAACTTGGAATCGCCCCGCGCAACGAGCGCGGCAACGCTATTTTGATCGCACTGGCGACGATCGCGCTCACGGTGGTGCTGGTCGGCATGGCGGTGAGTTTTACCAGTCACAACGGAATCCAGACCCAGCGCGAGCAATCCTTTAACAAGCTCATCAACGCGGGCGACGGCGCGCTCGAATACGCCTTCGCCCAATGGAAGGTCGCCGTCCGGGCCAACGGCCTGCGCCCGCCCACCAATGCCGCCATGGGAATCGCCGCCCCCACCGCCACGCTCCACACCGGCTTTCAAAGCAGCGGGGTCGCCTTCTCCAACTTCAGCGTCGTGAACGCCAATCAATGGAGCGAAACCAAGGACGCCTCGAACAACACCATCACCAGCCCGGTCCAGGTTTCGATGGCTTCCGTCGCCGGCCACCCCGGTTGGGCGGGAGTCGCCAGTTTTTGTCGCGCCACTGTGACCGCCACCATGCCCTCGCGCCGCGGGACACTCCGGGTGAATCTCGCGCGCACTTTCCAAGTCACCGGTATGCCGCTTTTCCAGGCGGCGATCTTTTTCGAACATGACATCGAGATGCATCCCGGCGCGCTCATGATCGTAAACGGACTCGTCCACAGCAACGGCGATCTCTGGCTGGCCACGGCGAGTGCGGACCGGTTGCAGTTCATGACTAATGTCTCCTACGCCGGGGGCTACAACGAAGACTACAAGCCCTTCACCACCTATGGCGGCGGCTCGACCGGTGCACCTAATCCTAACCCCCCGCTCTGGGCCGATGGCCTTCCTTCCAGCTCAAGCACGACCTTCGCCACTCAAACCAGCCAGACCGAGCGCTTCGAACCCTTCGGGACCGAGCCGGCTGCGCTTTTCAACACCGCCGATACCAATCCCAACAACGACGGGCCGCGCGAAGTGATCGAGCCGCCGGTCAGCGGTTACACGGATCCGCCGGAGATCGCAGCCACCCGTATTTACAATCAGGCCACCGTGCGCATCACTCTCGATCGCACCAAAACTGGTAACGCCCAGGTTGTGATCAAGAATGGAAATAACAGCACCATCAGCGGCGCCAACGGCACCTTGATTCGGAACGCCATCGCCATCAGCTCCAGCCCTATTTACGACTGGCGCGAGGGGGGCAACGTTTTGCTGACCAACGTGGACATGGCCAAGTTGGACGCCGCCTTCGCCGCCCTGGGGTCGTCCTTTAACGGCGTCGTTTATTTTCAGGACGTCACCCCCACCGGTAAGAATGCGATCCGGCTGCAAAACGGCTCCGTCCTGACCGATGACGTCACCGTGGCCAGCAACAATGCCGTCTACATCCAGGGCGATTTCAATACCGGCGGCACCGTCCTCGGGATCCACGATCCCCTGCTCGTGCCTTCCAATTTAGCCGGGAATCCTACCGGCACCGACAGCTCGGTTGCTCTTGGTTACACCAAAAAATCGACCGCGGTCATGGCCGATGCGGTCATGGTCCTCTCCAACAGCTGGAACGACGCCAACTCAACCGCCGCGCTTTCCGGCCGGGTCGCGAGCCACACCACCGTCAACACCGGCATCCTCAGCGGCATCGTGCCGACGAACTACCAAAACAGCGGCGTTTACAGCGGCGGTCCACACAACTTTCCCCGCTTCCTCGAGACCTGGTCGAGCAAGGACCTGACCTATATCGGTTCCATGGTGCAGACTTTTAATAGCCAGCAGTTCGATGGGATTTTTGAAACCTCCAACGTTTACAACGCGCCGGGCCGGAAATGGAGTTTCGATAACCTGTTCCTGACCACGCCGCCGCCCGGCACCCTCCAGAGCATCACTTATTCGCGCGGGCGCTGGGAGCGTTTTTGAGCCGCGCCGTCGTCACTTCGTTATGAAAGCTTTTTTCGTCTTCACCGGTCTCCTTCTCGCGCTCCTCCCCGCTCGCGGCGGAACGATTAATTTTACCCAGCACACCGCCGATTCGATCGAGGACGGCGTCCCGATGCGGCGAATGTATTTCACCGATGGCGAACAGCGCTTCTACTATCGCCCGCTCGCCAGCTGGGCACGGTTCAGCGATGCCAGCTGGGCCAAGTTTCAGCCCAAGGATTCGCTCGATGCCTTCGTCAAAATCGAAAACTCCCCACCCGGCAGCGCCGAGATTCCACTCGATGAAGCGGGCCTGCTTACCTTGCGCAAGATCGCGGCCGAACGTATCCCGGCGGGCGCAACCGATGCGCACGTCACCTGGGAAGTGGTGAATCCCACCATCCTGCAAGGCTGGACGAGCTACGAGGTCGGGCTCGATTACATGCTCTCGGGCAAACATTTTTGCCGCAGCGTTCTCTTCATTAACCTCGATGCCGAACGCCAGATCCGCTTCCTCGTCACGGCCTGGCCGGAAAATTTCCAACCGCTCTACGCCGCGACCTACAAAAGTCTCGCGACCTGGTATCAGCCGGTCCTCGCCGCTTCCCAGTAAAAGAACTCGTTAGGGCCGGGCCACGAACGGCCAAAAGATCGGGATCAGGATGCTCGCCGCAATCCAGAGGATGAGGTTGAGCGGCACGCCGACCCGCGGGAAATCCATAAACCGATACCCGCCGGCACCAAAGACGTAGGTATTGGTTTGATAGCCGATCGGCGTGGCGAAACTCGCACTACAACCGAACATCACCGCCACTGTAAAGGGCCGTGCATCCACCCCCATCGCGGCCGCGACTTCAAAGGCGATCGGCGTGAGCAGAACGGCCACGGCGTTATTGCTGATCAGTTCCGTCAGCACACTCGCGACCAGATACATGACCGAAAGCGTGACCACGGGCCCGAAGCGCCCAAACGCTCCGGTCACGCCGGTCGCGAGGAGATGGGCGGCGCCGGTCGTTTCCATCGCCCGCCCCAACGCCAGCATGCCGAAAATGATAAAGAGCAGTTGCCACTCGATCGCTTCATAAGCTTCGTCGACATCGAGACACTTCATCAGGATAACGACGATCGCGCCCACGAGCGCCAGGACCGTGATCGAGAAAACGTTAAACGCCGCCAGGAGCATGACGACCCCGATGGTGGCGATCGCGAGCGGCGCTTTCTGCCGGCGGAAGGCGCGTTGCTTCGGCTCGGTCAGGTTCAGGAAATCGCGTTCCTGCATGAGCCGGTGAATGCCTTCCGCCGGTCCCTGCACCAGGAGCGTGTCGCCAAACGCCAGCCGCACATCCTCAAATTTTTCGCGCAAATTTTCCCCCTGCCGATGCAGCGCCAGG
Organism: uncultured Verrucomicrobiae bacterium; assembly: GCA_963768965.1. Taxonomy (GTDB): domain Bacteria; phylum Verrucomicrobiota; class Verrucomicrobiia; order Chthoniobacterales; family UBA10450; genus Palsa-1392. Next base: position 17,584 of record CAVYJY010000004.1, on the reverse strand, counting down.
ATGAGCACGCCGTAGCGTTGGCGGAAATTCAGATCCCGCAGCGTCTTGCCGACAAAGGTCGAACGGCTCCCGATGATGCCTTCCATCAGGATCGCCTCCCGCGGCGCGGCATTTTCGTCCAGCTCCGCTTCGGAACGGAAAACCACCCCGGGCATTTCCTTGATCGCTTTCACGCCCGCAACCGGCGACTCGAGGAGCAACAGATCGCCCGCCTCGAAAAGCAGCTTGTCGAGCGGCGTCTTTAGCCGCTGTCCATGGCGCACGACATCGATGATGCGCGCCTCGCGCAACCGCACCAGCGGCGTCTCCGGCAGCGTCTTGCCCACGAGCGGCGATTCGCGGCTGATCACCGCCTGAAGCAAAAACTGCCGCGCCATTCCGCTCCCGATCAGCGCCGCCAGCGTTTCGCGTCGCGGGAGGAGTTTGCGCCCGATCAAAAGCAGATAGGTAATACCAATGAGGGCATAGATGATGCCGAGCGGAGTGATCTCGAAGATCGTGAAAGGCGCCTGCCCATGCTGCCGCGTCACGCCGTCGACGAGCAGGTTGGTCGAGGTCCCGAGGAGCGTGCAGGTGCCGCCGAGGATGGAAAAAAAGGAAAGCGGAATGAGCAGGCGTGAGGCTTTCAACTCCGTGCTCCGCGCGAGCGCGAGGACGACCGGCATGAAGACCACCACCACCGGGGTGTTGTTGATGAAGGCCGAGAGCGGCACGGTCAGAATGGCCAGGGTCGCCAAAGCGCGCAATTCGCTCGCTCCCGCGAGGCGGAGAAAAACCCGGGCCAGGGCGTCGATCGCGCCGGTCCTTTCCAGGGCCGCGCTCAGAACAAACATGCAGCCGATCACGATCGGCGCACTGTTGCTGAAAACCGCCAGCGTATCCTCCGTTCCAAGAACGCCCGAGATCACGAGAACGCCCATCGCCGTGAGCGCGACCATATCGGGCGACATCCATTCCCGGAGGAAGGCGATGAAGACCAGCACGACCAGGACAAAAACGATGACGAGATGAATCGAGTGCACGTCCATGATTTTTGCAGCCGTTTCGGGCCGGCCATTTGTCGCCGACAACGCGCCCGACCACAATCGGGAAATCGCCCCCGCGCGATTTCCTTTCGATTGCCGCAGCCAGCGCTCCGGGTCTAACGTTTCCTGGAAAGAGCAACCGGAGCGACCATTGCAGGTGGAACAAAATATCCGCGCCGCGCGCGGGCGACGATTCAGCCTAACGGCGCTCGCCGCGCTCGTTCTTTTGCTTCTCGCCGGTTGCGGAAATTACCAGGACCGCGCCCGCACGCCGCTCAAGCCCATGGTCTCGGTCGTGCACGTGAAGTCGAACACCTTCGATACCCCGCCCAAGGTGCTGAAAGGAATGCGGCCCGAATACCCGACGCTGGAGGCCGACCGGCGGGAAAAAGGCTTCGTCAGCGTCATCTGCACCATCGGGGTGAACGGCAAGGCGGAGGACTTCGCGATCGAAAGCATGACCAATCCCGCCTTTGCCTACGCCGCCATGGTCGCGATCTCGAAATGGCGCTGGGCCCCGGCGCTGAAGGACGGCCGGCCGGTGGCGCAGAAAGTCCGCGTCCCGATGCATTTCAACACCCTCTAGAGGCCGGGCCCGCCTAACGAACGAGCCTGGCCCCTGCTTTTCCCCTAACGAACCAAAGGCAGGCCGCCGCCGCCGCAACTTTCCCTCGTGGAATTGACGCGCCCCCGGAAATGCGGTTCATCGTTATGCCATGAGCCGCATCCTCATCGCCGACGACCAGCCCGATGTGCTCGAGGCCTTGCGCATCCTGCTCAAGGGCGAAGGCTACCAGACGGACGTCGTGACGTCGTTAGGCGCGGTCATGAACTCGCTCGAGAAGCGCACCTACGCTCTCATCATGATGGATCTCAATTACACCCGCGACACCACCTCGGGCCAGGAAGGGCTCGAGGTCATCCCGCGCATCCAGGCCCTCGACGACACCCTGCCGATCGTGGTCATGACCGCCTGGGCCACGGTCGATCTCGCGGTCAAGGCGATGAAACTCGGGGCCCGCGATTTCGTGACCAAGCCCTGGGATAACGATCGCCTCCTCGCCATCGTCCGCACCCAGATCGCCCTCGGCAGCGCCCTTCGCAAAAGCCAGCAGCTCGAGGCCAAGAACGAACTTCTTCGCGGCAAAATGCCGAACATCATTTCCGATTCGCCGCGCATGCGCCCGGTCATCGAACTCGTCACCCGCGTCGCGCCTTCCGACGCGAACGTTCTCATCACGGGCGAAAACGGCACCGGCAAGGGCTTGATTGCGCAGGCGCTCCACTCGCTCTCCAATCGCGCGAGCAAAATCATGATCACGGTCAACATGGGCGGATTGTCCGAGGGCGTTTTCGAGAGCGAACTCTTCGGCCACGTCAAAGGCGCCTTCACCGACGCCAAGACCGACCGCGCCGGCCGTTTCGAGCTGGCCGACGAGAGCACGCTCTTCCTCGATGAAATCGCCAACCTGCCCCTGACCCAGCAGGCCAAGCTCCTGCGCGTGATCGAGACCGGCGAATTCGAGCGCGTCGGTTCCTCGCGCACTCTCCACGCCAACGTCCGCATCATTTCCGCGACCAACTCCAACCTGACCGACGAAGTCGCGGCCGGACGCTTCCGGCAGGATCTGCTCTTTCGCTTGAACACAATCGAGGTCCCGCTCCCGCCCTTGCGCGAACGCCGCGAAGACATCGCGCCGCTAGCCGCCCACTTTCTCCGCCAACATGCCGAGCGTTACCGGAAAAAACTTTCCGGCTTTGAACCCGCCGCCCACGAGGCGCTCATGCGCCATGAATTTCCCGGCAACGTGCGCGAGCTCGATCACGTCATCGAACGCGCCGTCCTCATGTCGCAGGGCGCACAGATCAAAAAGAACGATCTCGGCCTAACGAGTGGGGTGGACGGTTCGCCCCGGCTCGAGGAAATGAGTCTCGAGGAGGTGGAAGCGTTCCTGATTAAAAAAGCCCTCGCCCGGCACGACGGCAATGCGCGCAAGGCGGCGGAGTCGTTAGGCCTGAGCCGGAGCGCGTTCTATCGCCGCCTCCAGCACTATGGGCTTTGAGCTGCAGCTTCTTCTCCGGGGAGCGCGGGCGCCCCGTCCGCCGTGTCACGCGCCTCGCGGGACACCACGCGACGCCTCGACTCTTTTCGACGCGAATGGTTCCCGGGAGTTTTTCGCGGGGCGCAAAAAACAGCGGGCGAGGCGCCCGCGCTCCCCAACATGAAAGCGGCGCCCAAACCTCGACGGCGCCTCTCCCACGAAACCCGCCTCACCTGGCTCACCCTCGGCGCGGCCGGCCCCGCCATCCTCATCGCCCTCGCTCTCCTTTGGTTCGGAGATTTTAGCGCCAAGGTGAGCTGGACTCTCACCCTCCTCCTTGGCAGTTGCGCGCTCGCTTTCCTCGCCAGCGCGCGGGAAAACACCGTCCGCCCGCTCCAGACCATGAGCAACCTGCTCGCCGCCCTCCGCGAAGGCGATTACTCCATCCGTGCCCGCGGCGCGCGGGCCGACGACGCCCTCGGCGAAGTCCTGCTCGAGATCAATCAGCTCGGCGAAACCCTGCGGGTGCAGCGGCTCGGCGCCTTCGAGGCCACCGCTCTTCTCCGCACCATCATGGCCGAGATCGACGTCGCCGTTTTCACCTTCGACCCCGACCGCCGCCTCCGGCTCGTCAATCGCGCGGGCGAAAATTTGCTCCGCCAGCCGATCGACAAACTCCTCGGGCGCCGCGCCAGCGACCTCGGCCTCGCCGTCTGTCTCGACGCCAACGAGGATGCGCCCCTCACCCTCACTTTTCCCGGCGCCACCGGCCGCTGGGGCGTCCGGAAAAGCAACTTCCGCGAACGCGGCCTGCCCCACGAGCTCCTCGTCATGACCGACCTCAGCCGCACCCTGCGCGAGGAGGAACGCACCGCCTGGCAGCGACTCGTTAGGGTGCTCGGCCATGAAATGAACAATTCTCTCGCTCCAATCAAGTCGATCGCGGGCAGCCTCGAAAGTTTGCTCCGGCGCGATCCGCCCCCGGCCGACTGGCGGGACGACGCCCGCAGCGGCTTGAACGTGATCGCGGCCCGGGCCGAATCGCTCAGCCGCTTCATGCAGGCCTACGCCCGGCTCGCCCGTCTCCCGCCGCCGCAAAAGGAGCCGGTCGACCTCGGCGAGCTCGTTAGGCGGGTGGTCGGTCTCGAAACCCGGCTCGCCGTCCGGCTCGCCGAGGGCGGGACGATCACCATCCCGGCCGACGCCGCACAGATCGAGCAACTCCTGATCAACATCCTCCACAACGCAGTCGACGCCGCGCTCGAGACCGGCGGAAAAGTCACCACCGGCTGGCGCGAACGAGGCGATTGCGCGGAAGTCTTCGTCCGTGACGAAGGCCCCGGCATCATGAACCCGGCCAACCTCTTCGTTCCCTTCTTCACCACCAAACCGGGCGGCTCGGGCATCGGCCTCACCCTCAGCCGGCAAATCGCCGAAGCCCACAATGGTTCGCTCACCCTGGCGAACCGGACCGACCGCACCGGGAGCGAAGCGCTCCTCCGCCTGCCTCGTTAGGGCCTAACGATTTTCGTCGCGACCGCACCGCCTCCGCTTGTCCCGTAATCGGGACGCCGCAATCCCAACCGCGAGGCAATAACCGGGCCCGTCCGAAATCGTCGGTCGACATATCCACCTGTTTGACAACGACTTATAAAAAGGAAAACCCGATGGCACGGCCATTGCAATAGGGTGCGGCACTCAGGAAAAGATTCCTGAATCCAAACGCAAGCCGAAACGCATCTCACCAGTAACAACCAGTAAGAAAATGAAAAACACACCTCAAATCCAAAACCTCAATCAGCGAGACGAAGGCAATCCGCGCGCCGCGCGCCAGGGTTCGGGCTTCCCGCAGATCAGCCACAGCTATCAAAGCTCACAGTTGGTCGGCAGCTGCGGAACCCCGGTGAAGTATCGCCACCCGGCGTTCTTCGAGATCAGCAACGAATATTTCGCCGAAGAAGCTGCCCGCGGCTTTCTCGTCGACACCGCTGTTTTCGCCGCGCTCATCCTGACTGCGCTTTTCCCGATCGTGAATGGCCTTCAGGCCGTCGCGACTCTCGTCCACAACCTGAGCGTGCTTTAAGCGCGCCGATACCTCATCATTGTGCAAAGAAGCTTCGAAGTGATCGGCGGTGGGACTGAGCCCGCGCGCGCTCCGGGCTTCACACCTGTCTCTTCGTCCATGGATGTCCCGCGCCCCGATGTTGCCCGCAAAAAAAAGAAGAAGCGGCTCATCATCGGGGGCGCGTCCGTCCTGGGCCTCATCCTGATCACGGTCGCCCTCTCACGCTTGAAACCAGCCGCGGTCAGCGTCGATCGCGCCGCGGTCTGGGTCGACACGGTCAAGCGCGGCCCGATGCTCCGCCAGGTGCGCGGCCTCGGCACCCTCGTCCCGGAAGACATTCGCTGGATTGCGACGAACAAAGAAGGCCGGGTCGAAAAGATCGTCGTTAGGCCGGGAGCGAAGGTCGAGCCCGACACTGTCATCCTCGAGCTTTCCAGCCCCGATCTCGAACAAGCCGCGCTCGACGCGCAAGCGGAGGCCACCACCGCGGAAGCGGAATTGACGACCTTGCGCGCAACCCTGCAGCGCGAACTGCTCAACCAGGAATCCAGTACGGCCCAGGTCCATTCCGAATATCTCCAGGCCAAAATGGAGGCCGAGACGAACGAAAGCCTGAAGAAGAACGGGCTCATCGCCGATCTCGCGTACAAGACCTCGATCATTAAACGCGACGAACTCCGGAACCGCGACGAGATCGAGATCAAGCGCCTCGAATTCGCCCGCGACTCGATCGAGCCGCAGCTCGCCGCCAAGCAGGCAACCGTCAATCAACTCCTCGCCGCCGCGAAATTGAAAGCGCGCGACGTCGAAGCGCTCCACGTCAAGGCCGGCATGACCGGCGTCCTCCAGCAGCTCCCGGTCGAAGTCGGGCCAGCGCGTCGTCGCCGGGACTAATCTCGCCCGCGTCGCCGACCCGGCGAAATTGAAAGCGCAAATCAAGATTGCTGAGACCCAGGCGAAGGATATTCAGATCAACCAGCCGGCTTCGATCGACACTCGTAACGGCGTCGTCGCGGGCCATGTCACCCGGGTCGATCCCGCGGTCGACCAGGGCACCGTCACGGTCGACGTCGCCCTCGATGGCGCACTGCCCAAGGGCGCGCGGCCCGACCTCAGCGTCGACGGCACAATCGAGCTCGAACGTCTCGACAACGTCCTCTTCGTCGGCCGCCCGGCCTTCGCCCAGGACGGCGCCACCGTCGGCGTTTTTAAACTCAACGCCAGCGGCGAAGCCTTGCGCACTCCGGTGCATTTCGGCCGCAGCTCGGTCAACACCATCGAAATCCTGAGCGGCCTTAACGCCGGCGACCAGGTCATCCTTTCCGACACCAGCGCCTACGACTCGCACGACCGCATTCGCCTGAACTGATCTCCTTCACCTCAACCACACCACCACTACATGACTAACGGCAACCACACTCTGATTCACCTCGACGGCGTCACGAAAGTTTTCCTGACCGACGAAGTCGAAACCCACGCGCTCTCCGGCATTCACCTCGATATTCGCAGCGGCGAGTACGTCTCCATCGCCGGCCCGTCCGGATGCGGAAAATCGACGCTCCTCTCCATCCTCGGGTTGCTCGATACGCCGTCGGACGGCAGCTATTCGCTCAAGGGCGGCGAGGTCGCGAACCTCTCCTTCCCCGAGCGCGCCCGGATTCGGAATCGCGAGATCGGTTTCATCTTCCAGAGCTTCAACCTCATCGGCGACCTGACCGTTTACGAGAACGTCGAGCTGCCCCTGACTTATCGCGGGATGGGCGCGAGCGAGCGCAAGACGTTCGTGACCGAGGCGCTCGAGCGCGTCGGCATGGCGCATCGCGCCAAACATCTCCCGAGCCAGCTCTCCGGCGGCCAGCAACAACGCGTCGCGGTCGCCCGCGCCCTCGCCGGCAAGCCCGCCATCCTCCTGGCCGACGAACCGACCGGCAACCTCGACTCGCGCAACGGCGAAGCGGTGATGGATCTCCTGAAGGAACTGCACGCCGGCGGTGCCACCATTTGCATGGTCACGCACGACCAGCGCTTCGCGCAGCACGCCGATCGCACCATTCACCTGTTCGACGGCCGGGTCGTAGAGGACAAAATCGCAGCCTAACGAGGAACGGAACGATGCGTTGGAACGATCTCAGCGACGGATCGATCAAAACGCTTCTTATCCTCCGATCCTCCTTGCGCCAACATCGCGATCGCCCTTGCGCGTCGCGGCGCGGGATCGGGGAGCGCGGGCGCCCCGCCCGCTCTGTCACGCGCCTCGCGGGACAATTTTTTGCGCCCCGAGAGCTTTTTGGCGGGGGCGCCAAAAAGAGCGGGCGAGGCGCCCGCGCTCCCCGGAAACATTCCTGCCCTCACAAAAGACTAACCATATGCTCCAGGAAATCCGTCTCGCCCTTCGTCTGCTGGTCAAGAACCCGCTTTTCACCCTTGTTGGCATCGTTACCCTCGCGCTCGGGATCGGCGCCACCACCGGGGTTTTCACCCTCGTCAACGCCCTCCTCATCCGCCCCCTCCCCTACCAGGATCCGGCCCGGCTCGTTCTCCTTTTCGAGCACTTCAAGGATCAGCACCTCGACGCCATCCCGGTCTCGCCGCCGGAATTTCTCGAGTACAAAACTTCTGTCCGCAGCTTCGACCAGCTCGCCGCTTTCAACACCACGACCTACAACCTGACCTCCGGCGAGGTGCCGGAGCGTATCCCTGGCGCGGTCGTCTCGGCCGATCTTTTTCCATTGTTAGGCGTGCAGCCCATCCGGGGCCGCACTTTCCGCCCCGAGGAATGCGCCGTCGGCCGCGACGACGTCGTCGTCATCAGTGAGCGGCTCTGGCGGAGAAAGTTCGATCGCGACCCGGGCATCCTCGGGAGCAAGCTGCTGGCCGACGGCCGCGCCTTCACCGTCGTCGGGATCATGCCGGCCAGCTTCGAGTTTCCCCTCCCGCTCTTTAACGTCACCGGCGGAAGTTTCGGGGAGCGGGCCGATCTCTGGCAGCCGCTCGGCTTCAGCGCCGACGAGATGAAACGGCGCGGCTCGCGCAGCTACGGCGTGATCGGGCGTCTCGCGCCGGGCGCGTCCGCCGCCCAGGCCCAGGCGGAGATCGACACCGTCGTGCGGGGAATGCGCGCCCGTTTCACCGGCAACTATCCGCAAAACGAAAGTTTTGGCGCGACCATTTATCCGCTCAAGGAACAGGTCGTCGGCGGGATGAAACCGCTCCTCCTGATCTTGTCAGGCGCGGTCGCCCTCGTCCTCCTCATCGCCTGCGCCAACCTCGCCACCATGCTCCTCGCCCGCGCCACCGCCCGCGAACGCGAGATGGCCATCCGGGTCGCGGTCGGCGCCAGTCGCGGCCGTCTCCTTCGTCAAGCCATCACCGAAAGTATCGTCCTCGCCCTGCTCGGTGCCGGCGTGGGAGTTTTCCTCGCGATCTGGGGAGTCGACCTGGTGAAATCAATTGGCGCGCAGACCATCCCGCGCCTGAGCGAAGTCAGCGTCGATTCCACCGTGCTCATCGTCACCCTGGCGATCGCCATCGGCACCGGCCTCGTTTTTGGACTCGTCCCCGGCCTCGCCAGCGGCAAACCCGACCTGACCGAATCGCTCAAGGAAGGCGGCCGCGGTTCCACTTCCGGCCGCCGCCACAATCGCCTGCGCAACGGACTCGTCATCGCCGAAGTCGCTCTCGCCCTCGTCCTCCTGACCGGGGCCGGCCTTCTCCTCAAGAGCTTCGTTAGGCTGCAAAACGTCGATCCCGGTTTTAATCCAAAGAACGTCCTCACCGCCGAGATTTCCCTGCCGCAACTGCGTTACCCGGACCAGGTAACGCAGGTCAATTTCCTCGCCGAGCTCGAGCGTCGCGTCGCCAACCTCCCCGGGGTAAGCCACGCCGGTTTCACCATTATTTTGCCGATGAGCGGCATCAACAGCGATTCCTCCTTCGACATCGAAGGCCGCCCGTCCGACGACGCTCACCCGGGGCCGGACGAGGAATTCCGCCTCGTCTCGCCGGATTACTTTCGCACCCTGGAGATGCCGCTCGTGCAGGGCCGCTTTTTCACCGCCGCCGATAAACTCGACTCTCCGCCGGTGGTGATGATCAACCAGGCGCTCTCGACTCGTTACTGGCCCGACGAAATTCCCCTCGGGAAACGTGTCCGACTCCCGACCCGGAAAGGCCCGGTCTGGGCCACCATCGTCGGGATCGTGGGCGACCTGCGCCATCGCGGGCTCGATCAGCCGGTCAAACCCGAGCTTTATGTTCCACTCGCGCAGGCCCCTTATCCATCCGTCATCCTGGCCGTCCGCAGCGCCCACGATCCCGCCAGCCTAACGAACAGTATCCGCGGCGCGGTCCAGGCCATCGATCCCACTTTGCCGGTCGCGCATGTCCGCACCCTTGAGCAGGTGATCGCGGATTCGATCGCGCCGCGCCGGCTTTCCGTGGTCCTGCTCGCGGTCTTTGCCGGGATCGCGCTCGTTCTCGCCTCGGTCGGAATTTACGGGGTGATGTCGTTTCTTGTCGTGCAACGGACGCACGAGATCGGGGTGCGGATGGCGCTCGGCGCGCAACGCTCGGATGTGCTGCGCCTTGTCATCGCCCATGCCGGCGCGCTCATCGGGACTGGCACGCTGCTCGGCTTGATCGTGGCCCTTTTCAGCACTTCGCTTCTGCACTCGGTCCTCTACGAAGTCAGCGCGCTCGACCTTCCGATCTTTCTTTGTGTGACGCTCATCCTCGCGGCCGTGGCCTTGCTCGCGAGCTACATCCCGGCTCGGCGGGCGACCAAGGCGGACCCAATGATTGCCCTCGGGCGAGGCTAACGATGAAAGATCACTTTCACGCGGCAAAAACTCCGGGGAGCGCGGGCGCCCCGCCCGCCGTGTCACGCGCCCCGCGGGACACGCGACGAGCTATGCGAGGAGTTTTGCGGGATGCCGAAGAGCTGTTTGGCGAGGCGCCAAACAGTGCGGGCGGGGCGCCCGCGCTCCCCGGAGTTTGCCGCGCCGCTGATAAATCATGAACACGCTCCTGCAAGACATTCGTTACGGCCTTCGAATGCTGTTCAAGCACAAGGGCCTGAGCGCGGTCGCGGTCGTGACTCTCGCTCTCGGCATCGGCGCCAACACCGCCATCTTCAGCCTCGTCAACGGGCTCCTCCTCCGCCCGCTCCCTTATCCAAACGCCGAGCGGGTGGTTGCGTTTCAGGGGCAAAACACGAGCCAGGATATTTCCGACAGCAACATTTCCTATCCGGACTTCGTCGAGTGGTCGAAACAGACAGACCTCTTCGCCAGCACCGCCGCCTATTACGTCGGCAACGCCAATCTCGGGGCCGAGAACGCGGAGCCGGAACGAGTGCCGCGCACGGGCGTGACGCCTGACTTCTTCTCCGTGCTCGGGGTGCAGCCGGCGCTCGGACGCGACTTTGTGCCGCAGGACGACCAGCCGAATGTGCAAAACGTCGCCATCCTGAGTCACGGTTTGTGGAAACGGCGTTTCGGTTCCGACCCAAACATCGTCGGCCGACAAATCGTCCTGAGCGCGCGGCCTGTCACGGTAATCGGCGTCATGGCGCGAGGCTTTGATTTTCCCCAGGAGACGCAAGTCTGGATGCCCGCCGCGCTCGTTCCGGCGGAAGAACCGCGCGACAATCGCTCCGTTTCCGCGATCGCATCTTTGCGGCCGGGCGTCGAGTTGAAGACGGCCCAGGCTCGAATCAGCGCCCTCAATGCGCAACTCGCGAGCGCGTTTCCCGAGACCAATAAAGGCTGGGACGCGCGCCTTTTCCTTTTGCAGGACCTGCTCGTGCGCGAAGTGCGGCCTTCTCTCCTCGCGCTCCTCGGCGCGGTCGGCTTCGTCCTCCTGATCGCTTGTGCGAACGTGGCCAATCTCCTGCTTGCGCGCGCCGCCACGCGGGAAAAAGAAATCGCCATTCGCAACGCGATGGGGGCGAGCCCGGCGCGCGTGCTCCGGCAAATGCTGACCGAAAGCCTGCTTCTTTCGCTCATCGGCGGCACCGCCGGATTGCTCCTGAGCTTCTGGTTGACCGATGCCCTCCGGGCCCTCCTCCCGGATGGCGGGCCGCGTCTCGATCATGTCGGCCTCGATTACCGCGTCCTCGCCTTTGCCCTCGGCATCTCGGTTTTAACCGGCGTGATTTTTGGTCTCGTCCCGGCGCTGCAAGCTTCGCGGCTGGATGTGAACAGTTCGCTCAAGGAAGGCGGCCGCAGCGGCGAAGGGCATCGCCGCACCGGCGCGCGCGGGCTGCTTCTCATCGGCGAAGTCGCGCTCTCGCTCGTGCTTTTGATCGGAGCCGGCCTGCTCATCCAAAGCTTCCTGCGTTTGCAGGAAGTGCGGCCCGGTTTCAATTCGCACCACGTCCTCCTCGCCTCGATCGCGCTCCCGACCGCGAAATACAAAGAGGACGCACAGCGTCCGCGATTTTTCCAGCAGCTCGCGCCGCGGCTGGAGGCTCTGCCCGGCGTGGAAGCGGTCGGCGGCGGAATCAACCTTCCGCTGGGCGCAAGCGGCTACTCCATCGGGCGCGGCTTTATCCCCGAAGGCCGGCCGCTCACGGTCGACGAAAATGTGGATGCGAGCTTTTCCGCCATCACCGGCGATTTCTTTCGCGCGCTTCAGATTCCGCTTCTCGCGGGGCGCATTTTCGAGGCGCGAGATGGGGAAAACGCGCCCAAGGTTGCGATCGTCAATGAGACGATCGCGCGGCGCTTTTTCGGCTCGCCGGAAAAGGCGCTGGGGAAACGGCTCACCATCTGGCGCGATGAAAAATTCCCGCGCGAAATCGTCGGCGTGGTCGGCGATACCAAGACGGCCACGCTCGAGCAGCCGAGCGCGGAACAGATTTATGTGCCGCACACGCAGGATGCCTCCTGGAATTTCATGGCCCTGGTCATTCGCACCGCCGGCGATCCCGCCGCCTTCGCGCCGACCCTGCGCCGCGAAGTGCAGACGCTCGATCCCGATCAGCCGATCTTCGACGTGCGGACGATGGACGATGTGGTGGCGCGTTCCATCGGGACGCGGCGGGTCTCGATGTTGCTCTTCAGTGTTTTCGCCGGGACCGCGCTCCTGCTCGCGGCGATCGGAATTTACGGTGTCGTTGCCTATTCCGTGACCCAGCGCCGGCAGGAGATCGGCATCCGCATGGCGCTCGGCGCGCAAAAAAGCGATGTCCTCCGCCTCGTCGTGCGGCAGGGGATGACGCTGGTCGTGATCGGGATCGCCGTCGGCATGGCCGGCGCCTGGGGCCTGACGCGCCTGATTGCCAACCTGCTTTTCGGAGTGAACGCGGCCGACCCGGTGACGTTCGGCGCAATTTCGCTCCTCCTCGCGCTCGTCGCGTTGCTCGCCTGCTACCTGCCGGCGCGTCGCGCCGCCCGGCTCGATCCCATGATCGCCCTCGGGAGAGGATTAGAATGAAAAATAGGATCGCGCGAACGTCTTTTCCGGGGAGCGCGGGCGCCTCGCCCGCTCTTTTTGGCGCCCCGCCAAAAAGCTCTGCGCGCCCGAAGGAGTGTCCCGCGAGGCGCGTGACACAGCGGGCGGGGCGCCCGCGCTCCCCAGCAGGAGAGAGATGACGCCATGCTTACCACACTGATCAAACTCGCCCACATCGAGCGCTCCTATCCGTTAGGCAAACAGCAGTTCTTCTTTGTCCTGCGCGACATCGATCTCACGGTCGAGGAAGGCGATTTCGTTTCCGTGATGGGCCCGTCGGGCGCCGGGAAATCGACTCTCCTCCACTTGTTAGGCATGCACGACTTCGGCTGGACCGGGGAATATTTCCTCAACGGCGTCGCGGTCCACGCCTTAAAGCCAAAAGAGCGCACTGCGTTGCGCAACGAGCAGATCGGTTTCGTTTTCCAAAACTACAACCTGCTCGACGACCTGACCGTTTACGAGAATCTCGACATCCCGCTCTCCTATCGCCGCTACAGCAAATCGGAGCGGAGCGCGCTTGTCGCCGACACGCTCGATCGTTTCTCGATCGTCGGAAAAAAAGATCTCTACCCGCGTCAGCTCTCCGGCGGCCAGCAGCAGCTCGTCAGCATCGCCCGCGCCATCATCGCCAAGCCCACGCTCATCCTGGCCGACGAGCCGACCGGCAATCTCCATTCCAGCCAGGCCGACGAGATCATGCAGCTCTTCAAAAAGCTTAATTCCGAAGGCACCACCATCATCCAGGTCACCCATTCCGAAACCAACGCCGCCTACGGCAACCGCACCATCCAGCTGCGCGACGGCTGGATCGTGAAATGAAAGCACCACTACCATGAAACAACTGCTCAGCAGCTCCGCTCTCCTCCTTCTCACCGCGCTCTGCGCCTCGGCCGCGACGGAGGAAAATATTCACGAAACCCGCGCGGCCAAACCGGGCGGCACGCTCGTGGTCGAAGTCGATTTCGGCTCCATCGAAGTCATCCCCGGCGAGAACGACAAGGTCGTGCTCGATGCCCACCGCAAAATCCAGGCCTCCTCGAAAGAAAAGGAGCAGGAATACTTCGCCGCCGCGCCGATCACGATCACGACGGAGGGCGACAAAGTGATCGTTCGTGCGATCGCGAAACATGAATCGATCGGCCGGCAGCTCTGGAAAATGATGGGCCGGACCCGGACCGAAGCGCATTACAAGCTGCGGGTGCCGGCGAATTTCGAGACCGATCTCGAAACCAGCGGCGGCAACGTTTCCGTGAGCGGCCTGACCGGCAATCTGAAGGCCGATACGAGCGGCGGTGATTTGAATTTCACCGGGATTCAGGGCGAGATTAATGGCGATACCAGCGGCGGCGACATCGTTGCGAAGGATTGCAACGGCGCGACCACGCTCGATACGAGCGGCGGCCGGATCGAAGTCACCGGCGGCCGCGGCAAACTGAGCGTCGACACTTCCGGCGGCAACGTCACGGTTCTGAACCGCGTCGGCGACACCAAAGTGGAAAGCAGCGGCGGCAAGCTGCGCCTCGGTCACATCAGTGGAAAGCTCACCGCCGCAACTTCCGGCGGTTCCGTTTCCGCCATTCTGCCCTCGCCCGTCGGTGGGGATGTGCGCCTCGAAACCTCCGGCGGCAGCATCACCGTCGTCACCCCGCCAAACGCCGCCCTCACGATCGACGCCGAGACCAGCGCCGGCAGCGTGCGGAGCGATCTGCCAGTCGCCAACATGAAACGCGATGACGATTCCCTGAGAGGCACGATCAACGGCGGCGGGACCAAGCTCGTCCTCCGCAGCAGCGCCGGCTCGATCAACATCGTCTCGGCCGACAAGGAGACGGCGCAGCAATAGGCCTTCAACCAAGCCGCGCAATGACGCCCAAGTCTAAACTGGAGTCGGTCATCCTGACTGCTGCGGCCGGCATGCGGGTCGCCTTCGTGATTGCAGGGGGTTGGGCCTTCTTCTCCGGCCCCTCTGCCCCCGAGTGCGAGGCCCAGGCGGCCGCGAAGAAGATTTCGCCGCCGGCCGCGTGCACGGACTTTGGCCCGCAGGCGAAGTCCGCTCTACATCCTGCCCTACGAAGCTGGCAAAGTGTTCCGCGTCATCCGCACCACCGAACACTACACCCCGGGGAACGGCGGGGTCGGCGCCTACGCGATCGATTTCGACCTGCCGATGCGCACCCCGGTCGTCGCCGCCAGAGCGGGCGTCGTCGCCGCCGTGCAGCAGGGTTTTCCCGACGGGAATGACAAGGACCTCGAGGAAAACTACGTCTTCATCCGGCACGACGACGGCACCATCGCGCGGTATTTCCATCTCACGGAAAACGGCGCCGCGGTCAAGGAAGGTGAGGCCGTCCGCCAGGGGCAGGTCATTGGCCGCAGCGGCAACAGCGGCCAAAGCGGCGGACCGCACCTCCATTTCGACGTGCAAAAGTGCGGCCCCAATCTCCCGCCGAATTACAATCAACTCCCGTGCGGCCAGACTCTCCCGGTGACATTTCGGAACACGCGCCCGCATCCCTGCGGCCTCGTGCCTAACGAATCCTACACCGCGCTCGCGCCCCCGGTCAGCCGGACCGGGATGCTATGAACGACCTCCGCTATGCCTTGCGCCAGCTCCACAAATCGCCGGGTTTTACCTTCGTCGCCGTCGTCACTCTCGCGCTCGGGATCGGAGCGAACACCGCCATCTTCAGCATCATCCACGCGGTCCTGCTCGCGCCGATTCCTTACCCAAACGCGGACCGGATCGTTTACGTGCAGGAGGCGTCGCGGGAAACGGGCGAGACTTTTTCCGTCGCGATGCCGAACTATCTCGACTGGCAGCGCGACAGCACTGTCTTTGAGCAATTGGCGGTCACGCGGCGGGAGTCGCGCAACTTAACCGGGCTCCCCGGCGCGCGAAGCGGAACGCATCCCGGTCGCGTTCGTGACCGCGAATTTTTTCGACGTCATCGGGCTCGCGCCGCGGCTCGGGAGAACGTTCACCGCGGAGGAGGACAAGGCCGGCGGGGCGGCGGTCGTGGTTTTGAGCGACAAACTCTGGCAACGCGCCTTTCAACGCGACCCGGCCATCCTCGGCCGCGCGCTCACGTTTCATAACCGCACGTTCACCGTCATCGGCGTGATGCCGCCGGAAATGAGTTCGCCGCAGGAAACCGAGGCCTGGTTTTCCTTCATGCAACGCAACCCGGGCTGGGACCAGAACCGCGCCGCGCACCCGATGCTCTTCGTCTGGGGACGGTTGAAGCCCGACGCGTCCGTGGAAAAAGCGCAAATGGAATTGACCGCCATCGCCGCGCGGCTGGAGAAGCAATATCCGGAGACGAATCGCAACCTGACCGTGTCGGTCGCGTCGCTCCTCGAGAATTTGGTCGGCAAGTATCGCACGAATCTCACTCTCCTTCTCGGGGCCGTCGTCCTCGTCCTCCTCATCGCCTGCGCGAACCTGGCCAATCTTTTCGCTGCCCGCGGCGCGGCGCGCGCGCGCGAGTTTGCGATTCGCGCCGCGGTCGGCGCCAGCCGGGCGCGCATCATCCGCCAGTTGCTCGTGGAGAGTTTGCTCGTCGCGCTTTTGGGCGGGGCGCTCGGCGTCGGCTTCGCCGTCTGGGGCCAGGAAACGCTCATCGCGCTCGGGCCGCAGAGCGTGGAGCGTTTCAGGGAAATCCAATTCAGTTGGCCGGTCCTCGGTTTCGCCTTCGGACTCGCCAGCCTAACGAGCGTGCTTTTCGGTCTCTGGCCGGCCTGGCAGACATCGCACGCCGATCTTCAGCTCGCGCTCAAAGCCGGATCGCAAGGGAGCGGCGAAGCGCCTTCCGCGCGGCGGACGCGCGACTGGCTCGTCATCGGCGAGATTGCGCTGACCGCGACGCTTCTCGTCGGCGCGGGCCTGGTTCTAAAAAGCTTTGCCCACATGCAATCGCTTCAGCTCGGCTACGAGCCGCGCGGATTGCTCACGGCGCGGATCGATCTGCCCTTCACGTCGTACGCCGAGCACACGAAGGTTCTGAATTTCACGCAAACCCTGCGGGCCAAAGTCGAAGCGCTCCCCGGCGTGCAGAACGTCGCGATCGGATCGATCCCGCCGCTCATGGGCGGCTGGCAAACGCCCTTCACGCGCGAAGGTGTCGCACCGCCGCCGCCCGGGCAGGAACCCGATACCTACCTCGAAGAAGTGCAGGGCGACTACTTCGCCACGCTCGGCACGCCGCTGCTGCGCGGTCGCACTTTCACCGCGCATGACATCAAGGGCGCGCCCGAGGTCATCGTGATCAATGACACCCTGGCCGAGCGTTATTTTCCCGGCGAAGACCCGATCGGAAAACGTCTCCTGCTCGATCCCGACGAAAACACCGGCGCGGGCATCCGGCCTTTTGAAATCGTCGGGATCGTTCCGCGGATGAAGACGCAGGGCTTCGATGAAACCACCGCGGCGCCGCTCGTCTATTTTCCGCTCGCGCAAATTCAGCGGCAGAGCCTTGTCCTCCTCGTCCGCGCCGCCGGAACGCTGACGGCGCTGGAAAAACCGATCCGCGACATCGTCCACGGGATCGACCCTGCGCAACCAGTCTACGATGTCCGCCCGATGCAGGAGCGGGTCGCGGAAACGTGGAGCACGCAGCGGCTGCTGAGTTTTCTCTTCGCCGTCTTTGCCGGGCTCGCGCTCACCCTCGCCAGCATCGGCCTCTACGGCGTCATCTCCTACACCGCGCTCCGGCGCATGCGCGAAATCGGCGTCCGCCTCGCGCTCGGCGCGCAACGCCGCCACATCCGCAGCCTCATTTTGGGTCAGGGAATGCGACTCCTCGTCGTCGGATTGATTCTCGGCCTCGCCGGCGCGCTCGGTTGCTCGCGTCTGCTCCGCAGTTTGCTTTTCGAGATCAAGCCCATCGATCCCGCGATCTATCTCGGCGTCAGCTTTCTTCTCGCCCTCACGGCCGCGCTGGCCTGCTGGCTCCCCGCCCGCCGCGCCGCGCGCATCGATCCCATCATCACTCTGC
>CAVYJY010000003.1:0-196462 GCA_963768965.1 uncultured Verrucomicrobiae bacterium | reverse complement strand
TTCGCTCGCCTTGTTCTCTCGGGCACGTGGAAGAATACGGAGACGCCCTTAGTTTTTCCAAAGCTTAATTCCACAAACGTGACAGTGCCCCGCGCCCTGCTACCGTCCGCAAAGTGGATGCGGCTGATTGGACGGCGTTGAACGACGAGGAGCTTCTCGAGCGCCGGATCTCCAAGCTTGGTTTGCGCCTCGAGGGGACCACTCTCGAACCCCTGATTCGGCAACTCTACGACGAATTAACCGGGCGCGGGCTGCTCCTGCGGCCGCCCTGTCACGTCGGCGACGAATGGTTTGTCCCGGTCGGCATCCCGGCGATCTTCGTTCCGTTTTTCCTGGTGCACGACCGGCTGCGCGCGCTCGAGAAAACGATGATGTCGAGGTGGAAGGCGGAACCAGGAGTGGTTCATGAAGCTCATCCGGCACGAAGCGGCGCACGCCTATGCTACGCCTAGCACTTCCGCAAAGAAAAAATGGCAGCAGCCCTTTGGCCGCACCTCCGCGAGGAAACGCCCGATATCTACCGTCCGCGACCTTACAGCCGCTCCTATGTGGTCCACCTCGATGATTGGTATGCGCAGAGCCACCCGGACGAAGATTTCGCCGAGACCTTTGCCGTCTGGTTAACGCCCGGGCTCGATTGGCGCGCGCGCTATAACGGCTGGAACGCGCTGCAGAAGCTCGAATATGTCGACGAATTGATGCGTTCGATTGCGGGCAAACCACCGCGGCATCAGCCGCATTACCGCGTCGCCGATTACGATTGCCTCAATCAAAAGCTGAAGACCTACTACGGTCGCAAGCGCAAGCTGTATGAGGATTCGTATCCGGATTTTTACGACAACGACCTGCGCCAACTTTTTCCCGCCTCCGCCGGAGCCGGTGCGGATCACGGCCGCGGCCTATTTGCGCCCGCAACGGCGGCAGCTCATGGACGCGGTGTGCCAGTGGACGAATGAGAAGAAGTATCCGCGTCAACAAGCTGCTCAGCCGGTGATCCATCGCTGCGACGAACTGGAGCTCAATGTGCTGAACCACGATCCGAAGCAGCACCTCCAGTCGCCTCTTCATCACCACCCTGGTGATGAATTATCTATTCACCGGCAAGTTCAAACGCACCAAGTGAGGTGAACAAAAAACTCAAAGTCCTCGCACTTTTCGACGCCATCGCCCGACCACGTTGGACCAGGACCTGACCGCGGAACTGAAGACGGAGGATTGGAAAACCGAGGCCAACGTCCTCGAGGCGCTCGAGCAACTCGGTTACCCGACGGAGCACCTCGCCATCTTCGACGACATCGACCTGATCCGCCAGAAAGTGGAGAGCTTCCCCCCCGACGTCATCTTTAACCTCGCCGATCAATTCAAAAACAACCGCGGCTTCGACCAGAACATCGTCTCCTTCCTGGAGATGCAGGGTGTGCCGTTTACCGGTTGCGGCTCGACCGGGCTTGCCCTTTGCAAACACAAGGGGATCTCGAAAAGATCCTCAGCTACCATCGCATCCGCACCCCGAGTTCGTTGTCATTGCGCGCGGGCAACGCGTTCGCACGGCCCAAACCGGCTGGTTTCCGCTTCCTGGTGAAGCCGTTGAAAGAAGAGGCATCGCTCGGCATCGCCCAGGCCTCGTTCGTGGAGAACGACGAGCAGTTCAACGAACGGGTGATTCATCCACGCCAAATTCGACGGCGACGTGATCGCGGAGGAGTACATCGCCGGACGCGAGCTCTACGTCAGCCTGCTGGGCGACCGTCGGCTGCAGGTGTTCCCGATTCGCGAACTGGTCTTCCGCGAAGTGCCGCCTGACGAGCCCCAGATCGCCACCTACCGCGCGAAGTGGGACGAGGATTATCGCAAACGCTGGGGCTTGGAGAATCAGTTCGCCGAGGGATTGGAGCCGGCCCTGGTGACGCAGATCGAGCGCGTCTGCAAACGCATTTACCGGCTGCTCACGATCGACGGCTACGCCCGAATCGATCTGCGCCTAACGACGACGAACGAAGTCTATTTTATCGAGGCCAACCCGAACCCGATCCTGGCGGCCGACGAGGACTTCGCGCTTTCCGCCGGCCAGGCCGGATTACCCTATCCTCAGCTCATCGACCGCATCATTCAGAGCGGGCTCAAGACAGTGCGGGAGTAACTGAGCGCACTCCTAGCGCACGAGCCGAAAATTTGCCGGAAGCGCGAGCGGCTCGCCGGCTGATCGCGATCGAGCGTACCGCCCGCGAACGCGCCGCCAGCGCCTGAATCGGACCCGGTCAGCGCGACCTTGGCCGGCGGGGGCGCGATCTCGGGCTGGCCCTTGGTTTTCAGTTGTTCGTTTAACTTCGGCAGTTCGTTAGCCAAAAGGTTTTCGAACTCCTTCTTCGCGTCTTCCAATTCACGCCGGAGCGAATCGATCCGGGCGATCTGGTAATCCGCCGGCTTGCCTTCGTAGCTCAGGATGGCGCCGTAAAGTTGATCGGTGTGCTCACGCAGCCGTTCTTCGCCGGTGATCGCGCCGCCCTCGGTCGTGGCGACGATGAGTTTGCGCACGGTGTCGACCTTGGCGTCGAAATCACTGACCGCTTTGCGCGCCGCTTCATCGGAGGCGAGGGCCTGCTGGCTTTGGGCCAGGCTGCCGCGCACGGCCAGGATGCGATCCATCAGCGCGCTCTCGTCGCCAAACAGTTCCTTCACCCGCTGCGCGGCGTCGTACTGCGCTTTGCGATCGGCTTCGCTGAATTTGTTTCGCCGATCGAGCGCCACCGTCAGCTTGGTCTCGTACGGCTTGTCGTTCTTCGTCATCCGCACGGTGTAGGTGCCGGGCAGGACGCGCGGACCATTGATGCCGGCACCAGCAAGCTGCGCCGCCGGCGGGACCCGCGGCGGTTTCTCATGCATGCTCCAGACGACTCGATTCAGTCCGGGCCGCTTGCTCGCGGGCAGGCTGTCGATCACTTTGCCCGAGGCGTCGAGCACTTCGATTTTCAGTTTGCCGAAAAGGTGCCGCGATTTTTGGTAGTAGGTGATGATGGCAGCGTTCGGCGGATTATCGCCGACAAACACGGCCGAGCCGCGCGACCAGCCGCCGTTGGCTTCGATTCGCTGTTGCTGAACCGGCTTGGCCGCCACGAAGGCAGCTTCCTTGGTCAGGAGATCGGGCGTGAGCGAACGGAGCGGAGTGATGTCGTCGATGATCCAGATCCCGCGCCCGTGGGTGCCGAGGACGAGATCGTTAGTCCGGGGTTGGATGGCGAGGTCGCGCACCGCGACGGCGGGGAAGCGGCTGCCTTTATATTGCGCCCAGGCTTTGCCGCCGTCGATCGAGACGTAAAGGCCAAATTCCGTGCCGAGGAAGAGCAGGTTGGGTTGCACGAGATCTTCCTTGATGACGTGCGCGTAGCCGCGAATGCCTTTCGCGTCCTGCGCGTTTGCCAGCGCCGTCCAGGTCTGCCCAAAGTCGGTCGTTTTGTAGAGGTAAGGCTGGAAATCCCCATAGGTATGGCGATCAAACGCGGCATAAGCGGTCCCGGGCTCGAAGTTGCTCGCGTGCATCCAGTTCACCCAGGAGTTTTTGGGCAAGCCAGTGATGTTGGCGGTGACGTTCGTCCAATTTTTTCCACCGTCGCGGGTGAGCTGCACGTTGCCGTCGTCCGTTCCGATCCAGATCAGGTTCTTGTCCTTGGGCGACTCGCTGATGGTGAAAATCGTGGTGTGCATTTCCGCGGCCGAGTTGTCGATCGTCACGCCGCCGGATTGTTCCTGCTTCTGCTTCTCCGGATCGTTCGTAGTCAGGTCGGGTGAAATGCGATCCCAGGTCTGGCCGTGATCGCGGGTGCGGAAAAGAAATTGCGCGCCGATGTAGATCGTTCCCTTTTCGTTAGGCGAAGCGACCAGCGGAGTGTTCCAGTTGAAGCGCAGCTTCTCCTTGTAGTTCGGTTTTGGCTGGATGATCCGGGCTTCGAGGGTGTGGCGATTGATCCGCCCGACCAGGCCGCCCTGATATTCGGCGTAGATGAAATCCGGATCGCCCGGGTCGGCAAAGGCATAGAAGCCGTCGCCGTTGAAGATATTTTCCCACTGCGAGTTGGTAATGCCGCCGGGATATTCCGAGGCGCCGACCCAGGAACTGTTGTCCTGCAGGCCGCCGTAGACGCGGTAAGGATCGGCGTCGTCCGCGCTCACGTGGTAGAACTGCGAGATAGGCAGGTTGTCCGCTTTCCACCAGCGGCTGCCGCCATCGTAGGCGTACCAAATGCCGCCATCGTCGCCCGTGATGACGTTCTGGGTGTTGGTCGGGTCGATCCAGACCGCGTGGACATCGCCATGGGCGCCATTGAAGCCACCGACCGTGGCAAAACTCTTTCCGCCGTCCTCGCTCAGGATGAGCGCGCCGTCGGTCTTGAAAACGCGATCGGGATTTTTCGGATCGACGATCAGGTTGGCGAAATAGAACGGGCGCCAGACCATCCATTGGCTCTTGTCCCGCTGCGCCCAGGTCTGCCCGCCGTCGTCAGAGACATAGAGCGCGCTGTCGGTCGACTCGACGAAGGCGTAGACGCGTTTCGGATTCGAAGGCGCGATCGCGACGGCGAGACGGCCGTAGGGCTTCTTCGGGAAACCCTTGTTCGCTTCCGGGGTGATTTCCTTCCAGGTCGTGCCGCCGTCAGTGGTGCGGAAAAGTCCGCTCCCCGAAGGATCGGTCGGCGACTCGCCGCCCGAGCGATAGGTCCAGCCCTGGCGCCGGAAATCCCAGAGACCGGCGAAGAGAATGTTCGGGTTGCTCGGATCCATCGCGATGGTCGAGGCGCCGGTGGAAAGATTTGAGCCCTTCAGGATCTGGTTCCAGTTCTTGCCGCCGTCGGTCGTCTTGTAGAGGCCGCGATCGGGCGAATCGCTCCAGAGCGCGCCCGGGACCGCGACAAAAACCGTCTCGCTGCTTTTCGGACTAACGATGATCTGCGAGATCCGTTCCGAGTTGGGCAGGCCGGTTTTGTTCCAGGTCTCGCCGCCATCGGTCGACTTGTAGATGCCGTCGCCGATCGAGACGCTGTTCCGGACCCAGGGCTCGCCCGTGCCGGCCCAGACGTTTTTCGAATTCTTCGGATCGAGCGCGAGCGCGCCGATGGACTGCACCGGTTGCTCATCGAAAACCGGGCGGTAATTCGTCCCGCCGTCTTCCGATTTCCAGATGCCGCCGCTGGCCGCGCCGACAAAAATGGTCAGTTTGCCGTTCGCTTCGCGATTGGCGGCGAGGGTCGCGACGCGACCGCTCATCGCGGCCGAGCCGATGTTGCGCGCGCCGAGACCGGAGATGGTGGCGGAGTTGTAGGGCGTCTCCTGGGCGGCGGCAACGCCGGTCAGAAGGAGTGAGGTGCAGAGAAAGTTAAAAAATCGCATGGCAGTAATGGGCTGAATTATTTCGCGGCAGTGGCGGGGAATTCGAAGATGGAATCATCGACCGGCAGGTTGGCTTCGCCTTTTTCAATGATGGTTTGTTGCTTATTGTTCGAGCCTTTGCTGCCGGACTCGATCGAGAACGGGAAGTAAACGCCGTTGACCTTTTCGTAATCGCCCAGGTCGGTTTCCACTTCGATCTTCGCGCCTTGCTCCGTCCGCTGATCGATGACCCGGATCTCGAGGAAATATTCCGGATCGAGGTAGACGTTGCTCACGTCGCCGTTCTTGCGCACCACCTGCAGCTTGTGCGCGGCAGTGCCCTCGACGTCTTCCGTTCCGAGGTAGGTCACGGTTTTGCCCTGGGCTTTCCAGTTTTCGAGCGGCCCGCCGATCTCCGCTTCCTCGACTAACGACTTGGCTTCGTCGTTCGACATCTTCTCCGGATCTTTCCGGCCTTGAAGCGGATAAATTTTCCAACCGCTGGTGCCATTGTAGGCCTGCACCAGGGTCATTCCCTGGAGGATGGCATCGGTGCGGAGTTTCCCTGGGCGTTTTTTAGTCTCGGTATACTTCAGTTCCAATTGCCCCTGGTTAACGAGCAACCGGCCTTCGAAGCGGATCGTTTTGATCGCCTCGAGCGCGCCGCCGCCGCCCTTGGCCTCGATATTTTTCGCGACCAGCTCATCGACCGTCGGCGCGGGTTTTTGGGCGTGGAGACCGGATTGAAGGAGGAGACCGGCGAACAGCACGGAAGTGAAACGTAGATTCATAAGGTCGAAGGATGCGATCGAACGTGATCGCGGCGCAGCCTGATGCAAGGACCGTGCCAGTGCAAGTTTGGATGTTTTATAGTCTTTAGGGTGAATGGTTTACAAAGCAATCTTCAAGTTGTCCTTGGTCCGGCCTTTCCCGTTAACGGGATTTTGCTCATCCGAATTCGGGACCCGGCGAGCGTCACTCAGCCCATGTAATAGCCGCCGTTTACGTTCAGAACATGGCCGGTGATGTAGCTCGCCATCGGCGAAGCGAGGAAAAGCGCCGCGTCGACAATCTCGTGCGCGTCGCCGAGCCGGCCTAACGGAATCTGCTTCTTGAAATTCTCCGTCACTTCATCCGGCATGCCCTTGCTCATCCCGACGTCGATGAATCCCGGCGCAATCGCGTTCACCGTAATCTGCTGCCGGGCCAGTTCGCGGGCCGAGACTTTCGTTAGGGCAATAATCGCGGCTTTGCTTGAGGAATAATTCGCCTGCCCGAAAAGCCCCATCTGCCCGCTGACGGAAGAGAGATTGATGACCCGTCCTCCCGTTCGCAGGATCGCGGCCGCTTTCTGCGTCACGTTGAAGGTGCCGGCGAGGTTCACTCGCACCACGCTTTCGAATTCTTCGAAAGTCAGCTTCTTAATCGTCCGGTCGCGGATGATGCCGGAGTTGTTCACGAGGACGTCGAGGCCGCCGAATTTGTCGCTGATCTCATTCATCATTGCCTCGACCTGCTCGGGCTTGGTCACGTCGCACTCGACCACGAGCGGCGACTTCAAACCGCTCGCCACAGTCTCGGCTTCCGCTTTGTTTTTGCCCTCCGGGTCATTGATGAAATTGACCACGCACTGCGCGCCGCGGGCGCCGAACGCCTTGATCATTTCTCCGCCCAACCCGCGTGAGCTGCCGGTAACGAGGACGACTTTGCCGGTGAAATCGAGAGGATCAGTCATCGCGCAAGGTTAACCGGTTGGCGAAACCTTCAACCGTGTCTGGTTGGATTCTTGCCCGTTCAACGAATAACGTTAGGTTTGCCGCTCGCATGGCTTCACCTGTTCGCATTCTCACTGCAGTTCCTATTTGTGACGGCCACGACAGCGCAATCAACACCATCAACCTCGAGTTCATCCGGCACGGGATCGAGGTCGTTTACCTTGGTTACCATCGCTCGGTCGAGGATATCGTCCGCACCGCCATCCAGGAGGACGTCGGCGCGGTCGGGATCTCCAGTTACAACGGCGGGCACGTCGAATTTTTTTCCGAAGTGGTGCGGGCGCTGCGGAAACGTGGGGCCGATGACATAAAGCTTTTCGGCGGCGGCGGCGGCACGATCACGGAGGCGGATGCGAAGGTCATGCGCCGGAATGGGGTGGACAAAATTTTCTTCGCCGGCACCGCGCTGACGGAAATGGCGGATTTCGTGCGCGAGAATTACGGCAACACCCACCGCAAACGGCGCAAGGCCACGCCCGACATGAAGCTGGCTCGCGCCCTGACCGAAATCGAGGATCGCTACGCCAAAAACAAGCGCGCCAAAAAATCTCCGCAAAAGAATCCGAAATCGTTAGGCAAAACCCGCGTCATTGGCTTCACCGGCCCGGGCGGCGCGGGCAAGACGACCTTGATCGACGAACTCGTGCTGCGCCTGGTTCGGCGCGACCCGAAGGCGCGGATCGCGATTCTCTCGCACGACCCGAGCGTGGTCGGCGAAGGCGCGCTCCTCGGCGATCGCGCGACCATGATCAACTCGCAGAACGACCGTGTCTTCATGCGGAGCATGGCGACGCGCGGGCAGGCTGGCGGACTCTCGCCCGCGACGGGCGATTGCCTCGCGCTGCTGGCGGATTCCGATTTCGATTACGTCATTCTCGAAACGGTCGGCACGGGCCAGGAAGCGATGCCGTTCCAAAACAAGCTCGTGCAGAGAACCGTGCTGGTGATGAATCCGGATTACGGCAGCCGCCTGCAGCTGCAAAAGATCGTCATGCTCGACCTGGCCGATCTCGTGGTCGTGAACAAGAGCGACCAGGACCGGGCGCGGACGGCGATGTCGGAGATCGAGCAGCGACTTGAACAGAACAAGCGCGGGCAGAAGTTACTTTCCACCGTGGCGAAGCGGCATCGTGATCCGGGGGTGGACGAATTGTGCGACTGGGTCATGGCCGAGCCGGAGCCAAAACCGAAGGGGAGGAAGAAAAAATGAGCAAACTGGGGCAGGTCGTTGAGGCGGTAGAAAATTATAATCAGTTCGTCCTCGCGGAGGTGAAGCGGGCGCGCACGGACAAGAAGTTCGGCAGCAAAATGGTCGAGCGCTGGAACGAGGTGAAGGCGAAGACGCCGATCGGGACCGCGCCGACCGGGTTGAAGTTGCCCCGGCTCGCCTTGCCCGAGATCGACGAAGCGGGCGAGATTACGCGCTATTTGTTAGGCGAAGGTCTGCCCGGCGAATTTCCCTTCACCAACGGTGCCTATCGCGAGATGTATCTCGAGCCACTGCGCGAACCGGAGGCTGGCAGCTTTGGCAAGAGTTCCCCTAACGGAAAAAACGGTCACGCGAAAAACGGCCAGAATGGGCACGCGGCCGCGGCGAAAAAACCGAAGGAAGCGGAAGAGCCGACCCGTCTCTTCTCCGGCTTCGGATTGGCCGAGGACACGAACAAGCGTTTTCATTATCTGACCGGCCACCAGCGCAGCGCGCGCCTGAGCACCGCCTTCGACGGCCCCACCCTTTACGGGATCGACAGCGACGCGGACGGCGTCTTCGGCAAAATCGGCGAAGGCGGTCTAGCGATCGACACCTACGAAGACATGGTCCGTCTTTACGACGGCTTCGACATGGGCTCGCCGGATTTTTCCGCCTCGATGACGATCAGCGGGCCGGCTCCAATCATCATGGCGATGTATATCGCCGCAGCGAAAAAACGTTTCGGTCCGAAGGTCGTCCCGAACCTGCGCGGCACTATCCAGGCCGACATTTTCAAAGAAGTGCAAGCGCAGAACGAAACGATTTTTCCGACCGAGGCGTCGCTGCGTTTCCTCTGCGACATGATCGAATACACGACCGAGCACATGCCGCGCTGGTATCCGGTTTCGATCAGCGGTTATCACATCGGCGAAGCGGGCGCGACGCCGGTGCAGCAGGCCGCTTATACGGTCTCGAACGGGTTCGCCTATGCCGAAATGCTCGCCGCGCGCGGGATCCCGGTCGATCAATTTGCCCCGCGGCTTTCCTTCTTTTTGGATTGCGGGCTCGACGTGGAATACATCGCGCTCGCCCGGGCCTCGCGGCGGATCTGGGCGATCGGAATGCGCGACGTCTTTGGCGCGAGCTACAAGGGCCAGATGTTCAAGCTCCACACCCAGACGAGCGGACGCTCGCTCGTGGCGGCGGAATTTAAGAATAACCTAACGAGAACCGCGGCGGAGCTGATGCTCGCTTACATGAACGGAACCAATTCCTGCCATTCAAACAGCGCGGACGAACCGTTCACCACTCCGAGCGAAGAATGGATCCGGCTCGCGGCGCACGGCCAGGCGATCCTGCTCGATGAGTCCGGCATCTTCAAACACACCATGAACATGCTGACCGGTTCACCGGGCATGAAGGCCGTCGAAAAAGCAGTCGAAGCGGCCATGCTGGAAGAGTTCCGCCAGATCGAAGAGCTGGGCGGCGTCCTGCCCGCGATCGAGCACCGTTATCAGCGCGCGCAGATCCAGACCGCGGCGCATCGTTACGAAGAGCAGATCTACAACGGCACACGGCCGATCATCGCGTTGAACAAATACAACGATCTGAAGGACGAGATGCCCGAAGTGAAAATGGTGCGCACGCCGAAGGCGAAAAAGCAGCTGCAAGTCGATCGCCTGGCCAAGTTCAAAAAGCGCAATGCGGGCAAGTCCGAGCGCGCCCTCGATAAGCTGACCGAGGTGGTGGAGAGCGGGAAAAATTATTTCCCCACCCTGATCGAGACGGTCGAAGTTTGCTCGTTAGGCCAGATCACCGGCCGGTTGCAGGAAGTGGTCGGCCACTTCCGTCCGATGGTCTAACGCGCCGGCTGTAGCCGGATATTGTCGCCGTAAAAAACGACGCAGCGTGAATCGGCCACCCGCCCGGTTTTAATCGAGAGGATGACCTCGGAACCGGCGCGCTTGATCGTGCCCGTGCCGCTGTTGTTGGCACTGTCGACGAAGGTGAACTTGAGTGTTTTGGCGTCGACTACCTGAGCTGGACCGCTCGCCTGCGGCGCGCAGGCGTGGCCATCGTTGTAGGCGGCGTCGAAGTCGACCGTGATCTGCTCGCCTTCCTGCAAAATGTTGAGCTGAAAGACGGCCTGGCCGTTGAGATATTTTTTGTCGGTGTAGTTACCTGACCAATTAGTCTCCTTCGCCGGCAGAGCAGCCGCGAGCGCGAGACAGAGGAACAGTGCCACGCATGATATTTTCATGCGCTGAGAGTGCGAAACGCCGGTTCGAAAAGCGAGCCGGAAAACGGCTACACGTTCGGTTGCCGGGGCTCGCGGTGCGCGAGGGCGAGCGGCTTCGCTTCCTTCAGGACGTGGCGTGCGATGACGAGACGCTGCACTTCGCTTGTGCCTTCACCGATCGTGCAAAGTTTCGCATCCCGCACATAGCGCTCGATCGGCAGGTCGCGGCTGTAACCGTAGCCGCCGTGAATTTGCATGGAGCGATCGCAAATTTTCACTGCCGACTCCGACGCGAACAATTTCGCCATCGCCGATTCCTTGGTCGTGTTCTCGCCTTTGTCCTGGAGATGGGCGGCGTGCATCGTCATCACTTCGGAGGCTTCTAGTTCCATCGCGGAATCGACCAGCATCCATTGGATGGCCTGAAAATTTCCGATCGGGTGACCGAATTGCTTGCGCTCGTTCGCGTAGGAATTGGCGCGATCGAAAGCCGCTTCCGCGATTCCAACAGCGAGCGCCGCGATGCTGATGCGGCCGCGATCCAGAACCGTTAGCGCCTGTTCGCGTCCGCGGCCGCGCTCGCCGAGGATTTCCGCCTTGGAATTGGTGAAGCGCAGCTCCGAGGTCTCGCTCGCGCGCATGCCGTAGGTGTGAATTTTGCGCACCGGCGTGACCTGGTCCTTCATCATGATGAAGGCGCTGATCTCGTTCTTGCCTTTCTCCGTGCGCCCGGTCGTCGCGATCACGATGAGCAAGTCGGCCACGCGGCCGCTGGTGATGAAATGTTTCATCCCATTAATCCGCCAGGCATCGCCTTCGGCTTCCGCTTTGGTTTCGATGCCTCCGGTGTCACTGCCCGCGTTCGGTTCGGTCAGGCCCCAGCCGCCGATCCATTCGCCGCTCGTTAGGCGGGGAAGGTATTTTTTCTTCTGCTCCTCTGTCCCGAAGAGATTAATCTGCCCGACGGAAAGCGCGTTATGCGCGGCGATGTCCATCGCGAGCGAGGCGCAAACTTTTCCCAGTTCCTTCACCGCGAGCGCGGAGGTGACGTAGCTCAAACCGCGTCCGCCGTATTCTTTCGGCGCGACCATGCCCATGATTCCGAGTTTGCCGGCCTTGGTGAAAATCTCACGCGGCAACTGTTCATCGTGGTCCCACTGGTCCGCGTGGGGCGCGACTTCGGTCCGGTTAAATTCTTCAACAGAAGCGAGAAAGGCGCGGGAAGCGTCGTCGAGCGGGTGTTCGAGTGTCATCATAAAATTTGTGCAGCACTGACTTAGAATCTACGCCGTATGACGGTGCGCGGACGCGTCCTAGCCTACGGTTGAACCGCCTCCGAGCAACTCGCGCCGTAGCCGAATCAGCTCTCGAGCGCGACTTCGAAGGGTGCCTCAGTCTTGGCGCGGATGTCGTCCACGGTCGCACCTCCATGCAGCTCGGTGAGAACGAGCCCACCGCCTTCTTTGACCTCGAAGACGCAAAGGTCGGTGATGATGAGATTGACCACGCCGAGACCGGTGATGGGGAGCGTGCATTTTTTCAAAATCTTCGAGCTGCCGTCCTTGGAGGTGTGCTCGAGCACTGCGACCACGCGTTTCACTCCCGCCACGAGATCCATCGCGCCGCCGGGGCCTTTGACCATCTTGCCCGGGATCATCCAATTCGCGATGTCGCCTTTGTCCGTGACTTCGAAGGCTCCGAGAATGGCGAGATCGATGTGCCCGCCGCGGATCATGGTGAACGAATCGGCGCTGGAGAAAAAAGCCGAGCCGGGCCGGGTCGTGATCGTTTGTTTGCCGGCGTTGATCAGGTCGGCGTCCACTTCGTCCTCGGTCGGGAAAGGGCCGATGCCGAGGAGGCCGTTCTCGGATTGCAGCGTCACGTTCATGCCTTCGGGAATGAAATTCGCCACCAGGGTCGGAATGCCAATGCCGAGATTGACGTAGTAACCGTCGCGCAACTCTTTCGCCGCGCGCTTCGCCATCAGATCGCGGATCGGGTTTTCTTTCTTCGCCGCCGCGCTGCCGGAGACGGTCCGGAATTCAATCCGCTTCTCGTATTTCTCTCCCTGGATGATGCGGTCGACGAAAATGCCCGGCGTGTGAATCTGGTCGGGATCGAGTTCGCCGACCTCGACCAGTTGCTCGACTTCGGCCACGCAGATGTCGCCGCAGGAGGCGATCATCGGGTTGAAATTGCGGGAGGTTTTTCGAAAAATGAGGTTGCCGGACTTGTCGCCCTTCCACGCTTTCACGAGCGAGACCTCGGCCTTGATGCCCGGGCTCGAGGACGTAATCCTTGCCGTCGAATTTCTTCGTCTCCTTGCCCTCGGCCAGTTTGGTGCCGAATGCCGTCCGCGTGTAAAACCCCGGGATTCCCGCGCCGCCCGCGCGCAGCCGCTCGGCCAGCGTGCCCTGTGGGATGAGCTCGAGATCGAGCTCGCCGGCCAGCACCTGGCGTTCGAACTCCTTGTTCTCGCCCACGTAGGAGGCCATGACTTTTTTCACCTGGCGCGTCTTGAGGAGCACGCCCATGCCGAAGTCGTCCACGCCCGCATTGTTGCCGACGATGGTGAGGCCTTTGACTCCGCTCTCATGCAGCGCGGCGATGAGATTTTCCGGGATGCCGCAGAGCCCAAAGCCGCCGGCGGCGATCGTCATGTTGTCGTGGAGGAGACCGGCCAGGGCGGCCTTGGCGTCGGAGTAAACTTTGCTCATGTGGAGAGAAGTTTAACCACGGATTGGGCGGATGGGCACGGATGATTTGCCCAAAGCCGGTCGCGGCTGTGTAGACGCCTCCCTCTGGGAGGCGCGGGAGTAAGCTGCATTTTCACCGCGAGCGATATCTTCCCCCGCGCTTCGCAGAGCGAAGCGTCTACAGTTGCCGTGGGACGATTCGTCGCCAGATTGCAGGCTCACTTTATGTCTAAATCACTCGCCCATCGTCTCGCTGAATACGCCTGTTCCTTAAATTTCGAAGATCTCTCGCCTGAGGTGGTGCACGAGGTGAAACGCCGGGTGATCGACTCCTTCGGCTGCGCTCTCGGGGCCTGGCACGAAGAGCCGTGTGTCATCGCGCGCAAGGTCGCGAGCGATTTTTCGGCCAAAAACGGCGGGACCATTATCGGCACCACGCACCAGGCGCCGCCAGACTGGGCGGCTTTCGCGACCGGCTGCTGCATTCGCTATTTCGATTACAACGACACGTATCTTTCCAAGGAACCCGCGCACCCGAGCGACAACATCGCCGCCGCGCTCGCGGTCGGCGAGAACGTGGGCGCAAACGGGCGCGAGCTGATCACCGCGATCGCGCTCGCCTACGAAGTGCAATGCCGTTTCTGCGATGCGGCCAGCATCCGCGCCAAGGGCTGGGATCATCCGACTTATGGTGCTTTCTCGACCGCGCTGGCCGCCGCGAAATTGATGAAGCTCGACGCGGAGAAGACGCGCCACGCGGTCAACATCGCGGGCGTAAATTGCGCCGCCTTCCGCCAAGCGCGGGTGGGCGAACTCTCGCATTGGAAAGGCGTGGCTTTTGCCAACGCGGCGCGCCATGGCGTTTATGCCGCGCTCCTCGCGCGCGCCGGCATGACCGGTCCGGCGCCGATTTTCGAAGGGCAGATGGGATTTGAAAAGGAGCTCGGAGTGTCGTTAGGAAACGTCGGGGAGGTTTTCGATAAAGCGCAGGAAGCGGTCGAGGGAAAAGGCCCGGCCTCGATGATCATGAAAACGAGCATCAAATACTGGCCGGCCGAATATCACAGCCAGAGCGCGATCGAGGCCGCCATGTTCCTGCGCCAGGAGATCGGCGACCCGGCGAAAATCCAGTCGGTCCGGATCGAAAGCCACGATGCCTCGGTCGACATCATCGGGAGCGAGCCCGAGAAATGGAAACCGGAGACGCGCGAGACCGCCGATCACAGCCTGCCCTACATCACTGCGATCGCGTTGATCGATGGGGAAGTAACCGAGAAACAATTTCAGCCAAAGCGGTTCACCGATCCGGAGATCTGGAAGTTCCTCGAGAACGTGACCGTGGATCGGAACGACGAGTTGTCGTCGCTTTACGCCAAGGCGGTCGCGAACATCGTCCACGTCACGCTGAAAGACGGCAAGGTTCTGACCAAGCGAGTCGATTATCCGCTCGGCAACGCCTATAACCCGGTGAGCGACAAGCAGCTCGAAGGAAAATTCAACGCACTCGTCGTTCCGGAGATCGGCGAGGCAGCCGCGCAGAAAATCGTGGCCGCGGGCTGGAAACTGGAAGAAACGAAAACCCCGTCCGAGCTGATGCAGCTGGCGAAGATGCCCGCCTGACGAGATGAGCAAAGGCGCCGCTCTTCGGAAACTCTTCGCCCGCGGCATTGTCGCGATGCCGGGCGTGCCCAACGCCTCGATGGCGCGGCAGGTCGAGCGGGCGGGCTTTGAGGCGGTTTACATCAGCGGCGCGGGACTCGCGAATTGCACCGCCGGTTTGCCGGACGTCGGCCTGCTCACGCTCAATGAAGTAACGACTCTCGCGGGTTTCATCGCCAAGGCGGTGAAAATCCCGGCGATCGTCGATGCCGACACCGGGTTTGGCGGCGCCGAGAATGTCGGGCGCACGATCTACGAACTGGAGCGCGCCGGACTGGCCGGCTGTCATCTCGAAGACCAGGAATTTCCCAAACGTTGCGGTCATCTGGCCGGCAAGCGGCTGGTCGGAACGGACGAGATGGAAGCGAAAATTCGCGCCGCGGTGGCAGCGAAACGCGATCGCGATTTCCTCGTCATCGCCCGGACCGATTCGCGGGCGATGGAAAATTTCGACGGCGCGGTCAAACGCGCGAATGCCTACGTCGCGGCCGGGGCGGATGCGATTTTCCCGGAAGCGTTGCAGACCACGGAAGAATTCCGCGATTTCGCCAGGGAAGTGAAAGGGCCGCTGCTCGCGAACATGACGGAGTTTGGCAAGAGCCCGTCGCTCAGCGCGGCCGAGCTGGATGAGCTCGGCTACAAGATGGTGATCTTCCCGCAGAGCGCGTTTCGCGTGTCGATGAAGATGACGGAGGAATTTTTTCGGGCTCTGAAGCAGGCCGGGAAGCCTGACGAATGGCTCGACCGGATGCAGACGCGGAAAGAGCTTTACCAAACGCTGGAATACGACCCGGGCGCGGAAAGCTGGCCGGGGTATGACGTTGCGCGTTGAACGTGT
The DNA here is from genome assembly GCA_963768965.1 of uncultured Verrucomicrobiae bacterium. Lineage (GTDB taxonomy): Bacteria > Verrucomicrobiota > Verrucomicrobiia > Chthoniobacterales > UBA10450 > Palsa-1392. Next base: position 180,702 of record CAVYJY010000003.1, on the reverse strand, counting down.
GCCGTTAAGAATAAGAACTGGAAGAAATTTATGAGCACTGAAACAAAACCAGCCTATAGCCCCGGACTCGCGGGCGTGATCGCCGGCGAAACGGAAATCTGCTGGGTCGATCCCAACGCCGGCCTGATGTATCGCGGCTACGACATCCATGAGATGGCGGAGAAGGCGAACTTCGAGGAAGTCGCCTACCTCCTCCTCAACGGCGAGCTGCCGACCGTGTCCGAGCGTGAGGAATTTTCCCGCGCCCTCGCGAAAGAGCGTCCGCTGCCGAAAGAAGTGCTCGAAATGATGCGCCTGATGCCGAAGAACACGCATCCGATGGACATGCTGCGCACCGGCGTTTCGATGCTGGCGCCGTTCGATCCCGAGCTGAACGACAACTCGCACGAGGCCAACATCCGTAAATCGATTCGACTGATCGCGAAGGTCTCGACCCTCATCACCGATGGTTATCGCATTCAGAAGGGCGAGAATCCGTTGCCGGAACGGCCCGATCTCACTCTGGCGGGAAATATTTTCTACAAGCTCTCCGGCGAAGTGCCGCAGGACTGGAAGATCCGGATGATGGACACGATCTTCATCCTTTACGCCGACCACGAATTCAATGCCTCGACCTTCGCGGCGCGCGTGACGGCGGCGACCCTGGCCGACATGTACGCCGGCGTGACGAGCGCGTGCGGCACCTTGAAGGGCCCGCTCCACGGCGGCGCCAACGAAGAGTCGATGAAGATGCTCGACGACATTAGAACCGAGGAGCGGGCCGAGAAATGGATGATGGATGCGCTGGCGAAGAAGGCCAAGATCATGGGCTTCGGTCACCGCGTTTATAAGAGCGGCGATTCGCGGGTGCCGATCATGCGCGAGATCGGGCGCGATCTCGGCCAGCGGGTCGGGAAAGACCAGTGGATTCCGATCTGCGAAAAACTCGAGGCCACGATGGAGCGCGAGAAGAAGCTTTGCGCCAACGTCGATCTCTACGCCGCGCCGGTTTTCACGATGCTGGAATTTCCGCCGGAATTGAACACGCCGATCTTCGCCGCTTCCCGGATTGCCGGGTGGTGCGCTCATGTGGTCGAGCAACACGATAACAACCGGCTCATTCGCCCGCGTTCGCTCTACACCGGGCCGGAAGCGCGCCCCTACAAAGCGGCGGCTTCGAACGGCGCGAAGAAATAATGGGCGCAGACGCCGGCCCTTCGTTGCAGGAGCGCTACGCGCCGAAAAATGCCTGCTGGGGCTGCGGCCCGTCCAACGCGGAAGGTCTGCGCATCCGCAGTTTCGTCGCGGGCGATGAAGTGGTGGCGGATTGGAAACCGGAGCCAAAGTACGAAGCGTTTCCCGGCGTTCTGAATGGCGGGATCATCGGCACGCTCCTTGATTGCCACTGCAACTGGACGGCCGCGCATCATCTCATGAAACAAGCGGGCGACGATCATCCGCCCTGCACGGTAACGGCGGATTACGCGATCAAGTTGCTCCGACCGACCCCGACGCACGATGCGATTCATCTCTCCGCCCGGGTGGTGGAATCGACCGCCGATCGGGCCACGATCGAAGGCACGCTCACCGCCGGCGGCAAAGCCTGCGCGACCTGCCGCGGGACGTTTGTCGCGGTCAAGGAAGGCCATCCCGCCTTTCACCGCTGGTAAGGCGCCTGTAGACGCTTCGCTCTGCGAAGCGCGGGGGAAAGGGTTCGCGGGGATCCAGCCGCTGGGAGCCGAGGAATCCGCCCCCGCGTCTCCCAGAGGGAGACGTCTACAATTGTGGCGACGCCAACCCCACCACTTCCTTCAAGGGCGCGGTGAAAATCAGCCCGCCGGTGTCGTCGACCGAGACCTGCCGGGAGACGGCGCGGTCCTGGTTGAAGAGCCGGATCTGCTCCGCCGCGAAGCTGCGGTCGAGCACGTTCAGGTTCGCTTCGTCGTTCAGGCGGATGGAGCGCTCGTCGAAGTTGCCGGAGCCGACCGAAACGAAAATGTCATCAACGATCATGAGCTTCACGTGCACCATCGTGGGCTGGTATTCGTAGATCCTGATCCCGGCCTGGATCATCGGCGCCCAATGCCGCCGGGAAGCAATCCGCACCAGCTCCGAGTCGATGTGCTCGCCCGGGACGAGGATTTCGACTTTCACCCCGCGCTGGGCGGCGGCGATGAGTTTGGCGCGGGTTTTGTCATCGGGCAGGAAATACGAGTTCTCGATCCGCAGCGTCTTCTGCGCGGAGGCGATCGCGAGCAGGTAATTGAGATAGAGATCGATGTCACCCTCCCGAGGTGAACTCTTGAAGGCTTGGGCGAGAACGGAACCGGCCGATGAAAGAGGTGGAAAATAGTCGGGACCATGCAGGACGGCGCCGCGGGTCTTCAACCAGTTGTCCATGAAAATGCCCTGCAACTGCGCCACGACCGGGCCGGTGACCCGGTAATGATTCTCCCGCCAATATTCCGGCGACTGCGCGTTCCCGATCCATTCATCGGCGATGCCGACGCCGCCGATGAAGGCCGTCTCGCCGTCGACGATGAGGAGTTTGCGATGAGTGCGGTTGTTGAAACGCCGGATGTCCCACCAAAAAAGGGTGTGATATTTTTCCATCTTCACCCCGGCATCGAGCAGCCGATTTATGTTTTCTCGGCCCATCTTGTGAGTCCCCTGGGCGTCGAGAATGGCGTTGACCTGCACGCCGGCGGCGGCGCGTTCGGCCAGGGCTGCGCTGAGCTCGCGCGCGATCGAGCCATCCCAGAAGACATAGGTTTCGAAGTTGATCGTGCGCCGTGCCCCGCGAATCGCCTGCAGCATGGCGGGAAAAATTTCGTCGCCGTTCACGAGCGTTTCGATCCGGTTGCCACCGACGAAACCGTTCCCGAGGAGAGCGCCGGTGGCCTGCCGGAAGCTGGGCGAGGCGGCGGAATCGATCGGCTGAATTTCTTCCCGGATTTTCTTGCCGCCGGAAAGGCTGTTGGTGATGGCGCAACCGCTCAGGAATTGAATCCCGACGAGCATTCCGGCCAGGGCAAAAGTGGCGGAGCGGATTGGGCGAAAAGGCGGTTTCATCTCGATCATTCGTTAGGGGTGAGGTTTATGGTTCCGCGAAACAGCGTTTCCTCCGCCCAAATCCGATATGAGCAGACGCCGTGCGCGGCGCGCAGCTCATGACGAAACCTCAAAAAAGATGGGCCTGGATTCTGGGCGCGGCGTTTTGCCTCCTTCTCGGCGGTTATTTTGCCCTAACGAAAGCGATCGATCATTACCTCAACGACGGCGCGTTGGCGGAGGCGATCGGGAAAAAAACCGCGGTTATCCTCAAGGCCGATGCTGGTTATCTGCCGCTTTTCTGGCGGGGCATGACGGTGCGAAGCGGCGGGCTGCTCGTGCGCGGCAAGCGATCCACCGGATTGACCGAGCTGCAGGCGTCGAATATCCGCGCCTCCTGTAGCCTGCGCGATCTCTGGCAGCGAAAATTTGTCATCCATCGGTTGCAAGCCGATCGGCTGGAGGTGGCGTATGGCCCGGCCGCGGCCGGGAAACTGACCCCGTCGCTTCCGTCGGAGCCGACCCTGCAGCCGCAAAAGGATCACCCGTCGCCCTTCAAGGTCGATATCCGCGAGACCATCGTTAGGCAGATGAGCATTTTTTGGGGTTCCAAACCGGAAGCGGTCGGCGGGGTGCGCGAGGCGCTGGCCAAATTTTATCCGAATGGCTCCGATCTCGATGGGGTGGCGACTGGCGGGACCTTTCAACAAACCGGCTTCCCGGAACTGAAAATCGTGCGGATCGAGACCCATTACGCGAAACCAAAATTGGAAATCCGGCAGGGTCGGTTCGCCATCGGCCAGGAGGAAGACACGAGTGTCACCGGCGTTCTCGACCTGAAGGAGGGCGGAGGTGGCGCGATGCATTTCCAAGTGCAGACCAAAGGCGCGCCCGCCGAGCCGTTCCTGAAAGGTTTCTGGCGCGGGAAATTCGACGCGAAGATCGACGGCGACGCCACCATCCGGAAGGAGTTTAAGCCGGAGGCGAAGGCATCAGCCGAGGGCCGGCTGAAGTTTTCCGGCGCGGAAGTGCACGATGTCGCGACGCTCAACCGGATCGCCTTGCTCACGCGACATCCGGAGTTCGCGCATTTGAAGCTGAGCGAGCTGAGCGGCCGCTACCAATGGTCGGGCTCGCGCCTCGAGGTAACCGATCTCGAGATCGAATCGAAGAAGTTATTCCGGGTGGAGGGGCGCTTCACGATCGAGGAGGAGGAAATCGACGGAAGCTTTAAGATCGGCGCCACCGCTGAAGTTCTCGACGCCATCCCCGGCGCGCGCGAGAAGGTTTTCACCGAAGCGCGCGACGGCTATTTCTGGACCTCGATGAAGTTGACCGGTCCGCTCAAGCATCCGCGGGAGGATTTGAAAGAACGGTTGGTCGTGGCGGCGAAGGAAAAATTGGCGGAAGGATTTCTCGCTCCGCTCTTCAAGCCCGGGCAGGTCGTGCTTGGGCTGCTCGAGGCGCTCTACGAATAGATTAGCCGTGAGTCGCGGCGCGATGCTCTTGCAGCACCTCGGTCAGCCATTCGCTCATCGGCTGCTCTTTTCCATCCTTGGATCTGGCGAGATAAAGCTTGCCGCTCAGCAGGCTTTTGCTCGCCGCGAGCCGGATGAAATCCTCGGGAGTTTTAATGTCCTTTTTAAAATGCTCGTACTTGGCCTTGAGGTGTGCGGCCGCCTCCGGGCCGGTGTAGTTGCCGCCGTTCCGGTTGAAAACCGCATCCGATTTTTCGATGTAGTCGAGGAGGTAATTAATCGTTTGCTCGAGCGATTCCGCGGCCGGCGCCGCCGGGACGATGGCCAGTGCGAGCGCGACGAGGAGGGCCGTAAAATACTTCATCCACTGCAATCGTTTGGCACCCGGGGTTTGCTTGCGTGCGCGGATGAAGCGAACGGAATTCAATGCCTGAATTCCGTCGATGCGGAGGCGCGCGGCGCGCGAGTAGGGTGGGGCATGCAAAGATCAAACTTTCGAATCGTGCCGCTCGCGACTGAAGCTGCAGAAGCGGCCCGGACCAAGGCGGGTGCGGGCGCGCCGGACCACGAAATCCTGACGGCGGACAAGCCGCAAGCTTATCCCTGTCGGCATTGCCTGCGCTGGGCCGAGTCCGGCGAACGCGTGATTCTTTTTCCCTACACCTCGATCCCGGCCGGACTGCCCTACGCCGAAAGCGGCCCGATATTCGTCCACGAAAATGCCTGCGCCCGCTACGATACGCCGGAAGAATATCCGGCGAATTTTCGCCAGCATCGGGTCCTGCGGGCCTATAATAAAACCAACGACATGATCGACGCCGTAGTGCTCGGGGAAAATGCCCCGGAGAAAATCATCGCGGAACTTTTCGCAAACCCCGCGACTGAATTTCTTCAGGCCCGGAGCGTGACCCGCGGCTGCTACACCTTTGCCATCGCCCGCGCATGAAAACGCCCGAACTTCTTCCGCCTAACGACACCATGTATCAGGCCCTGGTCAATCGCGACTCGACCTTTGAAGGCATCTTCTTCGTCGGGGTGCGCACGACCGGAATTTTTTGCCGGCCGACCTGCAGCGCGAAAAAGCCGGCCCGGCAGAACGTCGAGTTTTTTCCTTCGCCTAACGAGGCCCTCCTCGGCGGCTATCGCCCCTGCCTGCGTTGCCAGCCGATGGATCCGGCGCGACCGGCGCCGGAATTGATCCAGCGCCTCCGCGCCGAAGTGGAGAAGGCGCCCGACGGTCGCCTGACGGACAAGGAGCTGTCCTCGCTCGCGATCGATCCCTCGACCGCGCGACGGCAGTTCAAGCGCTACTACGGGATGACGTTCCAGGCTTATCACCGCGCCCGCCGGATGGGGTTGGCCCTGCGCGAAGTGCGCCGGGGCGAGCCGGTCGAGGAAGCGCGCAACGGCAGCGGTTTTGGATCCGAGAGCGGGTTCCGCGAAGCCTTCACCAAGATCTTCGGCAACCCGCCGTCGACGGCGAAACGGCGCGATTGTCTTTTTGCCGAACGCCTAACGACTCCGCTCGGCACGATGCTGGCGGTGGCGGATGACGACGGCCTGCGCCTGCTCGAGTTTGGCGATCGCCGCGCGCTCGAGCGCGAGCTGCCCCTCCTGCGCGAACGTCTCGGGAAAAGCGTGGTGCCCGGGGAGCATCCGCACCTGACGGCGACGCGCACGCAACTGGCCGATTATTTTGCGGGCACGAACCTGGTCTTCGACATCCCGCTCGCGCCCGTCGGCTCCGATTTTCAGCTCAGGGCCTGGGAGATTCTGCGTTCGATTCCGGTGGGCGAAACCCGCTCCTATTCCTGGATGGCGGAACGGCTCGGCGACCCCGGCGCGCGCCGCGCGGTCGGTCGCGCCAACGGCATGAACATGATGTCGATCATCATTCCGTGCCATCGCGTCATCCGCGCCGACGGCACGCTCTGCGGCTACGGCGGCGGGCTCTGGCGCAAGAAATGGCTCCTCGAACACGAGCGGAAATTTATCCGCGCCCAGGAGGACTCGAACCTCCGACCGTCGGATTAGAAATCCGATGCTCTATCCGGCTGAGCTATGGGCGCCGTGCGAGGCAAAGTAATCGCGTCGCGCGGGGCCGCAATTGGCGTTCGATCGGTTAGTCGCCCAAAGAGCGCGGGCGAATTCGCTATTCGCGAATCCCGTTCTTCAATTCCCAGACTTTCAGCGCCGCGAGGAGCAGGCTTTTCGTCCGCGAAAGGGTGCCGACGGCCGGGCGAACCGGTTCACCATCGACCGTCGCGGCGCCTTTGGGCCGCCGCTTGGGAGTCTTCGTCCGGGTCTTGGCCCGGGGACGGATGACCGCTTCGCTCTGGCTGAGGTGTCCACTTGGGTTCAACGGTGTCATAGTTGCCCTAGCAGAGAGCAGCTTCCCTGCCAGCTCGCGGGCGGCTTGAGTTCCCTCGGAAAACCGCTTGTGCCTCCAGCGATTCTCGGCGATTTCATCCGGGCATGGCGGCGAATCGAAAACTGGGTTGTCTGAGTATCTTTTTGTTCGTGGCTCTTTGCGCCAGCGTCCTGGTCAATTTCGTCCTCGCCGCGACCGCCTTTCGCAAGCTCGAGGGGCGTGGCGGCGGCGAGGTGGAATACCGGCCGCGTTTTCGCGAAATGATCGTCGAGCGCGGGACGCGCGGGAGCGGGAACAAAATCGCGGTCATCAGCCTGCGCGGCCTGATCAGCACCAGCATCGCCGGCAATGTCGGCGAATCGATGGTCGACGATCTGCGCTGGCAGTTTGAACAGGCGCGGAACGACGAGGAGGTGCGGGCGGTGGTCCTGGAAATCGATTCGCCCGGCGGCGAAGTGACGGCTTCCGACATGATCTACCACGCGGTCGCGAAGACGCGGGCGAAAAAGCCGGTGGTGGTTTACATGGAATCGCTCGCCGCTTCCGGTGGCTACTACGTTGCCTGCGGCGGGAAATATTTGATGGCGAATGAGACCAGCATCACCGGCAGCATCGGCGTCATCATTCAGACCCTGAACTACCAACAGCTCTTCGACAAAATCGGCCTCGCCTCGGTTGTTTTCAAAAGCGGGAAATTCAAGGACATGCTCAACGGCGCGCGCCCGATCACCGAGGAGGAGCGCGCTTACGTCCAGAGTTTCGTCATGAAGACCTACGATAAATTTCTCGGGATCGTGGCGAAGGAGCGCAACCTGCCGGCCGATCTCCTGCGCAACGGGATCGCAGACGGGCGCATTCTCTCGGGTCGCGACGCGCTCGATCACAAGTTGATCGACGGCCTTGGCCAGATCGAGGACGCCTATGCCAAGGCCAGGGAACTGGGCCGCGCCGGGGATGCCAAGGTCGTGAAGTACGGCCCGCCCTTCAGCCTCGGCCGCGTCTTTCGCCTGCTGATGAAGAGCGGCGACACCAAGATCGAACTGACGCTTCCCGGCCAGCTCGCGCCCCGGCTGGAGAGCGGGCGCGCCTATTATCTGCCTGGATTCTACGCTCCGTAGCGGCGCGCCCGCGAAATGGTCGACAGCCTGATCAACACGCTGCTCGTTCTGGCGGGCCTCTACGTTTATCTCTCGCTGTTTCGCCAGGTCGCGGTGCGGCAGAACGGCGCGGCGGAATTGGGCGAGCGGCAGCTCGGTGTGCCGGAAGCGATCGCAGCCATTGTCCTCGTCGGCTGGTTCGCGCTCAACGTCCTGGCCGCGACCAAGGTGCAGCAGGCCACTTTTCACACGCGCGACCTGCTCGTCACCGGCGCCTTTTCCCTCGCTGTCCTTGCCATTTTGACCGCGCTCCTCCAGCTCCGCGGGTTTAGCGTTCTGTCGTTAGGCGGATTTTCCAAGCTGGGCTTCGGGCGGATCGTGAGCACGGCGGCGGTCCTGCTCTTTGCCGCCTACCCGCTCCTTTTTGCGGCCGACGGCATCTCGCGCTGGCTCCTCGGGGAAGGGGCGGGCCGGCAGCAAATCGTCGAGATGTTCACCGGCTCGGAAACCCTCCAGCAACGCATCCTCATCATCGTCCTCGCGGTCACGATCGCTCCCTTCGCGGAGGAGTTTATTTTCCGATTTTTTTTATATGGCGTCTTCAAGCGCTACCTCGGCCGCGGCCCGGGATTGTTCCTGAATTCGATTCTCTTCGCCGCGGTCCACGTCCACATGCCGAGTCTTGGCCCGCTCTTCATTCTCGGCACCTGTTTCACCCTCGCCTACGAGTGGAGCGGCTCGATCCTGGTCTCGATGACGATGCACGCCCTCTTTAATTTTCTCTCCCTCAGCGCGCTCGCCTTCCCTAATCATCGTCTCGCCATGAAACTGCGGGAGCTGGGCGAGGACCGGCTGGTCGCGCAATTAGTCGCGCGCGCTCAGGACCGCGCCCGGCGTCATCACCGGGCCGGGCGATGATTGCGCGGTCGTGGCCGCGCCGGAAAAGGGCCGGCTGCTCCTGCTCAAGACCGATTGCGTGGTCGAGGGCGTGCATTTTTTGCCTAACGAAAAGCCGCAAAAGGTGGGCTGGAAAGCAATGATGCGGACCTTGAGCGACTTTGCCGCGATGGCGGGCGAACCGCATTATGCGCTGATCACGTTGATCGCGCCGGCGGAGCGCGAGGCGCGCTGGGTGACGCAACTTTACCAGGGCTTGCAGCGGGCCGCGGATCGATTTGGCGTCGCGATCGTGGGCGGGGAAACCAGCGGCACGCCCGGGCCGGCCGTGATTTCGGTCAGCGCGCTCGGGTCGGTCGAGAAAAAGCGCTGCCTGCGCCGGAGCGGAGGAAAAGCCGGCGACCTTCTCTTCGTCACCGGCAAACTGGGTGGTTCCGGTCAGGGCCGGCACTTGAATTTTGTCCCGAGAATCGACGAAGCGCGCTGGCTCGCCGCTCATTTTCCGATCCACGCCATGATGGACCTGAGCGATGGTCTGGGCGCGGACCTGCCCCGCCTCGCCGAAGCGAGCAACCTTGGTTTTGAAATCGACGAAGCGGCATTGCCGCGCCAGCGCGGCTGCTCCATCGCACAGGCGCTGAACGACGGCGAAGATTACGAACTGCTCTTCGCCCTTCTCGCCTAACGAGGGCGCGGCGCTCGAGAAAAAATGGCGAAAAAAATTCCCGCGCCTCCAGCTCACCCGCATCGGCCGGCTCGCTCGTTCCGCCTCAGGCGGATCTCCCGCCCCTCGTCACTCGCTCCATGGCTACGTTCACTTCCGCTAGCGTGGCCGAGACGATCGCTTTCGCGCGGGAGTGGGCGCGGCAGCTTTTGCCTAACGACGTCGTTGCCCTCGTCGGCGACCTCGGCGCCGGCAAAACGCATTTCGTCAAGGGCCTCCTCCTCGGGCTGGAGAGCGCGGAGAATGCAACCAGCCCGACTTTTACCCTCGTCCACGAATATCGGAGCGGGCGCCTGCCGGTATTTCATTTCGATTTTTACCGGCTCAACCAGCCGACGGAACTAATCGAGATCGGGTTCGATGATTACCTGGAAGAAGGCGGTATCACAGTGATCGAGTGGGCGGATCGGTTCGCCTCCGCGCTCCCGCAACGCACCCGCTGGATCCGGGTCGGGATCGGCAACGCATCCGCGCGCACCATCACCTACGAAACCAAATGAAAGTGCTGGCGCTAGAACTGTCATCATCGGTCGGGAGTATCGCCCTTCGCGGTCGGGGCGATGAGCACCTCTTGAAAGTCTTCCCTGCGGACCGGAAAGACTCCGCTCTCTTCTATGAAAACCTGAGCGCGATTCAGGAAACTTCCGGACCGCTGGAAGCGATCGTGGTCGGGCTCGGTCCCGGTTCCTATGCCGGGGTTCGCATCGCCATCGCGACTGCGCTCGGTCTCCGTGCGGCGAGCGGCGCGCGTCTGCTTGGTCTGCCTTCCATCTGTGCTTTCGATGAAGAGGAATATCTGGTCGCGGGCGACGCCCGTCGAAACTCGTTTTTCTTCGCGCATGTGGTCGATGGCGAGTGCGTCGAGGGGCCGACTCTGGCGACCGAGCCGGAGCTGCGCGGGCTGCTCGAAGCCTGGCCCGGTCTGCCTGTTTTCGCGACCGAGGATTTGCCGCAGTTCGAGCGCGTCACCATCGCGCACCCCTGCGCTTTGCGGCTGGCGGAGCTGGCGCTCCGCGTGGAGGGTGACGGCGAAGAAATGCTCGAACCGATTTATTTGCGCGAGCCGCACATCACCACGGCCAGTAGATGAGGTCGTTAGGCGCGGAACGCTGCTGGGCGGAAGTGGATACCGCCGCGCTCCGGCAGAACGCGGGCGTGGCGCGGGAGCGGGTCGGCGCCGAGACCGCTCTCCTCGCGGTCGTAAAGGCCAATGCCTATGGCCACGGCATGATCGAAGTGGCGGCCGCGCTGGGCGAGGCGGCGGCTCTCTTTGGCGTCGCCAACCTCCATGAAGCGCAGGAACTGCGGGCGAGTGGCATTGCACAGCCGATCCTGATCCTCGGTTCCGCGTTGCCCGACGAACGAACGGAAATCAACGTTAACGGTTTTATCCCCACTGTTTCCAGTCTGGAGGAAGCGCGGGCTTTTGCCGGGAACTCGGCGGGAATTAATTTTGCGATCGACACCGGGATGGGCCGGATGGGTTGCTGGCAGGACGATGCGATCGCCGAGTTGGAACAGATCGCGCGCATTCCCGGCCTGATCCTGCATAGCATTTCAACTCACCTGCCGGTGGCGGATGAAGACCCCGCCTTTACCGAGGAAGAACTGACCCAGTTCGAGGAACTCGTCAGGCAAATGCGCGCCCGCGTGCCTGGCTCCTACAAAGTCCACGTGCTTCTGAGCGCCGGCATCCTGGGATTTGCCCGGCATCACTTCGACATCGTGCGCGCCGGGCTCATGCTCTACGGCAGTTCGCCGCTGCCGGAGGCGCAGAAATTCCTCCGCCCGGTCATGGCGTTGAAGTCGCGCGTGACCCTGCTGCGCGATTTGCCGGCGGGGCGGAGCGTCAGTTATGGCCGGACTTTCACGACCGCGCAGCCAATGCGCGTGGCCACGATCAGCGCCGGCTACGCCGACGGCTATCCGCGCTCGATCTCAAATCGCGACGGCGCGGTTCTGATCGGCGGCCGGCGTTGTCCGGTCCTCGGTCGGGTGACGATGGACCTGATGATGGCCGACGTGAGCGCAGTGCCGGAGGTGACGTTAGGCGACGAAGTGGTGCTGATCGGCCGGCAGGGCGGGGAGGAAATTTTCGCGGCGGAAGTGGCGGAACGCGCGGGCACCATCGCATGGGAGATATTCACCGGCATTGGCAGCCGGGTGCGGCGGGTGTATCTCTGAGGCGCAGATGTTCCAGATCATCTTCAATGAATTGAGCGCGGCGGAGATGGCGGCCCTGCCGAAGACGCTTCAACTCGACTTGCTGGCCGAATTTCAGATCCTGCCCGAAGACCTCGACAAGCTCGATTCCAGCCGCTTCGGCGTGATCGAGCGCGAGGGAAAAAAACTCCATCGTTACCGGGCGAAAGATTACCGGATCTACTTCGAGCGCAGCCCGGAAGGCGTGACCGTGCATCGGGTTCTGCACAAGAACACGCTGCGGGACTTCCTGTTCCGGAGCAAACTGCCGATGGCGGAGGACGATCAGCTCGGGAAAACGAGAGAGTTCTGGAAGTTGATCGAGCAGGGCGAACGGACGCGCAAAGCCTGAACCGGCGGGCTGCGAAAGGGTGTTGACACCGCTTCGGCCGGGCCTCAGAAGAGCGGTAATCCGGCGAATCAGTCACGGACACATTTTCCTGGGAAGGAAGGGTGGCCGCGATCTCTTCTCGTCACCCACAAGAAAGGTCAACCATGCAGTCATTCATCCGAATCGTTACCCTCAGTCTCCTGGGATTGGCGCCCATCGCGCCGCTCTGTGCCCAAACCGCTTCGCCTGCCGCCAGCCCCGCAAAAAGCGAAACGGCGACCGACAGCAAACGGCCCGAGATCTATCACGTCTTCTTCGTCAAAGCCGCGCTCGGAAAAGCGGCCGAGCTGGCGGAGTTCCTGAAGCAGCCCGACCCGAACGCCAAGGAGCCGCAGCACAGCATTCTCCTGCGCCATCAGGACGGTGACGAGTGGGATTACGTCGCGATCGAGCACGTCGGGACTACGGCCACCGTGGAAAATCCTGCGAGCGCCATGCCGGCCTCGGCCCGCGCCTTGATGGATTCCCATAACGACACCTACGTGAACGGACCGCCCTGGGCGGAGTTTGCGAAGGCGATGGGGATCGATGGCGAAGCCGCGAAAACGGCAGGGTCGGTCTATTCCGTCTCGGTCTATCGCGCGGCCCCCGGCCATCGCGACCCGTTGGAAAAAATGCTGAGCGAACCGCCTAACGGCACCACCGATACTTCCTCAGGCAACGTCCTCATGGCCCACCTCGAAGGTGCTCCGTGGAATTTCCTCACCTTGGTTCGCTATGATTCGTGGGCCAAGTTTGCCACCAACGAGACCAACAGCGTCGCGCAAACCAACAAAAACGAAGGCGGCTGGTTCGAGCTGCGCAAGCACGTCGCGTCGCACAACGATACGTTGACGGATCGCATCCATCCGTAAAACTCTTCCGGGCATCATCGAGTGCCGAGGTCCATACGGCCCGGCGGAATTGCGTTGGAGAGGCCTCCCTCTGGGACGCGGGGGGAGCGTCGCGGCAGGCGCTCCCTCGCAGGAAAGCAGCCTAACGAGTACCTGACTAGGTTGACGACTTCGTCCTGACGCGGTGGCAAACGCCCGCGCTTCGCAGAGCGAAGCGTCTACAGGAACTGTGGCGGGGCGATCGCGCTCTGCCGAGGCACGGATCAAGGCGGAGGGGGAGCGATTTTTCCTTACTTCATTAACAGAACCGACCGGCTGCGCTTGATCTCGCGCGTGATCTTGCGGTGCATGTGCGCCGGCATTCCGGTCACACGACGGGGCAGGATTTTGCCGCTTTCGGTGACGAATTTGCGCAGCAGATCTGGATTCTTGTAATCAATCGCCTCGGTCGCAATGTCGATGCGACGGCGCGGCATGGTGCGGTTGGCCCGGCGAAAGGCGGAACGGCGTTTGGCGGTTTTCGGTTGCATGATTACTTGGTCTCCCGGTGAAGCGTATGCCGCTTCATGAAAGGATTATACTTTTTCTTTTCCAGCCGGTTCGGAGTGCGCGGGCTTTTTTTGTTCCGCGTCGTCATGTAACGCGAAACCGGAGCACCGGCCGCTTTCGCTTCCGTGCATTCGAGAGTGATGATTTCCTGGGCCATGTTCGTTATTCTTTCGTGTCGGCGGTGGCTTCTTCCTCTTCGCCTTCGCGCGCTTCCTCATCCGTCAGGCCAAAGAGCGACGTGACCGACTGGCGGACGCGCGAGGCCTTGCTCTGCTTTTCGAGCTGCGACTGGCATTCCACGGTGTAGCGGGCGAATGGGATCGCCTCGAGCCGGGCGTGCATGATTGGCTTGCCCGACATTTCGCATTTGCCGTAGGTGCCGAGTTCGATTCGCTTCAGGGCCTCGTCGATTTCGTAGAGGGCGTCCTGTTCCTGCGACAAAAGGCTGAGCGCGAAATCGCGATCGTAAGCGTCGCTCCCGGCATCGGCCTGGTGCATCCCAAAGGCGGAGGCTTCGCTCCCCTCGGCGCGGGCACGGAGCGTGTCCTGCGCGACCCCGGCCATGGAATCGACCATCGCGTCACGGAGCTGGAGGAGTTTTTCTTTCTGCGAGCGGGTGAAGGGATCGAGCCGGCGTTCTTTTCCTTTTTGGTGATTACCGATGATGGTGAGCGTCTGGTTGACAGAAGCCGCGGCTTTGGCGCGGCCGTTAGGCGAACGGACCGCAGATGCGCTCGCTTTTTTCGCTGCAGCGGCAGCGGGTTTTTTCGCAGCGGCCTTGACCGGCTTCGCCTTTTGTTTGGCCGGTTTTTTGGGGGCCGGGGCTTTCTTCGCAGCAGCCTTCTTGGGCGCGGCTTTTTTGGCCGGCTTTTTCGGAGATGGTTTGGTGGATGAACGAGCCATAAAGGTGAAAATTTGGGTCGGTTTAGCGACAGCCCGGAGTAAGGGGAGGCTTAATTAAGGGCAATTGGTTTTCGGCGCAAGCGGTTTTGGACCGAATTCGGCAATGGGTGATTTGCCTAGTCCCAAAGCTTTTCCGCTCAGGAACTAGCGCTCGAATAGTGTCGCAAGGCCCAGCGCCAAAAGGCGCGGCTGAGCACGGCCGCGATCGTTCCGGCCGCGATGAGGTGGAACATGAGCCAGCCGGGCTGACCCATCGACTTGATGAGCAACCGGGCAGGAATATTGGCCACGATGACAACCGGAATGACCCAGCCGAAGACCCAGCGGAAGAGTTGCGGGAAAATAACGTCGGGATAACGGGCGATGTTGAGGAAATTGAAATAGCCATAAACCAGGCCCTGCGCCCGCACGATCCAGAAGCTGACCGCGGCCAGGGCGAGCATGATCGAGTAGTGAATCGCGACCCCGAACCCGAGCGCGACAAAATAGAGCGCGACCGCGAGCGGCCCCGGCACCACCTGCAGTTGATGGAGGGAGACGACGACCACGATGGCGCCAATTCCTGCGTTGATCACGCTGTCGAGGCCGAACTGTTTGGTCGAGACCGCAAACTGGCTATCGATCGGCAGCACGAGAAGCGAGTCGAGTTTCCCGGTCCGGACCAGTTCCGGAACGTTCGCGACGTTGGTGAAGAAAAACGCCTGGAACAACTGCGCGATGATCTGGTGCGTCCCGACGAGCAGGACCACTTCCCATTTCGTCCAGTCGCCGATCTGGTCGACCTGGCCAAAGATGATGCTGAAGAAAAGAATCTGCCCGCAAAACCAAAGCACCTCCACGATCATCCAGAGGATGAAATTGGCTTTGAAATTCATCTCCCGGATGAGGGAGTTGCGCAGCATGATCGAGTAGATTTCGAAGTAGCGGCGCATGGCTTGGGTCACAGACTCCGGTTCGTCCCCGCAGAGTGAAGCGTCTACAAAACCGTCTTTTTCTCCGGGAGATGCGAATCGTCGGGAACGACGGAGACGGCCGCGGCCTCCAGTTTCATTAACTGGGCCTGACGCCAGCCGAGTCCCGCCTGGCTGAGAAGAAAAAGAGCCATGATCCCGATCCAGATCGATTGCTGCCACACGGCCACGAGGATGAGCGCGCCGCCGCCGGCGAAACCAATCGCGGTCGCGATAAAGAGGCTGCGAATTTGGCCTAACGGAAACCAGAGCAGCGCCCGCACGATCTGTCCGCCATCGAGAGGATAGATCGGAAGGAGATTGAAAAGAAGAAGGGCAAGATTGATCCGCCAGAGCCAGACCAGGATGAGAAAGGCATCGGCGTTAGTCGTCATCCAGCCGGCGCGCGCGGCCGCGTGCTGGGCAAAAGTGAGGATGGGGACGAGGAGAAGGTTTACCATCGGCCCGGCCGCGATGCTCCAGAGCATGGCCCCGGCGCGGGGTGGTGGACTAACGAACGCGATACCGCCCAACGGCCAGAGGACAATGCGATTGGCCTGCCCGCCGACCTGGCGGCAGGCCAGGGCGTGTCCGAATTCGTGCATGGTGACGAGGACAAACAAGCCGATATAAAGGAGCAACGCCCAGAGCGGCGAGGAGAACATCGAGCGCCAGACCTGCACCTCGTAAATGGCGACGAGAAACCAGGACCAGTGCAAAAACACTTCGATCCCGGCGACCTTGAAGAGTCGAATTGAACCTCCCTGGGTTGGCATCGGCGAAGATAGCGCGGGCCGCCCCGGCCTGCATCAAGCGATCAGGCGATTGATCGTGGCGGCGGCGTAGGCGGCGCCGAATCCGTTATCGATGTTCACCACCGTGACGCCGCTGCCGCAGCTATTCAGCATCCCGAGGAGCGCGGCCAGCCCGCCGAAGCTGGCGCCGTAGCCAGTACTGGTCGGAACGGCGATGACCGGTCGGTCGACCAGGCCCGCGACCACGCTCGGGAGCGCGCCTTCCATGCCCGCGACCACGACGAGCGCGGCGCATTCCCGCAGGCGATCGGTCTCGATCAACAAACGATGCAGGCCGGCCACGCCGGCGTCGTAGATCCGATCGACCCGGTTGCCGAAAATCTCCAACGTGACCGCGGCCTCCTCGGCCACGGGCATATCCGACGTGCCCGCCGCCACCACCGCCACAGCCAGGCGCAGCTTCGGCAGCGGTGCGCGTTCGATCGTGAGGCAGCGCGCGCGTTCGTGAAAAATCGCCGCCGGGAATTGCCCCTGCACCGCCTCAAATTGGGCGCGCGTCACCCGAGTCGCGAGCAAAACCGGTTCCCGCTCGAGGATGACCTGCGCGATTCGCACCACTTCCTCGGGCGTTTTTCCCTGGCCAAAAATCACCTCGGGAAAGCCGGTGCGCCGGCGCCGGTCGACATCGACCCGGGCGAATCCGAGGTCGATAAATGCGGGATCCTCCGGCATGGGATTTAAAAAGACGCGAACGCGTCCTAGGCCGCGCCTTCGCGTTGCTCGACCTGCGCCGGCAGGAGCAGGCGCATCGGCAGCATCGGCGATTCGTAAAAGCCGTGCTTCCGGAAAAAGCTTTGCGAACGGAGCTCGGGCCGGTCGGTCAGGAGGGTGATGCGCCGGAAATTTTTCTGCCGGGCAAATTCGATCGCGTAATCGAGCAGCATCGAACCATAGCCGTGGCTGCGATGTTCCTTATGCACGACCAAATCCTCGAGCAGGATGACGAACCCGCCTTCCGCGGTGCTGATGGTGAAGAGGAGATTGATCATGCCCACGATCGTGCGATCGCGGCGCAGGACGAAGACGCGCCCGCGATTGGGCTGCTCGAAAATGAGCCGCAGCCCGCGGAGTTGTTTCGCCTTGTCCGGACGGAAATCGCTTTCCTCGCTGAACAGCTCCCCGAGCAGGCTCGAGAGTTCGTCCAGGTCTTCCGCGATTGCCGGTTCGATGACCACGTCGCTCATCGCTGATGGTTATTCCATAATAGGGGTGCGGTGGCAATGGAGTTGTCGCCCCGGTCGCGGCGGAGCGGGGCGCCGTTGACAAACCGGATCGACCTCCTAAAGTAGCGCCTCTTGCAACGCCCGGCAGCGGGCTTTTCTCTATGAAACGCACCTTACAGCGATCGAAGCGGACCCGGAAACAACAGCATGGTTTTCGCGCTCGCATGAGCACCAAGGGTGGCCGGGCAACTCTGGCGCGGCGCCGTCAGCGTGGACGCAAACGCCTCCTGCCCAAGGGGGCTGAGATACATTTCGCGCGTCACACCCAGGCGTAAGTCGCCTAACGATTCAGCCCCTGCAAAGGGGCGGCGTAGCCGGTCAGCTCGAGATAACCACGACCGCGAATAGGTTTCCCAGCCCGGGTCCCGACCACGTCAAAAGCGCCTTCCCAGTAGATCAGCGGGCCAAAAACCAGTTCCTGGTTCTCCAGGATTGGCTCGATCATGAACTCCAGCTCTTCCTTCGGAATCCGCACCCGCCAGCCGATCGGGTAGTTCGCTTTCGTTTGCGGGCTTTTCCAGAAGGACGTCGGCGACATCTCGAAATCCGCGTTCGTTAGTCCAACCGAAGTTCCGTCCGCGCGAACAAATGTGCCGCTCGAAATCGGATCGATCGCGCCGTTCGTCAGACGCATTTGGTAAAGCATCAGTTCCGTCTCGTCCTCGAACTGCGCCGAGACCCAATTCCAGCCGGCCTGCCCGGGCGCCAGCTGGTTGGTCGCCCATTCATGGTCGAACCAGCTATCGCCCGCGACATTGAAACTCTCCTCCCGCACCCGCAGGCTGCCGGTCGTCGTCAGGCGAGTGAGCGAATAATAATGCGAAGCGTGGCCGTCGCCCTCCGCCTTCCGGCTGATCCCGTCGGCGCCGTGCATGACCGGCGCTTTTTGCGTGACGAGGTGCAACTTGATCGCCGCATCGTCGGCCGTCGCCACGAGATCAAACGAACCGTCCGGATTCATCTTCAAGTTCCACGATTCGATCCAGGCCAGGCGCGCGCCGTCGTCGAAACCGGCCTCGCCAAAACTCCCGCGGCTCACCTGGTCGTGAAAGAAGAACTGCTTGCCGGCGGCGTCCGTGACCGTGAAGTGGGCAAACTTCAGGTCGTCGACGATAAAGCGCGAAGTTGTTCCCGCCCTTTCGTCAGGCGGACGAATTCCCTGCCGAAAAAAAGTCAGCTCGTAACCAAAACGTCGGCCGCGCTCGTTCGTCAGGTTGCCGGTGAAATACCACCACTCGGTTTTGAAATCGCCGTGCCGGTGATGATCGCGCGGGAACTCATATTTCCATCCCGGCTCGGCCACCTGCCAGTCTGCCGCAAGGCAAAGCAGTCCGACCAGAGCCGCAACGAAATGGGCAAACTTTCTCATTCGCTTCGCACTGCCTCCGCGATATCCAACCGCCCCGCGCGCCAGGCTGGAATCCATCCCGCCACGATCGCGGCGGCGATAATCCAGGCCGGCGTCCAGGCGAGCGATCCCCAAGGGAAAGCGAGTTGGATCGTCCAGCCGAAAAAGGCGCGATTGATCACGCCTGTCAGCACGACGGAAAGACAGAGCCCCGAGGCGAGACCGAGCACGCTGGCCAGCAGCCCGATCATGCCGCTTTCCCACAGGAGCAGCCGCCGGATCTGCGCCGCCGAGGCGCCGACCGAGCGCATCACCCCGAGCTCGCGCGAGCGCTCCGTCACCAGCGTCGTTAGGCCGAGAAAAATCCCGATGACCGCGACCAGGACGGCGATCGTGCGCAAAACGTAGGTGACGGCAAACGTCTGGTCGAAAATCTCGAAGATGCGGGTCCGGAGAAGGCGATTGGAGTAGATCGAAAATTCGCCGCTGCGACTGAAACGCGCGCGAAAGTCTTCCGCCACCGCCGCGGGATCGGCGCCGCTTTTCAGATAAACCCCGAGGCTGTTAACCCGCTCGTCGTGCCAAAGGGTGCGGAAGTTCTTTTGACTGAGAAAGACAGTTCCCTGGTCGCGGGTGTAATCGTAAAAAACCCCCGCGATTGGAAACGCCTCCACGCCTGCCGGCGAAGGCAGCTTGAGCGTATCGCCTTCCGCCACTTGGAAACGACGGGCAAAGCTTTCCGAAACGAGGATGCATTGCTCGTTGTAGAAACGGTGGATGATCTCGTCGTTATCGCCCCGAAGAAATCGCAGGTTGCGGCGATTTTTCCCGCTCACGATCGCGAGCGCGATCGTCTGCTCGCGAAAAGGAAGCTCGAGGCCCCGGTAAGTATCGACCTCTGCAACGGCCGGGTTTCGTTCCAAATATTCGATCGCCGCCGGCGGAACAAATGAGGTCGGTCCCGCAATCTCGTTCGCGGCCGGACCGATGAAGAGGTCCGCGATCAGCGTCTGGTTGATCCAGTCGCCGACCGTTTGGCGAAAAGAAAAAACCATGACCGCGATGCCCACTGTCATCGCGACCGCGGCGGCGAGAGAGGCGATCGTGACCGAGTTGCGCAGCAAAGTCCGGCCAAGATTTTGCGCGGCCAGCCACGGTTCAATGTTTTTCCGGCTCATCCGCCTAACGAGTCGACTGAAGCGCGCGGTGACTTCCGGCGCGATGGAAGAAAAGCCGGCCAGGACAAAGAAAGCCGCGCCAAAGCCGAGCCACGGCGGCCCGGTCCGCAGGGCCAGGAACGAGAGCGCCGCTGCCAAAAGAAGCGAACCGGCCGCGCCAATGATCCAGCCGGGTGAAAGCCGCACCGACTTTTCGATCCGTCCCCCGCGATGCAGAATCTCGACCGGATCCATCGCCGCGGCCGCGCGCGCCGGCAGCCAGGCCGCGGCCAGGACGGAAAACAATCCTAGAAGCAGGGCGCTCACCCAAATCCAGGGCGCAACCACCACCTCGCGCACACTGAGCAGGACGTAGAGGGACGAGATCGTTTCCGCGACCGTCCCGACCAGCCCCCGGGCGAGAAAATATCCGCCCGCCAGGCCGAGCGCGATTCCGACCAGCCCGAGGACAGCCGCTTCGCCGAGAAAAAGCGCGCGCACTTCCCCGCGGGTCACGCCTAACGAGCGCAGAATTCCGATCTCATGCCGGCGTCGGATGACGGATGCCTCGATCGTGTTGTAGATCAGAAACATCCCGACCAAAAGTGAGACCAGGCTCATCGCCTGGAGGTTGAGTTCAAAGCCGGAAAGCATTTTGCCCACCTGTTCGCCCCGCTGCGCGGGCGCGGCCACCGTCACGTCGGGCGGCAATTTCTCTCGCAGCGCCGCGGCGATTTTTTCTGGATCACTGCTCTCGGCGAGGCGGAGCGAAATTGAATCGAGCGTCCCCCGCCGACCGAGTAATTCCTGCGCCCAACCGATATCCATCGCGGCAAAGTGCGGGTTGGCATTCGCGCTCGTCCCGCGCGTCCGGAGCAGGAAAGCAATCGTTAGGCGAACAGTCTGGCCGTTGACCTGGCCGTCCACTTCGTCACCCGCTTTGAGTTGGTGCGTGCGTGCCAGTTCCTCGCTGATTGCGATCGTGCGCGGTCCGCGCAGCCATTGCTGAAGGTCGAATTGCCCCTCGGTTTGAAAATCCGTCAGATCGAAGGTGCGAAAGGCGTCGTTAGTCAAAATGTCGATTCCGAGGAGATCGAGATATTCCCCGGGAAACGCCGGCAGGGTGACGATCCCCCTCACGACCGGAGTCGCGGCGCTCACGCCTTTTTCCCGCGCGACGGTAGGGAAAGTTTCGTCCCGCAGGGTCCCGGCCGGGGCGCGGACTTCAAGCTGCGCCTTGCCCGCAACGACGTCGATGCTCGCCGCGAAAGCGCGGTTCGCGCTGTGGTTCGCGATCTGGATCGCGAGATAGAGGGCAACGCCGAGCGCCACGGTCGCGACGTTTAAAGTGGCGAGCAACGGGTGCTGCGCGAGATAGCGCAGGACGTGCCATCGAAAAAGGCGGAGATATTGCGGGATCAAATTTGAGATGGTTTGGCAGGGGGGCCGCAGGATAAGCTTCGAGTTGGACGCCACCAAATCATGGAATCACTCAGTCGCCCCGTTTTCCTGCCAGTCGTGCTCGGCACTTCCCGCCAGGGCCGCGCCAGTGAAAATGTGGCGCGCTACGTTTTCGAGCAGGCCTCCGCGCGCACGGACCTGACTACGGAGTTGATCGATATCCGGAAAATCCGGCTCTCGATCGACGACGCCGGCGAGGCGATCAAGGACGCGCAATTTTCCGCCACGGTCACGCGGGCGGATGGCCTCATCCTCGTCGTGCCCGAATACAACCACAGTTTCCCCGGGCTGCTCAAGCATGTGCTCGACACCAACCTGGAGGAATACATTCACAAGGCAGCGGGAGTCTGCGGCGTTTCGGCTGGGCCGTTCGGCGGCGCACGCATGATTCAAAGCCTGTTGCCGGTTTTGCGCGAGCTCGGATTGGTCACGATCTTCACCGACACGTATTTCGGCTCGGTCGGAAAGTTGTTCGATTCCTCCGGTCAAATCACTGACCCGGCATACGCCCGGCGCCTCTCGAAGTTCTTCGACGAAATGATCTGGATGTCGCGCGCCTTGCGCCACGGTCGCGAGAGCGTCCCCTCCGGCTGAGGACGGATATGGCGGCGGTTGCATCGCTCTTCGGACACATTTCGCTCCGCGCGAAAGTGGCGGCAGCGATGGCGAGCGTCGCGGTTTTAGTCGTCATCGCTATTCTTGGAACGAACTTCTACTTCCGGCGGACGCAGTTGTTGCAGGAATTTCAGACCTTCGTCCGGGGTGTAGCCGGGACGACCGCGCTCGCCCTGGAGGGCGATGAGATCGGCGCCATTCACGCGCCTAACGACGCCGATTCGGCCGCGTTTCGGCGCGCCCGCGGGATCCTGGAACAATCGCGGGAAATCAACGGCCTGGCCGAAAACGAGATGTATATCCTGCGCCCGGCGAGCGCGGAATCGCCTTTCGAGACCGAGTTCGTCGTCATGCTGCAGAAAAAGACTTTTATCGGCAGCCGTTACACCGTGCCGTCGGGAAACCGCGAAAAATTCCTTGCTGCCTGGAATACCGGCCTGCCCACCAGCAGCGGCATTTATGCGGACGAACATGGACGCTGGATCAGCGGCTACGCGCCGATTCTCGACCGCGCCGGGCGCCCGGTGGCGATGGTCGAAGCCGATGCGCGCATCAGCCGTTATCTGGAGCGGCAGCGCTCCGAGCTCCTGCTCATGTTGGCGATCGGCGGCGGCGCGTTTCTGGTGGCGATGATTCCGGGGCTGCTTCTGGCCCGTAATATCACCCGCGGGTTGAACAAACTTTCCCTCGGCATCCGCCGCTTCCAGGCGGGCGAGCACGACGTCCAGGTGGAGGTGAGCAGCGGCGATGAACTGCAACATCTCGGGAACGTTTTCAATGAGATGATCATTTCGTTAGGCGAAAAACTCGCGCTCCTGCCCTACGTCTCGCGCTTCACCGCCGAGGCGGTGCGACGGAGCCGGAAAGATCCGCAGTGGCTCGCCGGGATGGAGCAGGAAGTCATTGTGCTTTTCGCCGATCTGCGCGGGTTCACAAGTTGGTGCGAGACGCGGGACGCCGCCTATCTCGTGCGCGAGCTGAACCGGCTCCTCGCCGTGCAGGCGGACGCCGTGGTCTCAGCGGGCGGCGATGTCGACAAATTTATCGGCGATGCGGTCATGGCGGTCTTTCTCGGAGGCGAAGGTTCGGCGGAGAAAGTTTTTAACTGCGCGCGGGAATTGATCGTCGCCATTCGGCGCGAGATCGAGAGCGAAGCCTGGCCGCTGGCTGTGGGTGTTGGCATTCATCATGGCCGCGCCGTGGTCGGCTCGATCGGGTCGGAGACGCGCCGGGATTTCACCGCCATCGGGCACACCGTGAATCTCGCTTCACGCCTGTGCGATCGCGCGGGGAAATGGCAGATCCTGGTGAGCGAGCCGTTCTACCAGCACCTGCCGCCGGGGACGCAAAAAGACTTCACCCGGACCGAGCCGATGGAGTTCAAACACGTCTCGCAAGCGATCGCGACCTTTCGTTTCACCGTGCCTGCGGCGGTCACGGAGGCGGGCGAAATCTCGAGGCACTGATGAGATTGGGCGGGGCAAAATCGAATTTCAGATTGCGGTTTCAGCGATTCGAGCGAGAAATTGTTCCTCGCAAAAACGCACCGCTAGCTCAATTGGCAGAGCAAGTGACTCTTAATCACTGGGTTGTTGGTTCGATTCCAACGCGGTGCAGCGCGCGAGCGGTTTCGTGGCGACTCGTTAGGCCAACAAAAGAATGAAAACGCTGTCCATCCTTGTGCTCTTTTTGGTTCTCAATCTCCCGCCGGTCGAGGCGAGGGAGCGTGATCGGGAGCGCGATCGCGAGGCCCGCCAGGAGCGTCGCCAGGAGAGAAATCGTTCGGCCGCGCGGGGCACGGTCTATGGCACGGCCGACGATGGGACCGAACTGAAATGGACGGTTTATCCGGCTTCGGGTGCGGGGCCGCATCCCGCGGTCTTGGTGATTCATGGCGGCGGTTTCCGGAAGGAACCGAATAGCCCGAAGACGATCCAGGCGGCGAGAGACGCGGCGGCCGCAGGTTTCAATGTTTTCCATGCCGAGTATCGCCTGGCGGCGCCGGGCCGTCTGCCGGGGCAGAAATCGGCCGGCCGTTATCCCGACCAGACGAATGACTTGAAAATCGCGGTTCGTGCGGCGCGGGTTTATCCGGGAGGAAATGGGAAGGTGGGCGCAATTGGCGGCTCGGCCGGCGCCGCGCACGATGTCTATCTGGCCGCGACCGGGACGGCCGGGGATGACCGGCTCGATGCCGCGGTCGCGCTTTCGGGGGCGTACGATTTCAACGAGCCCGGTTCGCACGAACATCGGGGTTTCGAGATGAAGGTGAAGAATTACGTCGGATCGTCCGATCCGGCCGCTTTGCGCAAAGCCTCCCCGATTACTTATGTCGACGCCGCCGTGGCCCCGCTCTTTGTCATCGCCTCGGACCGCGAAGCCATGCCGCCGGAACAGTATCCAAATCTGATCCAAAAGCTGGAATCGGTCGGAGCGACGAATTTCCAAAAGCTCCTGCGCACGGACAGTCAGGCGCACGCTTTTGCCTATTGGCCGGAAGTGCGAGACCGATGCCTTGCTTTCCTGAAGGAAAATTTGGGCGCTCCTTCCAAGGCAACGAGCGGGCCGACGCGCTGAAACGTCTCGTTAGTCGGACTCGGCCGAGGCCGGGCAACCGGCGCCGGAAAACAAGTCGATGTCCGGATATTGCTGTGCGATCGGCATTTTTCTCCCCACGCCAAAGGCGCGACTGGTGACTTTGAGGCCGGGCGCGGCCTGGGCGCGTTTGTATTCGTTGAGGTCGACGCGGCGCTGAATCCAGCCCACGGTTTTTTCCTCAAACCCGCGCGCCACGATTTCGCGCGCGCTATGGTTTTCCTCCACGTAGAGCTGGAGAATCTGATCGAGCACGTCGTAGGGCGGGAGCGAATCCTGATCGACCTGGCCCGGCTTTAGTTCCGCGCTCGGGGGTTTTTCGATGGTGGATTTCGGGATGATTTCGCGTTCGCGATTTATCCAGCGCGCGAGCTGGTAGACCATGGTTTTGGGCACGTCGCTGATGACGGCGAGGCCGCCCGCCATGTCGCCGTAGAGGGTGCAATAGCCAACGGCGAGTTCGCTCTTGTTCCCGGTGGTGAGAAGGATGTGGCCAAACTTGTTCGAGAGCGCCATCAGGATCATCCCGCGCAACCGGGCCTGCATGTTTTCCTCGGTCGCGTCCTCCGGCAGGCCGGCGAAGACTTCCTTGAACTGCGCTTTGAAGACGGCAAAGGCGTCGCCGATCGGAATCTGGTGGCAGTGGATGCCGAGGTTGCGGGCGAGGGCGAGGGCGTCGTCGACGCTGCCGCGCGAGGAATAGGGGCTGGGCATGGAAACTCCGATCACGTTCTCCGCGCCTAACGAATCGACCGCGAGCGCGGCCACGACCGCGGAATCGATCCCGCCGCTCAGCCCGAGGACGGCGGATTTGAATTTGCACTTCGCGAGATAGTCGCGCACGCCTAACGACAGCGCGCCGTGGAGCTCGGCCATCAGGTCCGGCGGCGGGGCGGGAACGGTCTCGGTCGCATCGGTCTCGACGATGGCTTCGGCGGTGTCGAAGGAGGGGAGCTGAGCGATGAGGTTGCCCGCGCGATTGAATGCGATCGAGCCGCCATCGAAAATGAGCTGGTCGTTTCCGCCGACGACATTGCAATACACGATCGGGCAGCGATGGGCGCGGGCGCTTTCTCCGATCATCTGGCGGCGGGTGCCCATCTTGCGCACGCTGAAGGGCGAGGCGCTCAGATTCACGATCAACTCCGCGCCTTTGGCGACGAGACCGGCGATTATTTCCGTGTCGTAGAGCGGGCGCGGCAGGTAATCCTGGGTCCAGATATCTTCGCAGATGGTGACGCCGACCTGGCGACCGGCGATGGGGAATACTTCCCCGCCGCTGCCGGGCTCAAAGTAGCGATCTTCGTCGAAGACATCGTAGGTCGGAAGGAGCGTTTTGAAGCTTTTGCGAATCGGCTGCCCGCGCTCGAGCAGGGCGGCGGCATTGAAGAACGGACGGCCGCGGCCTTCGTTGCGATCGACGTAGCCGACGAGGAGCGGGACGGCGCCGATGCATTCGTGCAGACGTTCGACGGCCTCGAGATTTTGCGGGACGAAGCGCGACTTAAAAACGAGGTCCTGCGGCGGATAACCGGTCGTGGCCAGTTCCGGGGCGAGGACGAGCTCCGCGCCGCTGTCCGCGAGGCGTTGGTAGGCCGCGAGGATCTTGTCGAAATTTCCGCGAAGATCTCCGACCGTGGGATTGATCTGGGCGATGCCGATCCTCATGCTGCTGCCCGCAGGTTAGCTGCGCGGCTGGCGAGGGCAACGGCTTTCAGATCAATGCCCGACGAGCGCACCGGCGTCTTTTTTGTAGCCGGCGTTGAGGGCATCGTCCGCCCCTTCGACGAAGACCTTGCCCCATTGGATGAGACAGGCGGCGAAGAAGGCGATCACCATGCAGATGATGACTCGCTGGAGAAAGGTCGAGTGCATTGCGGAGCTTTTGAAAGCAGGAGCGGTGCCATCGGATTGCCGCGAGTGGATCGACCTACCAAAACCCCCATTGCCTGGTCGCGACAATCCAGAGGCCGAGCGCGAGATTCGTTAGGGCGTGGGCCAGGACGCAGGCGGAGAGGCTTTTCGTGCGGTAGGCGACGAGGTTGTAGAGAGCGCCGGTGGCGAGGGCGGCCGGCCAGTCGGCCGTCGAATGAGAAAGGCCGAAGGCAACGGTCACGACCGAAAACGAGAGCCAGCTGAAAGTCCCAAATGCGACCGTGTCGAAGCGCTCCGAGATCAAATAGCGGAGCAAAAATCCGCGCCAAAAAATCTCCTCCAGCAACGGCACCACGACGACCAGCCGGACGAAGCGCAGGATCAGCGTCGTCCAGTAAGCGGCCGGGCTGTCCGCCAGCGCCTCCGGATTAAAACCAACGAGACGCGCGGGAAAATGGAAGAACTGCTGGGGCGCGATCCAGATGACGAAAACCGCGAGAGCGATCGAAACGGTGAAGACCGGTCGACGCAAGGGATGGAATTCGTAGTCGCGCCAGAAGTAAACGAGGAGCGCGGCGCAGAGAAATGTCTGGAGCGGGTAGACCCAAAATTCCGGCGCCGCCAGCCAGAGCGAGGCCCCCGGGCGGCGGAGCAGGCTGCAGAGGCCGAGAAACCCGACGAAGACGAACATCGGCAGGGCATACGCGAGCAGCTTCCGCTTTCCGGCGGCGTTGGAATCGGCGGAACTGGTCATGGCCGGGTGTCGCACATGGGGAGTTGGTGGCGGCGGAGAGAACCGGGTTCAAGCACAATCTTGCGTTGCCGCTCGCGAAGGCTAAAACTTTGGCGGATGTCGCAACCCGAAGAATTCGAGCCGCAGCGAGAAACCGATCCCGAGGCCATGGCCCGGGCGCTGGAGCTGGAATTGATCATGAAACGGGCCTCCTGGCAGAAGGCGCGGGCGCGGCGCGGGACCTGGCGGGCGCTGAGTTTTCTTTTTCTTTTCCTCGTCATACTCGGGGCGTTGCTCGCCTACTTTTATTTCGCGACCGCTCTCCCCCGGGCGGGAGAGGAAAAGCCCGCCGCCGAGGGCGCCGCCGAGAGTCGTTAGGCAGAGCCGGCGCCGCAATCGGACTGGCAAGATTTTCCCGGATGTGCGACGAGTCCACATGATCGTGGCCCGCATCCCGAGCGCGCTCGGCGGATAAAAAAACACGATGGGTTTATTGCAGATTGTTCATCTCGAAACCAATGATGCCGACGCGGCCTTAGTCGAGGCCGAGCTCAGGAAGAACGCGATCGAGTGCGAGCTGGTACGCGTCCGCAGCCTGGCGGAGCTGGAGCGGGAATTCGCGCAACGCACGGTCGACATCGTCCTATCCGATAGCCATCGCCGGTTCTACAACGGGCTCGACGCGCTCACGCTCGCCCGGGAAAAGGCCCCGGGCGTTGCCTTCATTTTTTTCGCCGAGCCGGACGATCCGGAGGACCTGAGCGAGTCGGTCCGCGCCGGCGCGACCGATTATGTTCAGAAAGAACACCTCCCGAAATTAATCGTCTCCCTCCAGCGCGTGATCCGGGAGGTGCACACCCAGCGCGACTTGGAAAATGTGCGCCGGGAGCTTTTGCGACACGCCGCACTGCTCGACCTGGCAAACGATGCCATCGTCATTTCGGATGCGGACGGGAGGATTTCGTATTGGAACCGCGGGGCGGAACGCCTCTATGGCTGGTCGCGCGAAGAAGCGGTCGGGCGCGACGTGCACACTTTTCTGCACACTGGTCCGCCGGCAAAATTGGCCGCTGTCCTCGGGACGTTGCAGGCGGCACATCATTGGCAGGGCGAGATTGAACAGGTTCGCCGCGATGGGGTGGCGATCATCGTCTCGACCGGCTGGACGCTGCAAGGGGACGATCCCGCCGCTTCGCTCCTGCAATTGAGCATCGATGTGACGAGCCGGATCGCGGCGGAGGAGGCGTTGCGCCAAAGCGAAGAGCGCTACCGGCGCTTCGTCGAGGAAGATTTGACCGGCAACCTCATGATGCGGCCTGACGGCACGATTGTGACCTGCAACCCGGCCTTTACCCGCATCTTCGGGTTCGACTCGATCGAGGACGCGCGCGCGGCCAATTTCGTTTCCCTCCTCCAGACGAAAAAAGAGGCGAGGGATCTGCTGGCCGGTCTTCGGCCTAACGAAAGCACGGAACGCCGCGAGCTGGAGATGCGGGGACGCGACGGCGACACGGTTTACGTCGCGGCCAAGTTCATCGGCGGCTTCGATGGGGCCGGGCAGTTGACCGAGGTGAAGGGCTATTTTTTCAACGACACCAAGCGCAAGCGGCTCGAGCAACAACTCATTCAGGCGCAAAAGATGGAAGGCCTCGGCACGCTCGCCGGCGGCATCGCGCACGACTTCAACAACATCCTCGCCATCATCCTCGGCTATACTTCCCGGCTGGAAGATTGGAAAAAGCATCCCGAGCAGATGCCGGAGGCGATCAAGATCATCCGCGACGCGGTCGCGCGCGGCGCGTCCCTCGTCCAGCAGCTCCTCACTTCCGCGCGGCAGACGGAAGCCCGGCTTACGCCGCTCGATTTAAATGTTCTCGCCCAGGAAATGGAGCGGATGCTGGCCGCCACTTTCCCCAAGACGATCGATTTCCGGCTCGAGCTGCAACCGGGCCTGCCCCTGGCCAAGGCGGACCGGAGCCAGATTCACCAGGTGCTGCTCAACCTCTGCGTCAACGCGCGCGACGCCATGCCTAACGACGGCACGATCACGCTCGCGACCGGCGTCGCGTCCGGGGAAGCGCTGCGCGAATCCTTCGGCGGGGCCAATGCTGAGCGCTATGTCTTTGTCAGCGTGATCGACACTGGCACCGGGATCAGCGAACGGGTGAAGCCGCACATTTTCGAGCCGTTTTATACGACCAAGGAACGCGGCAAAGGCACCGGGCTCGGCCTCTCGGTCGTTTACGGCGTGGTCAATAACCACCGCGGTTTCGTCCAGGTCGACAGCGAGCCAGGCCAGGGCACGACTTTCAAGGTTTACCTGCCGCTGGCCGGCGCGGCGGAGCTGAGCTCGGCCGGTGGCCAGAAAAACGGGGCCGAGCGCGATCCCGCGCGCACCGTCATGCTGGTGGAAGACGAAGAGATGCTGCGTGATCTCGGCGTCATGCTCCTGGAATCCGACGGCTACCGCGTCCTGGCGGCGAAGGACGGGATCGAAGCGGTCGAAATGTTTGAGGCGCATGCGGACGAGATCGGCCTCGTCGTTTGCGACCTCGGGCTGCCGCGGCTCGGCGGGCGCGACGTTTTTTTGCGGATGAAAGAGATCAAACCGAACGTGCGCGCGATCGTGGCCAGCGGTTATCTCGAGCCGAGCATGCGAACGGAGATTCTCCGCGCCGGCGTCATCGACACGGTGCAAAAGCCGTATGATTTTCGGGAGTTGATCGAGCGCATTCGCTCCATCATCGGCGAGCCGCAGCCCGAAGAGGACGATCAGCCGTCCCTCTTCTGAGTTGCCCCGGATGACTTCGCATCATCGCACTTCGCTCGCCCTCGGCTGGGAAGCCGCGCGAGCCAACCTTGTGCCCGCTCTGCTCATCCAGGGGTTCATGCTCGCTTTGCTCGCCGGTTATTATTTCAGCCCGGCGGTGGCGGGGCTGCTCAATGACCTCGCGGCCTACAAGGAGCGGCATGGCTTTGCCTTTGTCATCCTCGCTGCGATCGCGGCCGGCGCGATCGTGCCGGAGCTGTTTCTCATCTTTTTTTTCCAGCGCGGCCGGCCGAGCCGGTTAAACCTGCGCAACCTGCTCTTCACCGTCCCGATCTGGGCGATCGACGGTTCGCTCGTCGACCTGCTTTACCGGGGCGAGGCCGCGTGGCTCGGCAACGTGGTCACTTTCCCGGTCGTGCTGGGCAAGATCTGCATCGACCAGTTCGGCTACAATCCCTTCTTCGCCGCGCCCTTTGGTGTGCTCGCTTATGAGTGGAAAAATACCGGCTTTAGCCGGGAGTCGTTAGTCCGCGGTTTTACCTGGGATCATTACCGCGACAAGATCGTGCCGACCCTGCTCGCGACCTGGGCGGTTTGGATTCCGCTCATGGCGATGATCTATTCCCTGCCGCTGGCGCTGCAATTCCCTCTTTTCAGCCTGGCTCTTACTTTTTGGGTCCTGCTCCTTACCTATATGACGAACAGCTTTGCCCTGAAACATCCCCGCGCCGCTCGCGCCGCCGGGATTGTTCCGCCCGCCGTTGTCCAAACCATTCCATGAAGTCACACGAAATTTTCCAGCACATGACGCCGGCGCTCGCGGCCGAGATTCTGACCTATCTGCAAAAGGAACAGACACCCGTTTTCAAGAGCGTGGTGCAAACCCTGGCGCAGCAGCGCAAGCTCCGGCCCGTCTTCGTCGAGCGGAAACCGCCTAACGAACGCTATCTCTGGCTGCAGGGGGCGCTGGGGCGGAAAGCGAGCGACACCCTCGCCGCCCATCTCCTCCAGGCCTGGCTGCTCGGGGCGCAAAAGCCGATGCTTTGTGAATTTCTCGATTCGTTAGGCATCGCCCGCGATGAAGACGGCACGGTCGAGGAATTGCCGGACTCGCCGGCGAAGGAAAAACTGCGCGAAGTGATCGGCCAACTGCTGGCGAAGTATCCGCCAGAAGCGGTGGCGGTGTACCTCCATGCCTTCTACGACATGGACAGCACGGTGAGCTGGCCGCCGCTGGGCGAAGTGCTGGCGGAGGACGAGCGCCTCAAGCTCGGCGCCTAACAACGCCGCCGCCGGGGAGTCTAGCTTCCGCGGCGGTTTCGCCGATTACAAATCGGCGCTACGTAGCTTCGATTTGTAATCGAAGAACCGGCCTCAATCGAGGAAGTGCCGGAGCGCTTCGTGCACGCCGGCGCCGAATTCTTTTTCCGCGACCCAGCCGCCGGCGCGCCGGACGGCTTCTTTCACTTCCGCAATGGCGTTAGCCGGGCAGGCCGGGAGCGCGGCGTAGCGGCCGTCGAGCATGGAGAGATCGTTGTGATGATCGCCGGCGGCGAAGATATGGGCGTGAGGAATTGCGGTCAGGCGCGAAAGCTCCTCCAGGGCCGCGCCCTTGTGGTAATCGGCGTGGCAAAAGCGCAGGTAGATGGTGTTGCGCTGGTAATGAAATTTCGGCTCGTGCGCTTTCGCCCGGTCGATGAATTTGGTCAGGAGATCCATCTCTTCCTCGTTCGTCGCGATAACGCCGGCCGGCGCATTCGCCTCGTAAACGACGCGCGCTTTCGTCTGGTGAGTGACGAAATCGACCACTTCGGCGAGAACGGACGAGGCGGTGAGGTAAAGTTCGGCGTGAGCCTGTGCGCAGCGCTCGTTCCAATCCCCATACGGTTCCCAGCCGCGCTCGGTCGGGCGAAAAACGTCGCGCTCGCTCGTGAGGATGAAGTCGGGCTGGAGCGGGAACGCGAAATCCTCCAGGCCCTCCTCGAGCAGGCCGACGGAGCGGCCGGTGTTGATCGCCCAGATCGCGCCGTCGCGTTGCAGTTCGCGGATTTGTTCCATGCAATCGCGATCGAAAACCGGGTCGCTCGCGTGCGAAACGAGCGTGCCATCGAAGTCGGTGCTGATGAGCTGGATTTTGCCGGGCATGGGAGAACGGGAACTTTAGGATTGGAATTGGGCTGCGCAACGGGGCGATTCCGTTTAGCCTCGTAGCGATGAAATCAGCATACGAACTGGCCATGGAACGGCTCGAGAAGAGCGCGCCGAGCGTGCAACTGACCGACGAACAAAAGGCGCAACTGGCGGAGATCGATTCTACCTACCGGGCCCGGATCGCGGAGAAGGAGCTTTTCCTTAAAGGCAAAATCGAAGAAGCCGGTTTGAAGAGCAGCTTTGCCGAATATGAGGAACTGGAGAAGCAGCTCGCCTCGGAAATCCGGCGCCTCCAGGAAGATTGCGAGGAGAAGAAAAACAAGCTGCGCGATAGTTTTGCGAAATGATTTCAGGACGGTCGCGGAAAGTTTGTTGACGATCCCGGGGAATTTTTGCTATTCCTAGAAGCGTGAGTTGAGGAGCGGCGGCTCCGTTTTTGAATATTTGCTTTGGTGTTTGTCGGAGGCGGTGAGGGGAACTTCACCGCCTCCGTTTTTTTCTTCCCCGGCAGTGGCGGAATATTTTGGCAAGGCGGATTGTACGCGCCTAAGGTAGCGGCCCTCGACGCATGTTTGCTCTTCAACCTGAGCTCAAAATTTTCTCCGGCTCCGCTAACCGCGAACTGGCGAAAAAGATCTGTCACGGCATCGGCGTGCCGCTGGGCAATGCCACCCTGAGCTCGTTCCCCGACGGCGAGACTTACGTCAAGATCGAGGAGAACATCCGCGGGCGCGATGTCTTCATCGTCCAGCCGACCTGCCCGCCGGTAAACGAGCACCTGATGGAGCTGCTCATCATGGTCGACGCCGCCCGGCGCGCGAGCGCCGATCGCATTACGGCGGTCATTCCATTTTTCGGTTACGCGCGGCAGGACCGCAAAGACAAGCCGCGCGTTCCGATCACGGCCAAGCTGGTCGCCAATCTTCTCTGCGCCGCGGGCGTCGACCGCGTCCTGACGATGGATCTCCATGCTCAGCAGGTGCAGGGCTTCTTCGACATCCCGGTCGACCATCTCTATTCCCTGCCGGTTCTGATTCCCTACCTGCGCGAGAAATTGACCCGCAAAAGAGTCGTCGTCTCGCCCGATGTCGGCGGGTTGAAAATGGCGAGCGCCTATTCCCAGGCGTTGAGCGCGAGCCTGGCGATCGTGGCCAAGCAGCGAATCAGCGCCACCGAGACGGAAGCGCAATATTTGATCGGCGACGTCGAGGGCTGCGATGTCCTCCTGGTGGACGATCTGACCGAGACCGCAGGCACCCTTACTTCCGCGGCGAAATTGCTGAAAAAGAACGGCGCGCTCGATATTTACGCCGGGGTGGCGCATGCGGTTTTGGCCGATGTCGCGATCGAGCGGTTGCAAAAATCGGAAATTAAGGAATTAATTACGACCAACAGCGTGCCTGTACGCACCGTGGAGGGCTTTACCACCACGGTGCTTTGTGTCTCCGAGCTGCTCGGGGAAAGCATCAAGCGGATTCATAACGACGAGTCTGTTTCCTCGCTTTTCAAGGTGGACAGCGGCACGCACTAGCAAACCGAACATCATGGCCAAACAAGTAAAACTCTCAGCGACGCGGCGGACCGGCACCGGCCGATCGGCGGTTCGCAAAATCAAAGCTCAGGGCGCCGTCCCGGCCGTGATCTACGGCGGCAAGACCAAAGCCGAGCCGCTCCAGGTCTCGAAGCGCGATATCTCGCTCCTCCTCAGCCACGCCTCGGGTGAAAACATTCTCGTCGAGCTCGAAATCGAGGGTGAGAAAGGCGCCCGTCTCGCGCTCATGCAGGAAGTGCAGCACGCCCCGCTCGGCGGCGATATTCTGCATGTCGATTTCCACGCCGTCTCGATGGACGAAATGATCGATGCCGACGTGCCGCTCGAGCCGACTGGAATTCCGGAAGGCGTCAAAACCTTCGGCGGCTTGCTCGAACAGAATATCCGCTCGCTCGAGATCGAGTGTCTGCCGCGCGATCTTCCCGATGTCATCACGGTCGACGTGACTCGTCTGAACATCGGCGACTCGATCCATGTGCGGGAACTTCCGTTGCCCGAAGGTGTCACCACCCGGGTGCCGCCGGATTTGACCGCCTTCTCGGTCCTCGCGCCGAAGGTGGAAGAGGAGCCGGTTGCGGCTGCGCCGGAAGCGGCCACTGCGCCGGAAGTGATCACGGCGAAGAAGGAAGAGCCGGAAGGCGCTCCCGCGAAAGAGAAGGACTCGAAGAAGTAATTTCCGCGCCTCGTGCCGGAGCGGACGTGAACGAACCTGCCGCGCCCATCCGCCTGATCGCCGGCCTCGGAAACCCGGGGAAGGAGTATCAGCGGACGCGTCACAATATTGGTTTCATGGTCCTCGACCGGCTCGCCGCCGATGCCCGGTTGCCGTGGGATTTCTCGGCGAAATGGAACGCGGGCTGGGCCAAAAGCGATGTCATCATGGTCAAGCCAGCCACTTTTATGAACCGGAGCGGGGAAGCGGTCGCGGCGATCGCAAATTTCTACAAGATCGCGGCCGCGGAGGTGCTCGTGGTGCTCGACGACCTGGCTTTGCCGCTCGGGCGGTTGCGGATCCGGTCGCAAGGCAGCTCCGGGGGTCACAACGGCCTCGAATCGGTCATCGAGCACTTTGGGACCGAGGCGATACCGCGGTTACGGGTCGGGATTGGTGCTCCGCCCTCCCACGGCGCGGTCGATTACGTGCTCGGACGTTTTTTTGAAGAAGAGCAGCCGATCCTCGACGCAACTATCAAACGGGCCGCTGAAGCGGTGAAGTGCGCGGTCGACAAAGGGCCGATTGCTGCGATGAATGTTTTCAACCAACCACCTGAAGAAATATGAAGAATCGTTATGAAGCGTTGCTCGTGCTCAACACCCAGGGCAAGGATGACAGTGTGAAGGATATCGTCGATCGCCTCGAATCCGAATTTCAAAAAGAAGGCGCCCAGATCGAGCAGGTCCAGAAGATGGACAAGCGCCCGTTTTCCTACGTCGCGGGCGACCTCGATGCCGGCTTCTACGTCAACTTCATCTTCCACGCCGACTCGCAGCTGATCACCAAGCTGCGGACCAAGTTCAAGCTCGACCCGGAAGTCTACCGCCAGCATTACCAGAAGCTGCGCGAGAAAAGCGACGTGCCGGCGAAAAAGAGAGTCGCAGCCGAGAAGTAATTTCGCTAGGACTGGCACATGGCCAATCTCAACAAAGTCCTCCTGATGGGAAACCTGACCCGGGACCCCGAGGTGCGTTACACGCCCAAGGGCACCGCGGTCGCGGAACTCGGCATCGCAGTCAATCGCGTTTACTCCGGCGAGAACGGGGAGAAGCGCGAAGAAGTCACCTTCGTCGACGTCACCGTCTGGGGACGAACGGCGGAAAATGTCGGCCAATATCTCACGAAGGGTCGTCCTGTTTTCATCGAAGGACGTCTCCAGCTCGACTCCTGGGAAGACAAAACGTCGGGCCAAAAGCGCAACAAGCTCAAGGTCATCGCGGACAACGTGCAATTTCTCGGCTCGCCGCGCGGCGGCGGTGCGAGTGATGGTCCGGACGAGGGCGAAGAAGCGCCGCGTTCCCGCCCGAGCGGCGCTGGACGCAGTTCGGCTCCGCCGAAAAGCGCGCCCGCCAGCCAACCGGACGACGACGACATTCCGTTCTGATCCGGCGCGCGCATCCGCGCCTAACGAGCACCCTCTGAACTTCGGCGGCATCGCATGAACAGCACCGAGGCCTGCATCGCGCTCAACATGGTCGCGGGGATGGGGCCGGTGCGGTTGCGCAAGCTGATCGAGGTCTTCGAAACGCCGGAGCGGATTCTGGCGTCGAAACGGAGTGAGCTACGAACGGTCGACGGCATTGGCAATGACGTTGCTGAGCAGATCGCGAGTTGGGAAAGCACGGTCGACCTGCCGGCCGAGCTCGAGCGCGTTCGCGATTTCGGCGCCGAGGTCATCACCGCGCAGTCTCCCGTCTATCCCCGCCAGCTGCGCGAGATTCATGCGCCACCAATTGTTCTCTACGTCTGGGGCGAACTTACGGAGCGCGATCAGCACGCGATCGCGGTCATCGGCTCGCGGCGCACCAGCCACTACGGCGCGGAGTGCGCGAAGAAACTTTCCTATCAACTCGCCTATTCGGGTCTGACCGTGATCAGCGGGCTCGCCCGCGGCATCGACACCGCCGCGCACCAGGGCGCGCTCGCGGCCAAGGGCCGGACGATCGCCGTGATCGGTTCCGGCCTAACGAAACTCTACCCGCCGGAAAATGCCGCCCTCGCCGAAAAAATTCGGAGCGGGAACGGCGCGGTCGTTTCCGAGTTTTCCATGGCCATCGAGCCCGACCGCCAAACCTTCCCGATGCGCAACCGCATCATCAGCGGCTGGAGCCACGGCATTCTTGTCGTCGAGGCCGGGCTGAACAGCGGTGCGCTCATCACCGCCTCGCAGGCGATCGAGCAGGGCCGGTCAGTTTATGCCGTTCCGGGCCACATCAACGCCCCGACCGCGCACGGTTCCAACCGTCTCATCCAGCAGGGCGCCAAGCTGGTCATGGACGCGGGCGACATTCTCGATGACCTGCAAATTCTGCTCCCGGAAAAGCAAAGGCTCCCCGAGACCGCCGCCCGGCCGCTCCCGGAATTGAGTGACGACGAGCGTCTCGTTTACAATGCGATCCGACCAACCGAAACCCCGATCGACCAGATCGCGGCGGCGAGCGAACTTCCCGCCGCGACGGTTTCATCCGTGCTGCTGCGGCTGGAATTGAAAAGGCTGGTCAAACAGTTGCCGGGGAAGTATTTCGTAAAACTTTCCTAGCCCGCTTCTCCCTTCTCCGACTTGCAAACCCGGCCAACGGGGTCTAGTTGGCATCCCTTCATGGCCAAAACCCTGATCATCGCCGAAAAACCGAGCGTCGCCGCGGACATCGCGCGCGCGCTCGGCAAAGTCCCCAAGCACGGCGACTACTTTGAAAACGATCAGTACGTCGTCGCCTCCGCCGTCGGCCATGTCGTCGAGCTCCTCATGCCGGAGGACATCGACAAAAAGAAATACGGCTTCTGGCGGCTCGAGACTCTGCCGATCATCCCGGAAAAATTTGAGCTCAAACCGAGCGAGGATTCGAAAGGCAAATTTGCCACGCTCAAAAAGCTCATCGCGCGCAAGGACATCGACGAAGTGGTCAACGCCTGCGACGCCGGCCGTGAAGGCGAGCTGATTTTTACCTACCTCTGCCAGCTGGCGAAAAACAAACACCCGGTCAAGCGCCTCTGGCTCCAGTCGATGACGCCGCAGGCGATCCGCGAAGGCTTTCAACGCCTGCGCGACGGCGCCGAGATGCAGGGCCTGGCCGACGCCGCCCGCTCCCGGAGCGAGAGCGATTGGCTCATCGGGATCAACGGCACCCGCGCGATTACGAAACGCATGTTTGGCTCGCGCGCCGGCAATGTCGCTTCGGTCGGTCGCGTGCAGACTCCGACGCTCGCGATGGTCTACGCCCGCGAACTCGAGATCCGGAATTTCAATCCGCGCGACTACTGGCGGATCACCGGGAAATTCGAGATCGCGAAAGGAACTTACGAAGGCGTCTTTCAACGCCCCGATTTCAAAAAGAACGACGACGAGCACGACCGGATCGATCGCCTCTGGGACCGCGAGGTGGCCGAGAGTGTCGTCGCTGCCTGCCAGGGCCAGCCGATGGCGGCGGTTTCCGAGGAAAAGAAAAGCAGCACGCAAATCGCGCCCCGGCTTTACGACCTCACCACGCTCCAGCGCGAAGCGAACGGCCGCTTCGGTTTCTCGGCCAAGCGCACCCTGCAGATCGCGCAGGCGCTTTACGAAAAGCACAAGATGCTGACCTATCCGCGAACCGATTCGCGCGCGTTGCCGGAAGATTATCTTCCGGTCGTTAGGCAAACGCTCGGCAATCTCGGCGGTCCGCTCCAGGCGCACGCGCAGAAGGTGCTGGAGAACGATTGGGTCAAATTCAACAAGCGCATCTTCAACAACGCGCAGATCAGCGATCACTTCGCGATCATTCCGACCACTTCCGAGGCGAAAAACCTCGACGACGCCGAGGCGAAAATTTTCGACATGGTGGCGCGGCGTTTCGTCGCCGTCTT
This sequence comes from uncultured Verrucomicrobiae bacterium, assembly GCA_963768965.1. Classification (GTDB taxonomy): domain Bacteria; phylum Verrucomicrobiota; class Verrucomicrobiia; order Chthoniobacterales; family UBA10450; genus Palsa-1392. The sequence goes on along the minus strand of CAVYJY010000003.1, from coordinate 142,424 downwards.
TTATCCGGTGGCGGAGTTCGACATCACGACTCGTCTCAGCCAGGTCGCGACCCACAAGTTCAAAACCGAAGGCAAGGTCCTGACCGCCGCCGGCTGGCTCGAAGTTTACGGCCGGACCACGCTGGAGGAGGACGATAAGGGAAAAGCGCTTCCGGCGATGAGTGCCGAAGACAAGAATCAGGCGAAGACGCGCGAGGTCGTGCTGCACAGCGAAGCGACCAAGCCGCCGCCGCGTTACACCGAAGCGACGCTTCTTTCCGCGATGGAAACCGCGGGCAAGTTCGTCGACGACGAAGAGGCGAAGGAAGCGCTCAAAGAGCGCGGCCTCGGCACGCCTGCGACTCGCGCCGATACGATCGACGGGTTGATCTACCAGAAGTATATCGATCGCCAGCAGCGCGAACTGGTCCCGACGGCCAAAGCCGAGCAACTCATCGAGTTTCTCACCGCGGTCAAGGCGACCGACATCACCAGTCCGGCGATGACGGGCGAATGGGAACATCAGCTCCGCCTGATGGAGCAGGGGAAATTCCCGCGCGCAAAATTCATGGCGGAGATCGTCGAGGAGACGAAAGGGATCGTTGAGCGGGTCAAGGGTTTCGAGGAAGACGATTCCGTCGCGCGCGTGACCGACATTATTTCCCCGACCGACGGCAAGCCGCTGCGCGAAACGTTGCGCGGCTACAAATCCGAAGACGGCGAGTTCATGATTTACAAGGTCATCGGGGGCCGCAAAATGTCGGAAGAAGAAATTCGCGAACTGGTCACGAATGGTTCGGTCGGTCCGCTCGATGGATTTATCTCCGCCAAAACGCGCGCCTCGTTCCCCGCCAAACTCAAACTCGCGAAAGACGAGACGACAGGAAAATGGAAAGCGGAATACGACTTCGGCGAAAAAGCGGACATCGGCGCGATGGAGCCGTTCTGGACCGATCCCGCGACCGGCGCGCAGCTTTGCGAATCCGGTTCCAACTACGTTTTGCGCGAGCGCGAAGGCGAGGAATGGAAGCAGGCCTTCCGCGTCGGGCGGCTGATGTGCAAAAAAGAAATTCCGCGCGAGATGGCGGTGCAGCTGGCGGAAAAGGGCAAGACGGAATTGATCAAGGGCTTCATCTCGAAGAAGGGCCGGCCCTTCGATGCGTTTCTCGTGCGCCAAGGCGCGCGCATCGCCTGGGAATTTCCGCCGCGCGAAGCGAAGAAGGACAAGGATGGAAAACCGATCGCGCGCAAAGAGCGGGCGGAGGTCGATCTCTCAAAAGCCAAAGTCGTCGGCGAAAGCAAAGTGCATCACGGCGAACTGGTGGAAGCGGACGATGCCTACTACGTGCGCAAGCCGGACCAGGACAACCGCGCGGTTTTCAAGCTGACCAAAAAACTTTGCGAGCACGAGATCACCACGGACGAGGTGAAGGAACTGCTCGCGCAGGGCAAGTCGCCGCTGATCGAGAACTTCATTTCCAAGCGGGGCAACAAATTCGCCGCCTACCTCGTGCTTTCGCCGAAAAAGGACAAGGCAGAATTCGAATTCCCGCCTCGTTAGGCGAGCGCGCTTCCGTCCGGTCTCGTTAGGCGAACCTCAACGACGACACGTAATATTTTCCGCAAGAGTGCGAATTGTTGTGCAGGAACGTTGACGCTACAACTAATGGTGTGATACACACAACCCAGACACTATGCGTTGTCCAAAGTGCGGATGCAGGGATGACAAAGTCATCGATTCCCGCCAATCACGGGATGGCTCGAGCATTCGGCGACGCAGGGTCTGCATTCAGTGTGCCTTCCGTTACACCACTTACGAAGAAATCGAACGGAGCGATCTGCGCGTCGTGAAACGTGATCGCACCCATGAAATCTTCGATCGCCGCAAACTCGCGAACAGCATCGCGAAAGCGTGCGAGAAACGCTCGATCAGCCTCATGACGCTGGAACAAACGGTCGACGAAGTGGTGCACGAATTGGAAACGGGCGGGCGCGAAATCTCGACCAGCGCGATCGGCGACAAGGTGCTGGAGAAGTTGCGCGAGCTCGATGAGGTCGCCTACCTGCGCTACGCGTCGGTCCACCGGCGCTTCGAGGACGTGGAACGTTTCGTCGATGAAATTCATGCGTTAGGCAAACGTGTAAAGCCCAACGCGCTGCAGCCGGAACTGTTCAACGAACCCGCTAATCATGGTCGCGTTTAAAGAAGAATTTCCCTACCTCCGCTCCGAATCCGGCCAGCTTTTCGAGTTCAACCGCGATTGGTTGCATGGCGAAATCAAGCAGGCGGCCGAGTGCGCCGGTTATCCGCGCTGGTGGCTGACCGAGCACGTGACCGAGAGCATCGCGTTCTATTTGCGCCTCCGCACCGACGAGTCCGTGGTCGCTTTCAGCCAGCTCAACCAGACCGTCCGTTACGTGCTGAAAGTGATCGGCTACAAGGAAATCGTGCCGCATTTCCGGCCGACTCCGCCGCCGATTTCAGTTTCGCTTTACGAAGTCGCGGAAGCGGCCGGCGCCGGTTACGAACTCGCCTTCTTCGATCTCCTCGAGAAACGCGTCCATGCCATCATGGAAACGGGCGCGACCGGGATTCATTTCTTCGGTTTGCAGCCCGCGATCAAGCATCTGCGCGGAGTGAAAATCTGGACCCGCGCCTGCGATGGCTTGCGCGAGGAAGTGACCTGCTTTATCCGCGACAAAATCTGCGGCGCGGCGGAAGTGGCGGAATTGAATTGCTCGATTCGATGACGATCTTCGAGAAGATCGCCGCGCGCGAAATTCCGGCGAAGATCGTTTTCGAAGATGATGACGTGATGGCGTTCCACGACGTCAGCCCGCAGGCGCCGGTCCATGTGTTGATCGTGCCGAAGCGGGTCATTCCCCGCCTCGCCGAGACGAAGGAGTCGGACCAGGCGCTGCTCGGGAAGCTGATCCTGACCGCGACGAAAGTGGCGGCGCGAACTCGGAGTGAGCGAGAGCGGTTACCGTGTCGTGATCAACAGCGGCCCGGACGCGGGCGAGAGCGTGCCGCATCTCCATGTCCACTTGTTAGGCAAACGCGCCCTGGCCTGGCCCCCGGGTTAACCGCGCCGGTTTCTGTCGGATGAAAGCCGCCTCGCTCCTGACCGGCGCGCGCGCCTGGCTGCGACGGACCCGCTGCAAGTGGCTCCTCGTGATGACGCTGCTCTGCCTTGTCCTGCGCGAGAATTATCCCTTCTCGAATTTCCCGATGTATTCCTCCTTCAGCCATCGGACCTACTATCTTTACCTGACCGACGCGCAGGGGGAGGCGATTAAGACGAAGCAATTCGGCCTTTCGACCTCGGCGCTGAAGAAAATTTTCGATCGTTATCGCCGGCGCGAATTGGATCGCTTTCGCGACGCCGGAGCCGAGCGAGTGCCCCTGGCGGAGGCCTCGGCTGGGCGATTGTTGCTTCGTTACCTGGAAGGGCATTCCGCCAATCGCCCGGAGGCCTCGGCACTGCTCCCCGGCCTGCGGGTGCAACATGTCCAGGTTTCCCAGCGCGATGATAAGCTCAGTTTGGAGACGCGCGTGGTGGCGCAGCATCCATGAATCTGGCGCTGCCCATTCCGAAGTTTTCGTTTTACGAACGGCTGGCGATGCGCGCGCTTTTCGCCTGGGTCGTCTGGAAGGCCACGCCAGTGGCGCTGGTGGTGAACGGCATTCCTTCGCCTAACGGAATGACGCACCTCTTTGATCTCCATTTTCTGCTCGATCCCCAGGTTTACGCATGGGCGCGCCTGGTGCTGGCCGCGGCCCTGATCCTTTACGTTGTCAGGGTGGCCGTCTGGCTGGCGCTGCCGGTGGCGTTTTTTGTGCATTGCGCGGCGAACGCGATCACCAATTCCCAGGGCGCGATCCATCATGCGGTCCAGATCGTTTCGCTCGTCCTCTTCGCGCAAACCGCGGCTCATTGCTTCGGGCTCTGGCGGCGGCGGAAGGGCGAAGAGCATCGCCTGCTTGAGGATCGGGCGATCTGGTGGTCGCAACAGACGATCGTGGCGGTTTATCTCGTGGCGGGAATCACCAAGCTCTTCGTCACCAAGGGGCTTTGGATTTACCAGGCGCGCTGGATCGGTGTCGGCGTGGCGAAATCCGCCTACCAATCATTTTATGACTCCTTCAGCCAGGTCGATCTGGAGCAGCAGCTGGCGGTGGCAAATTTCGCCGCGGCGCACGGCTGGATCGTGGCCTTGATCGCGGCGACCGGTCTTCTTCTCGAGCTGGGATCGCCGCTGATGCTGATCAATCGCGTCACCGCCGCGCTTTTCGCCTGCGCGCTGCTCGGCTTCCATTTCAGCCTCGATTACACGATGCGGCTGACCTTCATCTACAATCAGTGGCTGCTGATCATTTTCATGATCAACGCCCCTTATTGGATCGTGACGGGCGCGGAGAAGCTCTTCGGGCCGCGCCGCGCCCCGGCTACATCCCCATGATCTGATAGCCGCCGTCGACGTAGAGCACCTGGCCGGTGATCGCGGCCGCGCCGTCGCTGGCGAGGAAAAGCCCGGTCTGGCCGATCTCGGACGGTTCGCAGCTTCGCTTGAGCGGCGCATGTTCCTGGTAATGCTTCAGCATCGCGGAAAACCCGCTGATCCCGCGCGCCGCGAGCGTATTGACCGGGCCGGCCGAGATGCAATTGACCCGGATTTTTTTCGAACCGAGATCGTAGGCGAGATAACGGGTGCTCGCTTCCAGGCTGGCCTTGGCCACGCCCATGACGTTGTAGTGCGGGACCACTTTTTCGGCGCCGTAATAGGTCATGGCGACGATGCTGCCGCCCGCGGTCATGAGCGGAGCGGCGGCGCGGCAGAGCGCGACGAGCGAGTAGGCGCTGATGTCGTGCGCGGTCCGAAACGCCTCGCGCGTCGTGCTGAGGAAGTCGCCTTCGAGCGCTTCTTTCGGGGCAAACGCGACCGAGTGCAGGAGCAGATCGACCCGCTCCGTCTGGCCGCGGACTTTCCCGAAAAACGTCTCGATCTCCTCGTCCTTGGAGACGTCGCAGGGATAAAGCGGCGTGCCCTCGCCAAATTCGCCGACCAGTTCCTCGACATTTTCTTTCAGCCGCTCGCCCTGGTAATTGAAAATGAGCTTCGCGCCGGCCGCGGCCCAGGCCTTGGCGATCGCCCAGGCGATGCTGCGTTTATTCGCGACGCCAAAAACGACGCCGGTTTTTCCTGCGAGAATTTGTTCGGTCATAACGAGGGCACTTTAGCGATTTTGTGTGTGCGCGCATGTAGACGTTTCGCTCTGCGAAACGCGGGGGTGGGGCGCGACCGCGGAAGTTTACTCCCGCGCTTCGCAGAGCGAAGCGTCCACATTGCTTCGCCTTCGCCTTCGGCTCATAGTGGGCCATGAAAGTGAATGTGATCGTGACCCCGAAGGAGACCGTGCTCGATCCGCAGGGGGCCGCGGTGCGCGAGGCGCTGCATCATCTCGGGCTGACCGGCGCCCGCGAGGTGCGCATTGGCCGCTACCTGGAAATAGAGATGGACGGGGACGCCGCCGGGCAGGAACCGAAGCTGCGCGAACTTTGCCGCGATCTGCTTTCCAATCCGGTGATCGAGGATTACCGGCTGGAAATGCCTACAGAAATGAAATTCGCGGTTGTTCAATTTCCCGGGTCCAATTGCGACCAGGATTGTCTCGCCGCCCTGCGCGGGATCGAGGGGATCGAGAGCGAGTTTGTCTGGCACAAGGAGACTTCGCTCGACGGCTGGGACGCGATCGTGCTGCCGGGCGGGTTTTCCTATGGCGATTATTTGCGCTGCGGCGCGATCGCGCGTTTCTCGCCGATCATGCGCGCGGTGGTGGATGACGCCCGCGCGGGCAAGCTGGTGATCGGGATTTGCAACGGCTTCCAGATTCTCTGCGAGGCCGGGTTGCTGCCGGGCGCGCTCATCCGCAATCGTTCGCTCCATTTCGTCTGCGAGATGGCGACGACGCGGGTGGAAGCGGCGGAGACGCCGTTCACGCGCGGGATGCCGGTGGGCACGCTCCTGCGACTGCCGGTGGCGCATGGCGAAGGCTGTTATTACGCGGACGAGGCGACTTTGCGGGAATTGAACGAACGGCAGCAGGTTTTGCTGCGCTATTGCGACGCAGCGGGCCGTGTCACGCCGGCCGCGAACCCGAACGGCTCGGTCGAGAATATCGCGGGCATCTGCAACCGGGAACGGAATGTTTTCGGACTGATGCCGCACCCGGACCGGGCTTGCGAGGAGCGCCTCGGCAGCAGCGACGGGGTGCGCATCTTCGAGTCGATGCTCCGCGCCCTGGCGGGGGACCGGGCGGCGGCGTGAGCATCTTCGTCACCGGCACGGATACGGGCGTCGGAAAGACGAGTTTCACGGTCTGGCTGCTGGAGGAGCTGCGCGCGCGCGGGGTGCGCTGCGCCGGCTACAAGCCGATCTGCTGCGGCGATCGCGACGATGCAGTGCAACTCCACGCCGCCGGGAGCCCGGAGGTGACGGTCGACGAGGTGAACCCGGTCTGGTTGCAGACTCCGGCGGCGCCATTGACGGCGGCCCGGGCGGAGAAGCGGGTGATCGATCTGCCTTCGCTGCGCGCGGGCTTTAGCAGGCTGGAGGCGCGGGTCGATTTCGTCGCGGTCGAGGGAGTGGGGGGCTGGATGGTGCCGATTACCGCCGATTATTTCAGCAGCCATCTCGCGGCGGAGCTGGCGCCTGCCGGTGATGGTGGTCGCGCAGAACCGGCTCGGGTGTTTGAATCACATTTTCCTCACCGTCCGCGCCCTGGAGGCGGCGGGGCTGCGATGCGCCGGGGTGGTGTTGAACGATTTCACCGCGGAACCGGATGTCGCGATGAAGACGAACGCGGAAATCCTCCGGAGCTGCCTGCCCATGCCGATCATGGCCGGGTTCGGCTCGGATTTTGGGCGCTGGGCGGAAATGGTGCCGGAAGTGCGGGTAAGCGGTGTAACCCGCTGACGGTCATATGGTGACAGTTGTGTAGCGGAACTATACACAAAATCAGGCTTGGCCGAGGGCTCTCCCTAGGTAAAACGCTGTCGGCACATCCATTGCTAAAGTAGATGGCACAACCTGATCAAACCTATGCTGCTACAAAAAACCCTTCACATGAGCCAATCGCTGGATGAGTGCAAAAGCCGCCTCGCCAGCATCCAATCCTACCGCCGCCACCTCACCATGGTGACGAAGGCGACGGTCACCTCGTCGAAAACGCTCGACCTCAGCTTCAAGGGTCCTTTGGGCTTTGAGGCGACCACGGTCGTCGCCACGATCGAGAGCAGTTCGCCTAACCAGCTCGCGTTCGAGTCCTGGGGCGGCAACATCGACCTGATGGGTCTGATCGACTTCGAGGAAGTGCGGTCGGATTGCACCGAGGTGACCTTCGCGGTGCATTACGAGATCAAAAACAAGCTCTACGCCTGGCTCGACCGGCGTTTCGGGTTTGTCGATGCGATCCTCACCGCCGAGCTGCGCAGCCTGCGCTCGCACTTTGAAGGCATCGCCGCTCCGGTCATGGAACGCGCGCCGGTCTTCGGAATGCTCGAGCCGCTCTCGGCTTAAGGAAAAAGTTTCTCCATTGGAAAGAGCGCGGCCGGGCAACTGGTCGCGCTCTTTTATTTTATGCGGACGGCGCGGGTCTTATCGAGGCGCAGGATGTCGCCGGGCTCGAAAGCGGTCTCGGCCTGGGGATCCTGCAACTTCTCGCCGCCGAGCTGGACGCTGCCCTGTTCGATGAGACGACGCACATCGCCGCGGGATTTCGTTAGGCCAAAAGCGCTGCCGTAGGCCGCGACCACGAGCGAGACCAGGTTGCGTTCATCCGGCGGGGGAGAGAACTCCGGCAGTTCGGTCTGGTCGAGGCGTTTTTCGCTGAAGCGCCGCTCCCATTCCTCCATCGCCCTCGGCCCCGCGCCGGCGCCGTGGTAGGTGTCGACGATTTCGCGGGCGAGATCTTTCTTGGCCGCCATCGGATGGAGCTCGGCGGGAAGCGCACGCGCCAGGAGGAGGGGATAGTAGCGCCCCATCAACTCGTCGGAGACGCTCATGAGCTTGCCAAACATGTCGTTAGGCGCATCGGTCACCCCGACGTAGTTGCCGAGGCTCTTGCTCATCTTCTGCACGCCATCGAGCCCTTCGAGAATGGGCATGAGGAGGACGACCTGTTGCGGCTGGCCCTCTTCCTTCTGCAGATCGCGCCCGACCAGGATATTGAAAAGCTGATCGGTCCCGCCGAGCTCGACATCGGCCTGGACCTCGACCGAGTCCCAGCCCTGCATGATCGGATATTGGATTTCGTGCGCACGGATCGGCTGTTGTTGCTCGATCCGTTCCTTGAAATCCTCCCGCTGCAACATCTGCTGCAGGGTGACGCGGCTGTTGAGGCGGATGACTTCGGCGAAGGACATTTTCTGGAACCAATCGCCGTTAAAAACAATTCGGGTTCGAGATTCGTCGAGGACCTTGAAGGCCTGAGTGCGATAACTCTCGGCGTTGGCCAGGACTTGTTCGTGGGTGAGCTGCGGGCGGGTGACGGAGCGGCCGCTGGGGTCGCCGATCATGGCGGTAAAATCGCCGATAATGAGGATGGCCTCGTGCCCGAGATCCTGGAATTGGCGCAATTTCCGCAGCAGGAGAGTGTGGCCGAGATGAAGATCAGCGCTCGTTGGATCGACGCCCAGTTTCACCCGGAGCGGTCGGCCTAACGACAGCTTCTGGCGCAACTCGCCTTCGCTGATGATTTGCGCCGCGCCCAGTTTGAGGCGTTCGAATGAGTCCGCTGGATCCATCCGGCAAGGTGCGTCAGCTTCGCCTGGCTTCAACCTGCGGTGCCGCTACTTGCCCTTGTTCAGGAGCTCGCGGATTTCTTCAATCGTAAGCGGCTTGTCCTGCTGACTGAGAATTTTTTGTCGCGTGCCTTCGCCGAGGAAAGGGCGGCTCTGGGCGTAATCCCGCGTCGGGGCGACTCGGCTGCCCTCGGCGGCGGAGCGGTCCAACCGGCTTTCCCCGGTGAGAAATTTTATCCGGGCGTAGGTCGGCTCGGCCCGGGTGTTGGCGGCCTTTTCGGTGCGCGTGGCTTTCCCCGTCTCATATCCTTTTGCGGAAAAGTCTTTCCGGCCGGAGAAGCTTTTCGTGGCCCGCTCTTTCCCGGAGTAGAACGATTTCGCCTCGAATTTCTTCTCCACCGGAGTCGTCCCGGTGCCGTTGAATTGCTTGTTCTGGGCCGAATTAGCCAGGGTCATGTCCGGTTTCAGGAGCCGATCGACCAGTTTCTTCTCCTGTTCCTGGGCCGAGACAGAGCGCGCTGCGATCGTTAGGCAAAGAAGAGCCAGGAGAGCAGGCAGCGCACGCACCGGGCGACCCTGCCGCAATTGTTTCCGGCCTGTAAAGGAAAAACACCGCCGCCTAGTAGCGGCCGAGAATGCCGAGGAGGCGCTGCGTGCCGCCGGTCGGGGCGACGCGGCCGGCGAGGATCGAGCGCGCGCTCACGACGCGCCCGTAGTAGCGAGCGTTGGCCGTTTTCTGGGTGCCGATGATGGCGCCTTCGAGGGAAATGCCGGCGAAGAGCCCTTTGCTCCGGCTGTAGGTGTACACTGCCGCCGTCGGCGTGATCGCGCCCTGGATGTCGCGTCCGACCGGGCCGGCCGCGGCGCTAATATCGGCGCCGATTTTCACGTTTCCATCGCGGGAGAAGGCGCGAACCGCCGGGTCGTTGTTGAGGACGAAAATAAAATCGGAAACTTGCGCGCCGACCTGCAGCCCCCAGCCGGCGCCGCCCAGCCCGATAAAGGAGGGAGCCGACCAACCGTGCGCGGTCCGGGCCACGACCACGCCCTGGCCGCCTTTACCGCTGACGCCGAAGCCGATCTTGAGCACGCGAATGATGGCCAGGCCGCGCGCGTCGGCCAGGATGCGGGGCGGGATCTCGCTCTCGGGAATTTGTCGGAAATCGCGCAGGATCTCGACCGATTGATCGACGATTTCCTGTTCGGAGGCGGCGACTGCGCCGGACAAGGCCACGCAGCAGGCAACGAGAAGAAGAGCGAGTGACTTCATAACCGGCTATTTTTCCTAGCGCGGTACCCGGCCGGATGCAACTCTGGAGCTGTCGTTAGGCAGATGCATCCTGCGCCCGGTCCGGGCTGGTACCGAGACCCTGATCGGCCCGCATCGCTTCGTTCACGAAACAGGCATTGCTGGTCGGCCTGATCCCGGAGCCGTAACGGCTGGCGTATACTTTGGTGAATTCCGCGCCGAGGAGGAAGATCGTGGTCGAGTAGTAAACCCAGACCAGAATCAGGATGAGGGCCCCGGCGGCGCCGAAACTGGAGGCGACGCTGCTCGTCCCGAGATAGAGGCTGATCAGATATTTTCCGACGGTGAAAAGAAGCGCGGTGACGGTGGCGCCGATCCAAACGTCCTTCCAGCCGATCCGGACGTCGGGCAGGACCTTGTAGATGAGGGCGAAAAGCAGAACCAAAACCAAAAAACTAACCGCGGCCGTGAGCGGCGCGACAAAACTCGGGATCGGCAGATAGCCGGTCATGAAATTATTCACCGCCTGCAGGACGGCGCTGAGAAGCAGCGAAATGATGAGAAGAAATCCAACGCCGAGGACCATGGAAAAGTTCAGAAGATATTCTTTGAGCGAAGCCATGATGCCGCCGGGCTTGAGCATCACGCCCCAGATCGAGTTGAGCGCGTCCTTTAATTGACCGAAAACCCCGGAGGCTCCGATGAGAAGGGTGACGACGCCGACGATGGTCGCGAGCAGGCTCTTCTGCGGGTCGCTCGAGGCTTGGATCAGGGTTTGGATTTCAGCCGCGCCCTTGGGTCCGAGGAGCCATTCGATCTGCTGGTAGATCTGACCCCGGGCCGCTTCTTCACCGAAAGCGAGACCGGCGACCGCGATCGCAATGATGATCAGCGGCGCCATCGCGAAGATGGAGTAGTAGGCCAGGGCCGCGCTGAAGCGCAGAGCCCGGTCGGCCATCCAATCCTTGAAACTTTGCACGAACAGCGGACCCCAGGAGCGGAGGGGATGAAATTTCTCTTTGCGCGGCGTCATCTCCGGGTTCTTTAGCGGAAGCGGGAGGCTTTATCAAAAAATGCGCCCGGGAAAAGATGGAACCGATCATCGATCTGCAAAGTGACGCCTATTTCATGAGCGAGGCGTTGCGCATGGCGGTGCGCGCCTACGAGGCCGAGGAAGTGCCGATCGGTGCAGTGGTCGTGCGCGAGGGGCGGATCATCGCCCGCGCCTACAACCAGGTGGAGCTGTTGAAAGATGCGACCGCGCACGCGGAAATGCTCGCTCTCACCCAGGCGGAAGCCGCCGTCGGCGATTGGCGCCTGACCGATTGCGATCTCTTTGTCACGAAGGAACCCTGTCCGATGTGCGCCGGGGCGCTCGTCCACGTCCGGATCCGCCGAGTTATTTTTGGTTGCGCCGATTTACGCGGCGGCGCGGCAGGCGGCTTGCTTAATTTACTACAGAATCCTGCACTTAATCATCAATGCGACATCACTTCGGGCGTGCTCGGCGACGACTGCGCGACCCTGCTGCAAACTTTTTTTCGGGCGAAACGGACGGGGAACGATCCGCCGTCCTAGCCTCGGGGATGGTGCCGAAATCCTTCGGAAAAATCGGGTGCCGCCGGGAATCTGACGTTTGGATGATGTTACCGAAAACTTACCATTTCCGGCTTGACCGTAAAATTTCTGAAACGACTGTCCCGATCATTGCCAAACCTATGAAGAGTCTGATTGGATTTTTAGGGGCGCTTTTGCTGGCGTCGGGCGCGTTTCTTTTGTTCGTCGCGGGGATTTCCTCCGCTTCCGCTGAACCCAGCACCAGGGCCGGGGAAACCACCAGCCGGAGTGAGGTGACGCCAACAACGGAAGTTTATGCCACCGCGTCGGATGGCACCCCGCTGCACTGGATTGTCTACACGCCCTCCACGCCCGGGCCCTGGCCTGCGGTCCTGGTCATCCACGGCGGCGGCTTCTATGGCGGGACGCCGTCCAGTTCCCCGCAATCGATCGCTTGCGCGCGGGATATGGCCGCCGCCGGTTACATCGCCTTTTCCATCGAGTATCGCCTGGCGCCACCCGGCGCTTTGCCCGGCCAGGTCTCCGACGGCCGTTTCCCAGATCAGACCGATGACGTCAAACTGGCCGTGAACGCGGCGCGGACTGACTCGCGTGCCAACGGGCAGGTCGGCGCGGTGGGCGGTTCGGGCGGCGGTTATCATGCTGCCTTTGCCGCCGCCACTGGAACCGTGGGCGTGGACCGCGTGGATGTCGCGGTCTGTCTCTCGGGCGCGTACGACCTTTCGGATTTCAGCGCGAATCCAAATATAAGTTCGTTCACCGAGAAGGTGACCAACTACGTCGGCGTGCCAACGACAGACACCACAGGCCTGAGGGCGGCGTCTCCAGCCTGGGTCGCGGATGCGGCGACTTCGCCTTTGTTTCTGGTCACCAGCCTGGGTGATGCGATGCCCTATTCCCAGTTCCCTGACATGGTTGCACATCTCGACGCCCTTGGTTTGAAGAACTATCAAACTCTGAGTTTGCCGGGGAAAGATCACTCCTTTGCCCATTGGCCGGCGGTGAAGGAGCAGGCGATGGTTTTTCTGGCCGATGGGTTTGCCGGGGTGCCGCCGCCTCCACCGCTCCCGCCCCCGGCGCCGGGAGCGCCCACCAGGAAGTTGCTCAATGTGTCTACTCGCGCGGATGCTGGCGTGGGCGAGAATGTGATGGTAGGCGGATTTATTGTCTCTGGGGACTCAAACAAGCGAGTCGCCCTGCGCGCCCTCGGGCCATCTCTCGGCCAGGCTGGCGTGAGCGGGGTGCTGGCCGATCCCATGATCTCGCTCTACGACTCCGCCGGCATCTTGATCGAATCGAACAACAATCGGCTTGTGCTCGACGGCGTGGTCAATCCGCTGCTGCCACCGCATCCGTCGGAATCGCACCTCCTCGCCATCCTGCCGCCTGGCAGCTATACCGCGATCGTTGAGGGAGTGAAGGCGACGACCGGCGTGGCGTTGGTGGAAGTCTACGACTTGGAGCCGGGCCGGACTGGGCTGGCCAATATTTCCACGCGGGGCGACATCGCCAGTACGACAGACGTGATTATCGGTGGGTTTATCGTCGGCGGGGCGGTTCCGACGCAGGTCATTGTTCGCGCGCTTGGTCCTTCGCTGGCGACGTTCGGAGTGTCCAGTCCATTACCCGACCCGATGCTGGAAATCTACGACTCCGATGGCACCCTCGTGGCGGGGAACGACAACTGGCGTTCCAGTCAGACGGCGGAAATTGAGGCGACCCTCCCGCCCGCAAACGATCTCGAGGCAGCCATTGTCGCCACCCTGCCGCCCGGCTCGTACACCGCCTTGGTGCACGATACCAACCACGCCACCGGCATCGGCTTGGTCGAAGCCTACAACCTCGAACTCTAAGGGGCGCTGCCTCGCAAGGACTCGAACCTTGACAAAGAGATCCAGAATCTCTCGTGCTACCATTACACCACGAGGCATTGGCGCGGGACGAGACCTAAGCCCTGCTCGCCCTCCCGCGCAAGTGGCGAGGCGCGACGCCCGGGCCTAACGACCCACTCGCACCGTCCGGTTGAGCGCCGGTCCCGCGGCCCACTCCGCGATCGTGCGGGTCAGAATATCGAGACGGCGGGTGCGCCCGGCCAGGTCGGATTTTAATTCCCGCTCCACCCGCAACCGGAGACCGGGATTCGGACCGATCCGCGCGAAATCCCAGGCATCTTCGCCTTCCGCTTCGAGCAGGCTTTTCGAGAGGGCCTGGAGGGCGCGCTCCAATTCTGCCTGCACGGCGTGCATCTGTGAGAGCGACTGGTCGGCCGTGCGCCTGGTTTCGATGTCGCTCAGGGCGAGCAAAATTTCCATCCGGGCGACGTCGCTCGCCGCGTAGGCTTCCTGCACTTCGTGCCAGAGCGCGGAGACAGCCGCGCTCCCATCGGCACGCAGATCGGGATGCAGCCGCCGGACGAGCCGGCGATAAAGCTCCTTCACACGCGCGTCCACTTCCTCCAGCGATTCCGCGCCGGCTTCCGGCTCCGCCGGCCGGACCGGTCGCTCCGGCGCCCGCTGCCGGGGAGCGTTGGGCGGCGGCGCTTCCTCGGCCGGGAGCCGGAACATGTGCGACTTGAACGCTTCGAAGGAAGCCGAGTAGGCGTCGTCATCCATCTTGTCGGGATTTGTCCCTAACGAACGTTTCACCCACTCCTGGAAAAGCGCTTCTTTTTCGAAATCGGTCAGCTTCCGCGCGGCGCCGTTGCGCTCGCGCTCCGACCCCGGTGCCTCCTCCATCGTTTCCGCCGTCGGGTTGGCCCGGCGAAACATCACACGCTGATAGGCGCGGTGCGCGTCCTGAAAGCCGCGCCGCATCTCCATTTCCACCTCATGCACCAGCGTCTGATAATCGCGGATCTGGATTTCGACCTCGCGCGCTTTGCTCAGGAGTGCGCCAAACTCGCGCGCCCGCCAGCGCGCAAAGGCCGGCTTGTCTTTGCGCTCGAAATGATGCCAGCCGGAGCGCGCGCGCTCCAGGCGAGCCATTGCCTCGGAGCATTCCGCCGCCACCCGGTCGCGCAACGGCGCCTGGTCGATGAGCACGAGATGGAACGGGATTTCATGCGATCCCGCATTCCGTTTCCGTGCCGATAGCCCGCGCGACATCCGGCAAATTTACGCACGGCCTGCCCGCGCGAAAGCCCCGGTCCGAGCGGCGCCCCTTAAGCGACGTGTGCCAGCTGCGGGCTTGTTGCTCCGGCCATGGCCGCCGCCGCCTCGGCGCGTTCCCGTTCCCGGGTCGCCATCAGCTTGCGCATGGCTAGTCGCGCCGGATTTTTCCGCGCTTCTTCGCCATAAATTCTGCCGGCCAGGAGATCGAGCGAATCGACCTTGTCTCGCCAGGTCACGATGCGCTGGAAGGCGAGCGGATATTCCCAGAGCACGCCGATGACGTCTTCGACCACGTCGTTGCCCTCGTCGCAAAGCGCCTCGAAATCGGCGAACGGGTTGCCGTTTGTCTTCACATCGCCCGACAGATAATTAGCGATCGCTTCGGCGGCGAACTGCCCTTCCTGGATTCCGAAATAGACGCCATAAGCGAAGATCGGATCGATGAAACGGTGGGCGTCGCCGATGCAGAGGAATCCTTTGCCGGTGTAGTCGCGCACGCGGTAGGAGAAATTGGGCATGGCGTGGATCGGTTCCTGCGGAGTGAGATCGGGCAGACGCTCGGAGAGCACCGGAGTCATGTGCCGGCATTCGTGCAGCATCATCTGCTCCTTGGTCATGCCGGTTTTCTTGAAGTAAGCGGTCGGGAAAACCACGCCGACGCTTGTGATCTCGTCGTTCACCGGGATGAACCAGGCCCAGTAATGCTTCGCCTGGTAATAGAGGAGGGTATTGCCCGGCTGCTTCGACAGCTCGGGCCCGTCGTCGCGGATGGTATTGGCAAATTGGGTGAACAAGGCGATCTGCTTGTCCGACGCGCCCGGCTCTTTTTTTCCTGTGACGCGATGGTTGGCCAAAAAAGTGGCACATCCTGAGGCATCGATCAGCACCTCGGAGTAGAGCTTGTCTGTCGCCCCGTCCGGAGTGCGAATGGTCAATCCGACAACCGCCTCCCCGTCCATGATCGGCGCCACCGCGGTGGCTTTGATCCAGATGGCACCGCGTTCGATCGCCGCGTCGAAAAGGATCTTGTCGAAGCTGCTCCGCATCACGTTCCAAGTGTAATTGGGCACCTGTTGAAACTTTTCATCGCGCCGGACAAGGCCGACCCAGAAGTCATTTTTGCCGTCCGGCCCATAGAAAACCGCGCCGTGCTTCACCGGATACCGCTGCGCGTCGATCGCGGGTCCCAGCCCAAGCTCCCGCAACGCCACCTGGCTCGCCCCGGTCAGCGATTCGCCCACGTGATAGCGAGGATGTTCGTCGCGTTCGACGATGACGGGTGTAATGCCCTTGCGCAGCAGATACATCGCCGTGGCGGCGCCGGCAGGGCCGCCTCCGAGGATGATGACAGGGTGTTTTTTTGGAGCCATAAAATTAAGGGCCGGGTGGGAAATTCCGAATTCTGAGACGTTTGCGGTAATGAGAATGCATGTTTTCTGTCATTTTCGTCAAGGAGTTTCGGGACTGCCCCCAGCCCATCCAACCTTGCCAAAGCCTTGGGAGCAATATCAGGACCAGATCCCGAAACGGTCGGTTTCGTCCTTCGTGTCCCCAGGGCGAAATCCCCCGGCTTGCGCCGGGTCGGCCCAAAAACTATCCTCGGCCCATGAGCAAGACCGACTTCGTGACCGCCATCCAGTCCGGTTATTCTTTCAAGGGAGACTCGATTTTGCTCGGCGCCGCGACGCACGACGGAAAAGTTTTCCCTGACGCGCCAGTCCGGTTGCCCTTGCGCACGATGAATCGCCACGGCCTCATCTCGGGCGCGACCGGCACCGGGAAAACCAAGACACTCCAGATGATCGCGGAACAACTCTCCGAGGCGGGCGTGCCGACTTTGCTCATGGACATCAAGGGCGACCTCAGCGGCCTCGCCCTGCCCGGAACAGCCTCCGAGCGCATCAACGAGCGTCACGCCAGCATCGGCTTGGACTGGTCTCCGAGCGCGTATCCGGTGGAATTTCTCACTCTCTCGAGTGAACCCGGCGCGCGCCTGCGGGCGACCGTGCTCGAATTCGGTCCGCTGCTTTTTTCCCGCATGCTCGGGTTGAACGAAACCCAGTCGAGCCTCGTCGCCCTCCTCTACAAATTCTGCGACGACAAACGTCTCCCGCTCCTCGACCTGAAGGATTTCAAGAAGGTCCTCGAGTACATCACCGGCGAAGCCAGGGCCAACGTCACCGCGGAATACGGCCTCGTCCCCACCACCTCGACCGCGCTCATTCTGCGCAAACTGATCGAGCTCGAGCAGCAGGGCGCGGAGGAATTTTTCGGCGAGCCCTCCTTTGAGATGGCTGACCTGATGCGCGTGACCGACGGCTTCGGCGGCATCTCGATTCTTCGCCTCACCGACATGCAGAATCGCCCGAAACTTTTTTCCTCCTTCATGCTCCAGCTGCTGGCCGAGCTTTACGCCACGCTGCCGGAAGTCGGCGATCTCGAAAAACCAAAGCTGGTTCTGTTCATCGACGAGGCGCACCTCATCTTCGACGACGCCGAGAAATCGCTTCTCAACGAAATCGAAACCGTCATCAAACTCATCCGTTCCAAGGGCGTCGGCATTTTCTTCTGCACCCAACTACCGACCGATATTCCCGACGACGTTCTCGGCCAGCTCGGGATGAAAGTGCAGCACGCCCTGCGCGCCTTCACCGCCCGCGACCGGACCGCGATCAAGGCCGTCGCGCGCAATTATCCCGAGACCGAATTTTACAAAACCGAGCAGCTCCTGACCGACCTCGGCATCGGCGAAGCGCTCGTCACCGTGCTCGACGAGCGCGGCATCCCGACCCCGCTGGCCGCGACGAAGCTGTGCGCCCCCCGTTCCCGCATGGGCCCGCTCGAGCCTGACGAGTTGCAGGAAATCGTGAACCGCTCCGAGCTCGCGCAGAAATACAACACCACCCTCGATCCGCAGAGCGCCTACGAGATTCTCGGCGGGAAAATTGCCGCCGCCGCTTCGCCCGACCAGGCGCGAAGGGTTGGCGGTGCCGCGCGCAGAACCTTTACCCCCGGTGCCGCCGCTCCGCGCAGCGCGGAACTGAATTCCGCCCTCGGCACGCCCGAAGATGCCGCCGCTCCAGCCACCGGAGCGCCCTACGCGCGACCAGCCGCCCCGGCCGCGCCGGAGAAGAACGTCATTAGCGACATCCTCGGCAGCTCCGTCGCGCGCAGCGTCATTCGCAGCGTGGCGGTCAACATTACCGGCACCCTGACCCGGTCGCTCCTCGGCGCGATGGGCGTGCGCGGACGGCGTCGTTAGGCGGAATTATTTCAGGGCGTGCGCCTGGAGTTCCTCGAGCGAAACAAACTCCAGCGCCGAGGAATGCGTCGCCTCGAGATCGACCGGCGGCGCCATCCCGCGTTCGAGCGCCTGCTTCCAGCGCGAAACGCAAATGCACCAGCGATCGCCCGGCTCCAGGCCGGCGAAACCCCATTCCGGATGCGGCGTCACGAGGTCGTTGCCCATCAGGACCGAGTAATCGAGAAAGTCACGCGTCATTTCCGCGCAGACGGTATGCAGGCCGGTGTCCTCCGGCCCGGTTCGGCAATAGCCATCGCGATAAAAACCCGTCACGGGATCGGAACAACAGGGACGCAAATCAGTGCCCAGGACGTTGGTCGGCATGGCAGCACGCTACGCGTGGTCCGCGAATTTTCATCCGAAGTCGTCGCGCGCAGCGCTTTCGGAGTGCGGCGCGTCCCCGCGCCGCTTTTCGAAGGGAATTGTGCCCAGGGACCCATCGCCTTTTTCGGTCAATCCGGCGCATCTAGGAAAAGCGGCACGCGGACGTGCCGCACTCCGAAAGCTCGCGGCGAGCGAAACGATGCGACGCTAATCGAAGCCCGCACGTCCGCTCTCCGTGAGTCTCCAAAGGCTTGCCTAACGAAATCTAACTTTAGTCCGCGAAGAGGCTGGTCAACTTCATCTCGACCGCGTCGACCAAACCTTGATCGGTAAGTTTCAGCGCCGGAATCGGCGAGAGACTGAGGAAGGAGAGCGACATGAACGGGGCCGGCAAATCACAGCCTAACGACTTGGCGGCGGCGTTGAGGGCCGCGATCTTCTCGATCACAATCTCCAGCGGTTGATCCGAGACCAGGCCGGCGATGGGCAAGGCCAACGCCGCCTCGACTTTGCCCGCGGCGACCGCCACCTGTCCGCCGCGCAACTCCTCCAGCGCGCGCACCGCGGCGACGATGTCGTCGTCGTTCGTCCCGACCACGACCACGTTGTGCGCATCATGCGCGACGGTGGAAGCGAGCGCGCCGCGCTGCAGGCCAAAACCCCTGACGAATCCGACGCCGACGTTGCCTGTCGCCTGGTGCCGTTCGAGCACGACCAGTTTGAGGATGTCGCGCGCCGGATCGGACACCACCTCTCCATCGAGCACCTTTGGTTCCTCCAGCGCTTGCTGCGTAATGATCTGGTTCGGCACGATCTCGATCACCTTGATCTTTCGCGCGCCCTCCGCCTGCACCTTGAAATCGTTAGGCGCGTGATAGCGCAGGTTCATCGTGCTCCGTGGTTGCGGCGTGTGTGCCGGCTTTTCGCCGAGGTAACGGCCGTTCTCCGCGACCAGCTTCCCTTTCTTGTAAACCTGCCGGACGACGAATTTCTCCAAGTCGTCCAGGACAAGAAAATCCGCCCAGTAGCGCGGCGCGATCGCGCCGTGATTGCGCAATCGATAATGCCGCGCGGTGTTGATCGAGCCCATCTGGATCGCCGTGATCGGCGCCACTCCCAGCTCAATCGCGCGCCGGATCGAATGATCGAGATGGCCTTCCTGCACGAGGTCGCCGGCCAGCTTGTCGTCCGTCGCGAAGGAACAGTTGGCGGAATTCTGCGGCGTCACGAGCGCGATGATGTGCTCGAGGTTGCGCTCCGTGCTTCCTTCCCTAACGAGCAGGTGCATCCCCAGCCGCAGCTTCTCGCGCGCTTCTTCCAGCTCCGTGCTCTCGTGATCGGAGCGCACCCCGGCGAGCGCGTAGGCGTTGAGATTTTTCCCGCGCAGGCCCGGCGCATGCCCGTCGATCGCTTTCCCTTTGCCGGCGCGGATTTTGGCCAGTTCGCTTTCCCAGCCGAGAAAAACGCCCGGATAGTTCATCAATTCGGCCACGCCCGCGATCCGATCATCCGCGATCATGAGCGCGAGGTCGTCCGCCGTGAAACGCGCGCCCGCCGTTTCCAAGTGGGTCGCCGGGACGCAGGAGGGGAGCATGATGAAGAAATCGACTGGCAGGTTCTTGCTCGACTCGAGCACATAACGGATGCCGTCGAGTCCGAGGACATTGGCATATTCGTGCGGGTCGATCACCATCGCGCCCGTCCCATGCGGGACGGCTGCCCTAACGAACTCCGGAATCGTCAGCATCGTGCTTTCGACGTGAAAATGTCCGTCGATCAGGCTTGGCGCGAGATGAGCGCCCTCCAGGTCGATCGTCTCGCGGCCTTCGTAATCACCGATCCCGACGACCCGGCCGTCATCCATCGCCACGTTCGTCAGGTAAATTTCCGCGCTCAGGACATTGACCAGTTGCGCGTTCTTAAAAACGACCTCAGCCGGCTCTTCGCCCCGCGCGACACCGAGTTTATGCGGAATATTTCTCATGCTTGCTCCCGGCGGCCTGTCGCCGCTTCCTCTTCTAAACTGTCATCCTGAGCGGAGCGAAGGATCTCTGACCATTTCTGCGCTCGCGACGCTGCGAAGACAGAAACAGTCAGAGATCCTTCGCGCTGCTCAGGATGACAATTCAAAACAAAGCGGCCCAACACTGCTAAGTAATCACTCCCTCCGCCATCGCGTGCTCGGGTGTCGCTTCGGCCGGCTGCGGCGCGCTCCTGCGTCCATGGATCGCGTTGAAAATCGCCTCGCAAGTCGCGGGTGAGGCGAGGGGAACCTGCTCGCCGCCGTCGCCAAATGCCGCCACTGCGTCGCGGATCGCTTCGCGGACCGAGATCGCGAGCATGAGCGGCGGCTCGCCCACCGCTTTGCTTCCGTGGACGACGTTAGGCTGATGCGCGTCGGTCAGGAACGCGACGTTGAAAACGTCCGGCGTATCACCGATCGCGGGAATCTTGTAAGTGTCGGGCGAGTGCGTCCGCAGCCGCCCCTCCGAATCCCAGACCAGCTCCTCCATCGTTAGCCAACCGGCGCCTTGGACAAATCCGCCTTCCACCTGCCCGCGCGCGATCCCGAGATTTATGGCGTCGCCCACGTCGTGCAAAATATCGACCCGGCGGATGTGCATCATGCCGGTAAAGCCATCCACTTCGACCTCGCTCACGGCCGCGCCAACCGCAAAATAATGAAACGGTTTTCCGCGTCCGGCTTCGCGATCGTAGTGAATCTCCGGCGTGCGATAAAATCCGGTCGCGCTCAGGCTCGTCCGCGCGAAATAGGCCCGCTGCAGCAGCTCCGCGAAGGGAAAAGCGGAGCCCGGATCGTCCACGTTCACGACCATGTTGTCGTTGAAGACAATCCGGTCGATCGAGACCGGCGCGCCACATTTCTCCGAGAGCATTTCCTCCGCGAACGGGAGCAAGCGAGCGCGTAAAGTGTCGCAGGCATTCTTGACCGCGGCGCCGTTCAAATCCGTCCCGCAGGAAGCCGCCGTCGCCGAGGTGTTCGGGACCTTGTCGGTCCGGGTCGCCATCACCCTCACTCGATCACTCGTTAGGCCGAGCTCCCGCGCAGCGATGAGCGCGATGTTGCTGTAAACGCCCTGGCCCATTTCCGTCCCGCCGTGGTTCACCTGCGCGGTCCCGTCCTGGTAGAGGAGGACGAGTGCGCCGGCCTGGTTAAGATGGGTGGTGGTGAAGGAAATGCCGAACTTCACCGGCGTCATCGCGAGGCCGCGCTTTTTGTTAGGCTGCTGCGCGTTCCAGTCCCGCAGCGCATCTCGCCGCGCCGCGAAGTCGCTCGACTCTGCCAACTCCTGCCAGATCCTCTGCAGGCGGTTGTCCTCGATTTCCTGTCCGTAGGGTGTGGTGTTGGTCTCGCCCTGTTCGCGGTAAAGATTGCGCTGCCGAACGACTTCCGGCGCGAGCCCGGTCGCGCGCGCGATCCGGTCCATGATTTCCTCGATCACGAGCATGCCCTGCGGACCGCCGAAGCCGCGAAAGGCGGTGTTGGAAGCGAGATTCGTTTTCGCCACCTGCCCGCTAAACTCGACGTTTGGAATGAAGTAGGCGTTATCGAGATGGAAGACGGCGCGGTCGGTCACGGCGCGGGAGAGATCGAGCGACCAGCCGCCATTGGAAAACAGCTCCACTTTGGCGGCCAGAAGCAGACCGTCTTGATTGAAACCGACTTGGAATTTCCCGAGAAACGGATGCCGTTTACCGGTGATCATCATGTCTTGGTCGCGATCGAAACGGACGCGCACTTTGCGCCCGGTCTTGGTCGCGGCCAGCGCCGCGAGCGAGGCGAGCGTCGCCGCCTGGGTTTCCTTGCCGCCGAAGCCGCCGCCCATCCGCGGGCATTCCACCACCACGCTGTGCATCGGCAGCGCGAGGACGTGCGCGACAATGTGCTGCACCTCCGACGGATGCTGAGTCGACGAACTGAGGAAAATGGTCCCGTCCTCGCCCCGCTCCGCCCAGGCCGCATTGGTCTCGAGATAAAAATGATCCTGGCCGCCGAAAGAAAATTCGCCGTTAAAGGTCAGCGGCGCACTCGTTAGGGCCGCAGCCACATCGCCGCGCCGGATAAAATTCGGGTCGCTGTGAAAACTGCCGGCCGCGATCGCCTCCTCGATTGTAAAAATCGGGGGTAGCGGTTCGTATTCCACCACCACCTGCGCCGCCGCTGCGCGACACGCTTCCTGCGTCTCGCCCACCACCAGCGCGATGATTTGCCCGTGATAAAAAGCTTCCTTGTCCGCGAGCAAGATTTCGTCGTGCCGGACCGCCCCGACATCATTCAAGCCCGGAACATCTTCCGCCAGGAGGACGGCGCTGATTCCCGGCATCGCGCGCGCGGCGCTCGCATCGCGCCGCAGGATCCTGGCATGCGCATGTGGCGAACAGACCGGCCAGACCTCGAGCATGGTCTCGGCCTGCGCGACATCGTCGACATAAATGGCCTCTCCCGTGACATGTTTGTGCCCGCTCTCGTGCGGAATTGCGTCATCCGGCTCGGGCAGATAGCGCGCGATCTTGCGATCGTTAGGCGCAACCTCCTCCTCCGCAAAAAACTTCTTCAACAACGTCTTCAGCAACTGTTGCCGGTAAAGCGCGCTCCCGCGCACGTCCGAAATCGGAGTGAACTCACTCTCGAGGACCGCGAGCACTTCGTCGGCGGTCTCGCGCCGCCACGGCTGACCGAGCAGCGCCTCCTCGGTTTTTCGCGCCCGGGCCGGCATGGCCGCGACTCCACCGTAAGCGAGCCGCGCACGCACGATCGCGCCGCTCTCGCCTAACGACACCGCAAAGCAGCCGGCAACGGTGCTGATGTCCATCTCGCGGCGTTTCGAAACCTTGTAAAATTTCCGGATCGAGCGTGTCTCAGCCGCGATCCGCGGGACGATGATCGACAACAGGATCTCGCCCGGCTCGAGCGCCGTCTTGCGATAAGAGACAAAGAATTCGTCGAGCGGAATCGTGCGCTGGCCGCTGAGCGAAGCCAACACCACCTGCGCTTCCAGCGCCAGGAGCACCGGCGCCGAATCGCCAATCGGCGAGGCGGTCACGAGGTTGCCGCCCATCGTGGCGCGGTTGCGGATCTGGCGCGAACCGAAGACGAGCAGCATCTCGCGCAGCTCGGGATATTCGTCTCCGAGCATTTCGTCGATCCGGGTCAGGGTAACGGCCGCGCCGATCGTCCATTCGTTAGGCGTGGAGGTGAGCGCGGTCAGTTCCGGGACGGCTTCGACGGAAATGAGGGTCGGAAATTTGTGAAACTTCTTTGTAATTTCGAGCCCGAGCTCAGTTGCGCCGGCGATGAGGCGGGCCTCGGGGAATTGCGCCATCGCGGCAAACAATTTCGCGAGTGAGGCCGGGCGCAGAAAAATTTCGTCCCCGCTCGCGTAACGAACCGACTTCAGTTTGGTTTTACTCGCTTTCAGTTGCGCATCGAAGTCGTCCGGCGCGCCGCGTTGGGCGAGCGCGTCGGCCGCCGCGTCGCGGATCGGGCGGTAGCCGGTGCAGCGGCAAAGATTCCCGCAGAGCTGCTCGTCGAGCTGCGCCCCGGTTTTAAGATCCTTCCGGTAGTAGCCCTCGAACATCGACATGATGAATCCCGGCGTGCAGTAGCCGCATTGCGAGCCGAAATTTTCCACCATGGCTTGCTGTACCGGGTGCGGTTTTTTCCCGCAGGCCACGCCCTCGACCGTGACGATGTCGCGACCGGCCATGAGCGGGAGCGGCACAAGACAACTGTTGATGGAGCGGTAACAGCGCCTGCCCCGCGCGTCGCGGTCGACCATCGCGACCGAGCAGGCGCCGCAATCGCCTTCGGCGCAGCCTTCCTTCGAGCCGGTCAGACCGCTTGTGCGCAGCCACTGGAGGAGGGTGACGTTAGGCGAAACGGACTCGATCCGAACGGGCTTGCCGTTGAGACGAAACTGGAGCGTGCGACTCATGAGTTCCCTTGCCCCTCCCGCTTTGTCATCCTGAGCGGAGCGAAGGACCTCTGACCATTTCCGAGTCCCAAGATAGGGGAAACAGTCAGAGATTCTTCGCTCTGCTCAGAATGACAATCATGGAGGAAGAAGTCCCTTCCGCCTAACGAACCCACGATGAAGCGGACTCTCATTGCCCGCGCCGTCCTTCGAGGATTTTTAGAAAAGAGCGGGAGCGAATTTCTTCGATCGTTAGGCCGGTGGCGAGTGCCTCCGCTTCGGTGATCGCGCCACAGGCGATGCCGCGGAGGAAGAAATTGAGCAAACCCTGGCCGGTGGCGGCGTCGTCGAAGACATCGCCGAAAAGCGAAGCGAGCGCGGCCTTTTCGACGAAGGTTTTGAGGCGGTTGGAAGCGCTGGCCAGGCCTTCGAGGAAAAAAGTAAAGACGGCGGCATAACGAGTGACGAGCTGTGCCGGATGCAGATCCCAGCCCTGGTAAAAGCCGGTCCGGAGCGAATGCATGTTGTCGTTGAAACCAAGCCGCCAGGCGGCATGGACCGCTTCGCGATTCTCGCTCTGCTCGGCGGCAGTGAGGGGATGACCTTCGCTCGCGCGCTGCGGACCGACCGGGAGGATGTTGGTCGCGCCATCGGAGAGATGAATGCCGGTGCCGGCGAGCGAGACGAGCATCATCTGGCGCGCGAAATCGCAGGCCGGATGCCCCATCGTTTGGTAGGCAGCGGTGATCCCGCAGTTGGCGGTGTAATCGTAAACGCCGAAATGCACGCTCCCGCAGCGGCCTTCCGCGGCCTCGACGAGCGACTGGAGCGCGACCTCGCCGCGCTGGTTGATAATCGCCTGCGGCGTCTCGATCATCGGCTCGAGGCGCAGCGCGCCGGTCGTTAGGCCAGTTTTTTTCTCGACCGCGGCAAAAAGGCGGACGGCGGCCGCGACCTGCTCGGGGAGCTGAATTTTCGGGACCGTGATGACAAAGTTGGAAGGCAATTTCCCCTGCGTCGCTTTCGTTAGGGCAGTGATGAAAATGTCGAAGGTGCGCATGCTGCGGGCGCGCAGGTCTTCATTCAGCGGCTTGATCCGAATGCCGATGAAAGGCGGGAGCGTTCCTTCCTTCAGTCCGCGCGCCACTTCTGCCGCCGCGCCCTCGGCGTGCGCGTCTTCCTCCGCGTCGGCCCGGTTGCCGTAGCCATCCTCGAAATCGAGCCTGAAATCCTCCACCGGTTCGCGGCGCAGTTTTTCGATGACCCGGTCGTAGACCAGTTGCGAGAGTTCATCGGTGTGACCCACGCCAAGCGCGCCGGCTAAGGTCGCTGCATCCGGAGCGTATTCCTGGAGGGAGCGCAGCGCGACCGCGCCGATCTTTTGCGCGGAGTCGGCTTTGAAAAGGTGCGCTCCTCCGTAAACGGTATGCACGGCCTGGCGCCGATTCGATTCGCCGGGATAGCGGCGCATGAAGGCCTGGTTGGCATCGGCGAGGGTGGCGCTGATATCTTTAATGTCGTTAGGCGAAAGGACGGTCGGGCTATTCATCTATTTTGAACTGTCATCCTGAGCGAAGCGAAGGATCACTGACCATTTCTTTCACACTCGGCCAGCCGCGATCGATTTTCGGCTGCTGGCCCCAATTCGCGCTCAGGTCGAACCAGCGCGGATTGGCTCCCTCGATAAGCGCATTCTTTTTCGAGCGGAGCCAGCCTTTCAGTTTTTTTTCCTTCGCGATCGCTTCGTCGATATCGCGAAAGTGCTCGAACCAGACGAGGCGCTTCAGCTGATAGCGCTGCGTGAAACCCGGCACCTCACCCAGTTTATGCTCGACCACGCGCCGCTCGAGGTCATTGGTTACTCCAATGTATAGGGTCGAACAGTTTTTGTTCGTGAGGATGTAAACCCAGTAGTGGTGGCTGCGCATGAGCGGAAATGGTCAGAGATCCTTCGCTCCGCTCAGGATGACAATTGGGGAGGAGGCGTGGCGCGTGGCGTTTTCATGACTGCGGGCGGATGAGCCTACCGAAAGGCGCGCCCGGAAAGCCACCATTTTCGAAGATTGTTTGTCCCCGTAAAATTGTGCGCACGATTCGGCCCCGGAGCCGGCGGCCGAGGTAAGGGGTGTGGCGGTGGCGATAGTGCAACGTCTCGGCCTGCACCGCCTCCTCTCCTTCCAAGTCGATCAGCGTGAGATCGGCATCTTTCCCGATTTGCAGGCCGCCTTTTTCGGGAATCCGGAAGCGCCCGGCCACGCTGCTACTCGTTAGGCGAGCGATTTCCTGGAGCGAAATTTTTTCGCGAGCGTCGAGCAGCAACGGCAAGAGATGCTGACAGCCCGAGATGCCGCCCCAGACGCGAAAGAAGTTCTTTTCTTCTTTCATCGACCAGGGCGAGGGGGAGTGATCGGAGCCGATCGTCGTGACGTCAGCCAGACGCTGCCAGAGTTCGTCCTGTTCGTTCTGCGCCCGGAGCGGGGGCGCACACTTCGCGACGGCGCCGAGGCGGACCATGTCTTCATCGGTCAGAAACAAATAGTGCGGACAAGTCTCGCAGGTCACATCCACGCCCCGGGCGCGCGCTTCCGCGACGAGGGCGACGCCGCGCCCGCAGCTCACGTGCACGATGTGCAACCGGCAACCGGTCTCGTGCGCGAGATCGAGCGCGGTGCGGATGGCCGACAATTCGATCTCGACCGGTCGCGAGGCGAGGAAATCGCGCACGGTTCCGTGGTCGGTGGGCGCGCCGATCGACTCGTTCGTCTCGGCGTGGACTGCGACAAGCAGATCCAACTCGGCCGCGCGTTTCATCCCGGCGCGCAGGGTAGCGTGATCGACGGCTCGAAAATCTTCAATCCCGCTTGCGCACATGAACGCCTTCAGGCCGACCACGCCGCGATCGCGCAGCGTTTCGAGCTCGTTCAAATTTCCCGGGACGAGGCCGCCCCATAATCCGAAATCAACGATCGAATTCTTTTCCGCTGCCGCCCGTTTCGCGTCGAATGCCGGGCCGTCGACCGTGGGCGGATGCGCGTTCAACGGCATGTCGAAAACCGTCGCGGTCCCGCCGGCAGCGGCGGCACGCGAACCGGTGGCAAAGCCTTCCCATTCCGTGCGCCCGGGTTCGTTGAAATGGACGTGGGCGTCGATTGGGCCGGGGAGAATGGTCAGGTTTTGCGCGTTGATTTCCGCGGCTGAGGAACCGGCAAGGTTCTCGCCGAGCCCGACAATTTTTCCGCCGCTGACTCCAATGTCGTACGCGTCGTTGCGCACGAGCAGGTCGTAATCACTCATTTAGGAAAATGATCCCACAAAGCCATCCCATTTTGTCATTCTGATCCCGCAGGCGCGGGAGAAGAATCTCTGATTATTCTCGGGTTCGCCGCGACAGGAAAAGAGAAATAGTCAGAGATCCTTCGCTCTGCTCAGGATGACAACGGGGGGGCGGATGCGGACTGCGTGGGCAGGCCCCAGACACGCAGGCGGCTGACACCGCCATCCGGGTAAATGTTGAGCCGGAGATGGGTGCAGCCGCTCATCGGGGAGAGTTCGCGTTCGAAAAAGTGGCGTGTGTCGGCCTGCAATTTTGTTTTCGGCAGGATCTCCCGCCAGCGAGTTTGCGGACTTGTTAGTTCCTCGGTCGAAGCGCCCGGCGCGGCGCAGGCCTCGATCGAGCAGGTGTCGGGGTAATTGCCTTTGAAGTGATTGGTATCGATTTCGATTTTCTGGATCGCGCCAGGCAATCCGAGTTTGAGAATAATCCAATCGTAGCCGGGACCACGGCGGCGTTTGGTTTCCCAGCCATCGCCCATGTTGGCGGAACGCCCGGGCATGATGAGGTTGTTCATCGAGCTGAAAAACATGTCGCTGCAGGCGAGGGGAACGCCGCCATTTTCGACCGCGGCGAGATCGATGATGTCGCCGGGTTTCAGTTTGCTCCAATCGGGAACAACCATCCCATAAACGCGCAACCGGGCCACGCCGCCGTCCGGGATGATGTTGAGGCGGACGTGAGTGGCGGGTTCATCGGCACTGATCGCGAAAAGGTTTTGCGAGCCTGGATTGAGCGGCGATTTCGCGAGGATGGGCGTCCAGGGAAGACTTTCGACCGCCGCGGGATCCTGCGGAAATGTATTCGTTAGGCAGAGCGCATCGAGCGAAGCGAAAGGCGGATGGTTGCCGAGGAAATGGTTGGTATCGATGTCGACCTGTCGAATGATGCCGCGCAGGCCCAACTGGACGACGCACCAGTCGTGTCCCGGGACGCGGCGGCGGCGGGTTTCCCAGCCGTCCATCCATTTGCCGTGGTCGGTGTATTTGTCGGGAATGAAGACGCCGCGGCCCGGCTGAAGAAGGTTTTCTTTCTCAGCGAAGAACTCGTCGTTCGCGAGCAGGGCGACGCCGCCGATGCGGGCGGAGGCAAGGTCGATTAGGCCAGCAGGCGTTGCGAAGTCAGCGGCGCTCATGAAAACCGGAAACAGTCAGAGATTCTTCACTCCGTTCAGAATGACAAATTTTTGGGAGGGCGCTTTGCCTTCTAACTCCCCCGATAGGTGCTGTAGGCCCATGGGCTGACGAGAAGCGGAACGTGATATTTGGCGGCGCCGTCGGTGATGCTGAAGCGGACCGGGACCTGGTTGAGAAAAGCGCGCTCGCCGAAGTAGTCGCCGACGAAAAAAATCAGCTCGAAATTTCCGCTGCGGCTCTCGTTAGGCGCGAGCAGGGGCTGATCCGTCCGTCCATCCGAATTGGTCGTTAGGCTTTGCAGGAGCTGCCGCGGATCGAGCGACCAGAGTTCGATTTTCATTCCCGCGGCCGGACGGCCGTTGCGGGTGTCGAGGACGTGGGTGGTCAGGCTCATGCCACCAGATCGCGCAGGCGCAGCTCCGCGATTTTGCAGATCTCCCCGAGCGCGGCTTCGATTTCCTGCTCGCGGGAATTTTCCAGGCGCGTCGGGAAGGCGTCCAGAATGGCTTCTTTCTTGTTCAGGCGGGCGCAGATGACGAATGGGAAACCGAACTTTGCCTGGTAGCGCTGATTGAAGTCACGGAAGCGCGCGATTTCATCGGCGGAGAGATTGTCGAGCCCGGCGCTTTTTTGTTCGGCGCGGGATTCGTTCGTGAGGGTGGCGTGGCCGACGAGGTCGGGATGGGCGCGGATGAGGGCGAGTTTTTCATCCATGCTCGCGGCATGGACGGTGCGGCAAAGGGCCGCATGCAGCTCCGCGAGATCGGCGAAAGGTTGCTCTCGGAAAGTGCGCGCCGCGACCCAGGGCGAATGTTCGAAAACGGGTCGCAGGTGGAGAGTGAATTGCTCCAGATCGAGGGCGTTGAGCTCTTCCAGCTTTAGCATCGCGCTTTCGGACTAAATGATTTAGTCCTGTGGCGCAATGGCGAAACTGATCGAACAACGTTACGGAAAAGCGCGCGTCCGGGTGCTGAAAATCCTGCGCGACGGACCGATTCACACGATTCGGGAGATTGAAGTCTCGGCCCTGCTGGCGGGCGACTTCGAGACTTCCTACACCGCGGGAGATAACTCGAAGGTCGTCCCGACGGACACGATCAAGAACACGGTCAACGTCCTGGCCAAGCAGCACCTGGTCGACGACCTGGAACGGTTCGCCGCCATCCTGGGCGAACATTTTGTTCACCGCTATGAGCAGGTGGCGGAAGCGACGATTGAGATCACGGAGCGCGCCTGGAATCGACTCGACGTCGGCGGAAAACCGCATCCCCATTCCTTCGCCGCCGGGAGCGAGGCCCGCCGTTATGCCCGGGCGCTCTGCCGGGCGGGTGCGAGCGAGCTGAGCGCGGGCATTCGCGACCTGGTGATCCTGAAATCGACCGGCTCCGGTTTTGAAGGTTATCCGAAGTGCGAATACACGACGCTGCCGGAGACGGCCGATCGCATTCTCGCAACTTCTTTCCGTGCGACCTGGCATTTTGCGGGCGTCCCGGCCAGTTATCGCGCGGCGGACGACGCCATCCTGGCCGCGATGTTAAGAGTCTTTGCGGAAAACTTCAGCCCCTCGGCGCAGACGACCCTGTTCCAAATGGGCGAAGCCGCGCTTGCAACCTGCGCGGAGATTTCCCGGATCGACCTCGCCATGCCGAACAAACATTGCCTCCTGCTCAATCTCGCGCCCTTCGGCCTCGAGAATAAGAACGAGGTTTTCGTTCCGACGGAGGAGCCGCATGGCTCGATCGAGGCGAGCCTGGCGCGCGACCAATGATCTCCGACGCGCTTCTCGATGAACTCCTCGGCGCGCGGCAGGCGCGCAAACCGTGCGCGCTCGTCACGGTGGCCGCGACCAAGGGCTCGGTCCCGCGCGAAGCCGGGGCCAAGATGCTCGTCTATCTCGATGGCCTAACGAGCGGGACGATTGGCGGGGGAAAATTTGAGGCGCTGGCGATCGAGGATGCGCTCCGCTGCCTTCGGGAAAAGCGGCCCTTGCTCAAAACCTTTCCCCTGCGCGAAGACGAGCCGGATTCCTTCGGTGCTGTTTGCGGGGGGGAAGCGACGATCCTGATCGAGCCGCAAGTGATGCGGGAAGCGCTTTTCGTGGTTGGGGCCGGTCACTGTGCGCAGGCGATTGTGCGTCTGGCGGTCGAATGCGGCCTTTTTGTGCAGGTAATCGAGGATCGGACGCAGTTGCTCGATGCTCTTCCCGCTGCGGTATTGCGGGAATCCGCGGCCAGCGCGGCCGAATTCATCGCCAACCGGGCATGGCAACCGGACGAGGCGATTGTGATCGTGAGCCGCAATCACGAGCTGGATCGGGACGCGCTCGCCAGCGCGCTGCGAACCCCGGGCGCCGGCTACCTCGGCATGATCGGGAGTACGCGGAAAGTGCGCCACGTGTTCGAACAGCTTCGCGCCCAGGGCATAACCGACGAAGCACTGGCCAGGGTTCACGCCCCGATCGGACTCGACATTGGAGCGGACTCGCCGGCCGAGATCGCGATCAGCGTCCTGGCAGAAATCCTGGCGGTTTTGCGAAAAAGGCGTCCTGAAAGTCTGGGCGCACGAATGAGATAGGAGGCAGAGGAGATGCAGCGCCGGGAGCAGGGAATAAATCGCCCGCAGTCAGCATCTTATCCCGGCGGTCGAAAGATTTCTGGTCTGGCGCAAAATGATGCTCGACAGAGGAAAAGAAATGAACAACAAGCATCCATTCGCTGTCTTAATTCCGATATTTAACCTTGTTAAGTAGTTGCTCTGATGCTACAACACGCATTCCACAAACGCCGGGAGTTCGAAATCGCCGGCAGTTTGTGCCCTCACCTCCCAACTTTCGACCTAATTCATGAGAACTTATATGGCCGCTGAAGATAGCGACACAGGCATAAAAATTTACCTGCGTGAGATCGGGCAAATCCCGCTCCTCACCCCGCAGCAGGAGATCGAACTTGCCGCAAAAATTAAGAAAGGCGACAAAGAGGCGCGAGCCTTGATGATTCGCTCCAACCTGCGTCTGGTCGTGAAGATCGCGCACGATTACGCCAACCTCGGGCTGCCGCTGCTTGATCTCGTCTCCGAGGGCAACATCGGCTTGATGAAAGCCGTCGAGCGTTTCGATCCGGCCAAGGGCGGAAAGCTCAGCACCTACGCCGCCTGGTGGATCAAGCAATCGATCAAACGTGCCTTGGCTAACCAGAGCAAAACCATCCGCTTGCCGGTCCACCTCGTCGACAAAATCTCCAAGATGCGCCGCGTCTCGCTCCAGATGAGCGAGGAACTCGGCCGTGAACCGACCGACGACGAGCTCGGCGAAGAAATTGGTATTGCTGCCGGCAAAGTCTCGCAGCTCAAGACCGTTTCGATTCGCCCGGCTTCGCTCGACGCGCCGATCAGCGACGATGACTCGACCGAGTTTGGCGAGATTGTCGGCGACGAGGACGCGCAGACGCCGTTCGAATTGCTGCGCGACAAAAACCTGCGCAACGAAGTCGGCGGTTTGCTCGATGTCCTCGACGATCGCGAACGCAAGATCATCTTCTCGCGTTTCGGGCTCGACGGCGGCAAGCCGAAGACGCTCGAGGAAGTGGGCAAGAAGTTCGGCGTCACGCGCGAGCGGATTCGCCAGCTGCAGAACATCGCCCTTTCGAAATTGCGCCGCGCCCTGAGCAAAAAAGAGCGCCCGGTCGATGTCGAGCTGACGGCGGAAGTTTAAAGCTTTCCCGGCCTAACGAATTACCAGCGCGCGGATGGAAACGTCCGCGCGCTTTTTTTGCGCGCTTGTAGACGCTTCGCTCTGCGAAGCGCGGCCCTGCGCTCCCGATCGTAGACCGGATTCACTCGCAAAATCTTCCCCCGCGCTTTGCAGAGCGAAGCGTCTACAAGCGCGGCGGGACCGCCAGCTCGAAGCCGGGCAGGTTGAGCGACAGGTTCGGATTGTAAGAGGGATCATGCAGCAGTTCGAAGCCCCACTTTTGCTGCATAAAGGTGGCTTCGCTCACGAAATGAGCCTGCTCCCTTTTCGTCGGCTGATGTCCGCGCGTGGCGGACTCGGCATGGATCAGGTTGGCGAAAGGCGTCCAGACGTTGCGATAGCCGGCCGCCATCAGGCGCAGGCAGAAATCGATGTCATTGAAACTGACCGAGAGATTCTTTTCGTCGAAGGGCCCGACTTCCTCGAAAAGCTCCTTCCGTACGGCGAGGCAGGCGCCGGTCACGGCCGAGATATTTTGCTGCAACAAGGCGCGGCTGAAGTACCCGCCCCGGCCGCGCTTGAGATGAGGAAAAGCGTGTCCGGCCACGCCTCCGAGGCCGAGGATCACGCCGCCGTGCTGCAGAGTGCCGTCCGGGAACCAGAGACGACCGCCGACCGCGCCGACTTCAGGGCGCACCGCGTGGCTCACCAACTCGCGCAGCCAGCCCGGTTCGGTCGCTTCGATGTCGTTGTTGAGGAAGAGCAAAATTTCGCCGCCGGCCGCGGCCGCCCCGCGATTCGTTAGGCGGCTGAAGTTGAATGGTTCGGCGTCGCGTAAAACGCGCACTCCGGCGCTCCTCTCCAGGCTTTGGAGAAAATCGAGCGTGCTCTTTTCCCGCGAGCCGTTGTCGACGAGGACGAACTCAGGGTTCGGATAGTCAGTCCTGGCCCGAATGCTTTCCAGACATCGCTGCAGGAGTTCGACCCGGTCGCGGAAAGGAATAATGATTGAGACCGCCGGGGTTGCCTCTCCGAGCGAATAGACCACCCGATGCGCTTCCGGATTTTCCGGACTCGCTTCAACCCTGCCAGCGATGCCTTGCCGCGCGAGATGCTCCGTGATCGCGCGGCGCGCGGCCTCGCGCGCGTAGGGCTTGGCGTCGGGGAGAGCGGCCACGCTCCCGGTCACCATCCGCCAATGATAAAGCACGCGGGGAATGTGCCGGATCTGCCGCGTCTCCAGCTGTTCCACGCAGCGGAGGACGAGATCGTAATCCTGCGAACCTTCAAATCCTTCGCGGAAACCGCCGACCTGGCGAACCAGCTCGGTCCGGTAAAGACCGAGGTGGTTGATGAAATTCTGAGCGAGAAAAAGTTCCGGGTTCCAATCCGGCTTAAAATATGGGCTGGAGCGCGCGCCGGCCTCGTCGATTTTATCCTCGTCGGAATAAATCAAGGCCGCCTCGGGATGCCGATCGAGCTCGAGCGCGAATTGAGCGAGCGCATCTTCCGTCAGGAGATCATCCTGATCGAGCAGCGCGCACCAGGAGCCGGTCGCGAGTTGCAGAGCGGAATTGGTGCAGGCCGCGATGTGCCCGTTCTTCTCGCGGAAAGTCAGCTTGATTCGCGGCTCATTCGCGGCCGCGCGCTCCAGCCGCGCGCGCACTTCCGGATTATCGGATGCGTCATCTGCGAGGCACAGTTCCCAGCGCTCGTAAATTTGGTTTCGGACCGAATCGATTGCGGCATCGAGCAGGTCGGGATCGGGGTTGTACACCGGGACCAGAATGGAAACCAGCGGCTGGTCTTTGATCTGCCGGAGGTCCCGACGCAAGGCCACGGAATCGATCACGGCAAATCGCCGAAGCCATTCCTGGTAGGTCGGCGGTTTCTCCGGGGGCGGGATTTTGGTTTTGAAAAACTTCATCCGGAAACCGCGCCGCGGTGAGCGGCGAGCGAGATCGCTTCATCGATCAGGACACGAAAGTCGCGGCCAAAACGGTCGAGCGTAAATTGCCGTTCATAAGTCTCGCGCGCTTTCTCTCCCAGCTGCGGGATGAGATCGGGATTCTCGAGCAGGCGCCGCAGAGCCGCGGCCAGCGCTTCGGGCGCTTCCGGCCTAACGAGCAAGGCATCTTCGCCGTCGACCAGGACTTCCAGGACCCCGCCAACGGTGGAGGCGACGAGCGCCTTGCCCAGGCTAAGCGCTTCGAGGATGACGACCGGCAGGGCTTCGTCCCGCGAGGGCGACACGATTACGTCCGCGTTCCGCATTAGCCCAATGGCATCGGCGTGATCGAGCGCGCCCGTCACGGAAATATTTTTCAAGGGTCTGGCGATGCGATCGACCTTGAGCCAGAACTCCGGATCAAGAATGCGCCCGCCTAATTGAAACTCCGCCTTCTCGAGCAATTCCGGCGGCAGCAAAGTCAGGGCTTCGACGAGGATATCCTGTCCCTTGCGCGGCTCGATGCTGGCCAGCAGAACAAAACGCAGCCGCCGCCCGTCGCCGGCGCGCTTGGACTGAGGCCAAGATCGGGAATGGCGTTGTAGAGCGTTTTCACCGGGCGATCGGTAAACGGCCGGTAAATGCGCGCCGTGCGTTCGGAGGGCGCGAGGATGAATTCCGCGAGCGGGAAGGCGCGGCGCAACTCCGCATCCTCGCGCAGATAATGTTCGCCGACCGAGCCCGGTTCGTGGATCCACCAGAGCACTGGGACCGCTTCTTTTTTCAGCGCCGGCGCGACGGCTTTGCTCCGGATGCTGTTGGCGATGACGCAATCGAAGTCGCGCGCGAGCTGCGCAAAAGAAGGATGACCTTCCGCGACCAGCGGATCGATAATGACCGGCACTCCAAGCTCGAGCAGTTTCTCGCGAAGGGGGCCGTCGTTAGGCGCGAGCACCACGACGAAGACGCCGTTCTCGCGACACCAGCGCGCGGCGTGATAGAGCATGATCGGCGCGCCGGAGAGCGAGAGATCGTGCGAGACGAAAAGCAGATCGGGCGCGGAGCCGACGGCTTGCGAATTGGCACTCGCCGTCATCCGGATCGGCGTCGGCGAATCGGTGTGGAGCCAGTCCCGCATGTTGTCAGGAAAGAACGGATCCCGCGTGGTGAATTCCGGCCAGCGTTTCAGAAGATAAATCGACGACTTCTCAGGTTCCGGGGCTTTCTCCTCGCTTCCGATCGAGACGTGGCCGGCGTGATAGAGCGTCGCGAATGGCGTGTAAACACAGCGCAACCCGGCCTCGCGGATCTTGAAGGAAAGATCGACATCGGAATGCCCGATCGGGGTGTTGACCGCGTCGAAACCGCCGACGCGAAAAAAATCCTCGCGCCGGATGGCGAGACAAGCGGCCGAAAGCGCGGCCACGTTGCGCAGCGATTGCGCCATGTTGAAATGCTCGGTGGAATCGGCCGCGCGCTGATGAAACGCAGTTCCGATCAGTCCGCGTACGCCGGTGATGAGGCCAGCATGCTGGATCTTGCCGGTCTCGTAGAGCAGTTTCGGCGCGACCGCGCCCACTTCCGCATTTTCCAGTGGCTCGATCAGGTTCTGCACCCAATCGGCCTGCACGCTTTCGACATCGTCGTTGAAAAAGATGAAGCGTTCGCCGGTCGCGGCCTGCGCGCCGACGTTGCATTTGTCGGAAAAATTGAAGGCCTGATCGTACGGCACGCA
Organism: uncultured Verrucomicrobiae bacterium; assembly: GCA_963768965.1. GTDB lineage: Bacteria > Verrucomicrobiota > Verrucomicrobiia > Chthoniobacterales > UBA10450 > Palsa-1392. The sequence goes on along the minus strand of CAVYJY010000003.1, from coordinate 106,302 downwards.
AAGCAGAGTCGCGGTTTCGGGCTGCAATTTCTGCAGGAGATCGATCAGGCCACTGTTGGTCACGATGACGATTTCGAGATCGGGATAGCGGGTTTGGCGCGGCAGGCGTTCGAGACAGCTGTGCGCGCGGGTGGGTGAATCGGTCGGGATGATGATCGAGACGCGCGGCCAATGTGCGGGCTTGAGCCGGGCGCGATTGGCGGTGGGGTACTCGACGATATCTGCCGGCAGATTGCGGCGCTCCATTGCCGCGCCGAGCGCCGCAAGATTGGTTTTGCGCGCATCCGGTTTGCCGCCGGCCGAGCCGGATTCCGGATGCTCGCGCCAATGATAAAGCACATGCGGAACGTGCTCGATCCCGCGCGTCTGCTCGGTCGCGCGGAGGGCAAAGTCGTAATCCTGCGAGAGATCGAACTCCTTGCGAAAATTCCCGACGCGCCCGACCAGCGAGCGGCGGTACGCGGTCAGATGGCCGATATACATCGACGAGAGCAGCAGCTCGGGGCTCCACTCCGGTTTGAAGAAGGGCGAATGCCGTCGGCCTTCGAGGTCGCAACGATCCTCGTCGCTGTAAAAAATGTCCGCCGCAGGCGAAGAGAGAATCGCGCGCGTCATTTCGTAAACCGCAAACGGCGCGAGCAAATCGTCGTGATCGATGCAGGCGACAAATTCGCCCGTCGCCAGCGCCAGCGCACGGTTGGTGTTTTCAGAAATGCCGAGATTTTCCTCTAAACGCTCGACCCGAATCCGCGGCTCACGCACACTCCAGTTTTTGATCGTCTCGAGCGTCTCGGTCAGCGCGGAACCGCCGTCGACGAGGCAGACTTCCCAATTCGGCGCGCTTTGGGCGGCGAGCGAGGCGAGCAATTGCTCGAGAAATTTCGCCGGCGGATCTTTCACCGGGAGAAGGAAACTGATCGTGGGCGGGTCCGGCCAGAGCGACGCAAGGCGACGCTGTTCCGCCAGCCCGCTCTCGTTAGGCTCATGCTCTTCCCGCCAGGCTGCATAACGATCGAGCGGCTTGGCCGGTTTGGCCGCGGGCGCTTTTTCCTTGGGCGCCGACGGTTCAACCACGGCAGCGCCGCGGCGGAAACCGAGATTGACGGGAATGCGCCGAAGTTCGAGCGCGATCCGCGCGGCGAGGGGCTTTTTCGTTTTCGGGCCGCCTCCCGGGCGAAAACATTTGCCGCCTTTGCGGCAGGCGTCTTTGGCGGCGTTGAAGATCTGTTTCTGTTCGCGCAGCTGCTTCTTGAGTTTTTCGATCTGCTCTTTCCGCGATTCGCTTTCCGAGACCCAGTGGCGCAACTGCTCGTGTTGCCCGTCCATCACGAGCTGCGCCTTGGCCCGGTCGCGGCCGAGTTCTTCGAAACGCTTCCGCAGCTCCTCCATCTGCCGGCCCTGCTCGTCCATGATCTCCTGCGCGGTCCAGCGATCTTCGAGGAGGGAATCGAGCCAGACCTGGCGCGCCGACAGCGCCGCCAGATCGCGCTGGCTTTGTTCGCTCTCCGCCTGCGCGGCAATGCGGGCCGCGGCGAGGGCGTAGAGTTGCTGCGTTGCTGGGGGAATCGGCGGCTCATTCGCGAGCGACAACACCCAGGCCGATCCCGGCGGAGAACTCCGTGCCCGGCCGCTCGCCGCGCCATTCGCGCCAGGCGGTGCCTGGAGCGTCGGGCCGATTCAGCCCGATTCCATGAACAAGAATCACTGCGCCTGGAGAAACGGCTCCGCTCCAGCGCTCAAGTTCCGCGGTAATTTCCGATCCGCTTTCGCATTGGTCGATCAGGAGCAGGTCGACCTTCGTTTCGATAAACTTTTCCGCCGCGATCGTGGAGTCGTCCGCCGAAAATTGCGCAAACTCGCCATACGTCTCGGCCGCGTAACGTTGCCCTTCCTTCCAGGCCGGATCAGTCTCGCGATCTTCTCCCGCGGCCCCGCGCCAGATTGCGGTGCATTCAGCCTCGAGGCCGGTTTCGCGGACCGCCTGGCAGAGGGTAAAGAAGGCCTCGCCATTCCCGAAGCCCAGCACCACGATCCGCCGCGGGCGCCGGGTCGCGACCAGATCGTAGAGAAACGCGAGGTGATGCCGGATCGGTCCGCCCCGATAAAATCGGGGCTGAAATGCGAGCAGGCTGGGCAGATCCACGGGTGTGCTCACACCTTAGTTCACGTGTCGCAACTGCACACAGTCGACCAAATCGTCGCCCGCCCGGACGTCGCTCAGGACCACCAGGTTGTCGTTAGGCTGAACCCGGTTTGTCGCCCGCAAATGCTTTTCCGCCGCCTCGATCGTCGCGTTCGGATCGTCCGTGAACTTGAGCAGGACCGGGAAGACGCCCCAGGAAATGGAGAGCTGGCGACAGACGATTTCGTTAGGGGTAAAGGCGAAGATCGGGGCGTGGCCGGGGCGCAGGTTGGAGACGTAGCGCGCCATCGTGCCGTGCCGGGTGAATACCACGATCTTGGGGTGATGCAGCGAATCGGCCAGCGCGACCGCAGCCGCGACCGTCTTTTGCCGGTTATCTTCCAGGAGCGCGTCCTTGCCGTAGCCGGCCCCGCCGCTGCGCTCGATCCGGAGCGCGACCCGGTCCAGGACCTCGACGCACTCGACCGGATAGCGGCCGCTGGTGGTTTCGCCCGTGAGCATGATGGCATCGGCCTGCTCGAAAACGGCGTTGGCCACATCGGTCACTTCCGCCCGGGTCGGGAGCGGATTCTCGATCATCGACTCGAGCATCTGGGTCGCGACGATGACCGGTTTGCCGATGCGCAGACAACGTTTCACGATCCGGCGCTGGATGATCGGCAGATCCTCCATCGGGCATTCGATCCCGAGATCGCCGCGCGCGACGAGGATGACGTCGGCCGCCCGGATCATCTTGTCGAGATCGCGAACCGCGCTCGAACTTTCGATTTTGGCCACGACCAAAGCGCTGCTTCCGCCCGTGCGCAGAACTCGGCGGAGCTGGTCGAGATCCTGTTTTTTTCGGGCGAAACTGAGGGCGACGAAGTCGACCTTGAGCTCAATCCCGAGGGCGACATCGGCGAGGTCTTTCTCCGTCAGGGCGGGGAGATTGACGTGGACTCCCGGGAGGTTGATGTGGCGGCGCGAGCCGAGGGCGCCGGCGGTGAGGACGTTGGTGCGAATGCGACCGTCTTTTTTCTCCTCCACCCGCACCTGCATGAGGCCGTTGTCGAGCAGGACAACGTCGCCGACCGAGACGTCATCGATCAGGCCGTCGTAATTGACCGTGATCGAATTCTTTTCCGTCGCGGTCGCGTTCCCGACCGTAATCTCGAGGGTGTCGCCGACCGCGAGCTGGAGATCTTTTGCCAGCACCCCGGTGCGAATCGCCGGGCCCTGGGTATCGAGGAGGAGACCGACGCTGCGTTGGCACTGTTGCGCGATCGACCGCACCCGGGGAACGATCTCGCGCACCCACTCGTGTTTGGCGTGGCTCATGTTCAGCCGAAAAGTGTCGGTTCCGGCCAGGATCATCTTTTCGATAATCTCGGAACTATCGGAAACAGGTCCGAGGGTACAGATGATTCGGGTTTTGCGCATCGGGCTCAGGATTCAATCCCACCTCGCAATTGCAAGGCGTTTTCTACGGAGAGCCCTCTGCCTAACGAATGAGATGACGGCGAGGGTCGGCGCCCCCGGCGCCATCTCTGTGGTCTGTCATCCTGAGCGAAGCGAAGGATCTCTGACTATTTCCGTCCGCCAGAAGCCCGGCAAGGGTCCGAGATCCTTCGCTCTGCTCAGGATGACAGGGAAAGGAGAACGCTCGGAATCCTTCACAGATCTTCGCGCGAGCGGAAGCCGGGCAAGTCGCGCGCCAGGTTCGGACTGTAAAACGGATCGCGACGCACCTCCTCTCCCCACCGCTCTTGCATCCAGGCCGCCTCGGCCGAGGTCTGGGCTTGCGGGCGAAGGCCCGCGCCACGGAAAACCAGGTTGGCGTATGGGGTCCAGACGACCTGCCACCCGCGCTGGCGCAGCCGGAGGCAAAAATCCACATCGTAAAAGTGGATCGGCAGATTCATTTCATCGAACCCGTTTAACTCCAGAAAGACCTCCTTTCGCACCGCGAGGCAGGCGGCCGAGACCGCGGAGAAATTCTGTGCCAGCCAGGCGCGATTGAAATATCCGGGGTGCCCGTGCGGAATGCCGTAAAAGGCGGGCGTCGCGATGCCGCCCAGGCCGAGAACGAGGGCGCCATCTTCCAGGGTGCCGGCCGGCGACCAAAGCCGCGCGCCGACCGCGCCAACCTCCGGTCTGACGGCCAGGCTGATCATTTCCCGCAGCCAGCCGGGATCGTCCGCCTGGCTCACGTTGCCGAGGAAAATGAGAATCTCGCCACCGGCCTCGCGCGCGGCGCGGTTTGCTGCGGCGGCGCCCGGGTCTGTGTTTGTCCATTCCAAATCCGGCAGCGCCGCCCATTTGTTGCAGGCTGTGGCGAGAATCGTGACGGTGGGAGCCGGCGTCGGCAGCTCGTAAATGATCCGGTGCGATTCTTCGTTTTCCGGGCAGGCCTCCGCTCGCGCCGCGATCCCGCGGGCCTGGAGATGGCTGTTCAATGCCCGGCGCGCTGCGTGCCGCGCGTGTGGTTTTGCGTCGGGCTGGTCGGCCAGGCTGCCCGTGACCATTCGCCAGTGGTAAAGGATTTTTGGGATGTGGCGAATCTGGTCCGCGCGCAGGCGTTCGAGGCAGCGAAGGGCGAGATCGTAGTCCTGCGAGCCCTCAAATCCTTCGCGGAATCCACCGATCTCGCGCAGCAGCCGTGTGCGATAAACGCCGAGATGATTCAGATAATTCTGGCCGAGAAAAAGCTCGGGATTCCAGTCCGGCTTGAAGAATGGATTAACCCGTTTGCCTGACGAATCGATGAAGTCCTCGTCCGAATAGATGAGCCCGGCGTCGGGATGCTCCGCGCTTTCGCGAACGACTTCGGCAAGGGCGTTCGCCGCCAGCAGATCGTCCTGGTCGAGCAACGCGCACCATTCGCCGCGCGCCGCCACGAGAGCGGAATTCGAGCAGGCGGCGATGCCGCCGTTCGTCTCGCGGAAAACGACCTTGAGGCGCGCATCGCGCTGCGCCATTTCTTCGAGGAAAGGCCGAACCCGCTCGTCGGTCGAACCATCGTCGGCCAGGCACAATTCCCAGTTTTCATGGCTCTGGCCGCGCACCGATTCGATCGCTTCCTCGAGAAACTTGAGCTCGGGATTGTAAACCGGCATCAGGACCGAGAGGAGCGGCGTCATCTTGTTTTCCTCACCTGCTCGATGAGACGCGCGAACGATTTTCCCAGCCGATCGATCGAGAAATTCTCGGTAAAGGTGCGGCGCGCGTTTGCGCCTAACGTTGCCACAAGCCCGGGTTCGCTCAGGCAACGGCTCAACGCCTGCGCGAGGGCCGCGGCATTCTCAGGCGGAACGATGAGCGCGTCCTCACCGTCAGTCAGCCACTCCGAAATGCCGCCGACGTCGGTGCTGACGATGGCTTTGCCCAGACTCATCGCCTCCAGGATCGCGATCGGCATCGTCTCATCGCGCGAAGCGCAGACCAGGACATCGGCCGCGCTGGTGGCGGCGAGGGCGGCGTCGTGCTCGAGCGCGCCGCTCAGCTCAACGTTAGGCAACTCTGCCGCCCGGGCTGCGAGAGACTCGTGAAACTCCTTTTCCAGGGGCCGGCCCGCCATGCGAAAAGCGGCCCATGCCCGCGTGCTCTCCGGGAGTTGCGCGATGGCCTCGAGGAAAACATCCTGCCCTTTTCGTCGCTCGTAACTTCCCAGCAGAAGAAACCGCAGCGCGCGGCTCTCCAGCGGTACTCTCGCCTGCTCCGGCGCGGGCGGAATGCCGTAGGGTACCACCTCGATCGCGCGCTCGGTAAACGGCGCGTAAAGCTGGGCGGTCCGTCGCGTTGGCATGACGACGAGATCCGCCAGCGCGAGAGCCGGCTGCATCCCGGGATTATGCGCGAGCAATTGTTCCGCGACCCGGCTCTCGTGGATGTACCAAATGACCGGCACGCCTTCGGCATGCGCCGACTCCACCGCCGCCCACATCACGAGCGTATTGGCGACGACGACGTCGAATTTCCCGCACAGAGCCCGCAGTTCCTCCAACTTCGGCGGTGCGGAATGATCGACCGCAGGGAAAACTTCCGCGCCCATCTCCGCGAGCAACTCCGAGATCGGCCCGGACTCCGGCGCGCCGCTCTTCGGCACCGCGGCGGCGACGGTATACCCGCGCGCCTGCAACGCCCGGACCACGTGCCACAACTGAATCGGGGCGCCGCTCCACGTCGTCTCGTGGAAAAAGAAGAGGACGCGAACCCGGGGCAGAACCCCGAGGCGACGCAGGAATGAAAGAATTGATGACACGCGGTTCGACTCATCTTTGCTGGCACCCGAAGCTGCGCAAGCCCGATTCGGCGGTGGTCGGCGTGCAATTCCGGGCGGAGCGCGTAAACTAACGACTCGGTTTTCCATGAGCGAACACCTCCTCTTTTGCAGCGACCTGGCGCGTCGCGATCCCACCGGCGAGCACGTTGATCGGCTCGAGGGCTGGTGCATCGCGACTTCGCCCATTCGCGCGCTCCACCTCGCCCTGCCCGATCTCGGTTGGGAAGAGGTGCCGTATGGTTTCGAGCGAACCGACGTCGGCGCGGCTTACCCCGATTACCCGCGCGGGGCGCAGAGTGGCTTTCGCCTAACGAGTGCTTCGCAGGCGCTTCCGGGCGAGACCGAGCTCTGGGTGGAACTGGCGAGCGGCTGGCATCGCGTGCCGGTTCGTCTGGAGACGCGCGACGTGCAGCAGATCGAGCTCAACGAGAGCACCCGAAGCGCGATCGGGCCGGAGAGCGGACGGACCGGAGGTGCGTTTCGAGCGTTCGTTAGGGAAACGGCCCGGCCTCACTCTGCGCCTCGACATCATCAACAAGTGCAACCTGCGTTGCGTCATGTGCCACTTCAGCGACGACGCCATTTTCAAGCGCCCGACGCAGCAACTCACGACCGATGAATTTCGCCGCTTGTTCGACCAGATCGGGCCCTCCGTCCGGCAGGTCATGTTGTCCTGCGGCGATGAGCCGCTCATCTCGAAGCACCTGCCCAGCATTCTGGACTATCTCGCGGCCGAGCATCCGCAGGTGGAGATCGAGTTCTGCACCAACGCCATGCTCATGCGCGCGCCGATCCGGAACAAAATCATCGAGAGCGGCGTGGCCCGGCTGCTTTTCTCGATCGATGCGGTGAGCAAGGAGTTGCTCGAATCGATTCGGGTCGGCTGCCGTTACGAGCAGCTCGTCGGCAACATCATGGCCTTGCGCGATCTGCGGGAGCGCTGCGGCGTGCAGCGGCCGGTGTTTGTTTTTAATTTCGTCATGATGACGCGGAACATTCACGAAGCGCCGGCCTTCCTGAAAATGGCGCAGGCGCTCGGCGCGGAATCGATCGATTTCCGCCACGTCGTTCCGATCGGCACGTACTTTGCGCCCGAAGATCTGCTCTCGAATCATCCCGGGAAATACAATTTCTATCGGCCGCAGATCCTCGCGGAAGCCGGCCGGCTCGGGCTGCCGATTTATCTCCCGCCCGCTTTTGCGGACGCGCCGCCCTGGGATGGCGCAGCGGAGGAACGGCCGATTTCCTGGGAGGATTTTGAGCGGGTCGAGCCCGACCCGGCGGGCGATTCCGTTCCCGTTCCACCGGCCTCGAGCGAGCGTTCGTCCTGGGAGGGAACGGTGGCAGAGGAATTTGCGACCACTTTCTGCAATCGCCCGTTCTCGGAGATTATGGTGCGCGACCAAAACGAAGTCCTGCCCTGTCCCTGGCACGAGCGACCGCTCGGGCTCCTGAGCGACGGCAAAACTTTGGCGGAGATTTTCCATGGCGAAGAATTTCAGCGCCTCCGCCGCAACATGCTGCGCCCGGAAGGCGACCCGGCTTGCGCCAATTGCCCGATCAAGTCCCAGCACCTGCCGACCAGCGCCTAGGTCAACACCGATCGCGCAAAAATCGGTAGGGCGAGTCTCTATCGAGCCGGGAAGGGAGGATCGCTGGGGGTTGCCTCGGTGAACGGAGCCGCGAGATTTCTCTTTCTCAAGGAACGCTTGCCGATTCAAGATCGGGTATGCTCTCGTTACCGGCGGAACTAGGCTTTCTCCTCTGGGTGGTTCTCTCCCTCGCCGCCAGCGGAGTTGCCCCCCTCTGTTATTTGACTGCGCTTCGGGGGATCCAATTGGTTGGCTACGGCTTTGGGTTAGGGGTCTTGCTTCACGGACTGGCCGGGCTCGCAATCGCGCTTTTTCCGGCCGTTCGGTTCCTCTTCGTTTTGATCCTCTTTGGATTCACGCTCCTGAGCTTGGTCTACCTCATACGGGTCAGGATTTGGCGATCGTTCGCGGTCACGCTATCCCGGCCGGTGAAAGTCTCACTCGCTCTCTGGTTTCTCCTGCTGATCATCTGTCTCGGCATCCTTCACCTAGACCTTCCCTATGAGGAACCCTGGCCGCAGGGCGGCCTTCTTATCTCCCAGGAACAGACCATGAACGTAAAGGTTCAGATCCTCACCGGGCTGCCGGCTGATAACTATATCCCGTTCGCGGTGACCGAGTATTTTGCGCGTGGCGTCTCTTTCAAGAAAGAAAGACCGATCATGCCTGGAAATGAAGTTAGTAACAGGACGATCCTGATGTCGCTCGTCGCCTTGCCCTTCCGGGTAGCTTGCGGCGCGCCGCGTGATCATCCGCCGCTGGGGACTTACAATTATATTGGTCGAAGCTGGCCGAATGTTTGGGCGTTGAATACGGGGACCTACTTCGCGCAGTTCGAGATTGTCGGCCTGGTCTTGAACTCTTTGCTCCTGATTGGTCTCCTCGTTTTCTTCTCGGCGCTCGGGGCCGAATCGATCTTGCCGGCCGGCACCTCGCTCTACATCACTAATCCCTACTTTCTGAGCCAAACCCTGTTCACCTGGCCCAAGCCGCTGGCAGGTTTTTTCATCCTGCTTGCCTGGGTCTCATTGCGCCAGTTGCATGGCCCAGTCGCTGTCGGCCTCTTAATGGCGCTGGCCTATCATTGCCATCCGTATGCGATCGTCTTTGCGGGGTTGGTCGGGTTGTTTTATCTCACTCATGAGCGCAAACAAACCGGCCTTCGTCCCGCAATCTTATACGCGACGGCTTTTGGCGTTGGCGTCGCTCCCTGGTTCCTTTGGACGACATTCGTTCTCCATATTAGTTCCGATTTGGTGGCGCAAAATCTTACCGGCCCAGGCACCGCGGCGGCGTTGGCCTCACCCATAAACTTCATCTGGGTCCGCGCTCAAAATTTAGTCACTCTCATGACTCCGATGATGTTTGGAGTCTACCCTTTTGACCTGACCGCGGTTATCCACCGCTGGCTCTTTTGTTTGCCGGGCGCGGTGGGCGTGGTCCTGGTTTATCCCGGGCTCGTGCAATGTTTCGCCGAAAGAAACTGGCGGTCCTGGCTTTGGTATGGCCTGCTCGGGCCGGCTTTGGCACTCGTAGCGGTTTTTAGCGTGCCGGCCTTGCCGATCCTGCACGGTTACCAGGTTCTGGTCGGAAGCCTGCTTTTCGCGGGGGTCTGGTTCCTCTCACGAAAGCTGTCCCGTGCCTTGTATTTTTGGATGCTAGTGGGCCTGCAGTTGGGTCTTAACTTTTTTGTTGTCTTCGCGCGCGCGCTGATTGTCGGTGCCCATTTCCCTTAACCCGCCGGACAGAGTGCGCACGACTCTGGACGAGCGGAGCGTCTATTTATCCGCAACCGCAAAGAGGTGCACGTAGACTGGGATGCCTTCGCGCATTCTTAACGGGTGCTCGCCATAGCAAAAAACCTCGACCCGGCGGAAATGCCTTCGCAGCAGGCTGCTCAAGCTTCCGCGGGTGAAGAAATTCTTATGATCGGCTTCCAGCAGATGCCACGGAACCACTCCCCATCCGTAGGTGTAAGGAAGTACCTCCATGTTGGGAACGGTAAAAAGGACTCGCTGCCGCGTGACCCGGGCGATTTCGCGAAGGAATGCTTCCGGCTCCTGGACGTGCTCCAGGACCTCGATGCAGATCCCGCAGTCCCATTCGCCGGTGCCGCAGGGAAGGGTGGAAGTGGCGAGGTCTACCTGACGATATGGCAGTTCACGCTCGCGCAGGATTTCCCAGCAATGCGGACTCGATTCCAGCCCGAGCCAGGGGTGACCAGCAGCGATCAGCGCAGGCCCGTAGGCCCCGGCCCCGCAGCCGATATCCACCACCGAAGAGCGCTCCGGCAGATAACCCAGAATCAAATCGGCGGCCTCGATCCCGGGATCGCGCATGGGCGGTCCGGAACCGTAGATGTTTTCCCGATGAAGCAAGGTTTCATTCTCCGGATAGACGACCTCGCCATAATGACGCTGACTCAGCAAAGTCGGCTCGATCCGGACGGGTTGCTCAACCAGTGTCTGGGGAGACCCTCCATTCCATGATGCAGTGATGCGCAGGGTGCTGTCGTACGCTTCCGTCGCGGCCGAGCGAGTTTTCCCGAGCATTCTGAAACCGCTGCGAACACCGCGTGCGAGACCGAACTTCTCACAAACATCGGGTCGATAAGAGAGGCTGCACGTCTGCGCGATGCAGAAATCATCCAGGTAAGCGCGCACCTCACAGGAGGCAGCGGGGAGACTGGGCGCGTGAACCCAGCCGGATAGGAAGATGGCCCGATCATAGACCTTTTGCCCGGGGCCAGGCGAGTCGAGGCCCGCCTCAATTGCGGAAGCCGTCGAAGTTGTTTGCAGAATTTGCCCGGGCATGTCCTCTTCCACTGGGAAAAGCTATGCGATCGGGTGACGGAGTCGAGCATTTGGTGAGGTGGAGCGGCAGAGCGCCGCGCTTTCAGTGGCAAGGAGTCCGCCCAGATCGATCGAAGTCCGCGCGGGCGTGAGCGAAGGGGGCGAATGCACCAACACTCGTTAGACTTGATGGAAGAATTTCGCCGGGAGCACCTCGATGCGCGCAGCCAGGAGGCGCTGGTGATCCTCGATCTCGGGAGCCAGGATTTTAACGGTTCCTATCGCGCCGTGCTGTCGAATCCCAGATGGCGGTACATCGGAGTCGACCTGACCCCGGGGCCAAACGTGGACCTTGTTTTGCAGGACGCATATCGCTGGCGCGAGCTGCGGAGCGACAGTGCCGATGTCTTGGTTTCCGGGCAAACTTTCGAGCACACGGAATTTTTCTGGGAGACGATGAACGAGATCAGGCGAGTCCTGAAACCGGGCGGACTCTGCTGCATCATCGCGCCCTCTTGCGGACCGCAGCACCGTTATCCGCGCGATTGCTGGCGGATTTTTCCCGATGGTTTCGCCGCGGTCGCCCGTTACGCCCATCTCGAGGTGCTGGAGACGCAGACGCAATGGGAAGATCTCCCAGAATACGACAACGAGAACAACAAGTGGCATGACTCCGTCCTTATCGCGCGCAAGCCGAAGCTCCCGCCTGGCCTGCGCCTGCGGCTGGCTTTTTTCTCCTGGTTAAAGCGCCATTTTCAGCCTGAGCCGGGACCGGCGGATACGATCGTGGAGGTCTTTCCCATGTTAGGCGGGGAATTGCGCGAAGCGGATTCGCTCTTCCAGCGTTTCGCGCCTAACGACTGGCGGGATGTTTGCTTCCGGCTCCCGAAAGGCGCCGCCGGCGCGCCGCTCCGGATCGATTTCATCAGCCCGTTTCCAGTGGTCGACGTCGGCCGCATTCGCCTCAAGGCCGCGGGGAACACGTGCTATGACGCGGCCGCGGACGGGCGTTTTGGCAACATCACGCTGGCCGGCGACGCGGAGCGCGTGCCCAATGCGAAATTTCTGCGCGTCAAAATCACCGGGATCGATCCGCAACTTCATCTGCCGCTGGTCACGGTTCCAGCAGACGTAGAACTCGAAGTCCACCTTCGCCTGCGGGCGCACGCGCCGCATCGGCTCGAGCCGGATGCCAAGTGATGGGAGTCGAGTCAAGCCCGGTGGAGGCGCAGGCAACGGTGGATCGTAAGCTTCATCTCCGCCACATCGATGTCCTGCGGGGCGTTGCCATTCTCGCGGTCCTATTGCTCCATTGGTACGGCGCTACTTTTGGGGTCGACCACTTGCAGTGGAAAGGGATGGTGCGCGATTTACATTCCGCACCCAGCCTTGGGTTTTGGATTTTTTTCCCTCTCAGCTATGGCTGGATGGGCGTATCGCTCTTCTTTGTTATCAGCGGCTTTTGTATCCACGCTTCCGCGCTCCAGGCGGGCGAGGTGCGAATTGGAAAGTTTTTCTGGCGCCGCTTCTGGCGAATTTATCCGACCTACTTTGCCTGGCTCGCCTTCTTCATGTGGCGCGATGGTCTCAGTTTCTCGACCGCCGAGGGGCGGGCTCAGATTCTTTCCCATATTTTTCTGGTTCATAATTTCAGCTCGGTCTGGATTTTTGCGATCAACGCCGCTTTCTGGAGTCTGGCCGTGGAAGTGCAGCTCTATCTGATTTATCCCGTCCTTTGGCAGATACGCCGGCGCTGGACCATGCGCGGGGCGCTTCTTTTCACGCTCGCGCTCGGTCTCCTGACCCGGCTCGTGGCTGCCCTTTTTTTCACGGAGAAGAGTCCGGGTATCGCCGGTACGATTTGGGCCTTTCCCAGCATGGTCTGGTTCGACTGGACGTTAGGCGCGTACCTCGCGGAGGAATTTCTGGCGGGCCGCCGCGCCTTCCCTCGCTCGATTTCGCTCCGCATCACTGCGGTCGCACTTCTGTTTCTCTCAGTGTTTTGGAAGCCCGGCGACGCCTTCGCCTTTTCCATCGCGTCCTGCATGCTGGCCCTGCTCATGGAATCCTATCTTTGGCGTAAACAGAAAGAAAACCTCTGCGAGCGACTTCTTGTTCCCGTAGGTTTGTGCAGTTATTCATTCTATCTCCTGCATTATCCTTTCGTCGGCGAGTTGCTTTATCGCATTCCTCTGGCAAAGGGGATGCCTGAGCCCTGGCACGCGATCGTCGTTTTTCCGATCGCCTTCGCGCTACTTTTTTCTGTCTCCTATGCCAGCTATCTTACTCTCGAGCGGGGGAGCAATCGCTTTGGGCGGATTTTGTGGCCATCAGCCGGCAAAAGGACTTGGGCCGCCCACGCGGCACCATAGTCAGCGACCGAAAACTCCGCTCCCAGCCCCGCGGGCGCGCCCGGTCCATCGGCCGAGCCGGCAATGTCGGCTTGCGTAATTGCGATGCCACTCTGAGTTTCTCCTTCATGGCCGGCTCTGAAACAGCACGCCGCTCGCTTTCCCTCTCCGCCTCGCAGGAGCCGCGGTTCTGGTGGCATCGATTGCCGCGAAGTAATTATGTCCCGCCGATTTTCGCCAGCCTAAGCGAGGAAGAGTGGCAGTTGATGGAGGATTGGTTTGCCGAAACCACCCGCCAGAATCTGATCGGCGAATGCGTCGTGCCCATCATGTCGTTTCTCCATGGGATGATCATGGGAAGCGGGATCCAGCGGATTGTGCAGTTGGGCACACATGCCGGCTACTCGTCCTTGCTCCTCGGTTTTTATCTGCGGCAGATGCACGCGCGGCACGGTCTTTTCACTTTTGAAATCGATGAGCCGCTGGCCCGTTTTGCAAGGGAATGGCTGGAGCGCGCCGATCTCGCGGAGGTGGTCCGGGTGGAATTGCGCAGCTCGCTCGATCCGGCCTCGCCCGGTCTGGCCCGCGATTATCTCGGAGGCGCGCCGGAGCTGGTTTTCCTCGATAGCTCTCATGAATACCGGCAGACGCTGCATGAGATCGAGGCTTGGTATCCGGCGCTCGCCGCGGGCGGTTTGATCGTGCTCCATGACACGAGTGAATTTGCGGCGAGCTTTGATGTGACCGCGGAGGGCGGCGTCCGACGGGCGCTGCAAGAGTGGCGCGAGTCACATCCGGAGGTCGAAGTCATTTCGCTCAACCACAATGTGCCCGCGATGGAAACGCCGGGAATGGTTTACCAGGATTTCTGCGGCGTTGGCTTGATCCAGAAGCCGGTCTAGCGAAGGAACGGCCGAAAGACGACGCGCAAAGTCATAAATGGATGAGTCGGCTTTAAGTGCCCGCGAGCCGGTGCGGTCGTTCGGTGCAAGAATGCGTGATCGGCTTTTCGCTCTCGCGCGACGTTCGTCGCCTCCTATGCGGCAGAAGATAGAAGCCGCGATTCAAGTCTATTACTCGGTCGAAGGCGGTCATCGCGAGGAGGCATCCGTCATCGTGCCCGTGAACTCAGGGAAATGGCAGGATGTTTCCATCACGCTGCCGAAAGAAGCCGGAGCGCGTCCTTTGCGTATTGATCTCATGCGCACCCTGGAGTTTGTCGAGATCGCCGCGTTGCGAGTCTGCACCCCGACCGAAGAATATTTTATCGCGACAATGAAAGAGGATTTTGACCGGGTAAAAGTCACGGGCGATGCCGAACGTCTGCCGCATTCGAAGCTGCTGCGTTTGCGGATCACCGGGGCGGATCCGCAGCTTGTTTTGCCGGCGCTGGAGGTGAAACCGGGCGACCAACCGCTCCGCGTTGAGTTGCGTCTGAACGTTGTGGATGAAAGGAGGGGACTCGAGCAGGGCTACCTTGGGCGGTTCTTTCGTAAACCAGTCCGCGTGGCCCGACCTCTCCCCGATGGCGCGCGCGAGAGCAATGGAAGTTACGAAGATTGGATCAGGAGATACGATACTTTACGAGCTACTGATCTTACCCGCATTTCGAAACAGATTGAGAGTTTCCAGCGTAAGCCACGCTTCTCCATCTTGATGCCGGTTTCCGCACCGACACCTTATCTGCAGACGGCGATCGAATCTGTCCGCGCACAGCTTTATCCGTTCTGGAAGCTCATCATCGTGGCCGATGAATCGCTCGCGGAAGAAGTGCGGCATTTGGCTCGGTGCGATGGCCGGATCGAGGTCCACACCAGGTCTGAGAACACAGATATCGCGGATGCTTTGAACGCAGTGCTCATCTCAACCGAGGCCGAGTTCGTTCTCTCTCTGGGAAGTGAGGACAGTTTGGCACCGACGGCGCTCTACCTTATCGCTCATACCCTTAACCTTCACCCGGATACGCGGTTGCTTTACAGCGATGAGGACAGGTTGGATGCGGGGGGATGCCGGGTCGATCCGCATTTCAAACCGGATTGGAACTGGGAACTTCTCCTTGCGCAAAACTTTGTCTCCCAGTGCACCGTCATTCGCGCTGACCTGGCCAAGGCCCACGGCTATAGCACAGGCTTCGACCTGGCGCGAGACTATGACCTTCTCCTGCGCTGCGCCGAAAGCATCGAGCTGGAACAAATTCATCACCTTCCGCACGTGCTCTACCATCGCCGCACGATCCGATCGAACCCCGAGAAAGAGATCAGCGCGGTGCGGCAGCATCTGGAGCGTCTCCGGATCCGGGCAGAAGTCGTCGCGAGCGGCGAGGGAATTCGCCGCGTCTCTTATCACCTGCCCGAAGAACAACCAAGCGTTTCTATCGTCATCCCGACAAGAGACCGGGTGGACTTGTTGCGACCGTGCGTGCAGAGCATTCTGGAGAAGACCACCTATCGGGCTTTTGAGATTGTCGTGGTCGATAACGGAAGCCGCGAGCCTGCTGCCCTGGCCTATCTCGCAGCGATTGCGCGCGAGCCGCGCATCCATGTCCTGGAGCGAGACGAACCATTTAACTACAGCCGCCTAACGAACCAAGGTGTGCAAGATAGGGAGGCCGAGTTTGTCCTTCTGATGAACAACGATGTAAGTGTGATTGAACCGGGTTGGCTGGAAGAAATGGTCAGCCACGGAATTCAACCTGGCGTCGGCGCAGTCGGCGCGCGTCTTCTTTATCCGGATAACCGCGTCCAACAGGCCGGTGTCATCCTCGGTGCGGGAGTTCACGGTGTCGCCGAAGTGGCGCATCGAGGGATGACGCGCTCGGCTCCCGGTTACTTTTCCCGCGCGCTCCTGGCCCAGGAGGTATCCGCGGTCGGGGCTGCCTGCATGCTGGTGAAGCGGGAACTTTACCTGCAAGCAGGAGGCTTCGACGAGGAGCACTTAAAGGTCGCGTTCAATGACATCGATTTTTGCCTGAAGTTGCGGAGCCGCGGTGCCCGCATCATCTACACGCCTTGGGCCGAGCTTTACCATCACGAGCATGCCAGTCGCGGGACGGAGTACACGGAGGCGAACGAGCAGCGCTTCACCGGAGAGATACGGTTTATCAGGGAAAAATGGGGGGATACTCTTATGAAGGATCCATTCTACAATCCGAACCTGTCGCTCGAGCGCGATTTCTTCACCCTGGCTTTCCCCCCGAGAGTCAGCAGGCCTTGGGAGCAGACCCCGGCAAGTTTCTCCGCTGCCGTCGGCTCTAGCGCCTAACGAGGATGCGAGGGCGCGTCCGGCCCGCTCGGATCCGGCGCCGCTTCGCGCAACGGGCGAGAGAGATCTTTTTTCACCCGGTCGAGAATGCCGTTGACGAAACGCCCGGAGTCCGGCCCGCCGAATTCTTTCGCCAACTCGATCGCTTCGTTGATCGAGACGACCGGCGGAATGTCGTCCCGGTAAAACATTTCAAAAATTCCCAGTCGCAGGACGTTGCGGTCGACCGCGGAGATGCGGCGGAATTCGTAATTTTCGCAGTAACGGGTGATGCGCTCGTCGATTTCGGGCAGGTGCGCGAGCACGCCGTCGATCAGCGGCTGAGCGAAGAGCTGGACCTTGGTTTTCGCCGGGCAGAGCTCCCAGAATTCCTCGATCTTTTCCGGACCGTCGCCGCCGTGGAGGTCGCGCCAGAAATGATATTGAAGCGCGGCCCGGCGCGCGGCGTGACGTTTGCCCATGCTACTTGCGCAGTTCGGCGAGGAGGTTCGCCATTTCGTAGGCGGCGCGTGCTGCCTCGGTGCCGCGGTTGATCTTGTCTTCCAGACAGCGTTTCCGGGCCTGCTCTTCGTCGAGGAGACTGAGGACGACATTGATCACCGGGATGCCGTGCTCAAGCGCAATCTGCTGCAGCGCTTGCGTGACCGAATGGCCGAGATGTTCGGCGTGGGGCGTTTCGCCTTTCAGGATCACGCCCAAGGCGACGATCGCGTCCGCGCTTTTTTGCCGCGCCACTTCCTGGACGACGATGGGAATTTCAAAGGCGCCTGGAACAAGATGCAGGCCGACACTGGAGGCGGGCGAGAGCGCGCGCAGCTCGTCGGTGCAATGCGTGACCAGCCCCTGGACGTACTTCGCATTGAACTGACTCGCGACGAGGACGAACCCGCGCTTCACATTGATCACGCGCGGCCGTGGTGGAACGAATTTCGACATGTTTTGGAATGACTAATGACCGATGACTAATGACGAAGGAATAGCGAAGCCCAAATGACGATGGCGCGGCCCTCTTTGGCATTTGTCATTAGGAATTCCTTCGTCATTGGTCATTAGAGATTAGTCATTAAAGCAAGTGCCCCATCTTTAGCTTTTTCGTCTCGAGGTACTTTGCGTTGTGCGGATTCGCCTCGCTCCGGATCGGCACTTGTTCGACCATCTGAATGCCGTAGCCCTCGAGACCAACCACCTTCTTCGGGTTGTTGGTGAGGAAACGAAATTTCCGGACCCCGAGGTCGTGCAAAATCTGCGCCCCGATGCCGTAATCGCGCAGGTCGCCGGCGAAGCCGAGCTTGGCGTTGGCTTCCACCGTATCGAGACCTTCCTCCTGCAACTTGTAGGCGTGAATTTTCGCCGCCAGGCCAATGCCGCGCCCTTCCTGCCGCATGTAAACCAGGACGCCACCGGCTTCGCTGATCTGGCTGAGCGCGGCGTGCAGTTGGTTGCCGCAATCGCAGCGTCGCGAACCAAAAACGTCGCCCGTGAGGCACTCGCTGTGGACGCGGACGAGCGTCGGCTTGGACTTGGAGATTTTGCCTTTCACGAGTGCGAGATGATGGGCGTTATCGACGGTGGAGCGATACATGTGGAGCTCAAAATCGCCGTAATCGGTCGGCAATTTCACCACCTGTTCGCGTACGATCAGTTTCTCGCGCAGCCGCCGGTAGGCGATCAGCGCCTGGATCGTGCAGATGCGCAGCTTGTGTTTCTTCTTGAACTGCATCAGCTCCGGCAGCCGCGCCATCGTGCCGTCGTCGTGCAGGATTTCGCAGAGGACGCCGGCGGGCTGGAGGCCGGCCATGCGCGCGAGATCGACCGCGGCTTCGGTGTGCCCGGCGCGGCGGAGGACGCCGCCTTCCTTGGCCCGGAGCGGAAAGATATGGCCGGGCTGGACGAGATCGTTAGGCCCGGCTTTCGGCCGCGCCAGGGTGCGGATGGTCGCGGCTCGGTCATGCGCGCTGATCCCGGTGGTGACGCCCTTGGCCGCGTCGACCGAGACCGTGAAATCGGTCCGGTACATTTCGCGGTTTTGCGCCACCATCCGCTGGAGGCCGAGCTTGTCGGCGCGGTCGCTGGTGATCGGCACGCAGATGAGCCCGCGGCCGTGCATGGTCATGAAATTGATCGTCGGGGGCGTCGCCTTCTCCGCCGCCATGATCAGGTCGCCTTCGTTTTCGCGGTCGGCGTCGTCGGTCACGATCACGATTTTTCCGGCCGCGATATCGCGCAGCACATCGTCAATCGTGTCGAATTGAAAGGCTTCCGGGGCCTGAATGATCACCCTCTTACCATTGCCGTCGCGCCCGCCCTCGGCAAACGTGAATTCACTTCGCGCTCGACCCGACGATCGCCTCCGGCCGGTAGAGATCGCGATTGCTGCCCTGGAACTCGGCCTTTAGCCGCACCCGGAACCGAGCGAGATCGACCACGTCCCAGCGGGTGAATTTCCAGCCGCCCACCCTCCCGCGGCGCATGCTCAAAGCCGGCCACGAGATGCACCGCGTCGTCACGGCACCTTGTTCGTCTTTTTCTTCGGCTCGAAATAGAACGTGCGGAAACTGCTCTCCCGGCTGCCGGCGGCGTAGAGCTTTGGGTCGAGGTAATAAACGCGTTTCGTTTCGAGATCGACCACGCGCAGATCAGGATACCCCGACCGCTGCGCGTGGCCGTCGGCGGTGCGCGGAAAATCGCAGCGCAAACCCGGGGCGGCATTGAGGAGTCGGTGCATCAGCTCCTCGAAGTGGCTGCTCGCCTCGTTGATTCGGGAAATGCCCTGGATCGCGCTCGCGGGCTCGTTCAATTGCCTAACGACATGATCGAGGACGCCGCCAAGTTGTTTCAGGACGCGCTGGTCGGTCGCGTTTTTGGAATCGATCGCGAGGACCTTCCGGCCGGTCGTGTCCTGGATCACTTTTGCGAAAGGAATTTCGCGCAGTTGAGCGTCCGCCTCCAGAAGCCACGGAATCAGGGCATCGATTGAGCGCTTTTCCGAGAGCCTTGGCATAAAGCGTAGCGAGGGCGGCAACGCAAATCGCGCCGGTCGAAATGATGCGGTTCCACATCGGCAGCTAGCGCGCACGCGTCGCGGAGGGCGTGAGGCCTCCGACCCAACCGCGTTCTCGCGTTGCCGTTAGCACCCATTCTGCTGCCCGCCGCGTCAGCTCTGCGGCATCCTGAAGCCCCAGCTTCTGTTTGATGCGCTGCCGGTGAGTCTCGATCGTTTTCACACTCAGGTGAAGTTCGGTCGCGACCCGAGAGGTGCCGAGCCCGCTTCCGATTAGCCGAAAGACCTGCAATTCCCGATCGCTAAGTTGGCCGCAGCCATCTCGTCGGGTCTCGACTGATCCATTGGCCAGCATCTGGAGGAGGCCGCGCGCGACTTTTTTGCTGGCATACAATTCACCCGACGTGATCCGCTCCAAGGCGTGGAGTACCTCTACTGTCTCGTCCTCCGTCACCACATACCCGCAAGCACCGGCTTTAAAAGCACGCTGCACCGAAAGAGAATCGTTTCGCGCCGTTACGACCAATGTGCGAGCAAGTGGATTCATCTTCTTGAGGTCCTTGAGCAACGCAATGCCGTCGCCGTGCTGGAGGGTTAGACTCGTTATCACAAGGTCCGGCGTATTCTCCGTGAACATCCGCAGCGCCACCGGCGCGATGCCGCTGTCACCAATTACCTTGAATTGGCGATTTGATTCCACCAATTTCGTTAGGCCGAAACGCATGAGCGGCGCGTGGTGCGCGATTAACACCGACAATTTCTTCGGGGAGCCCATGGAGTCCGCTTGAGTGATCACCTGCGGTTTTATCAGACCCCGGAGGGAGGGCAATCCTTAATATCGGATGCCCGGCCGAAGAGCGTCGGCTTATAGCCTATCGGAGGAATCCCCGACAGCCTAGCCGGGAAAATTGCGAGGTCGTGTCCGCGCATGCCATTCAGGGATTCCGCCCGATAGGCACCCTGCATGGAAATTCTGGTTCGATACGGAGATAAAGGATGGCAAAAAAGAGCAGGGCCAGCCCTTCCAGCTGCAGGATATAAATCCAATGGGTATCGGAAAGGAGGTCGAGGATGGAAGCGACGACGGGTTTGTGAAGGAGGAAGCCGTAATTGGCGCCGGTGGCGTAATCGACCAGGAGCGTAGAGACGAGGTAGAGCTGCGACCAGGCGAGGGTGCGCCCAACCGAGCCGAGGGTCGGACGAAAACGGCGCGCGACGAGCAGGTAAATGACGCCGGCGACGATCCCGCCGTGGCCGATGAAAAAGCTGATCGCGCGGATGTCAGGGAAATCGACCTGAAGATTGGGCGTGAGGAGGGCCTGGAAGGTGCCGCCGATTCCCCAAAAATACGACACCTCCGTCCAACTGTGCCGTCGCGTCAGGAGGGCGACGATGATCGTGACCATCGCCCAATCGCAAAGCTGAAAAGGCAGAGCGAGCTTCCAAAAAAGGAGCTGGTGCTGCCAGAGGTAGGAGGCGTAGCCGATGTAGTTCGCGGCCAGCATGAGAGCGAGACAGATCGCCACCGCGCGATCGATCCGCTGCGAGTTCGTGCGCCGGACCGCGAGGCCGAGGCCGACCGGGAGGGCGACGATGAGGAAGAGGACGGTGAGATGCGCCAGGCCGAAGACGCGAAAGACAGGTTCGGGATGCATGCGCGGGTTCGCGGCAAATCTTCCGGCGCAACCCGCAGCCGCGTCAAGGACCGTCAGTCGCGCGGCGAGATTTTACCCGCGCCGGTCACGTTCTTCTGCACCGTCGGCGGATTGCCGCTGTAGTTGACCCGCCCGGCGCCGGTAATTGCGGCTTTAAGTGTTTTCGTTGCGTTGATGTCGGCCTTGCCCGCGCCGGTGACGGAAATTTCGACCTCCTCGGCCTGGAGCGTTTCGGCGCTGAGTTTGCTCGCGCCGGTCAGGTTTGCGATCAGGCGAGTGGATTTGCCGGAGAGCGTGACCTTGGCCGCGCCGCTGGTCTCGAGGGTAAAGCGATCGCCACTCAAATCGGCCGCGTCCAGTCGCAGGGCGCCGCTGAGATCGGCTCCGCCTAACGACGGGCTGGTGAGCAGGATCGTGATCCCACGGGTCGGAGCGATCTGCCCGCGGATTTCGACCCTGAGGACGTTGCCCTCAACTTCGGTATGAATGTTGTCGAGTAAATTTTCGTCGGTTTTGACGCTCAGGGAGGGCGCGCCCGGGTGCCATTGAATGTCGTAGAAGCCGGCCGCATCGATGCGGGTGAAAGCGTTCACCGGCCGTTGTTCAGTTTTAAGCGTGCCGTTGCCGCGCTCGCCTCTCCAATCGCATCCGGCAGAAAGCAAAACGAAGAGCGAAAGCGCGCTAATGGAAAATTTGTTTTTCATTGGGTTCTCCAGTGAGATGCGGCGAAGGGCATTTTGGATTCAGAAAAAGCCGGCTGGTTAACAGGAAGTCGGCGCGCGCTGGGCGAGGGCGACGCCGTGTGGAATCGCGCCCGCGACGAAACCGAGACATTCGACCGCGCCGCTCGGTTTGCCGGGCAGGGCGATGACGAGCGACCGCTCCACGACCGCGCCCAGGTTGCGGGACAGGATCGCGTTCGGCGTGATTTTCATCGACTCGGCGCGCATGACTTCGCCGAAACCGGGGAGCTCGACCCGCATCAACCCGCGGATCGCTTCGGGGGTAATGTCGCGGGCGGCGATGCCGGTGCCGCCGGTGGTGAGGATAAGGCCGCAACCTTGCGCGGCGAAGGAGCGAATCGTTTCCTGCAGGCGCTCCAGCTCATCGGGCACGATCGCTTCCGCGAGGACGCTCCAGTTGTTTGCCAGAGCCACTTCTTTCAAGGCCGGGCCGCCGAGGTCGTCGTATTCGCCGCGGCTGGCGCGATCGGAGACGGTGATGATGCCAACGGTGATCTGCATTTGCACTCGTTAGGCCGGACCAGTCACGGGGGATTTTGTTTTCTTCAGGAGTTTGATTTCGCCGATCTGCATCTGTTTATCGACCGCCTTGCACATGTCGTAGATGGTGAGGAGCGCGACCGAGACACCGGTCAGCGCTTCCATCTCGACGCCGGTCTGGGCGGTGGTGCGCGCGGTGCAGGTGGCTTCGACCCCCGACCCGCTACTCGTTAGGCCGACTTCGACGTGGCTCAGGCCGAGGGTATGGCAAAGCGGGATGAGCTGGGCGGTTTGCTTCGCCGCCTGGATGCCGGCGAGCCGCGCGGTCGCGAAGACATTTCCCTTCGCCATCCGGTCGGAGGCGATCAACTCGAGCGTGGCCGGTTGCAGCTCGATCCGGCCGCTCGCGATGGCCTCGCGCTGACTGAGCGGTTTGGCCGAGACGTCGACCATTTTCGCGCTCCCGTCGCTCGCGAGGTGGGTGAGTTTGTCCATTCGTTAGCCGCCGATCGCGACCATCTTGCGGCCGGGCTGATAAGTGGTGCGAAAATCGTGCTGCTCCGGTTTGCGTTCCACGACGTCGAGGAAAAACTGGCGCAGCTCCGCGTCGCTCGCGCCGGCCCGCAACGGTTTCATGATGTCGAACTCGAGATAACTGCCGAGGCAGGGCCGCAATTTCCCGTCGCAGGTCAGCCGCAGTTTGTTGCAGCTCTCGCAGAAATGCAGGTTGGTCATCGCGCCGATGAACCCGATGCGCTGATTGCGGCCGGGGATTTGGTAATAACTGGCCGGGCCGTTGGTCTTGAACTCCGGCTGCGGAATCAGGGCGCCGAATTTGGCTTCGATCGCGCGCCGCGCTTCGGCAACGGGGAGGAAATTGGTTTCGGTCAGGACTTCGGTCGTGCTCACCGGCATCAGCTCGATGAAGCGCAGGAGAAGATTTCGCTCCGCCGCGAAATCGATCAGCGCGCTGAGATTTTCCTGATTGCGGCCGCGGATGAGGACGCAGTTGATCTTGATCTGCGGAAAACCGGCGGCAATGGCGGCGTCGATTCCCGCGATCGCGTCGGGGAGCAAATCGCGCCCCGTGACGCGCGCGTATTCCTCGCGGTCGAGAGTATCGAGCGAGATGTTGACGGAATTGAAACCGCAGGCCCGGACCGCCGCCGCCATCGTTAGGCCGGGCTCCACTTCCCGGGTGAGAAGGGTGCCGTTGGTCGAGAGGCCGATGTCGCGCAAGGTCGTTAGGGCGGGGAGCTGACGGAAGAGCTTGATCACGTCGCGCCGGGTCAGCGGTTCGCCGCCGGTGAGGCGGATTTTTGTCACGCCGAGATCGCTCGCGATGCGGATGAGGCGAATTGTTTCCTCGAAGGTGAGGATGTCGTGACGCGGGAGCCACTCCTGCAACTCCTGCGGCATGCAATAGGTGCAGCGCTCGTTGCAGCGGTCGGTGATCGATACGCGCAGATACGAGATGCGATGCCCGAAACGATCCTCCATGGCCGAGGCTACGGTGGAGCGTTTCGTGAATCAAGATGCGGCGCGCGCGTAGCGTCGATTTGCAATCGACGGGACTCCGATTGCAAATCGGAGCTACGCAGAATCGGAATGACGAGCGCGCGACCGGGGGCACGCGCCGAGGTTTGACGCTGTTCGGCGCTCGCCTAGGTTTAATGCATGAAGCGTCAAATGTATTCGTGGGCGCTGTTGGCGTGCATCGCAACGGGCGCGTTGGTTCTCTCGGGCTGCAGCACGGTCGGATCTCGGATCGACTCCAACCGGGCCGCGTTCGATCAACTTTCACCGCAGCAGAGGGCGCTCGTGAGCCAGGGCAAGATTGATGGCGGAATGTCGCAGCAGGCGGTCTTCATCGCCTGGGGCCAGCCCCAGCAAAAAGGCACCGGGATGGTGCGCGGGGTGCCGACCGAGACCTGGGTCTATACTCTTTCCACCGCCGCCTACGGACCTTATCCGTATGGCCGCTTCGGTTACGGTTACGGCTATGCCGGCCGCGTCGGTTTTTATGGCCACCATGGTCGTCATCGTTACTACGGCGCGTTCGTCGATCCTTTCTGGGATCCGTTCTATTATCCGTTCCCGGCTACGGTCAGCTATCCGGTGAAAACGGTCTCGTTCCAGCGCGGGCGGGTGGTCGCTTATCAATATCTGACGCCGAGCGGTTATTAGGTTGTAGACGCTTCGCTCTGCGAAGCGCGGCGGAAACCTTGGACCAGAACAG
The DNA here is from genome assembly GCA_963768965.1 of uncultured Verrucomicrobiae bacterium. Classification (GTDB taxonomy): domain Bacteria; phylum Verrucomicrobiota; class Verrucomicrobiia; order Chthoniobacterales; family UBA10450; genus Palsa-1392. Next base: position 81,784 of record CAVYJY010000003.1, on the reverse strand, counting down.
CGGAGCCTTCGCCCGCGCCTCCCAGAGGGAGGCGTCTACAGTCAGGTGCTCTGCACGAGGCGCCTGACGAGATCTTCCACGGTCACGATTCCGGTCAGGCGGCGTTGTTCGTCGAAGACGGCCGCGAGCGTCGCGTGGGCCGCGCGCAGGCGGCGGATCGTGCGATAAGCCGCTTCGGTTTCGCCGGAGGAGACGATGTGCTCCATGAATTGGATCAGCTCGCGGGGCGCGGGGGATTGATCGAGGAGTACATCCAGCACATTGACCAGGCCGAGGGCAGTGCCGTTTTCAGCGATCACCGGCACGCGTTCGATCCCGGTCTGCGCGCTCAGGGCCAGCAGCTCCGGGATCGTCGTCTCGGGCTGCGCCGCCACGACTTTATCCCGCGGCACCATGACGTCGGCCACCTTGACGGTGCGGAAATCGACCACGTTGTGGATCATGGCGCGCTCCGCCGAGGTCAGGGCGCCCTGGCGTTCGCTCTCGACGGTGCGCTGCTTCAGGTCTTCGCGCGCGGCGAAGAGGCGGGGAGGCGCGGCGGTGCGGAGAAAAAGAAGCTGCCCGAGGCGCGAGCCCAGTTCCAGGACCGGCCAAAGCAGGCGCGAAGTAAAAACGAGCAAACCGGCGAAGGCGGCGAGAGCGCGATAGGGAAAACGGCGGAAGAGCGACTTCGGCAGGACGCCGAGGAGGAAAAGATAAATCGGCCCGGCGACGAGGAGGGCGACCGGGTAGCCGCTCATGCCTAACAATGCCACGAGCCGCTTCGTGAGCAGGAGCAGGCCGGCGATGTCGGCCAGGTTGGTCACGAGCAGGATGGTGGCGAGAAGACGCTCCGGTTTTTTCAGGAGTCGATCGAGGAGAATGGCGGAGTGATTGCGCAACTTCACCTGATGCCGGAGCCGCACCTGGTCGAGCGAGAGCAGCCCGGCCTCGATCCCGCCGAAGACGAACGACACCACCCAGCAGATGGAAATAGCGATCCAGGCGATCATGCTTCGAAAGCCTCTTCCGATGTCTCTTCGGCTCCGGCCGCGGTTTTCTCGAGCAGGACTTCCTCGATCCGTTTCCGGCTGACCTGCCGAATCGTGATCGCGAGCCGCGGAATCTCGAGCCGCGCGCCCACGTTAGGCAAATAGCCCAGGCGGTTAAAAACATAGCCGCCGATGGTGTCGATCCCGTCCGCCACCAGCTCGAAGCCGACGTGCTCGGTCAGGTCGTCGAGCCGGGCATTGCCACTGGCGAGGAAGCGGCCGTCCTCCAGCGGCTCGATGTAAAGGTCGGCATCCCCGAGCGGCGCGGCATCGCTCAGGATTTCCTCGATAATATCTCCCAGGGTGATGATTCCCTCGGTCCCGCCAAATTCATCGACCACGATCGCGAGTCCCTGGGGATGGGAGAGAAATCGCCGGAGCAATTCGATCGCCGGCATCGTTTCCGGAACGAACGAGGGCGGAATGAGCGTCTCGGTATAATGCTCGGAGGGATCGAGCAGGAATTGTTTCACATCGATGATCCCGGCGATCTGGTCCGGCGTCTCGGCATAGACCGGAACCCGGCGATGCCGCCGTTCCTTGCAGAGCCGGATCGCCTCGTCGTTAGGCAAATCGTCCGGCAGGGCAAAAGTATCGACCCGCGGGGTCATGCAATCCTTCGCCGTTTTATCGCCCAGCTTGATGATTTCCTGGATCATCTCGCCCTCCGCTTCGTGCAGCGTGCCCTCGGCCTCGCCCATTTCGACCAGGGTCTCGAGCTCCTCGTCGCTGATCCGCGGGCGGACGCGGAGCCGGGCCGGGGTCAGGCGATCGATCACCAGCGTGCTGACGTTTTCGAGCAGATGCCCGATGCGATCGAGCAGCGGCATCATCACCTTGAGGGTGAAAACGCCGAGCGCCGAGATCCGGTAGGCGGTGGAAAGGGCGAGCAATTTCGGGATGAGGTCGCAGAAGAGGACGACGAGGGCGAAGATCGCGAGCGCGGCCAGCCAGGTCGGGAGATGGGTGATGAGCGGGCCTTCCCAGATCAAAACCAGACAAAGAATGACGAGGGGGACATTGACGACGGTGTCGCCTAACAAGAGGACATTGAGGACGCGGCGCGGATTATCGCGAAAGGTCCCGAGGAAATGAGTGAGCGAAGGATGTTGCTCCTGGAGCCGCTGGATCTGGTGGCTCTTGAGGGTGAAAAGCGCCGTCTCCAGCCCGGAAAAAAGCGCGGAACAGGTGACCAGGAACGCGATCGCAAAGAGGAGCAGGGTGAGTCCGACTGCCGTCATCCTTTACCGCGGCCGTGCGCAGCCCAGCCCTCCGAAAGAATGTGTGCTCGGTTGCCGGTCATCACTGCCGCCCCGAAGGTAGGCTTTCCGTGAACAAAGGCCAAAGAATTTCCCAGCTGGTCGAGGAACTGAGCGGCAGGGCGCCCGGGGAGGAAGGCGGCGAGGTCGCCGTGCATCCCTGTTACCTCGGCTTTTTCCGCTGCTGGAATGAGCAGCGTTATTACGAAGCGCATGACGTGCTCGAACATCTCTGGCTGCGGACGAAATCGGAGGACGCGAATTATTTCAAAGGCCTGATCCAGGCCGCGGGCGGGTTTGTGCATCTGCAAAAGCAGCACGCGCGGCCGACGCATCCGAAGGACGGACGGCGGATGTACCCGGCGGTGCGTTTGTTTCGGTTGGCGGAAAAAAATCTCGCGCCGTTTGCGCCGGTGCGGCACCGGTTCGATGTGGCGGAATTGCTCTCGCTCCTGCGCGCGCAGATGGACGCGATTATCGGCGGCGATTACCGAACCAATCCCTGGTCACCCTTGGCCGCGCCGCGCCTGCAGTTGTTAGCGGGTGAAAATGAGCTTCGTCCCGGCAATCACCAGGACGACGGCCAGGACTAACGAAATCGTCCGCACCGGAAAACGCTGACTGCCGAAATGCGAACCGGCCGCGCCGCCGACGATGGCGGCCCCGGAAAGAATGAAGCCGAGCGAAGAAACCGAGCGGTGCGCGATGAAATAACCGGCCAGGCCCGCGATCGAGTTGAAAAGAATGAAGAGCGCCGAGACCGCGGCCGCTTCCCGGATTCGAGCCCAGCGAAAAAAGAGCAGCAACGGAGTCAGAAAAATCCCGCCGCCCGTGCCGGTGAGGCCGGAGAGCAGGCCGACCATTCCGCCCAAACCGATCGCCGCCGGTAGCGCAGGCGCCTGGACTTCCTGGGGATCGCCCTTTCGCAGAAACAAACGCGCGGCAGAGAAAAGCAGAACAAAACCGATCAGGATTCGCAGGACCGCGATCGGCAGTTCCAGGTAACCGCCGAGATACGCCGCTGGAATGGAAAGGACGGCAAAGGGCCAGAACAAGCGCCAGCGAAAATAACCGGCCCGCGCGAATTGGATCGAGCCGATGGTCGCGACGAGAATGTTCAGGATCAGCGCAGTCGGCCGAATCGTCGTGGCCGCAAGGCCGAAGAGGGTCATGACCGCGATGTAACCGGAGCCGCCGGCATGGCCAACGGAGGAGTAGAGGAACGCGACGATGCCGACCGCTACGAAAAGGAGTGCCAGGTGCGCCGCGTCCATCGGCTCCACTGAAGCACAACCTTTCGCCGCGCGCTGCTTTCGTTAGGCGGCAGTGCGGTGCCGACCTCGCGCTTTCCGCGCGCCCGCACCTCGGCTAGGCTGCACCCGTGACACCGACACCACCAGCCGTGGCCGACGCGCGACCCGCGCACGTCGAGCACACCAACCGTCTCGCCCGCGAAAAATCGCCCTACCTTCTCCAGCACGCCCATAACCCGGTCGATTGGTATCCGTGGGGCGAGGAAGCCTTCGCCAAGGCGCGCAAGGAACGGAAACCGATCTTTCTCTCGATCGGCTACTCGACCTGCCACTGGTGCCACGTGATGGAACGGGAATCGTTTGAGAACGAAGAGGTCGCGGCTTTCATGAACTCGCGCTTCGTCAACATCAAGGTCGACCGCGAGGAACGGCCGGATGTCGATCGCGTCTACATGACTTTCGTCCAGGCCACGACCGGCGGTGGGGGCTGGCCGCTCAACGTCTGGCTCACCCCCGCGCTCAAGCCGTTTGTCGGCGGCACCTATTTCCCGCCGGAAGATCGCCATGGGCAGCCGAGTTTTCTCAAGGTCCTGCGCAAGATCGCGGAGGCGTGGCAGAACGATCACGGCAAGATCAGCGAGAGCGGGAGCCAGATCATGGCCGCGCTCGAACGCTCCGCCGCCGGTGTCTCGGCGGAAGGCGGGAAGATCGATCCGAAGCTGATCGACACCGCTTACCAGCAGATCGCGCGCGGCTACGATTCGCGTGAAGGCGGCTTCGGCACCGCGCCGAAGTTTCCGCGTCCGGTCACGCTCGATTTTCTGTTTCACGTTTACCGGCGTTCCGCGCCCAAGTCGGAAGCGGGCGAAGCGGCGCTTGGAATGGCGCTCTTCACCTTGCGCAAAATGGCGGCCGGCGGGATGCACGATCAACTCGGCGGCGGTTTTCATCGTTACTCGGTCGATGCCCTCTGGCGGGTCCCGCATTTCGAGAAAATGCTTTACGACCAGGCGCAACTGGCCAGCGCTTACCTCAATGCCTACCAAATCACCGGCGACCTGCGCTACGAAGCGATCGCGCGCGACACCCTCGACTATGTCCGGCGCGACCTGACCGATGCGAAGGGCGGATTTTATTCGGCCGAGGACGCCGACAGCCTCACGCAACCGGGCGGCAAGGAGAAAGCGGAGGGCGCGTTTTACGTTTGGACGAAGAAGGAGATCGACGACGCGCTCGGCGAATACGCGGAGCTTTTCGATTATCAATACGGCGTCGAGGAGGCCGGGAACGCGCCCGCGGGGAGCGATCCGCAGGGGGAATTTACCGGGAAAAATATCCTCTACGAACGCCAGACCTTTGCCGAGACGGCGAAGCACTTCGAGCGCAGCGAGCTCGATGTCGATGAATCGATGCGTTACCGCCGGGCGACGCTGCTCGAGCTGCGGGCAAAACGGCCGCGCCCGCATCTCGACGACAAGATCATCACCGCCTGGAACGGGCTCATGATTTCCGCCTTTGCCCGCGGCGCGCAGATTTTGGGCGATCCCAATTATCTCGAAACCGCGACCCGGGCAGCGGAGTTCGTCCGGGACAATCTCTACGACGCAAAAGCAAAAAAGCTGCGCCGAAGTTATCGCGGGGGCGCTTCGGACGTGGGCGGATTTGCGGAGGATTACGCCTTTTACATCCAGGGGTTGCTCGATCTTTACGAGGCCTCTTTCGACGTGCAATGGCTGAAGTTGGCCGAGCAATTACAGGCGACGCAGGACCGGCTTTTCTGGGATGAGAAAGGCGGCGGTTACTTTTCGAGCACCGGCGATGACCCGAGCATTTTGCTCCGGATGAAAGAAGACAACGACAGCGCCGAGCCAGCCCCGAGCTCGATCGCCGCGCTCAATTTGCTTCGGCTCGGGCAGATCCGGGACTCCAAGGAATGGCGGGAAAAGGCGAAGAAAACGATCGCCGCTTTTGCCGCGGCCTTGAATCATTACCCGAGCGCCATGCCGCAGATGCTGGTGGCGCTCGATTTCAGCCTGACCAAAGCGAAGCAGATCGTGATCGCGGGCAAACCGGACGCGCCAGAGACGCGCGACCTGCTCGCGGAAACGCGGCGGCATTACCTGCCGAACACCATCGTCCTCCTGGCCGACGGGGGTGAAGGCCAGAAATATCTCGGCGGCAAGCTGGAGGAATTGAAGGCGATGGGGCCGATCGACGGGAAACCGGCGGCGTATGTGTGCGAAAACTTCATGTGCAAAGCGCCGGTTACTTCGGTCGAGGAGCTGCGCAAACTTTTGCGTTAGCTTTCGGAGTGCGACGCGTCCTCGCGTCGCTTTTCGGGCGCGGGGCCCCTTCCCGAAAGCGAAAGCGGTGCGGGGACGCACCGCACTCCGAAAGCTGGCGCGAAATGGCTAGGCGCCGCTAACCGGAAACGCTTTGCGCCGGCGCAGGCGCATCCAGTTGTTCCAGGTCTTCCGCACGCTGTCCCTGGGGGTGAGGTATTCCTGGTTCAGATCATTGCTTTTCAGGATTTGGGCGAGGATGCCGCGAAGCGAAAAGTCCTCGGTATTGAGAATGGTGTAGGCGGTCCCGATCGCGGCGTGATGATGCGCGTCGCTCGCCGCCGTCATCGGCAGGCCGCGGAGCATGGCATATTTAAAGGCGAACTGATTGTAGCGGCGCAGGGTGGTGGCGGCGTTGAAGACTTCGAGCGCGTCGATCGGCAACGTCTCGAGCGTCGAAAACCGAATCCCGGCCCGGAAGAGATCGTAAGGGTGCGGCGGAATGGCGAGGCCGCCGCGTTCGTGGATAAGATCGCAAACTTCGCGCGCCGGACGTCCCTTCAAATAAGGCAGCGATGCGCCGATGCAGAGCAGATGCCCTTCCGCGGTCGTGACCTCGACCCCGGGAATGACCAAAAAACCATCGACCGGCATGCCGTCCTCGCGCATGAGGCCCTTTTCCAGAAGGTAAGTGACGCCATCCATCGTGTTGTGATCGGTCAGGGCAAAGCCGTGCAGGCCCTTCGCCTTGGCGGAGGCGATGTTCTCTTCCGGGCTGGAGACGCCGTCGCCCGAAAAGAACGAATGCGTGTGCAGGTCGATCTTGAAGGGCATGCGCGGGAGCGTAGTTTGCGGGCCGCCAAATGCAAAGCATCGGTTTCAAGGAGTGGGCCCTGGTTTGCGACGCGCTCGGGTCGGGGCGACAGAGCGTGATCATCCGCAAAGGCGGGATCGCGGAGGGGCGTGACGGCTTTGCCTTTCGGCACCGGGAATTTTATCTCTTCCCGACTTTCTTTCACGAACAGGTGGAGCGCGTCCGCCTGGACCGTCCGGCGCTGCCGGAGCCGCCCGGTGACGAAGTTGTAGAGATTCGTTATTTCGCCCGGGTGGAAGAGGCGCGCCTCATGACCCGATGGGAGGAGGTGCGGGCGCTGGCGCCGCTGCACATCCTCGCGGAGAGCGTGGTGCGAGAGCGCTTCGAATACGCAGAGACGCCCGGTGTGCACGTGGCTTTTGTGGAAGTCTTCCGCCTCGATCCGGTCTGGCGTTTCCCGGATGCGAAAGCCTACGGTGGTTGTCGCAGCTGGGTGCCGTTACCGGAACCGCCGGGCGAAATCCAACTCCAACCTCTGATCGCAGGATGAACAAGGCTCGCGCCGAGTGAGTCTCGGTCACGCACTGGTCGCGGAGATCAGACCTTGCCGGGGTAAGCGCCGGCGTCGAGCGACGCGATTTCCGCTTCGTTCGCTTCGCGCACGGAGGATTCCATCATCGAGGAAATCGCACCCGACGAAGTGAACCGGCCTGTCACCACCAGCCCGGTGGGATGTGTTCCGACGGATTCGATATGAAAAAAATCGCTCGCGACAGGCGCCCGGGCGGCCTTTGGTTCCATGATCATGAGTTTGCCGGCGTGCGCGCGCTGGTAGAGGGCGGCCGGAGTCGGGGCGGCCCGGACGAAGGGAGCCGGGGCGGGGTTGCCGGGTTCTGGCTTCGATAAGATATTCATGGGGTAACATACGAGTGCGCGGCGGTATATGACAGCAGTGTTCGCCCGCATCCGCGGTGGGATGGCAACCAGTCGCCCCTTCGAAACGTAGAATTCAGGAATGAACAATAAATTTCTCAGGGCGATCGGCCTCCTCGCGCTGGCGGCCATTCTCCCCCTGGCCGCGTGCGCGCAGGGCGGCGGGAAAAAGGCGAAGGAAGTGGAAGTGAATTGTCCGGCCGGGATTAATCATGGCTCATGGGATCGGCTGCTGAAGAAATATGTCGATGCCCGCGGCCTGGTGAACTACGCCGGCTGGAAGAACAACCCGCAGGACCGGCAAGCGCTCGACGATTATCTGAAGCAGTTCGCCGCGAAAGCGGACAAGCCCGCGGCCGGGAACGAAAAAGCCGCGTCGCTCGTCAACGCCTACAATGCGATCACGATCGCGACCATCCTGAATGCTTATCCGGTCGAGAGCATTCACGAAACGGACAAGCCCTTTGCGACCAAGTCGTGGAAAATCGGCGGCGCGAACATTTCCCTGAACGACATCGAGCACGGCACGCTGCGGCCGATGTTGAAATACCGCGCGCACAGCGTGCTGGTGTGCGCGGCGCGGAGTTGTCCGCCGCTGCAGCGCTTCGCTTATGCAGCCGGCTCGTTTGAGGAGCAGGACGCGAAGGCGTACCGCGCCTGGCTCGGGCGCGAGGACTTGAACAAGATTCATGCCGCAGAAAAACAAGGCCGAGATCTCGGAAATCTTTAAATGGTTCAAAGGCGACTTTGAGGGAGCGGACAGTGTCCCGAAAGTGCTGGCGAAATATGGTCCGCCCGCGGCGCAGAAGCTGACAGCGAGCGGAAAACAATTCGAGACCTCTTATCTGTCCTACAACTGGGGCCTGAACGACCAAGGCGAACACGGCCGCCATTACAGCAAGATCAATCTGCTCTTCGACAATCTTTTTTAAGGCGACCCTCCCGAATCTTTGCGGGCGATTCGTAATTGCAGCGCGCGGCTTGCATGCCCCCGTTGATCTCGTAGTTTCTGAGCCGCTCGAACAGCCGGCGTGGCGGAACTGGCAGACGCGCCAGACTCAAAATCTGGTACTCGCAAGGGTGTGTGGGTTCGATCCCCTCCGCCGGCACCCTGGCGCTCCAGTCTTAATCCTGCTCTTGCTCCTGCTCTTGCTCCTGATCCCTTCGGTTTGCTTAGGGGAAGATTAGGAGCAAGAGCAAGCGCAGGAGCAGGAGTAGGAAGGAAGAAAAAGCCCCCGCTGATCAATGCTCACCGTTTCACAAGTCACCAAATCATTCGCCGGGCGCGTCCTCTTCGAGGATGTCTCGCTCCAGGTGAACCGTGGCGATCGGGTCGGCTTGGTCGGGCCGAACGGCGCCGGCAAATCGACGCTCTTTTCTCTCATTCTCGACGAAGCGTCGCCCGATGCGGGCAAAGTCTCGCTCGAGAAAAGCGCGACCATGGGCTACCTCCCGCAGGAAACGGCGGCCGCCGGCGACGAGTCGGTCCTCGAGCTCGCTTGCGGCAAAACGCACCAGGAACTGGAAGACGAACACGACTGGGAGATCGAGCCCAAGGCGAAACGCATCCTTTCCGGGCTGGCTTTTCGCGAGAGCGATTTTGCGCGGCCAGCAAAGGCGCTGAGCGGCGGCTGGATCATGCGCGCGCATCTCGCGCGGCTGCTCGTGATGGAGCCGGACCTTTTGCTCCTCGACGAACCGACCAACCATCTCGATCTCGATTCGTTAGTCTGGTTCCAGGAATATTTGAAGAACTATCCGGGCGCCATCCTGATGATTTCGCACGATCGCGAATTTCTGAATGCGCTCGTCGGCAGCATCGTCGAGATCGCGCAGGCCAGGCTGGTGCGTTATCGCGGCAACTGGGACAGCTACGTCGAACAAAAAGCCGCGCGCGAAGAACAGCAGCTTTCCGCCTACAAGAATCAGCAGAAGGAAATCGCGTCGCTTCAATTATTCGCCGACCGCTTCCGGGCCAAGGCGAGCAAAGCGTCGCAGGCGCAGAGCAAACTCAAGCAGATCGATCGGATGGAAAAAATCGCCGCGCCAACCGCGCAGGCGAAGACGATCAAATTCCGCTTTCCCCAGCCGCCGCGGAGCGGGCTGCGCGCCATTTCGCTCAAGGAAGTGCGGCACGCCTACGGCGACCTCGTCGTTTACGAGGCGTTGAATTTCGAGGCCGAGCGCGGACAGCGCACCGTCCTGGTCGGGCCGAACGGCGCCGGCAAATCGACCCTGCTCAAGTTGCTCGCCGGCGTTCTCCCGGTGCAGAAAGGCGAGCGCGAACCCGGGCACAACGTGCGCGTCGGCTATTTTTCACAGCATCGCGTCGAGATGCTCAATGTCGCGCAGACGGTTCTCGAGACCGTGATGGACACACCCGAGCCGGTCGCGGAACAAACCGCGCGCACTGTGCTCGGTTCATTCCTTTTCAAAGGCGACGACGTCTTCAAAACCGTCGGCGTCTTGAGCGGCGGCGAGAAATCGCGTCTCGCCCTGGTCAAGCTGCTCCTGCATCCGCCCAACCTCCTGTTGATGGATGAGCCCACGACCCACCTCGATGTCGGCTCGATCGACGCCTTGATCGGCGCGCTTTCGCAGTACGAAGGCACGCTCATTTTCATCAGCCACGATGTCCATTTCATCCGCGCGATCGCGACCAGCGTGTTGCACATCAACGCCGGCCAGCTCACGCCCTACGCGGGCGACTATCAATATTACCTCGATAAATCGCAGGCCACCTCCGAGCGTGCCGCGCTCACCGCGGGGAGCAACGGCCTAACGAACGCGCAACCTGTTGTAGCCGGCCGCGTTGAGGCCGGCCGGGCCGGAGTCCACGCACCCGGCGAAGCGAAGCTCGGCATGCGCGAGCAGCGCGAACAACGCCGGGCCGAATCCGAGGCCCGCAAAGCGGAGGCGAAGGTGAAACGCGAACGCGAAAAGCGCGTCCAGGAACTCGAAATGCACATCGCCACGCTCGAGGGCCAGCAAAAAGAGCTGGCCATCGAGCTCGAAGATCCCGCCGTTTACGAAGCGGGCGGACGCGCGGTCGCGATCAACCGCGAACTTTCGGCCGTCTCCGGCGAGTTAGAGCGCCTGACCGCCGAATGGGAAAAAGCCACCGCTCCGGCGTAGCTCCGATTTGCAATCGGAGAACCGGTCGATTGCAAATCGACGTCACCCACTCACCGCAGCAACCCCGCCGGAAACCGCGCCGCCCGTTCCCGCGCCAAAATCCGCTGCTCACGCTGCCGCAATGCCCTATCCGGGTGCGCCGGGTTCCAGCGTTTCGGATTCGGCAGCACCGCCGCCAGCCGGGCCGATTGCGTCCGCGTCAGCCGGCGCGCATTGACTCCGAAATAATGCTGCGAGGCCGCCTCGACCCCGTAGATCCCGCGCCCCATCTCGATCACGTTCGCGTAAAGCTCGAGGATGCGCCGCTTCGGCAGCAACATCTCCATCCAGATTGTGTAGTACGACTCCAGCCCCTTCCGGATCCAGGAACGTCCCTGCCAGAGAAAGATCGAGCGCGCACACTGGTTCGTGATCGTCGACGCCCCGCGCACCGGTTTTCCTGTCCGCTCCGCTTTATCCATTGCGAAATCGATCTCTTTCCAATCAAACCCATCATGCTCGAAAAATCGCTGGTCTTCCGAGATCCAGAGATGCTTCAAGAACATCTCCGGTATCTGCTCAAGATCGATCCATCGATAGCGGAGCGGTGCATGCGCCTTGCGCGAAAAGACCGATCCGCCCTGCTCGAGCAGCATCGGCAGCGTTCGCGGCGGATTTACGAAACGCACAATCGCCACCTGCAACGCTGGAACGAGCAACAAAACCGCGAGCAGGATTAGCAGCCGCTTCCAGGGTCCGGCGCGGCGCGGTTTCTTTGCTCCGAATGATTTGGTCACTTCCCCCATGGCGTAGCCGCTCTTCCAGCGATCGCAACATGCATCGTGTCAGTCTCGACACCACCAGAGCAGCGCCGAAACCCATGCGAGGCCAGGCGCCGCAGGCGGGTAGCTCCGATTTGCAATCGGAGAATCGTCGATTACAAATCGACGCTACGCCTCTTTCAGCCACAACGCCGCCCCAGGGGGCGCTGGTGTGAGTCCCGGAGCCGGGTTGCGCCCTCCCGGTCGGCGCGGAGAGTCCGAGCATGAGCGACAATCTTCTCTCGCGATTCCTGCGCTACGTCCGGATCGATACCCAGGCCGACGAGACGAGCACGGCGTTTCCGAGCACGCCGGGTCAATTGGTGCTGCTGGAGATGTTGAAGAACGAGCTGACGCGAAATGGGAGCAGCCGATGTGCAGATGACCAGGCACGGTTACGTCATGGCCAGCATCCCCGCCAACACGCGCAAAGCTCGCGTGCCGACCGTGGCTTTTCTCGCCCACGTGGATACGGCGCCGGATTGCTCCGGCAAAGACGTGAAACCGATCCTGCATCGCAAGTACGATGGCAGCGTCATTAAGTTTCCCGATAACCGTGGTCTAACTCTGGACCCAGCGACCTCGCCCGAGCTTCGCGCTGCTGTCGGCAAAGACATCGTCACCGCCAGCGGCACCACCCTGCTCGGTTCCGACGACAAGTCGGGCGTGGCGGTGGTCATGACTCTGGTCGAGACATTGCTGCGGGAGAAAAAGCGGAAGCACGGGCTGATTCGAGTCTGTTTCACACCCGATGAAGAGATCGGCCGCGGCGTCGACAAATTGGATCTGCGCACGCTCGCGGCGGACGTCGCTTACACCCTGGATGGCGGTGCGCCCGGGGAGATTTGCTGGGAAACTTTTTCCGGCGATGCGGCCGAGGTCACCATCGATGGCATCACCACGCACACGATGGAAGCGAAGGCCAAAGGGATGGTGAACGCGGCCTACCTCGCGGGCAAACTCCTGGCCGCGCTGCCGCGCGAACGCTGCGCGCCGGAGACCACCGAGGGGCGGGAGGGTTTCATTCACCCGATCCATGTCGAGGGCCGGACGGAGCGGGCCGTCGTGAAGTTTCTCCTGCGCGATTTCGAGCTGAAAGGTCTGGCGGAGAAAGGCAAAATTTTGCAAGGCCTTTGCCGAGGGTTACAAGCGACCGAGCCGCGGGCGCGCATCCGCTGCAAGATCCGCAAACAGTATCGCAACATGGCGTACTGGTTGCAGAAAGACATGCGCCCGGTGGAGCTGGCACGCGAGGCCTTCACGGCGGCCGGACTCAGACCCTATGACCACCTTGTGCGCGGCGGCACCGATGGCTCGCGCCTAACGGAGCTGGGTCTGCCGACCCCAAACCTCTTCTGCGGCGAGAACAACGCGCACGGCCCGCTCGAATGGGTGGCGGTGCAGGATATGGAGTCGGCCGTGACAGCCTGCGCCCACCTCGCTGAGTTGTGGGAAAGAAAAGGCTGATAACCTCTTTTTCGATGATCGCGAGGGGGCGAGCGCGGCTCAGTCGCTCGTAGCTTCTTCTGCCCCGAGGCCGGTGTTGGCGCGGACGACCAGCTCGGCGTAGCGCGCTTCGGCCGCAGGTTCGCGACGCAGCAGGGTGCCAAGAATCGCACCGAGGAAGCCTAACGGAATGCTGAGGATGCCCGGGTTTTCCAGCGGGAAGATGGGCGGACGTTGAATGAGGTGGCGGGCCGCGGCGGCGACTCCCGGGGGATCGACTTGCATGATGCTCGGGCTGAGCGCGATCAAGACTAACGATGCCAGCAAACCGCTGGCGAGGCCGCAGACCGCGCCGGTGGTGTTGAATCGTTTCCAGAAAAGCGAGAGAACAATGACCGGCAAATTGGCCGAAGCGGCGACGGCAAAGGCGAGCGCGACGAGGAAGGCGACGTTGGCATCTTTGCCGAGGACGATCGCGACGGTGATCGCGATCGCGCCGACGAAGAAAGCGGTGATGCGCGCGACCCGCACCTCTTCGCCCGGGCGGCGCTCGGTTCCCCGGTGGACGACCGAGGTCCAAAAATCGTGCGCGAAAGAAGTCGAGGCGCTGATCGTGAGGCCGGCGACGACGGCAAGGATGGTGGCGAAGGCGATGGCGGCGATGAAGGCGAAGAAGATGTCGCCCGCGAGTGCCTGGGCGAGGAGCGGCGCGCTCATGTTATTGCCGCCATTCCCGGCGATGTGATCCCGGCCGACGATGGTCGCGGCGCCGAAGCCGAGGAACGTCGTCATGATGTAGAAGGCGCCGATCAAAACCATCGCCCAGACGACGCTGACCCGGGCCGTTTTCGCGTCCGGCACGGTGTAGAAGCGGACGAGAATATGCGGCAGGCCGGCGGTGCCGAAGACGAGGGCCATGCCTAACGAGATGAGATCGAGCGCGCCGTGATTGGCGGCGGTGTAGCGCAGCCCGGGCTCGAGGAAGTTCTTCGTCACCAGCTCGCCTTTGTCGTGATAGGTGACGTGGGTGACGGCGTTAAAAAAACTCGAAAGACTCCAGCCAAAATGCGCCATGACAAGGATGCTGAGGAGGATGGTGCCGGCCATGAGCAGGATGGCCTTGATGATCTGGACCCAGGTCGTGGCGAGCATGCCGCCGAAGACGACGTAGATGATCATGAGGATCCCCACGGCGATGACCGCGGTGTGATAGCTGACGAGCGAGCCTAACAAAAGACTAACGAGGGCGCCCGCGCCGACCATCTGCGCGATCATGTAAAAGGTACTGACCGTGATCGTGCTCAGCGCTGCCATCGCGCGAACCGGTCGTGGATTCAGGCGGTAGGCGAGCACATCGGCCATGGTGTATTTGCCGGAGTTGCGGAGCGGCTCGGCCACGACGAGCAGGACGGTGAGGTAGGCGACGAGCCAGCCGACCGAGAACATGAAGCCGTCGTAGCCGTAGAAGGCGATGAGCCCGGCGATGCCGAGGAACGAGGCCGCGCTCATGTAATCGCCCGCGACGGCGACGCCGTTTTGCCAGCCGGTGATGCGGCGGCCGGCGGTGAAAAACGCCGCGGCGCTTTGCGACCGACGGGCGGCCCACCAGGTGATCCCGAGGGTGATCACGACGAAGAGCAGGAACATCCCGAGCGCAGGCGTCATGACTGTTTCATTCTCCTGCTCCTGCTCGTGCTCGTGCTCATGCTCGTGATCGGAGGTTTCCCGGATCGATTGCGATCACGAGCAGGAGCACGATTACGAAGGGGAGGGCAGGTCATCGCGCCGGGGAATCCTTGGCGATGATTTCCTTGGCCTGCCGATCGAAGCGATTGGCCGCGCGGACGTAGAGCGCGGCGATGATCCAGGCCATGAAAAATTGCGAGAGCGCGAAGAGATAGGCGAGGTTGACCGGCCCCAGGACCGGCCTGGACATGAGCGGCCGGGCGTAGCCGACGAGGACGGGGAGGGCGAAGTAATAGACGATGAAGAAAATCATCGCCGGAATGATGAAGCGTTTTTTGGCCCGGAGCAGTGCTTTGAACCGACTGCTCGCCGCGATCGTTTCCCAGTCGGGGGAGCCGGCGAGCGGGGCCGAGCCCGGTGCTCGTTTGCGATCGTCAGGCTGCGGCATCGCGCGATTAAGCGTGATTAATCAAAGGTGGGCAAGAAAAAGTGCAGCCTCAGCACATGATGCGGAATTTCTCGAGCAACTCCTGCCGGAGTTCGAGCGCCACTTTCGGGCTGTAGTGGCTGAGCATTTTTTTGCGCTGCTCCGGCTCCATCGCGGCGAGTTGCCTAACGAGATCGTTGCGCGCCCTGTTCTTGGCGAAGCGGCTCCAGCCGATGCCGAACGCGAGGAGGGCGGATACGCCCCAGACGACCAGGTCTCTTTGCTCAAATACGATCACCCGCCAAAGTAAACCCGGGCCGTCCAATTGCCAGAAAGTGGCAGGAGGCGCGGCCCAATCGCGGTCGAGCGGCGATTCAGGGGAGATGAAAAGATCGATCCGACAACTTTGTCTCGCGACGCTGGCCGGGTTGATCCTGGTCGGTTGCGCGGCGCGCGAAACGCAAATCCACACCAGCACGTCCGGCGCCCGGGCGGAAGGGAGCGGAATCCGAGATGCGAGCGATGCCAGCGGCGGCGCCGCCTCGGCTGCGGCGGCGGGCGCGGCGATCGGGAATCCGGGTCTTTAGGCGGGCAGCGCCGACCTGAATCCAGGCAAGCCTAACGGTGGAGGAGCTTGCCGGTCCCAGGGTGCCGGAGCAGGTGGCGCGGCACCGAGCGGGGATGAATCTCCAGTTCGAGATCCTAAACCGAAGTCGTGGTGAGGAGATAAAACCAGTTGCTGGCGAGCAGAGCGACGACGAGCGCGCGGAGGAGTATTTTTTCCGCCGGAGAAAAACTGTGCAGGCGAAGGCGAGGCGCGCGCGCCGCCAGGATGATGAGAGCATAGAGATCGAAGAGGGCGAAGGCGCAAAAGGAGAGGAAAGCGAGGGGATTGAAAAGGAAGGAAGCGGCGAAATGCCCGTGAAGAAAGTGATAGGCGGCGCGGGTGCTGCCGCAGGTGAGGCAGGGAAGACCGGTCAGAGAATGGAAAACGCAGGAGGGCGTAGGCAAGCTGGCGGCGAACCAGAAGGCAAGGGAAGCAAAAGTGCCTAACGAGACCAGGAGCCAGAGCAGCTCATGATCGATTTCGCGCGGCGCGAGGGAGCGGCGGCAGGCCTGCATCGGAGGAGCCGGAGATTAACGATCGAGCCCGGATAACGCTCCCAGGGTCCCGAACATGACGCCGAGGAGGAGGGCGCCCCCGCAGCAGACGATGACCGGCAGGAAGACAGCGAGGACGGCGCGCCCGGTGGTGGTCTCGTGCGCGCGAGCCAGGCCGATGCATTCCGCCACGAGTAACCAGACAGCGGTGATCAAGCCTCCGCAGAACGGCACGATCATAAACGGATAGGCAGATCCCGCGGAGAAACAGAAGACGCGAAAGGTGGTCTCAAAGCTGCGCTTCGCGCCTCCGACCAGCATCAAGCAGAGATGGGTGATGGCCGCGCCGACGAAGAGACCGAGCGCGAGGAAGACCGGGATGAAGATGATAATGAAAATCGTTCCGATCCCCAAGCCGAGGAGGCCGGCGAGAGCATCGCGATTGCTCATAAAACCGAAAGAACTCATGAGCATGCTAAAGAGGACGGAAATAATTATCCCGATGCTGCCGCCGAAGACTGCGAAAATGAGAGGCTCGCCCAATCCGCCCTCCGGTTTCATCCTGGTAAAAGCGGCGCTCGGCGTGAACAGGACGAGCTTGAGCGTCTCGAGAAACGCGGGGAAAAAACCAAGCTCCTGGCGGCGATCCCAGGGCAGACCGGTTTGCGCGACGGACAGGGGAGCGTCGCTGCCCGCGAGACCGGGAAACTGGGCGAGGGTGAGCCAGGTGGGCATGCCCTCGCTCCAGTAGAGATCAGTCGGAAGGAAGCGGCCGCCGCGCAAGCCCTCTCGGATTTCGTCCTCGGAAAAAACGCCGAGTTTTGTCTCGCCGCGATTGACTTGGATGTTGGCCATGGACGGCTTTTTATCGAACCGGCGAGCCAGCGTCAATCGCGCAGGGAATTTTTCGCCTAACGGTATCGGGACGGGTTACGGCGTCATCACTGTCGCGACGTTCGAGTAATCGGATGGGCCGGAACTCGAGGTCGCCCGAGCCCGGTAACTGTAACTCGTGGCCGGCGCGATGTTCCGGTCACGATATCGGACCACGTCCGCGCCGACCGTCGCGGTCAGCTGGAAGTCCGAGCAGCCCGCTCCGGTGCAGCGTTCAATCTGAAAGCCCGTCTCAGTCGCGGAGTTGTCTTTCCACGAGACGATCACTTGGACGCGCCGGCCCGATGCCCGCGCGCTCGCCGTCAGGTTCGAGGGAGGTGGGAGCACGTCGGATCCGCCGCCGGCCGCGATGGCATAGAGGTAGGAGTAGGGGCTGCCTTGGGTTTGCCCCAGGTTGTCGACAGGGACGTAGAAGGTTTGGCCGTTGCTCCTAAACAAGGCTCGCGTCGAGGGCGTGAGGTGTCCGCCGGCTTCATCGGGCAAGGTGATGCGCCAGAGCAAAGCGCCGGCGGTGGAGACGCTCGTGATCGTCCCGGCCTGGCCGAAATTGAGGCGGCCGCTCAGGATGATCATGTCGTTGTTCGGGCTCAAGGTGGGACCGTAATCGATCACGCCCGGATCGAGGTAGTTCCACTTTTCGCTCCCACTCGGCAGCACGGCATGGAGGCGGGAGAGATCGCGCGAAAAATAAATGATTCCGTCGGGGCCAACGTCGGGCGGGGTGACGCTGCTGACGATGCCGGGATCGAAGCGCCAGATGCGCGCGCCGTTCGTGCCGCTGAAGGCCTGCAACCCCCAGCCGCTGGCGCTATTGAATTCGCCCAAATAAATAGTGCCGTCAGGACCGACCCCGGGTTGGCCCTGAAATTGGCCAAAGATGGAATTGGTCGCGCCGGTCGTGACCGAGAACCTTTGCCCCCCGTCGAGGCCGGTCGCCCAGAGGCGATTGTCGCCATTGCGATCGAAGGCGTTGATCAATTGATCGACTGACCCGCTGCTGGAGGATTTTCCGAAGACGACGTCGGCGCCGATGGAGCCATATTCCCACATCACCGGAGTGCCGGTCGTTTGCCAGCGCACCTGCCCTTCCTGGGTGAGAGAGACGGCCCCGCCGCTGCCGAGGTCGAAGACGGCGTAGATATTGCCATCGGGTCCGATGTTGGGCCCGGCGATGAAGCCTTGCGAGCAACAGTCGGTAAAGATCCAGCGCAGGGTGCCGTCGGGATTAACCGCGACGAGGTGGGTGTCCGCTCCGCCTGGGTTGGCGGTGACGACGATGGTGCCATCCGGGGTGACGGCGACAGGACCTTCGGTCAATGCCGTGACGCCGAAGCCGGCGTCGAACGACCAGATGAGCGACCCATCTTCCGGGCGCAGGGCGTAGAGCCGCGCGTGCAGATCAGCCACGTAGACGGTGCCATCCGCACCGACCGCGGGACGATGCGGCACGTAATCGGTCTCCATCCGGAAGCGCCAGAGGACATCCTGGGCGCTCGCGCTCGTCACCGCCAGCGCGGCCCCGCACAGCCAAAGGATGGTGCGGAACAAGGCGCGGGAACGCAGGGGAGAATCTTTGACCGGAGCGGTCACGTGAATGTGTGGAAATGAATTATGCATAGCGGCTTTCCTCTTTTCTCGAACCCCAATCGCGGATGCAGGTCCAAAGGAGGGGAGGGATCGCACAACGTGCGCATAAATTCAGATCTACATCGGCTGAAGATACGCGGAAGCAGCGTTCTGTGCAAAACGATGGGCGCTGCCTATCTATGGGCGAAGCGGCCGAGCGAGAGGAAATCGATTTCGTGCTGCGAGCCATTTTCCAAGGCAAGATCGGCGCCGATTTCGCCGATGACGGGGGCGAACTTAAAGCCGTGGCCGGAGAAGCCGCCGCACAAGACCAGCCGCGGATGTTGCGGATGGCGGTCGACCACGAAATGGTAATCCGACGTGAGGGTGTAGAGGCACGGCTTGGCCGCTCGCAGGATCCTCGCGGCGCCGGGCATCCATTGTTCCATCGCCTGGACGATCGGGGCAATGTCGCGCGCCGGGTCGATCTCACGCGCGAGATGTGCGGCATCGGTAAAATCGCCATGGGCATGGAAGGCGGCTTTCACGCCATCGCCGAAATCCGGGAAACCGTAGAGAGGCGAAGGGAGACCTGTGCGCTCGAGCAGGAACGGCGGAAACCGTCCCGCCGCATATTCATTCGTCGCGGGCGCAAACCAAGCCTGGATGTTTCGCTGCACCTGAATCTCGATTCCGAGTTTTCCGAGCGCGTCCTTGAACCACGGGCCTAACGATAAGACAAGGGCGCGACTTGCGACGGTGGCGCCGTCGCCGAGCCGAACGACGAAGCCGTCATCGGTCGCCTCCCAGCTTTCCATTGGAGTCTCGAAACGCATTTGCGCGCCCGGCGGCGCTGGCGCTTTGGAGGTGCGCCTGAACCGACTTTTCTGGATCGAGCACGCCGCCGTCTTCCTCGAAGACCCCGATTTCATCGTCCTGCACCCGGAGCATGGGATAACGCGCGCGGATTTCGCGAGTGGTCAGCGATTCGAGTGGAAGGTCGTGCTCGCGGGCGGCGCGGCGCGCACCGGTGATCACCTCCGCCGCTTCGGGCCCGACCATGAGCAGTCCGGTGATTTGGAGGAGATCCTGACCGGTGCTGTGTTCGAGCTCGCGCCACAACTCATAAGCGCGCAGGAGGAGTGGGACGTAGGCCGGGTCCTCGAAGTAGGCTTTGCGAATCATGCGGCTCTTGCCGCTCGATGAACCGAGGTCGTGGCCGCGCGCGAATTGTTCCAAACCGAGGACGGAGGCGCCGCGCCGCGCGCAGTGGGCGAGGATGGCACTTCCCATTCCGCCCAGACCGACGATGATCACGTCATAGCGCACCGAGGATTATGAATCGGCCGGTCACTCTCCGCCACCAACCCAACGCCGAATACTTCACGGACCGGCCCCGAAAAGCGCGCGCATCTCCGCCCAGCGGGAACGATCGCCTAACGATCGGGCGGTCGTCGATTGATGGAATGGGATGCTTTAGTCGCGTCCAGTTGCCGGCCCGGAAAAAATTTGGCGAATTTATCGGGGAAAAGATCAGCGCGCGGGAAGCAGGCGCCCGGGTCGCGCGTGGCGGGCGGATCAGCATCTGCGAACTCGATCACCGCTGGAGCATCGACGCGAGCGCGAGCGGGAGCCCGACGGCGTTCATCAACCACTCCTGCAAGCCGAATGCCTACGCCAGGATTGCCCAGGGCCGGATCTGGTTTTACGCGCTGCGCAGAATCGAGACCGGGGAAGAGATCACGCTCGACTACAGACCGTCGCAACATCCCGAGCGGCGCTGCAGTTGCGGATCGAGCCGGTGCCGCGGCTTGCTGGGCTGAGGCGGGCGCACCGCCTAATCCCAATTCATGAAATCGATCTCGCCGGTTTTCGCGGGCGAGCGCTTGTCGTTGCTGGCTGCTTTCCGGGCCCCGCCGTTGACGTCCTTTGTCGGCTTGAGATCGCGCAGTTCCTTCGGCTTTTTGCCTTCCTTGGGGTCCGGTTCTTTTTTTGGTTCGGTCATGGTTGGTGCCCGGCTGCGACCCGAGATCCCGTGGGGAAACTTTCCTAACGATTGTTCTGCATCACAACATGCGCTGGGATTCTAAGAGTGCCGGAAGCGAGGATTTCTTGTCGAGCAAGATTCTTTGTCTCGCCAGGCGTCGGATGATTGGGGCGCGATTGCTGTCGGACGTGTTCCGATTTTGGAGGAAACATCGCCCGCCTGCATCCGCG
Source organism: uncultured Verrucomicrobiae bacterium (assembly GCA_963768965.1). Lineage (GTDB taxonomy): Bacteria > Verrucomicrobiota > Verrucomicrobiia > Chthoniobacterales > UBA10450 > Palsa-1392. Next base: position 60,940 of record CAVYJY010000003.1, on the reverse strand, counting down.
ATCAGGATTGAAACGCCCGGGCACCGCCGGTCTGGGCCGCGGTTTTCTGCTCCGGGGCGCTCTTCTTGCGCAGGACGAGAGGATTGTTCGTCGCGCTGGAACGCAGGTCGGGCAGGCGAAGCGTTCCGGGCTTGAGCGAAGCGAGTGCGTCGTAAAGAGCGACGCCGGCACAGAAGAGACCGGTGACGGGCAAGACGGCGAGCCAGAAAAGGCAGGCGCCCACGACGAGGAGAGGCTCAAGCGCAAGGGATTTCCAGTTGGTGTCGGGGGACACAGGGAGGTCGCTTTTTGGCAGGAAAGGGTGTGAAAAAGTGGTGGTCATATTGGATGGAGTCGTCGTCTGGTCGATATGCGGTGTTCTATAACGACTATAATTATAAGCAAATGTCATGCCGCAATGAATGGTCGCCCGGGGCCGGGATGGAGTTCAGTTCAGCGGCGGCCGTGTCGAAATTGGCGTGATCCAAATCTGCACCAAATTGCATTGAAATGACTCCAGCAAAATTGGCGCAACTATTGACGATAGTCACCGCCACGGTCTCGGCACGTGAGGCGTATAATGTTGTCCAATAGCGAGTTATACTGAAAATAACACACGCATTTGGCATCGGTTTTTCGGCAGCCGGAAAGCTGGCTTGCTTGCTGCTTAAGCGATCGCCATGGATTCGAGTAAGCCGAATTTGAACAAACTGGGAAAGCCTGAACCATGCGGTAACTCAAAACCGCGTACCCGGAGCAGGCGGCCTTCCAAGGCCCGGCGCTCGCCTGTCTCGGCCATCTCCACCGACGAGCAGAGGCGACCCGGCGTTGGCACGCTCACCCGGACGCGAAATCTGGTTCTGGCGGCGTTGCGGGTGTGGGAACTAAAGCGTGGAATTCACAGCTAGTCGGCTCCCCGTAGGCGGCGGCCAGCGACAGGCGCGGAGCGGCATTCCGGTCTGCAGATACCTCGGGTCGGCGATGTTGCGGAATTGTTCCACTCTCGTCACTGGGCCGTAACAAACGGCTGCCAGCCTTGAGCTTCTAAGGGTGGGGCATCCGGTCTTCGTAATACTTAATAAGACCCGCTGGAAGGGGCCTACCCCAGATGACGTAAAAATGAATCCGTCTTCCGATGAAAACGCAGCATCCAATCCTCCTCAGCCTCGACGCCGCCGGTCTGGATCGTCGTCAAAACGTCAGGTGAAGCGGTCGAACCCGCCATCGGACTCTGACCCGCCCAACGAGCCCCGCTTGCCCGCGATCGGCACCATGGCTCGAACCAGGAGATTGATCCTGGCGGCCCTCCGTGTCTGGGAATTAAAACGCGGGATCCGCGACTAGCAGCCCTCGACGTTCCCGCGGATGTTGTCAGCACTAGCACGTGCGAAATTGTGCTGCCCAGCATACTTTCTAGGCGAAGCGTCGTAGCGACCGATGAACAAGATCTTTTTTCTCATGCTCGTCTGCCTGTTGCCGGGTCTTGCGATGAGCCAACCGCCAACGGTTTCGCCCGGCGCCGGCGCCACCGGAATTGAAGGAACGATTACCATTTCGCCAGTGCGTGGTGGTCCAACCAGGCAGGGAGCAACTGATTCCCTGCCCCTGTCTTCAATGGCCTTTGAGGTCAAACAGGAGGACCGGGTGGTGCATACTTTCCAGACCGACGACCAGGGTCGTTTTCGCGTTGAATTGAAACCCGGGCACTACACGATCGTGAGGAAAGATTGGAGCAGCGCAGTCGGCTTTTACGGACCGTTTGAGGTCGACGTTACCCAAGGCGAAATGAAATCCGTCGCGTGGAAATGCGACAGTGGTCTCAGGTAGCCGCCGACTATTCGACCTCTGGCGTCTGGCAGGAAGCCAGAGCGATGCCGATGGCGGCTTCGGCGAGATAGACCGCGCGGGCCGTTTTCGGATGCTCGGCGAGCTCTTCCGTCGCGGCTCGTGCCAGCTCGGGTCCGCAACGCCAGAGAAGCGAGTGCCAGCGCGGCTTCAAAAGGCCCATCACACCGTCACCGATCAGGAAAAGCGCACCGAGTTGCACCAGGCGGCGGGTCATCAAATTGTTGGTCATCGAATTGTATCGCGGCTCCTGCGGGAACTTTCAAATCATCGCCGTTGCCAGCTTCTACTGCTCCAGCTCGCGCGCGAAGGCATCGCTCTTTTTCACCTGCTGCTCCGTCTTATTGTGCTCCAACGTCTGTTGATCGATCGGCGGGCCCATCGCGCAGCCGGGTTGGAAGAGAACGACGCCAAGGCAGAGGAGTAAAAAGATCCGGTTCATAAAATGTCGGTTAACTTGCCCGTTAACCGGGTCCAATCCACTGCGAATTTCACCGGGGCTTTGCGAAACGGCGTCAGCCCCTGGCCAAATCATCCTCACTCAGGACCAATCGCTCCACCCGCTCCCCGCGCCGCAGCGCGGCCACGATCTCCGGCACGTCCGCCACGGTGACTTTGCCGTAAAAGAAATGATCCGGTTCGACCAGGATCGTCACGCCACTCGAACATTGATCGAGGCAGCCGCTCGTGCAGGCCCGCGCCTTCAGGGTGGCGAGGCCCGCGGCAGCAAGCTGTTCTTTCAAGGCTTGCCGGACCGCGCCCGAGCCGCGTGCGCTGCAGGAGCCGCGTGGGTCGTCCGCGGTCCGCTGATTCGTGCAGACGAAAAGATAACGCTCGCGCTGTGGCATGACGTTGGTGCCTTAAGGGAATCTTCGCAGGGTTTCGGAGCAAACCCGCGCGTTTGGTCGAGGAGCACTAAGCGGGAGCATGCGCGCCTTGGCGATGATACTCCACCAGGCGAAAGCCCCAGCCGATGAGCGTCGCGAGTTCCTTGTCGCGGGCTCTTTTTCCGTCGAGAAATTTCTGCACTTTCTCTTTTAGCGCCGGTTGCTCCTCGGTTTCGTCGAGGATCTCGAAAATCTCCATCGACAAAAGCCAGTCGTTAGGATGCTCGGCCTGCTGCGTTTCCCAGATCTCGCCCAGCCGCTCGTAGCCCGTCTTGCGGGTGCGGATGTCGCGCACCTGCTGGTAAAGGCTCTCGAGTTTTTTCCGCTCCGCATCGGACGGGTGCTTGATCGTGCGTTCTTTCGGGACGAGCGCGACTTCGTTGTAGGCGTCCTTGTCGGCGGCGCCGTTGAAGACGGAAACGATCTGTTCGCCCACCGCCATGTCGTAGGTCCCCCAGGCCGGATCGAAGAGGATCTTGTCGCCCAGTTTCGCCGTGCAATCGGAGAAAGAAACGAGCAGCAACTTGCCGTCGCGGCGCAGGATTTTCTCGACCTTGCCTACGACGATGACGCCACTCTCAAATTCCAGCCGCGCAGTTTTCCCTTCGCTCAGCTGGGTTTCTTTCCAGGCGCCGATCGGCGAACCGAAGCCGTCCTTGTGATACTCGCGTCCGTGTCCGGCGAGTTCCTTCTGCTGGTAGGCGAGCGAACTCGGCCCGGTGCTCCGCAGATAAATCGGCTGCTCGTTCGAATCGGTCAGGACTTCGGTAAAAACGCCCGAGACCTGCAGTCCCGACGAGTACTCGCAGGTCGTTACATTCTTGCACTCGATCGCCTTCCGGATTCCCTCGAGTCCGCCAATCTTGAAGGCCATCCGGCTGGCAAATTCCTCGAGCACATCGCGCAAATGCTGGAAGTCGCGGCAGACAAAAAGCTGCGGCTGTTTCGTTGTGATATCGAAAGCCGTCTCGACCGCTTCGAGCGAGTAGGGGAGTTTCTTCACCTGCGACTCGAGGCAGCTGACCGATTCGCCGATCGAGGAAAGCAGACCCGCGCCGTAAATCTTCGGTTGCTCCAGGGTGCCGATGAGCCCGTACTCCACCGTCCACCAATGCAGCCGCGAGATCAGCGCCATCTCCGACGGTTCGCCGAGATTTTGCTGCCGCTCTTCCACCAGCTTCGTCGCCGCCTCCACTTCTTCCGGCGTCGAGTTGGGCAATTCCTTCAGGATCGAGAGATGCCGGATTGCTTCGTACAGTTCGAAATCCTTTTTCGAGGACATCGCCTTCGCCCCGATCTCGCCGAAACGCTGGAGGTAATCGGAGTATTCGCGATCGACAATGATCGGGGCATGCCCCGCCGCCTCGTGCACGATATCGGGCGCCGGCGTGTACTCGATGTGATTGAGTTGCCGCATGTCGCAGGCGATCACGAGCACCTTGTAGGCTTGGAATTCCATGAACGCCGCCGGCGGAATAAAACCATCCACCGCGACCGCGCCCCAGCCGATCTTGCCCAGGATCTCGTTCATCTCGTCGATCCGCGGGATGCGTTCGAAGGAAATGCCGGTCTCGAGCAAACCCTGGAAATAAACTTTGTGCGCGTACTCCTTCAGGAAAAAAGTGTTCTGCCGCATAATGAAACGCCAGACCGCGTGATCGACCGGCGTGTAGTCGTCATAGCGCTGGTCGACCGCAAATTGCAGCAGGTGTTTGGGGAGCGCGGCCACCGCCGCATTGTGCATTGGAATTCCTGTTTTCATTGCCAGACCTCAGAGTAAAATTCGCGGCCGCCTAACGATACCAGCCGCACTTATGGATTTTATGGCCGAACGCCCTCAGGGGCAAGGGAGATTGAGCCGATGAACGACCCAAGTTCACCGCGGCGAAGCCCGCCGCAGCGCGCCGTCGAGGCTGCCGCCACCAGTGCGGTCGTGCGCCAGGCCGCGGAGCTCTGGGACGCGACATGGATCGGCCAGGAGCCGGTTCGGGCGGTACAGAATTATGTTTTCGCGGTCGAACGCGCGGCGGGACCGGCGGTGCTGCGCCTGACGCATGACTCCCACCGCAGCGTCGACGAGGTGGAGGCGGAATTGCGCTGGATTCTCGACTTAAAAGAGTGCGGCCTGCCGGTGGCGGCGCCCTATCGATCGCGGCGCGATAGTCGGACCGAAACAGTGCCGTCCGCTCATGGCAGATTCGTCGTCGCTTGTTTCGAGCACCTCCCCGGGGCCGAGCCGGATCCAAAAAATCCGGAGCTTTGGAGTGACCGGATGTTTGAACAGCTCGGAGCGCTTACCGCGCGAATGCACCAGGCTTCATATGATGCGGCCTGGACGCCGGCGACGCTGCCACGGCGGACCTGGCGCGACGAAAGCGTCGCGCAGAATTTCCACTTCTACGTTCCGGTCGGTGAGACGGCGGTGCACGACGCTTTCGATCGCGTCCTGGCGAAACTCGATGCGCTCCCGCGCTCGCGCGACGCCTACGGTCTGATCCACGCCGACCTGAATCACGCCAACTTTTTCCTCACCCCGGACGGTCTGAACGTCTTCGATTTCGACGACAGTTGTTATTGCTGGTTCGCCTACGATTTGATCGTGCCGATCTTTCACCTGCCCGCCACGACAGCCGCGCCGGCGGAGCAGGTCTTTCGTCTTTTGCTTCGCGGTTACGAGAGCGTGCGCCGCTTCAACCCGGCGTGGCTGAAGTGGCTCCCGCTCCTCTTGCAATGGCGTGATCTGCTCACCTACGGATTCTTTTACGAGCAGCTCGAGACGTCCGCGCTCCCGGCCCAGCTCCGCGAAAAGTTTCTCGCCATGCGGGCGCGCATCGAGGCCGGCCGGCCGATTGCGGAAATCGGCGACGCTGGATAAGTTCGCCGATGTCGAACCCGCCCGAAGTGGTGGCCACTGCTCCATCTCCTGCTGCCGGGCGCGTGGACTATTCGCCGGTTGTCTGGCTCAATCTCCTCTGCCTCGACGCCCCGATTGTCGCGGTCAGCTGGCAATGGCTTTTTGCTCATGCCTTTGGCGCAGATCTCAACTTTTCCCTGCGCGCTCTGCTTTTCCTCACCGCCTGGCTGATTTATCTCGCCGATCGTTTTGCCGACACGATCAAGCTCTCGCCGGAGAGTCCGATCTCGCTCCGGCACCGCTTTTGTCGCGAGCACATGGTCGGATGGTGGATCGCGATCGTGATTATCTTCTGCCTCGATGCCGTGCTCGCCCTGCGCACCCTCGATCTTCAGATGCTTTTCCTGGGCGGCGCGCTCGCGCTGGTTTGTCTGGTCTACCTCGCCGTCAACCACTCGTTAGGCGGAAAGTGGCGTCCGTTTCCGATGAAGGAAAAAGCCATCGGTGTTCTCTTCGCCGCCGGCACGGTCCTCGGTGTGGTCGGCCAGCTTCCTGGCCTGACGCTCTCGTTCGGCGCCGCGGTCATTCTCTTCGCCGTCCTTTGCACTTTTAATTGCCTCTCCATCGCTGCCTGGGAACGGGAGCTGGATCTGGCGCAAGGGAAAGCCTCCTTCCTCACCGGATGGCCGGCCGTCGCCGGGGCCCTCCAGCCGATTGGTTACGGGATTGCCCTCGTCGCCCTCGTTTGCGCCTTCTTCTGGCATTTTGCCATCTTCCCGCTCCTCTTTTGTCTCGCCGCGAGTGCTCTCCTGCTCGTTAGGCTAAACCACGCTCACGGCCTGCCGCGCGACTATCGTACGGCCCTGGCCGACCTCGTCCTGCTCACGCCGTTGCTCGCGCTGCCCTTTTCGCTCCGGTGAGTTTCGACCGGGTCGCTCCGTATTATCGCTCGCTCGAGCGGGTTGTTTTTGGGAATCAACTGCAGCAGGCCCGCGTGGCGTTCGTGCGCGAAATCTCAACGCCGCGCCGGGTCCTGATTGCCGGCGAAGGCGACGGGCGCTTCCTCGCAGAATTTGTCCGGGCGCATCCGGCGGCCGCGATCGATTGCGTGGACGCGAGCGGGCGGATGATCGAACTGGCCCGACGCCAAGTCCCAGGCGCGAAGGTGCGTTTTCTTCAGGGGGATATCCGGAAAATTGAGTTGCCGCGGGAGCATTACGATCTGCTTGTGACGCATTTTTTTCTCGATTGCTTTACCGGCGCCGGGCTGCGCGAAGTCGTGCAAAAGCTGGCCGGCGCCGGCAACCGGGAGGCCGTGTGGCTGCTGGCGGATTTCCATCTCCCGAGCCACGGGTGGCGGCGCTGGCACGCGAAAATCTGGCTGCATGCGATGTATTGCTTCTTTCGCCTAACGAGCGGGTTGGAGAGCGGACATCTGGACGACCCCTCGCCGTTTCTGCAAGCGAACGGTTTCGAATGCGTGCGACGGCGAGGCTCCCGTTTCGGCCTGATTCAATCGGCGGTCTGGCATCGTCTGACGAAATAAGTTTGCGAGCGGAGGTTGCGCTTCGCGCTCTCGCCTAACGACTGCCACGCCGTTTGGCGATACGCACGACCAGCCAGCCGACGAGGCCGAGCGCGAGAGCCCACGGGGCGAGGAACGCCAGGGCCACGCCGATCATCCGCGCGCTCCACATCAGCGCGGCCGCGCCTTGCCCCAGCGTGCGGCGAATCGTCGCGCCCAGACCGGTTTCATCGGAGACGATCTTGCCCGGACTGTAAATCTGCAGGCTGATCTCGGCTGGCGCGGTCGCGGGATTCGCGGTCGTGCCGGGCTGATCGTTGCGCTGCACGCTCAGGTCTTTCACTTCACCGAGTTGGTCGAAGGTCGCGACCAGCGCGGCATAATTTTTCATCGGCACGCGCAGGGTGAGGTGGGCGACTTCCTGGCCATCGGGGTTGCGCGAAAAAGTCGAGCTGCGGAGCGCGCCGTCCGCTTGCGCGACTGCGGCTTTGAGTTGCTCGACCTGCTTTGGCACCGTGGAGGTGATAATGCGCAGACTGGTCTGCTGCACCGGTTGTTCTTCGCCGGTGCGCGAGATAACTAGATTCAACTGCACTTTGTCGCGCTCGACTTTCGCCGTTTCCGACATGCCGGAGCCGTTCTGCGCCACGCGCTCGGTCTGGACGTTGAAATTCTGCACCCGGCCCATGCCCTTGATTCGCGCGATGACCGCGTCGCTCTCTTCCGGCGCGAGGAGCAGCGTCATGCGCGCGGTGGCCTGGCCGGAATTGTCGCGCTCGAGGGTCGACTGCACGATCTGGGCCTTGGCGTTTTGCAACGCGGCCTTCACTTCGGCGAAGGTTTTTTCCACGTCGGCGGCGAAGAGGGAAAGATTTGCCGTCTCGCGGAGGAGGAAGGCCGCAGGTTCATCCAGGTCTTTTTCCGCGAGCGAAATTGTAACCGTCGCGTACTGCACGAGGGCGTCGTAATACTTCAGCTCGCCCTGCATCTGCTCGATCGATTCGCGCACCCGGGCCAGTTCCTTTTCCACCTCGAGCAGGTCGGAGACTTTGCCGGTTTTCTTTTCCAGCATTTCGAGGAGGCGCGCTTCCATCCGCTGCGCGTTGCGCATCCGCGCATCGGTATCGAAATAGGCTTTCGTCACGTCCTGCGTCCCGAGCGTTTGGTTTTTCAGCTCGCCGAGCGTGCGCGCTTTTTGCAGAAAACTCTCCAGGTTCTCCGGGACGACTTTCACCACCACCGTCCCCTGTAGCTTGCCGTTAGGCAATTTCGCCGAGCTCTGGGTCGCGATGAAGCCGCGCGCTTCGGTGGCCAACGTTGTCAAACGCTGGATCGCGGCTTCGTAGTTCAGGACCTGGAGATCGAGCTGGGCGTTGCGGACCAGCTTACGCGTATCCGCCGGGGTGACGGCGGGAGCGGCGGTATCGGCTTTTTCGCCCCCGACGCTCCCGGCTTCGGCGGGACTGCTCTCGCGCTGTTGAATCTTTGCGGGAGCGAGACTTTGGGGCGCGTTTTTCCGCTTTCCTTCCGCGTCCATCCGCTCATCAGCCATGGAAGACTTCGCCGTCTCTTGAGCCGATTGCGTGCGGCCGACCAGGTCGCCCTCGAAGTTCAAAGTTGGATTCGGGTCCTTCACTCCGGCGGCCGGAGCGTCTCTTTCCGTGCGCAGCGGCGCCGGCGCGGAAGCGACTGTTTCGTATGCGCGAGGCAATGCTTCGCCTTCGCCAGTGACCATTTTTCCCACCTGCACGAGAGTGAGCAGGAGCGCGGCGACGGCCGTGATCTGGGCCGCGCGCATCCGCATGAGGCCGGTGAAGAATGAAATCAACCCGCCGTTAGGCTCGGGGACCTTGTCGCGGAATCGGCTCAGCATCCTTTGTTCAAAGGCCGGGTCGGCGCTTTCGGTAGCGAGTGTTTTTTCGAGTAGTTGATGCATTTGCTTTTCCTCTTGTTGTAAAGCGCGGCAGGCGGCGCAGCTCGCCAGGTGTTGCTGGAAGGCGGCGCGTTCTTCGGGGGCGAGCTGGTCGTGAATGTCGGCCGCGAGCCAGCTCTCGATCTCGTCGTGAATGTCGTTAGGCATGTCGTTACTCCAGGGTGGCCAGGGCCGGCCGGAGGCGCTGGCGCAGTGTTTCCATGGCGCGGCCGAGAATGCCGCGGAGCGCGCCGTTGCTCAGGCCAAGGGTGCGTTCGATCGCGGCGTAATCCATCGCTTCGAAATAGCGCAGCGTAAGCGCGGCGCGGTGCAGCTCGGGCAGGGTGGCGAGGGCGGCCCGCACCTGCTCGCTCATCGCTTTTTCTTTCGAAGCCTGCGCTGCTTTCTCAAATTGGTTGTCGATCGGCTCCTCGGTTTCGGTCGGGAAAGGGACGCTGCGCCGCCGGCGAGCGACATCGTGAGCTCGGTGCCGCGCGATCGTCCCGAGCCAGGCCGGGAATTTCTCCGGATCGCGCACCCGCCAGCGCGTTTTCCAGGCTTTGACGAGCGTATCCTGCACCACGTCTTCGGCTTCCTCGCGGTTTTGCAGAATGCCGTAGGCGATGGCGAAAAGAGCGCGGCTTTGGCTGCGGATGATCATCTCGAAAGCGTCGCGATCGCCGTGAATGGCCGCTCGAAAAGTGTCGTGTTCGGTGGAATCCATCGGTCGATCTAAAGCCTAGACGCGCGAGTTGGAGAATCGGCGCGGAATATTTCGGGAGGAATGCGATTTTCGGGGAGGAATGGGACTTATGATTTGCGATGGCGATCGCGATACTTCAGGCGGGCGCGCGTCATCCGCTCGCGCAGGCCGCCTTGCTCGACAAAATCTCTTTCCAGTCGCAGCAGTTGCTTGTCGATCAGGTAGTTGGCCTGATGAATGAGGCAGATCGCAATGTTGGCCATCACCGCCGGCGGACGGGTTTCCATGAAGTCGCGGTAGTCTTCGTAGCTGGCGGGGGTTTTGCGGCCGAGGCGACGCACGTAGCGTGCTTCCTGGGAATCTTTTTCCCAGATCGGATGATCGCGGGCGCGCAGGTAGTCTACGTAGTCGTCGAGCAATTCCTCGAGGCTGGCGCGAGCGACGTTGGTGAGTCCAATCGGCGCGCTCCGGAAGGTAAGGTCGTAAACCAGCTCCGCTTTGTGGAAGGAGAGAAGGGTGCGGTAATCGCCTCGCGGAGGGAGAACGCGTGACTCTTGCTGGGAGGAATGGGACTTATGGGAGGAATGGGAAGCAGGTTTCCCATCGCTCCCATCCTTCCTATTCCTCCCATCGCTTTTCATCGCGTGCGGCTTCGCATCTTGAGCCGCCACCCCACGTTCGCCCAGCGAATTTTTCTTAGAAAATCGTCACGACCGTCCCGGGGCTGATCATGTCCTTCAGCCGCGCGGCATCCCAGTTTGCGGTGCGGATGCAGCCGTGGCTGCCGGCCCGCCCGATCGTTTCCGGGTTGTTTGTCCCGTGAATGCCGATGCCCGGCTTGTTCAGCCCGCACCAGAGAATCCCGACGGGATTGTTAGGCCCGGGCGGGATGTTGTGGAAATCGCTCGTCCGCACCCCGTGATTGAGCACGCCTTCGTCGTGCCGAAACCAGGGCAGAGTCGCGATGCCGAGAATTTTCCAGACGCCTTTTGGCGCCGGCAGCGACTTCGAGCCGGGAGTGATCGGAAATTCCGCGATTAGCTTGTCGCCCTCGCGCACTTCGAGAAAATTCTCGCGGGTGTCGATGAAGACTTGCCGGGCGGCGAAGAGCGGATTCTTCGGGACGAATTTTTCCGAGAGTTTTTCCACCTCGAAAGGCTGAACGTTAGGCACACGCACCACGTCGCCCACCTGCAGCTTCTCGAGATCCATCCCCGGGTTGATCCTGGACAAAAAATCCTCCGCGGCGTGAAAGCGCTCGGCCACAAACTCCAGGAGCGAGCCGTATTTCATCGCCTTTAATTTCGCCTGCTCCGAGGGCTTCGACGCGACTGCGCCGACGAAGTTCTCGTCCTCCGGCCGGATGGTGTAGGTCGTGTAGGGTTCGGGCACCTGCGCGAGCAACTCCGCATCGACCGCGCCGGTCGGCGGCAGCCCGTTCGCCTTCTTGTAAGCGACCAGCGCCTTGCCGAAAAATTCGCCCATCTTGCCGTCGATTTTTCCCGGACCAAAGGAGTGGTTATCGAGAAAAATCTGCAGCCGCACGCTCGTCGCTTCGTCGTAAATCGGCAGCGCCACCAGTTCGCGCGGAGGCGGCTTCGGAGTCGGCACCGGCGTTGGGGTGGGCGCCGGGAGAGCCCGACGCACCGGGATCGGAGTCGGGGTCGGGGTGCTGCGTGAGAACCAACCCGCGTCTGTTCGCCCTGCGAAAATGCAGAGCGCGAGGGAAATAATCAGGGCCGGTTTCATGAGCGCTAGCTATCAACCGGTCGTCGGCTGCATGCAAACGCCGGGCGGCCATTTCTCGCCCGAGCCCGCCGTCCACTCCCTAGCGCAGCCCTTTTCGGATCATCAGCTTCAAGCCGGACCAGGTTTCATTCACCGAGCAGACCTTGATATCGACAAATCCGAGCGGCAATGCGACTTCCCGAACCACGTCCTCAGTGATGTCGGTTTCGACCCCGGAACTTTTCTTCGGCCAGGAAATCCAGACGACTCCGCCAGGCGCGATTTTCCGGCGGAGAAACGAGAGGTTTTTCCGCAAGGCCGACTTCGAGGCGGTGAAAAAATGCACAAAGTCGATTCCGCGGACCACGCGCGATAACCAGCGCACCTGAATGTCAGAGGGCAGTTGCAGCATCTGAACGTAATCCTCCGGCGCTCCTGCAACGTACGATAACGTGCCGTCGCGATACCCGAGTTTTTTCCAGAGCGGGGTCCCGGAGTATCCCGCCGTGTTTTCCTTGGCGGCGGTTCGTCGGGAAATGGGGAGGTCCTGAGAGATTACCGCCCGCTTTCTCACGGCTCCAGTTCGTAGGTCGTGATTTCGAGGGCGAAGCCGTCCGGATCGCGAAAATAAATCGAGTGCGCGATCTCGTGGTCTTCGAATTCGAAATCGATCCCGCGCGCCTTCAACTCCTCCTGCGCGCGGAGGAAATTTGCCCGATCCGCTCGCAGCGCAAAATGGCGCAGGCCGACGCGCGAGGGCCTGTCCGGACCATCGCCCGCATCGCGCGCCGGGAAAATCGCAATCCCGGTCGCGCCTTTTCCGACAAACTGCGGCACACCGTCCCAGACATCCGTGTGCTGGCGCTCGAGACCCAGGACTTCGACGTACCACTGCACCGAGCGCTCCATGTCGCTCACCGAGATCGCGACGTGATCCAAGCCTTCGAGGTTCATGGAATAAAGATTGTGCCCGCGCGGCGGCCTCGTCAAAATCGCGCCCGAGTTCGCCGTGAAGGTTTATCCTCCCGATCGTCGTGAATTTCTCCGCCTCCTCGCCGGTGCGACGCTGGCGAGCGCGCTGCCTTCCTGGAGCCGCGCGGCGAGTGTCCCGGCGCAGGATTTAGTTACCATCTCCATCCTGCACACGACCGATTTGCACGGTCACATCCTGCCCACGAGCGACTACGACGGCCGCCCGGATCTCGGCGGCCTGGCCCGCTGCGCCACCCAGATTCGCCGTTGGCGCAACGAGAACCCGCACTCGCTCCTCCTCGATCTCGGCGACGTCTACCAAGGGACACAATTTGCGCTCAGCGACGAGGGCCGCTCGATGATCGATCTCTTCAACCTCCTGCACTACGACGCCTGGGTCATCGGGAACCACGAGTTCGACTGGGGGATCGACCCTTTTCTCTGCGCGCTCGCCCGATCGCGCATGCCGGTGCTGGCGGCGAACACGCTCCTCGAGGGAACCCTGCCCGGTCACTTCCGCGATGCGCGCCATCCCTTCGCGAAAATTCAGTCCTTCCTTCTCAGGGAATTCGCCGGGATTAGGATCGCGGTCGTCGGCCTAACGACACCGGGGATGCCTTATTGGTTTCTGCCCAGGTTCCTGGCAGGGATCGAGTTCCCGCACCCGGTCGAGGCGGCGCGCCGGGCCCTCCGGCAGGCCCGGGCGGCGGGGGCCGATGCCATCGTTCTCGCCGGGCACATGGGCTTGAAAGAGCGGACCGGCGGCGATGACTTCGCCAATTGCGTGATGGCGCTCACCGCCGAATTTCCCGAAACGGCTGTGCTTGTCGCCGGTCACACCCACCAGAACATTCCCCGTCGCCTAACGAATGGGGTGCTTCTCACCCAGGCCGATCATTTTGGGATTCATCTCGGGCGGGTCGATCTCGTCTTCGATCGCAATTCCAAAAAACTGGTCCACCGGGAAGCGCGGACCGAGTTGATGGACTATCGCTTCCCGCTCGACCCCGTCATTTTGAGTCGAACCCAGCCACGGCTCGACCGCGCTGCCGAGGTCATGGCCGAGCCGGTCGGCGAGCTCAGCGAAACCCTGAGCGCGCGCTCCGAGCCCGGCGAGCCGAGCGCGGTGGAACGGCTGATCGCCGCCGCCGTCACCGAAACGCTGGCCGGCCGCGGACTCAGGGTCGACGGAGTTTTCCACGGGCTCTTCGACGACCGCGCTCTCAAAAAGGGCCGCAAAACCATCGGCGATCTCTGGGAGGTTTTGCCTTATGAAAACTATCTCGTGACCGGCGATCTGACTCCGCTCGAGCTAAGGGTGATCATGGAAGAAGTCTTCCAGGGCCGGGAACGCCGCAGCCTGGCCGGGTTCGCCATGTCCGTGGCTGGGCAGGCGCAGGAAGCGCGCGTGACGAATCTGCGCGCCGCGGACGGCCGCCCGCTCGATCCGGCCCGCCGCTACCGGATTGCCTTCAACACTTTCGATTCGCGCAGTGCCGGGCATCGTTTCATGAAGCTGCGCTCGATCCTGGAGCGGCCGGAGTCGAACTGCACATTTCACCCAGTCCAAACGCGCGAGGCATTGATCGATTACTTCCGTCGCCACCAGATCGTGGCTCCGACGCTCCAGCCCGTCGCCCAATCGGTCGCTTGACGTCACCCAACGAATCTGTTTTCACTTTGCCTCGATGATTTCGCGCCCGGCCCCCGGCTTTCTCGTCCTGGTCCTTCTCGGGACCTTTTTTTTGCCGGCTCCACGGGCTTCCGCCGAGGCTGCAACCAGTTTTCGCCCCGCGCTCGTCGGCAACGGCCCCAAGTCGCTCGTGAACCTGATCGACACTCAGAAATTGCTCGCCAAAGGGCAGGGCGACGGTGTCGTCATGTTTGACGTCTCGATCGAAGATGATCCCGCCGGTTCGGTCCGATGGATCTGGTGTCATGCCGCGCCGGGATCGCAGGTTCTCAAAGAGGAGATCACGAAAAAGCTGCGCCAGGCGGTTTTTGTCCCGGCCCTGGTCGATGGCAAACCGGTCGCGGTCGACTTTCACGGCACCGTCGTTTTTGCAGTTCGCGGTGGGCGCCCCTATCTGCGCGTCTTCGCCAATCAAATTCCGAACGCGCTCGCGCAGGAAAGCGATCTGATCGAACCGCAAATGCGACTTGGTTCAAGCGATTGGGACAAAGCCAAACCCCTCCTCGAAGTGGTTCGGAAACACTCCCGGGTCGGCCACGCCACCGTCTCGATCACGGTCGATTCCACCGGGAAGATGCGCGATCTGCGGGTGGTGCGGGAGGAGCCGGCGAAACTGAACATCGGCGCCGCCGCCCTCATCTATTATGCGCCCGCCAAATTCATTCCCGCCTTTCGTGACGGCAAACCGGTCGATTGCACCTTTGAACGCGATTGGGCGGTCCGCGGCTTCCGCTACCGGCGATGAAAAGGGACTGGCTTCATTTTTTTGCGATCGCGGCCCTGTTCGCCTGCTCGTTAGGCGGAGCGCCGCCTTCCGCGGCCGCCGCGTCGGCGGAATTTCGTCCCGCTCTTGTCGGCAATGGTCCCGAAGCTCTCGTCAACCTGATCGACACCGCCAAGCTGTTGCGCGAAGGGCAGGGCGATGCGGTCGTCATGTTTGAGCAGCCAGTCTTTGCGCAGCGGATCAAGGCCGATCTTGGGGTCGTTTATCGCGCCACCCCGGGCTCGAAAGCGCTGCAGAAAGAAATCTTGCGCGCCTTGCAACGGGCGCGCTTCATCCCGGCCATCGCGCAAGGGAAACCGGCCCGTGTTTTTTTTCGCGGAACCGTCATGTTCTTCGCCAAGAGCCAGCCGCATGTTCGCATTTTGGCCAACCAGGATCCGACCGAGCTGGCCCGGCTGAGCGATTTTATCGCGCCGCAGCTGATCCTTGGTTCGACGACCTGGGATGCGAAGGACAAGTTGCTCGAACCCGCCCGGCGGCTGGGCAAGAGCGGTGCGGTCGTTCTTTCACTGCATGTCGATGCAAAAGGAAAGCTGCTCTCATCCCGGGTCATTTCGGAGGACCCGGCCGGTTTCAATTTCGGCGTGGCGGTCAGCAAAACATTCTCGAGCGCTCAGTTTATTCCCGGTTTTCGCGACGGGAAACCGGTCGACTGCCATTTCGAAATGACGGAGTACGTCGTGATCCAGCGGACATTGCGCTGGGGCGGCTACTCTCCGTAACGGAAGCTGCTATTTTCCCGGGCATGTTGCCCGATTCTTTCTTTCAGACCGACCCTCTGCAGTGCGCCGAGAACCTCATCGGAACCGAGCTGGTCTGGGGAAAATGCGGCGGCATTGTGGTCGAGACCGAGGCCTATCTCGTGAAAGGCGACGAGGCCTGCCATACTTTCATGCGGCCGAGCACGCGCGCATTTGTGGAGCGGAACAAGGCGGGTGCGGCTTACATCTATTTCAACTACGGCGTCCACTGGATGCTCAACGTCCTCGTCAAGGGCGGCCCGCGCGACGGTCTCATTCTCATTCGCGCGATCGAGCCGCGGCGCGGTCTCGCGCTGATGCGGAAGCGGCGCGGAGTGGAAGAAGTGAAACGGCTTTGCTCCGGACCGGGCAAGCTGACTCAGGCGCTCGATGTCAATAAGCGTCATCACGAGATCGATCTCTGCTCGGATCCCGCGCATTGCTTTCGCGCTCGGCCTAACGACAACATCGAAGTGGTCGCCGATCCCCGCATTGGAATCAGCCGGGCGAAGGATTTCCCGTGGCGTTTCACCTTGCGCGAGAGTCCGTTCGTCAGCGTCCGGGCGCGGCCGTGCGCACTGTAGACGCTTCGCTCTGCGAAGCGCGGGCGGGCGTTCCGCCGCGGGAGCAACTCTCGCGCTCCCCAGAGGGAAGCGTCTACAGATTGACCCGCTCCTCGATCGCGCCGACTTTACGCGCTCGATGAACGGAACCAAACAGCGCGTCCTGCTCGGCATGAGCGGCGGGGTCGATTCCAGCGTCGCGGGTTATCTCCTCCGCGAGCAGGGCTACGACGTCGTCGGCGTGACGATGAAAGTCTGGCCGCAGGACTGCATCTCGCGGGCGGAAGACAAATGCTGCGGCCCGCAGGCGATCGCGGACGCGCGCGGGGTTGCGCACTCGTTAGCCATTCCGCATTACGTGGTCGACGAGGCGGACCAGTTCGAGCGCGTCGTGATCGATTATTTTTCGAGCGAATACCAGGCCGGGCGGACCCCGAATCCCTGCGTGATGTGCAACGAGAAGCTCAAGTTCGGCAGCCTCTGGGAAAAAGCGCGCGCGCTCGACTGCGATTACATCGCGACCGGGCATTACGCCATCATCGAGCATCACGCCGATCGCGCCGTCCTGCGCAAAGGCGCCGATCCGCGCAAAGACCAGTCGTATTTTCTTTTCAGTCTGCGCCAGCCGCAGCTCCGTCACGCCCTCACGCCCCTGGGCGCGATGGCCAAGCCGGAAATCCGCGAGATCGCGCGATCGTTAGGCTTGAAAGTTGCGGACAAGGTCGACAGCCAGGAGATCTGTTTCGTCCCGGGGAACGACTACAAGGCCTTCCTCCGTGGTCATCTCGGCGAAAACGAATTTCATCGCGGCGGGATTTACGATCTTTCCGGCAACTTCCTCGCCGAGCACGAAGGGATCGAAATGTTTACCATCGGGCAGCGCAAAGGCTTACCCGGCGGTTCGCCCAAGCCGCTCTACGTGGTCGATATCGACGCCGCGACCAACCGCGTCATCGTGGGCGACGCGGAGGATCTGCTGGTCGAGGAATTTGAAATCGATCGCGTGAATTGGAGCAGCCGTGAAGCGAGCGACGAGCCGCTCGCGGTGACGGTGAAAATTCGCTACAGCCATCCCGGCGCCGCAGCCACCCTCCTGCCGATCGACCGCGAGCGCGCGCTGGTCCGGTTAGACGAGCCCCAAAAAGCCATCACGCCCGGGCAGGCTGCGGTCTGTTACGATGGCGACGTGGTCGTAGCGGGCGGCTGGATTTGCCGCCACGCCGCAGTCGCACTTGCCTAACGAGATCATGGCGGACGAAGCACTTCTCGTCCTCAGTACTTTCCCGGACGCGGCCACGGCCCGCCGCATCGCCCGCGAGCTGGTCGAGAAAAAATGTGCCGCCTGCGCCAATCTGCTTCCGCCGGTGGAATCGATTTACTGGTGGGAGGGAAAGGTGGAAACCGGGAACGAGACGCTGGCCTTTTTCAAGACGACGGCCAGCCGTTACGAGGCGCTGGAGACGTCGCTGCGCCAGCTTCATCCCTACGACGTCCCGGAGATCATTGCTCTGCCGATCGCGCAGGGTTTGCCGGAATATTTGCGCTGGGTTTCCGAAAACTGCCCGGGCTAGGCTGGGAGAAATATGATCATTCGCGAAAAAGAACCGGCCAACCTGGAAATGCCCTTCGCCGAGCTCGCGGGCTTTCTCACCCCTAACGAGCAGTTTTACATCCGCTCGCATTTTCCCGTGCCGGAGACCGATCTCGCGACCTGGCGGCTGCGGCTCGAGGGAGCGGTGCGGGAAGCACGCGAATGGAGCCTGGAAGAGCTGCGCCAGCTTCCCGCGACGACCATTCCCGCCACCCTGGAATGTGCCGGCAACGGCCGGGTCTTTCTCGTCCCCAAAGTGAAGGGCGCGCAATGGGGGCTGGGAGCGGTCGGGAACGCGGAGTGGACTGGGGTGTCGTTAGGCGAAATCCTGCGCGCGGCCGGGCTGAAGGAAGGCGCGCTCGAGGTCATCCTGGAAGGCGCGGACAAGGGCAAGATCGCCGATCCGCCGAAGCCGGCGGCGGAGATTCATTACGCGCGCAGCGTGCCGATGCGCAAGGCGCTCGAGGGCGTTCTCCTCGCCTACGAGATGAATGGCGAGCCGCTCACACCGGCCCATGGTTTCCCGCTGCGGGCGATCGTCCCGGGCTGGTATGGCATGGCCGCGGTGAAATGGCTCCAGCGCATCATCGTGAGCGAGCGTGCCTTCAACGGCTATTATCAGACGGTCGATTACGCCTTTTGGCAGCGCGACGATGCCGGCGTGCATCTGGTTCCGATCACCGAGATGCAGGTCAAGTCGTCCATCGCCCGGCCGGGGATTAACGAAGTCATCCGGGCGGGAACGAACTACAAAGTGGCGGGCGCGGCCTGGACGGCCGAGGCCGAGATCGTGAAAGTCGAGCTGAGCACGGACGGGGGAACTTCCTGGGAAATGGCCTCGTTAGGCACAGAGAAGGCGCGCAACAGCTGGCAGCTCTGGGAGTATGACTGGACGGTGCCTTCCACGCCGGGCCGGCGCATTCTGCTCGCGCGCGCAACCGATTCGCGCGGCCGCACCCAGCCGATGGAGCGCGATCCTGATCGGGGCAGCTACGAGATTAATCACTGCCTGCCGATCGAAGTCGAGATTCGTTAGGCATTGTAGCCGGGGGCGGTGACCGCGGCCCTCGATTCCAAGCTGCCGCACCGGCCGGGGTCGACGCCCCCGGCTACAGCAGGTGTTCCCAGTCGACCTCGACCCGCTGTTTGCGGGCGAAGCGATCGTGAAAGAACAGCTCCTTGTGCCGGCAACCGTGCTCATGCACGAGCCGCGTCACTTTCACATCGAAGCAGCAATACTCCGCGATCTCGAGGATGCGCCCCTCCCGCCACCAGCGGATGGCGTCGAGGCTCATCGCCGTCTTGCGCACGCCTAACGTTGCCTGCGCGATCGCGTCGAGCCCGAGGCGATGGCCCAGTTTTGCTTCCATGTCGACCATGAGATCGGCCGTCGGCAGCTCGTGCGCGAGATCGAGCACGGTGTAACCCATCAGGACGTGATAATCGAAGTTGATGACGTTAAATCCGACGACGAGATCAGCCTGGCGCAGGCGCTCGATCAGTTCGTGCACGCGCGGTTCGTGAAAAATTTCGTAGCGCTCCGTCCGCGTGCTGTAGGTGACACCGATCGACATCTGCATGTTGCCTTTGCGATCCCAGCCGCCGGCGTCGTTGGCCGTGCGCTGAGTTTCGAGATCGAAGTAGACGATGTCGCGGGGCATCGTCCTATTTCAACTCGAAATCGCCGCAATCAAAAGCAATCATTTGCGCGAGATTCGAAACGCGGAATTGCTCCACCACCGCGCCATCGTCCTGGAAGACATCGAGCGCATCGTCGTTAGGCCGGGCGAGCAGGGCGCGCGTGAGATTGGGCGTGTCGCTGATCGTGCGGAGGGGGAGGCCATCGGCCGTCCGGAGATAACTGCCATCGACGTCAAACCCGACCGCCAATTCGACTTTGCCCGGCTCATCGTGCCGCAACGGATCGGGTCGCAACGTTTGCGCAAACTTTTCCGGCTGAGTTGGTGCCGCGCTCGGGGCCGCCACCGGTTTGTTGTCTTCGAGCGCGAAGTTCTGGTGCGCGATGATTTTTCTATCGAAGAGATTCTTCCAATCGGAAACGGCGCCTTCGGCGTCGTCCGTCGTGCGGAGGAGGGTCAGGCCGCGAAATCGTTCGACGAGATCGTTGCGTTCGAGGAGAAAGATTTCCTCCCCGGTGGTCGACGCCTCGAGGTGCTGGGGCTGCGGATCCCCCGGGAGATATTCGAGCCGCCGCAGGACCTCCTGGTTCGGCGCGATCTGCCGGACGTGGCGCAGGCCGCCCGGTTCGCTGGAATCGATCAGCCAAAGCGTGCCATCCTTGCCTTTGGCACAATCAACCGCGTTCGGCAGCGTCGCGAGCTGCGGGCAGTGCTCGCCGGAAACCGGGCTGGTCTCGGCCCGGATCGCACCGGTCGTCCGATCGCAAATGAAAGTCGCCTTCCGTCCGCCGGCCAGTTCCGCCTCCGCCAGCAGTTCGCCCTCTTTCATCCAGAGCTGGGTGAAACGCAGGAGGTGCGGCGAATTTTCATCCGTTACCCAATCGTTGAAGAAATAACTGATTCCTTCGACTTTGAGTTCCCCGACGACAAAGCCGCGCGCCCTGTACTTTCCGTTAGGCAAGGGATGGCCCTGGTCATCGGTCCCATCCCACTCCGTCTCGAGCGCGTCATGACCGGCGGTGAAATCTGAGACGGTGTCTTCCCGGTGGAGGATGCAAACCAGCTGGCCGGTCGCATCGTAAATCCCGAGGCTGATCGTCCCGTCCAGCGGCGGCAGGGCGAAGCGCAGCGGAACATTGCGCGGCGCCGCGGTCGGCGAGGGCGACGGCGTTGGCGGGAGTGTCGGGTCGGGTGATTCCTGCGCCTGCAGTCCGGTCAATGCGAGGATGGAACAGAAGAGAACGGCGAGACGCATGCGATGAGCGAAGCTGTAGCCGGGATCGCCCATCCCGGCCACAAGAAATCTGGCAAGTCGGGTAAACTGGCGATCAAGCGCGTGCGCTCCCCGGAAAGAGTGCACGCTGAACCAGCAATTGGAGGCGCGGCCCCGGTCCTCTCGCGTTTGAAAGATTCGATGCGGACGGATCAAACGCTAAAGTGAAGCCAACGAGCGCGAGATCTGGCGCGACCCCTCTTCCCTGTCATCCTGAGCCGCCGCTGGACGGCCGAAGGATCACTGGCTGTTTTCAGGTTCCAACCGGGCAAAGAAACCATCTCTCGACTGACCGGAAAATAGTTAGAGATTCTTCGGCCGTCCTGCGGCGGCTCAGAATGACACGGAAGAGGGGGCCAGGACGCAGGCTCGCTAGCAATAATATCGCCAGTTTAGATCGGGGAAAAGGTTGGTGCGCTCTTCGCATTGGCCAAGAAATTCGCCGTCGCTACGGCCGGATTCGAGATATTCGGCGAGACGTCGGAAGCGGGAGAGGTGGTCCTCCGTCCGCTGCCGGGCGTAGTCGGGCGCGCTTTTGGTTTTGAGGAGGAAGGCCCAGTCGCTCGATTGCGCGAGGAGAAGTTCGCGTGCGGTTTGCCGGAGCGCGCGCTCGATCACCGGATCGCTCGTTTCGCAGTGACGCCGGGCGACTTCCGTCATGCGCCGGGTGGCAGCGTACAGTGGCGGATAAATCCAGGCCGCCTCCTCGTCCAACCAGACGCTGTTGAAACCGTCCTCGCCCCAGCTCGACGGGTTTGGCCTAACGATTTGTTGTGAGGGATGGGCGGCGAGAAATTCTGTTGGCGTCGTGAGTTGAATATCTTCCCGTTCGCGCCCTGCGCGCCGCAAAAGGCTTTCGAGAAAACGCGGCCCCTCAAACCACCAGTGGCCGAAAAGCTCGGCGTCGAATGGACTCACGATGAGCGGCTCGAGGCCGAGCGCGCGCAGTTTGCGGCAGCGGGCCTGGCGTTTCGTGAAAAAATCGTCGGCGTGTTCGTCGGCCGCCGCCAGCGCCCAGTCCGGGTTGTAGAGTTCCTTCTCGTTAGTCCGGCCGGTGACCCGATGATATTTGAGCCCGGTAAATTTCCGCACCCCGGGCGGATGCAGGAACGCCCGAAGCTCTTCCTCGGAGCGGTCGAAACCCGCGTCGCGATAAAAATCGCGGTAAACCGGGTCGCCCGGGTAACCGCATTCGGCGCTCCAGACTTCGCGGTTCGATTCCCGATCGCGAGCGAACATCGCCGGACCCGCCGACGTGTAACAAGGCGCATAAATTGCGCGCACCGGCCGCGGCTGAGCGAAGAGGAGGCCATGCGTGTCGAGGACGCTCCAGCGCACGTTCGCTTCCTGGAGAAGCAGATCGAGACCATCGCAGTAGCCGCATTCCGGCAGCCAAAAACCGCGCGGTTCGCGGCCAAACATCTCGCGATAGCTGTCGCAGCCGATCCGGATCTGTGCGCGTTGCGCCTCGGGGAAATCCTGCAGGAGCGGAAGGAAAGCATGGGTGGCGGCGCTGGCGATGATTTCGAGGCAGCCGGCATCCTGCAGCTCGCGAAATGCCCTAACGATGTCGCGGTGCAGCGTTTCGACGAAAAATTCGCGCGCCTCAGTGAAAAAGTTTCTCGTAAAACCGGGACAGCGCGGCGAGCTGCGGCTCGTTGCGGTTGCGCTCGATCTCCTGTTCGCTCAGCCCGATCAGGCGTTCGAGGTGACGGAGATAGCGCTCCTGCAGGAGCTCGTCGCGCAACATCGCGCAGAGGGTGGGCGTGAGCGTGAGCGTGAGCCGAAAATCGACGTCGTCGTCGACCAGCCGCCGCATCATGCGCAGGAGCGGAAGATAGGTCTCCGTGATCGCCTCGAAGAGCCAGTCTTCCTCGAGGAAATTCTCGTGTTCCGGGTGCCTAACGAAAGGCAGATGGGCGTGGAGGATGAGGGCGAGCGAGCCGGTCATTGTAGACGCGTCCCTCTGGGACGCGCGGGACAGAGCTCATCTTCCATATCGCGCCCGGGCCCGCGCTTCGCAGAGCGAAGCGTCTACAAGGTGCGGCAGAAATCCTGGAACCGGTCGAGCCCCTTCTTGATCACGTCGATGCTCGTGGCGTAGCTCAAGCGGATGGTGCGATCGTCGCCGAAAGCCGCGCCCGGAATAACCGCGACGTTGGCTTTGCTCAGGAGGCGATCGGCGAAATTCTGCGAGGTCAGCCCAAGCTGGCTGATGTTAACCAAAACGTAGAACGCGCCCTGCGGTTTAACCGCGGTGATGTTCGCGATTTTCGAGATGCGGTCATACATGTAGTTACGCCGCATATCGAACTCGTCGTGCATGTCGGAGAGCGGCTGCTGATCGCCCTTGAGCGCGGCGATCGCGCCTTTTTGGGCGAAGGAGCACGGGTTCGAAGTGCTGTGGCTCTGGATCGAGTCGACCGCCTTCGCGATCGCTTCCGGCGCCGCCATGTAACCGAGACGCCAGCCGGTCATCGCGTAGGATTTGCTGAAACCGTTGACCGTGATCGTGAGGTCGTAGGCTGCTTTCGAGAGCGAGGCGATGCTGACGTGTTTCACGTCGTCATAGATGAGCTTCTCGTAGATCTCGTCCGACAAGATGTAGATGTCTTCCTCGGCCGCGACCTCGACGATCGCTTCCAATTCTTCCCGGCTATAGACCGCACCGGTCGGGTTGCCCGGGCTGTTCATGATCACCATCTTGGTCCGCGGAGTCATCGCGTTTTCAAATTCCTCGGCCGTCATTTTCCAGCCGTTGCGCTCGTTCGTTTGCACGATGACGGGCTCGGCTCCGGCGAGCTTCACCATGTCGGGATAGCTCACCCAATAAGGCGAGGGGATGATGACTTCGTCGCCCGGTTCGCAAGTCGCGAGGATGGCGTTGTAACAGGAATGTTTGGCCCCGTTGCTGACGATGATCTGGCTCGGGCGATACTCGAGGCCGTTGTCGGCCGCGAGCTTATCGGAGATGGCCTGGCGCAATTCCGGGAGACCAGAACTGGGCGTATATTTCGTGAATCCACCCTCGAGCGCGGCGATGGCCGCGGCCTTGATGTGCTCGGGCGTATCGAAGTCGGGTTCGCCGGCGCCGAAGCCGCAGATGTCGATGCCTTCAGCCTTCATCGCCTTCGCTTTGCTATCAATCGAGAGGGTAAGGGAAGGAGTCAGTTGAGAAGCGCGGGTAGAAATATCCATGGCCAAAGTGTTCATCTTAAAGTTTCAAAAA
The DNA here is from genome assembly GCA_963768965.1 of uncultured Verrucomicrobiae bacterium. Classification (GTDB taxonomy): domain Bacteria; phylum Verrucomicrobiota; class Verrucomicrobiia; order Chthoniobacterales; family UBA10450; genus Palsa-1392. The sequence continues at coordinate 37,022 of CAVYJY010000003.1, read as the reverse complement.
AAGGGGAGCGCAAGCTATGGGCGAGCGTAGAAGTTTTCAATTAAAGGTTTCAGGTTGTTCTCTTTCACCTGCACGATTTCCATCTCGCGTTTTGCGTTCTCGGCCGAATCGGAAGCGTGGGCGGCGTTGACCATGATGGTCTGGCCAAACTCGCGCCGAATGGAACCCGGAGGCGCCTTGCTCGGATCGGTCGGCCCGAGGACGTCGCGGATTTTGCGGACGGCATCTTCGCCCTGATAGACGATCGCGATGCATTTCTCGGTGCCGGGGGCGTGGCGTTGATCGTCGGCCGTCGCGCTCGGGCGGCCGCCGGACATGAATTCGACAATGTCTTCCCAGGCTTCGCGGCCTTTGCTCGCGCCGAGTTTATCTTCGAGCACGTCGAGGACAGGGCCGTAAAACGTCTCGGCCTGGCCCACGCTCATGCGGTGAACTTTGAAGCCGATAATGTAGAGCCCGGTGCGCGAGAAAACCTCGATCACGCCGCCGGGACGGATGTTGGGAAATTTGAAATTGTCCGGCTTGATCAGCACGAGCGATTTCTCCACTTTTGCGCCGGCCGGATAAGTAATGACATCATCCAGGATGCCGCCGTCGCTGTCGGAAAATTCCGCCCAGAGCTTGAGGTTTTCCTCGACCGATTCCTCGTCGAGCGAGGCAATCACCGCCGGCTCGAAGTAGGTCACCCTGCCCAATTCATCCGTGATGTAATCGCCGTAGGTATCGCGAATCGTCTCCCCGCTCGTCCGCTCGTGCACGATGTGCCCGACGACCCGGCGAATTTTCTCGATCGCATCCGGGCCGCGGAAAACCAGGAGCAGGACGCGCGGATTATGTCCGTCGCGCTCACCGGTAAAATTTTTCCGGACGTAATCGCGCAGCAGCTCCTGGGTGGCGCGATGCCCGGGATCCTTTCGAGGTGACGATGCCCTCGGTGTAGCGCCGGACGAGCTCCTCGCCCGGGGCAAACATGCGGCCGCCGACGAGGTCGAGCCCGGTGCGCGAGATGAGGCGCGAAACGATCCCGCCGGTGCGCGATTTGCGCATCGAGTAGGGAGTGACGATGACGTAGGAAAGTTGATCTGCCTGCATAAGGAATTCCCGAGCGGCTGGACGGATGAAGCCGCGGGGTTGCAGGCTATCGGAGTCGCTCGGACGCGAGGAAGGTAGCTGCCGCTAACGAGCCTTCAAGAAGGTTTTCCGCGCCGGGCGCCGGCCGCACTTTGGAGCGAATGTAGACGTTTCGCTCTGCGAAACGCGGGGGAGCGCGCCGGTCGTTAGGCGGTTTGCGCGCTGCGCGGGAGCGCTCTTTCCGGGTAGCGCACGCGTCTCGCGTGCTGGCGACGGCGTCCCGCGGTCGCGAACTTTCCCTTCGATGTGGCGCTGGGGCGATGTTCTGCGCGCAGATGGAAGTTCGTCGCGGTGGAACACCGCGACCAGCACGCGAGACGCGTGCGCTACCCGGACGCCGCCGCCCGGCAAAGCAACGCCACCCATTTCCCGCGGCGCCGTTTTTCCCCGACGGTAAATCCGCGTCGCCGCAGCGCGTGCTCCACGGCTTCGGCCTGCTCGCGCAGGATGCCGGAAATAATCAGGCGGCCTTGGGCGCGGAGCGCACGCCGGAACCTTGGCAACGCGGCGATCAACAGCTCGCTGAAGAGATTCGCGGTGATGATGTCGTAGCGGCGAGTTGGTTTCCAAGCCAGGATATCTGCGACGAGGAATTTGGCGCGGGCGACGTGATTGAGTCGCGCGTTCTGGCGCGCGTGCGCGATTGCTCGCGGGTCGTTGTCGAGTCCGAGCACCTCGCGGGCGCCGAGAAAGCGCGCCGCGAGGGCGAGAATGCCGGTGCCTGTTCCCGCATCGAGCAAATGCCAGCCGCGCGCGAGCGGGCGTGCCGTTTCTTCGAGCAGACGGAGTGACATCGCGGTAGTCGCGTGTTCGCCGGTGCCGAAGGCGCCGGCGGCGGGGATGACGAGTTGTATAATCCCGCCGGTGACCAGGACCAGTTCGCTCAAGATCTGCAAACGCCGTCCGACACGGATCGGGGGGTGAGGTTTTTGCGACTGCGCCAAATCGCTCGGCAGCGGACCCGTCGCTCCGCGGAATTTGCGCACGAGCTTCTCCGCCAGGTCGCGCCGGCGGCAGGGGACCTGGAGAAGGCTGCGTTTTTGGCCGGGACGCGAAATGACCGCCAGTTCATGGCCGGCGATTTCCCGGAGCGAAAACTCATTCGCCGCCAGCCAGTCCTCGGAAACGTGTTTTTGCCAGAGAATCATCAGTCTTCCGGCCTAACGCCTAACGAGTTGGAGCGTGAAGCGCCGGTCATAGCGCCCGCGGTTGAAGTCGCGGCAGCAGGCGAGGCAGGCGGAGGTGCGGCGGAGCGGGCGGGTGCGGGGAAACTCGCGCCGGCAATGCGGGCAGAGATACAAATATCGGCGCGCCAGCCTGCGCGTGGGAAAGGGGAGATTGTGACAGCGCGTTTCGTCGGCGATCCCGAGGTCGGCGCAGGCCCGGCGCCATTCGATTCCATGCGGCGCGAGCCGCCGGCGCCCGGCGCGAAATTGCGCGAGAAGATGCGCGAGCTCGTGGCGCAGGGTGCGATCGACTTCGGCCTCGCCATGGGCGCAGAGACGGCAATTCAGCAGGACACGCGAGACGCGATACTCGGCCCGGCCCGCGGCGGTGCGCAGGCGGCTCGACCACTCGACCACGACGCGTCCGGCCAGGTCGGGCGCGCCTTGTTGAAGAAGAAGCTCGCGCGCGAGCTCCTCGAGCGCGGGATCGCGCCCGGGCGGGCGCGTGGGCAGCGGAGAGGCAAGGATGAATTCGAGCTGGCTAAACGACAGCATGGGACGCCGTTTCGGAGCGCGCGCGGGAGTTGCGCCGCTCCAGAATTCGTTTCACCGCGGCGACGGTGTGGTCGATCTCGGTCGCGGTCGTGCCCTTGCCTAACGAAAAGCGAACGGCCGAGGCGGCGCGTTCCGCGGGCAAACCGAGCGCGAGCAAAACGTGCGAGGCAACAACGGACCCGACCATGCAGGCCGAGCCGCTCGAGGCGCAAACACCCTCGAGATCGAGCGCCATGAGGAGGGTCTCGGAGGAGAAACCGGGAAAGCTGACGTTGAGCGTATTCGCGAGCCGCGGCGCGGTCGCGGCGTTCTGTTGCAGCTCGGGAGAGACGCGCGCGAGTCCGCGCCAAAGCTCGTCGCGCAATTCCTCTTCCCGTTTCTGCTCGTTAGGCAAACCGGAGAGGATTTCCGCGGCCGCGGCCGCCATCCCGACAATCGCCGGCACGTTTTCGGTCCCGGGCCGGCGCTCGCTCTCGTGCGAGCCGCCAAACTGGATCCGATCGATCGGCAAACCCGCACGGAGATAAAGAAACCCGACGCCTTTCGGCCCGTAGAATTTGTGCGCTCCGAAGCTGGCCGCGTCGATGTTCGTCAGATCGGTCGGCAGTTTGCCAAACGACTGCACCACGTCGCTGTGCAGGAGGACGCCATGCTTCTGGCAGCGCGCGGCGATTTCCGCCATCGGCTGAATGACGCCGGTTTCGTTATTCGCGGTCATGATCGAGACCAGCGCGGTCTCGGGCCGGATGGCGCGCTCAAGTGCGTCGGGATCAATCAGCCCTTCCGGGGAAAGATCGAGCCAGGTCACTTCAAAACCTTCGCGCCTTTCCAGATGCTCGAGGGTGTGCAAGACGGCGTGGTGTTCGGCGCGGTTGCTGATCAGGTGCTTTCCGTTAGGCGCGAGATGGCGCGCGAGGCCGAGGAGGGCGAGGTTGTTCGCCTCCGTCCCGCCGCTGGTGAAGATGATCTCGTGCGGTTTCGCGCCTAACAATGCCGCGAGGCGATCGCGCGCGTCGTCGAGCGCGGCCCGCGTCTCGCGCCCGGCGCGGTGGACGCTCGAGGGATTGCCGAATTTTTCCTCGAAATAGGGCTGCATCGCCGCCCGGGCCGCCGCGCAGAGCGGAGTGGTGGCGTTGTAATCGAGATAGATCATTTGGGGAAATGACTAATTCCAAATGACGAATGACGAAGGAATGACCAATGACCAAGCCCGAATGATCTGCCGGCGCCGCGCTCTGGTGTCATCGGTCGGGGACCGCGTGCAGCGCGAGTGATTCCGCCGGCAAGTGACGGCTTTTCGTCATTCGGGCTTTGGAATTGATTCGTCATTCGTCATTCGTCATTCGTCATTCCGTCCGCCCTCTCGTCGCTCGACCGAAGCATCCAACTCAGCGGGCGGACGGTTCCTCTTATGCATGACCTGAAACGGTTTCCCATCGTAGGCCACGAGCGAGTCGGGCGGGACGCTCTGGGTGAGGAAAACATTGCCGCCGATTGTGCTCCGGGCGCCGATCACGGTCTCGCCACCGAGGACGGTGGAGTTGGGGTAGATCGTGACGTGATCCTCGACGTCGGGGTGCCGTTTGCCGCCTTTTTTGATGTGGCCTTCTTCATCCTTCTGGAAGCTGCGCGCGCCTAACGTCACCCCGTGATAAAGCTTCACATGCGAGCCGATGACGCAGGTCTCGCCGATAACCACGCCGGTGCCGTGATCGATGAAAAAGTGGTCCCCGATTTGCGCGCCCGGGTGAATGTCGATCCCGGTGCGGCCGTGGGCCCATTCCGTCATCATGCGCGGGATGAGCGGGAGATTGTCCTGATAGAGAATGTGGGCCAGGCGCTGGATCGCGATCGCCTCGAGCGAGGGATAAGCGAGGATGACTTCCTCGAAGCTGGTCGAGGCCGGGTCGCCTTCGTAGGCGGCATCGATGTCGGTCCAGAGCATCTCGCGCACGCTCGCGAGCTGGGCGAAGAAATTTCTCAGGATCCGGTCCGCATCCGGTTCGACCGAGCCGTTGCCGCCCTTGCGGGCGAGGCTTTTGCACATCTCGGGATGAAGCCGGGCGTGCAGGGAACGGATGCGGCTGCGGGTGAGCGCCGGCAGATCGCCGGGGTGCACGACTGGTTCGCCGTGAAAACCAGGAAAGAGAAGGCTGAGTAACTCGACGCAGGCGGCATCGATCGCCGGGCGCGAGGGCAGGGTGGCGGCAGCGTCGAGGTAATTGATCCCGCCGCCTGCGCTGTAGGTGCGCAAGAGGGCCTCGGCCGGATCGTTAGCAGAGTCATCCATCGGGGAAATATCGGTGAGGTGAGAGCTATTGAAAACGAAAAAGGTTTTCGCTCGAGTTTGCCGCCCTTAATTGCATTGCCGACCTCAACCGATAGTCTGTTTGGCGAGACATGAGTTCATTTGCCATTCATCCCATCGACCCCCACGAGATCGCCGCCCTCCTCCACGCTTCCCACGCCGATCCTTTTAAGGTCCTCGGTCCGCATAAGTCGGGCGATGACCTGGTCGTGCGCGTTTTTCGCCCGGAGGCGAAGGAAATTCAGATCGTGTCGGCGAAAGACCCCGAGAAGATTTTCCCGGCCGAGCGGCTCCATATCGAGGGGCTTTACCAGGCGACTGTGCCTAACGAATCGGCCGATTTCGCCTATCGCGTGAAGGTGATCGGTTTTGACGGCTCGGAGCAGCTCCTGCGCGATCCCTACAGCTACGGGCCGATCATGGGCGAGGTCGATCGCCACCTTTTCGCAGAGGGGAATGACAAGAAGCTTTACGAAAAGTTTGGCGCCCATCTGCGCGAAATCAGTGGCGAGCGCGGGGTCTATTTTGCGGTTTGGGCGCCGAACGCGAGCCGAGTCAGCGTCGTCGGCGATTTCAATTTCTGGGACGGCCGGGTTCACCCGATGCGCAAGCTGCTCGGGAGCGGCGTCTGGGAAATTTTCGTCCCCGGCGTGAAGGAGGGCGCGCACTACAAGTATGAGATCAAGGCCGCGAGCGGCGCGCTTCTTTTGAAGAGCGATCCGTTTGGATATTTCAGTCAGCACGGGGTGCAGACTTCTTCGATGGTTTACGACCTCGATCGCTACCAATGGAGCGACAGCGATTGGATGGCGGAGCGGGAAAAGAAGCAGTGGCACCAGAGTGCGGTCAGCATTTACGAGGTGCATCTCGGTTCCTGGCAGCGAGTGCTGGAGGAGGGGAACCGCTCATTGAGCTACCTCGAGTTTGCCGAGAGGCTGCTCCCGTATGTTGTCGAGATGGGTTTTACCCACATCGAGCTGCTCCCGATCGCGGAGCATCCATTTGAAGGCTCGTGGGGTTACCAGGTCACGAACTATTATGCGCCGACGAGCCGCTTCGGAAATCCCGACGAGCTCCGGCATTTCATCGATGCCTGTCATCGCGCCGGAGTCGGCGTGATCATGGATTGGGTGCCGGCCCATTTCCCGAAAGATGCGCACGGTTTGGCGGAATTTGACGGGACCGATCTCTACGAGCACGCCGACCCGCGGCAGGGCGAGCACCAGGACTGGGGCACGCTGATTTTTAACTTCGGCCGCAACGAAGTGCGCAATTTTCTCACCGCCAATGCCCTCTTCTGGCTCGACAAATATCACATCGACGGCCTGCGGGTGGATGCGGTCGCGTCGATGCTCTATCTCGACTACTCGCGCGAGCCCGGGCAATGGATCCCGAACGCGTTCGGTGGCCGCGAAAATCTCGAGGCCGTCCATTTCCTGAAGCAGACGAACGAGTGGTGCTACGAGAGTTTTCCCGGGGCGATGACGATCGCCGAGGAATCAACCGCCTGGCCCGGCGTCTCGCGGCCGACCTATCTCGGCGGGCTCGGTTTCGGCTTCAAATGGAACATGGGCTGGATGCACGACTTCCTCCATTACATGGCGCTCGATCCGATCTATCGCCGCTTCCACCAGGGGAACGTGACCTTCTCCATCATGTATGCCTTCCAGGAGCATTTCGTCCTCGTCCTCAGCCACGACGAAGTGGTGCACGGCAAGGGTTCGATGATCAACAAGATGCCGGGCGACGAATGGCAGAAGTTCGCCAACCTGCGGATGTTTTACGCCTGGATGTTTGCGCACCCGGGCAAAAAACTCCTCTTCATGGGCTGCGAGTTTGGGCAATACCGGGAGTGGAACCACGACCAAAGCCTCGATTGGGACCTGATGAACCTTCCGCAGACACGACGGGCTGCGCCGCCTCGTCCAGCACCTGAACCATGTCTATCGCAATGAGCCCGCCCTTTGGGACATGGACGACTCGCACGAGAGTTTCGAGTGGATCGATTTCCACGACGCGGATAACTGCGTCGTCGCCTTCCTGCGCCGGTCGCGCGAAGGCGAAGTGCTGGTTTTTGCGGTCAATGCCACGCCAGTCGTGCGCTACAATTACCGGATGGGCGTACCGGGCGAGGGGTTTTACCGGGAGATCATCAACACCGATGGCGAAACCTACGGCGGAAGCAACGTCGGCAACCTCGGAGGGATGGAGGCCGACGCGGTGGAGTGGCAGGGAAGAACGCACTCGCTGGTGATCAATTTGCCGCCGCTGGCGGTTGTCGCGTTCAAGCGCGAAGCGCTCCCCGCGGCGCCCGCGGCGCTCGCGGGCACGGAACCCGGCGAAGCTTAAGCAGTTAACTGGCTTTTAAACTTTCGTATTGACCGTATTTGCCGAATCGCTCAGTCTCGGCGGTTCAACCACCGCAAATGAAAAAAAACAACTCAGCCTTCACACTCATCGAACTCCTGGTCGTGATCACAATCATTGCCATTTTGGCCAGCATTGCGCTGCCGGTCTTTAACGGAGTTACGGAACGCGCGAACCAGACCAAGGATCTTTCCAACGCCAAGCAAGTCGGTCTCGCGTTGAAATTATTTGCCAGGGACAACAACGGGACTTTCCCGAGGTACCTGCTGATCCAGATTATGGACAGCGCCGGAGATCTAGCCACACGCCAATCAGGCCTTTCGGGGCTGTTTCCGAATTACCTGCAGAGTGAGTACATCTTTTTCGGTTGCCGGCTCGAAATTGACCCCCAACGAGTCCTGATAACAAGATCGATCCAGCGCCATCGGGCGTGACTACGCCGGACACACTCCTGGCCGGGAGAAAACACTTACGCTTATGTGTCCGGTCTCACGGAGACTTCGAACCCGCTTTCCCTTTGCTTGGCTGATGGCATTAACAGCACAACGAGCCCGGCAATATTCGACCGACAAAACGGCTCAAGGCGGCGTGTGGAAAGGCAAAGAAAGCGATCGTTATCTTCTGCGACGCGAGTGGACAGATTATGAAGCTCGACCCGACCGACAATGGTGAAACAGCGGACATTTCTGACGGCCCAGAGCCAGCATTTTCGCCACGAGCGACTGACTGGCTTGGCGACCGTAATCCGACTGCTGAATCCGGAATGAGGAGATCGTTAACTAACCGTCGATTCAAATTCACCATCGCGGACGCGGGTCTTGACCTGCGTCCGCGTTTTGGCTTCTGCCACTCGGCGGATCACTTTGCCGTTGGCGTTCAAGGTGATGCTGTAGCCGCGTTCGAGGGTCGCCTGCGGGCCGAGGATGCGGAGCATCCCGGCCACGCGATCCCAGCGCTCGCGCACCTCGGTTAAACGCTGTTTCGAGCGTTCGCCGAGGCGGCGGCGAATTTCCTGCAGCCGCTGCCGCCGGGCGGCCAGTTCGCGAGCGGGGTTGTGCGCCTTCAGCGCCAGCAGTGCGTTCGTTAGGCGGGTGCGTTCGAGAGTGCGGCGGCGCTCCAGCGTGCGCACGATCGATTCCTTCGCGAAATCGAGCTGCTGCTGCGCGTCGCGCAGCCGGCCGCTCAACTCGCGAAACAACGCTTTCTCCGACGCCGCGCTTAATCGGCTGCGGGCGCGGGCGAGAAAATCGCGCCAGCATTTGCCGAGACAGCTTTGTAGCTCGCGCAGGCGCCGCTCGAGGTCGCGCACATCGGGGACGATCAGCTCCGCCGCCGCGCTCGGGGTCGGCGCGCGCAGGTCGGCGACAAAATCTGCGATCGTGAAATCGACTTCGTGGCCGACTGCGGAGACGACCGGGATCGGCGAGTGAAAGATCGCCCGGGCCACGATCTCCTCGTTGAATTCCCAGAGATCCTCGATGCTCCCGCCGCCGCGGGCCACGACCAGGACGTCGAGTGCTTTCCAGGCGTCGTTAGGCGCGCTCAGCTCGCGAATCGCGGTCGCGATCTCGAGCGACGCGCCCGCGCCCTGCACCCGCACCGGGCTGATCAACACCTCCACGTTGGGCGCGCGCCGTTGCAGGACGTTCAGGATATCCTGGATGGCCGCTCCGCTGGCCGAGGTGACGATGCCGATGCGTCGCGGAAATTTCGGCAACCCCCGCTTGCGCGCCTGCTCGAAAAGGCCTTCCGCCTCGAGTTTGCGCTTCAGCGCTTCGAATTTCGCCTGGAGCAGGCCGACTCCGCGCGACTGCAGGATTTGGACGTTGAGCTGGTACTGCCCGCGCGCTTCAAAGACGGTGACGGTCCCGAAAGCCTGGACCTGCATCCCGTCGGTCAGCGGACTGGGGAAGGGCGGTATCGTGTCGCGAAAAATCACGCAGGAAATGGCGGCGCGCTGGTCTTTGAGAGTGAAATACTGGTGGCCGGACGTGTGCTTTTTATAATTTGAAATTTCGCCCTGCACCCAGACCGCGCCGAAGCGGGACTCGAGCAGGCCGCGAATCGAGCGGGTCAGCTCCGCAACGGTGAGGACGCGCGCGGTTTCGGGGAAAAAGTCGTCGGCTTGCATCTCGGTTTGATTATTGAACCACGAAGGACACGAAGTGCACGAAGGGGCAGGGGATGAATGGCGATTTTAAAAACTTCGTGTCCTTCGTGCTCTTCGTGGTGCTTAGCCAAACAGCTCGCTCTGCGGTCCGGCGGTTGGGATCTTCAAGCCGAGCTTTCGGTAGGCGTTAGGCAAGGCCACCCGCCCCTGGGCGGTGCGCTTGATGTAGCCTTCCATGATGAGGTAGGGCTCGTTTACCTCCTCGAGCGTGCCGGCTTCTTCCCCGACCGCGACCGCGAGCGAACTCAACCCGACCGGGCCGCCGTTAAATTTGTAGATCAGCGTTTCGATGATGCGCTTGTCCCATTGATCGAAGCCGTCGCGATCGATTTCCAGCATCGTTAGGGCGCGATCCGCCAGCTCGGCCGTGATGCGCCCGTCCGCTTTCACCTGCACATAATCGCGCACCCAGCGGAGCAGGTTGTTCGCGGTCCGCGGGGTGCCGCGGGTGCGGGTCGCGATCTCGGCCGCGCCGGCGGCGTCGATCTCGACATTCAACAGTCCGGCGCTGCGCAGGATGATCTTCTGCATTTCCTCGGCCGTGTAATAATCGAGCCGCGCCGTCATCCCGAAGCGCGAGCGCAACGGCGCGCTCAGCATCCCCGAGCGCGTGGTCGCGCCGATGAGAGTAAACTTCGGCAGCCGCAGTTGCAGACTGCGCGCCTGGGGTCCCTGGTCGATGATGATGTCGAGTTTGTAATCCTCCATCGCGGGATAGAGGTACTCCTCGATCGTCGGCTGGAGCCGGTGGATTTCGTCGATAAAAAGGACGTCGCCTTTTTCCAGGCTCGTCAGTAGCCCGGCCAGCTCGCCGGCTTTTTCGATCACGGGTCCGCTCGTGTTCTTGATGTTCACGCTCATCGCGTTGGCAATGATGTGAGCGAGCGTCGTTTTCCCGAGCCCGGGCGGTCCGCTGAGCAGGATATGCTCGAGCACGTCGCCCCGTTTCTTCGCCGCCTGCACGAGCACTTCGATCCGTTCACAGACCTTCTCCTGGCCGGTGAACTCGCTGAACATCGGCGGCCGGAGCGAAATCTCGAACGCCGGATCAGGTGGTGGCGGAGTCATGCGGAGGCAATGACTAATGACAAATGTCCAATGACGAAGGAATGATTAAATGACGAATGACGAAGTCGGTCGCCGGGCGCTGCTTTTTTTGGTCATTCGAACTTCGTCATTCCTTCGTCATTCGTCATTCGTCATTGGGAATTGGGAATTGGTTATCCTCCAAGATTCTTCGTCAGGACCAATTCCGTTCCGCGGCTGCGCAGAACGTAATCGACCTGGTCAAAGGCGTTGCGGATCAAATGCAGCCCGAGCCCGCCTGGCCGGATCAAATCGGCCGGCCGGCTTTTCATCGACTTCGGCTCGGCTTGTTGCCCGTAATCGCGCAGGCGCATGCAGACGCAGTCGTTTTTTCCCTCGAGCGAGAGGGAGATGAGCTGGTCGTCGCGCAGGTGGTAGGCGTGCCGGATAATATTGGTGCAGGCCTCGTCCACCCCGAGGACCATGAGCGTCCGTTGCCGCTCGGAGAAGGGGAACTTTTCGAGGAAGCGCCGCACGCAGTTGCGCATCAGGGCGAGATTTCCGGTGTGACTGCAGAACTCGATTTGTTTCTTCGTTTTCCTCATCGCGCCGGGGCGCCTAACAATCGCCGCGCCCGTGTTGGGTGCAAAGCTGGACAATTTCCGCGCTCACCGCAACGAGTTTCCGTCAATCGGCCCGGACTTTCTTAAAGAAAAAGCGGCTGACCTGGTCGGGCGCTACCATCTGCGCTGGCAATCCGCGGCCAGTGATGCACTATTTTTGCATGTCGAAATGGTTCATCCTGTTGCTTCTCCTCGCCAGCCCGGCCCTCGCCCAGGAACGGCCGACTGCTTACCAGGCCCTGCGCACGGTCGGCACGCAAATGGATCGCGATCTCGTCAATCACGTGATCTCGGTCGTCGGCACGAATGGCGACCCCCAGCCCGAGACTTGGAAAATCATGCTCGATGATCCGAAGGCGCGCGGCGGGGTGCGCGAGTTGGAAGTGAGCAACGGCAAAATCATCTCGGAGCGCACCCCCCTGCGCTCGGCCGTTGAGGGGTCGTTAGGCGCGACGATCGACACCGCGAAGCTGAATCTCGATTCGAGCGGCGCCTTTACCCTGGCCCAGCAGACAGCGGAGAAATCACACGTCACTTTCGCGACCGCGGACTACACCCTGCGGGTCGACGATCGCGGCAATCCGATCTGGATGATCAGCCTCTTCCGGCAAAACGGAGACACGGCCGGGACGATCTACATCGGCGCCAACGCCGGAACGATCACGCGCACGGAGGGGCTCTTCGCCGGGGGCGACCGGGCGGTGGTCGACGAACCGACCGACATGAACGGAACCGAGGCTGACGAGGAGGACGACGCCGACGAGAACTTCGTCAAGCGCCAGATCAAACAGGCTTTTCGCCAGGCGCGCGATGACGTGAAGCGCACTTTTTTCAAAGTGCGCCGCTCCTTTGTCGATTTCTTCCAGGATAAATGAGTGGAAATGACGAAAGACGAATGACGAAGGAATTCAACAATGACAAAGCGCGCGGTCGGTTGCATTCGTCATTGGTGCTTTGTCATTCCTTCGTCATTCGACATTGGTCATTCGTCATTGATCCTCCCTGAGCAGGAACAACCACTTCCAGGCCGCATGCAGACGAACCTTGCATTCTCCGGCTGACACCCGAAAATCACGGCAATGACAGGCGAAATCCCGGCACCCGCAGCGTGGACCAATGTGCGGCACGGCTGGCAACAGCTTTACGGCAGCTTTGAGGAAATGGGGGTGAGCCTGGAGTGGCACGATTTCAAAACCAGCCGTGCGCTCGACTGGGCGGAGAGTTTTCGGCCGAGCAGCATCGAGTTTTGTCTCAACCTGGATGGACGCGGCGCGATCCGGCGCGGGAATGCGACGCACGATTACGGCCCGAGCAGTTCCGGCTATTACGCGGTCGGCGACGAGCCGCTCCGCGCCACGCGGCAGGCGCACGATCGGCATCGCTTTGTTACCCTGGAGTATTCGAGAGAACATTTGCAGAACCAGCTGGCCGATTCCGAGAGCGACCTGACGCCGGCGATGCGGTCGGCCATTTTCCCGAAGCGCGGCCAGAGCATCGTCTCGGCGCCGCAACCGATGTCGACCGAGCAGCGCGCGATCGTGGCCAGCCTGGCCGAGCCGCCGGTGCCGAAAGCGGCGCGCATCCTCTGGTACCAGAGCAAGGCGCTCGAGCTGATGTCGCATTTTCTTTTCGAACCGAAAGATCCGGAATTTTTTTGCATGCGGCAAAAGAAAGTGGCGCGCGACCGGGTCGTGCGGACAAAGGAATTGCTTGTGCGCGATCTGGCCAATCCTCCCACGCTGGAAATGCTCGGGCAGGAGGTCGGCTGCAGCCCCTTTTATCTGAGCCGGATTTTTTCGCGGGAAGTTGGGCCTGACGATTCCGCAATTCCTGCGCAACGCGCGGATGGAACGCGCGGCCGAGCTTCTGCGCAGCGGGCGTTACAACGTGACCGAAGCCGCAACCGAGGTTGGGTATTCGAGCCTGAGTCATTTCAGCAAGGCCTTCTGCGAGACGATCGGCTGTTGTCCGGTCCTCTACCCGGCGGCGAAGCATATCGTGCTCGATCGTTAGGCCGGAATGACCGCCGCGGCCGTCAGTGCCGGAGGGAAACGCTCCGGCTTTTTTATTTTACCGACCGCCACCCTCTGGCAGCGCGAGATCGTGCGCTTCTATCGGCAGCGCAACCGGATCATCGGCGCGCTCCTTTCGCCGCTCGTTTTCTGGTTTGTCATCGGCTCGGGCATCGGGCCCTCGTTTCGCGTCGGCTCCGCGCCTGACGGGGTCGGTTACCTCGAATATTTTTATCCGGGCACGCTCATCCTGATCATGCTTTTCACCGCCATCTTCTCGACCATCTCGATCATCGAGGATCGCCGGGAAGGTTTTCTCCAGTCCGTTCTGGTCGCGCCGATCTCGCCTGGGAGCATCGTTTGCGGGAAAATTCTCGGCGGCACCACCCTCGCTCTTTTGCAGGGGCTGCTCTTTCTTCTGCTCGCGCCTTTCGTTGGGATTCACATTTCGCCGGAGCGAATTTTACTTTGTCTCGGGACGCTTTTCGTCGTCGGCTTTGGCCTAACGGGTCTCGGGTTTCTGGTCGCCTGGCCGATGGAATCGACCCAGGGCTTTCACGCCATCATGAACGTTTTTCTGATTCCGCTCTGGCTCATGTCGGGCGCGCTTTTCCCCGCGACCAATCCGCATTCCTGGATCTTCTGGGCGGTGCATTTGAATCCGCTCACCTACGGCGTCGCGGCCGTCAGGCGCGCGCTCTATGCCGGCGATCCCGGGGTCGTGCATCTGCCCGGCTACGCGCTTTCGCTCGGTGTCTCGCTCGGCTTTGGCCTCGTTATGTTCGCGGCCGCCTACCTTCTCGTGCAGCGAAAATCCTCATGAAAATTTCCCGCGCTCTCATTTCCGTTTCCGATAAAGCCGGCGTGGCCGATTTCGCGCGCGAGCTCGAAAAGGAGGGCGTCGAAATCATTTCCACCGGCGGCACCGCCAGTCTCCTCCGCCAGGCCGGAATCAAAGTGCGCGGCATTTCCGCCTTCACCGGCTTTCCCGAAATGCTCGACGGCCGGGTCAAGACGCTGCATCCCAAAGTGCACGGCGGCCTGCTCTATGTGCGCGGGAACGAGGAGCACGAGGCGGCCGCGCGCGAACATGGAATCGAGCCGATCGATCTCGTGGTGATCAATCTTTATCCGTTCGAAGCCACGATCGCGAAAGCCCGGCGTCAAGCTGGCCGAAGCGATCGAGCAGATCGACATCGGCGGGCCGTCGATTCTGCGCAGCGCTTCGAAGAATTATCAGTCGGTCACGGTCATCGTCGATCCGGCGGATTATGCCGCGGTGCTGGACGAGATGCGCGATCGCGCAGGCGAGACGACGCTGAAATTGCGCGAGCGGCTCGCGATCAAGGCGTTTATCAAAACCTCCGATTACGATCGCGCGATCGCCGGTTTCCTGAACGAGAAGCAGGAAACCGAAACTTCATTTTCACTCTCGTTGCCGCTCGTTAGTCGCCTGCGTTATGGCGAAAACCCGCACCAGACGGCGTCGCTCTACGGCAGTTTCACGGAGCATTTCGAGAAGCTGCACGGCAAAGACCTTTCCTTTAACAACATCATCGACATCACGGCCGCGACCGACCTGATCGAAGAATTTGAGGAGCCGACGATTGCGATCCTGAAACACACCAACCCATGCGGAGTCGGGAGCGATCCCGACCTGAAGGCAGCCTGGATGAAAGCCTTCGCGACCGACAAGCAGGCGCCCTTCGGCGGGATCATCATCTGCAATCGCCCGCTCGATCTGCCGGTGGCGAAAGCGATCAGCGAAATTTTCAGCGAAGTGATCATCGCGCCGGAATTCGCCGCCGATGCCCGGGCCTTGCTCCAGAAAAAGAAAAATCTGCGCCTGATGCGAGCGCTGCTGCCGACCGCGCCTAACGAAAAGCCGCGGATGGATGTGCGCTCGGTCCGCGGCGGGTTGCTCGTGCAGCAAAAGGACTCCGCCGAGTTCGAGGGCTTGGAGACGAAGGTGGTGACCAAACGTCCGCCGACGAAACAGGAAATGGCCGCGATGCTCTTCGGCTGGCGGGTGGTGAAACACGTCAAGTCGAACGCCATCGTCTACGCCGGCGCCGACCGCACGCTGGGGATCGGGGCCGGCCAAATGTCGCGGGTCGATGCCTCGCGCATCGCGGTCTGGAAAGCGCAGGAAGCCGGGCTTTCCCTCGCCGGCAGCGCGGTGGCGAGCGACGCGTTTTTTCCTTTTGCCGATGGCCTGGTGGCCGCCGCCGAGGCGGGCGCCACGGCGGCGATTCAACCGGGCGGCTCGGTCCGCGACGGGGAAGCGATCGCGGCGGCCGACGAGCGCAAAATGGCGATGGTCTTCACCGGCGTCCGCCACTTCCGGCATTAGCCGGACCCGGCGGGGTCCGGGTCCGGCGCCCGGTTCCGGGAACGCCGCCATCCTGTCCTTAAAAAACCATCGCGAGGATCCAACCGACGACGAAGAAGAAGCCGACGAGCGAAACGGAGAGAATCTTCGAGACGTCGCGCCAGAGATAAGTCGCCGGGATAATGCTGAAGGTGCCGAGGGTCATGGTAAGCATCATGACGTAGCCCGGCATGACGCCCTGTTGCAGGAGCTGAGCCGGGAACATCACATCCAGCGCGATCGGCACGGGCATGATGACCGCGATCAGGCTGACGATGGCTGCCTTCAGCGGCGTGACTTCTGAAAGGAGGGAATCCCACGGGACGAGGACGATGAGCGCCGCGGAGAGAAGACTCGCCAGCACCATGAGGGTCACCGTGGGCTTGAGCAGCATCCAGACGTTCTTGCCAAACTGCCGGAGCAATTCGGTCAGGACAGAGAAGAAACTCTCCTCGCAACCAGCCGTCGTCCCCCGGGTCGGGGTCGGTAGGGCGCATTCCTCGGCGACTTTCAGGACCGGCAGCGGCCGGTCCCGCTCCAGGCGGGTGATCAACGCTGGAACCAGGAGGACGATTACACCCAGCACGATCAGGTATTTTGTCACGCTCATGAAAAGGGGGAAGGCGGTGAAGGTCATCGCAATGACGACCGGATTGAAGGTGGGCGAGCTGAACATGAAGCCCAGGGCCACTTCGATCCGGCCATTGCCGCGCGTTACGCCGCAGGCCGCGGGGACGGCGCAGTTCGCACAGACACCCATGGGCACGCCGATCAGCGCGCCCTTGAGCGAGTTAATGTAGAGATTCTTCCCCACCTTGAGCGGGTAATAACGAAGGGTGGTGTGGAGGAGGGCGCCGAAGAGAACACCAAAAGTCATGCCGACTTTCATTCCCGCGAGCCAGTTGACGCTGGCGACGAGGATTTGGCGCCCGATCGGTGCATCGGCCGCGGCCGTCATGACCTGGCTGCTGTAGGTCATGCTCGGAACCGCCTGGCCCAGATGGTCGGCCTTGCTCATGAGCGACGGATAACGGGACGAGAACCAGAAAACGCAGAGGATCAGGAGCGCGCCGGCCATGAGGATGATCGGCCGCCAGTAGCAGCGGATCGAGGGCAGAAAGGACGGTGCATCAGGCGCAGTCAAGGTGGCATTCATGGGTTTTTGAAGGGTTGGTGATGACTTTGTTGCGGGTCGCCGAGAGACGGGATGGAGCGTTTTCTCGACCGATCGATTTCATAATAGCTACATAAGCGAATCTTTGTGAAGGGATATTTTCATCGGATTGTCATTTTGTGGTCATGAAGCTTTTCCCGCCGGTGCCGGGCTCCGGGAGAGCTACTCAAGCGGATCGTTAGGCGTGCTGAGGCGAGACGACAGCGGCATTCCCTGCAGCCGGCAGGTTCCCTAGCGCGCAGGATTCCCGCCGCGGCCGACCAGCGAAAAAGGGCGGAGAGCGGCCCGCTCCCAGTGCGGAGATTCCTCGCCCTAACGAAGACGCCGACTGCGCCGGAACATCATCGCCTGCACGATGATTCCGAAGATCGCCAGGACGACGAGGAGGATGTTTGTGCCGGTGCTCGGTAGATGAACAACATCCGCAATCAGGCGCGCGCCTTCGATCGAGGAAAAGATGATCAGCGCCCAGTCGAAAAGGGCGAGCAGGAGGAGGGCACCGACGATTCCGCCCACGACGAAAGTGATGGTGGAATAATGGGCGTGGTTGACCCAAAACGCCGCCGCGATGGCGACCGCGACGCGTCCGCCGACGACGAAACCGGCGATGCCGATGGCGACCTTTTGCAGGAGGAGCGCGACGATGGCGCCGAGAAGTCCGAGACCGAGCGAGAGGAGAAGGGAAAGCCAGAGCGGCGGATTCTGGCTGAGATAAGGCGCGAGCTGCAGACCAATCGCGAAGCCGAGCGCGGCGACGAAAAGCCAAAAGAGCCGGCGGCCAAAGAAGAGAAGCGCGATCCCGACCAGGACGCTGATGATCGGCAGGGAGAAATTCATGCGGGGAGTCTAGCGCGGAATAGAACCGCGGCCAGCGAGGCGCAGTACGCGATTTAAATCGGCGCCGCAGGTGGCGGGCCGCACTCAATCTGGCCTAGAGTGCGCCAAGCCCCCCGGGTAGTCGCGCGGTACGGATGAAAATTTTTGTTTCTCAACTGACGTTCTTCCTCAGGACGGCGACGACTCGGCGCAACATCCGGCTGCTCTCGCGTTTCCTTCTCGCGCTCGGCCTCCTCGTGCTGGTTTACAGCGTTCTCTTCCATCTCCTCATGGTCTACGAAGGCCAAAGGCATAGCTGGATGACCGGGTTCTACTGGACCCTGACGGTGATGAGCACGCTCGGCTTTGGCGACATCACTTTCGAGAGCGATCTGGGCCGCCTCTTCTCCATCGTGGTGCTGCTCTCCGGCATGGTTTCGCTGCTTATGCTTCTCCCCTTCACCTTCATCGAATTTTTTTACGCGCCCTGGATGCGGGCCCAATCAGAGGCCCGGGCCGGCCGGCGCCTGCCGAGGTCGACCAGGGGCCACGTAATTCTGACCAATTACGACCCTGTCTCGCTCGCGCTGATCCAGCGTCTCAAGCGCTATAATTATCCGTACGTGCTTCTGGTTGGTGATCTGCAGGAAGCGCTCCGTCTTTACGACCTCGGGCTCAAAGTAGTCCACGGGGAAGTCGACCGGCCCGAGACTTATCAGCACGCGCAGGTGCAGCAGGCGGTCATGGTCGCCGCCACCGGGAGCGATGTGGTCAACACCAACGTCGCCTTTACGGTGCGCGAGCTCTCGCCCGATGTTCCGATCGTCGTCACGGCCAATTCCGAAGACGCGATCGACATTCTAAAGCTTGCCGGCAGCACGAAAGTTATCCAACTGGCGGAGATTATGGGGCAGGCGCTGGCGCGGCGCATCACCGGCGTGGACGCGCGCGCCCACATCATCGGCGAGGTCCGCGGCATTTTGCTCGCCGAAGCCACCGCGGCCGGCACGCCGCTGGTGGGCAAGACCCTGGCCGAAAGCAAGCTCCGGCAAAGCGCCGGAGTCACGGTGGTCGGGTTATGGCGCCGGGGAAATTTTGAAATGGCGACGGCCGAGACCAGGATCGACGCCGACTCGGTTATGGTGCTGGTCGGCTCGAATGAACAATTGCGAACCTTCGACGAATTGTTCTGCATTTATCACGTCAGCCCCGACCCGGTGTTGCTGATCGGCGCCGGCCGGGTCGGCCGGGCGACAGCGCGGGCGATCACGGAGCGGGAAGGGGATTACCGCATGATCGAGAGCAACCCCGAACGCATTTACAATGAGAAGTACATCCTGGGAAATGCGGCCGATCTCGCCACCCTCGAGCGGGCCGGGATTCGCGAGACGCCCGCCGTCATCATTACCACCCATGACGACGATATGAATGTCTATCTCACCCTCTACTGCCGCCGTTTGCGGCCCGACGTCCAGATCATCAGCCGCGCGACGCTGGAGCGAAACGTTTCTACCTTGCATCGGGCCGGGGCGGACTTCGTCCTCTCCTACGCCTCGATGGGGGCGACCATGATTCTCAACGTCCTGCGCAAAACAGACATCCTCATCATCGCGGAAGGTTTGCACGTGGCGGAGATGGACGTGCCGCTGGCGTTGGTGGGGAAAAGCCTGCAGGAAGCGGCCATTCCGCAGAAGACAGGGTGCAATATGGTGGCCCTGCGCTGCAATGGTCAGTTGACGATGAATCCCGGACCCGACGCGCGTTTGCAGGAGGGTGCGGAACTTCTGCTCATCTGCACGACCGAAGGCGAACAACGTTTCATGCAACGCTACGGCAACGGGCGGCGCCGGGCGCAGTGACCCGGAAGATTTGGTCAGAGATGTCCGGCTGCGATCAGCGTTTGCCGGTCATCATCTTGTCGCGCACCGCCTTGAACTCCGAGCCTGGCAGCCAGGTCGGATATTCTTCGGCGTGGGCAACCTCGTAACCGACTTCGAAGAGCAGCTGGATATCCTGGACCGCGCCGGACAAATCCCAGGCCGGATCCACTTCATCCGAGACCTGGTGATAGCGATTGACGTTGTAGTCGTCGCTTTTTTTCTGGCCGAAATCAGCTGACTTGCCGAGGAACTCCTTCGGCCGGCTGCCGGTGTAGAGCGATGGAACCCCGAGCTTGGAGAGCTCAAAATGATCCGCGCGATAGAAGCTGCCTTTCTCCGGCTCGCTGTTTGGTTTCAACACCCGGCCCTGGCGCTGCGCCGCCCGGCTCAGGATGTCGCCGAGCGTGGTCTGGCCGGCGCTGACCTCCTCCAGGTCGCGGGTTTTTCCCCAGGCGTTGACGCCATCGATGTTGATGTCGGCCAAAGTGCGATCGAGCGGATAAAGCGGGTGGGCGGCGTAATATTTCGCGCCTAACAAACCCGATTCCTCCGCGGTGGTGGCGATAAAGAGCACGCTCCGCGGCGGCGCTTGCGGCAGCTTCGTGAAAGCCTGCGCGATTTCGAGGATGGCCGAGACGCCGGAGGCGTTATCGAGCGCGCCGTTGAAAATCTGATCGCCCTCGAGTTTTTCATCGCGCCCGAGGTGGTCCCAGTGCGCGGTGTAGATGACGAGTTCATCCTTCTTCTGGGCGTCGTCGCCATCGAGGCGCGCGACCACGTTGCGCGACTTGAAGCGGGTAATCTCGTTCTGGAGCAAGAAACTCGCTTTTAAGCCTAACGAAACCGGCTTGAAGTCCTTGCTTAGCGCAGCCTGCTTCAACTCGTCGTAGCTCTGGCCCGCCGCGCGAAAAAGTTTGTGCGCGGTCGCGAGCTGAATCCAGGACCGGACCGCGACCGTGCTCATGTTCCGGTCGGCGGCATCGATGACGAAACTTGGTTTCCCGGCATTGTTTCCGACCACGCCCCAGGGATAGGCGGCGGGCTTGGTTTCGTGCACGATGACCGCGGCGGCGGCGCCTTTCTCGGCCGCAATTTCGTATTTGTAACGCCAGCGGCCGTAGTAAGTCATGGCCCGGCCCTTGAACATGGCGTCGTCGAGCTTCGTCGCGTCCTTCGGGTCGGGCAGCGGCGGATCGTTGATCAGGAAGACGACGGTTTTGCCTTTGACGTCGACGCCCTTGTAATCGTCCCAGCCATATTCGGGCGCGACGATGCCATAGCCGACAAAGACGACCTCGGAATCGTTGATCTCGATCTTCGGCGTGATCCGCTGGGTGAAGGCGACGTAATCCGCCGGCGACTCCAACTCGATCGTCTCTTCGCCCGCGCGGAAGGTCGCTTTCGGCTGGCTCAGCACCCCGGCGAGCGGCACTTCCTGGGTGTAGGTGCCGTTCGGGTTGCCCGGTTTCAGGCCGAGCTTTTTGAATTGCTCGATCAGGTACTCGACGGTTTTTTCCTCGCCCTTCGACCCCGGCGCGCGGCCTTCGAATTCATCCGCGCTGAGGACCTTGATGTGCTCGAGCAGTTCGTCCGCGTCGATCGCGCGGGTGGCTTCTTTCGGGGGCTGGGCCGGAGAGGCAGCAGCAACAAGAAGCAGTGCGGAGAGAGAAAGCAAGAGATGAAAAGGTCGTTTCATGGAATTGGCAACCTAGCGTGGAAACGCCCCCGCTTCACCTGCTGTAGACGCTTCGCTCTGCGAAGCGCGGGGGTGATCTCCGCCGCAAGAGAAAGACAAGCGCACGTCCGCGCTTCGCAGAGCGAAGCGTCTACACGACCGCTTACTCGAGGTAGACGTATTTATAAGGGTGATGATCAAGGATGGTCGGCCACCATCCTTTGACCTCGGGCCGGATGAGGAACGCATGCGTGTAAAAATAAACCGGCAGAATCGGCGCGTCGTCGAGCAGGATCGCTTCCGCCTGTTGGAAAGCGCGGTACCGCGCGGCCTGGTCGCTCGTCCGGCCAGCCTCGGCGATGAGCCGGTCGTATTCGGCATTCGACCAGCCGGTCTGGTTGTTGGCTCCGTTCGTGATCCAGAGGTTGAGGAAGGAATTCGGATCCGCGTAATCCCCGATCCAGGTCGAGCGCAGGACCTCGTAATTCATCTCGCGCCGGGTGTCGTAATAGACCTTCAACTCCTGGTTCACGAGCCGGGCGTCGATCCCGAGCTGTTTGCGCCACATCTGTTGCACGGCTTCGGCGATGATTTTGTGGTTCTCGGAGGTGTTGAACAAAATCTCGATCGGCGGCAGGCCGCGGCCTTCCGGAAAACCGGCTTCTGCCAGCGCCTGCCGCGCCGCCGCGGGGTCGTAGGGGAAGACCGCTTCGGCGGTGTAACCGGCGGTGTCCGGCGGGGTGAATGCAAAGGCGGGCAACTGTCCGCCGCGGGTGACATGATCGACGATGCTCTGGCGGTCGATCGCCATTCCCAGTGCGCGCCTAACGAGTCGCGAATTCAGGACCGGCCTGGTCACGTTGACCCGAAAAAAATAGGAGCCGAGATAGGGATCGATCCGCAAAAGCTCGGGCTGCTCGCGCCGGTAACGATCGATCCGGTTGATCGGGACGGTGTCGGTAATGTGCAATTGCCCGGAGCGAAAGGCGCGCTCCTCGACGTTGTTGCTGTCGATGGTGTGAAAGACGATGCCGTTGAGCCGGACGCGCGCGGCATCCCAGTAGGTCGAGCTTTTCCGGACCTTGATGTCCTGGTTCAGGCGCCATTGCTCGAGGACAAACGGCCCATTGCCGACAAAACGGCCGGGCTTGGTCCAATAGCTCCCGCGTTCGTAGACCGGTCCGTATTTTTTCACGGTCGGGATGTGGACCGGAAACCAGGCGTCGTAATTGAGGAGCGAGAGGAAGTAGGGCGTCGGATTCGTTAGGCTAATTTCCAGGGTCCAGTCATCGACGGCGCGGAACCCGACCTGGTTGAAATCCTTCAGCGTGCCCTTGTTGAAGGCCTCGGCGTTGCGCACGACGTGGAGCATGTAGGCGCCGTCCGCGCCGAGGGTGGGGGAGAGGATGCGATGATACGATTCGATGAAATCGCGCGCCGTGACCGGGTCGCCGTTCGACCACTTCGCATTGCGGCGGAGGTGGAAAGTATAGGTCTTGCCGTCGGCGGAAATGGTCCAGCGCTCGGCCACGCCGGGGACGGGGTGAAGATCGTGCGGGTCTTCCGAGACGAGACCTTCGATGAGCGCGGAAATGACGTTGTATTCGCCGACGCCGTTAACGAGTTGCGGATCGAGGTCCTGCACTTCCTGGCCGTTGCCCTTATGCAGGATCTGGTCGCGATTGCCCTTGTCGACGTTCGATTCCGGGCGGTGACACGAGGTGAGAAGGACAAGTGTGATGACCGCGAAAATGCGGCGCCAAAACTCCGGGGAGCACGGGCTGCCAGCCCGTTGGCCGGCGGAGTCTCCGCCGACGAACTTCCATAGGGCGTTGCGGTTCCCGGAAAGCGGGCGCGAAGCAAAAGTTCGCGATGGGAGACTCCCATCGCCCACGGGCTGGCAGCCCGTGCTCCCCGGAGGAAGAGATGGCCGCGGCACGCGCTTTACGGTTTCGGCGGCTGCGGCGGGGCGGCGCCGGGATCGGCCTCGGCCGGGGGCGCGCTCGCGGCTTTGCCTGGGGTTTCGATTCCGAGCGTCTTCAGGTAGGGCTGAATCGAGCGGTCGCGCCCGAGGAAATTGTGGATCGAGGTGGCGATCTCGCGCGAGCCGCCGGGCGCATAGATTTCCTGGCGCAGTTTCATCCCGGCCGCTTTGTCGAGATATCCGTTAGGCGATTTTTCGAAGACGGTCGCCATGTCGGCCGCGATCGCGTCGGCCCAGGCGTAGCCGTAGTAGCCGGCGTCGTATCCGGCGAGGTGGCCGAAGAAGGCAACAAAGGCGGTATTGTTATCGATCGGCAGAAAATCCTTCACGAAGACCGGGTTCGACATCGCCACGGAATCGTACGGCTTCCCCTCGGGATGGACGTCGTGCAGGGTGAGATCGATATCGGCGAAGGTGAATTGCCGGCGGTAATAAACCCCGACCGTAGCCAGTTTCGCCTCCTTCATTTTCGCGATCATCTCGGTCGGAATTTTCTTCGATGGATCACGATAATCCGCCGCGAAAGTGTCGAGCACTTTCTTTTCCCAGACCCAGTTTTGCAGCATCTGCGAAGGCGCCTCGACGAAATCGGCCGGCACACTGGTGCCCGCGAAACGAACATATTTCGCCTGGGTCAGGATGGAGTGAAGGGCATGGCCAAACTCGTGGAAGAGTGTCTCGACATCGCTGTGGCTGAGGAGCGAGGGCTTGTCCTGCGCCGGGGGCGGGAAGTTGCAGACCAGCGCGACAGTCGGGCGCTGATATTTTCCGTCGGCCAGCTTTTTGCCCGGGACGATGCCGAACTGGGCGAAGTGATTGAATTTCCCGTCGCGCGGAAACATATCGAGATAGAACATCCCGAGCGGGTCGCCGCTGGCGGCGTCGGTCACGACGTAGAGCTGGAGGTCGTCGACCCATTTTTGCGGGGCGAGGATCTTGGTAAATTTCAGCCCGAAGATGCTCTGGTAGATGTTGAACATCCCGTCGAGCGTGCGCTGGAAAGGGAAGTAAACCCGGAGCGCGTCGGTATCGACGGTATATTTGTCCTTCTTGAATTCGTTCTGGAAGTAGCGCCAATCCCAGAGGTTGATTTGCGCGTTCGAGTCCTTCGTCTGGGCGACCTTCAGCTTGCGCAACTCCGCCACCTCGGCGTCGAACTTCGGCTGAATCCCGGCGACGAGATCGTTGATGAAGGTCTTGGCCGCGGCGCCGCTCTTGGCCATTTTGATTTCGGTCTGGAAATCGTTCCACGATTTGTAGCCGAGCTTGAGCGCGAGCTGGTTGCGGTGCGTGAGGATGTTGTTCAGGATCGGGACGTTTTTCTCGCGCGCGAGATTGAAACGCACCTGGTAAAGATGCTTGCGCGTTTCTTCTTTTTTCGCGGTCTCCTGGACGGTGTTGTAGTGGAAGGTCACGTTCGCGAGCAGGGTGTAGGAATCGTCGCCAGTTTTTACCCCGGGTGATTCGAGAATCGTGTCCGGCACGCCTTCCAACTCCGCCTTGGTGAAAACCACCGGCGCTTTGGCGGCCACGATGTTGGCCTGAAAATCGGTCTCGAGTTGGGCCAGTTCCTTGCGCAGCTTTTCGACC
This sequence comes from uncultured Verrucomicrobiae bacterium, assembly GCA_963768965.1. Taxonomy (GTDB): domain Bacteria; phylum Verrucomicrobiota; class Verrucomicrobiia; order Chthoniobacterales; family UBA10450; genus Palsa-1392. The sequence continues at coordinate 12,174 of CAVYJY010000003.1, read as the reverse complement.
TCGGCCCGTTTCTCCGGCGGGAGCGCGAGACCGGCCCGGCGGTAATCGCGCAAGGCGTGTTCGAGGAGGAGCGCGTCTTCGCCTTCCAGTTTCGGCTTGGTATCGGCGAAGGCCTTGACCGCCTTGTAGACGTCCTCGCGATAATCGACCCCGACCGCCCAATCCTGGAAAACTTTGACCGCTTTCTCGGCCGCCTCGCGCATCGCGGCATCCTGGTTGGTCTGCTGAATCACGACCGCCTTGGAGACCGCGATCTGGGCTTCGTTCTGGATGTTATCGAGCGCCAGGACGGTGCTTTCAAAGCTCGCCTTGGCCAGATCCTGTTTCCCGATCACGTCGAGCGCGGCGTTGGCTTTGGCGATCGCGGTGTTGACTTCGCCCTGGACTTCGATCGGCGTTTTCGGCCACTCCGGAATGACCAGGACGGCCTTGGCCTTTTCCGCCGCGGCTTTGAAATCGGAGAGGCTTTTGACCGATTCGGCCTGAACGGAGAGAGCGGAAAGAACGGACAGACTAACGAGCAGGAAGCGTTTCATAGGTTGGTGATTTCTTAATCTCCGGTCGCCAAACGGAGAAGAGGGGAACGGCAACCGGTAGGGAACTCGACTCGTTTTCACTGCAATTGGCAATTGGAAATTGGCCCCCGGCCGTCCACAGTCCGGTCGTGCAGGAATTCGCGACTAAATTTCTGATCGCGTTCATTCCCATCTTCGTCGCGATCGACGCCGTCGGGATGGTGGCGATATTCATCGGGCTGGGGGCGAGCGTGGAGAAAAAGCGCCGCCAGCAGGAGGCGCTCCTCGGGATCGGGACCGCGCTCGCGATCTCGATCGGCTTCATGTTTCTCGGGAAACTGATTTTCAAGGCGCTCGGGATCACGGTGGCGGACTTCCAGGTCGCGGGCGGTTTGCTCCTGCTCGTCTTTGCCGTGCGCGACCTGCTCGATATGGGCGGCGAAAAACGGCCGACGGCGGAGTCGTTCGGAATCGTCCCGTTAGGCATGCCCTTGATCGCGGGCCCGGCCCTGCTCACGGCGCTGCTGGTTCTGACCGACTCGGTCGGCGTGACTTACACCCTCCTCTCGCTCATCGTGAACCTGGTCATCGTGGCGGTGGTTTTCTGCTACGCCGATCGCCTGACCAAGATCCTCGGCAAACAGGGCATCAACGGCGTTTCCAAACTCGTCTCGCTCCTCCTCGCCGCCATCGCAGTCAGCCTCATCCGGCGCGGCCTGGTCGGGCAGTAATCGTTCGTTAGGCGAGCGCACCGCCGGAACCATGGCGCGCGCGCATTTTGAAACGTCGATTTGAAAATCGAACTTCGTTGCTCTTAGTAAAAAGATGAACGGAAAATCGATTTCTCCAGCTGTCCGGTTTCCTCGGCCGCTATTCATCCTCATGTTTCTGGCCCTGGCCTGCTCAGCTCTGGCCTCCGGTGCCCCGGAGAGAGCGGCCACAAACGATGCCAAATCAAACGAATGGACCTGGCAAAATCCCCTTCCGCAGGGGAACGACCTGCGCGACGTTTGCTTTGTCGACGCCAACATCGGCACCGCCGTCGGCTACTACGGAACGATCGTCCGCACGACCGATGGCGGGAATAGCTGGACGATCCAGCAAAGCGGCACGTCGCTGGATCTCTGGGGTGTCTCTTTCAGCGACGCCAACAACGGCACCGCGGTCGGCGCCGGCGGAATCGTTCTCCGGACGACGGACGGAGGCGATCACTGGAACGTGCAGGCGAGCGGAACGGTTGAGGAACTGCGCGATGTCTCTTTCGTCGATGCCAGCAATGGAACCGCGGTCGGATTTGGCGGCTTGATTCTGCATACGACCGACGGCGGCAACACCTGGGTCACGCAAGCCAGCGGCACGCTCGACACGCTTTTCGGGGTTACATTTATCGACGCGAACACCGGCACCGCGGTCGGTGGCACGCTCGGCCAAAGTGAGATTCTCCGGACGACGGACGGCGGCGCGACCTGGGTCAGTCAGCCAAACCCCGGCACGGTTTTCCTCTTCGACGTTTCTTTCACCGACACCAATACCGGCACCGCGGTCGGTGACGGCGGCACCATCCTGCGCACGACCGATGGTGGAGCGAATTGGGTCGCGCAAGTCAGCGGGACGTCCAAAACGCTCTACGGAGTTTCTTTTTCCGACGCGAACAACGGCACCGTTGCCGGGTTCGAGCTGGGCGGAACCGGCATCATTCTGCGCACGACCGACGGGGGCGCGAGCTGGACGGAGCAGACCGCGCCGACGATGAATCTCTTCTACAGCGTGTCCGCGCCGGATGCCGATAACGGAGTGGTGGTGGGCAACTCCGGGACGATTCTCAGCACGACGAACGGCGGGAGCGATTGGGCGTTCACCCAGCCGAGCGCGACCTTCCAATTTCTCTACGGAGTTTCCTTCACCGATGCGAACACGGGCACGGCGGTCGGTTACGAATATCCGGATGGGACGATTCTCCGGACGACGGATGGCGGCCAAACCTGGGTCCGGCAAGAGAGCGGAATCAGCAACACCTTTAGCGGCGTGAACTTTTTCGGAGTCGACTTCAGCAGCGCGACGACCGGCACCATCGTGGGCGAGAGCGGGATCATTCTCCGCACGACCGACGGCGGCCAGACCTGGGTCGAGCAGGCGAGCGGGACCGACGATTACCTCTACAAGGTCTTCTTTACCGACGACAACAACGGCACCGCGGTCGGGTTCATTTTCGGCACGATCGTCCACACCAGCGACGGCGGACAGAATTGGGAGACGCAAGTGAGCGGCACAACCAATGGACTTCTCGGGGTCTACTTTACCGACGCGAATACCGGAACTGTCGTGGGCAGTTTCGGGACCATCCTGCGCACGACCGACGGCGGGCAAACCTGGATACCTCAGACCAGCGGCACCACCAGCCAGTTGCGCGCGGTTTCATTCGCAGACGAAAATACCGGAACCATCGTCGGCGAGCTGGGGCTCATTCTTCGGACGACCGACGGCGGGCAGACCTGGGTCAGCCAAACGAGCGGGGCGTCCGAGACACTCCTCGCGGTCACGATGACGGATACCGATCACGCGACCGCGGTCGGCCAGCTCGGCACCATCGTCACGACAAGCGATGGCGGCGCGACCTGGACGCGCCAGGAAAGCGGAACGAACCAGGATCTCTACGACGTGGCCTTTCCCGAGGCCACGGTTGGGACTGCGGTTGGCGGCTTTGGCGCAATCCTGCGCACTGTCGGCTCGGATTCGAGCGTCTGTCCACAGCGGCTGGCCTATTGGAAAAACCAAATCGCGCTTTGGCCGGTCGACGAGCTCGAGTTGGGCAGCCAGACCTACGGCAAGGAGGAACTCCGGGAAATTCTGAGGAGTGCCTGGAGGGCCGATGCCTCCCTCATCCTGGCCGGGCAGCTCATCGCCGCCAAACTGAATCTCGCGAACGGCTCCGATCCCGCGCCGGTCGCCGACGCGATCGCGGAAGCGGACGAATTGCTGGGCGGGTTCGAAGGGAAGCTGCCCTACAACGTGAAGCGCGGCTCCGAAACCGGCAGCGCGATGGTGGACGCCGCCGCGACATTACGCAGCTACAATCACGGCGAGCTGACACCGGATTGCACCCCGTAGTGGCGCACTGGGAACCTGCTTTTCTAGAACAACCCCGTCCGCAGCATCACCAAGGTGCAGGCTTCGACGACTTCGATGCCCGCACTGCTGGCGGCGGCGGCGAGTTCGTCGTTTTCGGCCCCGGGATTCATGATGATCCGCTGCGGCTGGGCGGCGAGGATGTCGTCGATCATCGGGGTCGAGCGCGATTCCCTGAGGTAGAGGGTGACGGTGTGCACCGGCTCCTCGATCGCGGCCATGTTCGGGAAACAGGTCATCCCTTCGATCTCCGGAAAGGCCGGATTCACCGGCAGCGGCCGATAATCCATCTTGGCCAGCAGACGCAGGGCCTGGTTCGAGTAGCGATCGGGTTTCGGGGAGGCGCCAAGGACGGCGACGTTTCGTTTTGCCTGCGGAATGAGGGCCATCGGGGAATAGAAGCGTCAACAGGCCCTCTCGCAACCGGATCGGCAGCTGCTCGTTAGCCGCCTCCATTGACAGTTAGGGCCTGCTTGTTAGTATCGGGCACTTATGAGATTTCCTCTCGCGCTCACGACGAAGATTGCGGCCTACATTGTCGGCCACAAGCTTCGCGGGACGAAAAAATTTGCCACTGTCCTGCAGCTCGAACCCCTCCATACCTGCAACCTCACCTGCACCGGTTGCGGCCGGATTCGGGAATATTCGACCAACCTGAAAGATCTCCTGCCATTGGCGGACTGCCTGGCCGCGGCGGAGGAGTGCAACGCGCCCATGGTTTCGATCTGCGGCGGCGAGCCGCTCATCTACCCGCAGATCGAACAGCTCGTGCAGGGCCTGCACGACCAGGGCCGGATCATTTACATCTGCACCAACGCCATGTTCATGCGCAAAAAAATGCGCGAATGGATGGCGGCCGAGTATCCGAAGCGCTCGACCGAGATCGAGAAGAAAATCAGCGAGCTGATCGCGGCCGGCTTGATGACCGAAAAGGATGCGAGCGCGATTCAGCAGGGGCCGAAAGACGCGGCCAAGCCGACGATCGGCCCGAGCAAATGGATGTACTGGAATGTCCATCTCGACGGCCTCGAGCGGACGCACGACCTGATCGTGGAACGCGAAGGCGTCTTCAAGGAATGCATCCTCGCGATCAAGATGGCGAAGATCCTCGGCTACCAGGTCGCGACCAACACCACGATCTACAAGGAAACCGACATGAGCGAGATCGAGCAGATGTTCGATTATCTGAGCGATCTCGGCGTCGACGGTCACACCATCTCGCCCGGCTACGAGTACGACGCGGCCAAGAAGGACATGATCACGCGGCTCAATCTGCAGCCGGAGAATTTCTTCCTCACCCGCCAGATGACGATCGAGAAGTTCAAGAAGATCGAGCAGTGGATGAAGGATTACACCCTGCTCGGGACGCCGATCTATTTCGAATTTCTCGCCGGCAAACGCGACCTGACCTGCTCGGCCTGGGCCATCCCGACGCGCAACATCCGCGGCTGGAAAGGCCCGTGCTACCTGATGACGGACGCGCATTACTCCAGCTACCAGGAGCTGCTCGACCAGGTGCAGTGGGACAAATACGGCGTCGAAAACGGCGTCGTGAAAGACAGCCGTTGCGAAAATTGCATGGTTCACTGCGGCTACGAGCCGACCGCCAGTCTCGGCCTCAATGCCCAGCCCGGCGATACCTGGAAGACGGTCCGTTTCAACTTCGGCGCCAAGCCGAAACCGACCGGCAAAGGCAACGAGATCACCGCCTACAACGGCGTGACCTCCGGCAACGGGCATCTCACCGGCAACAAAGCTGAACCCACCGCCCAGGCCTCTTGAGCCGCCCTCGCATGGGTAATCCGTCCGCCAACATCATCACTCTGCCGCGGATCGCGAAAGAGAGCGCACCGCGCCTAACGAGCAGCGCCGAGCTGACGGAAGCGATCGGGTTGGCGCAGCAGAATCTCCTCCGCCAGCAAAAGCCCGACGGCCATTGGGTGGGCGAGCTGATGGTCGATAGCACGCTTTGCTCCGACTACGTCCTCTTCATGCATTGGCTGGGCGAGGTCGACGAGACGCTGCAACGCCGTTGCACCAAGCACATCCTGAAGCGCCAGCTCCCCGACGGCGGCTGGAATATTTTTTACGGCGGCCCGAGCGAGATCAACGCCTGCGTCAAAGCCTACTTCGCGCTCAAGCTCGCCGGCCACAGCCCCGACGCCCCCTTCATGCAGGAAGCCCGCGCCAATATTCTCCGGCTCGGCGGCATCCCGCGGATGAATACCTACAGCAAGCTTTATCTGGCATTGTTAGGTCAATTTCCCTGGAAATATCTCCCCGTCATCCCGGTCGAGATGGTCCTGCTCCCAAACTGGTGCTTTTTCAACATCTACAAAATGTCGTCGTGGAGCCGGGCCATGCTCATCCCGCTCGCGATCATTAATCATTTCAAGCCGACCCGTGAGCTGCCGCCGAACAAGCAACTGCACGAGCTTTACCCGGTCGGGACGGAGGGGAACGACTTCACCCTCGCGCGTGACCAGCGGCTTCTGACCTGGCGGAATTTTTTCCTCCGCGCTGATCGCGCTTTGAAGCTGCTCGAGCGCTGGCACATCCGTTCGCTGCGGCAGCGTGCGCTGGAGGAAGCCGAGCGCTGGATGACCGAGCGCATCGGCGAAGGCAGCGACGGGCTCGCGGCGGTTTTTCCGGCGATGCTCAACTCCATCATCGCCCTGCGCGCGCTCGATTATCCCGCCACCCATCCGCTTTACCAAAAGGCGCTGGCGGATTTCCGCGGCCTGTTTGTCAACGATCCGGAGGATTTTCGAATCCAGCCCTGTCTTTCCCCGGTCTGGGACACGGCGATCAACATCATCGCGCTGGCCGAGTCCGGTTTCCCGGCCCAGCATCCCGCCCTGCAAAAAGCGGCGCAATGGCTGGTCGACAAGGAAGTGCGGGTGCGCTGCGACTGGACGGTGAACAACCCGCACCCGGAAGCGAGCGGCTGGGCTTTCGAGTACAACAACATTTTTTATCCCGACACCGACGACACCGCGATGGTCCTGATGGCCCTGCGGCTGGTTCGGCCTAACGAACAGGCGCAGCTTGCGGAAGTCTTCGACCGGGCGCTCGATTGGCAGTTGAGCTTCCAATGCCGCGACGGCGGTTGGGCTGCTTTCGACAAGGACGTCACCCGCCACTGGCTGGAAGACATGCCCTTTGCCGACCACAACGCCATCCTCGACCCGACCTGCAGCGACCTGACGGCGCGGACCCTGGAATTGCTCGGCTACATCGGCTTCAATCCCGGCCGGCCGCTCGTGCGCAAGGCGGTGCGTTACCTGCGCGAGACGCAGGAGGACGACGGTTCCTGGTACGGCCGCTGGGGGGTGAACTACATTTACGGCACCTGGCAGGTGCTGCGCGGACTGCGCGCGATCGGCGAGGACATGACCGAGGATTGGATCCTGCGCGGGCGCGACTGGCTGGAGAGCTGCCAGAACGACGACGGCGGCTGGGGCGAATCGTGCGCCTCGTATGAGAATCCAGATTTAAAGGGTAAAGGCGCCAGCACCGCTTCGCAGACTTCCTGGGCGCTGATGGGACTCTGCGCCTGCGGCGACCTCGACCGGCCGAGCGTGCAACGCGGGTTGCGTTACCTGCTCGACACGCAACGCGAAGACGGCGCCTGGGACGAGTTGGAAATCACCGGCACTGGTTTTCCGCGCGTCTTCTATCTGAAGTACGACATGTATCGGCAGAATTTCCCGCTCCTCGCCCTCGCCACCTACGTCAATTACCGAAGCGGCGTGGGGCATTACCAAAGCTTCTATCGCTGGGCCGGGAAGTAACGGCGCCGGCGGCGCTGTAGACGTTTCGCTCTGCGAAACGCGGGGGAAAACTTCTCCCGGCGACGAACACCTTCTCCCTGTCTCGAAATTGTCATCCTGAGTGAAGCGAAGGATCTCTGACTATTTCTGCGCGCTGGGGAGGCAGAAATGGTCAGAGATGTTTCTCCCGCGACTGCGGGATCATCATGACAAGGTGGAGGGAGGAGACGCCGGCTACTCCTGCGCGATCTTGCCGCCCCAGGAAAGAATCTTCGCCTTCGTCCCGGCCGCTTCCGCTTCCTTGATGTCGCCGTTGCGGTTGTAGAAGAGCGACAGGCTAGTCCAGCCAATCTGGTCGTTAGGCTTGAGCGCCACCGTCGTCTTCCCCGCCTCGATCGCTTCCGGGAAACGCCCGAGTTTCATCAGCGCCATGCCGAGGGCGTGCCAGCCGTCGAAGAATTGCGGATCGAGCTCGACGCAGCGTCGATATTTCTCCACCGCGCTCTCCAGTTCGCCGACGGCGAGGTCGCCGTTCGCGTCGTCAAAAATATCCTCGACCGATTCCATGGTTTGTCCGGCCACAGGATACATCAATCGCGGCCCGCGCGCTGCCAGCGCGCGCCGGTGACTTTGCCTAACTTGTCGCGGCCGGGGCTGCGGCCGCTTCCGGCGCTTTCGGCTCCGGCACGCCTGCCTCGCGGCGGCGTTCCCGCAGCCATTCGTAAAACACCACCTGGCTTTGATTTTCCATCGCCTGGCTTTCCAGGTTGGCGCGCGATTTTTCGTATTCCGCCGGGGCGATCGCTTCGCGCTTTTCGAGGATCACGAGCAGGCCGCCATCGGTCGTCGGTACGAAATTGCTCACTTCGCCCGCGCTCAAATCGCTCACGGCGCGCTTGATGAAGGGCATCTCCGGATTCTCGTTTTTCGGTTCCGGGCTCGGGGCCGGCGACGCCCCGGGCGGTGGCTCGTCCGCGAGGGCGAAGGCGGGAATCTTTTCCAACGTCACCGCAGCGGCGGTGGCGGCTTCCGCGAGCGGTTTTCCGTTCTGCAATTCTTCCCGCAGTCTGCTCGCGACTCCGGCGGCTTTCATCGCGACCATTTGCTGGGTGTTACGCTTCTTTAGCGCCTCGACAATTTTCGGCCGCGCTTCCTCCAGCGTGAGCGGCCGCGACGGCTCGACCTGGAGCAAATGCATGACTTCAAATCCGTCCTGCGCCTGAATCGCTTCGCTGTTCGGCGCCTCCTTCGTCAGGGCAAACGCCGCCGTCACCAGCGTCGGAGTTCCCGCCAGCAGGGGATCGGGCGATTCCTTCGTGAACTCGGCTGTTTCCTTCGGGGTCAGTTGAAACTTCGCCGCCACCTGGTCGAAATCCGCGCCCTTGGCCTGCAACGCATCGGTAAATTCGTTTGCCCGGTCGGCCAGCTTTTGCAGGACGTCGACCCGCTGTTTGCCGGCCAGTTTTTTCTGCTCTTCGGTCAGGCCAAACTCGACCATTTTCACTTTGCGTTTCTCTTCCGAGTTTAGTTGCGCCTTCTGCGCTTCGTAATATTTCGCGATCTCATCCTCCGTCACGGTGATGTCTTTCGCCACATCCTCGGAGCGGAAACGCACCAGGCTCGCGTCCATCTTCGCGTAGGCTTTCTCGAAATTGCTCCGGATTTCTCCCTCCGGCACGTTGACCCCGGCGCTCAGGACTTTCTTCACCCGCTGGAGAAGGATCTGGTCGGCCGCAAGTTCCTCGATCTGCGCCTCGCTGAAACCCATCGGGGCCAGCGCCTGGTCGACCAGGTTGGTGTAGCGCGACGGGTCAAATCCATTCTCCCCTTGGAAGGCAGGCAATGCCCGAATGGAATCGGCGATTTCGCTCGTGCTCGGCTTGATCCCCATGCGCTGCGCTTCGTGGCGCAGGACCATCAGGTTCCAGGAAAATTTTTCGAAGGCGTCGTCCTCGGTCTGGGCGCCGGCGGTCAATTCCATGAGCAGGTCGCGCATGCCCAGCTGGCTCCCGAGGCGGAGGAGGCGCACGTTGCGTTGAAATTCGACCTGGGTAACGCTGCGATCGTAGATCGTGCCGACGGTGCCGTTGCCCAATTGCGAGAGGTCGGCCTTGTTCCAATACCAGGAGAAGGAAATACAGACGAGGGCCGTGATGACGATCATCAGGACCTTATGATGCTTGCGCATTATCGTGATCATGGGCGTGAAGCGGGTTGAGTGGCGGAATTTAGGGACTCGCCCGGGTGCGGCAACCGATTTCTACAGTTGCGGCCCGCGCTTTTGCCTAACGAACTGCTCGACTTCCGCGACGTAAGTTTTGAAAGGATCGCCCATGACGAGGCAATCGTGCGTCTCGCAGGCGATCGAGTCCCAGTTGATGACATAGGGCCGATTGGCCTTGCGGAAGGCGGCCACGGCCTGGGCCCGGCCGTTGGCGCGGGTGTCGGCCGGCGGGGTGCGGGTGACGTCTTTTTGCCGGACGAGATTGTTCCATTCGCCAATCCGTTTCGCCGGCTGGAGCCCGAAGAAGAGACCGCGCTCAGGATCGATGTTGTGATATTCGAGGTCGAGACTTTGCAGCCAGGGATCGCTCCAGCTCAGGTTTTCCGAGGTCCGGAAGGTATCGAGGAGCCATTTCTTGCTGATCCAATCGACGCCGCCGAGGAGAGCCTCGGGTTTGTGCGGCAGGGCGTCGAGGGTGTAGCGCCAGCTTTCCAGGAGCCAATCGGTTTCCTCATCCGTCCCGCCGAGATGTTTCGTCGCCAGGGCGAGCAGGCGCCATTGCACATCGAGCGCGCCGATGGTGCGGCCGTTCTCCAATTCCACCAGCCAGCGCTGGGTGGAATCGCGCGAGACGTCGCGCGTCGCCTGGACGGCGTCGAGCAGGGTCAGGTCGTTAGGCAAAAGCCCCGCCTCGAGCAGAGTAAGGATGCAGGCGGTCGTGCCGATCTTGAGCGCATTGGCAAAGGGACTCATGTTCGAGTCGCCGATGAGCAAATGGAGCCGGCGATATTTCCGGTAATCGGCCAGCGGCTCGTCTCGCGCGTTGATGATCGCGCGGTTGAACTGCACCCACTGGTAAATGTCGTTCACGATGTGATCGGCCCGCTGGCTGAGCTGGAAATCGACCGTCTCTTCTGCCGCCGGCACCTCGAAATCGAAGGCGAGGGGATTGGCCTGCCCGACCCGCCCGGCGCCGGTGAAAATCTGCCGCGTGGCCAGGAAAGCGAGGAGCGCGCCGAGCGCCGCGGGGGTGAACTGGGCCTCCCGTTTCATGAGATAATTTTCGTGGCAACCGAAGGTCGCGCCGGTGTGATGGTCGATGTTGTTCTTGATGAACGAGACCGTGTGCGCCACGCCTAACGACTCGAGCCCGGACTGGAGGAGCTGGTCGCCCGCGAGGTCGTAGGCCACGATGTCGCGCAACTGCCGACACTCGGGCGAGGCGTACTCGATGTGTCCCATGTCGAGGTAAATTCGGCCGCCGTTGAGGAGGAAACCGCCGTTCCCGGGCGGCTCCTCGTAGTCGCGGTAATGGAGATCGATCGCGCCCGCGCGCATCCGGCGGAAGAGCTGATTTTTTACCCGGACCGGCCAGGCGTCGCCGTTGGGGTGGGCGGCGTCACCGCTCACCAGGCATCCGTATTCGGTCTCAATCCCTGCGATTCGATCCATCCCCAGCGATTGTCCGACACCCGCGCGCCGTGGACAAGGGACAAAGCGCGGCGCAGCTTTGCCGCATGACGACGAAGCCGTTTCCCGCGCGCAGCCCGGCCGAGAAAGTGGGCGGGCTGGTTTACTTTGGGCGCATGCTCGACAAAATCCGCGCCCACGCCCGCGGCGAGCTGCCGCCGGAGTACGTCGAGAAACTCGGCGACGGTTTCGATGGCCGGTGCGTGCGTTTTCTTGGCTTGAAATATGAAGACGTCGTCGCGCGCGTGAAAAAGGGCGGCACGGACGAGGAAATCTGGCAATGGGCGCTGGAGCACGGACGCCAGACGTCCGACGAGGACAAGGACAACTGGAACGAGTTCCTGCGGAAGTGCGGCTGGAAGGATTCGATCTCGCCAACTTTGGAATGGCGCAAAGAGCAGAGCGGCCTGCAAGACCGCGCCGATATCGAGACGATGTTCCAGTTCATCGACGCCGACGAAGGCCGGTTGTAGACGCGTCCCTCTGGGACGCGCGGCTGTGAGCGACGCCAACGGACAAAGGGATGCAGGCCGCGACGCTTACGTCCGCGCTTCGCGGAGCGAAGCGTCTACATCACCGCACCTGTTCGCCCAGCTTCTGCGGCGGCGGCGGCGGTTTCTGGCGCTGCTCGATCACGGCCCAGACTGTCGCGACGACGAGCGCGACGATAACGGCGGCGACGATCAGACGCACCCGCGATGGCCGGACGGCTGCATCGTCAGGGGGCGCCATCGACCTTTACTCCGAGAGAGTGTCGATCCGCTCCGCGAGACCGAAATCGAGATCGGTCAGGCCGCCCTTGCTGTGAGTGGAAAGAACCAGCCGCACTTTGTTGTAGCGAATGTCGATGTCGGGATGATGTTCCTCATCCTCGGACACTTCCGCGACGCTGTTGACGAAATCGATCGCTTCCGAGAATTCATCGAACTCGAAGGTCCGCTCGATGTGTTTCTTCTCGAGCTCCCATTCCGGGATCTTTTTCAGGCGATTCTTTAGCTCGTCTCCTTTGATTAGCTCGGCCATGCGGCAACACGAGTAGCATCCCGTTTTGCTTTTGCAACGGGGA
>CAVYJY010000002.1:0-116866 GCA_963768965.1 uncultured Verrucomicrobiae bacterium | reverse complement strand
CCCGCGTGAGTCCAGATATCGATGATTTTGTTGTAACGCTCGCCATCGGTAATGATGCCCTTGCGATACTGCTGCTCGACGACCTTGATCTGCTTGTAGGCGTTCGCGAGCTGGAGCTCTTTCTCCTTCGGAATGATCATGTCGGAGATACCGATCGAGACGCCGGCCTTGGTCGCTTCGCGGAACCCGAGTTCCTTCAGCTTGTCGAGCGTTTCGACGGTGCCGTCCTGACCGGCGACCTGGTAGCAGCGCCAGATGATGTCGCTGAGCTGTTTCTTACCCGCGGCTTTGTTGAAGAAGCCGAGGCCGTCAGGCCAGATCTCATTGAAGATGACGCGGCCCGCGGTCGTTTCCATGACGCGGGTTTCCTTGTCGCCGTAGATCGTGTCCTTGCCGAAATCCGGATTGCGCAGGCGAATCCGATCGTGGGTTTTGACCGCGCCATCAGCCATCGCGAACTCGACTTCGGTCGCGTTGTCGAAGAGCGGGAGGCGCAATTCCGCCGCCACGCCCGCGGCGCGCCGCGGATTCTGCGTCAGGTAATAACAGCCTAACGTGATGTCCTGTGAAGGAGTCGTGATCGGCTTGCCGCTGGAAGGCGAGAAGATGTTGTTCGGCGCGAGCATGAGCATGCGCGCTTCCATCTGCGCTTCGACCGAGAGCGGGACGTGGACGGCCATTTGGTCACCGTCGAAGTCCGCGTTGTAGGCGGTACAAACGAGCGGGTGAATGCGGATCGCTTCGCCTTCGATGAGGAGCGGCTCGAAAGCCTGGATCGAAAGACGATGCAGCGTCGGCGCGCGGTTCAGGAGAACCGGGTGCCCCTTGGTCACTTCTTCGAGGATGTCCCACACTTCCGGCGTCTGGCGCTCGATCATTTTCTTCGCGCTGCGCACGGTGTGCACGTAGCCGAGGTCCTTGAGGCGACGAATGATGAAGGGCTCGAACAAAACGAGCGCCATCTTTTTCGGCAAACCGCACTGGTTGAGCTTGAGCTCAGGTCCGATGACGATGACCGAACGGCCCGAGTAATCGACGCGTTTGCCCAGCAAGTTCTGACGGAACCGTCCGCCTTTGCCCTTGAGCATGTCGCTAAGCGACTTGAGCGGGCGATTGCCGGCGCCGGTGACGGCGCGGCCGTGGCGGCCGTTGTCGAAGAGCGCGTCGACTGCTTCCTGCAACATGCGCTTTTCATTGCGGATGATGACGTCCGGCGTTTTGAGCTGGAGCAGGTTTTTGAGACGGTTGTTGCGGTTGATGACGCGACGATAAAGATCGTTCAAATCGGAGGTGGCAAAGCGGCCGCCTTCGAGCGGGACGAGCGGGCGTAGATCCGGCGGGATGACCGGGAGCACTTCGAGCACCATCCATTCGGGGCGCGAATGCGAGGAGGCGAAGCCCTGCACGAGCTTCAGACGTTTCGCCAGTTTCTTGCGAATCTGTTTGCTCTTGGTGTTGCCCATCGCTTCCTCGAGCTCCTTGTTCAGCTTCGAGAGTTCGATTTCGCCCAAGAGCACTTTGACCGCGTCGGCACCCATGCCGGCTTTGAATTCTTCGCCGTACTGGTCCTGCGCTTCGCGATATTCGATCTCGGTCAGGAGCTGGTTTTTCGTGAGGGGCGTGTTGCCCGGATCGATCACGATGTAGTCCTCGTAATAGATGACGCGCTCGAGCTGGCGCGCGCTCATGTCGAGCATGAGGCCGAGCCGCGAAGGCATGCACTTGTAGAACCAGATGTGCGAAACAGGAACGGCGAGCTCGATGTGGCCCATGCGCTCACGCCGAACGCGAGCGAGCGTCACTTCGACGCCGCAACGATCGCAGATCACGCCCTTGTGCTTGATCCGCTTGTATTTTCCGCAGGAGCATTCCCAGTCGCGCGTCGGACCGAAAATGCGCTCGCAAAACAGGCCGCCTTTTTCGGGCTTGAAGGTCCGGTAATTGATCGTCTCCGGATTCTTGACTTCGCCCTTGCTCCAGGACCGCATCGTGTCGCTGGAAGCGACGCCGATGGCGACCTGATCGAAACCCACGGTGCGTTCTTCACCCACCAATTCCCGCCAGGAATGTTCGTTCATAATGAGAGCTATATTTCTAAGTTTGGTAGATTCGTTAGGCAACGTTTTCGAGAAAGCTCGGCGCCTGGCCGCCGACTTTGACGTCGAGGCCTAACGACTGCATTTCCTTGATTAACACGTTGAAAGATTCCGGCGTGCCGGCTTCGAGCGAGTTGTCGCCCTTGACGATGGATTCGTAGATCCGGGTGCGTCCCTGGACGTCGTCCGACTTCACGGTCAGGAGTTCCTGCAGGGTGTAAGCCGCGCCGTAGGCCTCGAGCGCCCACACTTCCATCTCGCCGAAACGCTGGCCGCCGTACTGCGCCTTGCCGCCGAGCGGCTGCTGGGTAACGAGCGAGTAAGGGCCGACCGCGCGGGCGTGGATCTTGTCCGCGACCAAGTGACCGAGCTTGAGCATGTAGATGTAACCGACCACGACTTCCTGATCGAACGCGTCGCCTGTGCGACCGTCGAAGAGACGAGCCTTGCCGTTTTCCTGGACCCAGGTGAACCCGTCGACTTTCTTGGCGTCGTTGAGGTATTCACGGATTTTCGCTTCGGAGATACCGTCGAAAACCGGGGTCGCGACTTTGAAACCGAGCGCCTTAGCGGCAACGCCGAGGTGAGTTTCAAGAACCTGGCCGACGTTCATACGGCTGGGCACGCCTAACGGATTGAGCACGATCTCCACCGGCGTTCCATCCGGCAGGTAGGGCATGTCTTCTTCCGGCACGATGCGCGCGACAACACCCTTGTTGCCGTGGCGTCCCGCCATCTTGTCGCCCACGCTCAACTTGCGTTTGCTCGCGACGAACACTTTCACCTGCTTGATGATGCCCGGGTCGATGTCGTCGCCGCTTTCGACGCGATCCATTGAGCGTTCCCGCTCGAGTTCGAGCTCGGCGAACTTGTGCTCGTACTGCGAAATGATTTCCCGGATCTTGTTCCGGATCGGGCTCGGATCGATCTCGATGTGATCGTAGGCCACGGCCAGTTTGCGGAGGAGCGTCTTGGTGATCTTGCGGTTGGCCGGGATGATGATTTCGCCGGTCTGCGCGTTGACCACGTCGAGCGGAATTTTTTCGCCTAACAAGACGTTGGAGAGCGCGTCGGTCAGTTGTTCCGTGAGCTCTTCCTTCTTCTTGCGGTTGTCTTCCGTGATCGACTTGAGCTGGCGCTTGGTTTCGGCCGGGGTCAGTTTTTCCCGGGAAACTTCGTGGCGGGACGAGACTTTGACGTCCATGACGATGCCGTAAGTGCCCGACGGAACGGTCAGCGAGGTGTCTTTCACGTCGGCCGCTTTTTCACCGAAGATGGCGCGGAGGAGACGCTCTTCCGGCGCCAGTTCCGTCTCGCTCTTCGGAGTGATTTTCCCGACCAGGATGTCGCCAGGCTTCACTTCCGCACCGACGCGAATGACGCCGTCGGAGCCGAGGTTGCGGAGCGCTTCTTCGCTCACGTTCGGGATGTCCCGCGTGATTTCTTCCGGGCCGAGCTTGGTGTCGCGGGCACCGATTTCGAATTCGTCGATGTGAATGGAAGTGTAGATGTCTTCCTTCACCACCTTCTCCGAGATCATGATCGCGTCCTCGAAGTTGTAACCGTTCCACGGCATGAAGGCGACGAGCACGTTGCGGCCGAGCGCGAGCTCGCCGTGTTCGGTGTTCGGGCCGTCCGCGATGACCTGGCCGCGCTTCACGTGCTGGCCCTTCTTCACGATCGGCTTCTGGTTCACGCAGGTGCCGGCGTTCGAGCGCATGAACTTGCGCAGCTCGTAAACGTGGATCCCGGCTTCTTCGTCGGACTTCAGTTTTTTCCGGCCTTCCGGCATGTGGCCATCCTTGGTGATGACGATCTGGTCGGCGGTGACGGAGGCGACTTTGCCGGCTTCGGTCGAGACCACAACGGCGCGGGAATCGCGTGCGACTTTGCCTTCGAGACCAGTGCCGACGAGCGGCGACTCGGAAACGATCAGCGGCACGCCCTGGCGTTGCATGTTCGAGCCCATCAATGCGCGGTTCGCATCATCGTGCTCGAGGAACGGGATCAGGCCGGCCGCCACGGAAACGAGCTGCTTCGGCGAGACGTCCATGTAATGGACCTTGGCCGGTTCCACTTCGAGGAAGTCGCCACGGTAGCGGACGGAAACTTTTTCCCCGGTGAAATGACCTTTCGCGTCCATCGGCGCATTGGCCTGCGCGACGATGAAAGCTTCTTCGCGATCACCGGTGAGGTAATCGACCTGGTCGGTGACACGGCCGTTGTCGACTTTGCGGTAAGGCGTTTCGATGAAACCGAATTCGTTGATCCGGGCAAAGGTGCTCATCGAGCTGATGAGACCGATGTTCGGACCTTCCGGAGTCTCGATCGGACAAATGCGGCCGTAGTGCGAAGGATGCACGTCGCGCACTTCGAACCCGGCGCGATCGCGGCTCAGACCGCCTGGCCCGAGGGCGCTGAGACGACGCTTGTGCGTCAGCTCGGCGAGCGGGTTGGTCTGATCCATGAACTGCGAGAGCTGCGAGCGGCCGAAGAAATCGCGCACGACCGCGCTGAGCGCTTTAGGGTTGATCAGCTTCTGCGGCGTCATGCCATCGATGTTCACGTCGAACAAAGTCATGCGCTCTTTCACGAGGCGTTCGGTGCGGGCGAGACCGACGCGGCACTGGTTGGCGAGCAATTCGCCCACGGTCCGGACGCGACGGCTGCCGAGATGATCGATGTCGTCAAGCGTGCCTTCGCCACGGCGGAGACTGATGAGATACTTGATCGCGGCGATAAAATCCTTGTCGGTCAGGATGCGTTCGCCGAGATCGACGTCGATGTTGAGCTTCTGGTTCAGCTTGTAGCGACCGACGCGGCCGAGATCGTATTTCTTCGGATCGAAAAAGAGGCGCTTGAGGAGGGCGCGGGCATTGGCCACGGTCGGCGGATCGCCCGGGCGCAGCTTGCGATAGATATCCTTGAGCGCTTCTTCCTGGTCGTGCGCCGGGTCTTTTTTCAGCGCCTTCACGACGGTGTCGTCGTGGGTGATGTCGATCACTTTGACGGTCTTGTGCCCGAGCGCCATGATCTGCCGCACCGCCGCGAGGGTGAGCGGTTCGAAGGCGCGCGCGACCGTCACTTCACCGTCGAGGACGTCGGCGGTGAGGACCTTCATCGCGAGGCTCTCTTCGTCGAGTTTCTCGCTCAGCTTGAGATCTTCAATGGTGTAGAAAAGTTTGATCACCTCTTCATCCGTCCCGTAGCCGAGAGCGCGGAGGAAGGTGGTGGCGAGGAATTTCCGGCGGCGTTTGCGCCGGTCGAGGTAGATGTAGAGCAGGTCGCTGGTGTCGAACTGCACTTCGATCCACGAGCCGCGATCCGGGATAATGCGGAAGCTGTAGAGCACTTTGCCGTTGAGATGGATGCTGGACTCGAAAGCGATGCCCGGGGAGCGATGCAACTGGCTGACGACGACGCGCTCCGCACCGTTGATGACGAAAGTGCCCGACGGGGTCATGAGCGGGATCTCGCCCATGTAAACTTTTTCTTCCTTGGTGCCCTTTTCTTCCTTGAGCTGGAAAGTGACGTGGAGGGGCGCGCTAAAAGTCTGGCCCTCGCGCTGCGCTTCGAGCGCGCTCAGCTTCGGTTCGCCGATTTCGTATTGGCTGAAATCGAGCGTCGCTTTTTCGTCGTAGCTCTCGATCGGGAAGACTTCCTTGAAAACAGTCTGCAGGCCGGTGTTCTTCCGCTTGCTCGGCAGGACATCTTTTTGCAGGAAATCGACGTAGGAATTCAGCTGAACCTCGATCAGGTTCGGTGGCTCAATCGCCTCTTTGATTTTGCCGAAGTGGATACGCTCTATTGCAGTACGGTCAGACATAACTGGTGCACCAATCTCCAATGGTTTAAAACCTGCAGCGACCCTGGATGCAGGTCGCGAGGAGTCCGAGGGTTACGGTTTTTTCCGGAAATAGCTGGCGAAAAAACTGGCAGCAAAACGGCGGTCTGTCGGAGAGACCTCCACCGTTTTGTTGCCAATCTTGAGACTTACCGTCGAGAGCGAGTTAAAAATACGTCGGGCGTCCTGAGTCAGAAAAAGGGGGCCGTAAATATTCACATCCTGCCAGCGGGCGCAAGTGCTTTCTTTTGCACTCCGCCCGCCGCAGGATGGAAAATTATTGAATTTCGACTTTGGCGCCCGCCGCTTCGACCTTTTTCTTGATCTCTTCGGCTTCTTCCTTGGTCACGCCTTCCTTCATGGTCTTGGGCGCGCCCTCGACCAGAGCCTTGGCTTCCGCCAGGCCGAGTCCGGGGACAGCGGCGCGAACTTCCTTAATCACGCCGATTTTGTTCGAGCCCATTTCCTTCAGGATAACGTCGAAAGTGGTCTTCTCTTCCGCCGCCGGAGCTGCTGCGCCGCCACCGCCGGCAGGAGCTGCCGCAGCCACGGGAGCTGCTGCGCTGACGCCCCATTTTTCTTCGAGTTGCTTCACCAATCCAGCAACCTCAAGAACGGTCAGGCCGCTGAGTTGCTCCACAATTGTATTTGTATCTGCCATTTTAGTTTCCTCCAATTGCCGCTCCCGGAAGCCCCCGGAAAATTACAGCCGACAGCCGTCGACTCGGACAGTGTTTGTTTTTTTGTTGCTCGACCCGCGGTTCGCGGGACGAAATTTGTATATTGTTAGGCTGCGGCCCGCCCGCCTCAGGCGGGTTGCCCTTCTTTTTCGGCTTTCGCGTTCAGGAGCCGGGCCAGGGAAGCGGCGGGTTCGTTCAGAGTCCGGACCAATTTGGTCGCCGGCGCCAGGAGCACGCCCAAAAGCTGCGAAAGCAGGATGTCGCGCGACGGCAGGTCGGCCAGCGACTCCACCTCGGCGGTCGAAAGCACCGCCTTGTCGACCACGCCCACTTTCAGCGCCGCGATCTTGAACTCCGCGGCGAAGGTCTTCAAAATTTTCGCCACCGGGGCCACGTCGGAGTTGCCCGTCACGACCGCGGTCTGGCCGGTCAATTGCTCGGACAGATCCGGCATCCCGCTCGCCGTCATGGCGCGCTTCAGAAAGCTGTTCTTGACCACGTGCACTTCGGCGCCGGTCGGGGCGAGCCGGTTCCGCAGTTCGCCGAATTGGTCGACCTTCATCCGCTGGTAGTCGGTCACCAGGATGAACGGTGAGCCGTTCAGCTTCTCGGAAAGGTCCTCAACGATGTTGGCTTTTTCGGGTCTCATAAAAATTTAGAAGCTGAGATAAGGCGAAGGATCGACGCGCAAACCAGGTGACATCGTCGCGGCTAGCGTCATGCCCTCGACGAAACGCCCCTTGGCCGTTGCCGGCCGGGCTTTAACTACGGCTTCGATAATCGCCGTCCCGTTTTCGATGAGTTGGTCTTCCGCGAAACGAAAATTTGCCGAGCGGCACCGCGATGTTGCCGTTCTTGTCGAGTTTGAACTCGACCCGGCCGGCCTTCACTTCGGCCACTGCCTTGGCGGTATCTTCGGTCACCGTGCCGATTTTCGGATTCGGCATCAGGCCGCGCGGTCCGAGAACCTTACCGAGTTTGCGCACTTCCGACATCGTCCCCGGGGTCGCGATCGCGACGTCAAAATCCTGAAAACCTTCCTGGCATTTCTTCACCAGATCCTCAAAGCCGACGTATTCCGCACCGGCATCCTTGGCCGCCTGCGCCGCCGCGCCTTGCGCGAAAACGAGCACGCGCACTTGCTTGCCGCTGCCGTGCGGGAGCGGACAGGTGCCGCGGACCATCTGGTCGGATTGCTTCGGGTCAACTCCGAGCCGGAACGACATCGTGACCGTCTGGTCGAACTTGGTCGCCGGCAGTTTCTTCAGGGCGCTGACGGCTTCGGCGAAGCTGTAGGCTTTGTTGCGATCCACCTGCTCGGCGGCCGCGCGATAACGTTTGCTGCGATTTTTTTGCATGATGATTTCAGTTCCAACGAGCCGGGCGGCTCTCCTGATTAAATTTCGGGCGCTCCGAATTCGGAGCAGCGGGGGTGCGTAAAGTAGCGGGGCCAACCGCACTGTCAAAAAAATTTTAGGCCTTGCGCTACATCCGCACCACCGTGATCTCCGGCCGGCAATTGAACCGCACCGGGAACCGGTAGGTGCCTATGCCGACGTTGACGTAAAGCGGACCGCCTAACGACTCGTAGGGGCCTTTCTCGTAGCGGCCGACGCCGTAGGGCAGGACCGGCGCACCGTAAAATGGAATCCGCACCTGCCCGCCATGCGAATGGCCCGCCACGATGAGGTCGTAGCGACGGCCTTCGAGCCGGTCGGCCTGGGTCGGGTAGTGAATGAGGAGGAGGCGCCGCTCGGCCCGTGCTTCGCCCAGGGCGTGCACTCCGCGCAAGCCCATCCCGATGATTTCGAGGCGATGCTCGGGCAGCACCACGCTCCGGTCCTCCAGCCATTCCCCGCCGGTCGCGCGATAGGCCTCGGCGTATTGGCGGAAATCCGCTCCGCACCCGTAATCCCAATTCCCCGGGCAGCCAAAAACCGGGCACTCGATCTGGCGGATGAAATCGAGCGCGGCCGGGGCAAAACGTTTGTCCTCCACCAGGTCGCCGGTGAAACAGACGAAGTCGGGCGCGAGCTGGTTGATCCGGCGCACGACCTCCGCCGCGTACTCGGCGTCGCCCTTGTAATGGAGATCGCTGATTTGCACGAAACGGCAGGCTGGCTGCGGATTCAGATCGAAATGCGTCACTCGCAGCCAGGTCGGCTCGGCGAAGCGCCCGTCGATCCCGGCCGCGGCTGGCAAGGCGACGAGACTGAGCCCGAGAAACTGACGCCGGGTGAGCCGCCGCACGTTCGTTAGTCCGGGAAAGTGAGCAGGCGCATGTAGGCTTTCCCGCTGTCGGTCAGGCGCGCGCTGCTGCCGCGTCCGGCGAGGTGCCGGGTAAGATTGCGCAGATCGCCCGGGCCCGGCTTGACGTAGGAAAGCTCGGCCGCGCTCACCGCCCGGTCGCTCGGCGCGAGGCGCAGCGGCAGCCCGGAGCGGGTAAAGGAAATTTCCCACGAGACCGGCTTTTCGTTAGGGGAACCACCCACCATCCAGGGGTATCGCCGGGGCAGCTGAAAGTTAGGCGAATGGGGGATGGTCACCTTGTAGAAAACTTCCTGTCGTCCGAGGAAAGCCGGCAGGGTGAGCGACGAATTCCCGCGCGCGGCGAGGATGAGTCGCGGCAGATCGAGTCCGGCGAGATTGAGCCCGTTGTAGATGCCGTGGCGGTTCGGCTCACTTTTGAAAAAGGTGCTGTGCCAACCTTCGAAGTGATCGTTCAGGAGCAGGTTCAGCTCGACGTGGACATGCGCTCGCTCGCGATTGATCCCGCTCCCGGTGTATCCCATGATGCCGAGTTTTTCTCCCTGCCCCACCGCCTGCCCTTCCGCCACCGCGATCGTGCCCAGGTGCGCGTAGAGGCTGTAATAGGGAGAGCCGCCCCAGCGATGCTCGACCACCACGTAGCGGCCATAGTTCGAAGCGCCCCCGGCCATGCTCGTGTAAACGACTTTGCCCGCCGCCATCGCGCGCACCTCGTCGAGCGGCTCGCCTCGCGCATCGCGGCGCATCGGCCGGATGTCCATGCCCTCATGAAACCGGGTGTAGACTTCGCCCCCGGCCGTCTGCCACCGGGTTGCGCACGAAACCGTATTGCCCGCCCTGCCACGGGAAAGAAATCACCCCGCGCAGGTTGCGTTGGATGACCTGGTAAAAATTCTCGTTGTCGCCGCTCAGGAGAGCCCGGTTGTCGGTCGGCAACACCAGGTTGAGTGGAACGTCTTCGGCCCGGGCCAGAGCGGACATGGCGAGTAAAAGCAGCGCGGACCCGCGCATCCAACCGATCATTTCTTTTTCTTCTTCTTCCCGCCGATCACTTTCCAGTCCTTGTGCATCGTCTTGATGTCCTCCTCGGTCAGGCCCGAGGCGAGATAGATTTTCCCGTCCTTGTTCCGCCGATCGATCTGCAACTCGGTCAGCGCCCGTCCATTCAGGAAAACATAAAGCACGGCGCCGCGATGCTCGACGCTCAGGGTGTCGAGCACGGTGCGGCCGTGATCATCGAGCTCGAGCAGCGCGCCGTAGCTGCCATCGGCCGCGTGGTAGGGATAGTAGGCCTTGACGTCGCGTTCGCTCAGCCAGGCGGTCTTTTCGATGTGAACCGCGCGGCCTGAGAGCGTGCGAATGGGCTGCGCGAAAGTCACGCCGTCGCGCGGGTTTGCCTCGATGTGGACCCGGAATTTGCAGTGTTTCGACCCTGCCTCAGCCGCCACGCCAAAGCCGAGCAGGAGCGCGGCGACGAGCAGAGTTCTCATGGCGGATTGATAAAGGGTTTGACAGGTTTTGCAACGTTGGCCTCTTTGGGAGCGAATGAGACTAACGTTCGTTTGCGCCACCCTCCTCCTCCTCGTCGCCGTCACCGGCGTGCCCGCGCAGGAGAAACGCAACTGGTTTCAACGCGTCCTGCGCCCTTTCAGTTCCTCGGAAAAAATTCCGCAATACAAGAACCCGAAAATTCGCGGTCTTGTCCTGACGGTGGAGCTTCCCTCCGAGCCGGTGAAACTTTCCGAAGTCCGCCAGCTCCCGGTTCACGTCATCCTCACCAATCGCGGCGAACGCGCGGTCGAGATTGCCTTCCCGACCGAGCAACGAATCGAGATCCTGCTCCGTGATTCCACCGGCCAGGTCCTGACCCGCTGGTCCGACAATCGCGCCTTTGCCGAGCAGGTCGGCACCCTCCTCATTAACCCGGGCGAACACGTCGACTACTACGAGACGATCGCGACCCGCGAGCTCACCCCGGGGAAAGTCTTCACCGTGGAAGTCACCGTCCCGGCCTATCCCGAGATCGCCGCGCAACGGAAGTCCATCGCCTCGCCGTGAAAAGAAGTGACGAGTGATGGGTGACGAGTGACGAGTTCCTGCGGCAAAACTTCACTCGTCACCCTTCACTCGTCACTATGCTTCTCTTCTCCGATTACCATCTGCATCCGCAGGGACATCGTCACCAGCCTTACACCCAGGAATTGCTCCAGCCGTGGGCCGATCACGCGCGCCAGATCGGGCTGCGCGATTTCGCTCTCACGGATCACGATCGCTATCACCCCGGCGTCGATTTCGATGAAATCGATCGCCTGCGCGCGGCGAATCCCGACCTCAAGATCCGCGCCGGGATCGAGCTCGATAACGACCCGGTTCATTCCGCGGCCGGCCGCGCCTGGGTGGAGAAAAATTGGGACCGGCTCGATTTCGTTCTCGGCTCCGTCCACTTCCTGCGCGGCGACTGGGCCTTCGATCACGCCGGGCAGGAGGCGGAATTTGAACGGCGCGATATCGACGAAGTCTACCTCGATTACTACGAACGGATCCGCGCGATGGCGGCGAGCGGGCTGGTCGATTGCATGGCGCATCTCGACCTGGTGAAGATTTTCGGTTTCCGTCCGACTAACGATCTCGGCTCCGTGCTCGACGCGGTCCTGACCCAAATCAAAGATGCAAATCTCGCCATGGAATTATCCACCGCGGGCTGGCGCAAGCCGGTCGGCGAGCTTTATCCGAGCGACGAAATCATCCGGGGCGCGCTGGAAAAAGGCATCCCCTTCACGACCGCGTCCGATGGGCATTCCCACGTGCAGCAGGGAGAAAACTTCGAGCGTCTGGCGGAAAAGATGGCGCAGATGGGGATCGATGAAGTTTGCATTTTCGAGCGTCACCAGCGCCAGGTCGTGGCGCTCTAGCGCCGCGCTCTGCGCGCTCCTCCTCGCGCCTGCCGCGTTTGGCTCCGACGCGGTTTTCGAGCAGGTCGTTCGGCAGGCACGCACCGCCGCGGCAGCGCCGTATCAGCCTAACGAGACCGCGCTGCCCGAAGTTCTCCGGCAACTAAATTACGACACTTACCGGTTGATCACCTTCCGCCCGGAAGAAGGGCTTTGGCGCGACGATCGCTCCCGCTTCCAGGTGCAGTTATTTCATCCCGGTTATCTCTACAAAGAGCCGGTCACGATTAACGAAGTGGTCGACGGCGAGGTTCGCCCGGTCGAGTTCAGCCCGAAATTTTTTCGCTACTCTCACCTCGATCCCGCGCCGCTGAAGGACGCAAAACTTGGCTTCGCCGGTTTCCGTCTTGCTCTATCCCCTGAACCAAAGCCAGCCGCTCGATGAAGTGATTTCGTTTCTCGGCTCGAGCTATTTCCGCGCGCTCGGCGCCGGACAGATTTACGGAATCTCCGCCCGCGGCATCGCGATCAATACCGCGGAGAAGATGCCGGAGGAATTCCCCGCCTTCCGCGAGTTCTGGCTTTGCCGGCCGGCGCCGGGCGCGAGCAAATTGCAATTCTTCGCCCTCCTCGACGGCCCGAGCGTGAGCGGCGCTTATCGCTTCCTGGTCCATCCCGGCAAGACGACCACGGTCGAAGTCGAGGCGCGTCTCTTTTTTCGCCAACCGGTCGAGGTCCTTGGCCTCGCGCCGCTCACCAGCATGTTCTGGCGCGACCAGCCCGATCCGAAAACCCCTAACGACAAGCGGCCGGAGGTGCACGACTCCGATTCCCTGCTGATCGAGCAGGCCGATGGGAAAACCGAATCGCACTCCCTGCAACAGGTCGACCACATCACGACGCAGCTTTTCCCGAAAAAAAATCCAAAAAGTTTTGCCCTCGTCCAGCGCGACCGCGAACCGGCGCATTATCAAGATCGCGAGGCACATTACGAACGACGCCCGAGCGTGCGGGTGGAGGCTTTGGGCGCGTGGGGCGCCGGCACGGTGCATCTGATGGAGCTGCCGACTCCGAATGAATATAACGACAACGTGGTCGCCTTCTGGCAGCCGGAAAAACGCCCCGCCGCGGGCGACGAGCTCCAGTTCAAATATCGCCTGCACTGGTTTCAGCAGGAGTCGAATAAAGAGTGAGCGCCACGCGTCGGACAAAACAGGCGCATGAAGGAAACAATTTCACGACATCTCCCCCAGCATTGGAGCGAAGCGCACCGCCGGGCGGAGACCTATCTCCGCGCTCTCGGCGGTGAATTCGGGCCGGTCGAGCGCAGGCTCGCCGCCCGCGCGCTGGCCGCGGCGCGAGCGGAACGGCGGCCGGAGTTCATGGCCCATCCGGTCACGCTCGTGATGCGGGCGCTCTTCGCCATTCTCGCCCAGCAAAAAGCGGCACCGCCGGTCGCGATGACACCCCCGATTCAGCGCACGACGATGCTGCCGGAGCCGACGGAATTTCCCCTGCACGACTGGCTGCGCGGTCTTTTCCGCGGCCGTTATCTTCAAACTCGCCGGGGCCCGGTAACTCAGCGCCGATGGATCCGTTTCCCAGCCAAGTGGCTGAGCAGGCGCTCAGCTATCCCGACGCCGTCAGTTGGACCCGGCCCGCGGCTTCGCGCAAGAACGAGCACCGCTCCGCCATCACGGTCCTCGTGGCGGTGCTCACGATTCTGGCCACGACTTTCGAGTGGAGCCTGCTCGGCGCCGAGGGCTGGTCGCCGATTAACGTCCTCCTCCTCGGCCTCTTCACCCTCCTCTTCACCCACGTTGCGATCGGTTTTTCGCAGGCCTTCTTCGGCTTTCCTCATCCTGAGCGACCGCGCCACGGCAGCGGCCGAGCCCGTGCCGTCAGCGGATGAGTTAACCAGGCTGCCGGTGACCGCGATCGTGGTCCCGATTTACAACGAAGAAGTCGGCGCCGTCTTCGCCCGGTTGCGCGTGATGCACGACTCGCTCAAGTCGTTAGGCGCGCTCGAGCGTTTCCAGTTCTTCATCCTGAGCGACTCGACCGACGAGGAAAAAGCGCTCGAGGAAAAACTCGCCTGGGCCCGGATGGTCGCCGCGACCGACGGCGCCGATCGGATTTTCTACCGTCGCCGCAAACTCCCGCTCAACCGCAAGAGCGGCAACATCGCCGATTTCTGCCGCCGCTGGGGCAGCCAGTATCGCTACATGATCTGCCTCGACGCCGACAGCCTGATGAGCGCGCCGACCCTCGTCGAGCTCGTTAGGCGGATGGAAAACAATCACCGCATCGGCATTCTCCAGACCGTCCCGCAGGCGATCAACGGCCAGACCGTCTGGAGCCGGTTGCAGCAATTCTCCATGTCGCTCTACGGCCCGATCTTCGCCGCCGGGGCGAATTTCTGGCAGCAGGAAGAGAGCAACTTCTGGGGCCACAACGCCATCCTTCGGCTCGCGCCTTTCATTCAACATTGCGCGCTTCCCGAGCTCCCCGGCCAGCAGCGCGGTCGGGCGCCGCCCGATGAGCCACGACTTCGTCGAAGCCGCGCTCATGCGCCGGGCCGGCTGGGAAGTGCACCTCGCCGACGATCTCCGCGGCAGCTATGAAGAGACGCCGCCGACCGTGGTCGAGCACCTGAAACGCGACCGGCGCTGGTGCCAGGGCAACCTGCAACATTGGCCGCTCGCCCTCGCCCGCGGCTTCAAGCCGGTCACGCGTTTCCATTTCCTGCACGGCATCTTTTCCTTCGTCGCGTCGCCGCTGCTCGTCCTCGTCCTTATCCTCGGCTTCGTGAAAAATCTTTCCCCGGCCGCGAGCAGCGACGGCCTTTTCGTCGAGGCCGCCCGCGCTCAAACCGCGCTCCTGCTTTTCGGGTTCACCATCCTCCTCCTCCTGCTCCCGAAATTTCTCGCGCTCTTCCTCGCCTCTGCGCAAAGGCCGCGCCCGCGAGTTCGGCGGTGCGACGCGCATGATCGCGAGCGCGCTCCTCGAGATGATCCTCTCCGCCCTGCTCGCGCCCGTTTTCCTTTTTTTCCACGCCAAGTTTGTCCTCTTCAGCCTGCTCGGGAAAAAAGTGGAATGGCACGCGCAACAGCGCGGTTGCGGCGGGCACAGCGCCTGGCGCGAAGCGAGCGCGGTCTTTGGCCTAACGACCCTGCTCGGCCTCGGCGTCAGCGCCCTCACCTGGTGGCTCACGCCGGGATATTTCCTCTGGCTCCTCCCGATCGTGCTCGGCTGGCTCCTCGCCATTCCCCTCACCGCCTTGGTCGGCGATTGGCAAATCGGCGAGCGCTTCCGCCACGCCGGGTTCTTCCTTGTCCCGAGCGAAGTCACCCGCCGAACGAAATCCACGCCCTGCGTCACGCCACCGGCATGAATCGCTTCCGCACCGCCGACCCCGCCGCCGCGGCCGTGATCGACCCGGTCATTCACCGCCTCCTCCCCGACCTCGTGCCGTACGAACAGGCCGATCTCCATCATCGAGATCTGGGCGACACCGGCGGCCGAGCTCGACCCCGCCTGGCAGCAGGAACTGGCCCGGCTGGATATGCGGACTCGTTAGAGTGCATGCTTCCAGGATTTCCTCCCTCGGTCCCAAGCTCCAGCTTGGGAACGCACTTCGCGCTGGAAGGCGTCTGCTTTCCCTGCCGACGTACAAATTGCCGCCGTGAATCCTCATCTGTCGCCGCTCGTGCGTGGATCTTTCGCCGATCCGATCGTGTCCGTTGCCGTCCTGTACGTGTATCGGTGGCGAGGCGGAGATCATTCGCGTCGCAGAGTCCCGACGTCAGTGCTTCGCGGCGACAAGTGCTTCCTTCGCTCGAGCTTGGGAACGAGGTGTCCCGTTGAGGCCGCCTCCGACGTGTGTTCGCTGCCGGGGTCGGAAAGTAAAATTGCTGAGCGAAGGGGAGCTTACATCCCCAGCCCGCCGAGGCCGCCGAGATTCATGCCGCCGGTGATCTTCGACATCTCGCCGCTGGCCATTTCCTTGCCTTGCGCAATCGCCTGCTGCACCGCGCTCAGGATGAGGTCTTCCAGGATTTCCACGTCTTCCGGGTCGACGATTTCCTTCGCGATCTTGATCGAGAGGACGTCGCCGGCGCCGTTGGCGACCACCGTCACCTTGTCGCCCGCGCCTTTGACCTCGACGGTTTTTTCCTCGAGCTCGGCCTGGGTCTTGGCCATCTGCTCCTGCATCTTCTGCGCTTGCTTCATCAACTTGTTGATATTCATGAGTTCGTTAGGTCAGGTGGTGACGGATTTGATTTCGCCTTTGAAAATCTCGAGGGCTTCCTTGATCAGGGGGTCGTCTTTGAAAGTGTCGCGCGATTCGTCGGGCGCGGATTTTTTCGGCTCGGTCGCAGGCGCCATCTCCTGCGGGGCAGCGGGCATGCCGTCGACGATGCTGAGTTTCACCGTCCACTCGGAGCCGGTGAGTTCCTTGAGCAGTTCCTCGAGGAAGCTGCGATTGGCCGGGCGGGCGAGCGATTCCATGACCGTCTTGTCGCCCGGCGCGAAGCCGAGCAGAACGTGCCGCCCTTCGGTGCCGAGAAGATGGGCGAGTGCGATCCAGGTCTTGATCAACGGACGGCGGGTGTAGGCGAGCTGGACGACTTTTGGCCAGACGGCGGCCATGTCGACGGACGCGGCGGCGGGCGCAGCGGCCGCGGGTTTGCTCGGCACGACCGGAGCCGGGGCCGGCGCGACGGGAGCCGGCTTTGGCGGAGTGACGGCTATCTTCTTCGCGGGCTCAGCGGCTTTCGGAAGTGGAGCGAACCGGTGCGGCCGGCGCGCTGCTGCCGCCACCACCCCGCCTCCTCCACGCAGGGCAGTGAGGTTGTCGATCACTTCGCTGAGCGTGACCTGGCTCAGGGTTTGGATCGCCTTGATGACCGCGACCTCGAAATGCAGCTTCTTGTTCGGCGCCCATTTCATCCGGCCTTCGGCGCCGGCAAATTGTTCGATCAACTCGAGCAGCCGGTCGGTCTCGACCAGGGCCGCTTCCTCGCCTAACGACGACTGGATTTCCGGCGCGGCTTCGTCGGCCAGGGCGTCGGGCCGCACCTTGTAGACGAGCAGGTCGCGCAGGTGCGCGATGAGGTCGCCCATCAGCTTCATCATTTCCTTGCCCGCGGCGGCTTGCTCGTCGAGCACGGCGAGCGCTTCGGAGGTCTGGCCGCGGAGGATTTTTTCGGTGAAGCCGGCGACGGTTTGTTCGCTGGTGAAACCGAAGACATTGAGCACGTCGGCCTCGGCGATTTTTTCGCCGCAAAAGGCGACGAGCTGGTCGAGCATCGACTCGGCATCGCGCAGGCCGCCATCGGCCCCGCGCGCGATGGCGTGGGCGGCGGCGGGCTCGAGCGTGATCTTTTCTTTCCCGGAAATGAATTGCAGATGCTGCGCGATGAGGTTGGCCGGGATGCGGTGGAGATCGAAGCGCTGGCAGCGGCTGAGGATGGTCGGCAGGACTTTCTGCGGCTCGGTCGTGGCGAAGATGAATTTTACGTGCTCGGGCGGCTCTTCCAGCGTCTTGAGGAGGGCGTTGAAGGCCTGCGAGGTGAGCATGTGCACTTCGTCGATGATGTAGATTTTGTATTTCGCCTTGGCCGGCGCATAACGGACGTTGTCGCGCAGCTCGCGCACCTGCTCGACGCCGTTGTTGCTCGCGCCGTCGATCTCGAGGACGTCGAGGCTGTTGCCGGCGGCGATTTCCTTGCAGTTGTCGCAGACGCCGCAGGGCGTGGTGGTGGGGCCGTTGATGCAGTTGAGCGCCTTGGCCAGGATGCGCGCGGTCGAGGTTTTCCCGATCCCGCGCGGACCGACAAAAAGGTAGGCGTGAGCGAGGCGGTTTTGCTCGACCGCATTTTGCAGCGTGCGCGTGACGTGGTCCTGGCCGACCAGGTCCTCAAAGGTCTGCGGCCGATATTTTCGCGCGAAAACCTGGTAGCTCACGCGCCCAATCTAGTGCCTCGCGCTGGAGGCGAAAATAGAAATTCGGAAAACCGAAACGATTTCCGCGCGGGAAAGGATTTTGCAGCGCCGTCCCTGCAGCTCGGCCGCTTTCAATCCGGTAAAATCCTGTTAATCCTGTCCGAACATGATGAGGAAATTTATTGGCGCAGGCCTGGCATTGCTGGTGACGTCGACGGCGCTCTTCGCGCGCGAACCGCAGCCCTCGCCGCCGACGAAACCGGCGGTCCGCGCTCGCGCGCTGGGGGTTCCATTCGATGGGACGCCGGGAAAACTGAATGCCCTCACCGACGTGGCCGGGGTCAAGGTCGGTTTCACGACATTGATCAGCGGCGAAGGAAAACTGGAGGTCGGCAAAGGCCCAATCCGCACCGGCGTGACCGCAATCCTGCCCCGCGGCCACGAATCGATTAACGATCCGGTTTACGCCGCCAGCTTCAGCCTCAACGGCAACGGCGAGATGACCGGGACGGCGTGGATGGAAGAGAGCGGATTCCTGGAAGGGCCGGTCGTGATCACAAACACGCATAGCGTCGGCGTGGCGCGCGACGCGGTCATCGCCTGGCGGCTCGCGCGCGGCGCGGCGGACAAGACCGGTTATTGGTGGAGCCTCCCGGTCGTGGCCGAGACCTGGGACGGCTGGCTTAACGACATCAACGGCTTCCACGTGAAACCCGAGCATGTCGCCCAGGCGCTCGACAACGCGGCGGGCGGACCGGTCGCGGAGGGCAGCGTCGGCGGCGGGACGGGGATGATTTGTTATGAATTCAAAGGCGGTACCGGGACTTCCTCGCGCGTCCTCGACAAGAAGGAGGGCGGCTACACGATCGGCGCCCTCGTCCAGGCAAACCACGGGCGGCGTGCGCAACTCACGATCGCCGGCGTGCCGGTCGGGAAAGAAATTCCGGGCACGGTTTATCCAAAGGAGACCGGCTCGATCATCATCGTGGTCGGGACGGACGCGCCGCTGCTGCCGGTGCAGTTGAAACGTCTCGCGCGCCGCGCCAGCCTCGGCCTCGCCCGCACCGGGAGCGTCTCCGGCAACGGCTCGGGCGATTTGTTTCTCGCCTTCTCGACCGCGAACCCAAACGTGGCCAATCCGGAAAAACCGACGCACACGATCCAGACCGTGCCTAACGACCTGATGGATCCGATTTTCCAGGCCACGGTCGAAGCCGTCGAGGAAGCAATCGTCAACGCACTGGTCAACAACCAGGACATGACCGGGCGCGACGGCCACGAGGTCAAGGCGCTGCCGCACGATCGCCTGCGCGACCTGCTGCAAAAATATCATCGACTGGGCAACTGATTCCCGCATCATCGCGGCGACCACCCAGCCGAGGGCGCATTTATGGCGGACGAGAACCCGAGCGAACCAGAATCATCATCGAGCAACGACCCGGACGCGCCCGCGTCCTCGGGGCAATCCGGCAGCCGGCGGCGCGGCCTGACGCCCGAGCAGCGGCGTTTCCTGAACAAGCCGCGCGCCACGCCTAACGAACCGGAAAGCGAGGCCGAACCGGCGATCCCGGCAGCCGCACCACCCTGGGCCGAGGCGCTGGCCAAGCCGGGAATGCCGGCTTCGGAAATGCCGCGCGCGACGCCGGCGCCGGAAGAAGCCGACCCCGCCCCGCCCGCTGCGCCGGTGTTGGCGCAGGTCGACAAGGGCTCCCGCGCGATCGAGCTGCAACAGGCATTTCTCATTCTCGGCGCCATCCTCCTCCTCGGGCTGACCTTTTATGGCGGGACCAAGCTCAGTTACATCAAGTTCCTCATCGCCTCGCGCAACGCCCCCGCGATGGACGAGAACGGCCCCGATCAATACCCCGGCGTGGCCGCGCCCGACCTGGTGAAACAGGCGCTGCTCGATGAACGCGACGGCAAATGGCAGGAGGCGGCCGATCGTTTCCTGGCCGCGAAAAGAAAAGACCTGCGTTATCGCGGAATTCTTTTTCGGGTTGGGAAGATTCTTTACGACCGGCGCAATTTCGAACCGGCCGACGAGGCGTTTGAGCGCGCAATCGCTTTCGGCGAAAACGTCGAGGCGGCGAATTTTTATCGCGGCCTGATCGCCGTCCGGCGCCGCGACCTGCCGGCGGCGGCGCGTTTTTTTGAGGCAGCAGTCACCGCCGGGCCGTTCGTTTCGGACTATCACTATTATTGGGGCGAGACACTGCGGCTCGATCTCAAGCCGAAGGAATCGCTGCCGCACTACGAACAGGCGATCCTGCTCGCCCGTAACGAACAGGACGCGACCGTTTGCCGTTTCAAAATCCGGATGGCCCGGATCGAGGCCGCGGAAGGCTCAGTCGTGAGCGAAGAGCTGGCGAAAAAGGAAGCCGCCGGCCCCCTCTCGGTCGACTGGCTGATGACTTCGGCCGCGCTCCAGCTTCGGGCCGGGCATGTCGAAGAAGCGCGCCAGCTCATCCTGCGGGCCCGGGAGGGGCAGGCGCCGGGATTATTTGCCTCCTGCGTGAACGACTTCTACTTCCACGACGCGGCCAAGAAGTATCCCGAGCTGGCGGAAGCGCTCCATCTCGAGCTCGATCTGCAGGTGCCGTTTCCCTACCAATAAAACGCGCGCAGCGCGCAAAGGTCAGGCAGTCTGGCGGCGGCGGCGCCGGGCGGCAATGGCCAGCGCGACAATACCTGCGCCGAGAAGCGCGTAGGTGGAGGGCTCCGGAATCGCGGCGAGTTGATAATCAACCGCTCGCAGCCTCAGAAGCAGGCCGTCCGGATTCGGATTCGTCGTCCCATCGGCGGTGGTGAAATTGAAGAATAAACGTCCCTTCCAAAGGCCGCTGGTGGCGAGAGTGAAGAGCGGTCCGTCGATCTGCCCCTGGTAGTGGCCGACGCCGGGGGTGATGTTGAGCACCGTGTTGAAGGTTTGTTCCACGCCATCGACGATCGTCTGCGCTCCAATCGTCAGGGTGATGGGATCAGCCGTGGCGAGGTTAATGGTGAAATCATAAATGACCGAAAAGAGGTCGCCGGCGTTGGCGGAAAAATCACCGCCGATCAAGATGCGAGGAGATTCCACCGCGGGATCGACCAGCGAATCACCCAGGAGGCGCACCACATCGCCCATCACGCCCGGCGGATTGTGCAGCAACTCCGCGGTGATGCTGTTGTCGGTAAAGGAGCTTCCCGGGAGAAAACTTGGCGATCCATCCTGGATCGTGAGCGTGCCCGCATTCGCCACACTGGCGAGGGAGAGGAGGAGAACGGCGGCAAATCCGGAGAGCAGTGTTTTCATATCTTTAACTTGGCGCGGAAATTCGCGTGCCGGGAGTGTCAAAAATATTACGGGGAAGGTCAAGCTCCAATTTTACGTATTTTATCGGCCGATATCCTCGTTCCAGAGCTCGGGATGAGCCGCAATGAACTGGCGCATCATTTCGGTGCACTCCGGCAGATCGAGATCGATCACTTCCACGCCATGGCTGCGCATGAATTCCGGCCCGCCCGGAAAAGTCCGGCTTTCGCCCACGATGACCCTGGGAATTCCAAACTGCACGACCGCGCCGCTGCAGAGATAACAGGGCATAAGGGTCGAATAGAGCACGGTGTCGCGGAAACTCCCGATTCGTCCCGCGTTGCGCAGGCAATCGATCTCCGCATGGGTGACCGGGTCGTCGTCCTGCACCCGCTTGTTGTGCCCGACCGCGAGCAGTTCGCCATTCCGGGCCAGGGCCGAGCCGATTGGGATTCCGCCTTCGTTCAGACTTTTGCGGGCCTGCTCGATCGCCGCCGCCATTAGTTCTTTTTCGCTCATACGGTGTCGTTAGGCGCAGCTTACACCTTGCGCCCGGCCCGGCAATGCGCTGATGCTCCGCGCATGGGCCGCGCTTTTGAAGATTTTCCCATCGGCAGCCGTTTTGTCTCGGGCCGCCGGGCAATTTCGAAAGAAGAGATCGTCGATTTCGCGCGGCACTATGATCCGCAGCCGTTCCACCTCGATTCCGAGCCTAACGACAATCTCCTCGGCGGCCTGGCCGCGAGCGGCTGGCAGACGGCCGCGATCTCGATGCGGCTTTTTGTCGACACGATGGAGGTCGAGGGCGGAATCATCGGACGCGCAATCGACGAATTGCGCTGGCCGCTGGCGGTGCACCCGGGCGATGAACTGCGGGTCGAAATCGAAATCCTCGAAGCGCGGCTCTCCCTCTCCAAGCCCGGTTTCGGGCTCATTCGCTATCGCAGCCTGACGAAAAACCAGGAGGACAAGGTCGTGCAAAGCTTCATCGCGCTCGCGATCCTGCCGGCCCGCGGTCGTTAGGCAAAAGCCCTGGGCAGTGAGGGGATCGAACCCCCGACCAACACGGTGTAAACGTGCCGCTCTACCGCTGAGCTAACTGCCCGCTCGCGCCTCGACTGTTAGTCCAAGCCGCCCGCGCTGTCGAGGGGCCGCGCGCTCGCCGCTTTACCTGCGCACGCTCTCACGCTAAAAGCTCCTCCACATCGATGGCCACTCCGCTTCTGGACGAGAAAAATTCCGCTCCCATCACGGGCGCGGACGTTGCCCCTCCGGGCCGCTCGCTTTGGTCGCGATTGCGCAACAGCCGCTTTCTTTTCATCAGCATCGTCGTCCACCTCGTCTTCGGGCTGATCGCGGCGATCTACGTCGTCCAGGTCTACAGCCCGCAGCGGAAACTCACGTTCAAAGGCGGCCCTCCCTCGCCGAACCGTTCCGAGCGTTCGATCGAGCACAAAGTGCAGATGGCGAAAAAGCAGAACACGATGAGCGCTCCGGCCGTGACCAAACGCATCGTCACCACCGGCATTGCCAAGGTCACCCTGCCGGAGATGCCGGCCATGCCGCGGACCAGCGACGCCGCGCCGATGAAAATGGCCGGCGTCGGCGGTGCCGGGATCGGCGCGCCAACGGCCCTGACCGGCGGCGACGGCAGCCAGGGCGGCGGCGGGCCGATTTCGTTTTTCGGTTTGCGCGAGGCCGGGAGCGGTTCCTTCGCCGGGACGCTTTACGATTTGAAGCAAACCCAGACCCATCGCTCGACCGACATGACGGAGCAGAAATACACCGAGATCGTGACCGGCTTCGTCAAGGGCGGCTGGAACGCGAGTGCGTTTCAGAATTTTTATCGAGCCCCGCAGACACTCTATAACGTTCAGATTTTTACTCCTGCAATGGACGCTGACGAAGGCCCGAAAGCGTTCCAGGTGGGCGGCCAGGTCAAGCCGCGTCTCTGGGTGGCGCACTACAAAGGACGAGTCTCGCCCCCGGAGACCGGCACCTACCATTTTGTCGGGGCGGGCGACGATCTGCTCGTCGTCCGTTTCAACGGCCAGATCGTGCTCGATGGTTCCTGGAACCAGTTTGGCGTTTCCACCGTGGTCGCGCGCTACGATTACGGCTTCAGCGACATTCCAAACAAGTTCGTTAAGGGGCCAGCCGTCTCGGTCAAGGCGGGGAATTTCTACGACATGGAAATTCTTATCGGCGAACAACCGGGCGTCGGATTTTTTGCCGACCTCCTCATCGAAAAAGCGGGCGCGACCTACGAAAAAGAGAGTCACGGCTCCCCCATCCTGCCGATCTTCCGCGTCGCGGAGGGGAAAATGCCCGCCCTCAAATCAGGGCAAAAACTGCCGCCGTTTCTGGAGAAGGGCCCGGTCTGGCGGGCCGAAGTGGTAAAGCCGGAAAAGAAGTAGCGTCAGGTCTGCCCGATCCAGGTCCGGGGCGCAACCTCTTCCCAGCGCTCGCGGATTTCCTGATATTCGTTTTCGCCTAACGAACCGGCCTCGAGCAGGCGCGCATTTTCTGCCCAGCGCTCCGGGTTTTTCGTCCCGACGATCGCGGTGCAGACTCCGGGCACGCTGAGGGTGAAGCGAAGCGCGGCTCCGACGGTTTTTTCGAGCAGCACGCTCTCCAGGAACGGATATTTCAGCGTCCGCAGCCGGTCCCAATAGGTCTGGTGATAGGAATTTTCCGGTTTGTGTCCGCTCTTCCAGGCCACGTTTGCGAGCGGGCGTTTTGCGATCACGCCCATCTTCTTTTCCCGCGCGAGCGGGAGAGTCAGTTCAAGCGCTTCCTGGTCGGCGATATTGATCGAAGTTTGAAGCGAATCGAAGGCGCCGCACTCGACCGCGTAGCGCGCAGCATGACTGTCGCCGCTGTAGCCGAGGTAGCGGATGTAGCCTTTTTCCCGCGCGGTCTGGAGCGCTGCGATCGCGTCACCTTTTTTCAGGATCGCCTCCGGACAACTGTGCAGATGCACGAGGTCGATCCGGTCGGTGCGGAGTCGTTGGAGACTGCGCTCGATGCTTTCCAGGATCGATTCCGGCGTCCAATTAGCCCCGCTCTCCATCCCGTGGGGATGACCGCATTTGGTGAAGAGATAAAATTCATCGCGGCGCTGACTGACGGTTTTGCCGATCATTTCCTCGCTGTTGCCATAGCATTCAGCGGTGTCGATGACGTTGAGCCCGGCGTCGAGCGCCTTGCCTAACAATTGCGCAACGGTCGCTTCCTCCGCGCCTTCCATTCCGATTTCCGAGCCGCCGAAACCGAGGACGGAGACCTGCATGCCGGTTTGGCCGAAGAGGCGCTTTTCCATCTCGGGAGGAAGTTAAAGCGCAGCCCGCGCTTGTCATGTAGACGCTTCGCTCTGCGAAGCGCGGGGGAAAGTATCGCTCGGCAGAGAAGACTTTCCCCCGCGCCGCCCAGAGGGCGGCGTCTACAACCGGACCTTGCCGCGGCCGCGCTCGACCCGGCCGATGACTTTGGCGCGCAATTGCTTCACCAGCGCCGGAGCGTCGTTAGGCGAGATGATCGCGGCCATCCCGATGCCCATGTTGAAAACCTGATACATCTCCTCCCGCGGGATCCGGCCGCGCTCCTGCATGAGCTGGAAAATTGCCGGCACCTTCCAGCTCGCGGTCTCGATGACCGCATCGCAGTCGTTAGGCAAAACCCGCGGCAGGTTGTCGAGCAACCCGCCGCCTGTGATGTGGGCCAGCCCTTTCAATTTCCCGCGCGGCACTTTGGCGAGCGCCGGCTGATAATTTTTATGGGTCCGGAGCAGTTCTTCGCCTAACGACAAACTCAAGCCCGGCACCCGGGCATTCGGTTTCAGGCGCAGTTGCTCGAAGAAAATCTTGCGGGCCAGCGAATAGCCGTTGGTGTGGAGCCCATTCGAGGCCAAGCCGAGAATGACGTCGCCCGGTCTGATCCGCGAGCCGTCGATCATGCGCGCGCGATCGACCACCCCGACGATGCAGCCCGCGAGATCGTACTCGCCGCGCCGGTACATCCCCGGCATTTGCGCCGTCTCACCGCCGATCAGGGCGCAACCGCCGGCCCGACAGGCTTTGGTAAACCCGCGCAGGATTTGATCGAAAACGCGCGGCTCCAGTTTCTCCGCGCCGATGTAATCGAGAAAGAAAAGCGGCCGCGCACCGAGAACGGCGATGTCGTTGATGCAGTGGTTCACCAGATCGGCGCCGACGGTGTCGTGCCGGTCGAGCGCGAAGGCGATTTTCAATTTCGTCCCGACGCCATCGACACTCGCAACCAGGACTGGCTCGCGCATTCCGGAAAAATTCGGCGCGAACAAGCCGCCGAAGCCGCCGATTTTGCCCAGCACTTCCGGGCCGTGGGTACTCCGGACGCGCCCCTGGATTTTGCGCTTCACGAGGTTGCCCAGGTCGACATCGACCCCGGCGCGGGCGTAGGCTTTTTTCTTCATGCTTAGCTCTGGACGCGGCGCTCAGCTCTCTGCTGTAGACGTTTCGCTCTGCGAAACGCGGGGGTAAGCGTCGCAATTTGCAAACCAGACTTGCTCCCGCGCCTCCCGGAGGGAGGCGTCTACAACGGGCTTCACCTTACTTTAACCCCGCAAACAACGTCGGATGCGCTTCGTCGGCCAGCGCCTTGGCCCGAGTCCCACGTTTTTCCATGATGAATTTGTCCAGCTCGGGATCGACCGGGAGCGGATATTTTCCGGTAAAACAGGCGAGGCAAAAGCTGTTCGGATCTTTCCCGGTGGCGCGGATCATTCCCTCGAGATCGAGATAACCGAGGCTGTCGACTCCGAGATACTCGCAGATCTCCGGCATCGTTTTCTGGTTCGCGATCAGCTTTTCCGGATCGGGAAAATCGATCCCGTAATGGCAGGCGAAACGATGCGGCGGGCAGCTCACCCGCATGTGCACTTCCTTCGCGCCGGCCTCGCGCAGGTTGACCACGCGCGCCCGCGCGGTTGTTCCCCTAACGATCGAGTCATCGATCACGACGACGCGTTTTCCTTCGACCGCTTCCTTGATCAGATTCAACTTCACCCGCACGTCGAAATCGCGAATGAGCTGGCTCGGCTGAAGAAAAGTGCGCCCGATGTAGTGATTGCGGACGAAGGCGTGCTCGTAGGGCAGGTTGAGCTCGTGCGCGAAACCGAGCGCGGCGTAGTTGCCGGAATCGGGCACCGGCACGACGAGGTCGGCCTCGACCGGAAATTGCCGGGCCAGCTCGCGGCCCATCTCGGTCCGCACCTTGGCCACGTTCACACCGCCGATGATGCTGTCGGGCCGGGCGAAATAGACATACTCAAACATGCAGAAGGCCTGCTTTTCCTCCTTAAAGGGCCACTCCGAACGAATGCCGTCCTCGCTGATGATGAGAACCTCGCCCGGCTCCACCTCGCGGATGAACTCGGCGTGAATGAGATCGAAGGCACAGGTCTCGGAAGCGAGGACATAGGCGCCGTCGAGTTTGCCTAACGACAATGGCCGGAAGCCAAACGGATCGCGCACCGCGATGATCTCGCGCTCGCTCATGATGATGAGGGAAAAAGCGCCTTCGATCCGGCGCAGCGCGGTCAGGATATTGCTGCCGTTGCTCGAGGGCTGGGCGAGAAGATGGAGGATGATCTCGCTGTCCGCTGTGGTCTGGAAAATGGAGCCTTTGCGCTCGAGTTCATCGCGCAGGACGTCGGCGTTGATCAGGTTGCCGTTGTGCGCGATCGCGAGCTGGCCGCGAAAACAATCGACCACGAAAGGCTGCGCGTTTTTCACCGTGCTCGACCCGGTGGTGGAATAGCGCGTATGCCCGACAGCGCGCGTCCCCTTCAGCCGCTCCAGTTCTGCCGGACCAAAGACCTGCGAAACCAGCCCCAT
Source organism: uncultured Verrucomicrobiae bacterium (assembly GCA_963768965.1). Lineage (GTDB taxonomy): Bacteria > Verrucomicrobiota > Verrucomicrobiia > Chthoniobacterales > UBA10450 > Palsa-1392. Next base: position 89,967 of record CAVYJY010000002.1, on the reverse strand, counting down.
GTCGCGGTGCAATTGGAACGTGGAGCCGGGGCCGTTCGTGGTCACGATCCCGGCGCTTTCCTGTCCGCGATGCTGCAGGGCAAAAAGACCGTAGTAGGTCAGCACGGCCGCGTTCGGATGCCCGAAGACGGCGAAAATGCCGCATTCGTGCATCGGGTAAGGCGGCTGCGGTGGTGGAAAAAATTCGTCCATAACCATCGAGGCGGCAAAGATACTCATTCGCAGCCGAACGTCATCTTTGCGGCAAAAAAGCTGGTGGCAGTTCAGCGCGAAATTACGCGCTCGCCGAGGCGAGTTCAGTGGCGGGTCGCTTCGAGGCGTTCGCCCGGCATTCGGGGCAGATGCCGTGCGTCGATTTCACGTCGTGCCGCGCCTTCATGTAATCCTCGAAGCTGACCCATTCCGCGTCCACCTCCACTTTGCGGCACCAGGCGCAGACGCGGATGAAATCCTCCAGGAAACGCAGCCGCCGGAAAACCCAGAGCGTTGCCGTCACCACCGCGATGCCGAGGAGGAGAATGGCAAAGGTTTCAAACCAAAATTCCTGCGGCCGCGGGGGCGTGCGATGCGCCCCAAAAAAACGGAACGGGATGTCGATGTATTCATCGAGCCAAATGATCAAGAGCACTCCGCCGAAGCCGACCAGTTCCAGGAAGAGAATGAGCTTTTCGTAAAGCCGTTGTTGTTTCATCAGGAAATTCCTCAGGTTTCACCGACGGCCCGGGCGATGGCGTGAAACCAATCGTCGTAAATTTCGTCCAGCGGCCACCGCAGCGTCTCGCCGGCGGCGCGGAGGGCAAGACTATCGCCCCCGATCGTCCCGAGGCGATGCCCGGGCACGCCACGCTCCTTTAACATCTGCATCACTGCGTCGGCGCTCCCGGGCACGGTAGAGATGACAACGCGCGACTGCGATTCGTTGAAAAGGATTTGGTCGAGCCGCAGCGCGCCGGCCGCGCTCAGGTCGATCTCCGCACCGAGTCGCCCGGCGGGGTTGAAACAGGCCTCGGCCAGGGCCACCGCGAGCCCGCCCTCGCTGCAATCGTGCGCGCTCCGGACGAGTCCGGCGCGGATCAATTCGCGGAGGACATTCTGCAGCGCCAGTTCGCGCTCGTAGTCGAGCCGCGGGACGCGGCCTTCTTTGCGGCCGTGGATCACTTTGAGGAAATGTGACGCACCGAGTTCCTCGCCGAAATCGCCTAACAAAATCACCACATCCCCCGCCGCCTTGAAATACTGCGTCGTGATCCATTCTTCGCGCTCGATCAGGCCGACCATCGCGACCGTCGGCGTCGGGTCGACCACCCCGGCCGGGCTTTCGTTATAAAGCGAGACATTCCCGCCGATGACCGGCGTCGCAAACGCGCGACAAGCCTCGGAGAGCCCCTCGACCGCTTCGCGCAGTTGCCAGAAATTCTCCGGCTTGTAGGGATTGCCGAAGTTGAGGTTATCGGTCACGGCGAGCGGGACGGCGCCGGAGCAGGCGAGATTGCGGGCCGCTTCCGCGACCGCGATGCGACCGCCTTCGCGCGGATCGAGCCGGCAATAGAGCGAATTGCAGTCGGTCGTGGCGGCGAGAAATTTATTCGCCGCGCGGACGTGAAAAACCGCCGCATCCGAACCCGGCCTAACGACCGTGCCGGTGCGCACCATGTGGTCGTATTGCCGGTAAACCCAGTTCTTCGAAGCGATCGAAGGATCGCGCAGCAAACGGCGAAGAGAGTCCACCACGAAGGGCACGAAGTTCACGAAGCCGGAAGGCGGAAAAGGGATTCCCTCGAGGAAATCCTTCGTGCTCTTCGTGTCCTTCGTGGTGCCACCCGGAGTCGCCTCCCGCGAATAGAGCGGCGCCTCATCCGCCAGGGGTTTGGCCGGGATTTCCGCCGCGGTCGCGCCGTTATCGAGCACCCGCATCATCCCGTCGTCCGTCACCCGTCCGATCTCGGCGCAGGGCACGTCCCATTTCTCAAAAATCCGCCTAACGACGTCTTCCTTGCCCTTGTGCGCGATGATCAGCATCCGTTCCTGCGATTCGCTCAGGAGCGTTTCGTACGGGGTCATGCCGGTTTCGCGCTTCGGCACTTTTGCGAGATCGATCTCGACCCCGGTGCCGCCGCGGCTGGCGGTCTCGCAGGTCGAACAAGTGAGCCCGGCCGCGCCCATGTCCTGAATGCCGGCGACGGCATCGGTCGCGAGCAATTCGAGGCACGCTTCCAAAAGCAGCTTTTCCTTAAACGGATCGCCCACCTGCACCGCCGGCCGATCTTCTCTCGACTCCTCGGTGAGCTCGCGCGAGGCAAACGCCGCGCCCGCGAGTCCGTCGCGTCCAGTTTCCGCCCCGACATAAAAGACCGGGTTCCCCACCCCGCTGGCCGCGCCGCGGGCGAGCTGTTCGTGTTTCAAAACGCCAAGGCAAAACACATTGACCAGCGGATTGCCCTCAAAACTTTCGTCGAAGTAAATCTCCCCGCCGATCGTCGGGACGCCGATGCAATTGCCGTAATGGGCGATCCCGGCGATGACGCCGCTGAAGAGCCGGCGATTGTGCGCGACATTTTTCGAGTCGCCTGTGATCGGGCCGAAGCGGAGCGAGTTGAGCAAAAACTCCGGCCGCGCGCCCATGGTGAAAATGTCGCGAATGATCCCCCCGACTCCGGTCGCAGCACCTTGGAAAGGCTCGATCGCGCTCGGGTGATTGTGGCTCTCGATCTTGAACGCGACCGCCCAGCCATCGCCGATATCGACCACGCCGGCATTTTCTTCGCCGGCTTTGACGAGGATGTTCGGCCCGCTGGTGGGAAACTTCTTCAGCTCCTTCTTCGAGTTTTTGTAGGAGCAATGCTCGCTCCACATGACCGAAAAAATCCCGAGCTCGGTGAAGTTCGGCGCTCGCCCCAGAATCTTTTCGATCCGCTCGTATTCGTCGGGTGTCAGGCCGTGTTTTGCGACCATCTCGGGAGTGATTTTTGGTTCGGTCGCAGGCATTAGAAGCGCACGTTAATGGCACGACTGCGGAGCGCAATTGCCAAACAAATTTCCCGGCTGAAGAAGCACCCGTTCCTGATACTGTCGGGCGTGGATCTCTCGACCATCGCCAACGTCGCCACCGCTCTCACCGTTCTCACCGGCGTCGCCTTCGGCCTGATCGAAATGCGCCGAGCCCGGCGCGACCGCGAGGAACGCGCCGCCTTTGCCGCCGTCCAGGCCCTGATGACGCCGGAATGGATGAGTTCTTCCATGATCGTCGCCTCCATCCCGGACGGCACCACCGCCGCCGAGCTGGCGAACGACCAGCGCACGCTCGAAGCCGCGCTCAAGATCGCCACCATCATGGAAGGCATCGGCTACTCCGTCTTCGCGCGGATCGTGCCGCTTTCGGTGGCCGACGATTTGGTCGGCGGCATGGCGCGCGTCGCCTGGCGCAAGTTTCGGCCGTTTGTCGAAGAAGAACGCGAGCGCACCGGGACGCAGAAAAGTTGGGAATGGTTCCAATGGTTGGCGGAACAACTCGATCGGCATGGAAAGAGTAAGACGAGTTTGAAGGTCGGCGCGCCCGTCGCCCATCGCGACTGGAAACCATAGCCGGCGGTTGCGCTCGGCCGGCAAATCGCAGAGCATTCTCCCGTGGCAATCGATCTCAAGGAACTGGTCGCGGCGCGTCTCGGGGAGAACTACGACCTGCACGAACGGCATCTCAATCGCACCCTCGTCGCGGCCCAGCGCGTCATCGGTTTCGACAAAGTCTATGCGCGGGCGGAAGGCGCTTATCTCTACGACATGGATAACGCCGCCTATCTCGACTTCCTCAGCGGCTACAGCGTTTTCAACATCGGGCGGAACCATCCCGCGATCCAGAAAGCGATCCGCGACGTGCTCGATCTCGACCTGCCCAACATGGTGCAGATGGATTGCTCGCTCCTCAGCGGCCTCCTCGCCGAGGCCCTGACCAAGCGCACGCCGAAGCATCTCGACGCGGTCTTCTTTTGTAACTCCGGGACCGAAGCGATGGAAGGCGCGCTCAAGTTTGCCCGCGCCGCCACCCAGCGGCCGCGCGTCTTTTCGTTAGGCGGCGCTTTCCACGGACTGAGCATGGGCTCGCTCTCCCTCATGGGCTGCGAAAGTTTCACCGAGGGCTTCGGACCGCTCATGCAGGGCTTCGACGGCCGCATCCCGCTCGGGGACCTAACGACGCTGGAACGCGAACTGGCGAAACGCGACGTCGCCGCCTTCGTCATCGAGCCAGTCCAGGGCAAAGGGGTCAATTATCCGAGCGGCGATTTCTTCAACCGCGCCCAGGAGCTCTGCCGCAAACACGGCACTCTTCTCATCGCGGACGAAATCCAGACCGGCCTCGGGCGCACCGGCAAGATGTTCGGCTTCGAGCATTGGAATTTGGAGCCCGACATTATCACCCTGGCCAAGACCTTGAGCGGCGGCTATGTCCCGTGCGGCGCAATCGTTGCCCGACGCGAGATTTACCAAAAAACTTTCAGCCGGATGGATCGCTGCGTCGTGCACTCGACCACTTTCGGTCGCAACAACCTCGCCATGGCCTGCGGTCTGGCTTCCCTCGAAGTCCTCGACGATGAAAAACTAATCGAGAACGCAGCCAAAATGGGCGCCCTCCTGGTTGAAAAACTCGATGCTTTGCGCGCAAAACATTCCTTCATCAAGGAAGTGCGCGGCAAAGGACTCATGATCGCGATCGAGTTCCATGAGCCTAACGAGTTTAAGCTAAAGATGGCCTGGAAACTCCTGCACAAGGTCGACAAGGTCCTCTTCGCGCAGATGGTCGTGACCCAGATGCTGGCCCAGCATCGCATCCTCACCCAGGTCGCCGGCCACGCCATGGATGTTGTTAAAATCTTGCCGCCGCTCATGATCGGCGAAAAGGAAGTCGACATGTTCGTCAACGCGCTCGACGCGACCCTGAGCGAGTGCCGCAAATTTCCGGGCCCGATGTGGGAGATCGGCAACAACTTCGTCCGGCACGCCCTGCGCTCGAAAAACAAGCCTGAGGCCGCGCGGCCAGTCACCTCGTCGTAGCCGGGCTGATTGATCCCAGGCGCGTCCGATGAAACTGCCCGGTTTCGCCACCCTCAGCGCACTCTTGCTCGCCTCGGAGATCGCGCTCTTCCTGGCCAAGCGCTCCAAGTTACCCGGCAGCCGCGGCGCGAGCGGGAAGGATCGCTGGACCCTGCCCCTCCTCTGGACAGTGATCTGCTCCGCCATTTTTACTGGCTTCTTTCTCCGCGGGGCTTTGCCACAGGGAAGGTTGCCTCACCCACAAACGTTCTACGTCATGGGTCTTATCCTGTTCATTGCCGGCCTCATCATCCGCTGGATCGCCATCATCCACCTGGGCCGCTTCTTCACCGTCAACGTCGCGATCGCCGAAGACCACCAACTCATCACCACCGGCCCTTATCGTTACGTCCGTCATCCCTCCTATACCGGAACGCTTCTGATTTTCCTCGGCTTCGGCCTTTGCATGCTCAACATCTTTTCCCTCGCCGCCGTCTTCCTGCCGATCACGGCAGCCTTCGTCTGGCGGATGCACGTAGAAGAGGCTGCTTTGAGAGAAGCTTTCGGTGGACGCTATGACCGCTACGTCGGCTCGACGGCGCGGGTTCTGCCGGGAGTTTATTAGTTTGGACATTCCCCACGCGCTTCACTTAATATCCAATCTCAGAACTCACTCCTCCATGCTTAGACTGTTGCCACGACCCGGCCCGATCTTGATCTGTCTGGCTGCTTTCCTATTCGCCACAACCAGTGCCTCAAGTTACTGGACGCTCTATTTCTACTGGCCTGACAGCACCTCCGTGGTGATGCAACTTCAGCTGGGGCCAACGAGCATCCCCTTGGACGACGGAAGCGGAAGCTGGAACGATTCCGCGGCGGATGCGCTTTCTTTATGGAACGCGCATCTTGAGACGATTCAGTTCCAACCGGTCTTCGACTCGACCACCACGCAATCATCCGGGGACGGATACAATTCTGTTTTCTTTTCCGATTCAATTTTCGGCGATGACTTTGGGGAGAACGTGCTCGCTGTCACCATTGGCTTGGAGGAAGGCACTACCGCATCCGAAGCCGACGTCCTGGTGAACAGGGCGCACGAATTCAATTCTTATCGTGGGAATTTGCGGGAAGGAGATCCGGCGGTTTACGACATTCATCGCATTCTATTGCACGAATTCGGACACGCCTTTGGACTCGGGCATCCGGACGAGCACGGCCTGCTCGATCCCGCGATCATGAACTCAGTGATCAGTGATCTCGATCACATTGTCGCTGATGATATTGCCGGAGCGGCCTATCTTTATGGAATCAGAATTTATCCCGAAGCACTAGATTTCCGCGTCGGGCAACCGCTGAGCTATCAAGTCTCTAGCAATGTCCCAGGCCTTAGCTACGAAGCGACAGATCTCCCTAATGATCTTTCCATCGATTCGAAGACTGGGCTAATAACCGGCGTTGTTCCCCTGAATGGTGGCTATTACGATTCCACAGTAACGGTGCACGGCGCCCGAACATCGGCTACGGAGCTGCTATTTTTTTCCGTGTTGCCGGATCCGCCTCTAAATCTTCGTGCCAGCCACTACTGGGATGCGAACCGTGTCGTGATGGACGCGAGCCGGCATCGTGCTTACATCACGATATCCAGCCCGCCTTCGATCGCGATCCTGGACACCGACACTTTGTCGCTCATCAAGACGATATCAACCGAAAGTGAACCGTTTGGCATGGCGATATCGCTCGATGGGATGAAACTCTATGTGGCGCAGAACAAGCAGCCTCATCCGGGGTTAATTGTGATTGATCTAACAACCTTTGCGACATTGCCAAACATCCCTACCCCTTTCCGAACCTACGACGTTGCCGCAGGCCTGGATAATCGTCTCTTCATCACGCAATTTGGCTCCGCCGGCATTGCACAGATCGATGCTGACACTGGGACGGTGTTGTCTCCTTTTCCGTATGGAAGCTTCGATGGAAGGCTTCAAATATCCCCCGATCTCAAGACTCTTTACGCGGGTGCCGTTCATTATGGGCCGTCCATTCTTTTTGCCGTCGACGTGAGCGGCGACATTCCCGTGACGCTTCGGCAAACGCCGTTTAATGATTACGGCTCCGGAATCGGGGATTTCAAACTAAGTCATGACGGCACCTTCCTTTGTGTGCCGAACGATGTGGTCGGAGCGGTAAAGAAGCTTTTTTCTTTCGATTTCACGTCTCCGGGCGAATTTATCATACCAAACCTTTACGGCGGAGGCAGCGTTTATACCGGCCCGGCGGTCGAGATATCACCGGACGATTCCACCGTCTTCGTGACCGACTACCAATCGGCTAACCCCAAGACAGTGTTTTTCGATCTTTTCGATAGCGTTACCCGGGAATACCTCCGTTCGGTCGATCTAAGTGGATTCGGTCCTACCTCGTTTGTATTAGATCCCGCGGGTCGCTATCTCTTCGCGCCTTCCAACGATTCCCAGTTCGTTCCTCAGCTACGGGTTTATGACGCCGGGTTGGGCGCACCGGCGTTACATCCACCCAAGCCGGCGAGCCTGCTTAATGTTTCAACCCGAATGCTCTGCCAGAACGGAGAGAGTGTTCTAATTGGAGGTTTCATCCTTGCCGGAAAAGAACCGAAGCAGATCGCAATCCGGGGGATCGGCCCCTCGCTTCCGCTCGGCGGAAGACTCTCCAATCCGGTGCTCAGTCTCTACGACGGCAACAGCGCACTGGTTGCCTCCAATGATAATTGGAACTCCACTCGGAACGCCGTCCTCGCGACCGGCCTGGCTCCCAATGACGAACACGAAGCTGCCATCGCCGTTGAACTCGCCCCGGGGAGCTACACCGCAATATTGAGCGGCGGGGATACCGTCTCTGGAGTGGCCTTAGTCGAGGTTTATGATCTTACTCCGGATAGCGACTCAGCGGTGGCGAACATTTCCACCCGCGGAGAAGTCGAGTCGGGAGACAACGTGATGATTGGCGGCTTCATCATCGGCGCGGATACTTCGACAGAGGTATTGGTCAGAGCGATTGGGCCGTCACTGACTCAATTCGGGGTTATGGGCGCGCTGCAGGATCCGGTACTCGAGCTGCACGACAGCGCCGGCGTTCTCCTCTTCCAAAACGATAACTGGCGCTCCACCCAACAGGCGGATATCGTCGCCTCCGGTCTTCCGCCGAGCGACGATCGAGAATCCGCTATTCTCGCGACCCTTCAACCCGGGAGTTACACCGCCATCGTCCGAGGCCAGAACGACAGCACCGGTGTCGGGTTGGTGGAAGTTTACAACCTCGATGCGTCGGCGGCGACGTCGAAATAGTGGCGCGCGTCCTAGCCCGCCTTGAATTCAGGCTCGACAGTGTCAGGGCGCGGTGCTCTAATCCTCCCGTTCATTCCTCGCGTGTCACACTTCTTTTCCTCCCTTTTCAAGCTCGTCCCCTGTCTCCTGCTCGTCACGACCTGCTTTCTTCCCAGGAGCGCATCGGGTTATGCCTTGGAAAACGCCTTTTGGGCTAGTGGTTCCACGATCACCGTACAACTCTCGCTCGGCTCGACCGCCGTGCAGCTCCAGGACGGTTTACAAACCTGGAACAATTCCGCGGCGGACGCGCTCGCGTTGTGGAATGCGGAGCTCGCGACCATCCAATTCGATTGGGTCGTAAATTCCTCTGCTCCGAAGGCCTCGGGCGATGGAATTAACTCTGTCTTTTTCGATAGCTCGATCTTTGGCGACGACTTTGGCGAAGATGTGCTGGCGGTCACGCTTTCGCTGACGGATGACCACGCCCTGATGGCTGAGGGCGACGTGATTGTAAACAACGCTTACAATTTTAACTCCTACCGCGGTCCCTTGCAGGGGACCCTTTACGACATTCATCGTCTCTTCCTGCATGAATTTGGCCATGTCATCGGGCTGGGTCATCCGGATGGTCCATCGAACCAGCAGATGGTGACGGCGATCATGAACTCATTCATCGGCGATCTGGATCATCTCGCCACCGACGACATCGACGGCGCCTCTCTCCGCTACGGCCTCAAAATTACGAATAGCGATCCTCTTACGCTCAGGGTGGGCGATCCGCTGGATTATCAGGTGTTGACCAATGTCCCAGCCGGCACCTATCTCGCCGTTGGGCTGCCGCCCGGGATGGTGCTCGATTCGAAAACCGGCGTCATTACCGGGGCGGCAACGCTGAGTGATGTTTACGACGTCGATATCACAATCGATGGCCCGGGCAGCCCCTACACACGGCAATTCATTTTCGTGGTGCAACCAAATCCCGCGGGCGATCTGCGAGCGAGTTTCACCTTCGGCGTCAATCGCTTGCTTCTTGATCCAGTTCGGGCTCGGGTTTACGCCTCGCTTTCAGAGAGCAACGGCATCGCGGTGATCGACTCGACCACGGTGTCTCTTCTCGCGACCATCCCTCTCAATGGCACCCCCCAGGGAATGGCCATTTCCCCCGACGGAACGAAACTGTATGTGGCAGAGACGAGCGAAGTAAATCCGGAGATCGGAGTGGTGAACCTCGACGCGCTGACCGCTCTGCCCAGCCTGCCGGCGCCGGCAGCGTGTGTCGACATCGAGGCGGGCGCATCGAATCGGCTCTATGTCACGACCGCGACCAACGATTTATCGACCAGTCTCTTCCAACTCGACGCCACAACTGGGGCTCTCCTCGCGCCATTTCCCAGTGGCATCCCGACTGGGTATCTGGAAATCAGCGCTGATCGGACCCGGCTCTATCTCGCCACCGCCGACAATGAGTCACACAGTCTGTATCTCTTCGACAGCGGTCTCGCCTCCCCACTTATCCTGCAAACGGCTCCTAATCGGGGATCTCTCTTTCGCGATCTGAAGCTCAGTCATGACGGGAGCTTTTTCTGCTTTGCCGACGTGGGAGGGGTCAATATTCCCAAGGTTCCCGCGATCGACATCACCGGAACACTGGCTGTTTTTTCCAAGGCCGGCCCGGCCTGGGCGGCGATCGCGTTTTCCCCGGACGACCAACTGTTCTTCAAAAACGGAACGGACTACTTTTTTTCTCAGATCGACACCTACGACGTCACGACAGCGCAATTCGTGCGCTCGCTTCAGGGCGAATACTATCTGAATCCGAGCGACATGGTGGTCGATAGCTCGGGTCAGTACCTCTTCGTCAGCAGCATCGGTCCGCCCGCACTCCAGGTCCTCGGCACCGGCGTCGGTTCGCCCGCCCATCCACCCAAAGCGAAACGATTGCTTAACGTCTCGACCCGCCTGAAAGCCGGCACAGGTGATGATGTTTTAATCGGAGGCTTTATCATTTCCGGCAGCGGATCGAAACAAGTCGCGATCCGGGCGATCGGGCCGTCGCTGCCGGTGGCTGGCGCGCTCGCCGATCCCGTCGTCACGCTGTACGATCAGACGGGCAATCTGGTGAAGTTCAGCAACAACTGGAATGAAGACCGGCCAGGCGTCCTTTTCACCGGACTGGCCCCAGCGGACGAACACGAGGCGGTGGTTGTCACAACCCTTGCGCCTGGCGCTTACACTGCCGTCCTTCAAGGCGCGGCCGGGGGCGCAGGCGTTGCCTTGGTCGAGATTTACGACCTTACCGCGGACGGCGATTCGAACCTGGCCAACATTTCCACGCGCGGGAAAGTGGAGACAGGCGACAACGTCATGATCGGTGGTTTCATTATAAGCCCCGAAATTGTCACCAAAGTCATGGTTCGAGCGATCGGCCCTACTCTCACCCAGTTCGGTGTCGGCGGTTCCCTTCAGGATCCTGTCCTCGAATTGCACAGCGGCGACGGAGACCTGATCTTCACCAACGACAACTGGCGCTCCACCCAGCAAGCCGACATCCTCGCCACCGGTCTCGCGCCGACCGATGACCGCGAGTCAGCCATCATTGCTACCCTCCAGCCCGGTAACTACACCGCAATCGTGCGCGGCCAGAATAGCACCAGCGGCGTGGCGCTGGTGGAGATTTACAACCTGGACTCCGCGGCGGCCGTGAAGTAGCCGCTCGTTAGGTCGACTTAAACTCTGCCACCAGCGCCTGCAGGCTGGCCTTGGCGTCGCCAAACAACATCCGCGTGTTTGGTTTAAAGAAGAGTGGGTTCTCGATCCCGGCGAAGCCGGAAGCCATCGAGCGTTTGAGAACGAAGACGGTGCGCGCGGCGTCGACGTTGATGATCGGCATGCCGTAGATCGGGCTGGATGGGTCTTCGCGCGCCGCCGGGTTCACGACGTCGTTCGCGCCGATTACGATTGCCACATCCATCGTCGCGATCGTGGGATTGATCGCGTCCATTTCGACTAACTGCTCATAAGGCACGTCGGCCTCGGCCAGAAGCACGTTCATGTGTCCCGGCATGCGCCCGGCTACCGGGTGAATCGCGTAGCGAACTTCCGCGCCGTTCGCTTCGAGGAGATCGGCCAGCTCACGCAGAACATGCTGGGCCTGGGCCACGGCCATGCCGTAACCCGGGACCAGCACGACCTGCGCAGCCGCTTCCAGGACGAAGTATGCAGACTCAGGAGAGATCGCTTTCGCTTCACCGCTGACTGACTCTCCGCCACTCGTCGCCGTCGCCCCGAAACCGGCCAGGAAAACATTCGCAATCGACCGGTTCATCGCCTTGCACATGATCTGGGTGAGAATAATCCCGCTCGCGCCGACGAGACATCCGGCCACGACGAGAACGGTGTTTTGAATAATGAACCCCGCCGCGGCGGCCGCGAGTCCGGAGTAACTATTGAGCAGCGCAATAACCACCGGCATATCAGCGCCGCCAATCGGGATGACCGCCAGGACCCCGAGAACGAGGGCGAGCAGGAGAATGAGCAGGAAAATGAAGTAGGTCGACGTGGGATTGGCGCAGAAGATAACGCCGAAGAGCAAAACCAGGAGGAGCAAGCCCGCATTGATTGTCTTCTGGTAGGGAAACAGGATTGGACGGCTTTGCATCTTCTCCGCCAGCTTGGCGTAAGCCATCACGCTCCCAGTGAGCGTGACTCCGCCGATGAGGACAGCGAGAAAGATCGGGATTGTGGTCGAAACCGGTAGGTTCGGATGATTATGATATTCCACCCAGCCAACAAGCAGGCTGGCAAGACCGCCGGCGCCGTTGAAAAGCGCAACCATCTCCGGCATCGAGGTCATCTGCACCCGCTGCGCCGCGATCGCGCCGATGGCCGAGCCGAGGATGAGACCGACCACGATCCATTGATAATTCAGGCCGCTGACCAGGAGCGTGGCGACGATCGCGATCAACATCCCGAGCGCGGAAAGCAGATTGCCGCGGCGCGCGGTTGCCTGTTTCCCGAGCAACTTGAGGCCGAGGACAAAAAGGATGGCCGCGACGATGTAGGCCCAGTCGATCAGGAGCGGCATCTTATTTTTTCTTCGACTTAAACATGGCCAGCATGCGGTCGGTCACGAGATAACCGCCGACCACGTTGACCGTGGCAAAAATCACCGCCAAGACCCCGAGCGTGGTGGCGACGAACCCGCCCTCGGTCCCGGCCGCGATCAGAGCGCCGACGATCGTGATCCCGGAGATGGCGTTTGAGCCCGACATGAGCGGGGTGTGCAGCTGGGACGGGACCTTGGCGATGAGCTCGAAGCCGAGAAAGGCGGCAAGAATGAAGATAAAGACGAGCAGGATCATAATTTCGTTAGGCAGAATAAAATTTCGCGATCGTCTCGTTCACCACTTTGCCCTCGTGGGTCAGGACGCAGTTTTTCAGGATTTCATCCGCGAGATCGATTCGGAAAGTTTTCGTTTCCTTGTCCCAGAAATGCTCGAGCAGCGCGGCCAGGTTGTTGGAATACATCTCGCTCGCGTGCCGGGCGACGCGCCCCGGCAGGTTGCGCAGGCCGAGGACGCGGACGCCGTTGCGCTCCACGGTTTCATCCGGCTGCGAGCATTCGACATTGCCGCCGCTCTCCACCGCCATGTCCACGATCACGCTGCCGGGCTGCATCTGGTCGACCATCGCGTCGGTCACGATCAAGGGAGCTTTTCGTCCGAAAACCTGCGCGGTCGTGATCACGATGTCGGCCTTCGCGCAATGTTGCGCCATGACTTCGCGCTGCTTTTCCAGCTGCTCGGGTGTGAGTTCGCGGGCGTAGCCTTGTGCGGTCTGGCCGGTCTCGCCGAGGTCGACCTTGACGAATTTTGCGCCTAACGACTGGACCTGTTCCTCGACCGCGGGGCGGGTGTCGAAGGCTTCGACCCGCGCGCCGAGCCGTTTCGCGGTCGCGATCGCCTGCAGGCCGGCCACGCCCACGCCGATGACGAAAACGCGCAGCGGCTTAAGCGTTCCGGCCGGGGTCATCATCATCGGGAAAATCCGGTCGATCGTCGCGGCCGCGGCGATGACCGCGGCGTAACCGGCGAGGCTGGCCTGTGAGCTGAGCACATCCATTTTCTGCGCAATCGTGATGCGCGGCAGCATCTCGAGGCCGATGGCGGTGACATTCGCCGCCGCCAGCGCGCGCACCAGTTCGCGCTCGTTAAAGGCATCGAGCAGGCTGATGTGAATGCCGCCGGCCTTCATGCTGAGCGACTTCATTTTCCGGCGGTTTGCGCACGCGGAGGACGACATCCGCCGATCCCAGGGCGTCGGCCCGGTCATCGACCACCTGCGCGCCTGCCTCCTGGTAAACGGTGTCGGAAATGGAAACCGCAGCGCCGAGCCCGGCTTCGATGACCACATCGACTCCGAGAGCGACCAGCCGCTTCACCCCGTCGGGGACAAGGGCGACGCGGGTCTCTCCATTTTCCGATTCTTTGGGAACAAAAACGCGCACGATTTGCCGATGCTAACAAGTCAGCTCCCGCGCGGCAATCAAAAGTACAGTGACCCGGCTCGGTTCGTTAGGCGTGCCGGCCGCTTTCCAGTCGTTGGGCGGCCGCGATTGCATCCTGCTCCATCGGCGCGGCGGGATAGCCGATGGTGAGACATTCGCCGAGGTACTGGCGCAGGAAGGGCTCGATCCCGCCGAGCCGTTCGTACTGCTCGGTATGAGCCAACTCGTGCGCGATCAGTCCGCGCTCGCGCCAGCAATCAGCCCGCACGAAAATCCCATGGCGCAGGGCGAGCCCGCGGGTCGCGGGAGTGAGAAATTGGACCGCGGCCGCGGCTGCGCGAAGGGTCCCATCTTCGGGGGCCGGGACGCTGGCGAGAGAGAGCAACCGCACGCGTTCCGGCGCGCGCACCCCGAGTGATCGGGCATCCGCCATTTCCTCCTCCGACAGCGGCACGCCTTCGCGCAAAATGCGCGCCTCGAGTGCTTCCGCCCAGCGCGCCGCCAGGGGGATCAGCCTTTCGAACTGGGCGAGGACGAGCTGTCGATTCATGAGCACGAGCGCAAGATCATCCAGCCCGGCCCATCCGGCGAGGTCGCATGTTTCCTCTTGTCTGCACCCCGGGCATCGTCCATTCATCCGCCATGGCCGCGGCGAAGTGCGCACTCATCACTGGCATCACCGGTCAGGACGGCTCGTATCTGACCGAGCTGCTCCTGGCCAAAGGCTATGACGTCCATGGGGTCGTTAGGCGCACGAGCAACCTGGTCCGCTCCCGCATCGAGCACCTCCGCGGCGACGAGGCGCTCTACGGCCAGCGCCTTTTTCTGCACTACGGCGATCTCACCGACGGGACGACACTGCGCCGCATTTTCGCCAAGGTGCAGCCGGCCGAGGTTTACCATCTTGCCGGTCAAAGCCATGTCGGGTTGAGTTTTGAAATCCCAGAGTCGACTTCCGAGGAGGTCGCGATGGCCACCTTGCGTCTGCTCGAGATATCGCGCGACCAACCGCAGCCGCTGCGCTTCTATCATGCCTCGAGCTCGGAAATTTTCGGCGCCGCGACCGAGTCGCCGCAGACCGAGGAGACGCCCTTTCGCCCGGCCAGCCCGTACGGCTGCGCCAAAGCTTTCGCGACGCAGTTGGCGCGAGTTTACCGGCAGGCCTATGGGCTTTTTGTCTGTAACGGCATTCTCTACAATCACGAGTCGCCCCGCCGCGGCGAAAATTTCGTGACCCGCAAAATCGCGCGCGCCGTGGCGCGGATCAGCCGCGGGCTCGAGCAGGAGCTGGTGCTCGGAAACACTTCCGCGCAGCGCGACTGGGGCCACGCCCAGGACTACGTCGAGGCGATGTGGCGCATGCTCCAGCATTCCGAGCCGGACGATTATGTCGTGGCCACGGGCGAAACCCATTCCGTGCAGGATTTCGTCGACGCGGCCTTCGCGGTCGTTGATTTGCCGCCAGAAAAATATCTCAAACACGACGTGGCCTTCGAACGGCCTAACGAACCTTCCAAGCTGGTCGGGTCGCCGGAAAAAATTCGCCGGGTCCTGGGCTGGAAACCGCAGAAGAACTTCGCCGCGCTCGTGCGCGAGATGGTGGAGGCGGAGCTGGCCGCTCTCGCCTGAGCGCAACTTGCGCTTTATTTCGCCAGTCCTAGTATCACCGCGTGAAAAAAATCGAGGCGATCGTTAAGCCCTTCAAGATGGAGGACGTGAAGGACGCGCTCGCTGAAATCGGCGTCGAAGGCATGACCGTGAGCGAGGTCAAAGGCTTCGGCCGCCAGAAAGGGCACACCGAAATTTATCGCGGAAGCGAGTACACGGTCGATTTCCTGCCCAAGGTGAAATTCGAGATCGTCCTGACCGATGACCGTGCCCAGCGCGCGGTCGAAGTCATTTCCCGGGCGGCCCGGACCGGAAAAATCGGCGACGGCAAAGTCTTCGTCAGCCAGGTCGAGCAGGCCATCCGCATCCGGACGGACGAACGCGGCGCCGAAGCGATCTAGTCTCCGCCCGGCCCCGGTTTTTGGCGCTCTGCATGAACGATTATCTGCTCTCCATTTTGCTCGGGGCGATCGAGGGGCTGACCGAGTTCCTGCCCGTGAGCTCGACCGCGCATCTGCGCATCGCCGAGGCGCTCCTCCAGATCGACCTGAAGGACGGCTTCTGGAAAATGTACAGCGTCGTCATCCAACTCGGCGCCATCCTGGCTCTGACCGCATTTTTCTGGCGCCGAATCCTGAAATTTCTCCGCACTTTCCCGCGCGGTGAAAACGGCGACCGGACGATCCTGAATCATCCCCTCAGCCTGGTTGCGATCGCTTTTCTCGTCACTGCGATCCCGGCCTTTCTCCTGAGCAAACTGATCGGGGAAAATCTCGAGAACCTTTACGTGATGGCGTGGTCGCTTCTCATTGGCGGCATCGTCATGTGGGTGGTCGACGCCCTTTTCGTTAGGCCGCGCATCCATCGGATGGAGGAGACAACTCTCCCGACCGCGATCTGGATCGGTGCGGTGCAGGTGCTCTCGGCCGTTTTTCCCGGCACTTCGCGCTCGATGGCCACGATCGCGGCGGGGCAGACCGCGGGCATGTCGCGCGAGGCCGCGCTCGAGTTTTCCTTCTTCCTTTCCATCCCGACGATGTTCGTCGCGACGAGCTACGATTTGCTTAAGACTCTCCGGCCGCATGCCGCGACCGAGGCGCTCGCGCCTGTGGTCATGACGCCGCATCTCTGGCTCGTGCTCGCACTCGGTTTCGTGACCGCTTTTATCGTCGCCTTCGCGGTCGTCGCCTGGTTCCTGCACTGGGTGCGGCGCCACGGTTTTGTCCCGTTTGCGATTTACCGGATCGTCTTCGGGTTGGTCCTGCTCTTCGCGCTCTGGCGCGGATTGCTTGGCCGCTGACGCGAAACAAGCTAGCTTGGCACCGTGCAGAGTCAGACCATGTTACCCGATCTCCAGAGCTGCGTGCTCTGCGAGGATGTGCGTTGCGAATTCAACGGCATGCAAACCCTCGTCGGCGTGCTCAACATCGTCCCGACCCCGAAACTGCCGGTGAATTATATGCGGCTCTGCATCTGGACCCGCTGGTGCAGCGGCGCCGGCCGGTTTCATCAGCGCTCCAAGATCGTCGGCCCGGATGACACCCAGACGATCGCGCAGGCCGAGGTCCATTTCGATCTCAAGGAAATGGAAGGCCACGCCACCAACGTCCATTATTTCGGCGGCGTGCAGTTCCAGCAATTTGGTCTGCATCACGTCGAGATTTATCTCGAGAATGAGCTGAAGCTGCGTTTCCCGCTTCCCGTCATTCAGGTCAAGCCGGCGTGATCTGGAAAACCAACTTGCGCCCTCCAGGTCGCCATCCTATTCTTGGGCGCGGTGGCCGCGGACTTCCGGTGAAGCCTCGCGGCGACTTCTTTTCAACCCGCAAAACCCGATGGCAAACACGATACTGGTCGGCGCGCAATGGGGCGATGAAGGCAAGGGCAAGATCATCGATGTCCTGACCGGTAACGCCGATATCGTCGTCCGCAGCCAGGGCGGGAACAACGCCGGCCACACCGTCATCCAGGGCGGGAATAAATACGTCCTGCATCTCATTCCCTCCGGCATTTTGCGCCCGCGCAAAATGTGCGTCATCGGCAACGGCGTCGTGATCGATCCGGTTGCGCTCGTCGGCGAAATCGAAGGCCTGCGCAAAGTCGGGGTGACGATCGGAAAGAACCTCCTCATCAGCGATTGCGCGCATCTCGTTTTGCCCTACCACCGCGCGCTCGACGAACAGCGCGAACAGCGCAAAGGCGACGCCAAGATCGGCACGACCAAGCGCGGCATCGGCCCCGCCTACGGCGACAAGGCCGCCCGCACCGGACTCCGCATCGCCGACCTGATGCAGCCCGAGCTTTTCACTGAAAAACTCCGGGCCAAGATGCGGGAGAACAACAGCATCCTGAAAGCGCTCGGGGCCAAGCCGATTTCGTTTGCGAAAGTGAACCGCGATTTCCTCGCCGCGGGCGAGAAGCTGCGGCCATTTGCTGCCAACACGGTGGTCTATCTGCATCGCGCCCTGCAGGCGGGAAAAGAAATTCTGTTCGAAGGCGCGCAGGGGACTTTTCTCGACATCGACCACGGCACTTATCCCTATGTCACATCGTCGAACACGACCGCCGGCGGCGCCTGCACCGGCACTGGCGTGCCGCCGCATCGGATGGATCGCGTCCTCGGCGTGATGAAGGCCTACACCACGCGCGTCGGCGAAGGCTCGCTCCCGACCGAGGATTCGGTCATCGCCGGAATGTTGCACGACATGGGCCGGGAATTTGGCGCCACCACCGGGCGGGCGCGGCGCTGCGGCTGGTTCGACGCGGTTGCGACTCGTTATGCCACGATGATCAACGGCATCGACGAGCTGGCCATTACCAACCTCGACGGGCTCGACACGGTCGACCCGATCAAGGTCTGCATCGCCTACAAACTCGACGGCAAGAAGCTCGAAGTGCCGCCGAGCGACGCCGCGCAACTCACCCGCTGCAAACCAGTCTACCTCGAATTTCCCGGCTGGAAGAAATCGACCGAGAAGGCCAAAAAGCTCTCCGATTTGCCGAAGGAAGCGCGGGACTACGCGAAGAAAATCGCCGAACTGACCGGCGCTCGCCTAACGATGGTCAGCGTCGGTCCCGCCCGCGGCCAGACGCTGATGCTCTAGCCATGGCCGCTTCGTCCAAGGCGGTCCCTCGTCACGTCGCGATCATCATGGATGGAAATGGCCGCTGGGCCAAGGAGCGCGGCCTGCCGCGGATCAAGGGCCACGAAAAAGGCGCCGACGCCGTCCGCGCCTGCGTCGAGGGCTGCGGTGATTTGCGGATCGAGTTTCTCACCCTCTACGCTTTCTCGGCCGAGAACTGGCAGCGCCCGAAAACCGAAGTCTTCGCGCTGATGAATTTGCTCGAGCGTTTTCTGAAAGAAAAGACGCCGGAGTTGGTCGAGAAAAACGTCCGGCTGCAGGCAATCGGCCGCCTGACGGATCTGCCGGAGGCCTGCCAGAAACAGCTCCACAAATCGATCGAACTGACGGCGAACAATCACGGGCTCACCCTCATCCTCGCGCTCAGTTATGGCGGCCGACTCGAGATCATCGACGGCATCAAAAGCCTCTTTCACGAGATCGAACAGGGCCACATCGACCCCGCGATGATCGACGTCGAGATGTTCAGCAAACATCTTTACACCCGTTATTATCCCGATCCCGATCTGCTGATCCGCACCTCGGGCGAGATGCGGATTTCAAACTTCCTCCTCTGGCAGCTCTCCTACA
This sequence comes from uncultured Verrucomicrobiae bacterium, assembly GCA_963768965.1. Classification (GTDB taxonomy): domain Bacteria; phylum Verrucomicrobiota; class Verrucomicrobiia; order Chthoniobacterales; family UBA10450; genus Palsa-1392. The sequence continues at coordinate 70,813 of CAVYJY010000002.1, read as the reverse complement.
CCGAGATGTATGTCACGCCGAAACTCTGGCCCGATTTCGGGAAGGAAGATTTGTTCGAGGCGGTGAACGAATTCAGCCGGCGGCAGCGGCGCTACGGCGGGGTGTAGGGCGCGCGGGGTTTTAGCGCGCGCTGAGCACCCGAAACTGCTGTCATCCTGAGCGGAGCGAAGGATCTCTGACTATTTCCGTGCTTCTGAAACGCCGAAATGGTCAGGGATGTTTCGCTCCGCTCAACATGACAAAAGGGAGGAGCGCGCGCACCATGGGGGACACGGCAGAGCGCTAGATAAACGCCTCCGCCACGGAGTCGGCGAGGAAGCGACCCTCGCGGGTCAGGACGTAGCGTTCGGCCTGGGGCAGCATCAAGCCGAGCCGGACGAATTCCTCAACCTCGTTAGGCCGATCCTGCACCCACGTGGCCGGAATGCCCCAGTTCGTCCGGAGCGACAGGGCTATCGACTCCGAGCGTTTCATTTGCGGCGTGAGAATCTCATCGCCGGCCGAAGCCGACCCCCCGCCTAACAAGCGCTCGGCATAGGCGCGGTAATCGGAAACGTTTTGCCAGCGTCGCAAGCCGACGGTCGAGACCGCGCTCGGCCCGAGCCCGAGATAATCGCTCCCGCTCCAGTAAGCGCGATTATGGACCGACTCGAAACCGGGCCGCGCGTAATTCGAGACTTCGTAGTGCTCGAAGCCGGCCTCGCCTAACAATTCGTCCGTCCGGACAAAAAAATCGGCGTCCGCTTCCGCATCGGTCCGGAATTCGCCGCGGGCGTGACGGAGAAAAAATTCCGTGTCCTCCTCGTAGGTCAGGCAATAGGCTGAGATGTGATCAGGTTTGAGCGCGATCGCGCGCTGCAGGGTTGCCTCCCATTGCGCCAGCGTCTGGCCCGGCAGGCCAAACATGAGATCGACATTCAAGTTCTCGAAGCCGGCCTTTCGCAGCAGGGCGAAAGAAACTTCCGCCTGCGCGGCGGAATGCTCGCGCCCGAGCAATTGCAACAAACCGTCATCGAACGACTGCACCCCGAGACTGATCCGGTTCACTCCCCGGGCCCGCAGCAACTGCGCCTTGCGTTCCGAAACGCTCCCCGGATTCGCTTCAAAGGTCCACTCCTCCAGTCCGGAGAGATCGAGCTGCGCGTGGAAACCGCCGAGCAGGAATTCGAGCTGATCAGTCGTTAGGGCAGTAGGCGTCCCGCCGCCGAAAAAGATGGTCGTCGGGCGGAGGACTGTAGACGCCTCCCTCTGGGAGGCGCGGGCGTGGGCGTCGCTACCGTTTCCCTGCCGCGATGTTTTCCCCCGCGCTTCGCAGAGCGAAGCGTCTACAAGCTCGGCCAGAACGGCCTGACAAAAGCGCATCGCCTGCGCCGGGTCGGCCCGCTCTTTGTAGAAGGCGCAATAGGGGCAAATCCGGGCGCAAAAGGGAATGTGCACATAGATGTGCCGCACCGCGGCGACGGCCGCGGCGGAGTTGTCATTCGCCCCCTCGCCCATAGAGTCCACCATCGTCGCTCGCCTCTTTCGCTCAATCGCTTTTCTCTTCGCCGGCGTCGGGGGCGCAGCCGCGCAGGGCCTCCCGCCACCGGAGCCGCCGCCCCCGGCGCCGACTCCTTCCGTCGTTTATCGCGCTCACCACCCGGACGCGATTAACGGCTACCAAACCAATCCAGCGCTCGTTAGGCGAATGACCAATGCGCTCATCCTCGCCGTCACCCGCCAGCCCGACATCGCGAGCGCCTGGCGTTCCCTGGTCAAGCCTAACGACCGGATTGGAATCAAAATCTCGGCTGCGGGCGGCGAACTTTTCACCACCCACCGCGACATCGTGAACACGATCGTCGACGGCCTCGTCGCCGCCGGGCATGCCCGCCGCGACATCATCGTCTGGGATAAATCGCTCGGCGGAATTCGCGCAGCCGGCTACACCGGCAAAGAAGGCTATCAACTGAAGTCGATCCCGCCGCGCGACGGCTACGACCCGAAGGCGATCGTCTCGGCGCCGTTCCTCGGCAATCTCATCTGGGGCGATTTCGAATACTTCGGCGGCCTCGGGCAGATGCCGTTATTGAGCGAGACCGAGAACACGAGCAGCGTCAGTCATCTCTCCAAAATCGTCGCCAACGAAGTGACCAGGATCATTAACCTGCCGGTCCTGAGCGACAGCACGCGCAACGGCGTCGCCGGCTGCCTCTACAACGTCACCATTCCCAACATCGACAACTGGCGGCGCTTCGGCATTCCGCCCGATTACGGCGCCTCCAGCATTCCCGAGATTTATAACGACCCGCACATCGGGCAAAAAGTCGTGCTCAACCTGATGGACGGCCTGCTCGCGCAATACGCCGGCGGCCCCGAGTCGCAGCCGGGTTACGCCTTTCCCTTCGCCACTCTCTACGCCAGCCGGGACCCGGTGGCGATCGACGCCATCGCCCTGCGCCAACTCGAGGCATGGCGCAAAAAGCGGAAAGTGCCGCCGATCAAAAGAATGGGCGCCCACGTCCAGGTGGCGGGGGAATTCGGCCTCGGAAATTCCGATCTTTCGCGCATCCAGATCCGCGACGTTCAGCCGTGAAAGAGATTCTCAAATCGGTCTCGCGCTCGTTTTACCTAACGATCAAATTTCTCCCGCGCGGCCTGCGCGAGCCGGTCAGCCTCGCTTACCTCCTCGCGCGCGCTACCGACACCCTGGCCGACACGGCCGCGATTCCCGCCGCCATTCGCCTCGCGATTTTGCGCGACTTTGCGCGCGTCATTGCGGGCGAGCTGGATTTTAGCGCGGTCGAACAATCGCTCCGCGATTTCGCTCTCCGGCAGGCCGACCCGGCCGAGCGCGTCCTGATCGAAAACCTCCGCGGCTGCATTGAATGGCTGGCGCGACTCGAACCGGCAGACCAGGCGGATATCCGCGCCGTCCTGAAAACAATCGTTAGGGGACAGGAACTCGACCTGGAAAGATTCGGCGACCCGGCGACGGCCGCGCCGTTGCGCACGGCCGCCGAGTTGGACGAATACACTTACCTCGTCGCCGGCTGCGTCGGCGAATTCTGGACCAGGCTTGGGTTCCGGCATCTCCCGAATTTTGCCACCCGCCCGCCGGAAGAAATGACCGAGCTCGGGATTCGTTACGGCGAAGGATTGCAACTCATCAACGTCCTGCGCGACCGCGCGGCCGATGCCGCGGCCGGGCGCGGTTATCTTCCGGCCGAAGAACTGGCCACGTCTTCGGTCGAGGATGTTTTTGCGCGCTGGCTCGGGCGGGCGGAGGAAAAAATCGGGCGCGGCATCACCTATTCTTCCAGCCTAACGAACTGGCGCATTCGTTACGCGACCGCTCTGCCGGCCTTGATTGGCGCGCGCACCATCGCTCTCCTTCGCGCGGCCGGGCCAGCCGCGCCCAAAGTCAAAGTGCCGCGAAAAGAAGTGCGCCGCCTCCTTGTCACGGCCCTGCCCGCGGCTCTTTCCTCGCGCGCGCTCCAGAATCTTTTCCAGCGCCTGCTCGCCCCGCCTCGTTAGGCAGAAAAAGCCGAGCGCGCGTTCTTTTTCCGGGATCGGCGCTGGAAGGACGCGCCTCGCGCCCCTACAGTCGCAACCATGATTCGTTTTGGTCTGTCCGCCTGCCTCGTCGCCCTTTGCTGCGGTTTCGCCGCCACCGCCTCCGCCGGGATTACCGCCATCGTGGGCGGGCGCCTGATCGACGGCTTCGGCGGGCCGCCGCTCGCGAACAGCGTCATCCTGGTCGAGAACGAGCGCATCACTGCCATCGGGCAGGTGGGCAAACTGGAAATTCCAAAAGGGGCCGAGGTCATCTCGACCGAGGGCATGGACGTGCTCCCCGGGCTCTGGGATTGCCACGTCCACACCATGCTCCTCGGGCACAGCGACTACGATCACTGGGATAAAACTTACCCTGACCGCTTCGGGCCCGACATCATGCCCGCCGCCGCGCAACAGCTCCTCATGGCCGGCGTAACGAGCGCGCGCGATCTGGGCGCGCCTCTCAAGGAAAGCATCGAAGTGCGCGACCGGATCAACAAAGGCGAGATTCCCGGCCCGACGCTTTACGTCTCCGGGCCGTTCATCCAACACGCGCCCTATCCCGGGACGGAAGCGTTTCGCTGGGGCGTCAAAGGCGCCGCGGACGGCCGGGCCAAGGTCAAAAAACTGGCCGAGGCCGGGGTCGACATCATCAAGCTGATCGACCAGGACGAGATGACGCTGGAGGAAGTGAAAGCGGTGGTGGACGAAGCACACGCCCACAAACTTCCGGTCGTGGCCCACTCTCATCGGCCGGACGAAATCCGCCGCGGACTCGCTGCCGGGGTCGACGACTTCGAGCATACCGGCCTTTCGACCGCGCCCGGATTTCCGGAAGACATCCTGAAGGCGATCGCGGAGCGAACGGCGAAAATGAGCCTGGGCCCGCTCTATTGGTGCCCGACGATCGAGGGTTTCCTGAATTACGAGCACCTGATCGAGAACCCGGAATCACTCGACGACCCCGCCTGGCAGCTCGGCGTGCCTAACGACATCGTGCAGGACATCAGGAAATCGATCCTTCATCCTGGGCAGCTCAGCTATTATCAAATCACCCCGCTCCGCGCGACGACGGTGGCGAATAAATTCCGCCAGCTCCAGGAATCCGGCGTCGTCCTATTGATCGGAACCGACAGCGGCATCCCGATGAAATTTCACAGCAACTCGACCTGGCATGAGATGGATGGCTGGGTGAACAAGCTCGGGGTCGATCCGATGACGACGATCCGAGCCGCGACCTACTGGCCGGCAGTGATGATGAAGGTGGACAAGGACTACGGCTCGGTTAGCGCCGGCAAGTATGCCGACATTATCGCCGTCAAAGGCGATGTTCTGCGGTCCATCAATCTCCTCCAGCGCGTCGATGTCATCGTGAAGCACGGGCGCCGCTACAAATAGATCCGCAGCCGCGACTCGAAATCAAAAACGCCACTGATTTAAAGCCCATGGATATTCGCCTTCTTCTTGTCCCGTACGACTCCGGCCAGCACAACGTGCGCATGGGCGCCGGCCCGGAACATTTGCGCGCCGCCGGCCTGGAAGCGCATCTCGCCGGGCTCGGCCACCAGGTCGACCTGCAGGTGATCGAGCCGGCCTCGATGAATTGGCGCGCAGAAGTGCAAACCAGTTTTGAATTGATGCGCGCGGTCGCCGAGCACGTGCGGGCGGCGCGGGCAAGCAAGCGCTTTCCAATCGTGCTTTCCGGTAACTGCCTCTCCGCCGTCGGGGTCATCGCCGGTCTCGGCGCGCCCACCGGGGTGATCTGGATCGATGCCCACGGCGATTTCAACACCCCGCAAACGACGCAGAGCGGGTTTCTCGATGGGATGACGCTGGCGACCGCGACCGGCCGCTGCTGGATCGAGCTGGCGCGCAGCATCGAAGGCTTCGAACCGGTCCTGGACAAGTCGGTCGTGATGTTTGGCACGCGCGACCTCGACCCGGGCGAAGGACCGGCCCTGACCCGCTCCGGGATCGTTAGGCTGGGGGCGGAGGCCTCTCCCGCCGCGATCGAGGCCGCTTTACAGGCGGTCGCCCCGACGATGGAAAAATTTTATGTCCACCTCGACATGGATGCGCTCGATCCGAACGAAGGGCGGGCCAACGGCTATGCCGCGCGCGGCGGCTTCACGAACGAAAAACTGCAGGCGCTCCTGACCGCGATCGCCGGCAGCCTCCCGGTGCAGGCGCTGACCATCGCCAGCTACGATCCTTCCTACGACACCACCGGCACAGTCTGCGCCGCCGCGGTGCAGGCCACCGGCACGGTCGTGGGCGGCATCGGCAAGGCGGCGGCCTGATTCGTTAGGCCGGCCGCTCGCGTTTGACGCTGGCAGGTGGTTTATCCTCGCGCAGGCCGAGGAAAACGGGCGCGCGCAACTTCGCGTCGCGCGTCCACTCCGCGAATTTCACCTGGCAAACGAAAACCGGATCGACCCAGCTGATCTTGCGCATCATTCCCGGGGTGATTCCCTGCGTCCATTGCCCGCCCTGTTTCGAGGGCAGGTCGGCGAAGGGACAATCGTCGCGCGCTTTTGCCTGCATTTTTTTGTGCAGCAGTTGGAGCATCTTGCCGTTGAAACCGGTCCCGACTTTGCCGGCAAAAAGGAGCTTCTTCTTTTCGTAATAGCCGACGAGCAAGGCGCCGAAATGTTTCCGCGCCCCGGCCGGCGGGGTGTAGCCGCCGATAACAAACTCCTGTTCGTTCTTCGTCTTGAGCTTGATCCAGGCGCCGCTGCGGCGGCCGGATTCATAAACGGAATCCACCCGTTTTCCGATAATTCCCTCGAGACCGAGTCGCTCTACTTCGGCCAGGAGCGCGTTCGGATCGTCCCCGAGTTCGCCGGAGTAACGGATCGGTTCGCCCACGCCGGCGGAAAGCTGGCGCAGCATCTCCTTCCGGGTCGTTAGGGGAAAACCGCCGAGGTTTTTGCCTTCGAGCTGGAGAAGATCGAAGACGTAATAGGAAAGCGGTGCGTCGTAGCCCTCCATTTCGCGCGCCTGCAGGAGCTGAAAGGAGGAACGGCCCTGCTCGTCGAGCGCGACCACTTCACCGTCGATCACACATTCGCTGCAGGGCAGATCCTCGAGTGCTTGCGCAATCTCCGGGAACTTTTTTGTGAGGTCGTTTTCGTTGCGCGAAATTAACTGCACTTCCCCGCCGCTCTTCAGCGCCAGGACGCGGAAACCGTCGAACTTCAGCTCGTAAATCCAGCCGCCGTCGGCGGGCGGATGCTCGACCAGCTTCGGTTTCATCGGGTCGATGAAACGCACTTTCCCGGCCGGGAGCGAATCAGGCAGCGCGAGCGCGTTTTTTTCTACTTTTGCCGGACGCGGGACTTTTTTTTTAAGCCCGGTTTTTTTGCGCGCGACCGCTTTGCGCACTCGCGCGCGCAGACTTTTCTGGGAGTCGTCCGGCTGGTCGCGGTTGGATTGCCATTCCGCATCGCGATCCTGCGCGATCTGCTTCATTGTCCGTCCGGTCTTAACCGACTGGTCGTCGCGCTTTTTCGAGATCGCCTTGGTGTCGGCGTCGCTCTTTAAAAGCAGCCACTGGTTTTTGCTCCCGTCGCTCCGGGTGCGGATGAGGGCCCAGTCGCCCTTCAGTTTTTCGCCCTCGAGCACGAGATGCAGGCGGCCCTCCTTCAGTGCGGCAAGCGGCTTCTCCCCGTGCACATAATAGTTGCCGCGGTCCCAGACCATGACGGTGCCGCCGCCGTAGCTGCCCTCGGGAATGATGCCCTCGAAATCCTCGTAATCGATCGGGTGATCCTCGACCTCAACCGCGAGATGCTTCTCGCCCCGCTTCCAGGGAATGCCCTTGGGCACGGCCCAGGATTTCAAGACGCCCTCCATCTCGAGCCGGAAATCGTAATGTAAGCGACTGGCGTCGTGTTTCTGGATGACGAAACGCGACGCGCCCGCGACCCGCTTCGGCCGCGCTTTCTTTTTCGCGCCGCTGGGTTCCGCCGTGACGGAGAAGTTCCGTTTTCGCTGGTACTCGGTCAGGCCCATGACTTCAAAACGCTCCCATCAATAAACGAAAACGCCACCGCGATCGCGCGGATCGCGGTGGCGCAAATTTCGTCGGCGGCGTTGCCTAACGACGGGAACGGGACTTGCCGGCGGAGGCCGTTTCGGCTTCCTCCTCTCCGTCCGCTTCCTCGTTGACGATGCCCTCGGCGATTTCGGTCAACTTCTTATCCGCGGCGCCTTCCTCGTCCAGGGTGGCCTGGAGCAACTCCTCCGCGTCGTCCTCACCGAGGATCGAGGCAAAGGTGCGAACCACGCCGTAGCCGGCCATTTCGTAATGCTCGACCCGCTGCGCGGCGGCGATCATGCCGGCATCGATGACCGATTCCGGGCCATCTTCCTTCATCATCTCGGAGCCTTCCTCGATCAGGCCTTTCATCGCCTTGCAGGTTTTGCCGGTCGGTTTCTTGCCGAGCTTGACGAAAATTTCGTCGAGCCGCTCAACGTGGGTCTGCGTCTCCTCGAGATGGCTCTCGAACGCTTCTTTCAGTTCCGGCGTGCTCGCCTTTTTCGCCATCTTGGGCAGCGCCTTGAGAAGTTGATTCTCGGCGTTGTAGAGATCGCGCATTTCTTCAATCCAGAGGGTGCGAAGTGAATCCAGTTTCATAATTGTTTAATCCTTTGTTTGGGTGTTTTTCGGGTTGCCTAACGACAAGCCCGGCCGGCCATTCCTTTCTCTGGAATAGCCGTGCAAACTTGAAACGGATCGGGCCGACGACCTGCGCGTATGTCCAAGTCTTAATCAGCACTCGGGAATTTCCTGAGACGAAAAAACGAGTCGCGGGGCGGAATTCTCGCGGTAAAAAAGTTGACTCGCGCGGACACGATTCTCTACACAGGAAGGATGAAAATCCTGTTCCCGCTCAGCGCCATCACCCTTTTCCTGTCCTCGTCTCTCGTGCCCGATCTCGGTGCCGCCTCGCCGTTTCAGGTCGAGGTAAAATGCGAACCGAGACGCGCCGAGGTCAGCCGGAGCGCCTCGACCAGCACGGAAGAGGCGACGGAAACCTGGTTTTACCTGATCACGCTCACGAGCCGGACCTTCCAGGACATCCCCGATGTGCGGGTCGAATATATCCTCTTCTCCAAACACGAGCGTTTTGGTTCCAAAGCCGAGCCGAAACTGGAGCGCAAGAGCGGCAGCAAAACGCTCGGCAACCTCGCCCGCAACGGCAAAGCCAGCTTCGAAAGCGAGCCGGTCACGCTCAAGAAAGCGCGGCTCAAGGCGGATTGGTATTACAGCAGCGGAGCCAAGAAGCAGGCGAAGGACGAACTGAGCGGCGCCCTGGTCCGCGTCTATTCCGGGGACGAGCTGATCCACGAATTTTCCCATCCCAGCTCGCTCAAGACGCAGGAAAAGTGGGAGGACAAATGACCAATAACCAATGACGAATCAATTTCCCAAGTCCAAATGACCAATGAACCTCATTCGCGAACGACTTCTTTGGTCATTGGTGCTTAGTCATTCCTTCGTCATTAGTCATTCGTCATTCGTCATTATTCATTCCCCCTAATCCCATAACTCCACCGGCACGATCGCGCCGGCCGCGAAGTTTTCGCCACTCGCCACGCGCAGAAGTGCGTTCGCCCGACTCAGGCCGAAAAGAGCGTGCGACTCCTGTAAACCGCTGACCGTAAAGACCCCGCTTTTCAATTGCCCGCGCAAATAATGCGGCCGCTCGCCGTCGTTCTCCACCTCGTTTGCAAGACGGGCCGGGACCTGGCGCAGACCGAGATTTTCCTCTGCCGCCCCGCTCATTTTCAATAACGCCGGCCGGACGAATTTCAGAAACGTGACGAAGGCCGAAACCGGATTGCCCGGAAGACCAAAAACGGCGCAACGATCGACCCGGCCAAAGAGAAACGGCTTCCCCGGCTTGATCGCGACCCGCCAGAGATCAATCTCGGCGCCGAGCGCGCGCAGGGCCGGCTTCACAAAATCGTGATCGCCGACCGAGACCCCGCCGCTCACGATGAGCGCGTCGTTTTCCATTCCGCGCCGGAAAAGTTCGGTCATCCGTTCGAGGTCGTCCGGGCAATGTTCGACCAGGGGAACTTCGATCCCGGAGCCAAGGGCGAGCGCGCGCAACATGAGGGCGTTGCTCTCAAAAACCTGTCCCTCGCTCGGGGTCGCGCCGGCTGGCACCAGCTCATCTCCGGTCGAGACAATCGCGGCGCGCGCCACCCCGCCGACCTCGATTTCGGCCATGCCCTGCGCCGCCAGCAGCGCCATGGTCTGCGCCGCCACCGGCGCGCCGCGGGCGAGGATTTTCTGTCCTTCGGCGAGGTCGGCGCCTTTGCGGCGAATGAACTCCCCCGCCTCCACCTCGCACTCGATCGTGATCGTTTCGCCGCTGCGTTTCACATCCTCCTGCATGACGACGGCGTCGGCCCCGGCCGGCAGCGGCGCGCCAGTAAAAATCCGAATCGCCTCGCCGGCGCCGATGGTCAGGCCGCGGGCGGCGCCAGCCGGTTGCTCGCCGATGACGCGCAAACGCGCCCCCGGCCGGCAGGAGGCAGCCTGGACGGCGTAGCCATCCATCGACGAGTTGTCGAAAGGCGGGAGCGAGCGTCGGGCGAACACATCCCGCGCGGCAAAACGCCCTAACGAGTCGAGCAGCGGCACGGTCCGCCCGGGTCGGGCCGTAATCTTTGCCAGCACCGCCGCGAGGGCTTCGGCTTCACTCGTCATTTCATCACCTGGTCGCCCACGGCCGGGTCGCCATCGACAATGTCGGCGGCAATGAAGGGGCGTTTCTGTTCGTCCGACGCCTTGAGGTGGGCGGTCTCACCGGCAGCGTTGATTGTGTGCAGCGCCGTCCCGGGCGCGGGCACGTAGAGATTCGATTGCAGATCGATCAGGACGAAGCGCTTTTCTTCATCGACCACCGCCACCTCCCCAACGACCCGCGCCCGGGGCGGCCCGGCGGCTTCCGGGGCCGAGCGGCGACCGCTTGCCCGGGGCGCAGCCGCCGAGAAGGAAAAGTCCGCCGGTCGTCAGGCAAAAAATTGAAAGGAGCAAGGCGGAGCGCATGGGCGAGTCAATTGGTTGACGAGCATGGAACGACCCCGATATTCACGCAACTTCGACGGCAAAGTGGGTGAGGTGGCTGAGTGGTCGAAAGCAACGCTTTGCTAAAGCGTCGTACCCCAAAAGGGTACCGAGGGTTCGAATCCCTCCCTCACCGTGCTCGTGACCCTGGCGCCGCTGCCCGAGCGCGCTGGTCGCCGGAAAACTAAAGCGCCTTTTCGTTTTCCTCGCCGGTCCGGAGGCGGACGGCGCGTTCGACATCGAGGATGAAGATCTTCCCGTCGCCGATCTTGCCCGTCTTGGCGGCTTCGATGACCGCCGCCGACGCGCTCTCGAGCAGCTCGTCGGGGAGGACGATCTCCAGTTTCAGCTTGGGCAGGAAATCGACCGTGTATTCGCTCCCGCGATAAATTTCCGTGTGCCCTTTCTGGCGGCCGAAACCGCGCACTTCGCTCACGGTCATGCCCTCGATCCCGAGCGCCATGAGCGCTTCGCGGACTTCCTCGAGTTTGAAAGGTTTGATGATGGCTTCGAGTTTTTTCATAAAATCGTTAGGCGGTGCGCACCGGCCTAGCGCCGGAACACAGGAACGCCCGACCGCCCAAGCTGAGGCGGCGATGCTTCAATTTCATTTCAAAGACGTTTCAAGTTTGTAAAAAGCGCTCGTAAGCGGCTGTCGACGCCTCCCTCTGGGAGGCGCGAGAGTTGTCCTCGCCAGGAACTTGCCATGCAATCCGCGCGCAGATCCGCGCTTCGCAGAGCGAAGCGTCTACAGCGGGAGCGAGAGAATGATCCGGGTCGACATCTGCAGCGTGCTCTCCGCCCGCGCCGTTCCCCCATGCAGGGCGACAATGTGCCTAACGATCGATAATCCCAGCCCGGTCCCGCCGTACTTGCGGCTGCGTGCTTTATCGACCCGGTAGAACGGTTCGAAAATGTGCGGCAGATCTTCTTCCGGAATCCCCGCGCCGTTGTCCTCCACGCTGATCTCGACCCGACCTTCCACCCGCGCGGCGCGGACGCGGATCTGGCCTTCCAGCGGAGTGTACTTGAAGGCGTTGTCGAAAAGATTGTGCATCACCTGTTCGAAACGGAAGCGGTCGACCCGGATGGACGCGACTTCGTCAGCCAGTTCGAGCACGAACGCCATCTCCTTGCTCGCCAGCGCCGGCTGCCAGTCCTTCGCCAGCCGGCGGAGGAAAGCGCGCAGATCGAGCTCCTCGCAATCGAGCACCTCGCTGCGTGAATCGAAACAGGCCAGGGTGAGGAGATCGTCGAGCAGCGCTTTCAACCGCGTCGCGTGTTCCTGCATGATCCCGAAGATCTCGGTCCGCTCCGGACGTGGCATATCCGGGAAATCGACCAGGTTCTCGATGTAGCCGGCGAGGATCGAGATCGGCGTGCGCAGCTCGTGCGAGACCTTCGCGATCACGTCCGCGCCGGCCTCTTCCAACGCTCGCTCGGCGGTCACGTCGCGCAGGAGCAAAAGGGTTTGCGCGCCCAGCCGGCTGAAGCGGATCGAGAGCCGCCGCGTCTCCGCGCCGTGCGGCACGATGATTTCACGCTCGCCTTCTTCCGCCATCCCGGGGAGCGCTTGCCTAACGACGTCGGAGAACGACCGCCCGGCCGCGTTGGCAAAAACAATTTCTCCCTCCGCGTCGAGCAGGAGCACTCCTTCCTCGATCCGGGCCAGGATCTCCGGCCAAAGGTCGTCTGTCATTTCGGCGGAACTTCGACGAAGCGGTAACCAAAACCGCGCACCGTTTCGAGATGACCCGCGGCGCGCCCGAGTTTGCCGCGCAAGCGCGTGACGTAGATGTCGACCGTGCGCGATTCGATCGGCGCTTCGTAACCCCAGACGTCGCTCAACAAACGCTCGCGGCTTTGCACCCGCCCGGTTCTTTCCATCAGGACGGTGAGCAACTTGAACTCGGTCGCGGTCAGGGCGAGCGGCCGGCCGTCGATCTCGGCCGAGGGTTGCGCGCGGTCGACCACGATCTCGCCGATCTGGAGCAGGTCGCTCGCGCTCGTGCGCCCGGGCAGTTTGCGAATCTGCGCCTGCACCCGCAGGACCAGCTCGCGCGGACTGAACGGCTTCGTCACGTAATCATCCGCGCCCAGCTCCAGGCCATGCACGCGGTCGCGCTCCTGCGCCTTGGCGGTCAGGAGAATGATCGGGATGTGACTGGTGCGAGTATCGCTCTTGAGCCGGCGACAGAGGTCGAACCCGGAAGCGCCGGGAAGCATGACGTCGAGCAAAACGAGCGCCGGTTTCCAACTCAACACCCGCGCCAGCACTTTGTCACCCTGCAGGACTTCGCCGACGATAAACCCGGCCCGTTTCAGGTTGCTCTGGATGAGCTGCAGCATAGCGGGCTCATCTTCGGCCACGAGAATTTTGCTTTTTTCGCTCACAGCTTCGGATCGTCCGTCACTCGTCCAGGGCGATCTCACCTCGCGGCGAGCATAGACAACCTGGCCTCGCTGTCGATTCTGCGGCGCGGGCGGCAGTGGTTCAGCAACCGAAGAGCTGGTGCTCGCCTTCCAATCCCTTGATCGAAAAAGAACCGAGCAACCGCGAACCAATCCGGCTGCCGATCTGGCCGTGAACTTTCTCGCTCACGATGGATGGAAATTTTTGCGCGGCCGCGACTCGTTCGAGGCGAAAGAGGAAATTGAGATCGTGCCCGAGCGCGCTGACTTCGTTCGGCGCCATCGCGGTTCCAAAAGCGGCGTTGCCGAAGTGCAGGGCCCACCGGAAAGGCGGCGCCTGCCGCGCCTGGAGGACGCGCAGTTGCTCCAGGGCCGCGACGACGCGAGAGGAATCGGCAAAGCGCGCGTCCCAATACGCGAGGAGACCGTCGCCGAGAAACTTGCTCACCGTTCCGCCCTCGCTCTCGATGATGCGCTGGCATTCCGCGACCCAGACGCCGACCATCTGCGCCAGTTCCTCGGTCGAATGATCCTTTGTCACCTGGACGAAGTTCTCAATGTCGACGACGAGAAACCAGCAGGTCAGCTCGGCCGTTTCCCGGATCGTGCGCTCGGCCTCGGTCCGGTAACTATCCCACTCGTTAGGCGGAGCGGTCTCGAGACGGAAAACGAGGCTCTCCTCGCCGATCTGGATGACGTCGCCATGCTGCAAGGTCATGGGCTGGATGACGCGCCGGCCATTGAGATGGGTGCCGTTGCTGCTCCCGAGATCGACCAGGGAAAATTCGGAGCCGCCCTGGGCATGAACGAGGGCGTGCCGGCGGGAGACTTTCGGCGAAGTGAAGATGACGTTGTTGTCCTTCGCCCGGCCTAACGAAAAGGTCTTCCCCACGAGCGGAAAGGGCTGCTCGCCCACATCCAACCATCCCGCCAGTACGCCGTCTCCCATAGATGAGTCATCAGCCACTGGCATGCCAAAGAGAGCGGCCGAGGGCACAATGCCTGCTTTTTTCCCGTCGCGCATGGAACAACGGACGAATGGTCAGATTGACGACGCCTCCGAGCGGACGCAGCGCGGCGTCGTCGGAGGCACTCAACTCTTCCGCCGCTTCACTCTCCAGAAAGTGCTCGGCCGCGGCGGGATGGGAATCGTTTGGCTGGCCCGTGACGATCGGCTCGACCGCATGGTCGCGCTCAAACTCGTGACCGATGCGGTCTGTTTCGACGCCTCGGCCCAGGAAGATCTGAAGCGCGAGACGCGGAAGAGTCTTCTCCTCACGCACCCGAATATCGTTCGCATTTTTGATTTCATGGAAGATGAGCGGACGGCCGCGATCTCGATGGAGTATGTCGACGGCGCCACGCTTTCCCACCTGCGCGTGCAACAGCCGGCGAAGTGTTTCGAAGTGGAGGAGATCGAGGCCTGGGTGACCTCGCTTTGCGAAGCCCTGACTTACGCGCACGAGTCTGTCCGGGTGATCCATCGCGATCTGAAGCCGGCCAACCTGATGGTGAACAGCCGCTCCGAATTGAAGGTGACCGATTTCGGCATCGCCTGCAGCCTGCGCGATTCGATGAACCGGGTCAGCATGCACAGCTCGAGCGGGACGCTGAACTACATGAGCCCGCAACAGATGCTGGGCGAAGATCCCGCGCCCTCGGACGACATCTACGCCCTCGGCGCGCTTCTCTTCGAGCTGCTTTCGGGCAAGCCGCCGTTTCATGGCGGCGACGTCGCTTTGCAAGTGCGCGAGGTCACTCCGTCGACCGTCGCCCTGCGCCGGAGCAAACTTGGAGTCACCGGCGCGCCCATTCCCAAGCATTGGGAAGAAACGATCGCGGCCTGTCTGGCGAAAAACGCCGCGCAACGACCGCGCAGCGCGGCGGAGGTGGCACGGCGGCTGCGCCTCGGTGAGTCGGTCGAGGTTTCCGGGGCGGTGCAGTCGGTCACGATTCCGCCTCAGGTGCGTTCCCATCTGGTGTCGTTTGGGGGCGGCATCTTTGCCCTTCTGCTGGCGATTCTGGTCCTCGAACATTGGCCCTTCAGTTCGCGCACCGCGCCGGCCAGCGTTCCTTTGGTCGCGGCACCGACCGTTGCGCACGGCTACGCCCTGGAGCTGCCGGCAAAACCGATGGTCGCACCACCGCCGGCCGCGGCCGTGCCGACGCCCGCACCCGTACAAACTCCGGCCGCTTTATCGGAGGAACCAGCCGCACCCGATCTGGGCGATAATCCCCTAACGAGCGCCGCACCGGAGCAGGATCAGCCCGAATTTCTTCTCCCGGGGGCGGATCTGGCGCCCTTCGATATCAACGCGCCGCACGGCACCGCCACGATCACGAGCAACCCGAGCGGCGCGGAGATTTTCCTCGGCGAAACCTCGCTCGGCCGGACTCCGCTCACGGTCGAACTTCCCTCAGGCAAACAGGCACTGAGCGCGCGTCATCCCGACTACCCGCGACGGAGCGAAACGGTCACGATCACCGAACAAACGCCGGCCAAGGTCGCGTTCAAGTTTCGCGGCCGTTCCTCCTCGTCGCGCAAGGCAAAACCGACTCCGACGCCGACCGCGATCAACAAGATCGGCAACACCTTGAAAAAATTCTTCGGCCCGAAACCATCTCCGACGCCGCCGCCGAAGAAAAAGAAGAAGCGCTGATTAACGGCGCAACGTTTCTAGAAACGCTCGAGCGCGATCATCTCCTCGAAGCTCTGGCGTGCGCGGATGGTCCTGAACCGGTCGCCCTCGACCAAAATTTCCGGGAGTAAACCGCGGGTGTTGTAGTTTGAAGACATCGCCGCGCCGTAGGCGCCGGCGTTGAGGATCGCGACGAGATCGCCTGATTGCAGTTTCGGCAGCCGTCGGTCGGTCCCGAAAATATCGGACGATTCGCAAACCGGCCCGACGACGTCGTAGCTCTGGTCCGGCTCGCCTTCCCGCACCGCCACGATCTCGTGGTAGGCGCCGTAAATCGCCGGCCGCGCGAGATCGTTCATCCCCGCATCGAGGACGGCGAAACTTTTTTCTTCGGTGTGTTTGATGAATTGCACTTCCGAAATAAGAACTCCCGCCGAGGCGGAGATGGATCGGCCCGGCTCAAGAAAAAGATGGAGGCCGAGCGGGCGCACGTGCTGCAAAACCTCGCCGGCATAATCGTTCACCGGCACCGGTGTTTCATCCCGATAGCGGATCCCGAGGCCGCCGCCGAGATCGATCCGGCGCAACGGAAAACCGTCCGCCAAGAGCTCGCGCGCTAAATCGGTGATCTTGCGAAACGCGGCCCGAAACGGAACCAGATCGGTGATCTGGCTGCCGATGTGACAGGCCACGCCCTGGACCTCGAGATGCGGGAGTGTCTTTGCCTTGCGATACGTCTCCCGCACTTCGTTCCAGGGCACACCGAACTTGTCGGATTTGCGGCCGGTGGAAATTTTATGGTGCGTGCCAGCATCGACATCCGGGTTTACCCGCACCGAAATTTTTGCCCGAACGTTTCGCGCCGCGGCGATCTCGTTGATCATCTCCAGCTCTTCCAGCGACTCGACGTTGAGCTGACCGATGCCGGACTCGAGCGCAAAAGCGATCTCTTCCTTCGTTTTGCCGACGCCGGAAAAAATAATTTTCTCCGGCGCGATGCCGGCGAGAAGCGCGCGGCGGATTTCTCCGCTGGAAACAGTGTCAGCCCCCGCGCCCGCGGCCTGGAGCAACTTCAGGAGGGCGATGTTGGAACACGACTTCACCGCGAAACAAATTGTCGCCTCCGCCCCGGAGAAAGCGCTGGCGTAGGCGTTGAAATTTTCGCGAAAGCGCGCCGCGGAATAGAGATAAAACGGCGTGCCGGTCGCGGCCGCGATCTTCGCGACGGCGACCCGCTCGCAAAACAACTCCCGGTTTTGAAAAGTGAATGACATCGGTGGTGGTATCGTGCGCCGCCGCTGACCGGGCGCAAAATGCTGGTCAGTTTCACGTCGCGCTGCCAGATTCGCCAGCTCGATGTCACCGTGGAAAATCGCCCTGCTCATTGCCGCGCTGGCCGGTCTTCTCTGGTTCCTCGCGCCGCAGCGGGCGATCGCGCCTAACGAGGCCGGCGTGGTCGAAATCCAGTTCACGGGCGACGCCGGTTCGGCGAACAAGTCGGCCATGGACGAGGCTTTTCTCGCCTTCGAGGCGGAGAGCCGGGCGCTGCACGAAAAGGATCCGCGCCATCCGATCTATCGCGTCATTGCCGGCCAGTCCGCCTCGCGCGATCAGACCGCGGATCCGACGCGTTTCCTCGTCAGCGTGGCGGGCGGGGAGCCGCCCGACCTGATTTTGTTCGATCGCTATGCGATCAGCGAATGGGCCGCGCGCGGAGCTTTCACGAAGCTCGATCCGTTTCTCGCCCGCGAATCCCGGAGCGGCGATCCCGAGGCCATTCGGGCGGAAAATTATTACCGCTCCTGCTGGCAGGAAGTCGTTTACACCGATCCGATCACCGGGGAGCGCGGCACCTATGGAGTCCCGGAGCGGGTCGATGATCGCGCTCTTTTTTATAACAAGGACCTGCTCAAGCGCGGGGGCTTTGTCGACGCCCAGGGCGAAGCGCGCCCGCCCAAAACCTGGGAAGAGCTGGCGGAGATGGCGGCGAAGCTGACCGATCGCAACGGGCGCGGCGCGATCACCCGGCTCGGCTTCGCCCCTAACTATGGCAACGCCTGGCTTTATCTTTATGCCTGGATGAACGGCGGCCGTTTCATGACCCCGGATCGCCGCCAGGTGACGATGACCGAGCCGCCGGTAGTCGAGGCGTTGCAATGGATGACGCAGGTTTACGATTCGTTAGGCGGAGCGGCCGCGGTTTATGCCTTTCAAAGCAGCGCCCAGTACGGCCAGCTCGATCCTTTCCTCCAGGGAAAGGTGGCGTTGAAGATCGACGGCTACTGGAGCTTTCCCGAGGCCCTGGCCCAATACGGCGCGAACTTGAATTACGGCGTGGCCGTACCGCCGCTGCCGGCAAAAGCCGTAGCCGCGGGCCGGCCCGCGATGAGCTGGGTCAGCGGCTGGTGTTTCGCCATCCCGTCGACCGCCCGGAACAAGGAAGGCGGCTGGGCCTTGCTGAAATATCTCTCCAGCCAGCGGGCCGCGGTCGTGATGGGTGAGGCGAATCGGTTGCAGCGCGGCAGCCAGGGCCTGGTTTACGTCCCGAACCAAAGCGCGAACCGCAAAATCAACGAGTGGCTTTTCGAGAAATATGTCGCCGGCAATCCCGCCATCCCGGCCAAGGTCCGCGACGGGGTGCGGCTGCTGAACGATCTCATCGACACCTCGCCCATCCGGCCGGTCACGCCGGTCGGGCAATTGCTTTTCAATGAGCAAAAACGCGCGACGGAAAACGCCATCTTCCACAAACTCTCGCCCCAGGCCGCGCTCGAGGAGGCGAATCAAACCGTGCAGCGCCAACTCGATCGCGTCCTCAGTCCGCCGCGCGGGCCGCTCGTGCCGTGGAAATATTTTATCGCGGTTTACCTCACCCTGATCGCGCTCTGCGCCGGAATTATTTACTGGTGGGAAACGAAAGCGCCGCGCGGTGGAGCGGCGATCGAAGGCACGCGCAGCCGCTATTTCCGTTCGCAATGGCGCGGCGGCTGGCTCTGCGCTTCGCCCTGGATCATCGGGTTCATCGTCCTGACCGGCGGACCGATTCTTTTTTCGATCATCATCAGTTTTTGCGATTACGACATCCTCAATCCGGCGCGCTTTGTCGGCTTCGCCAACTACCAGTGGATGTTCAGCGGCGACCCGCTTTTCTGGAAATCGGTCGGGAACACCCTCTACATGATCATCGGGATTCCGTTAGGCATGGCCCTCAGCCTCGGGATCGCGCTTCTGCTCAATCTCGAGATCAAGGGCGTCGCGGTCTGGCGGACGTTTTTTTATCTGCCCTCGATCATGCCGGTGGTGGCCTCGAGCATTCTCTGGCTTTGGATTTTCAACCCCAACGCCGGAATGCTGAATGCGTTTCTGGCCAGCTTCGGCGTGCACGGACCGAACTGGTTGCAGGACGAACAGATGAGCAAACCCGCGCTCATCCTGATGGGACTCTGGAGCGCGGGCGGCGGCATGATCATCTGGCTGGCCGGCTTGAAAGGAATCAGCGCGACCTATTACGAAGCGGCCGAGCTCGACGGCGCCAATGCCTGGCAGCGCTTCCGCCACATCACCCTCCCGCTCCTTTCGCCCTACATTTTTTTCAATCTCATCATGGGGCTGATCGCGACCCTGCAAATTTTCACCCAGGCCTTCATCATGACCGAGGGCGGGCCGGTCAATTCGACCCTTTTCTACGCCTACCATCTTTTCAACAGCGCCTTCCGTTTTCTGCAGATGGGCTATGCCTCCGCCCTCGGCTGGTTGCTCTTCCTCGCCGTCTTTGGCCTAACGATGCTGCAACTGAAGTTCTCGAAACGCTGGGTCCATTATGAAGGGGAGTGAAATGACTAATTCCAAATGACCAATGACGAAGGAATGCCCAAATGACGAATGACGAAAGGCCAGCGCGCGTGGCGACATCATTCGTCATTCGCCCTTCGTCATTCCTTGGTCATTGGTCATTCGTCATTGCTCATTCGCCACCTTCCGCATGAAGACGCTCCGCCCTCTCCTCATCTACCTCCTCCTCATCGGCGGCTCGCTCGTCTTCATCTGGCCGTTTCTCTGGATGGTCGCGACCTCGGCCAAGCTCGACCGGGAACTCTTCGGCGAGACGATGCGGTTCTGGCCGCAACGCCCGATCCCGCGCCTGCAGTCGCCCTACATCGACGACCGATTGTTCGACGATCTTCAGGGTCCGCATCAGGAGGAAGTGGTGGCAATGATCGAACAGGATCTGGCCGCGATCGATTACGCCTGGCCTAACGACGTCGAGCGTCAGACTCTGCTGCGGCAGACGGCCCGCGGAGTTTACGCCAAACTTCTGACCGTGCTCCCGGGCGAATTCTGGGAGCTGCCGGCGAAAGAACTGCACGCCAAAATCACATCGGAGATTTCACCGGGGCTGATCGCGGAAGTCGTCGCCCAATTGCGCCGCGTTTTCTGCCTCGGCGCCTTTCGGGCGCAATCTTACGAGCAGGAGGAGGACGTGCTGGTGCCGGCAGATCGAGCCGCGACCACCTGGGAGGTGAGCGGCGGAGCGAAGGCGCAATTGATCCAGGCCGGCACGCCTAACGAGCCGTACGCGGCACTGCATTACGATTTTTCCAAGGGCGACACGGTCACGCTCAGCCAGACTTTTCATACCACCTTTCCCCTCGCCCGGCTCCATCGCCTGCAGCTCTCGCTCCGCTATGACGACACCTGGCACGGGCTGCGGCTCTTCGTCGAGAAAGAGGGACGGCGTTACGAGGCGGCGCGGGCCCTGCCGCTGGCGGATAACGAATGGGTGCTCGATACCTGGCAGGAACGCGGACCGGAGGATCGACCGACCAAGATCAAAACCTGGACGCTTCTCGAGCCGGCGGGCGCGGGAACGGTCGTCGCGCCTAACGAAATCAAGGTCACCCTTGAATTGGAGCGGACGAGCCAGCTCGGCGCCTGGGGGGCCAAGATCGCGCGCAATTATCGGCTCACCTTCGACCAGATTCCATTCTGGCGTTACGTCGGGACGAGTCTGTTTCTCGTCATCCTTAACCTGATCGGAACGCTCTTCAGTTGTTCGCTCGTGGCTTACGCTTTCGCGCGTTTGCAGTGGCCGGGCCGCGCCTTTTGTTTCGCACTCCTCCTCGCCACGATGATGATTCCGGCGCAGGTCACGATGATCCCGCAATTTCTCATCATGCAAAAATTGGGCTGGTACAACACCCTCCAGCCGCTCTGGATCGCGAGCTTCGTCGCGCCCGCGTTTTACGTTTTCCTCCTCCGGCAATTTCTCAAGGGCGTCCCGCGCGACCTGGAGGACGCGGCCCGGCTCGACGGCTGCGGCTTCTTCCGCATCTACTGGCACATCATGCTCCCGCTCGTTAGGCCGACCTTGGCCGCGATCGCGATCTTCACTTTTCTCGCGAGCTGGAACGAATTCATGATGCCGCTCATCTACCTCGCGGATCAGCGGCTCTACCCGCTTTCCTTCGGCCTTTACGCTTTCCAGGTGCAGGTCTCGCAGCCGGGCACAGCCAAGGGCATGGGAATGGTGATGGCGGCGGCGTTTCTCATGACCCTGCCGGTGATCGCGATCTTCTTTTTCGCCCAGCGCTATTTCCTGCGCGGGGTCACCCTGACCGGGCTGAAGGGCTGATCGTTAGGGCGCCTTGCCCGCTTCGATGTCGATCGAGATCGTGACTTCTTCGCCGACCACGGCGGTGCCTTCGACTGCCTTGCTCCAAGTCAGGCCAAAATCGCTCCGCTTGATCGGATCGGGCGTGACCTGCCAGCCGCTGATCGATTTCTCGCCCATGCCTTTGCCTTTGCCGAGAAACTTGGCGTGGAGCGTGATCTCTTTCGTGACCCCGTGCATCGTCAGATCGCCCACGATGTCGCCCGCGTCCGCACCGGTCTGCTTCACGCTTTTGCTCTTGAAAGTGATGGTCGGGAATTTCGCGACATCAAAAAAATCCGCCGTCTTCAGGTGTTCGTCGCGTTTTTCGTTCTGCGTGTCGATGCTCGTGGCATCGATCGTCGCCACGACGGACGACTTTTCCGGATGATCGGGGTCGACCGTGATCGTGCCCTCGAATTTCTTAAAGCTGCCGGTCACGTAGCTGAAAAAGTGGCGCACCTTGAAAGTGATGGAGGAATGGACCGGATCGATTTTGTAGACTTCCTCCGCGCGGACGGACGGAGGTGCTGCCGTAAAAGGCGACGAGCAAAAGGAGAGAAAGATATCTTTTCATGGCGCCGGGACGTTAACGCTCTAGCGGGCGCGGGCCAGAGATTTCTGCGGAGGAAAAGGTTACGAGAGGGCCCGGAGCAGGCCGCCGCGAGCGCGCGGCATCCGTCCGAAGAGCGAAGCGAGCGCCGCGGCGGGATCGCTTTTCAGGATGGCTGCGTCGTGCACGCCGGCAAGACGGGCCAGTTCCTTTTCGAAATGATGCACCGCGCGCCGGTCGGCGTCGTGAGTGTCGAGAAAACCAAAGGCGCGCTGCAGCAGGTGGAACAATTCCGGCGCGGGATGCTCCAGTTCAGGTACTGATCTCTATCCATTCCACGAAATAGGAGGCGGCCTGGGTGCGGAGATAGTTTTCCCGGATCCCGCCAAACGGATTGTGCAGGGCGACCTCGGTCAGGGTATGCAGATGGGAGCGGCGGCTGCGTTTGAGCTGGATTTCGGCCTCGAAAAAAAGATCGAGTTTCCCCGCGAAAACGCTCTTCGGCCGGCGCGCCCCCTTGGCCACGGTCTCGATCGTGCCGAGCGACTCGGTGCACCAGGAAATGATGAGGCTGGTGTCGCTCAGTTTCCGCTTGCGGAGGAGGATGGCGTTTGTCGTTTCCATACCGCCAACGGCGGGAATCTCCGGAGTCTACGGGGCTCGAACCCGCAACCTCCGCCGTGACAGGGCGGCGCTCTAACCAATTGAGCTAAGACTCCTCGAAAAGAGAGGCCACCGTAGGATGCCGGACCGCCTCCAGCAACCGATTTTTACCCGCCCCCGAGGCACAAGGTTTGCGGCCTGAATCCGGCATGCGTATCATTTTTATGCGGCGTTAGCTATAAAAGGACGAACGGAATGAGCGACGAATGGAATTCAATCCCGGCCGGCGACGGCTCGCCTAACGACGAGCAGCAGATCAGCCTGCTCGAGGCGTTTGACCGCGCGGTCGCGCTCCTCCCACACGACAATTTTGCCCGCGAACGCCTGGTCGCCCTCCGGGCCGAGATCGAGGCCCAGGAAGAAATGGTCGGCGATGCGCGCGACATGATCGAAAAGCTCGAGCAGGTGATCAAGAAAGTGACTTCGCCGGCGAACCGAATTGGAACTTTTCTCGGCAGCCCGGCGCGCGACACCGCGCAGATCGTGGTCGGCGGCGCGGATTATTATTGCAACGTCGATCCGCGGATCAGTCTCGCGCGGCTGCAAAAAGGGACGCGGGTTTTGGTGAACGAGGCTTACGTCGTCGTCGGCGATCTTGGTTTTGAAACGGCCGGGCCTGTAACCAAAGTCGCGGAAGTGCTCGGGACCGATCGCATTCGCGTCGGCGCGGAGCACGGGACGCAGTCGTTAGTCTTGCAGCGCTCGGCCCAGCTCGAGAAAGCGCCGCTCAAGGCGGGCGACGATGTGCGGGTCGATGCCAATTACCGGGTCGCGCTCGAGCTCCTGGCCAGCCCGCAATCGCGCGATCATTACCTCGACGAAGTGCCGGAGTTGCCCTGGGAAAAAGTGGGCGGGCAACAGGAAGCGCTCCAGGCCATTCGCGACGCGATCGAGTTGCCGCTCCTGCATGAGGAATTGTTCGCCAAATTTCAGCACGCGACGCCAAAAGGCTTCCTCCTTTACGGCCCGCCCGGCTGCGGCAAAACGCTCATCGGCAAAGCCACCGCCTACAACCTGACGAAGCAGCTCCGCGGCAAATCGGGCGCGGACATGCGCGAGTATTTCATGCACATCAAGGGGCCCGAGATCCTCAACATGTGGGTCGGCGAATCGGAGCGGATGGTGCGGGAAATTTTCGCCACAGCGCGCGAAAAACGCCGCGAAGGTTACATGCCGTTCCTCTTCATCGACGAAGCGGAGAGCATCCTCGGCACCCGGCGCGCTTCGCGTTATTCGAGCATTCTCTCCACGCTCGTGCCGATGTTCTGCACCGAGATGGACGGGATCGATTCGCTCAACGAAGTCGTGATCATTCTCGCCTCAAACCGCGCGGACTTAATCGACCCAGCGATCCTGCGTCCTGGCCGGATCGACCGCAAAATCAAGGTGGCCCGGCCGAACAAGGAAGGGGCGCGGGAAATTTATCGCATTTACCTGACCGACGATCTGCCCTACGACGCCGCGCTCCTCGACGGCGCGGAATCGAAAGCCGCTGCGATCGACGGCCTGATCGGGCGGCTGCTCGAAACGCAATTTTCGAAAAAGGAAGACAACCGGCTCCTCGAAGTCACCCTGCGCAGCGGGCGCAAGGAAGCGCTCTTCCGCAGCGACGTGATCAGCGGCGCGATCATTGCCTCGATCGTCGAGCGCGCGAAGGGAATGGCGATCAAACGCTCGATCGCGAGCGGGAAAGATGAAGGGATCAGCGAGGCCGATTTGCAGGTCGCCTACAACGCCGAGTATCTCGAAAACGAAATCCTGCCCGCGACCGACATCACGGAAGATTGGTTGAAGCTGATCGATTACGACCCGGACAACGTGGTCAAAATTTCGCCCGTCCGGATGCTCGATCGCGCAAAAGCCCGGCCGGCCTCGGGTGTGATCTGAACCAGGAGGATGGCGGCACGAATCGCTCTCCCCGCCGTCCGAATCGGTTTGTTTGACTAGTCCAGTGTCCTTAGCTAACCTGCGGAAATGACGGTCAACATTCATGCCGCCAAAACGAATTTGTCCCAACTGGTGGCACGGGCCGAAAAGGGCGAGCGCATCACCATCGCGCGGGCCGGAAAACCCGTGGCGCAATTGGTCCCTGCACCCAAGACGCGTCGCCGCGCCTTGCCCCTCGACGATCCCCTCCTGCGGGTGGAAGAATACGCCGTGGACGGTCCCGGCGGCGAGCTGACTGCCAGCGAGATCGACCGACTCGTTTATGACGGGTAAGGCCGCTTTCGCCGATTCGGCTTTCTTTTACGCTCTCGTGGACAGACGCGATCGAGCCCATCGTGCAGCGGTTGAAACTCTGCATTCCCTGACACGCCGGCAGCGGCCGGTGATTTCCACCGATTATGTCATAGCAGAGTCACTCACGCTGGCCAAATCCCGCGCCGGTTCCCTGGCTGCTCTGCGCCTCGTAGAGCGCTTGGATTCGAGTGCCCTAATCCGCATGGATTGGATTGGACCGGCCCGGTTTGCAGAGGCCAAGATATTTTTCCGCAAGCACGCCGATCACGGCTATTCATTTACCGACTGCACCAGTTTCGTCGTCATGCGCGAGTTGAAAATAACCGACGCTCTCACGACAGACCGCCATTTTGCCGAGGCCGGATTTCGCGTCCTGCTGCCGTTAAGCGGCAGGTGATTCGCGTTTCATCTGCGGGGTGATAGCGCGAGGCCCGTGCGCTCCCCGGAACCTCCGGCTTCGGCGGCGGGCTTGCATTGCGCATGGCTTTTCGTTCGTTTCGGCAACGCCATGAAATTTCCATTTTGTACGCCCGTAATGATCGCGCTCGGTTTTTTCGCGATTGCGCCATCGCGGGCGACTTCTCCGGCCACCGCGCAAGAGTTCTCGCCCGCGGCGAGTGAGCCGATTCTCCCGCCACTCGCGTCGTGGAAGGGCAAGAGTCGCGAGCTGATCGCGGCGAAAAATGATCAATGGATCACACCGGCCGAGAAAACCGATTTTCGGCTTACCCCGACTTACGACGACACCGTGGCCTGGCTCCGCAAGCTGGTGGAAGCGGCACCGCAATTGAAGCTGGTTTCCCTCGGGAAATCGCCCGAAGGCCGCGACATTTGGATGGTGATCGCAGCGCGCGAAGGCGCGGCTACCCCCGAAGCGCTGCGCAAAAACGGCAAGCCCACCGTTCTCGCCCAGGCGGGGATTCATTCCGGCGAAATCGATGGGAAGGACGCGGGCTTGATGCTCCTGCGCGACATGACCGTGCGCGGGAAACGCGGCGATCTCCTGGAGCAGGCGAATTTCCTTTTCGTCCCGATCTTCAACGTCGACGGCCACGAACGCTCGACGAAATTCGGACGCGTCAACCAACGCGGGCCCGAGATCATGGGCTGGCGGACCACCTCGAAGAATCTCAACTTGAATCGCGATTACGCGAAGGCCGACACACCCGAGATGGCGGCGATGCTCGGCGCGCTCAACCAGTGGCAGCCCGACCTTTACCTCGATCTCCACGTCACCGACGGCGCCGATTATCAATACGACATCACCTTTGGTTTTAACGGGACGGGCGGTCACTCCCCGGCCATCGCCGCCTGGCTCGAGAAAACTTTTACCCCGGCCGTGACGCGCGATCTCGAAGCGATGGGCCACGTGCCCGGCCCGATCGACGCCGCGAACTGGATTAATCCGATCGATTTGTCGAAAGGAATCCAGAACTGGATGGCCAATCCGCGTTTCTCGACCGGTTACGGCGACGCGCGGCATTTGCCGACGGTGCTGCTCGAAAATCATTCGCTGAAACCGTACGAGCGACGCGTCCTCGGGACCTACGTTTATCTCGAAAGCGCTCTCCGGACCGCCGGGAAAAACGGCGTCGCCCTGCGCCAGGCGATCGCGGCGGACCGGGCGGCGAACGCGCCTTCGATTCCGCTGGCGTGGGAACTCGACCCAAAGGCGCCTAACGACACGATCGATTTTAAAGGGATCGAGTCGCGCGCCGTTCCTTCCGCCATTTCGGGCGGGGTGCGGATGGAGTTCACCGGAAAACCGATCACGCAAAAGGTGCCCTATCTTCGCACCCATCGCGTGACCACCTCAGTCAAGCGGCCCAAGGCGTACTGGATTCCGCCGGCCTGGAGTGACGTGGTGGAACGGCTGGAGTTGCACGGGATTCAGTTCGAGCGCATCGCTGAGCCGCGCGACCTGGAAGTGACCTCTTACCGTTTGGAGGAAGCGAGAATCCTGGGCGCGAACCCGGGTGACGAGGCGCAACCGTTCGAAGGTCATGCGCAAGTGACGGCCAGGCCGGTTGCGGTGAAACACACCGAGCATTTCCCCGCCGGCTCGATCCGGGTGCCGGCGAACCAGCCGTTAGGCGATCTCGCCGTCGCACTGCTCGAGCCGGCCTCGCCGGACTCCTTTTTTCAGTGGGGATTCTTCGGTGAAGTGTTGCAGCCGACGGAATACATCGAGGGCTACATCCTGGAACCGATGGCGGAGAAGATGCTGGCGAGCGACCCAAAACTGGCGGCGGAATTTCGCGACAAACTGGCGACGGACGAAGCCTTCCGCGCTTCGCCGAAAGATCGGCTGCGCTGGTTTTACGCCCGCACGCCGTTCCTCGACCAGCGTTGGAATATCTATCCGGTGGCGCGGGAAGAGTGAGGCAGGGCGCGCCGATTTTCCCTCGCGCGCCGGGCCATTTGCGTGGATAGAAACTCCCGATGAAGACCACTCTTTTTCTCAGCGTCGCGCTTCTCTCCGCGACCAGCGCCATGAACGCCGCCACCGAAAACAAGCTGCCCGACCAGGCGAAACTGGAGGCGATGGCCGCGCGCTTCGCCCCGACCGAGATCACGGCCGACCTCTCGAAACTTTCGCCTAACGACCGCAAGGTGCTGGCGAAGCTGGTCGAGGCCTCGAAAATCATCGACGGCATTTTTCTCCGCCAGGCCTGGTCGGGGAACCCCTCGATGTTGCTCGATCTCGCCCGCGACCAGAGCCCGGAAGGCCGCGCCCGGCTGCACTATTTCCTGATCAACAAAGGCCCGTGGTCGCGGCTCGATCATGACCAGCCCTTTGTCGAGGGCGCGCCGCCGAAACCGGAAGGCGCCGGCTTTTATCCGCCGAACGCGACCAAGGCGGAGCTGGAAGCGTGGATCAAATCTCTCCCCGCAGCGGAACAAAAAAGCGCCAGGGGTTTCTTCACCGTGGTCCACCGCAAGTCGGATGGAAAATTCACCCTCGTCCCCTACAACATCGAGTACGAAGGCGAGCTGACCCAGGCCGCCGCCCTCCTCCGCGAAGCGGCCGAGGCCGCGACCGAGCCGACCCTGAAAAAATTTCTCACCACCCGCGCCGACGCTTTCCTAAGCAACGATTATTACCCGAGCGACGTCGCCTGGATGGAATTGACCGGCGCGATCGAGCCGACGATCGGACCTTACGAAGTCTACGAGGACGCGTTTTTTAATTACAAGGCCGGCTACGAGGCCTTCATCACCGTGCAGGACGAGGGTGAAACGGCCAAGCTGCAGAAGTTCTCGGGCGAATTGCAGGACATCGAGGATCATCTCCCGATCGACCCGAAGTACCGCAATCCGAAGCTCGGCGCGCTCGCCCCGCTCGCGGTGGTAAACGAAATCTTCGCCTCCGGCGACGCCAATCACGGCGTCCAGACCGCGGCCTTCAATTTGCCTAACGACGAACGGGTGACGAAGGAGAAAGGCTCGAAGCGGGTGATGTTGAAAAACGTCCAGGACGCGAAATTCGCCAAGACCCTCATCCCGATCTCTAAAGTCGCGCTCTCACCGGCCGACCAAAAAAACCTCTCTTTCGAGGCCTTTTTCACCCACATCGTGATGCACGAGATGATGCACGGCCTTGGTCCGCACACCATCACCGTCAACGGCAAAGCCACGACCGTGCGCCAGGAAATGAAAGAAGCGGGCAGCGCTTTGGAGGAAGCGAAGGCGGACATCTCCGGGCTCTTCGCCCTGCAATTCCTGATCGACAAAGGGGTGATCGACAAGTCGATGCAGCAGTCCCTTTACACCACCTTCCTCGCCTCCAGCTTTCGCACTTTGCGCTTCGGCTCGAACGACGCCCACGGCCTCGGGATGGCGCTGCAATTGAATTACCTGCTCGACGCCGGGGCGTTTGTCGCGAACGCCGACGGGACCTTTTCGGTCAACGCTGACAAAGTGAGAGCCGGCGTGGAAGGTCTGACCCGCGAGATCATGACGATCCAGGCCGAGGGCAGTTACGAGAAGGCGAAAGACCTGATCAAACGGCTCGGAGTCGTTAGGCCGGAAGTGCAGAAGACGCTCGACAAGATGGGCGACATCCCGGTCGACATCGAACCGAAGTTCACCACTGCCGAGCAGTTGATTCGCGAAAATCCCTGAGCGGCGCGCGTTTCTTTTTGGTCTTTCCGGGGGCAGCCTCGGCGCCTACGGTTCGGACCATGAAAAGCTGTTTTCTTTTGGTGGCCGCGCTCTCGATCTGGCACGGCCAGGTTGGGTTCGCGCAGGTCACGCCGCAACAAACTCCGGATGTGTCGAACAAGGCGCTGATCACGCACGCGCCGCCGCATCTGGATGCAAAGAAGGCGGCGGCGGCAGCGGCGTTGCACAAGCTGGCAGAGGAATTCTACGCCTGGCGCAACGAGCAATTCCCGGTGCGGAGCAGCGACTCCGGCCTCCACACCTGGGACGATCGCCTGACCGATTATTCCCCGGCCAAAATCGCGGAACGGGCGAAACACATTCAGGATTTGCTCGCCAAGGTCAACGCGATGCAGACGGCCGAGTGGCCGAAGGACGAGCGGATCGACTGGATTCTTTTCCGTGCGCAACTGGAGGGATTCGCCTTCGACGATCGCATCTGGCATTCCACTAGCCGCGATCCGCAGACCTACATCGGCGAATGCAGCAACGGGATTTTTTCCCTCCTGAAAAAGGAATACGACACCCCGCAGAACCGCGCCAAGGCCGCGACCGCGCGGCTCCGCGCGATGCCGGCGATGCTGGCGCAGGGCGAGAAGAATCTGGACAAGCCGGTCAAACTTTTCTCCCAGCTCGCGATCGCCTCCGGCCGCTCGATCGATCCGCTTTTCAACGAGAGCCTGATGACGCTGGCGAAGGATCTTCCGCCTAACGAAAAGCAGGAGCTGACCGAAGCGCGCGACGCGGCCCTGAAGGCGGTGCACGAGTTCGCCGATCGCCTTGAGGCGCGGCTGCCGCAGATGGTCGACTTCGCGCCGATGGGAGAGAAGAATTACAACGATTACCTCAAGCGCGTCCTCCTCCTGCCGCTGAGCGCGGCCGAGGTGGAAATGATCGGGCGGGTCGAGCTGGCCCACTTCCGCACCCTTGAAGCGTGGCTGCCCGATCCGTCGCTGGCCGATCCCGACCCGACGCGGAGCAAAAATATTCCGCCCGACCAGGCGTCGTTCCTGAAAGCCTACGAGAGCCGCCAGGCCGGGATGATCCAGTTCCTGAAAGAGAAGAAGCTGGTGACGATCCCGGATTACCTTGGGAAATTCGAAATCCGGCAACTGCCGGAAGCGTTCAAGCCGACCAGCCCGGGCGGTTTCATGAATCCTCCCGGGGTTTACGACAAGGACCCGGCCGGCTTTTATTTCATCCCGACCTACGATCCGAAGTCGAAGAATTTTTACATTCGCGCGGCGATCGAAGATCCGCGGCCGATCCTCGGGCACGAGGGCATCCCCGGGCATTTCATGCAGCTCTCGATCGCCAACCACGTGAAAAACGAAATCCGCCGGCAGCACGGCGACACCGTTTTCATGGAAGGCTGGGCGCTCTACGGCGAGGAAATGCTCATGCGCACCGGTCTTTATCCGGTCGATTCCGCCTCCCAGGGGCAGATCATGCGGCTGTCGCGTTATCGTTCCGCCCGCATCGGCGTGGACGTGAACCTGCACACCGGCAAATGGACCTTCGAACAGGCGGTCCAGTATTTCATGGAAGCGGGCGGGCTCGATCGCGAAGCGGCGGAGGGCGAAGCGGCGGGCGCGGCCTCGAGCCCGACGCAGAAGATCAGCTACATCACCGGGAAGTGGCAGATCATGGAATTGTTAGGCCGTTACCGCGACCTGAAGGGGAAAAATTTTCGCCTCGGTCAATTCCACGACGAGCTGATCGCGAACGGCAGTCTGCCGCTCTCGATCGTCGAATGGATCCTGCTCGACGATCCTTCCGCGGTCGAAAAAGCGTTGCCCTAAAATCAGGGTTTCTTCGGCTTCGGCTTCGGCGTCTCGTCCGACGGCAGCATGCGCCGGGGGCGGACCGTCGGCTTCGGGGTCGGGGTCGAGTTTGCCGCCTTCTGGTGATACTCGAGGCGCGCTTTGCGATTGATCGCATCCTGATTGCCGGGATCCATGCTCAGGACTTTTTCGCTGTCGGCGATGCCCTTGGCGTAGTCGCCTTTCAGCTCGTAGACGTAGCTGCGATCGAGGTAGCCTTCCTTCCCTTTCGGCTTGTCCTTGATGATCTTGCTGAAATCCTCGATCGCCTTGTCGTATTCCTTCATGTTCCAATAGGCGAAGGCGCGCCGGTCGAGAATGGCGGGATCATCCTTGTCCTTCAGGACGACGTTGTAGTCCTCGACCGCCTTTTGGTATTCCTTCTTCTGGAGATAAGCGAAGGCCCGGTAGCGGTAGGCGGAGATGCTGCCCGAATCGATCGAGATCGCCTTGTCAAAGTCCGCCAGCGCCTTGTCATAATTCTTTTCCGCGGTGTAAACCACGCCGCGGTTGATGTAACCGGACGTCTTTTCCGGCTCGGCCTCGATCGCGTCGCTGAAGGCTTTGATCGCCTCCTGCATCTTGCCGGCACCTTTATAGGCGAGACCGAGATTGTTAAAATTGTTCGCTTCCTTCGGGTCCGCCTTGGCCGCTTTCTCAAAGGACTCGATCGCCTTATCCCACTGTTTGGCCTTGGCGGCGGCGATTCCTTGCTTTCCAAATTCGTAAGCATCGGACTTCTCATCGCCGAGCGCGATTGAGGGTAAAAGCAGCGCCAGGAGGGAGGACGCGGCCACGGCGTAATAACGGTTCCAATTTTTCATAAAAGACAATCCCTCTGTAATACGAACGAGCGGCCACTTTGGCCGCAAGAATTTGCTCCCGCAAGCAGAAGCTCGCGGCGCAATCGATTAAGCCGGAGCGCTTTCGCGCGCGACTCCCGGTTCATCCACCCGGCAAATGCTAACGGCGCGCCCGGTTGTTTCGTCGACCTGGACGAGCGCTCCGCGGAGGCGCGCTTCCCCGTGCGCGACCGGAAAAGCGGCCGGCAGGTTGGAAACAAACCGGCCCACGACCGGCTCGATTTCGCGCCCGAGAATGGAATGGACCGGCCCGCACATGCCGGCGTCGCAAATAAAAGCCGTCCCGCCCTCGAAAATCTGTTCGTCGGCGGTCTGGACGTGGGTGTGCGTCCCAAATACAGCCGAGACCCGGCCGTCGAGATAACGGCCGATCGCGATTTTTTCACTCGTGGTTTCGCCATGCGCATCGACGATGATGTTGGACGTTTGCGCGCGCATTTCGTTCACTGCCGCGTCCAAAAGCGGAAAGGGATTTTCCAAAATCGGCTGCATGAAAGTGCGGGCCTGGACGTTGATCACGCCCACTTTGCCCTTCGGCGTCTCGAGCACGACCGTGCCCGCGCCCGGCGCGCCCGGCGGGTAATTGAGCGGACGAAGCAGCCGCGGCTCGGTCTCGATGAAGGAGACAATTTCCTTTCGATCCCAAATGTGATCGCCGGTTGTGATCACGGAAACCCCGGCGCGGAGCAGGTCGATCGTGATTTTTGGGGTGATGCCACGGCCAGCGGCGGCGTTCTCCCCGTTCACGATGATGAAATCCAGGTTCAGTTCCCGTTTCAATTCCGGCAACCGCGCGATGACCGCGCTGCGGCCGGACTCGCCGACGATGTCGCCGAGGAAAAGAATCGTGAGCATGGCGCGATGATCGTATTAAACTCGAAAATCCCAAGTTGATGTTTCGTTCTCTTGCCACGCGCGGTCTCGCGCTCGTTTTTTTTCTCGGCGCGACGCCTTCATTCGCGGTCGACGAAGTCCTGCCCGACGAATCGTCGACCAACCTGAGCACGCTCGGGCGCAAGCCGGACTGGAGCGAGCTGGAGCGCTACCAGGCCACCATCACCCATGGCGAATTCGTCAACCTGCTCGAGCACGTCTACGCCTCGCACGGCTACAATCCGGAGTTGATCAAGATCGAGCCCGACCTCGTGCGCATCGCCACCACCGCCGGCAAACAGGAATATTTCGTCCTTCGTTTCGCCAAAAACGCGGCCGACCGGCTGCCCATCCCGCATTTCTGGACCGCGCCGGGGACTCTCCCGCCCGCGCCCGGCGGGGAACCGCTCTCGGGCTACCACATCGCGCTCGATCCCGGCCATCTCGGCGGGAGCTGGGCAAAGATGGAAGAGCGCTGGTTTAAGATCGGCGACGCGCCCCCGGTGATGGAAGGCGACATGACTCTGCGGGTGGCGAAACTTCTCGCCGAACGCCTGCGCTCGTTAGGCGCGAAGGTTTCCTTGTTGCGCGAGAACGCCGAGCCGATCACGCCCTACCGGCCGTCGGATTTCCAGGAGATCGCGCGCCAGTTTCTCCTCCGCGCCGGGGTGACCGATCCGCGGGAGAATTTCGACGGCCCGGCCGACCCGGAGAAAGAACAGACCGTCGGCTGGCAGCGCGAGGTGCTCTTTTATCGCAACAGCGAAATCCGCCGCCGCGCCAGCCTGGTCAACTACCGGCTCCAGCCCGACCTTGTGCTCAGCTTGCATTTCAACGCCGAGCCCTGGGGCGACCCGCACCGCCCGGCGCTCGTGCCTAACAATCATCTCCACGTCCTCCTCAACGGCGCCTATCTGCCGCCGGAGCTGGAACTGGACGACGAACGCTTCGAGATGTTGCAGAAACTTCTCAGCCGCTCCTTTCCGCAGGAACTGGAAATGGCCGAGATGATCGCCGCCAGCATGGCCAAGGCGACCGGGCTCCCGGCGTACAAATACAAGACGGAAAACGTCACCCCGGTCGGGGCGAGCGGTTACGTCTTTGCCCGCAACCTGATGGCGACGCGGCTCTATCGCTGCCCGACGATTTATCTCGAACCCTACGTCATGAACAGCCGCCCGGTCTTCGTGCGCGTGAAAGCAGGCGACTACGAAGGCACGCGGAAAGTGGCGGGAAAAAGGCAGCGCAGCATTTACCGCGAGTACGTCGACGGCGTGGTGGAAGGCGTCCTCGCCTATTTCAAAAAAGCGCGGCCGCTCTAGCCGCGCTCGATGATTCCGGCGAACCGGTCACAACTCCGCGACCGCTGCCTGCAGGTCGTCGAGCGTGACCTGGTCGGAGACGCTGGCCCGTCCGATCTCGTGCGCGACGATAAAGCGGACACGGCCGTTCTCGAATTTCTTGTCCCGGGCGAGGGCGGCGAAAATTTTCTCGCGCGAAAAATCCGCCGGCAGCTCGGTCGGTAGACGATGCGCCGCCAGCGCCGCGCGAATCCGGCCGGCATCGCCTAACGACAACCCGGCGCGCTGGACCGAAACACGGGCGGCGGCGATCAACCCCAGGCTAAGCGCCTCGCCGTGCAACATCCCGCCGGGGCCGGCGGCGTGCTCGATCGCGTGGCCGACGGTGTGGCCAAAGTTGAGCAGCGCCCGCACATCGGTCTGCTCGTGCTCGTCCGCGGCCACGATCGCCCCCTTCAGCGCGAGGTTGCGCTCGACCAGCCCGGCAAGGTCGGCCGGCTCGGCCGGCTGCGCAGCCAGCGCAAAAAGTTCGGCGTCGTGGATAACGCCGTGTTTGATGATCTCCGCGAAACCCTCGTTCCAGATCCGCTCCGGCAAGGTCCGCAGCGTATCGACATCAACCACGACCAGCGCGGGGTGATGGAAGGCGCCGATCAAGTTTTTCCCGGCGCCGGAATTGACCCCGGTCTTTCCGCCGATGCAGCTATCGACCTGCGCCAGGAGCGTGGTGGGGACGGAAATGTAGGGGATGCCACGAAAATAAATCGCCGCGACAAAGCCGGCGAGATCGCTGACCACGCCCCCGCCTAACGATACCAGAAACGAAGTGCGATCGAGCCCGAGGGCATTCATCTGTTCGCAGAGCGCGCCAGCCTGGGCGATCGATTTCGCTCCTTCGCCGCTCGGTATGGTGAGGAGATCGACGCGAAATCCGCTCGCCTGGAGACTCGATTGTACCGGTTCGCCGAAAAGAGGTGCGACCGTCGCGTCTGCGATGATCGCGCAACGGGATCCGGAAAACAGCACTTTGGCGAATTGTCCGATTTTCCCAAGCAGATCCCGACCGATGATTACCTCATGGGGTTTGGATCGGAGCGGGATCGTGAGCCGCTTCACAGACCGGTGTTGGCAGGATCAGGATGCCAGCGAGCCGAGGCGTCGTCGCCGCTCCCAGGCGCCGCGGCGTCGTCATTAAACAGAGTCCAGCTCATGTTCTCCACGTGGAGATCGGCAAAACACGCATTGATGCGGGTTCCACGGTTGTGCGTGCCGGGATTGTCCCTCGAAACCACCACATCGGTATCGGCGGCATTTTTACCAAAAGGCTGCGCCGGAGCGAAGAGGATAAACTCTGTCGGCTTTACAATCCTGTCGGCAGGCAGAGCGCCGGTGGAAAGCTGGGCGTTTTCGTTCAAGCCATAGCTGATCGGAGCGTTCGCGTTACTCTCGGATGCAGGCCGCCTGTCGAAGGGCGACTGAAAGATTTTCCAGCTGGGCAGATATTTTGGATGAAGCGCGACCATCCAGTTTTCGCTGGGTAGAAAATAGACGCCGTCCTTGTCGTTCAGGTAGGTCTGGGTCGCGATGCCGATCTGCCGCAGGTTGTTTAAATCCTGGGTGGCGCGCGCTTTTTCCTGCACGCTGCTGAAGACGGGCAAGGCGATGCTGACCAGAATCGCAATGATCGTGATGACCACCAGCAGTTCGATCAAGGTGAAAGCGCGCAGGGAATTTTTCATACTCGAATTTTTCGAAGCTTCGCACCGTATCATCCTCCCGGCGTTTTCCGTAAGCGAAATCCGAGGCTCAGCCAAAACTTGCTCAGCTCCCCCGGCTTTTGTAAATAGAAGGATGCCTGATCCATCCGATCCGATCGATCCCGTCGCGCCGACCCCGCCACCGCCGCGGAGCGAGGACGACGCGAGCGCGCGTCCCACCTCCACCGGCCTGCCTTCCAACGTCGCGGCGGCGCTGGCTTGTTTTCCGCTCGTGGGCGGGATCATTTTTTACATCCTGGAGAAACGCGACGGCTTCGTCCGCTTCTACGCCATGCAATCGATCATCTTTGGCGCGGCCTGGTTTTTGTTTGGCTTCGTCGCGCAGATCATCTCCTGGCTGTTGCGGGCGATTCCGGTGATCGGCGGCCTGCTCGGGGTGCTCTGGGGATTATTGTGGGTCTTCATCTCGATCGCATTCCTGATCGTGCTCATCATTGCGATCGTAAAGGCGTTCAGCGGGGTGCGCTGGGACATTCCCTGGGTCGGACCGATGGCGCGCAAGCAGACGGAAGCGGCCGCCAGTTTAAACCAGCAGCTTCACCACCACCTGGTTCAGGATCAGCTCGTGATCGAGCTGGCTGCTGACGATCTGGAGATTGGCGGTGAGACAGGCCTCCAGCCCGGCGACGAGCCGCCCGGTCTCGAAGCGATGGGCCTGCATGGCGGCGATGCCTAACGAATAGCCGTTGATCGAGCCGTCCTTCTTGCGCGGCAGATGCGCGGTCGCTTCGGCCGGGAGGCGGTTCAGGGTCGAGATGAAGGAAAAGGGCGCGCCCGGTTTGGGCAGGCGATGGCGCTGCATCAGATCCTTGGCCAGAAGAAGATTTCGGACTGTCGGGATGATGGCGACGAGGAGAATGCCGATGGCCGATTCGCCCTGGTCGAGCAACCGCCTAACGAGCGCGAGCGCGTGCTGGAGGTGGCGCGCGGCAAGGGCGTTGCCGAGCTCGAAGACGACCCCGGCGCGCGAAAGCGGGACGAGAGTGCGAACATTCTCCAGCCTGACGCGGCGTTCTTTTTCGCCGAGGAAAAGATCGATCTTTTCCAGCTCGTTATTGATCGTGCGGGTGTCGCCGCCGGTGAGGAGCACAAAAAGATCGAGCGCTTCCTCCTCGAAACGGAGGCTGGCGTTCCCGGCCTAACGACTGCACGAGATCGAGCGCGGCTTCCTCCCAGCCGCTGCGGTTGGAGTCGAGTTTGTCGAAGACCTTGAGCTCCGCCAGTTTCGCGAGACCCTTGTAAAACGAGCGGCGCTTGTCCACCTCCGGCGCGCTGAGGAGAAATCTCACTTCCCCGCCGCCGAGATCGCCTTCGAGCGCGGCGCGCAATTCTTCCAGCGCATCCTGCACCGCGGCGGAACTGCCGATCTTGTTGTCCGCCGAGAAAATTTGCGTTCTTCAGCCAGACCAGTTTGCCGCCGCCGAAGAAGGGAAGCGTTTGCAGCGCCTCAATCGCGGAACGAATCCGGGTCGCCGCCTGGTCGGCGTTGTCGGCGCAGCCGTCGATCGATTTCGACCCCGAAATCGCCCGCGTCCGGTGGCGTGAGCTGAGCCGCGAGTTCGGCCGCGGCGGTCTTGACCGCGCTCTCATCGGAGCCGACGACGGCATGGATGTGAGCGGTTTTGCGGGCGGCTTTGCTTTTCATTCGAGATCCGAATCTGCCCGCTCTCTGTCTCGTCGTCACGCCTCATGTCA
The DNA here is from genome assembly GCA_963768965.1 of uncultured Verrucomicrobiae bacterium. GTDB lineage: Bacteria > Verrucomicrobiota > Verrucomicrobiia > Chthoniobacterales > UBA10450 > Palsa-1392. The sequence continues at coordinate 33,537 of CAVYJY010000002.1, read as the reverse complement.
GGGCAAAAAATTCGCGCGCCGCAGGAATCCTGCATAACGCGCATCGGAGCGAAGCGGATCGAAAAGAGGATTCACTTTCAGTGGAATCGCACCGCCCATGGAACGCTCCTGGAACACTTTCTCGAGTGACCGGAAGGCGGCGTCCGCCTCTCCGAGACCGATGTCGACCAAGGCATTCCATTGCGACGAAACATCAATCCGGCCCGCAAGCTCCTCCAGTTGCCGCCGCGCTTGTTTCGCCGCGTCCTCTTTGCCGGCCCGGCCGTAGATGTAGCCGGCCCAGGCGAGATGCATCGGATCGCTTTCCAAGTCTTTGATCTTGCGCACTTCGGCGATCGCCGCCTCGTGCTCACCTTTGACCGAAAGAGCCAGGGCCAGCAGCCCGTGCGCGACCGCAAAATCGGGATCCATCTCGAGCGCTTTGTAAAACTGCGCAATCGCGTCGTCGTAACGGCGGGCCAGCCAATAGACCTTCCCCACATCGGTGCAGATGACGACCGAAAGAGGATCGAGGTCGGCGGCTTTCTCGATCTCGGCGATGGCTTCGTTGGCATGGCCCATCGAGACGAGATATTCGCCGTACCATTGGTGGGCGGTCGCGTAGTTCGGATTTAGCGCGAGCGATCGCTTGAATTCACGATCCGCTTTGGCCCAGTCCCAATCGAAGTTGAACGCCAGGAGAGCGAGCGAGGCGTGGGCTTCGGGGAGCGTGTCATCCAGCTCGAGTGCCTTCTCCAAGGCGGCGCGGCCTTTGCCGACGGCTGCCTTTTGTCCGGCGGCGTCGTTGCCGCCGAGGAAGAGGTAGGCGTCGGCCAGACCGGCGTAGGCCTGCGCATAGGCCGGGTCTTGATCGATGGCACGATTGAATTCCGTGACGGCGCGGCGATAGCCTTCGACGGACCGCTTGTTCCAAAAATAGCGACCGCGCAGATAGGAATGGTGTGCTTCTACGTTTGCGGTCGGCTTTTCGGCGAGAGCACGCTGCTCCGCGCCAGTGAGATTGGCGGCGAGGGCGGCCGCGATGCGTTGCGCGACCTCGGTCTCGACCTGAAACATGTCGATCGCTTTGCGGTCGTAGGTTTCCGCCCAGAGATGGGTATCCGTTGGGGCGTGAATGAGCTGAACAGTGATACGGGTGGTTTCGCCCGATTTCTGCACGCTGCCTTCGAGGATGTTGGCGACGCCGAGTTGAGCGGCAATTTCGCGCACGTTGTCGGGTGCGCTCTTAAACTTTTGGGTGGAAGTGCTGGAGATGACTTTGAGCGAGCGGATTTTCGAGAGGCGGGTGAGGATTTCGTCCTTAATGCCATCAGCGAAATAGGCGTTGGCGGGGTCGCCGCTCAGGTTGGCAAAGGGTAAAACGGCGATGCTTTGTTCCGAAGCCGATATCCTGGGGCGGCCTTGCTCTTTTGACGCACCGCGCTGGAAGAGGAATAACCCGAGCGCGAGGATGAGGATTGCGGCACCGGCGAAGATTGCGAAGCGGAGTCTGGAGGAGGCGCCAGCGGCAGTGACAGGGTCGGCCCCGGCTTCAGGTGGCGGAGGAACGGTGGCGGGCGATTCCACCTCCCGAACCGCGCCGTTGGGATCTGCGCCATTCGCTTGCACCGTGCGCACGTCGGCCACAAACCGATACCCGTGTCCAGGCACGGTGACGATAAACTGATTCGATCCGCGCCTTTCGCCGAGCACACGGCGCAGGGTCGAGATGTTTTGGGTGAGGTTATTCTCCTCCACCACGGCGTCGGGCCAGATCGCGTCCATTATATCCTCGCGTTCCAGCACCTCGCCCGGGTGTTCGACCAGATAAAGCAAGGTCTCGAAGACGCGCGCCGTCAAAGGCACGACTGATCCGTCGCGCCGGGAAAGACGGCGGTGCGCGGGATCGATCTGGAATTCGCCAAATTCGTAGAGGGGCGAGGTCGAAGTGCTCACGCGGAAGTTTTAGAAAAATTCAGAAAAATTCACCGCCCGCTTAACGACTTTCACCGCCGCCCTGCGAAAAACTCTTGGCGATGAAAATCGAGTCAGAGGGAAACAGAAATGCAGCGCGATTAAAAGTAAAACCGGAAAAAAGCGGTTGGGACCGAACTGGATTCTCCCGACTCGCTGGCCGAGCGGCCGCCGGCCTGACTTGCAGTATCTTTTTCCTCGCGAGCACGGCGGTTGCGGTTACCCGAGTCGTCACAAGCGCAGCCGATGCCGGCCCGAACACTCTGCGCGAGACGCTGGCGACGGCAGAGGCGGGCGACACGATCGTTTTCGGCCTCCCCAAGGGCAGTCAGATCAACCTGACCAGTGGCGAGCTGCTTCTCGTCAAAAGCGTCACGATCGCTGGACCGGGAGCCGATCGCCTGACGGTGCAGCGGAGCACCGCTCCTGGCACGGCGGCATTTCGGATCTTCCAGAATGATCTCAGGCAGCAACTCCACCATCAGCGGGCTCACGATCACGAACGGCAGCGACGCCGATGGTGGCGCAGGAGTCTTCAACAGGAGCATTCTTCTGCTCAGCAATTGCATCGTCTCGGGCAACTCCGCCGCCGGCTCGTCGGGAAGCGGAGGCGGTATTTTTAACAGCGGCGTCATGGCGATCGAGAACTGCGTGATCTCAGAACAACTTCGCCGGCCTTGATGGTGGCGGCATTACCAACCAGGGGAATCTGACGATCACGGGGAGCAGCGTTTCAGGCAACTCTGCCTCCAACGGCGGTGGAATTTCCCAAGCCCTCGGCACGCTGACCATTCTCAACAGCACCATCGACCGGAATTCCGCCTCCGGTAATGGCGGTGGCGTCCATGTCCGCGGAGCCACCACTGTCATCAACTCCACCATCTCCGCAAATACCGCCGCCGTATCCGGTGGCGGTATTTACGATTTCGATATCCTTACCGTCCGCAACTGCACCATCACCGGGAACATCGCAAACAGCGGCAGCGGCGGCGGCATTCACAACAATGCCAGTTCGCTGACGGCGAAGAACAGCATCGTGGCCTTGAACGCCGCGCCTACCGGAGCGGATTGCGCCGGAGTGGTAACCTCGCAGGGCTACAACATCATCGGCAGCGCCGCGGGCGCGACGATCCCTCCGGCCACCGGCGACCAGATCGGCGTAAGCGCAGCGCAGTTGAACCTCGGTCCGCTGCAGGACAATGGCGGCGCCACCCAGACGCACGCGCTGCTCGCGGGCAGCGTCGCGATCGACAAAGGCCAGAGCACCGATACGCTGACAGATCAGCGGAGTGAAACGCGCCCGATCGACAGTCCCACCCTGGCGAATGCACCCGGCGGGGATGGGAGCGATATCGGCTCCTACGAAGTGCAGATCGACAGCCTCGCCGGCTGTTCCGGCATTAACCTGATCGTCAATAACAGCGCCGACAACGGTCCGGGCTCGTTGCGTTACATCATGAACCAGGCCTGCGGTGGGAGCACGATTACCTTCGCGCCCGGCCTAACGAGTCCGATTATTCTCACCAGCGGCGAACTGGTCGCGAACAAAAACGTGACCATCAACGGTCCCGGGGCGCGGGCCTTGACCATTAGCGGGAACGACACCTCGCGCATCCTGAATGTGAATCTGGGCGCGAACGCCACGGTCACAGGTTTGACTCTCGCGCATGGCAATAGCGTCGGCCTCGGCAGTGGCGGCGCCATTCTCACGACGGGAATCCTGAACCTGACCCAATGCTCGGTCGTCGATAACGCCGGCGGTTCCGGCGGCGCAGTGGCGAACAATGGCGGCACCTTCACGGCGAGAGAATGCACCTTCGCGCGCAACCAATCGACCGGGTTCGGCGGCGCCCTGCGCAATACCGGCATCCTGACCGTGACCAACTGCACCCTCAGCGCCAACACCGCTTTTTCCAGCGGCGCAATCGCGTCCTTCGTGGAGAGCGGACCGCCCGCGACGGTGATCGTCTTCAACTCCACCATCAGCGGCAACAGCGCGACCGATGCAACCTACGGCGCTGGCGGCGGCATCCTGAACGGCGCCATGAGTTCGACCACGCTCTTCAACACGATTGTGGCCCAAAACCAGGCCACGAACGGCCCTGACCTCTCCGGTGCCTTTACTACCGGGGGCCATAACCTCATCGGCCTCGGCACGGGCAGCACCGGATTGGTGGACGAAGGCCCAGATGGCGATCATGTCGGCTCGGTCACCCGGCCGATCGACGCGGAGCTCGACGTCCTAAAGAACAACGGCGGCCCAACAGACACTGTCGCATTGCTGCCGACCAGTCTGGCTTTCGACAACGGCGATGATCAAAACGCTCCGCCGCTGGACCAGCGCGGACGGTTGCGCTTCCGCACGAGCGACATCGGCGCGTTTGAGCTCTTCGGAACTCCGCCGGTCGCTCTCGCAAACATTTCCACCCGCCTCTCGATCCAGACCGGCGATAAGGTATTGATCGCCGGATTCATCATCACCGGGAATCAGCCAAAACAGGTCGTCGTGCGTGGCATCGGTCCTTCGCTGCTTCTCTTCGATAAGCTGGACGACCCGCGTCTGGATCTCTATGACAGCACGGGCAAACTGATCGCCGGCAACGACAATTGGCGCACCACGACCGGCGCCGATATCCTCGGCGAAAGCGGCCTGGCACCGTTTAACGACGCGGAAGCGGCTTTGCTTATTAGTCTGGATCCAGGCGCCTACACTGCCATCGCGAGCGGGGCGGATGGGGGCACCGGCAATGGGCTCCTGGAGGTCTTTGATTTCGAACGCGGGAGCGATTCCAAATTGGCCAACATCAGTACGCGCGGCTTCGTCCAGACCGGCGACGACGTCATGATCGGGGGTTTCATCGTTGTCGGGACCGATTCGCAGGACGTCGTCATTCGCGCCCTCGGGCCCTCCCTGCCCCTCAGCGGCACGCTCCCCGATCCGATGCTGGAAGTGTACGACGAATACGGCAATCTCGAGCAAGCGAACAACGATTGGCGGAGCGACCAGCAAGCGGATATCAGCGCCTCCGGATTCGCCCCCGGTGATGATCGCGAGGCCGCCCTGCTCGCCACCCTCATTCCCGGCGCCTACACCGCGATCGTGCGCGGCCAGAACGACGCCACCGGCATCGCTCTCATCGAAATTTACGACCTCAACTAACCAACCAACCAACCAATGAAAAAATATACCCAACTCGCCGCCGCCGCGCTCCTGCTCGGCGGGTTCATCTTGATCATCCTTGGCCTGCGTCTTCCCGCCGTTTCTGCCCGAACCGCCAACCAAGGAGCGCATCGGAAAACGATCCTCTCCGGAAACGAAGCGCGTCAATTCCTGACCGAAACGAAGGAGGGAAAGTCGTTATGGCAGGCAATCACGGCCACCAGTTTTGCTTTGCAAAGACAGGGCGCCGCGCCTAACGACGCGCCAACCGGCGGCGACTACCTTGCCCTGAGCCACGAGCAAAACCTGAACGCCTGGTTCGGAGACAAGGGCGTCACCATTCGTCCCACCCTCCCGCCGAAGAACGCGGCCCAAGCCTGGTCCGCCATCCTGGAGCTCACCGCTTATGGCTACGGCGACGCCTTGCCTGAAGTGCCGCCGATCGCCGCGCACACGGTGAACGGGAATCGCATCGAGTATCTACGCACGCCCTATCCCGCGTTTGCCTTCCGCACGCCCGCCGTGGTCGAATGGTACGAAAACCGGGCCGAAGGAATAGAACAAGGCTTCACCCTGAGCGAACGGCCGCAAAGCGCGAGCGCGCCGGAAGCCTCTCCTCTTCGTCTCTCGCTCGCGGTCCAGGGAGATTTGCGTGCGGTGGTGAAGGATCACGGGGAGCGGATCGAGCTCGGCGCGCCCGGGCAAAAGCCATCTCTTAGCTATGCAAAACTCACTGCCATCGACGCCACCGGCCGAAGACTGGCCGCCCACATGGAAGCCAATCGGGAAGGGCGAGAAATCACCCTGGTGGTGCAGGATCAGATGGCTTCTTACCCGCTTGTGATCGACCCGGTGATCGCGACGCTCGACACCCTTCTGGAGGCCGGGAATCAGCGGCAGACCGACTCTCGTTTTGGTTTTGCGGTCGCCATCGACGGCGATACCGCGATTGTGGGAGCCTGGCGGCAGGATTACAATAGCATCACTCCCGACGCCGGGGCGGTTTACACCTTCCGGCGGACGAACTTGATCTGGGACCTACTGGGCGACGGGATTTTTGTCGACCCGGCGGCGGACGCGTCCTGTGGTTGGAGCGTGGACACTCGTGCCGATCCGGCCGGCGACATTATCGCGTGGGGGTGCCCAGGGGCAAACAGCCAGACCGGTCGCGCCTTTTTCAGCCGGGCAGTATTCTCTCAGCCCGTCCTCGAACTGGTCCCAGCCTCCGCCGCTCCATTCGTGGGTGATCAATACGGTTATAGCGTGGCGCTGGGCAGCGGTTTCGCCGCCGTGGGCGCGCCTTTCCGCGACTCCAACGGAATCGATGACGGCCGCGTCAACTTTATCTATTTTGATTCCAATCTTCAGCTGACGAGCGATACCAAGGTGGACCCCACCTTCCTCACCGGGAATTTTGGAGCGAGTCTCGCAGTCGATCGCGACCTGACCGTGATCGGGGCTCCCAATTGGAGCAGCGCCAAAGGAAGAATAGGCGTTTACGATGTGAACCTGAACGAAAACACGATCTTCGCCAGCGACGGCGCCTTCGGCGACAACTTCGGGAACAGCGTGGCGATCAGCGGCGACACCATCGTGGTGGGCGCCTGGGGCAATGACGAGCGAGATACTGATGCCGGCGCCGCTTACGTCTATGTCCAGGACAGCAGTGGAGTCTGGACTGAGCAACAAAAGCTCACCGCTGAAGGCGATGGCCGGGGGAATGCGAATGATCATTTCAGCGAGCATGCGGTTGCCATCGAGGGCGAGACCATCGTGGTCGGCGCGACCGGGCGCGATCTGGAAGTTTCCGGCGATGACGCGGGTGCCGCTTACGTTTTCACGCGGAACAATACCGTCTGGACCCTGCGGGAGACCCTCCTCGATGGTGAGGCAGCGTCCAACTTCGGGATCGCGGTTGACCTTAGCGGAGACGATCTCCTGGTCGGCGCGCGCAGTGCCAGCATCATTTTCCCACCGCGGTCAGGCGCGGCTTTTCTCTATAAACTCTCTCATTCGTTAGGCAACATCTCCAGCCGCGTCACCGTCGGGACGGGCGATAACGTTCTCATCGGCGGCTTCATCGTGGACGGCACCCAACCGAAAAAAGTGATCGTGCGCGCGATCGGACCCTCGCTCCCGGTGAGCGGGAAATTGGCCAACCCCACCTTGGAACTGCGCAACGCCAGCGGCACGATGGTGCTGACCAACGACAACTGGCGCGACACCCAGGAGGCGGAGATCCTGGCGACAAACCTGCAGCCGAGCGACGACCTCGAAGCCGCCATCGTGGCGACACTCGCTGGCAACGACTTCTACACCGCCATCGTCAGCGGCGGCACGGGTGTCGGTCTGGTCGAAGTCTATGATTTGGATCAGACGGTCGATTCCGAGCTGATTAACATCTCCACCCGCGCACTCGTCCAGACCGGCGACGATGTCTTGATTGGCGGGTTCATCGCGCTGGGGGCCGCTCCGCAAGACGTCATCGTGCGCGCCATCGGGCCCTCCCTGCCTGTCCCCGACAGTCTGGCCAATCCAACCCTCGAGCTTTTCAACGGCGACGGAATGTCGATCGCCTTTGACGATGATTGGCGCACCGGAGGACAGGAAGCAGAGATCATGGCTGGTGGTTTGGCGCCGGCGAATGACCTCGAATCCGCCATCCTCATCACGCTCTCACCCGGCTCGGCCATCAGCGCCATTGTCCGTGGGAAGGATGGCACGACCGGGATCGGCCTGGTCGAAGTCTACGCTCTCAATTAATTCAGCCTAACGGAGAAAGCCCTGCGCAATTCATACAAATCGGAAGATTCCCTGCGCCACCCATTAGCAGCCTTCAGCCGGCAGCGGGATGGCTAAAGCCAGAAGCAGGTTCCGCTCCCCTTCCCTGCCCGCCATGATTACGGCACGGAAGCCAGAGTCTTCGCGTCCTTCGAGGCGTAGGGGAGAAATTCTTTTTCCAGCGCGGCGACATCGAAGAAGCGGCCAGAGTAATGGCGGGACAAAGCAGTGTCGAACGCTTCGCCGCGCGCGACGGAGTCGAGCAGCAGGCGAAAGGCCGCCCGGTCGGCGGCAGAGAGGAAACGAACCAGCCGCTCCGACTCCTGGTAGAAAATATCTATCTCCTCGCTCGCCGGATAATCGGTCAGCGCCGTGAGGCGGGCGAGCGGAATGAAAGCCGCGGCCGGGATCGAATCGGAATGCGGCCGCGCGCTGTAGTTGCGGGCGCGTTGAAAGCTGGCCCGCGCGAGGCGCGAGATGTATTCGGCAAAACCTTCGTCGAGCCAGCGCGGCAGGGCCCGCTGGTAAACCCGGAAAAGGATGAGATGCGCGATTTCGTGGCCTAACGAATTGCCGGAAAACTTAAAGCTCGGATCGCGGACGATGAAGAGGCTGCCGAGTGAATGAATGCCGCCGGTCCAGGGCTCGAGATGGGCGTAGCCCTGGAATGTTTTCCAGTCTTCGGGTTCCTCGAAAATGTAGATATGCGATTTGGCGGAGGCGCCCGGGATGGCTTCCAGGCCGAGCTCTTTCGCGATCACGCGGTAGTTGAATTCCGCCTCCACCGAAATGGGCGTGGCCACGTAGCTGTGAATGTAGTGATAGATGAAATGCTCCGTTTCCGCGTGTTTCCAATCCGCCGGATGGATCGCGAGCGCCCGGCTGCCGAGCGGGTTCCAGTCGCGCTGGCTGAGCGCCGTAAATTTCACTTCCGGGAGGGAGTTCAAGCCGGAGACTTCGTGGGTCTCTCCCCGGGCGCTCGCGGTGCTGACCGCGATTGCGGCAGCCAGCGCGAGGACAAGAAGAGTGGAATGAAACGCCGAGGTGTCCATTCGTCGGGCGACGCGGGGTGCGCTCGGCGTGGCCGCGGGGTGCATCAGGGCAGGACGCGCAGACCGGTGGGCGCCTGCGGCGCTATTGGCGGCGGCGGCGGGGTCGCGGTTGGCGGCTCGAGACCGAGGAGGACATTGTGCGCGTAGGTTATCTCCGCGGGCAAATTCAGGACGTCGAGCTGGTAAATTTCGATGTATTTCATGCCGTAGCTGGCGCCCAGATTGACGCTGTTATGCAGGATGACGGCGGGCTCGGCGGCCACCCCGGCGTTGTTGCGGTAGGTGGTGTCGTTGAAACAGGCGTCGAGCATCTGGCCGCCGACGTCGGGCCGAAAATCCCACAGGACCTGATAGACCGTCCCTGTTCCCGGCGCCGGAGGGTTAAAGGTGCCGAGACTATTTTTCTGCACGATCAGGCGCCCGGGCCAGGCGGCGCGGGCAGCCAGGACGGCGTTGCGCGCGACATAATTCACGTCGGAATCGAGCTTGCCGTTCCCGGCCACGGCAAGGGTGACATACTGATTCGGGAAAGCGGTCATGGAGGCGTCAATTATCTGCCGGCCGGCATCGAGCAGCTTCTCGGAGGTGTAACCGACCGCCTGCCAGGCGGCGATTTCGGCCTGAGTGTGCGGCACGCTCCAATCTTCGCTGCTGGCATTGGCGAAACTCGTCCAGACGATCTTGATCGAAGGATTATTGGTAAAATGCGCCCCCAGGGCGGCGATCATCGCCTTCTTTTTTGCAAGAAAAGTCGGGTCCCAAAAAACAGGAATGGTCGTAGGAACTCCCTCCTTGTCGAAGGTGAAGAAAGCGCCGCCGGCCTGGGTCACAGCGTTCGTAACCCATTCGGGTTTAGCCGACTGCGTGTTAATGCGAAGGAGGATCATCTTGCCCGCGGCGGCGGCGCGCGCGACTTCCGAGTCCAGGAATTCCCAATTATAGACGCCTTCAGTCGGCTCCAGATCTTTCCAATCCTGCCGGATGCCGAGACCGTCTACGCTGGGATTGGCAAGGGCGGCATCGGAGCATCTTTTCCCCGCGGGCAGAAGACAAAAGACACCGCGGGGCACCTCGGCCGGCGCCCTCAGAGGGAGGCAGAGGAGACTGATGAAAATGGAGGCGCCAATCAGCGTTGCCGATCTGGTGCAACGGGGGAACGAATGGTGGTGTGGAATGGCATTCATGCCTCTTGGAGAGAGCGTTCTCTGCGCCAGAGAAGTCGAATTGGGCGAGATTTTTGCTTTCCCGGGAAGGAATTTTCCACGAGAAGCGACTAAACCGCGCTAATCGCGGATAAACGTTGACCGATGGGCGAAAAACTGGTTTGATTCAGGGATTCCCAGAAGGTCACACTTGGAAATCAACCATTGAGCGGATACTCCGCGGCGGCCGTCTTCGGGAGCGGCACATGGCTCGAAATCGCCCTGCGTTTCCGAATCCAAGATTGCCCGAAAAGCCAGAACGTTATATTTTCTAGACTGCGCGCCATCGTGATTGGCCGCTCAATCCACCGGGTAACCTGCTTATGAAGACACTTTTTTCTCTGAAATCGACCCTGTCCGCCTGCGCCGGCGCGACCCTTTTCCTCACCGGTCTTAGCTCGACTTCCTTTGGCCAGCAATTTACGAACGTGTCCGCTGAGGCCGGCATCATCCAGATTGAAGCCAGGGCGTGGGGAAATCCGATCTGGGGCGACATCAACAACGACGGCTACCTCGATCTGCTGGTCCCAGTGCATGAACTGGATTATCTGGGCGGACCGCTGACCCCGTTCGTCTACATCAACAATCAGGATGGCACGTTCACGGAAAAAGGAGTCGAGTCCGGCCTCAACGGAAACGCCCCGGATGATAACAAAGATTGGCTGAGCTGCTCCTTTGGCGACTACGACAACGATGGCAACCTCGATTTCCTGACGGTTGAGCCTCCCTTCCAAGGCGGCGGCGGAGATGACGGAAGGAACTCGATTTTGATCTCGACCGTGCCCGCTCGCAACCCGCTCTACAAAGGCAATGGCGATGGCACCTTTACCTACACAGCCGCAGCCGCCGGTCTCGAGCTAGGCCGGAACTACGGCGGCTCCGCTTTCTTCGTCGACTACGATAACGATGGACATCTCGATATCTTCGTAAAAAACCAATCCACCACGCAGGAGACGAGTGTAAACGTCCTTTATCACAACGATGGCGATGGCACTTTCACGATCGTGCCGGGCGCGGGCGGGCTGGAAGACGCCAACCGCGGCATAAATGAAGGCACGCTTTGTTCCTTCGCCGACTACGATAACGATGGCTATATGGACGCCATTTTCGGCGGCAATGGCGCGGCGGAGGCACTTTACCGCAACCAAGGCGACGGCACCTTTGTCGAAGTAACCGAAGCAGCCGGGATCACGCCCCGAGTCAACGCCTTGGGGTTCGCCTGGGGCGACTATGATAACGATGGCTTGCTCGACCTTTATATCTCCCGGGGTAAACAAAGCGGCCTGGGTGACTTGGGGAACACCCTTTATCGGAACAACGGCAACGGCACTTTCACCGAGCTGGCCAACGCTGCGGGAGTCAACGATAACACGAACACCTGGGCGGCCATCTGGGGCGACTACGATAACGATGGATTTCTCGATCTCTTTGTCGTGCGGACTGGGACTTCTGCCATCGGACCCGGGAATGCCAACATCCTTTACCATAACAACGGGGACGGGACTTTCACCGACAGGGCTGCGGAGGAAGGCGTGGACTTGCAGGACGATGACCTTAACTCGGCTCATAAGCTCGCCGCCTGGGGCGATTATGATAACGATGGTTTCCTCGATCTGGTCGTGCAGGACGGCATCGCTCCGACCAAAGTGACTGGGGAAGCCGCGACCGGATTCCACTACCTCTTTAACAACAACGGAAACAGCAACCACTTCATCAAACTGAAACTGCGCGGCGTCGAGTCCAACCTCGATGGCATCGGTGCGCGTGTAACCGTCACTTATGACGGCGGGAAAGCCTTCCGCCTGAACAACGGCGGCGGCGGGGGCGAATATGCTTCCCAGGGCAGTGGCCCGCTCCATTTCGGTATTGGCACGGCCAGTGTCGCGACGATTCAGATCAATTGGCCGAGTGGAATTGTCGACATCCTCAATGCGGTGGCGGCCGATTCCGATTTGACCGTAATTGAAGGGTCCAATCCTCCGACAACGCAATCGCAAAACATTTCCACCCGGCTCGATGTCGGGACCGGCACCAGTGTGGGAATTGGTGGTTTCATTATCACTGGGCTTGATGCGAAAGAGGTTCTTGTCCGCGGATTAGGTCCGTCACTCTCCGCTTTTGGAGTGCCAGGAGTGCTGGCTAACCCGGTCCTGGAGCTGCACCTTTTGGATGGAACGAGCGTGCAGAATGACAACTGGCGCGATAGTCAGGTCGACCAGATTACCGCCACTGGACTTGCCCCTACGGATGATGCCGAGGCGGCGTTGGTCATGACCTTGCAGCCGGGGCCTTACACCGCCGTTCTAAGTGGCAATAATGGCACCGGCGTCGGTCTCATTGAGGTGTATGCTTTGAATCCAGCCTCTAACTCGCAGCTCGCTAACGTGAGCACGCGTGGTTTCGTCGGCACTGGTGATGATGTCCTAATCGGAGGCATTATTGTTGGTCCCGAAGGAGGGGCAGCGACGGCTCTGGTCGTGCGGGCCATTGGACCGACGCTCGCCGGTCAAGGTATCGCTGAAAGTCTCGCTGATCCTACTTTGGAGCTCTACGACAATCACGGGACCTTGATTGCTTCCAATGATGACTGGCAAGATGATCCCAGCCAGGCGGATACCATCAACGCACTTGGTCTCGCGCCGGGCGATTCGCGCGAGAGTGCGATTCACGCCACAGCTCCCACCGGCTCTTATACCGCCATTGTACGAGGCAGTAATGAAACGACGGGCGTCGGTCTGGTAGAGATCTACAATATCCAGTAGGATCGGCGGCCCCAGTCTGGACTTGGTTGAATCCTTCCCTTGGTGGTTCTACCTGCCGTGATTCTCCCCGCCCGATAACGGGACGGGGCGAATCGCGCCGAACCAACCTGACTAACATTCCCGCCGAAAATATGCCTCTGGAAGTTAGAGGTGGTCTTCGTTCAGGCATAACGTCGCTGCATTAAGCGGATCGGTGTCAATGCCGCCGCTCAGAGCAGACTCCTCCATCATTGAAGCTTGGCGCCGTTTCCAGAACGGTATGGGAAGAAGAGATCTTACCCAGCGATGAAGGCGTCGCAGCCCGGCCGGACAAAGCGGCTTCTTCCAACTATGTCACCCGGCTATTGGATGTAGTAAATCTCAACGAGGCCAACGCCCGAAGTGTTTTCCTTGCCTTCGACGATCGCGGTGTAGGCGCCGGGCGCGAGACTAGCTAAAATGGCTGATTCGCGAGAATCGTTTGGCGCGAGGCCGGTTGCTGCAATCCCATTTCCATTCGTATCGGCCCAATCGTCGTTCTGCTCCACCAGCACTCCTTGCCCATTGAACAGACTCAGCGTCGGATCAATCAGGCTGTCGGGAATGCCGCTAAGGGAGGGACCGATCGCCCGCACCACAACTTCCCCGGTCCGGCCGCCCTCGCCGATGATAAAACCTCCGATCATCGCATTGTCGCCCGGTTGCGCGTAGCCGCGCGTGCTGATGTTAGCCAGATAAGTCGCGGCGTTGGGGTCATCCAGATCGTAAACCTCGACCAGCCCCACCCCGGTGCTGTCGTTTTTCCCCTTCACGATTACGGTGTACAAAGCCGGCGGGAGCGTCGCGATGATTGCGGATTCCTGATCCACCGTCGGCGCCAGGCCGCTCGCGACGATTTCCGCTTCCTGGGTTTCTCTCCAGTTGTCGTTCGTGACCACGCTGCCATCGGGATTATGTAACTCCAGAACCGGATCGGCCAATACGCCGCCGAGCGGAAGCGACGGCCCGATCGCGCGCAGAATCACTGTTTTGGGCTCACTTCCGCCAGCCAGAATGAATCCGCCGATTAGCACCTTATCGCCCGTCTGGGCGTCGCCCCGGGTAGAAATGTTAAGCGGCTTGCTTTCCACCGGTGTCGGACTGGGACTGCCCGACGGGGAGGGACTCGGACTAGGTGACTGAGTTGGACTGGGACTTACGGTTGGGGTTGGAGATACGGTCGGACCGGGAGTGGGTGTGGGTGTCGGCATTGGCACAGAGGCTGCGAACAACTCGGCGGTGCTGCTCACGAACGGGCGTCCCACCCCGCCGGCAATCAGGATTCGGCCATCCTGCAGTTCCGTTGCGGTGTGATTTTGCCGCGCCTCGGTCATGGTGCCAAAGAAGCTGAGTGTCCCGGTGGCCGGATCATAGATTTCGACCGAATCGATCGCCTGCTGTGCGCCTCCAAAGATCGCGCCGCCTGGCGCGCTTCCGCCAATAACAAGGACCTTACCCACTAACCCGCCCCAGGCCGGGTTAGTTAGTCGCAGCGCGTCGTGCCGACCTCGCGCTTGGATCATGTCTCCGACAGGCGAAAACATTTGGGTGTCGGGCTCGTAGACTTCGGTCAGAGTCGAAGTCAGGGCGCCGCCCGTAACCACAACCGAGCCGTCGGCGAGCAGGGTCGCTTGATGTTCACTACGCGGGATATCCATATCCTCGACGTAACTGAAGGTGCGCGTTCCCGGAGTGTACAATTCAGCGGTCTCAGTAGTACGATCCCCGCCTTGCTGAGAGTTCTCCAGCGTATTGCCGCCGGTTAACAGGACGGTGCCATCCTGAAGTAAATTCGCCCGGTGCCGCTTGCGTTTTAGATTCAAACTACCGGTGGTAAAGGTGAATGTCTTCGTCACCGGGTCATAGAGCTCACCCGTGGGGGTTTCGTCGCCCCCAGTGATGACTCCTCCGACGATGAGGACCTCGCCATCAACGAGCAAGGTGCCTGTGTGCAGGGCGCGGCCTATGTTCAAAGAACCAGTAGATTGAAACAATGAAGTTGCGGGATCAAAAAGTTCTGCGCTGGCGAGATCGCCCGTGAAACTCTTGCCCCCCGCGACCAAGACCTTGCCATCTGCCAGTTCGGTCGCCGTGTGACTCTTTCTCGCGTCAGCAAGGGAGCCAACGGCGGTAAAGGAGTTTGTCAATGGATTGAAGGTTTCGGCCGTTTTAAGGGTAACGGCATCGGTGCTCCCAGCGGCCAGCAGCACCTTGCCGTTCGGCAGGAGATTCGCGGTATGCTGGTTGCGTCCCGCGATCATATTTCCCAAGGGGGTGAAGTTCGAGGTCGCAGGATCGATCACTTCAGCTGTCTTCAAGGTTAAGTTACCCGTCACACCGCCGGCGACGAGGATTGTTCCATCGAGCAGTGCCGTAGCCGTGTGACCAGCTCTCGGCTCGACCAGGTTACTATGGACCGACCAGCTCCCGGCGGCGGGATTGTAGACTTCGTTGACGCTGAGAAATCCACTCTCCAGGGTGACCCCTCCGATGACGAGGACACGTCCATCGGTGAGGAGAAACGCCCGCTGGTTCGAGCGGTTGTAGAGCATCTTTTGTTTCAGGGTGAAAGTTTGCAGGACTGGATTGTAGCTCTCCACTTCATTATGAGGGCTGGTTCCGGAGAAACCGCCGGCAATGAGCAGGGTCCCATCCAACAGTTGTGTCATGGTATGATTCGCCCGCGGGATCAACATCCCGACGGGAAGCGTGGTGAAGTTTTGCGTCGCCGGGTCGTAGATCTCGGCCGTGTTAATCGCCTCCGCTCCGACATACCCGCCGGTAGAGAAGACCGAGCCATCGGCAAGGAGGACGCTGGCGTGGGCTCTGCGATTAAGAGGAGGCGTGCCCGTGGTCTGGGTAAATGTCTCCGTCGCGGGATTGAAGATATCCGCGGACTTCCCGCCGTTGAGAAGGATGGTTCCATCCCGCAGCGTCGTCGCCGTGTGCTGGCTCCGCGGCACGCGCATCCCCTGGCTGGTTTGAGTGAAGACGCCGCTGGCGGGATCGTAGATCTCCGCTGTCTGGAGAGGGACTATATTTTCGCCTCCCGTGATCAGAACCCGGCCGTCGGCTAGCAATGTGGAGGTATGGTTTGATCGGGCAGAGACCATCGTGCCGGCAGGGGCGAAGTTCCCCGTCGCCGGGTCATAGAGCAGCGCGGAGTTCAAGGTGGCACCCTCGTTGACCCCTCCCGTGACGAGGACTTTGCCTGAACTCAACCTCGTCGCAGCGTGTCCGGTCCTTTCGGGATTTAAGACAATGGTCACTTGAGCGTGCGCCGCGCCCGCCGCAAAGAGACCAAAAAGAGCCACGTGCAAGAAGAGAAGGAAGTTTTTCATAAGAACCGCAAAACCGTAGAACCGAACACCGTAATTGAGATCGCCGGGAGGAATGCATTATTCGCAATAACGCAAAAAAAGTTTAGCACAAGATTGGAACGCCCCACAATCAAAATCATTACCGCACGATCATCTTCACCCTGGCGAATGCCCGCCGCGATCACTCAGAAATAGCCTTGTTTGACTTGTGACCTGCGGCCGGAAGGTCATAGCGCCGGTCGCAGTCAACCTCCCCCGGTCGCCGGATCATAGAGCAAAGCTCCCCCAGGGTGTTAGCTTCATTTATTCCACTTGAAACAAGGATTTGAGCCGCTTTTAGCCGGGTTGCAGCATGACTGATGCCGCTAACTTGCGTCCCGTATTTCTCTGCGTAGCATCAAGCGATGCGTTACCTGCTGAAGTTGGCAAATCGGCTGCAAGGCTGGTTCGAGCAGCGATTTCCAAACTGGGCGCACCGGCGGCACCGTAACAAGTGGGAGCGGCAATGGGCCGATCCCGAATACAGCCCCTTTTGGAAAACTGAGGAGCCGCAGAAAGAATTTGTCGAAGCGATCGAATCGGGCTGGTTCCAAAAAACTCAACGGGTGATCGACGTAGGCTGTGGGAACGGCGAGGTCAGCCGGTGGCTGGCCGAGCAGGACTTTCCGGTCACAGGGATCGATTACAGCGCTGCCGCAATCGAAAATTGCCGCCGTCTCTCCGCCGGGCAAGGCAAAGCCATCACCTTCGAGGTGGTCGACCTTTGCGATCCGGAGCTCAAATTGGAACCAGCGGCCGGGTTGCTCGACCGCGGCTGCTTCCACCGCATCGCCGAGAATTTTCGTCCCGTCTTTGCCCGAAACATCGCCCGGATCACCACGCCCGGCGGCCACTTCCTTCTGCTTTCCGGCACTTTCCAGCACGCCCGCTTTGCAAACTACCGCGGCGCCCGTTCGGAGCCCGCCTTGAAAGAGCACGTCGAGTCGATTTTCGGCGACTACTTCACCATCGAACGCGCGGACCCCGCGGTGATCAACGCCAGTGGAGATCAAGAAGCGATGCCCGCCCTGGCTTTCTGGATGGTTCGCAAAGCCGACGCGCCGGTGCACGAACCCACAGCTGGCTGAGCAGGGGCGATCGTTTCGCCACTCCCCAAGTGTATTCCAGCCCGATGGGAGGATTCGATGGATAAACCAATCTCCGCATGCGACGCCCGGCCTTGCCCAACAGACGCCAGGCGTAGCCGCCGGTTCCGCTGGTTGGCGATCGTCATTTTCGCGATGGTTTTTGGTGGGCTCGGCATGCAGGAGCTCATGGCGAAACGCCAACTTGGAGATCTTTCCGACGCGAACGTCCTGCGCGACCTGGTCTATTCCCGGGTCGGCGATAGAGCGTTGCGACTCGATCTCTACCTGCCAAAGAATACCACCAAGCCGGTGCCCGTGATCCTTTGCATCCATGGCGGCGGCTGGTCCCGCGGCAACAAGCGGCGATGTCCGGCCTTGGCTCTGGTAGATAATGGCTACGCCGTCGCCAGCATCGAATATCGTCTCACGGGTGAGGCGGCCTTCCCGGCGCAGATCGAGGATTGTAAGTCTGCCGTGCGCTGGTTGCGGGCTAATGCCCCCAAATACAAATTCGATCCCGATCGCATCGGGGCCTGGGGACATTCATCGGGTGCGCATCTGGCAGCGCTGCTCGGCACTTCCGGCGGAGTGCCCGCGCTGGAGGGGAATGGCGATAACTTGCAGTATTCAAGCCGGGTCCAGGCCGTCTGCGAAGTGTCCGGCCCCGCCGACATGCTGCGGATGTATCGCGAGGCGCCGGAAGACGCGTCGTCCGCCATGGGATTGAGCGTCAAGTCGGCCATCGCAGCGCTCATCGGTGGTCCCGTCGAGGAAAACGAAGAGAAGGCAATCGCCGCCAGCCCGCTGACATATGTTTCGAAAGACGATCCCCCTTTTCTCATCATCCACGGCGACCAGGACACCACCGTGCCGGTCAGCCAGAGCCGGCTCTTTGCGGCGGCGCTCGAGGCAGCCGGCGTGGAAACGACCCTCGATGTCGTCGCCGGACGAGGCCACGGAACGGGCGGCCCGAGGTTTGAAGCAGCAATCAAAAGCTTTTTCGACAAACACCTCTTGAAAAAAGAGGGAACTGTTTCCAAGCCTCTTTAGCAGTCGAAAGCTTTTGCCGGTTTTCAGGCGCCCTGAAACGTAAGCTGGGAATCTTGCGTATGCCGTTCTTTTTCCGACGATTGTGCTTGCCAGGTTATCTCAATCCGTCAAAATCGCGCCGTTCCCAAAATCGAATTGACCTGCGGGAATATGAGACCAAGAACGAAAACCTCGCCCAGATCGATCGCCGGCATGCGTCTGCCCGGCGCCCGTTCGGCACTGGTTCTCTCGGCCCTGGCGTGTTTCACATTCGCCGTTGCGGGCATTCAAGCGACCACGCTTCTTAACCCCAAGCCGGAAGACTCGACCTCGCTCTTCGGACGTGCCGTTGCCGTGATCGGAGACGTGAATTCTGACTCGATACCCGATCTCGCGGTCGGCGCGCCGTACCAGGACGGCGATTTCGAGGTTTCTGAGAACGGATTCGGGCCACCGCAAAATGTAGGCAAAGTCTTCGTCCTAAGCGGTGCCGACCTGAGCCTGATCACTGAGCTCAACGATCCGGAATTCCAGATGATCCAGCCGCAGAAGTTTGGCGGCCAGTTCGGCTCTTCGTTGGCTCCTGCCGGTGATCTAAACGGCGACGGCATTCCAGACCTGATCGTGGGCGCGCCCCATCACGTCGTCGAAGAAGACACTGGCGATATCTTTAGCGTTGGCCGGGCGTTCGTTATGAGCGGGAACAGTGACACTGTCCTGCTCATTCTGGATATCCCCGCGCCCGAGGAAAACGCGCGGGCCGGCACGTCGGTCGCGAGCCTGGGAGACATCAACTCGGATGGCAAGCCCGACTACATCGTGGGCGTTCCCGGGAAAGATATCGGTTCCGGCGAAGATGTTCCGACCGACGTCGGCGTGGTTCACTTCTACAGCGGCGCGGATGGCAGCATCATTCGAACGGTGAGCGATCCGGCCACCACCCAAGATGGCCGGTTTGGATTTGCCGTCGCCAACGCCGGGGACGTCGACGGTGATGGCGCGGCCGACGCCCTGATTGGCGCACCGGGTGCGGCCGAAGCCTTTGTCTTTAGCGGAAAGGCCGACTCGCTCATCTTTACCATTCGCAGTGCCGCGCGGGAAAAACTTCCCTCTTTCGGCTCGGCCGTCGCCGGCGGGCAGGACCTCGATAATGACGGAAACCCGGATTTTGTCGTCGGCGCCCCCTTGCAAAAGAACGCCCAGGGCGGCGTCTTCATCTTCAAAGGCAGCGACGGCAAGCTCAGTCGCAGGCTTCGCATAAGTTCACGCCAGAACGGTGCCCAGGTCGGCGCTTCGCTGGCCATCATCTCCGATGTGACCGGAGATGGCCGCCCCGACATCATGGTCGGCGCGCCGGAACAGGATGTGAACGAACTGATCAATGCGGGTGAAGTGCTCGTGATTGACGGTGCCAGCGGCGCCACTTTCCAAACGCTCACCAGCGAAACCCCGCAGGCCTTTGGCGGATTTGGGGCGGCGGTGGCCGCGGCGGATTTTGACGGCAACGGCACTCCGAGCCCGATCATCGGCGCTCCTTACCACGACGCAGAATTGATTGATCCCGACCCGGACAGCGGTTCGCCATCCCACGACGATCTGGTCAATCACATCCAGATCGGCCAGATCGAGGTTCCATAGCCCAGATATGACAAAGAAATTCTGCACCACTCTGGCAGCTCTCGCCCTCTCCGTTGCCTTCCTCTCGCCGGCGTTCGGCAACCACCGTACTGGAAGCCTGCCTCTGCCGGAGTTGATCGTCGCGGGCGATCTAAACGAGGACGGTAACATGGACTTGGTGGTCAACGTCACCGGGTTCGACCATATCGCCTTCCTGCTCGGCGATGGCCTGGGCGGGTTCACCCTCAGCGGCCGGGTGCCGACCGATACCCTGCCGAAAGGGCTGGCGATCGCCGACCTGAACCGTGATGGCCACCTCGACATCGTGGGGGCGAATAACTGGGGCTATAATGTCGAAATTCATCTGGGCGACGGCAAGGGCGGGTTCGGGTATTGCGACAACTCAGCGAAGGCGGAAGGCGGCCCCAATCGGGTCGTCCTGGCCGACTTCAACAACGACCTCGCGCAGGATCTGGCGGTGGTTGGTCCCGACGAAGGCGTGGCTCTGATCTATCTCGGGAAAAACAATGGAGGGTTTGTTGTTCCTCCATTTGAGATCACGGAGGACATCCCGAATTGCCAGGGGCTGGCCGTGGCCGATTTCAACAACGATGGCAATGTCGACCTCGCGTTTACCTCTTACGCCAATAAAAACCCAGGTCAGTCGCACGTCGAAGTCTTCCTCGGCGACGGAACCGGCGCTTTCCCGACGCACAGCGGGCTGCCGATCAATGATCAAGCCGGTGCGCTGGGCGTCGGCGACCTGAACAACGATGGGAAACCCGACCTGATTGCGGCCGGTGCAGGCCCGGGAAACCCGAGCGGGAATTTCATCCAAATGTTCCTCGGCGATGGCACGGGTAACTTTTCCCTGAAACAAACCCTCGTCCTGGATAACCCCGGTACTTTCAAAGGCGAAATTGCCGTCGGTGATTTCAACGAAGACGGGGTGCCCGACGTGGCCTTCCCCGTTTCGTCCGCACCAAATGACGATCATGCGCGAAGCACAACCGTCCAGCTCTTCTTCGGCGATGGCACCGGCAATATGGTGCGGGCGCCTGATCTGACGGTCGAAGAAGCTCCGCACACCGTCCTTGCCGTCGACCTGAACAAAGACAGCCATCTCGATTTGGCTGTCACCAACCGAACCAGCGGGACTGTTTCAATCCTCCTCGGCGACGGAGCGGGCGCCTTTACGCCCGTGACTACGATCTCTGTCATCTGCAAAGGTGGAGTCTGTGACTAACGATCCTAAACCAAAGGAATTTATGAAGATGCCTTCGCTTCGTTTCATTCTACCGGGCGCCTTTGTTCTTTTCGTTGCCGTCTGTGCGGTGCAGGCACAGCTCGCCCACCGAACCAGGGCCGAGCGATTCACCCCGACCAGCCCGGCCCGGCCCGAAGGTCCGCCGAAAAGGTTTATTATCGAAGGCATCACCGCTCCAGCGGACGTCGACGCCACGATCAAACCCGCCCTGGCAGGTTATGACAATTTAACGAATGGCTTTGCCATACAAGGCCCCGACTTCGAGACGATCAACAAAGACAACGTCGTCCCGAACCGCTCCTTCAACGACGGCCGGTTCGTCTTTGAGGAGGTGGATAGGATCGCCACCGGACTTGGTCCCACCTACAACGCGCAAAGCTGCCGGGAGTGCCATCAGAACATCGTCACCGGCGGCTCGAGCCAGATGACGGTGCAACGGACTGGCCGGACCGAGGACGATATGTTTTTCGAATCGCCCGGCGGGTCTCTCATTCAGGCCCGCGCCACCCACCCCGATATCGTCGAGCACGTCGCCGACACTGACCAAACCCGCACTTTCCGGGTCTCGCCGGCTGCCCTCGGCGATGGCTACGTCGAGTGCATTTCGGATAGCACGCTCCTCGCCATTCGCGACGCACAACCACCTGACATGCAGGGCTCGGCTCCGCAGGTGCCAGTCCTCGAAGGCGACGGCAGCGCCCGCATCGGACGCTTTGGCTGGAAGGCCCAGCACGGCAGCCTGAAATCGTTTGCCGCCGATGCCTACCTTAATGAAATGGGCATCACCAGCCCTCTTTTCCCCGATGAAAATACCTCGAGCGGCATGTTTGTCGGCTACGGGACGGAATACGATCCAGTGCCAGAGATGGAGGATGAGGGAGACGATGTCGATGGGTTCGTCCTCTTCCTGCGCTCCACCAAGGTGCCACCTCGCGGCATCATCACCACGGACGCGCGCAACGGCGAGAAGCGCTTTAACCAGATCGGCTGTGCCGTTTGCCACGTTTCCTCCATTACCACGACAAGCCCCGGGATCGTGATCAACGGCGGCGCCTTTGTCGTCCCCACCGCTCTCGGCGATAAATCCATTCGCCCCTTCAGCGACTTCCTCTTGCACGATATCGGCACCGGAGACGGGATCCCGATCCTGCCTCTTCCGGAATACGCCCAAACCGCGCATCAAATTAAGACCGCTCCACTTTGGGGACTGCGCACTCGCAATCGCCTGATGCACGACGGTCTCTCCTTCACTTATACCGACGCTATCCTGCGTCACGGGGGACAGGCGGCTGGCGTGGTCGAGCAATTCAATGCGCTCACCCCCACGCAGAAAGCGCAGTTACTCGCCTTCCTGGACTCGCTTTAAAGAGCGCCTCAAAGTAGCTGGCCGCGCACCCGGCGCGATCGCGTTCGCGCCCCTCGGCGCTCGTCGTTGCCCACCCGCAATCACCGGACCGAGCCCACATTGGACATGTGCGCGTTTTCTTCTAGGGTGTGCGTCTGCGCGGCCGACTGGGACTGGTCGTAGCGGCCCGCTTCGGCGGTTGTCGCTTCCCCTCGAAGCAAACGAAAGACCAACAAATTAACGAACCATCTACTTTGAACACATCACCTAATACCAGTCATCTCATCGCCCCCCACGGCGGCGAACTCATCAACCTCATCCTCGGCCGCGAACAAGCCGCCGACGCCAAAGCCGAGTCCCGCGATTTCCCGTCCTGGGACCTCACCGCCCGGCAGATTTGCGACGCCGAGCTGATCCTCAACGGCGGCTTCTCGCCTCTCACCGGCTTCATGAACAAGGCCGACTACGAAGGCGTCTGCAGCGACATGAAACTCGCCAGCGGCGTTCTCTGGCCGATGCCGATCACCCTCGACGTCACCGAGGCTTTCGCGAAAACCCTCAAGTCCGGCAGCAGCAAAGTCGCCCTGCGCGATGCCGAAGGCGTCATCATCGCCATTCTCCATGTCGAGGACATCTGGCAACCCGATCGCGCCGCTGAAGCCAAAGCCGTTTTCGGCACCACCAGCCAGGCCCACCCCGGCGTCGCATATTTGATGAATAAGGCGAACCCGTGGTACGTCGGCGGCCGCCTCGAAGGTCTCCAACTCCCGAGCCAGTACGACTTCAAGAGCCTCCGGCTCACCCCGGCCGAGCTCCGCTCCGATTTCGCCAAGCAAGGCTGGCGCCGCATCGTCGCCTTCCAGACCCGCAACCCGATGCACCGCGCCCACGTCGAACTCACCTTCCGCGCCGCCAAACAGGTCGAAGCCAGCCTCCTCATCCATCCCTCCGTCGGCCTAACGAAACCCGGCGACGTCGATTATTTCACCCGCGTCCGCTGCTACCAGCTTCTCGTCGGCAAATACCCCGCCGGCACCGCCAAGCTTTCGCTTCTTCCGCTCGCCATGCGCATGGGCGGCCCGCGCGAAGCCATCTGGCATGCACTTATTCGCAAGAACTACGGCTGCTCGCATTTCATCGTCGGCCGCGACCACGCCGGCCCGGGCAATGACACCGACGGCAAACCGTTCTACGGCCCCTACGACGCGCAGGACCTCTTCAAAAAACATCAGGACGCCATCGACGTCGAGATGGTCCCGTTCCAGATGATGGTCTACCTCGAGGACAAGGATAAATACGTCCCCGACAACGAAGTGCCCGAAGGCGCCCGCGTCCTCAACATCTCCGGCACCGAGTTGCGCACCCGCCTCAACGAAGGCCGCGACCTGCCGACCTGGTTCACCTACCCCGAAGTCGCGGTCGAGCTGCGCAAGAGCTTCCCGCCCCGCGCCGAGCAGGGCTTCACCGTCTTCTTCAGCGGCCTTTCCGGCAGTGGCAAATCCACCATCGCCAATGTGCTCATGACCAAGTTCCTCGAAGTCGGCGGCCGTCCCGTCACCATGCTCGACGGCGACCTCGTCCGGAAACACCTCTCCAGCGAGCTCGGCTTTTCGAAAGAGCATCGCGACATCAACATCCGCCGCATCGGCTACGTCGCCTCCGAGATCACGAAGAACGGCGGCATCGCCATCTGCGCCCCGATCGCTCCCTACGAAGCGACCCGCAAAGACGTCCGCGCCCTCATCGAGCCGCTCGGCGGCTTCATCCTCGTCCACCTCTCCACCTCCGTGGAAGTGTGCGAAGGCCGCGACCGCAAAGGCCTCTACGCCAAGGCGCGCGCCGGCATTTTGAAAGAATTCACCGGCATCAGCGACCCCTACGAGGAGCCGGTCAAGCCGGAAGTGCGGATCAACACCGCCGAGCTCACGCCGGAAGAAGCCGCGCAGGAAATCATCCTCCACCTCGAGCGCGAAGGCTTCCTCGGGATCAACCGCGGACCCGCCTAACAACCGCGAGCAATTTGCTCAACGCCGCCCGCGCCAGTCGCGGGCGGCGTTTTTCATTTTCTTGCTCGTTCCCGATTGCCGCTTTGGAAACGAGCGCGTGACGTTTGCAAAATGCCTTCACGTCGCCGCGTCGGGATGCTTTCATGGCCGCAGATGAAAAACGCGAAGCCAAAACCAGCCGAAGCAAAGCAGCGTTCCTACAAGAAACCAGTCCTGCGCAGCGAAGCGTTTGCCCGGGCCCTGCGCGAAGCGAAATTGCGCGTCGCCGGTCTCGGGGGGTTGCGCTCGCTTTTCGAAAAAGCCGCGAAAGAGTGCGCCGCGCTCCCGCGGGAGCGGTTCAAGGAGAATTGGCCCTATCTCCAGACCATGCTGCGGCTCGTCCGCGCCTACGAACAGGGGGAATACAAACAATTGCCCAATCGGGACCTGCTCTGGGTCGTCACGGCCCTCAACTATCTCGTCGATCCCTTCGATTTGCTTCCCGACAGCACCCCGTTTCTCGGCTTTATCGATGACGCCATCGTGGTCGAATTCGTCGTGGATAAGACCCGGCCAACGCTGGACGAATTCATGATCTGGGAAACCAGAGGCGCCTGAGCGCAGGGTGTAACCGGCAAGAGCCTCACGCGGAAAATTCAACCGCAGAGAGCGGAGCCGGCCCGCCGTGGCGGGTCGCTTCCGCCCAGATAGCGTGCCGCCTCACCCTGTCGCCGCGTCCACCCCCGCGGCACCGACAGAAGCGGGGCTCTCCAAAACACTTCGTGCCCTTCGTGATCTTCGTGGTGAAAAAAATCTCCCCAGTAAACGCCGCCGCGCCTGCGAATGGGGCGTCGTCTACCTCACCCGTCCCGGCGAAACCCCCGACCCGGAAGTTCCGGCCGGGCCGGAAGAGCCGACCCCGCCGCCACCGGGGCCCTGAGCGGCGCCTCGTCCCGCAAAGTGCGCCTGGTAAATTTATGACTGGATAGGACCTAATCGAGGTAAAACTACCCTTGCCACGAGCCGCCTTTCTAGTCACTCTGCCCCCGTGAAGCCGGAAATAGACTGCACATTGCAGCCGAATACTTGTTAGATGTATGATCCGATCATGCCTCATCGCTCTCTGTCTCGCCGCCGTCACCACGGGAACGAGGGCGGACACGTACCGTGGATACCAAAGCAACACAGAAGATAAAATTTACGCCTTCGAGATTTCCGAGCAGCATATCGCACGGACGCCGAAGTGGCGCGCCGACGGCGCGGAGCCTCCTCTGTCTCCCGGAAAAGCCGTGCGGCTCGCTGAGTCGATTTTGCCCCGGCTCGTCGCCAGTCCTCGAGCTTGGAGGAGTGGTCGCGTTCATCTCCAGCGCATCAACGGAAGCAACAACTGGCTCTACATGGTCGATCTGATCGGCCCGCCGTATCGCAACCGCGGGAAGTTCGATTCCGCGGCGCCGGAGATCTCCGTTCCGGTGCTACTCGATGGGACAGTCACGCTCCCGCGGATTACGCCGAATCGATAAACGTTTATGCGGTTTCCGAGCAAACCAAACACCTAACCAGGCGATGCAGCTGACCGCGAGCAAGCCTGCCGTTTACGCTTGGAGTGTCTGCCGTCGAGAGCCTATGCTGCGTGGCATGCACAGAGGGCTCGCGGCAGCTGATCTTGTGTCTCGTTAGGTGGTTTTGCGCGTTTGTTTCCGCCATGAGTGCCCGAGAATGGATCCGAGTTGCCGCAGTCGTCGTTTTTGCGGCCGGCGCGCTCTGTTTGCCGAACATTGGTCGCAGTCCACGCAGCTACGGAAGTGGCTTCGCGATTCTCTCGGATACCGGTTCGCTTATGTGGCTCGCAGTCGGTCTCATCGTCGCTGGCATCGTCGTCTTCGCTGCCTCGTTCATCGGGCAGCGGTAGTTGTTTATTTTATTCAGCATGGATTTCGATCTCGCGTCTTTTCCGGAGTTCTGGTTCGATCCTCGACATGCAGCGACGCCGCTTCTCCTCAGAGGCATTCGCTCCGCGCTTTTCTTACACGCAACGTCCACCACCTAACCATGCGATGGAGCTGACCGGGACCCGCGTACGACCCACGATTGGATGGCCAGAACCATCACATTCCGCACCCCGCTTGCCGCCGGTCCCGGCAGCTCATCTTGTTCTCGTTAGGGGCGAAGTGCAACTTCGCGAAAAGCGCGTCCCCAAGTGCAACTTGGGGACGAGGGCTTACCGAGGGCTTAGCGCTGATCACCACTTCTGGGCATGCACACTCGGTTCGCTCCTGCGTAGAGCTGAAGAAGAGGCCACACGGACAGATGATCTACGGCGGTGGCCGTATTGACGAGGTTGCGTGATTCATCCGAAATCCCAGCCATGGAACATTACTACTCACCACGTTTGGACAGGGACCTGATTACGGCGCTGTATCACGAAGCCAAAGCACGCGGCATCCCGATGACGAAGCTGGCCAGCTGTCTCCTCCGCGCAGCACTCCGATGCGAGTGGACATTTGCCAGAGCCGCTGGTCGTGGTTCACAAGAGCGAGATTCTGGAGCGCTCCACCGGGACCATTCACAGCCCTACGCTGGGCGATAGAACGTTTAAGGCTTTGCGTTGGAGGATTTTCGGGCTCTACGCACGATAATTTTTGCTCCCCGAAAAGTCGTCCCCGCTGCTTCCACGGCATTTTTTGCTCTTCCTAGAGTCGCCCCTGTTGCTTCCACGGTATTTTTTGCTCCCCGAAATGTCGTCGCAGCAGCTTCCACGGTGTTCCTTGGTTCCCGAAATGTCATCTCAGCTGCTTCCACGGGATTTTTTGCTCCCGGAAGGGTCGTCCCAGCTGCTTCCATAACATTTTTTGCTCCCTGAAATGTCCTGGCAGCTGCTTCCACGGTATTTTTTGTTCCCCGAAAGGTCCTGGCAGCTGCTTCCACGACATTTTTTGCTCCCCAAAATGTCATCGCAACACCGGCGACGTCTTTGGGCGGAGCAAAAAAACTCATCCCGACATCGATTTTTTTCTTGCCAGCGAAAAAACGAAAACCCCAAATACCCCCCAGTGCCGCGAGGCATGGTGCCCCGTAGCCAACCCAGTTAAACACCCTATGGCTAGCAATGAAATTCCGAAACGGTTCGACTTGATCGTCGAAATGCTCGAAGACGCCGCCGATGGCGCCCAAACCCACGGCGCAGCGATCAACCTGAAACAAAATGACGAGGCCGCTCTGCGCGCCATCCTCGCGGAGCTGGTCGGGACGCCGGCTGGTCCCGGCAATGTGCCGCCCGCGGTGCCCGGCCTGAAAGATAAATGGAACATCGCCAAGGCCGCGAAGGTGAGCGGGACGAGCGCGTTCCGCATCGCCAAGAGCAACGGGCGGGCGCTGGCCCGGGCCTGTATCGGCGTGCTCAAGCCGAGTCTGGGAGATCAGTGGAACAATGCCTGGCAAAATGCCGGCTTTACCAATAACTCCCTCGCCGTGCCGGATAATCCGCATGCGCTCCTCCAGCAATTGCGCTCCTACTTTGCCGCCAACCCGGCCAAGGAAGTGCCGGGGCTCACACCATTCCCAGCTACTGCCGCGGCTTGCGAAGCCGCGGTGCAGGCAATCAGCGATGCCGCCAGCGCGAGCAACCAAAGCAACGCAGACGCCGGGCAGGCGAAAGGGAATCTGGAGGACGGCATCACGCGCGGGCGCGCCCGGCTGAGCGGTCTGCGCGAGGAACTCGACCAGTTGATCGACGACGAGGACGACCTTTGGTATGCCTTTGGTTTCGATAAGCCGAGCGATCCGGAGACGCCCGAAGTGCCCGAGAACATCACCATCACCGGGGGCGCGTCCGGGATGGTCTTTGTCGATTGGGACGATGCGCGCCGGGCGGAGAGCTACCGGGTGACGATCACCGACACGGCCAACCCTGCCAACCAGCTCGTCTCGCAGATCGTGGAGGAGAGCGAGCATAGTTTTTCGGGGCTGCCGGCCGGGCCGATCCGGGTCTTCGTGACCGCGCGCAACGCCACCGGGGGCGAGAGCGGCCCGAGCGCGTCGGCCAATGGGACGGTGCCGTAATGTTTTTGCGGCTTCTGGGGCGCCCAGGCTAAAGTGAGAAATCAGGGGAAACTTGCGGAATCAACCTCCGCGTCCACCGACGGCGAGCCACCAAACGCGGTGTTAGACGAAAAATTGTTCGCCTTTAAAGACGAATGTTCGTCTAATTCTTGTTAGGTCCTATGGCGTAACTGCTTCGTATCACGGTTTTCGCGCTAGATGCATCGGATTGGCGTTCGCTGATTCCGCGGTAGCCGCGACAGTCGGCCTCGCTCGGTGCTTAACGCTCGGGCGATCGCCGTGCAGGATCTGGACCATTCTGCTTCGCAGGCAGTTGGCTGGGACTTAGCATCCACTCCGACGGCTCGCGACTTCGCCGCGTGTGCCGGTGTTGGCATCCATCGCGATTCCATGTCTGTAGCTGGACGCGAGTTCTGGTATCGGACTGATGACGTATCGCCAGGCTTCGTTGCGTGACTTGCGTTTTCACGGTGAGGTAGCGTCGGTGCCTTGCGGCATAGTTTGGCATTTACGTCGTACGCCCAAGACCTAACCATGCGATGGAGCTGACCGCGAGCCGCCGTACGACCTTGCTTTCCGTGACTACTCCTTTTCACCCGCTGCCGACGCGCGCCCTCGCTCGCGGCGCTCATCTTGTTCTCGTTAGACGGTGAGGCCGCATCGATAGGATCTACGGCTGCTCGCGACTTCCAGCGGCGTCCTGCTCGCGTTTGCCACGCTGGCGCCAGCCGCGTTAGTCGCAGCCACCTGCCTCTACGTGTTGTCACAGGCCGAGCTTGGTCCCGAGACGGATCGTCGGTTTGGTGAGTCGATGCGCTACACCACCTTGCGCTCTGGCCACTGGCATATGACCATTCATCCGCGCCGTTGGGCTGCAGTTGCCGTGTGGCTCGGATCCGTTTTCTGGTTCGTCGGCGTCGTGTTTCTTCTCTTTGTCCGCACCTATTGACACCCCCACACCGGTCCTCTAATCATGCGCTGGTCCGTCCGTTCCGTGTTTATATCCTGGATGGACAATTTTCCCTTTATCACTTTTAGCGCTCGCGCTCGGCGGTCGCAGCTCAGCTTCGTCTCGTTAGGATCTTCTACACGCGGCCTGTAACGAATGCCATTTACTCCCTTCCATTTCGGCCCGGGCGCGGCAATCAAGGCCGTTATCCCACGACACTTTAGCTTAACCGTCTTCTGCTTCTCGCAAGTGGTCACCGACTGCGAGACCGCCTACTACATGATTCAGGGGCTTTATCCGTGGCACCGTTTCTTCCACACCTATGCTGGCGCTACCCTCGTCGCGGTCTTCAGCATTCTTATCGGTCGCCCAGTTTGCCAGTTTGCACTTCGAATTTGGTCAACGTGGCGAGACGCTCCTTTCAAGCGCTTCTTTCCGAGTTCGCCCGTCATCCCCTGGCGCAGCGCCATCGTGGCTGCTTTCATCGGCACGTACTCGCACGTGCTCCTCGACAGTATCATGCACAGCGATACGCGGCCTTTTCTGCCGTTCAGCGCGGCTAATCCGCTTTACAGCAGTGTGAGCTGGTTCGCTCTCCACGCCTCTTGCATCGTCCTTGGTCTATTTGGAGCTTTCTATATCGCCTTTAGTAACAGCCGCGACGCCTAACCATGTCCTGCAGGAACCGCTCCGGAGTTTCCACCCTGATCGTGTCGCTTTTTGTCCGAGGGTCCATCGCACTTTGTGGGAGACCGACGGCGCTCGAGCTGGTCGGTAATTCGGCGAGGCAGGCGCTAACCCCAATTTCAATCTCTGCATGATCCGGTTGCGGACCTCGTTCCTGTCGGCTCCTAGGTCTGAGCTCGTGACGATCGGCGGGGTGGCGCGGCGCCTTACCCTGTCGCACCGTCCACCCCCCGGCACCGACAAAGCGGTGCCCTCCAGGCGTCTGGAAGACTTGCCGGGTGACTCTCTCTTATGCTAAGTCCCGCGGCACGATGACTAGGGCTAACGTCGAAGCAGAGGTCGAGTCGGCAATGGCGTGGCTGCGGCGTCACAGCAGTAAGCGCAATCGCGACGCCATGGCGCGTTTTGCCATTCCTTCAGAGCACGCGCTGGGTGTTTCAGTCAGCGACATTCGCGTGCTGGGCAGGAAGCTCGGACCCAATCACGCGCTCGCGGCCGCCCTCTGGAAGACGGGCGTTTATGAGGCCCGGTTGCTGGCCTCGTTTGTCGATGAACCGGCGCGTGTGACTTCTGCGCAAATGGATCGCTGGTGTCGCGCGTTCGATAACTGGGCGGTCTGCGACACGCTTTGTTTTGCACTTTTCGATCGCACCCCGCACGCCTGGGAGAAAATCGCGCAGTGGCGCAAACTCCCGGGAGAATTCCAAAAGCGCGCGGCTTTCGCGCTTCTCTGGGCGCTGACGGTGCACGATAAGCAGGCCGACGACGCGCCCTTCGAGCAGGGCCTCGCCTTTATCGAGGAGGCCGCGACAGACGAACGGAACTTCGTCAGGAAAGCGGTCAACATGGCGTTGCGCGCGACCGGGAAACGAAATCTCGCGCTGAATAAGGCTGCGACGAAGGTGGCGCGACGCCTGGCCGAGTCTTCGGACGCGACCGCCCGCTGGGTGGGAAAAGACGCGCTGCGGGAATTAACGAGCGCCGGGGTGATCGGCCGGCTCGCGAAACGCCGTTAGACTCGGAAGCGATTCGGCGATTGCGTTCCCGGCATCGGGACCGCTAGCCTCGTCGCTTACTCGCCATGAAAGACTCGCCGCCACCAAAAGATTCCGCTGCCGCCAAATCGCCGCGCCTCGTCGATCGCGCCCTGAACACGATCGAGCGCGTCGGGAACAAGCTACCTGATCCGGCGGCGCTGTTTTTCATTCTCCTCCTGGTCGTGTGGGTGCTCTCGGCTTTGCTCGCCTCGACCCAGTTTGCCGAGATCGATCCGCGCACGAGCCAGCCGATCCAGATCAAGAACCAGCTGGCGGCGCCGTCGATCGCGGCCTTTCTCGCGAACATGGTGACGACGTTCACCAGCTTCCATCCGCTCGGGGTGGTGCTGGTGGCGCTGCTCGGCGTGGGCGTGGCGGAGCACACCGGGTTCATCAATGCCGGGCTCAAGGGGCTGCTCAGCTTTACTTCGCCCAAGCTTTTAACCCCAATGCTGATCCTGGTCGCGATCGTGAGCCATACCGCGGCCGATGCCGGCTACGTCCTCGTGATTCCGCTCGGCGGAGTGATTTTCTACGCGGCGGGGCGACATCCGCTGGCCGGGATCGCCGCCGCCTTTGCCGGCGTCTCCGGCGGTTTCAGCGCGAATTTTATTCCTTCGAGCCTCGACCCATTGCTCTCCGGGCTCTCCCAGGCCGCGGCCCAGATCATCGACCCGGCCCGGCTGGTCAATCCGCTCTGTAATTGGTTCTTCACCGGCGCCTCGACTCTCCTGATCGTCGGGCTCGGCTGGTTCCTGACCGATCGCGTGATCGAGCCGCGCCTGCAATCGACCACGCCGGTCGACGGCGACGAAGCGGAGATGCCGAAGATGGAAAATCTCGGCGCGAAAGAGCGGCGCGGCCTTTACGCCGGGCTGGGCGCGCTCGTGCTCGGGATCGCGATCTTGGTTTTCGTCTCGCTCCCGGGCGGGTCGGCTTTCCGCGCGCCGGATGGCTCGCTCACCGCCTCGACCGCGCCGCTCATGCAATCGATCGTGGCGCTGATCTTCCTCCTCTTTCTCATTCCCGGCATCGTTTACGGCTACGTCGCCGGCACGGTGCAAAGCCATCGCGACATCATCAAGGGAATGAGCAAGACGATGAGCACGATGGGCTACTACATTGTGATGGCGTTCTTCGCCGCGCTCTTCATCGCGGCTTTCAGCCAGTCGAATCTCGGCGCGCTGCTCGCGCTCAAAGGCGCGGGCCTGCTCAAGGCGCTCGCCCTGCCCGGCCCGGTGACGATGATCGGGATTATTTTGCTGACCGCGACGGTGAACCTGATGGTCGGCTCCGCTTCCGCGAAATGGGCGCTGCTCGCGCCGATCTTCGTCCCGATGCTGATGGCGCTCGGGTTTTCGCCGGAGCTGACCCAGGCCGCCTACCGGGTGGGCGATTCGACGACGAATATCATCACGCCGCTCATGCCTTATTTCCCGCTCGTGGTGGTGTATTGCCAGCGCTACGTGCGGCAGACCGGCATCGGCACGCTCGTCTCGATCATGCTACCGTTTTCGGTTGTCTTCCTCGTGCTCTGGACGGCATTTCTGCTCGTCTATTGGATGCTGGGAATCCCGCTCGGGTTGCAGGCGCCTTATACCTATCCCTAGAGCGATCTACTCGGGGTAGCCGGGAATTTTTGCGCCCAGAACGATGTCGCGCCGGACCACAAATCCGCCGGACTCGGTGCGGGTCGGCTGCGTGATCCCGGGCCCGCCGCGACCGCGCGACAGCTTGGCGATCTTCGTGTCGGTCAGGCGCGGGTCGTCCTTAAAAAGAATGTCGTCGATATAGTAGGTGCAGCGACCGGGTTCGATGACGTGCATGTGAATGTGCTGCGGATCGCGCGAGAATGGATAGCCCCCGGGCCGGATCGTTTCGAAGACATAACGGCCGGCCGCATCGCTGCGCGCCCAGCCGCGCAGGCGGCCGTGGCGTTGCGCGCTCGTTCCTTTGGTCGCCGAATCCTTCGGGTAACGGCCGCTGGCGTTGGTGTGATAGGCGTAAACGATCGCGCCCTCGATCGGTTTGCCATTGCGGTCGCGAACCGTGCCTTCGATTCGCAACGGCGTGCCCGGTTCATCGGGCGGGGCGATCCGCGCGATCGATGCGATCTCCGCCGGCATCTGCACATAAACCGATTCGCACTCCTCGCACGGTCCGCCCACGACCGGTTCGCGCGCA
>CAVYJY010000001.1:0-300849 GCA_963768965.1 uncultured Verrucomicrobiae bacterium | reverse complement strand
TCGCCAACCCGACGCTGGAACTGCACCACTCCGACGGCAGCGTGGTGGCGAATGATGACTGGAAAGAGACCCAGCAAACCGAGATCGCCGCCTCCGGTCTCGCTCCGACCGACGACCTCGAGTCTGCCATCATCGCGACCCTCGAGCCTGGATTCTACAGCGCCATCCTGAGCGGCAAGAATGGCGGCACCGGCGTCGGCCTGGTCGAAGCATACGATCTTGATGCGGCGGCTGATTCCCAACTGGCCAACATCAGCACCCGCGGCCTGGTCCAGGCGGGCGACAATGTCATGATCGGCGGCTTCATTGTCGCCGGCGGCGGTGCGGGCAATTCCACCGTCGTGGTTCGCGCCATCGGCCCATCGTTAGGCGGAGCCGGCGTGGGCAATCCCCTGCTGGATCCCACGCTCGCGATCCATAACGGCAGCGGCGCGCTCGTCGCCTTCGACGACAACTGGAAGGACTTGCAGGAAACGGCGATTTCTGAAGACGGACTGGCGCCGAGCGACGATCGCGAATCGGCCATCGAAGCCACCCTCGCCCCCGGTGCTTACACCGCCATCGTGCGCGGCCTGAACAACACCACTGGCGTCGCGCTGGTGGAGGCCTACAATCTCCAGTAGCTGGGCGAAGTTGCGTCGTCTGGCCGCGGAAAACTCTCATCTTTCTCCGCGCCCTCCGCGTTCTCTGCGTTTAACATCGCATTCATGATCAAACACAAGGATCTCGATCCTCCCGACCGGCGCGAGGTGATCATCATCGGCGGCGGAATCGCCGGGCTCTCGGCCGCGATCTATCTCGGGCGCGCGGAACGCGACACGCTCGTGATCGATTCCGGCCACTCGATGGCGAAATGGGAGCCGGAGGTGCGCAATTATCTCGGCTTCCCGGACGGCGTCGGGGGCGAGGAGTTGCTCAAATACGGCCGGCGGCAGGCGAAGTTTCATCAGGTGGCGTTCGCCGACGACGAAATCAAGAGTGTCGCCCGGCGGAAGGAAGGTTTCTTTTTGCGCGGGCGCCGCCGGAGTTACCGGACGAACAGGCTCCTCCTCGCGACCGGCATTTTTCATCTCCCGCCGAAGATTCCCGGGGTCAAGGACTGCCTCGGGCACAGCATGTTTTTCTGCAAGGATTGCGACGGCTACCGGGTGCGCGGGAAACGGATCGCGATCTGCGGGGCGAACGACGAGGCGGTCGAGTACGCGCTCGGGATGTTGCACTACTCGCCCTGCGTGGTGGTGGCGACGAACGCCGAGAGGCCGCGCTGGAGCCGGAAGCACGCGAAGTTGCTCAGGGAATATGAAATCCCGGTGCACCGGGAGAAGATCACGGGGGTGGATCACCGGAAATGCCAGGTGCGTGCGCTTCGCCTGAAGGGCGCGACGGAAGTGAAGATCGACTACATCTTCACCACCCGGGGCGACATCTTCCACACCAAACTGGCGGAATCGTTAGGCGCGAAGCTCGATCGCGAGGGGCAAATCGAGGTCGACCAGTGCATGCGCACGAATGTCCCGCGGCTCTACTCGGCCGGCTGCGTGACCCCGGCGAATTGCCAGATGATTATCGCCGCCGGGCAAGGCGCAGCGGCGGCGCAGGCGATCAATCGCGACTTGTTTGAGGAGAGCATCGCGAATCATTCGCTGCGGAGATTTCGTGAAGTGCAACTCGAGGAAGAGAAGACGGTACCGGAGAAGAAGAAGCGGAACGCGGAACGCTGAACGAAGAGAGTCGCTCACTGCACCGCATAAGCCTCAATCAACCCCACCCCGCTGCTGTCGCCGCTTCCCCTAACGATCACCGTATACGCTCCGGTCGTCAGCCAGCCGAGCGTCGCCGCTTCCCGCGCATCTTCCGGCGCGAGCGCCGCCGCTTCCAAATCGAGCGCCTGCGTTTCCGCCCAGCTCTCGTTTGCCGTCACCAGCGCGCCATTGCCATCGTGCAGCTCCAGCATCGGATCGGCCAGCGCGCCGCTGACCCCGAGCGCGCCTAACGACGGCCCGAGCGCCCGCGTCACCACCTTCGCGCAGCCGCTCGCCCCCCCGACGATGAAACCGCCGATCATGACCTCATCGATCGTGCCGACAAAACCGCGCGTGCTGAGATTTGCCAGCTGCGAATCCACATCCGGGCTCAAGTCGTAAACCTCGACCAGGCCGACTCCCGTGCCGCCCGCTCCCCCTGACATGACGGCCGTATAGGCGCCAGGCGGCAGTGTCAGCCTGACGGCTGCTTCCAGCTCATTCGCAGGGGCCAACCCACTCGCTTCGATCGCGTCCTTCTGCGTGCTCTGCCAATCGTCGTCCGAAGCGATCAAGGCGCCGGTTTGATCGTGAATTTCAAGGACGGGATTGGCGAGCACGCCGGGCACCCCAAAGGGCGCAAGCGACGGCCCGAGCGCGCGCAGAAGCAGATCCTTCGACGCGCTCCCCGAGATGATAAACCCGGCGATCGCCTGGCTTTCGCCCGCCCCGACCGTCATCCGGGTCGAGAGGTTGACCAGCCCATCCGACAAAGTGATGGCACGCGGGGCGGCGAGCACGACGGCGTCGTTGTTCTCCAGCGTTCCCGTGGGATCGCGCGGAAATTTCGCGTAGGGCAGGCGCGCGCCCTCGAAGATCGTATTATCCGCCCCCATCTCCAGCGGCGTCGGGAAATCGACCGTCCCCGAAGCGGCCACCAAATCGTCCTGGTCCACCCCGTCGCCGCTCACCCCGATCGCGCCGACGAGCTGGCCATTGCGATAAAGCGGAAAGCCGCCCGGAAAAACGGTGACGCCGTTAGGCAAGTTTGGGTCTGGGGCAAGAAAGGCCGGGTTCAGCGTCACATCCGACAACGTGCCTAACAAACCGGAAAAGGCCTCCTGTTGCCCGAAATAGGGACCGGCATGGTTGGCG
The DNA here is from genome assembly GCA_963768965.1 of uncultured Verrucomicrobiae bacterium. Classification (GTDB taxonomy): domain Bacteria; phylum Verrucomicrobiota; class Verrucomicrobiia; order Chthoniobacterales; family UBA10450; genus Palsa-1392. The sequence goes on along the minus strand of CAVYJY010000001.1, from coordinate 297,952 downwards.
TCGATCCCGGGCGGATAATGGCTCTGGGCGAGGAAGCCGACGGTGCGGGTCGACATCGCGACGGTGTTCCCGTTGTTGGAATAGGCGATCGCGGTCCGCGCCTTTTGCACCGCCACGTCCCAACTGAAGACGGTCGCTTCGCCGGTCCGGAAAGTCCCGAGCACCGTGGGGGAAACGCCGTCCTGGTTGGGAAAATTCACCACGCTAATGAACGCTTCCATCTGGGTGCCGATCGGGAGCCGGATGCCGGCCCGGGTCGTCCGGACCCGATCAGCGGCGGCGGCGAGGATGCTGGTCACCTCCGCGCTCGTTAGGCGCGCCACACCGTTGATCGTGCCGGGTAGCGGGTCGCTCATGATCGGCTGCCGAATCTGCCCGGTGACTCCGCCGAGCGTCGCCACCGGGTAAGGAAACGGCGGCGGAGCAGCGACGATCGGATATTTCGCGGAAACATTCCCGGGCAGCACGAGCGGGCTGGCCAGATGCGTCGTGCTCTCGGTGTACGCGAGGCTGATCCCGTTGATGAAAACATTGCTCGCGAGAATGTCCGAGGAAGGCTTGAAGCCGATCTGCCCGGCGAGCGCGATGTCTTCGTCCTTGTCGTAACCGCCGACAAAGACGAGCGGATTTTCATCGCGAAAACCCGGGATCGCGGCCGGGATGCCGTCTCCCGTGACACCGACCCCGCCGACGAGGTGTCCGCCCTTGTAGAGCGGCATGCCGCCGGGCGAGGCATCGAGCGAGGTGAAAAGCACCGGCACAATCGAGTTCCCCGGCGTCGGACTAAAGACGACGACGCTTCCCGGCGCCCTGAACTTGTTGATATCGGAAAAGAACAGGCTCGATAAACCGACCCCGACGAGGGGACCGGTCGGAGTATTTCTCACTCCCGGCGGAAAGTGCTGCTGAATGATGAACCCGGCGGTGCGGGTGGTGAAGGCGTTTTGGTCGCTGCTCAGAAACGCCGCCGTGCCCGCCTTGGAAACGCAAGCCGCGACTTGTTGATCGGTCGGCTCGCCGCCGCCCACATTCCAGACGCCGAGGACGAAGCCCTCGCGGTCGACGACTGCGATCACGCTTTTCGGGGAGATTTCCGCGGCGCGGGTGGCGGCCTGGGTGATGACGAGCTGCACATCAGTCGCGGTGAGCTGGGCCGACGCCGGTGCTGCGCAGAACGCGGATGCAAGCAGGAGCGGGAAAAGCCAACCGCGCATCAGGCTCTTGATAACAAATCGGAACGGGCTCTGCAAAGGGCAAAGAACGTTCAACGTCCAAGGGCAGAAGGGAATGCAACCGTCGAGACTTGCCAAGCAACGCCAACTCTTGCCATGCTCGCCGCGTGCCCACGTTCGACGTTCAACGTTCGACGTTCAACGTTGGACGTTTTCTTCTTCCTCTGCTCTGCCTGCTGCAATCAGCCACCGTGGCGTGGACGCAAGAGCTCTCGTCCTCGGAGGAAAAGCGAACGTCGATCGTTGAACATCGACCTCCGAACGTCGAACGAGAAGAGACCGCCCCCTCGCCCACGCCCGCCGAGCAGTTCAATCCCGACCCCGGCGCGCCTAACGAACCGCAATCGATCGAGCCGCCCAGTCTTTTCCCGCCGGTCATTCCGCCTTTGCCGAAATTTCGCCAGGAAGTGCTCCCGCGCTCTCTCGAACTTCCCCGGCGCGACATGCGCGAGTCCGTGCCGGGACGGTCGGAACTTGAATACCCGGAATATCCGGACTCAGATCGAGGTGAGGGATTGGCCCCCGGTTCGCAGGCGGTCCCGAATCGATGGTTTATCGGTTTCGGGCGCTGGAAGCGCTACGCCGACCCCTCCGCCGAAACGCCCTACCAATCGGGCGATTTGAAGCTTTACCACCCCTATCTGCAAAGCACCCTCAAAGGCGATGCGCCCATCATCGGGCAGGACATTTTCCTTAACCTTACCCTGGCTGACTTTCTCCAGTTTGAGATGCGCCGTTTGCCCACACCGAGCGCGGTAAGCAGTGCCCGCCCGAACAGCTCGGAATTTTTCGGCCGGAGCGAACAGCTTTTTCTCTCCAACGATTTCTCGATCGGGCTCGACATCTTCCAGGGCGAGACCGCCTTCAAACCGGTGGAATGGGCACTGCGACTCCTCCTCGTTTACAACACCAACTACACCGATGTGCAGGAGACCAATGTCCTCAACCCTGATCCGCGCCTCGAAAATACGACCCGTTACAAGGACTTCTACGCCCTCCAGGAAGCGTTTGCCGAGATTCACCTGCGCGATCTCTCCGATAACTATGACTTCATTTCTTCCCGCTTCGGCATTCAGCCGTTCGTCAGTGATTTCCGCGGCTTCATTTTTAATGACTCCAATCTCGGCGCCCGCATCTTCGGCAACTACGACAACAACCGCTGGCAATACAATCTCGCCGCCTTCAAGATGCGCGAGAAGGACACTTACTCGGACCTCAACACCTTCGATTCGCGCGATCAATGGGTCCTGATCGCAAATGTTTTTCGCCAGGATTTTTTCGCCAAGGGTTACACGGCGCAGCTCAGTTTTCACGCCGACTTCGACGGCTCGGAACGGCATTACGACAAGAATGGTTTTGTCACCCGGCCGGCGCCGATCGGCAAAGTGCAGGATCATTCCCTCAGCGCCTACTACCTCGGCTGGACGGGCGACGGTCACATCGGCTGGCTGAATCTCAGCCACGCTTTTTATCAGGTTCTTGGGGAAGATAACCTGAACGGGATCGCGGGCCGGCGCGTCTCGATCAACGCGCAGATGGCCGCGCTCGAGCTCTCGCTCGATCGCGATTGGTTCCGGCAAAAACTCTCGCTCTTCTACGCCAGCGGCGATGACAATCCCAGGGACGGAACGGCGCGCGGCTTCGACACGATCCTGGACCGGCCATTTCTTTTTGGCGGGCCCTTCAGCTTCTATGTCCACCAGGGATTTAACCTTGCCGGAACGGCGGTGAACTTTAAGCAGCGCGATAGCCTTGTCCCCGATTTCCGCTCCAGCAAGACGGAAGGCCAGGCGAACTTCGTGAACCCCGGAGTCTTTATCATCGGATACGGACTGGATGCCGACATCACCCCAAAGCTAAAGGCTTTCGTGAACGTGAATCATATCCAGACGATCCACACCGAAGTCACACAACAGGTGCTCTTCACTAATAACGCCGACAACGACATTGGCTGGGATTTCAGCCTTGGTTTTCAATGGCGACCGCTTCTGACTGATAACGTGATCGTTAGCGCGGGCATGGGATTTCTGGTTCCGGGACAGGGATACAAGGAGATATACCGGGCGAATACTCGGCCGGTGCCGGGGTTTGGGAATCCGCCGGGGGGAGAGGTGGATTCGTTCTTATATAGCGGGCTCTTTACTCTTACGCTGACCTACTAATGAAAAAGAAGAAAACTTTCAAAATTGTGGGGGCGGATGATGGCCGCGTGAAGGAAAATTCACCGCTTTATGGAGCTGTCGGGAAAAGCGCTTCAACGCCCAACGCTCAACGCTCAACGCCCAACGCTCAATTGCTGGGGAATCCCCGCTTTGATTTGGAAGAGCGTTTGCTTGAGTTCAGCGCGCGGATCATCCGGCTGGTCGATGCGCTGCCGAACAGCCGGGCAGGAAATCATATTGCCGGCCAACTGTTGCGCTGCGGGACTTCGTCCTATGGCAATCATGGTGAAGTTGAAGCTGCCGAATCGCGGCGGGACTTCATTCACAAGCTCAAGATTTGTCTCAAAGAGCTGAAAGAAACTCGCCGCTGGTTACGGCTGGCCGGCAAAGCCGCCGCTACGCCCCTGCCGAAGTTGGCTGCGATTCTTTCCGAGACCGAAGAACTGATCAAAATCTTCTTCACCAGCATTCGAACCGCGGAGAAAAACGCGAAATGAGATCGCGCCCTCCCCCATTGAGCGTTGGACGTTGGGCGTTGAGCGTTGGGCGTTGCCTCTTCTTTTCATGCACGCTCGCCAGCGCCCAGGATCCTAACACCGGTTACGGTCCCTCCACCGCCGTCTCCCCAAGCAGCTCCATCACCCGCCCCGCCGCTCGTCCTTCCCGCAACTGGATCGATCAAACCCAGGCGGAAGCCGACGCCAAGAGCAACGGCTGTCTCCAGTGCCACCGCGGAGTCGAGCCGATGCACGCCGCTCCGCATGTCGTCCTCGGTTGCATCGATTGCCACGGCGGCGACCCGGCCCTTGGCCTAACGAAAGCGCAGGCCCACATCCCGCCGCGTCATCCGGAGTTCTGGCGCACCTCGGCCAATCCCCCGCGCTCCGACGTCTGGCTCAATCACGAATCCCCGGAATTCATCCGCTTCATCAACCCGGGCGACCTGCGGGTGGCGGAAAAAGCCTGCGGCCTCTGCCACGGCGAGATCGTGCGCAATGTCGATCACAGCATGATGAACCACGGCGCCATGCTCTGGGGCGCCGCGCTCTACAACAACGGCGCGCTCCCCTACAAAAATTACCGCTACGGCCAGGCCTATGGAGCGGACGGTGTCCCGCGTCGCCTGATCAATTACACCCCGGTCACGCCTAACGACACCAAGATCCGCGGGATCCTGCCCTATCTCGAGCCGCTCCCGCGTTTTAATCTCGGCCATCCCGGCAACATCCTGCGCATCTTCGAAAAAGGCGGCGACAAGCAGTTGCAACTCGGTCTTCCGACGCTGAACGAGCCGCCGGGCCGGCCGCTCCGCCGCCTTTCCGAACGCGGGCTCGGGACCTTGAATCGAATCGACCCCGTTCTCCTCGGCCTGCAAAAGACCCGACTGCACGATCCGCTCCTCGGTTTCCTCGGCTCGAACGATCACCCGGGCGATTATCGCTCGAGCGGCTGCACCGCCTGCCACGTCGTTTACGCGAACGATCGCTCGCCGACCAACTCGGGCTACTGGAGCAAATACGGCCACCGCGGCCTCAGCTTCAGCGCCGACCCGACGATCCCGAAAAACGAACTCGGCCACCCGGTGATGCACCAGTTCACCCGCTCGATCCCTTCCAGCCAGTGCATGAACTGCCACATGCATCAGGGCAACCTCTTCGTGAATCCGTATCTCGGTTACACCTGGTGGGACCAGGAAACCGATGGCGAGTTCATGTATCCCAAGGTCCAGCTTAATCCGACCGATGCTGAACTCGTTAGGGCGACGCAAGTCAACCCCGAGGCCGCGGCCGCCCGCGGGCTCTGGGGCGATCCCGATTTTGTCGCCCACTCGGCGGAGTTAAATCCGCAACTAAAAAACACCCAGTTCGCCGATTATCACGGTCACGGCTGGGTCTTTCGCGCCGTCTTCAAGCACGATCGCAAAGGCACCCTGCTCGATCTCGACGATCGCCCGATCGCGCACAGCGATCCGCAGAAATTCGCCAAGGCAGTTCACCTCAACGACATCCATCTCGCGCGCGGAATGCAGTGCGTCGATTGCCATTTCCTCCTCGACGTCCACGGCAACGGCCAGCTCTATGGCGAGCCGCGCAACGCCACCACCATCACCTGCGTCGATTGCCACGGCACCATCGCCGCGCGCCCGACGCTCATCACTTCGGGCAACGCCGGTCAGGTTGATCTGCACCAGAGCAACACGCCTTTCGGACCGCGTTTCGTCTGGGAAGGCAGCGCGCTTTATCAGCAGTCATCGATGTCGCCCGACATGCGCTGGGAAATTCCGCAGACGATCGACACGATCGATCCGCTCTCGTCGCACTACAACGCGAAGTCGGCCTACGCCAAAACGCTCGTGCGCGACGGCGTCGACTGGGGCCTGGTCCCGTCCACGGACGAGGATCGCTGCCGGCGTCTCGCGCACGACAACAGCAAGATGGATTGCCAGATCTGCCACAGCTCCTGGGCGACGAGCTGCTTCGGTTGTCATCTGCCGATGAAGGCAAACCAGCGCGTCGCACAAAACAAATTCGAGGGTGTGACCGACCGCAACTTCACCACCTACAACCCGCAGGTCGTGCGCGACGACGTTTACATGCTCGGGCTTGATGGCGCGGTGAAAAAGAACCGGATGGCCGTGATCCGTTCCTCGAGCGCGGTCGTGGTCAGCTCGCAAAACCAGAACCGCGAATGGGTTTACTCGCAGCAACAAACCGTCTCCGCCGAAGGCTACAGCGGCCAGGCTTTCAACCCGCATTTCCCGCACACCACGAGCAGTGTCGGGACGACAAAAAGCTGCGAGGACTGCCATCTCTCGAAGAGCAACGACAACAACGCCTGGATCGGGTCATTGTTAGGCTTCGGCACCGGGACGGTGAACTTTTTCGGCCGCTACGCCTACGTCGGGGCGGGCCGGGAAGGATTTCACGCCATCGTCTGGACCGAACCGGAGGAACCGCAGGCCGCCATCGGTAGTCATCTGCAAAAACTTGCCTACCCGGACAATTATCAAAAGCATCTCGCCGGCGGCGCGATCCTGAACGAAGCCCACGAGCATCGCGGACACGACATCCAGGACGTGGTCCTGCGCGGCGAGTATCTCTACACCGCCAATGGCCGCGGCGGTTTCGAGGTCTTCGACGTGGCCAACATCGACCAGAAAGGATTCTCGGAACGGATCGTGAGCGCGCCGGTCTCACCGCTCGGTCAGCGCACACGCATCCACACCAGGGACGCCACCAGCGTCGCGCTCCCGAGCACGCTCGCGCTCGATCCGGCGCGCATCCGGCGGCCGGAAAACCAGGAACAGCCGATCGATCCGTTCTACGCCTACGTTTACGTTTCCGATCGGCAGGAAGGCCTCGTCGTGGTCGACGTCGCGACGCTGGTCGATGGCGACCCGGACAATAATTTCGTCAAGGAAGCGGCCCGCTTTAATCCCGGCGGCGTCCTGACCGGGGCCAGCTTTGTCGCGGCCGCCGGGCATCGGCTTTACCTAACGACTCCGCAGGGATTGTTCGTCATCGACGTGAAGGATCCGGCGCGCCCGCGCATCGCCGGGCAGGTCACTGGTGATTTCCTGCGCAACCCGCGCTGCGTCGCGATTCAATTTCGCTACGCCTTTGTCACGGATGACGACGGGCTCAAGATTCTCGACATCACCGACCCCGAACGGCCGGTCCCGGTCCGCACCGGGTTCGTTAGGCTGCAGAATGCCGGCCGCCTCTATCTCGCGCGCACCTATGCCTATGTCGCGAACGGCCCGGAAGGTCTCGCCATCATCGACGTCGAGAACCCGGAGCGGCCGCGGCTCGACCAGATGTTCAACGCCGGCGGCGCGCTCAACGACACTCGCGCCGTCCAGGTCGGCAGCGTCAACGCCTCCCAGTTCGCGCTCGTCGCGGATGGGAAGAACGGTTTTCGCGCTCTCCAGCTCATCTCGCCCGACACCGTGCCCGGCGCGATGGGCTTCAGTCCGCGGCCAAACCCGCAACTGATCGCGACCTACCCGATGAAAGGTGAAGCGATCTGTGTTTCGCGCGGACTGGATCGCGACCGCGTCGTCGATGAAACCGGCGGCCAAACCGTCGTCTTTGGCCGGCGCGGGGCGCGGCCGTTTCATCTTTCCGAGATGCTGCCCTTCCTTCGTCATGCCGACGGGAATTTATCCGCCTAACGACGACGCACCGCGTACCGGTCCGCTTTACCGGGTGGAAAATGTGACCCAGCGCGACGGAAAACTTTTCACCCGCAGCGGACGCGAGCTCCAGCCGAGGACGACGCCAACGCCGTCTCCTACTCCTTCGCCGGCCGCTGCGCCCCCGCCGTGAGCGAGGCCGGCGCGTGGTAGCTGTGGCAGGTGATGCATTCCGCCGCGACTTTTCCCGCCGGACTGTGGCAGGTGACACAGCTCGCGATGCCCGGCATCAGGACGTCGGAAGTGAGACGGCTCTGGGTCGCCTCATGGCAATCATTGCAACTCACACTGCGGTGCTTTCGGTGATCGAAATCCGAGCGCAGCATCCAGCGATCGACGAAAACCGGCTTGGCGATAAAGGGCGCGGCATTCGCCACCGGCTGCACCTCATGACAAAGCGCGCAGCCGTAAAAGGACGCGCGCGCCCGCGGCTCGCTCCCGGGCTGCGGCTTGTAGGGATCGGCGACAAAGAAGACCTGGTGCTCAAAATCTTCGCCCGATCGGACGCGTTCGCGCAGTTGCAGCATCTGCCGGGTCACGAAATTCTTGATCTCGTTAGGCGAATTGATTCCTTTTTTGACCGCGAGGTCGGCGTATTGCGTCGCGAGGGTGCGGAGGAACCCGCGGACCGCGGTGGTGTTGCCATGAGGCAGGGTGAGTTCCGGATTTTTGACGTCGAACTGAAGTGAGTGACAGACCTGACATTGCCCGGCGAAGGTGATCCGCCGGTTATTGAATCGACCTTCGCTATCGGGCTGGTGGCAATCATTGCAGGCCAGCTTTTTCCCGCCGAGGAGCGGGATGTCCGCGGCGAAGTGGCGCTGATGATTGAACTTCAGCAGATCGGGATCGCGCACCGCCTCGCGCTTGAGTTGAAATTCCGGGTGACCATTCCAAAAGGAGGGAAACGTCTCGGTGAATCCGTTAGGCGGCCGCGGCAGGTTAAAAACAACCTGCTGCGCCGGAAGCGGGTGGCGCTCGAAATTTGTCCAATCGAGCGCGCGGCCCTTTTCGGCCGACGCCGCCATCGTTAGGCGGTGGTCGTGGCAGGAGGCGCAGTGCGCGCTCGCCACCGCTTTCATCGAGTCCGTTCCGCGATGTTCCTGATGACAGACGGAACAGGAGCGATCCTCGATCACGTTCGGCTCGTGAAAAGCGAAGTCCCGCTTGTCCTGCTGCAAGTGACAGGCCGCGCAATTGCGATCGATCGCAGCAAAGGTAACGCCGTGCTGAAAGCGATCGCTCAGCACTTTCTGGAATTGAATTGGCGTCAGCCGGCCATCAGTGAGCGACGTCTTGTCGTGACAGCTCGCGCAATTGTCGACCAGCGCGGCGTGACTTTTCGAGAGTTTCCCCGGGTTGAAGAACCGTTCGTCGCCGCGCCTTTGGTAAACAATGATCGCCGCGAGGCCGAGAGAGAGCGCAAAAAAGCTAACGAGAAACCGGGCCGCGGGCCAGGGCATGATCCGCCGGTAGAGATCGAGATTGCCGCGATATTTCGCGGCGATCTCTTTTTGCGTGCGACGAGGTGTGGCCATCGGCTCAGTAATAAAAAAGGGTGATGAAGGCGTGCCACGCCGTCAGCAGGAGGAGGAGAAAAGAAGCCGGCACATGGACGAAAAGCCAGCCGTGCAACCAGTGGTGCAGCCGGACTTGCAGGTCGAGCAGGCGGCGCTGATCGCACCAACCCTGGATCTCGTCCACCCGGCCGCGATATCCTTCCGCCACCCTCAGCCTAACGAATCGGAAAGTGTCGTCACCATAGCCCGGGTCGCCCAGCCGATAGCGGCGGCCGCGTCGCGCCTCGAGATAGGGCAAAACTTGATCCTGGAGAAAGTTGGCCAGCGCGGCTTCCGATTCTGGGTCGACCGCGAGCGCGCCCGGATCCGCTTTCAGGCGCGCCCCCGGCTGCAACGAGTGGCGCATCTTTTCGGCGGCGAGCACGAGTTGCGAACGAAGATGAGGGATCTGTTCGTAAACCGTTTCGGCGGGCAATCGCTCCTGCATGATGCCGGGCAGGCGGTGTTGCAGGAACAAGCCGTAGATGCCGCTCAGCATCACGACGGCGTAAAGCGCCATGAGCAGATTCGTCATCGGCCCGCCGAGCCGAAACCCGCAGTGCAAAAGCACCAGAGGAATGGTGAGGAGAGTGAGCCAGATGTGGGCGCGCATCCAGCTTTGCACGCTCCCGATCGGCCAGAGGACGACTCTTTTGCGCAGGCCGAGGAGCGCACCAAAGATAAAAATCGCAAACGATATGGCACCGAAGAACAACCCCACCGGCGTACCGCCAATGCTGCGATGGTCCGAAACGGGCTGCACGAGTGACGGAGGCAACTCGAGGCCGGTGGGCAATCGCGCTGGATAAAAATTCCCGAGATAAATCCAGCCCGCCGCGATCGTCGCGAGCAGGACAAAGAGAAACCAGGGAATGTGCGCGCGGTTAAGGATTCGCATGGGCCATCTCCTGCATTTTCCCGGGAGTTGCCGCCAGAATACTCGTTCGCCGTTTTCTGGGAAGAACTTTGGGTTCGTAAGGCGCGAGCACCGGCCGTTATTGTCTGGTCTTACGTCGGCGCTCTTCGCTAAGGTCGGCGGCGTGAGCGGGCGCGCATTTTACCGGCTGCAGGCGTTCGCCGCGGTCGCCCTTTTTTCGGCCGGGAGCCCGACTGTTGAACTGAATGCCGCCACGCTTCAGACCGATCAATTTATCGGCGCGACCGGCTGCAAATCATCCAGTTGCCACGGCGGGGCCGGCGAAAAGCGCAGTCAGTATCTCACCTGGGTGAAGCAGGATTTCCATTCCCGGGCCTACGCGGTTTTGGTCACCGCCCGGTCCGCGCGGATGGCGGAAACGCTCGCGCTCCCGGCCGCGCAAACCAGCGCCCGCTGCACTACCTGCCATTCCCCGCTGCAATCGGTCGCGCCTTCTCGCCTAACGAAGACGGCGCAGATCGACGAGGGCGTTTCCTGCGAGAGCTGCCACGGTGCGGCCGCCCCCTGGCTGCGCGGACACACCCGCACGGATTGGACCTACGCCACCCGGGTCGGCGCCGGGATGCATGACCTGCGGAATCTTTATGTGCGGGCCAACGCCTGCGTCGCCTGTCATCAAAACCTCGACGCCGATTTGCTCGCGGCGGGACATCCCGAGCTCACCTTCGAGCTCGACGGGCAGTCGGTCGCGCAACCGAAGCACTGGCGCGATGAAGATCCCGCAAGTGGACCGCGGGCCTGGCTCGTCGGGCAGGCGGTGGCTCTGCGCGAGATGAGCTGGGCGCTGGCGAAGGATGAAGCGCCCGCGCCCGACGCCATCGCGCGCTGGAACGCCCTCGTTTGGCTGCTGGCGAAGACAACGGCGAACCAGGCGCAGCTCCCGGCGATCAATCCGCCTAACGACTCGGCGGGCAGCGCCCGTTTTGCGGTCACGCAGGAACAGGCGGACCTGCTCGCGCGGAAGGCGGCGGCGATTCCCTGGGGAAACAATCGCGCGGCGACGATCCTGCGCGCGCTGGCCGCGACCGAATCGGAATTTACAGCCGCGCCGGCGGCCCCGCCCGAGCTGCTCTTTCGGCGGGCCGCACGCCTGGTGCTGGCCCTCGATCGACTCTCGCACGCGATCGGTTCCACTCCCAATCCCGCCCTAGACGCACTGGTCGAGGACGTTCGTGTTCGCCCCGATTTTCAACCGGCGAAGTTTGCCGCCGACCTGGCCACTTTTCGCACGACAATGGAACGCACTCCGTAATATGATCCACTCATGCCTAACGAACGGCTGAGCTCGTATTCCCCCGTGCTCGTACCGGCCTTGCACCGGATTCAACAGCAATACGGCTATCTGAAACCGGAAGCGCTGGCCGAGTTCTCCAGGGAAACCGGAGTGCCGCAGTATCGGCTCCAGGCAGTGGCGAGTTTTTTTCCGCACTTCCAGCTCACGCCTCCGAAGAAGATCGTCCTGCAAGTCTGCCGCGATCTGTCGTGTCACCTCGCCGGATCCGGCCAGATGCTGAAAGACCTAGCTGCGCTCACGAGTGAACAGGTCGCGGTCCAGGGGGCGTCGTGTCTCGGCCGCTGCGACCGCGCGCCCGCCGCCTGCCTGGCCGCGCAGGGCTCGGCGCATGAGCATTATTATCTCGGGCGTTCGAGCGAGGAACTGAAGGCGATCGTCGCCGCCACTCTGCAGGGGAATCCCCCCGCTCCGGATCGTGATGTCGATTGGAATTTGGTCGGCGAGGCTTCGATGATCGATCCCTACAAGGGCGAGACACCCGACTATCGCGCGGTTCGCGCCGCGATTGCGGCCCGGGACGCCTCGTTAGGCAAGGCGCGGGAGCTCCTCTCCGCCAAACCGGAATGGACAGTAGGGATGCTGGAGAAGTTTCGCATGGCGGCGATCCGCCAGTTGCGGGTCGATTTCGAAATGGAGCCGGCAATTCGTGGCGCCGTGCGCGCCTGGCAGACAGAGAACGACTGGGCGAAGGGGCCGGAGCTCGGCGGCTGGTCTGACATATTGCTCGACGAAATCCGCGCGGCCGACCTGCGGGGGCTCGGCGGCGCCGGGATTCCCGCGGTGCAGAAGTGGCAGGATGTACGCGACGCGGTCCGCAAAGCGCGGCAACGCGAGTCCGACGATCGTGCCTTTATCGTGGTCAATGGAGACGAAAGTGAACCGGGCACTTTTAAGGACCGGGAACTCCTCCTGCGCACCCCGCACCTCATCGTCGAGGCAGTCATCCTGGCCAGCCTCATCACCGAGGCCACGCAGGGTTTCATCTACATTCGTCACGAATACGGCGAACAAATCGAGGCCTGCCGGCGCGAGATCCGGCGCGCGGAACAGCTCGGACTCTGCGGCGAGGATGCCATGTTGCTCGGGCGATCGCTGCCGATTTCTGTCTTCGTTAGTCCGGGAGGTTATATTTGCGGCGAACAGAGCGCGTTGATCGAGGCGATGTCGGACCGGCGGGGCGAGCCGCGCAACCTGCCGCCGAAACTGGAGACCAATGGCTTGGAAGATCTTCCAACGCTGGTCAGTAATGTCGAGACCTTCGCCTGGGTTCCATTCATCTGTCTGAAGAGCGGTAAGGCCTACGCAGGACAGGGAGTGAATGGTTGGAAAGGGCGTCGAATTTTTTCCGTCTCCGGCGACGTCAAACGCCCCGGTGTTTATGAAGTGCCGATGGGACTGACTCTGCGCGAACTCGTTTACGGGGAAAAATATTGTCGCGGAATTGCGGGGGACAACAAACTCAAAGGCTTCGCTCCTTCGGGTCCGTCCGGGGGCTTTCTCCCCGCCAAACTTACCGCCAGGAACGGCCTGCCAAGCGACCATACGAATAACAAAAGTTGGCAGGCTTTGGCGGCGCGACGCGGATTTGATCCAGCTGCTTCGGAACTCGATCTCCTCGATCTCGAGCTGGAATTGAATCTCTTCCGCGCTCTCAGTCCTACCCAGGCGCTGGGCGCGGGGCTGACCGTTTACGCGGAAGGCCGGGACATGGCGGAGCAGGCCGTGAATTCGGTGGAGTTTTTTCGCAATGAGTCGTGCGGCAAATGTGTTCCCTGCCGCCTGGGCGCACAGAAGATGGCCTCACTCGGATCACACTTACTTAGTGGCAAGATTGAGGCGGCCAGTTGGAAGGATGAAATCCTCCCGCTGATCAAGGAGATGGGCACGGCGATCGAGTTAGCGTCGATCTGCGGCCTCGGCCGGTCGGTTCCTATTCCGCTCAAGACGGTCGCGGCCTTCTTCCCGGAAGACGTGGCGAAGCATTTGTCGGGGAACGGGGCGGCTTCGGCTGAGAAGACCGCATAGCCTATGGCCCAAGCCTCCGATTTTGTTGCCGGCCTCTTCGTTCGTGACGATGACGAGGACTTATTTAGTCGTGACATCAATGGACAACTCGTCCGGCTCGATTCTCCGACCGAATCCGACTACGAAAAAAAGGTCACGCTGCAAATCGACGGTGTCGCCGTGACCGTGCCGCTGGCGGAGCCGCTGACCGATGCCAACGGCAACATTGTCGTCGATCTCGAAGGACGCACGACACCTCGTTACACCACGATCTATGACGCGGCGCGCCAGCTCTATGTCGAAGAGCTCGGTGATGAAAAGAAAATCCCTATTCCAGTTCTTTGCCATCAGCCGCATATGAACCCGGTGGCGGTCTGTCGGCTTTGTCTCGTTCAGATTTACGGACAAAAACGCGGCAAGCGTGCGGCGGAGCGGAAGCTATTGCCCGCCTGCCAGCATCAGGTCAAGGAAGGGATGGAGGTTTTCACGATGAACGCCCCCGGAGCTGATGGGGATCGCGTCCGGCAGACCGTGAAGGTGGTGACCGAGATGCTGGCGGCGGATCACCTGAAGCCGGCAAGTCCGCCAGAGTTAGAACAAGAGTTTGCGCAATTCAACGAGCTAGGGCAAATGGCGCAACGCTGCGGCGCGGATCCCTCGCGCTTCCGGCGTGAGATCTTGTCTGACCCGCCGCCGCCCGCGCGTCCCCTGGCCGGCCGGCGTGACTTGGACTCATCATCGCCCGTTTTCCTGGTGGATCACAGCGCCTGTATCCTATGCGATCGCTGTGTCCGCGCCTGTGACGATGTCCGCGAAAACCATGTCATTGGGCGGACAGGAAAAGGTGCGACCACCGGGATTGGATTCGACCTCAACGTCCCGATGGGGCGGTCGACCTGCGTGCAGTGCGGCGAATGCATGGTCTCCTGCCCGACCAGCGCCATCACCTTCAAGCCCGTGGCCGCGGTGAAGGTCCTCTCGCGAGTCCGGTCCTCCGGAGCCCTGACACCGAGGGAGTTAACTTCCGATCCTATCTTCGCGGGAATCCCACCAAAGTTCCTGCTCTGGCAACGCGGGCTGGTCATCCGGCGGAGAGTTAAAGCGGGCCAGGTCTTATGTCGTCAGGGAGATCCGGGTAACACCGCTTTCATCATCCGCGAAGGTCGTTTCCGGGTGAAAGTCTTTCCCAAGTCGCGATCAAAATACGGCCTGTCATGGTTTGGCCGCCAGAAACCGATCAAGCGAGAGCGAACTCCGGCTGATGTGATCATCGGGGAGATGGCCTGTCTGAATGGCACGCCACGCACGGCCAATGTCACCGCGCTCGAAGATGGCGAAGTCTGGGAGATCCGGCGCAATGTCCTCGACCGACTCATGCGACTTCCCAGTCAGCGGCAAAGATTCGAAGCCGAGTATCGCAAGAGCTCCCTCGACCTGGCGTTGCAGAATACCGATCTTTTCAGCGACATCGACCCTCGGGAATATGCAGAAATCGTCGATTACCTGCGGGAGCGGGTGACTTTGTTCGCGTCCAGGCTGGACAAACTCTGTTCAAGGAAGGTGAGACCGCGAATCATCTCTATCTTGTTCGCCTCGGTCACGTCCGAGTCGGTGTGCAACAACACGGCAAGGAAGCCAAGATAGTCACCAAGGGTCCCGGAACTATCCTGGGCGAGATCGGTTTGCTCGCCCTTTCCCTGGATGATGAGCGACGAACGGCTGAGGAAATCGACCGGACGTTAAAACACAAACTCGATCTGGGCGGTGACGATTTGTCCTCGGTCCTTCCGGCCGGTGTCCGTAGTGCCACCTGCTCCGCCCTGAATCAGTTGGAGCTGGCGCAACTCAGCCGGGCCGATTTTTTGCAGATGCTGCGCCAATCAAGTGTCCTCCGCCGCAGGATTGTCGAGCAATCGCTCGCTCGTCTCTACAGCTCGACCGTAGGTCACCGCGTCCTGAACGAGTATGTCGAGCAAGGTCTCTACGAAGGCCAGAGCATCCTTGTCCTAGATTTGGATAACTGCACGCGTTGCGACGCCTGCACCAAAGGCTGCGTCGAGGAACACGGAACCGCCACTCACGGGATTCCGATCCCGCGCCTGCTCCGCGCCGGAAGGCGCCTCGATAACTTCCTCGTCGCCACCTCCTGCCGTTCCTGCACCGATCCACATTGCATGGTCGGATGCCCGGTCGACTCCATTCACCGCGGAAAGCATTTGCAGATCGTCATCGAAGATCACTGCATCGGATGCGGCTTGTGCGCCGAGAATTGTCCTTACGGCAGCATCTTCATGATTCCTAACGAACGTAATCGGATCGCCGTGCCCGACCTGGAGCACGCCGGCCGGACTCGCGTCGCCGGACCCCTGAAGGCGGCTAACTGCGATCTCTGTGACGCGGGCGGTGACCTAGCCGCGCCCCGGCCGGCCTGTGTCGCAGCCTGTCCGCACGACGCGGCTTTCCGCATTACCGGTCCGCAACTACTTGAGCGGGTGATGGGACCGCACGCGGCCGATCTTGCTGCGGCCGGTCTGCGTGGTCGGATGACTGCCTGACTTATTTCTCGGAGAGTTCGATAACTCCGGTCCACCCCGCAGGAATCCCTTCGCTGGAAAACTTCGTGATCCGGCGCAGATAAAACTCCGCCGGACCGTCCGTGCCGCCTCGCAATTCACAGGTCCGCTTCATCGCCTGGGCCGCGTTGGCAAATTCGCCCTTCCGAAACTCATCCAGCCCTTCTTCAAAGACTTTGATCCAAGCTCTTTCTCCATTCTCGGCTGCGCAACGGCAGAAAAGTTCGTGAATGACCACGCTATGAGTTTTGCCGGCGACCTGGAAATCCCCCAACCGCCGGGAGATAAAGGCGTCGCCAAGTTGGACGCGCACCGCCTCCGAAATCAGGACCTGGGTCCCGAGATATTTGTTCAGGGACTCGAGCCGCGAGGCGAAGTTGGTCGTATCTCCGATCATCGTGTAGTCGAAGCGAAAGGACGACCCAAGATTCCCCGCCAGCACCTTGCCGCTGTGCACCCCGACCCGGGTGCGCAACTTCTTGCCTCTCACTTCGATCTCCGACAGGCAGCGAAGATCGCAGGCTGCTTCGGTCGCGCGCGCGGCGTGTTCCGGCTCATCGATCGGCGCGCCCCACGCCGCCATGACGGCGTCGCCGACGTATTTGATGATCGTGCCCTTGTTCTCGAGGATACAACGAGTGGTCTGCTCGAAATAGGCGATCAGGAGCTTGGAGACTTCTGCCGGATCCAGGTCTTCGGAGATGGTCGTAAAACTCTCCAGGTCGGTAAAAATCACGGTGGCCTCCACAACTTTACCGCCTGGGGTTAAATCGAAGTCAGAGTCGGCAATCAGGTCGGCCATCTGCGGCGAGAGATAGAAACCGAAGGCTTTGCGCAGTTCTTTGCGGCGGCGTGATTCGAGCAGGTATTGAGAGCTCACGCTCCAGGCGAGACCAAACGGGATTTGGACGGCGGCGGGAATCAACCAGGCAAACCACACGCGCTCGTGCCAGGCGAGGAGGCAGGCCGCACAAGCAATCGCAGCCGAGATGAGCACGGCGGTGAGAGCCGCGCCCCACGGACGGAACCAATAAAAAGAAAGGCCGCCCGCGAGAAGACCGATAAAAACGATAAGGGCGATTTCACGATTCGCAGCCAGACGAGTCATCCAGTCGCCGCGCAGTAAATTGAGCAGGATATTGGCGTGAATCTCAACGCCAGGCGTGAACCGGGAGTTCGATCTCCGAGACGGCCGCGCGAATAAGGCGTCGCGAACTCGTCCCGCTCGACCTGCATTGCCCACCGATCGACAACTGCCCGCCAACGAGGACGATCTTATTCTTGAAATAAGTTTGGCGGAACGTCCGTCGGGCGAGCGCTTGAGCAATGCTGATCGCCTGAAAGCTATTCCTCGGGTCCGTAGTAGTTCAGCCAGTGCGGCGCGAGTGTGTCTCGTGACTCCTTGGTGATAGGTGCGTCCGAGAAATCTTCGCGGCCTCCCATGTCGCCGTCGCTCGGACACTGTTGCCAAAGTAGATCCGTCGCACTCCGTAATCCGGATCGACTGGTCGAAAGGCCAGCATGCCCCAACCGGCCGCAGCTTTGCGTAGCGACCTAATCGGTGGAGAAATGCTCTCGGCTCTCACGCCCTGGCGTTCCTTGAGATCGAGCGCCGCTCCTAGAATCACTTTGCCGTTCCGGCGCAACGCTCTTCAAACGCGAGGTCGGCGCAGGTTCACGGGCCGGTTGATCGAAGACAATGTCGTAAAGAACTAACCGCGCCTTGTCTTCGGTCAGGCGATCCAGGAGCGGTGCATGCAAGGCGCGATTCCAGACGTCGTCGAGCGGCTGATTCAATTGCTTGGCGGAATACTCGTCGATGTAAACCAGAGCGACCTCGTTGCGTGTCGAGCGTGCACGCCAGAGAAACGGCAGGTCATAGCTCAACCGGACCAAGGGCTCGCGCAAAGGAGTAACGCAGACAGGCCCAGCCCGAGCAGAACGGCCAGGACGGCGCCCGCCACCATCGTTAGGCAGCGGGTCAGGTTCCTGAATTGACGAATCTGCATTGGCTCAGTCGCTGCTCGCCTTTTGCTCTCACAGAATCTCCAGACTGGCGAGCGGTCCTTAGAAGTTCAACCGCACCCGCGCGACGAAGGTTCGTTCTCGCGGCAGCTCGTTGTAATAGTTGAGCGGATTCAGTTTGTAGTCCTGGTCGTTGATGTCGAGAAAACCGATCGTCACGTCGCCATAGTTGCGGCGGAAACGGTACCCGACGTAGGCGTTGAGCTGGAAGATCTCATCTCCCGGAATATCTGCCAGACCGTCACCGGCCACGCCCGGTCTCCCGGTTGGTTGGAGATTACTTTGCTGCGCCCAGTAGCCTTCCAGGCGCCCAAACCAGCCTGAAGGATGATTGTAAATGGCGAAGAGCTGAGCCTGATGAAGAGTCGCCTTCTGGCGGGCGTCGGCGAGAGCGAAGATGGAGGTCGGGATTTCAGGAAGGATGCGCTCGAGATTGGAATAGGAGAACTGATACCTCCCCCCGATCGACCAGCGGTCACCAAGCAGTTGGTTAACGGTAAATAAAAGATTCTGCTCCTCATAATGCAGTCGTTCGAGGGTGGAAGAGGCAACGATCGGAGGGGTGATACGGCCATTTTCGATTAAGGCGTCGAAGGTCCCAATACGCCTTGAGACATCGGCGCGGAGCAGGACGGCTTGGGCCGCGAGATAGGTGCCGGAAGCAAACTTCTCCTCCACCAGCAAGCCGGCGTTTTCATACTCAGGGGCAGCGACCGAACCGACGAGCGACTCAGAAATGATACTGCGGAAGACCTGGTTAAAGCCCGCCACCTGGTTCGGTTCGAGCTGTACGCTTTCATCGAAACTGACTCCGCCTAACGACTGAGTGTAGGCTGCGCGCAGGACAAGGTTGCCGACCGGATTCCAGATCACGCCCGCCTTCGGTGAGACTTGCGAGCGCGACGTTTCAGAATCGGTAATCGGCGCATTGCGATAGTTCGCCGGAAAACTCAGGTGATCGTAGCTGATCCCGCCGGTGAGAGAGAGATTGCGCAGGGGGCGCCAGGTGTCGTAGAGATAAAAGCTCTGCCGTTCCAGGCTGGTGCTAAAATCCTGGGCGGCCGGTGGCATGTCGAAAAAGTTCACCGCGAACCCGGGCGGGTTATCCAACCGATCGCTGGTGTGGAATTCGCCGGACTGAAAGCGGGCGCCGAAAATGAGGGTGTTGCGTTCGGTTTCCCAGATTTGATTCAGTTCACCGGTGTAAGTGGTGAAGGCGCTGTGATAGCGCAGATCGAGCGGAAGCGCGAAGGGAGAAAGCGTGACCGTGCCGCTCGCGTCGCGCGGGATGATGAGCGAACGGCTGACATTTGGGGGATTCCCTTCCAGAGGGTCCAGGAACCGCGTCACATCAGCAGCCTTATTCAGGTCGGTGAAGGTGATTTCATCCGCGAGCCTCCCGGCCAGCAGAAGTGTATCGACCCCGGGAGCCCACTGGTGATGATAACCCACCAGAACAATCGCGGGTTGTTGCAGCTCGCGGAAGTGGACTCCGGGCGAGGCCTGGGTCTGGTCGTAGCGTTGCAGCAAATCTCCTTGTCGCGTGTCCTGATACTTCGTCTGGAAAAAGACACTGTCCTGCGGAGTTATTTGGATCTTGGCCTGGGCGTAGGATTCCGAGCGAGTGATCTCGTTATTCGGACGCCGTCCGTTGTCGTACTGAAACTCAGTATCGAGCGAGTAGCTGACGTTGTCGAAGATCCCAAACTGCGAAGCGGTCTCGCGTATTTCGCCGGTGCTGAGGTAAGTCGAGGTTGAGCTGATCCCAAAGCGATTCGCCTCGAACAGCTTCGAATATTCCTGTTCGGACACGAACTGGGAGAGCGGCCCGCCCCCGACAGGCGAGAGAAGATTCGCCAGCAGAAGTTCATTAAACCACGGTGTCTCATAGCGGAGGTTGATCCGCTTCGGGTCGCGCAAGGCGTTGTAACTGTTGGCCAGGAACAGATGCGCCGAAGCGTTGGAGTAGTCGGCGTCGACCCCGCGCGTTGCTTCACGCACACTCAGGTCGTCCATCCCGTTGTCCTGATAGATTGCCGCAAGGTTAGCGCTCCGAACGGCGCGATCCTGGTCGAGCAGAAATTGTGAGCGATAGACCCGCCGGTTGTCGTTCAGTTCGATTGACCTCTCCAGGTCGCGGACGGCTTCGTTGATCCGGTTATCCTGGCGGTTCTGGATGGCGGAATAGATCCATGGCGTGGGATCGAGCGCATCCAGTTGCCTGGCGCGGTCGAGATCTTTTCGCGCCCTATCTTCGTCGCCGGCATTACTGAAAGCCTTGCCCAGATAGCTGTGGAAGATGGCGCGATTCGGCTCCAGCGCGGCGGCGGCCTGAAGATCGCGTCGTCCTTCCTCGGCATGCCCCTGCCGAATCAAACAGAGCCCGCGACCGAGCCAGGCATTGCCGAGCGCGCTATCCAGAGAGATTGCTTTCTCGAACGATCTCCTGGCCTCACTGATATTGTTTTCTGCGCTGAGCAGGAATCCGCGCAAAGCGTGCGCGGCAGGGTTGCGCGGCGCCAGACGCAAACCTTCGGCGAGTGCTTCCTTTGCCCGCGGGACGCGGCCGAAACTAAATTCCAACTCAGCCACCCGCGTCCAGGCAAAACCAAATTCCGGATCAACGACGGTTGCCCGTCTGGCTGCTTCCAAAGCACTCGCGAGATTGCTTTTCGATTGCCGGTAGTAGGACTCGGCGATCCACTCACTGGCGCTGAATGGTGTTCTACCGCCAGACTTTGTCTGCAAGGTTACGGCCGCGACCAAGGTGGAAAGCGCCTCCCTCGCCGATGCATCCGGGTTTAACTCGCGCAACAAACGCTTGGCTTTCTCGACCTGGCCGACGACGAGATACAATCCGGCGCGATAAGTTTTCTCCGAGGGCGAAGCGGGCGTTCTATGGGGGGGATAAGTCTCGAGAGCGCGCAGCAAGTCGCCCTGTTTGTACGCGGCCAACGATTCTCGCAGGGCACTTCGATTCTCCGAAGACAACTTCAAATCATTCAGACTTAGAACGCCGGGATAGTAGAGACACCACTGAATGACGTTCATCGTCATGATGACGGCCGTCTTAGTGGGCTTTCCGCCTGGATCCACATCTGCTCGCTCGCCGCTTCGCACCACGACGGAGCCTTGCGCGTTTGCGACCTCGACTTCGCCGTCGAGCATCGTGAAAGTGCTATGACCATTCGCCGCCACGCGGACGACAAACTCCGTCCCGCGGATAGCCCCATTTGCCGCCGGAGTTTTGACATTGATCTCGCGCGATTTCTCGCGGCTGAAGAAGTAGCCGGCGCCCTGTTGCAGGTCGACGGTCGGTTTGGCGCCGGCCGTGGTCGGTGGGAGAATCTCGGTCTCGGTTAACTCATCCACCTGCATGATGCTGGCATCGCCCAGGCGGACTGCGGCGCGGCTATCTTCGCCCGTGCGGAGCCGTTCATGCCAGATGAGCTTTTGACCGACAGTCGCCGGTCGCCACGCGACCGATGGTCTGGCAGTGTCGACTGAATTCTCCTTCGAGATGATCTCGGCTGCATCTGGAGCTCCCGCATTTTGCGCAGTTGCGTAACGCGGAAACGACGCGCCCAGAAAAATGGCCGCAACCATGAGTAGTCGAGGCGGCCTAACGTCTTTCCAGATGGTGCGTTCTCTCGCGGCAAGTGGCGACATATCGGGAGTCGGCTCCTTCCGAGCAACAATCTTGCCGGAGATCGGCCGATCGCGTCGATGCTTTAATTGAGAACTGTGCCCCACGAGTGCGTGACCCTCTTCTCACGGGGGCGTCGGTGACTGCCTGGCCCGGGGCTTTTTCTTTCTCTCTTTGATTGAATCCTGGTTCGCCGGAACGCCACCGATAACGCGATCGCGAGCTGGCGGGGTTGACCGCACACTCCCATCGCGACGGCGTGGTGTGGAGCCTTTAGTTGGCTCAGGACGCGGAGTCTTTTCCGCCGCAGTAGGCCGCGGGGTGGCAGTTGGTCTGGGCCGTGGGTTCCGGGTCGGGAAGTTTGGGTTCGGATAAATACTAATTCCGGAGCCGGGGATGCGGCCCGGATATACCCGTTCCGGTGTTTCAGCTTTGTCTGGGCGGCGCGCCGGCTCCGTCCGGGCTGGCTTGGAGCTTTTCGTCGTCTCGGAGCGCGAGCGAGGTTTATTTCGGGTTGTCGGGTTGCGGTTGGCGTTGCCTAACGTTTCTTCGAGAGACTTGCGGAATTTCACGCGATTTGGTTCCAGCGCTGACGCGGTGAGGATATCGCGCTGGCCGGCCTTGGCCTGACCCTGGCGAATGAGACAGAGACCGCGGCCAAACCAGGCATCACCCAACGCACTCTCGAGAGCCATCGCTCTTTCGAAGGAATCCTTTGCTTCATCCAACCTGCCTTCCGCGCTCAAGATGGATCCGCGCAAGGCGTGTGCCGCAGGATTGCGCGGCGCGAGGCTGAGAGCTTTCTCCAGCGCCTTCTTCGCCTGGGGCGCGTGATCCTGGCCAAATTCCAACTCGGCTACCCGCGTCCAGCCGAAGCCAAAGTCGGGATCAAGGGCGGTTGCGCGCTGGGCGGCTTGCAGCGCACCGATGAGATGATCTTGCGATTGGAGATAATAGGACTGCGCCAGCCATTCACTCGCGGTTTGCGGCGGCTGCGCGCTCTTGCTTTCCTTGAGCGTGATAGCCGCGATGAGGGTGGCGATCGCCTGCCGGTTAGGCACGCTCTTGTCGAGTTCTTCAAGGAGGCCGGCCGCTTTGTCGACCTGTCCGGCAAACAAGAGTAAGCCTGCGCGATAAATCTTTTCTTCCGATGAAGCGGGCTCCCGCCCGGCCGGATATTTTTGCAAGGCGTTGAGCAGATCGCCTTCGGCGTAAGCATCGAGCGAAGCACGCACCTCGTCGCGTTCATTCAGCGAAGTGCCCATTTCTTTCGGGCTGAGGACACCCGGATAATAAAAGCACCACTGAGCGAAATCGATCGCCTTGCTGACCGCGTCTTTCGCCGGCTTCCCGCCGGGTCTTATCTCCGCGCGTTCTCCGCTCCGAATGACCAGCGAACCGCTCTCGTTGGAAGTCACCACCTCGCCCTCGATCATGGTGAAGCTGGTTGCGCCATCCGCTGCGACCGTGACGACAAACTCCGTCCCGCGGATCCCGCCATTCGCGGCAGGAGTTCGGACGTTAATCTCGCGTGATTTTTCCCGGCTGAAAAAATAGGCGGTGCCCTGTTTTAAATCCACCGTCGGCTTGGACGCGGTCTCAGTGGGCGGCAAAATTTCTGCCTCCGTAAGTTCGTCCAGACGCAGAATGCTGAGGTCGCTCAAGCGCACCGCCGCCCGGCTGTCCTCGCCAGTCCGCACACGATCATGCAAGGCCAGTTTCTGGCCGACCGTCGCCGGAAGCCATGCCGCCGAAGGACCCGCGGCCTCGACAGAGTTCTCGACCGAGAAAATTTCAGCTTCATCCGGCTCCTCCGCGCCTTTTGCAGGCAGAGCTCCGACCGACAGGACGAGAAGCAATGTCCATAATCGGCGACTTCTTCTTTCTCGCGACATGGTGCTTTTTCGCGAGGAAACGGCGGCTCTGCGAAAGAGAGGCCCGGCCTATTCCAGCGAAGCCGTCAGCATGAGGACGATCGGACTAAAGGTCGATCCCTATTTGCAACGGTCTCGCCGCTTGATTCCGGTCAAGGACAGGATGCCCCGAGGCAAGGGTCGCCAAAATAGGCTTCGACGAGTCCTACTCCGGTCGTGCCGCCGGCCCCGCTCACGATCGCCGTGTAAGCACCCACCCCCACCGGAAGCGTGAGCAGAATCGCCGACTCCAGATCGTCGCCCGGGGCGAGCCCTGTCGCCATGATCTCGGCTTCCTGGGTCGCTTTCCAATTGTCGTTGATCACGATCGTCCCGTCCGCTTTGTGCAGTTCCACGACTGGATTGGCCAGGGCCCCCGCGACTCCAAAATCCGTCAGCGCCGGACCGATCCCCCGGACCAGGACTTTGATTGGAACCGATCCCTGGTTAATGAAACCTCCGATCATGACGTTGTCACCGGTCTGGACCTTGCCCCGGGTCGAGATGTTGGCCAGGTGCGCCTCACTCGAGACGTCCATGCTGGCTGCACCGACGTTGTAAACTTCAACCAAGCCCACCCCGGTGCCGTTGTTGTTTCCTTGCAAGATTGCGGTGTAGGCGCCGGCGTCCAAAATACCGAGAATGGCTGACTCAAAACTGTTCGTCGGCATAAGCCCAGAGTTCGCGATCGCCGTCTCCTGACTACCGCCTGCCAAGTTATCCTTCCAGTTATCGTTGCTTGCGATCGTGGCTGAGCCGCTATACAGCTCAAGGTAGGGATTGGCGAGCACGCCCGCCACCGGAAGCGAGGGCCCAATTCCGCGGATCACTAATTGCATCGGCGCATTGCCTTGCGTAATAAACCCGCCGATAAGCACATCGGCAGCAGTGCCGACACTCAGGCGGGTCGAGATGTTGGCGGCTCCGGTTGGCTGGAGAAAGAAAATGCTTTGCGCGGCGCAACCTTTCGAATTGCAGGCAAAGACTTGCACGTTTGAGATGATTCCGCCGGAGAGCGACGGCGTGGGCGGCGAGGCGCGAGTGAGTAAAGGTACCCCGGAGATAACACCGGTTGTCGAGTTCACACCCAATCCTAACGGCAACTGGCCGACAACGGAGTAAGTAATAAGATCCGACGGATCTGAGGTAGGCGCCGTGATCGTGTAGCTAAAATTGAGGTTGGGAAAGAGAAAGGCACTATTTGGACTCACAATAACCGGCACTGCTGAATCGTCCGTGAAGGTCAATTGCAGCGTTGCAGTATTCGTGTTGCCCGCCTCCGTCGAGGTGAGTGTCACCAGGAAACTTCCGGCCGCGGTGACCGTGCCCGAGATTTCTCCGGTTACCGGATCAATGTTCAGCCCGGCGGGCAGACCGGTGGCGCTGATGCGCGACGCAGAGGTCCCGCCACTGGTCGACACTTGGAACTTAAACGGCCTTCCAGTCCGACCAGTCGCGCTTGTGATGCTCATGATGACCGGTCCCGCAAGGGGAAGCGGTTCGAGGGTCAGGGTGAGGTTGGCGTTGACCGTGCCGCCGGCGTTTGATGCGCTCAGTCCCAACTGGAAAGTCCCTTCAGTTATGGGTTGGCCTACTATGGCACGAAGCGCGGGGTCGAAGGTTAAGCCCGCGGGCAAATCGGTGACTGCCAGAGAGGCCGCATTATCGGCCTCGAACTGATAGCTGAACGGTAACCCAACAGTGCCGGACGCAGTCAGAGGACTGATAATCACAGGCGGAGGAGGAATGAGAATATCCAGCGTGAGGGAGCCATGGACGGTGCCTTCTGCGTTGGTGACAGCAATGTCGACCGTAAAGGTCCCGACCTCCGTCGCGTTACCGGAGATGACGCCCGTTTGTGGGTCGATCGTCAATCCATTGGGCAAACCGGTGGCGCTGTAGCTCGTCGGTTGTCCACTGGCGACAGTGTGATAGGAGAACGAAAGCCCCACGAAGCCGCGCGCAATAAGCGGGCTGCCGATAATCGGCACTCCGCCGAAGCTGTCGATGTGGATGAAGGATGGCGACTCCGTTTGGCCGGGCAGAGCATACGGACCACCGAGAAGAAACGAACCATCCGGTTGACGCGCGAGCACAGTGCGAGAGCCAAAGTTATCAAATTTCGTCCGGCTGGCGATTCGCCCGAGGGATTCAAAGCGCGACCCGTTGGCATTTAGGCTGGCGATCCCCGGGGCCGCGACGCCATTAAAGGCTTCGAAGGTTCCGGTGATGAGAAACTTTCCGTCGTTCTGCAGTTCAATGTTGTCGATGCTGGGGCGTTGCGTCGAGGTCTCGGTCGTTTGGGTCCATTGCGCGCCGCCCCCGGCC
Source organism: uncultured Verrucomicrobiae bacterium (assembly GCA_963768965.1). Classification (GTDB taxonomy): domain Bacteria; phylum Verrucomicrobiota; class Verrucomicrobiia; order Chthoniobacterales; family UBA10450; genus Palsa-1392. Next base: position 272,084 of record CAVYJY010000001.1, on the reverse strand, counting down.
TGGAAGGAAGCGTCGACCGTGCCGTTGGCATTTAGCCTAACGATGCCATGAGCGTTGGCGCCAGCGTAACTGGCAAAATCTCCGGTGACTACGATTTGCCCGCCCGTAAGTGGTAACGCGTCCGTGAAGCCGAGAGAGAGCGGTTGCAGTGCGGGGACATCAGACCCGTCCGAAGTCGTTTCGGCAAGAAAAGGCAAGGTGGTCGCTGGAATCGTGGCGGCAGCAAACGTCGGATCGATCGCGCCATCGGGGGTCAGGCGCACGAGTCGAAAGGTGCTGTCAACCGCAAGATAACTAAACAGGATACTGTCGTCCGGAGCGACCATGACGATCTTGTTGCCCACCCCCATGTTTGTGATTACCCCAAACCCATCGCGCTGGACGGTGTTGGCGAGAATGCTCGGGTCCAGTTGAAACGAGCTATCGAGTGATCCATCGGTCTTGATCCGCTTGAGCTGTTTGTTATCAATCACACTTTGCGCGTCGGAGCTGGAGACCAGCACCCTGCTATCTGCTTGCGGGTGAGCACTGGAAAAAACCACACTATCGTCGCCATCGTAATTGGGATCAGCCACCCTCCCATCGGGCAGAAGGACGCCGTAACCGAAGCCGCTCATGTCGTCACTGTTTGCAAACCCGAAAATGTTTCCATCGGGCAGAAGAACGAATCCCAAAGCCGTAGCGGGGCTTTCAGGTAACAACGCGAGCGGATCAAAAGTCGGGTCGAGAGAACCGTCAGCAAACAGCCGTCCAAAGCTGTGCGGGAAGGCGGGCGCAAGGGGTAAGGTGGTGAATTCAGCCGCGATCAGGGTGGAGCCGTCGAACTGACGCACGAAACTGGTCGGGTTCATTTTCGCCGCGGTCTCGTGAAACGTTGCATGGGTCGTATCGAGCGTGCCGTCAGAATTAAAGCGGGCGACACTCCATCTCGGAAGGGCCGGTCCCGTCGGATTCGCTACCTCATTGAACAAACCGCCGATTAAAATTCGGCCATCAGATTGGAGGTTGAGGGTAAAACCCTCGGGGGGGATGAGATTATTATTCGTATCGAGGAGAACGGGCTGGCTAAATGTCGAATCCAGCGAGCCATCAATGTTGAAACGATAGACCGACGTGCTAAGCGCGACCGCCTTGCCATCGGGTTGCAAGGCCAGATTACGGATTCGATTGAAGTTGATCGTGGGATGAGCGTAGGCCGGGTCGAGGCTACCGTTGCTGTTAAGACGAAGGAGCGGCACGCCTTGGGCGCCACCGGTCACGTTGAATTTGCCGCCAACGATGATTTTCCCATCAGTCTGAACGACGACTCCGCGGATGGGAAAATTGAAGGAAAAGCGCGTAAATCCGTTGGCGTTGAATGTCCCATCCAGGGTGCCATTGGAGTTCAGCCGTGCCACGCCAGGGGCCGCCACGCCATTTAGCCCGTTAAAATCTCCGGCAATCAAAATCTTGCCATCTGTTTGAATCGCAGGTTTGGCCCAAAGCCCGTGGCCGGGTCCACCGGGATCGAACTGAAGCGTTATCGGTGCGAAACCGGAGTCGAGTGTTCCGTCCGGCAACAGTCGTGCGATTCCTGGATGTGCAGACCCACCGAAAGCGCCAAAGAATCCCGCCAACAGAATCTTGCCGTCTGGTTGGATGACAATCGTTCTGACCTCGACGTTAAAGTTGTATGGAGAAGGATTCGCCGACAGCGTGGTCGTTGCGTCGGCAGAGTTAAAGGTCGGATCAATGGAGCCATCGGTGTTCAAGCGGAGAATATGCTGTGCAAATTCTTTCATCCCATAAACATACTTTTCCGCGGCGACGATCAGCCGGCCATCAGAGAGTGCGGCGGCGGTCGCAACGAAATCATAGTCGCTCGTGAACTTGAACGACGTGTCGAGCGTGCCGTCGGCCAGGAATTTTATGATTGCGCCCGCCGGCTGGTCGTTCAGGGCATCGATGCTAAAGTTCATGACGTAACTGCCATCGGGTAGGAGAGTCACTCGCGTGCCGTAACTGGGCGCCGCAAAGAACGGCGGGCTAAAGGTGGGATCGAGCGCGATCGAGGCCGCGCGAGCGGCGTTAAAAGACGTCAAACAAATACACAAACTGGCCAGCGCCAGTCGGAGGAAGAGAGAAATCCTAATTGAAGCATTCATTGCATTTGGGTTGTTAGTGCGGTCCAGGAAATGGATTGAAGACGGCGGGTTCTGGAGAGAGAGGTCGAGCCTGCCGCCGGAAGGCCGGGTTAGCGTTTGTTCGCTCTCCCGCGAAAGCGGAAGCTAACGCCGCGCTGCGAAACAAAATTCGCTTCATTTCGGCTGATTCGGTTGAAGGTGGATCTGGCGATCGCGGCAAGCGGCAATCTCAGCGCAGGTCCAGTTCCCCGGGCTCACTTCCGCCCGTAGGGGAGATTCGTTGAAACGTCGGGTGACGAAATCGAGCGCGATTCAGCGGATTCTTCTCTATTCTGTCAATACTAATTTCACCTTACTCGCGTTCCGTACTGCCCTCCGATAAGGCGATCAGGGACAGGACGCCCCGAGGCAAGGGTCGCCAAAATAAGCTTCGACGAGTCCTACTCCGGTCGTGCCGCCGGCCCCGCTCACGATCGCCGTGTAAGCACCCAGCCCCACCGGAAGCGTGAGCAGAATCGCCGACTCCAGATCGTCGCTCGGGGCGAGCCCTGTCGCCATGATCTCGGCTTCCTGGGTCGCTTTCCAATCATCGTTGATCACGATCGTCCCGTCCGCTTTGTGCAGTTCCACGACTGGATTGGCCAGGGCCCCCGCGACTCCAAAATCCGTCAGCGCCGGACCGATCCCCCGGACCAGGACTTTGATTGGAACCGATCCCTGGTTAATGAAACCTCCGATCATGACGTTGTCGCCGGTCTGGACCTTGCCCCGGGTCGAGATGTTGGCCAGGTGCGCCTCACTCGAGACGTCCATGCTGGCTGCACCCAGGTTATAAACCTCAACCAGACCGACTCCTGTCCCATTGTTCGTCCCGTTCAAGATTGCGGTATAGGCTCCGGCATCGAGGACGCCGAGGATGGCTGACTCGAGGTCATTCGTCGGTGCCAGCCCGGTATTCTGGATGGCCAACTCCTGGCTGCCGCCGGACAGGTTATCTTTCCAGTTGTTATTACTCGCGATCGTGTCGGCACCGTTGTGTAATTCCAGAAAAGGATCAGCCAGAAACCCGTTCACTGGGAGGGAGGCGCCTATCCCGCGAACAACCAGTTGCATTGGCGCATTGCCCTGGGTGATAAATCCGCCAATCAGCACGTCATTCCCAGTTCCGACACTCAGCCGGGTGGAGATATTCGCGGCGCCCGTCGGGTAGAGAAAAAAGAGTCCCTGGGCAGCGCACCCGCTCGAGTTGCAGGCGAAAAGCTGCACATTACTCACCACTCCGCCAGCCAGCCCAGGCGCGGGTTGCGAGCCCCGGCCGACTTGTGGAATGCCCGAGATGATACCATCGACCGAATCCAGACCCAGTCCCGCCGGCAGCGGACCAACCGCTGCGTAAATGACAGGGTCGGTGGCGCCCTGAGTGGGCGCATCAATCGCATAACTAAAAGGCAGTGCAGGAAAAAGAAAGGTGCTATTTGGGCTAACGATAACGGGAATGGTTAGATCCGAGGTGAACGTGAGCTGCAAAGTAGCGGTGTTGGTCACGCCCGCCTCGGTCGCCGAGAGAGTGACCAGGTAACTGCCGTCCACTGTCACTATCCCGAGGATTTCTCCAGTGACGGGATTGACGGTCAGGCCGGGCGGAAGAGCGGTTGCGCTAAGGCGCACGCCAGAGGACCCGCCGACGGTGATGACCTGAAAACGAAAAGGACTCCCGGTCCGGCCAGTCGCGCTGGTGACGCTACTAATGACCGGACCCGCGGCTGGGAAAGGCTGAATGTTAAGGACGAGAGTCGCCGTGGTAGAGCCGACGGAGTTAATCGCTACCAAGCCAACCTGAAAAGTCCCCTCCCGGCTGGCATTGCCAACGATCGCGCGAAGTGCAGGATCAAAAGTTAGGCCATCGGGTAAGTCAGTCACCTCCAGCGAGGTCGCGTCGCTGGCTTCAAACTGGTAGCTGAAAGAAAGATTCGTCGTGGCAGAGGCATTGAGCGGGCTGAGGATGACCGGCGGGGCCGGGGCTCCGAGCCGGCCGAGAGCGTTGCGTGGGCTCGTGCCCATGCCGCCACCGCCGAGCGTCGTAAAATTTCCCCCGATGAGAATCTTGTCGTCCGGCTGCACGGCGAAGCCGTAAACGGGGCCATTCGCCCCGGGATCGAAACTCGCGTCCGTCGTCCCAACCGGCGTGAGGCGCCCGAGCTTGCTGCGCGCGACCGTGCCGGCACCGCCGCCGCCGAGCATGGTGAATTCTCCGCCGACCAGAATCGTATCGTCCTTCTGGATGGTAAGGGCGCGAATAAGACCGTTTGCTCCCGGATCGAAATTCAGGTCGATCGCCCCGTTGGCTTCCAGTCGGCCGATAAAGTTGCGCGGGTTGTTGCCCGTGCCACCTCCGCCCAGGGTGGTGAAATTTCCTCCAACCAAAATCCTGCCGTCGGTCTGCTCTGCCAGGACTTGGACAAAGGAATTCGCGCCGGGATTAAACCCGTCGTCAATCGTGCCCTCGGGATTCAGGCGTCCGAGCCCGACCCGCCCGGCAGGCACTATGCCGCCGCCGAGGGTGGTGAAATTTCCGCCGACCAAAATCCTTGTATCGGCCTGCTCCACCAGGGCGTAGACGTCGCTGTTCGCGCCGGGATTAAATTCAGCCTCCACCGTGCCGTCAGCAGCCAGCCGCGCGATCTTGCTGCGCGGGGAATTGCCGCTACCGCCGCCGCCGATCATGTTAAATCCGCCCCCGACCAGGATCCTGTCATCCGCTTGTACCGCCAGGGCGTAGATAAAGCCGTCCGCGCCGGGATCGAAGGTGTCATCGACCGTCCCGTCCTGGTTGAGCCGTGCGATGAAGTTGCGCGGGGTCGTGCCCAGGCCACCGCCGCCGATCCTGGTGAAAAATCCGCCGACCAGGATTTTGCCGTCCCTTTGCAACGCCATGGCGAGGATCTTGTCGTTCGCCCCCGGGTTGTAGCTCAGGTCGAGGGTGCCGTCTTCGTTCAGGCGCCCGATGAAATTGCGGGTAACGGTGCCGATGCCGCCCCCGCCCAGGGTCGTGAAATCTCCGCTGACCACAATGCGGCCGTCGGTTTGCACGGCGAAATTGCGGACAATGGTATTTGCCCCGGGATTGAAACTATCGACATCGGATTGGGCACAGGCTTCCGTCGGCGGGAGAAAGAGCAGGAAAATCGCGGCGATTTGCCCGCTGATCGTCCGGAGCCTGCCGGGAGCCGTAAATGATGCGGCGATATCTCTCGACGGGCGGGCAGACGGGAAGGGAAAAGCTCTCATCGAATCCGTTAGGGAAGTTTGCCTCCCGGGCAACTCCCGCATTTTTCGGGATTTCCCGCCGTGCGTCGAGAATTTTTTCTGTGGCTGGTCGAGAAAGAGAAATTCTCGGAATTTTTCGCAATCGCGAGGGCGAGCGAAAGATGCGTCCGGCGGCAGCACGAAAGGCGGAACGAATATTGTGTCTTTCCACTTGAAAACTTTCGCCCGATACTGACTGTCAGTTTCGCATTTATGGACGCATCTTCTTCGGTCTCGCACGCTGGTCACGATCCGCATCATCACCACGACGAGCACGGGCACCACGAACTCGGTTTTTGGAAGAAATACGTTTTCTCGACCGATCACAAGGTGATCGGCCTGCAGTACCTCATCACCGGGCTGATTTTTCTCTTCATGGGCTTCTGCCTCATGATGCTGATGCGCTGGCAGCTGGCCTACCCGGGCAAAGTGCTGCCGGTGATCGGCAACCTGATCGAGCGCGCGCTCGGCCCCGGGAGCATGACCAATGGCGTGATGACGCCGGAATTTTACAACTCGTTAGGCGCGATGCACGGCACGATCATGATCTTCCTCGGGATCGTGCCGATCGCTTTCGCCGCCTTCGGCAATTTCGTGGTTCCGCTCCAGATCGGCGCGCCGGACATGACTTTCCCCAAGATCAACATGGCGAGCTACCAGGCGTTTCTCGTCGGCGGCATCATCATGCTGGTGAGCTTTTTCGTCCCGGGCGGCGCGGCCAAAAGCGGCTGGACGGCTTACACCCCGCTGGCGGATATCGCCGACAAAGGGCCGACGTATCACGTGATTTTTAACGGCCAAACGCTTTGGCTGATCGCATTCATCATGCTGATCACGTCATCGCTCCTCGGCGCGGTGAATTTTATCGCCACGATCATTCAGCTGCGGGCCAAGGGGATGACCTGGATGCGGCTGCCGTTCTTCGTCTGGGCGCAGTTTGTCACGGCGTTCCTGCTGCTCCTTGCTTTCCCGCCGCTCGAGTCAGCCATCGTGATGCAGTTGATGGACCGGATCGCGGGCACGAGCTTCTTCCTCCCGAGCGGGTTGGTCGTGAACGGCGCGGCCGTCTCGGTCAGCGGCGGCGGCAGCCCGCTGCTCTGGCAGCATCTCTTTTGGTTCCTCGGGCACCCGGAGGTTTACGTGCTGATTCTCCCGGGCATGGGCATTGTCGCGGAGATCATCGCGAACAACACGCGCAAGCCGCTCTGGGGTTACAAGTCGCTCGTCCTCGCGGCGCTGGTGCTCGGATTTCTCTCCTTCATCGTCTGGGCGCACCACATGTGGCTGACCGGCATGGGCACGGTGGTGAGCGCCTTTTTCCAGACGACGACGATGATCATCTCGATCCCGTCGGTCATTATCTTGAGCGCGTTTTTCATCTCGCTCTGGGGCGGGTCGATTCGATTTACCGTCCCGATGCTTTTCGCCACCGCCTTTCTGCCGATGTTTGGCATTGGCGGCCTGACGGGCATTCCGCTGGCCTTCAACAGCGCCGATCTGTACCTGCACGACACCTATTACGTGATCGCGCATTTCCACTACATCGTGGCACCGGGGACGATCTTCGCGGTCTTCGCGGGGATTTATTATTGGTTTCCAAAGGCGACGGGGAGAAAGATGAACGACTTTTGGGGGAAGGTGCATTTCTGGCCCTCGCTCATCTGCATGAACGCCATTTTTCTGCCCATGTTCCTGCAGGGCATGATCGGGATGCATCGGCGCTGGTACGACGGCGGCCAGGGCTGGACCCTGGCCTCGGAGAAGGTCTGGGGCCTGAGCGGTTTCGAATGGAACACCCCGATCTCGTGGGCGGCCTGGATCATGGGCCTGGCGCAAATTCCGTTCATCATCAATTTCTTCTGGAGCATCAAGCACGGCGAAAAAGTGGACGACAACCCCTGGGAAGCGACCACCTTGGAGTGGACCGCGCCATCGCCGCCACCGCACGGCAACTTCACCAGCGCGCCGGTCGCCTATCGCGGACCTTACGAATACAGCCTGCCGGGCCGGGAGAAGGATTTCACGATGCAGACCGAGCCGGTCCAGCCTAACGAACGGGCGCCGCACGAGCCGACCATGTCGCTCAGCCACTAACGGGATTTTTAGCAATGGAAATTCCGTACACAGTCACCGCCCGGCCGGATACAGGCCTTTGGAATGCCAAGGTCGGCATCTGGCTCTTCCTCGCTTCCGAAGTGATGCTCTTCGGCGGATTATTCTCCGCCTACATTTTCCTCCGGCTCGACGCCCTGCCCGGCCATTGGCCGCACGGCCTGCTCAACGTGCCCGTCGGGACAATGAACACCGCCGTCCTGATCGCTTCCTCGGTCACGGTGGTGCTGGCCTGGGCTGCGCTGAAGATGCGGCAGTTCACGAAATACAAGATCTACATGGGGATCACGATCCTCTGCGGCATCCTTTTCCTGGTGGTGAAGCTGTATGCGGAATGGCCGCAGAAGTTCCACCACTTCGGCGCCTACATTAAGCCGAGCGCGCTGGAAAAGTACGAGCCGTATCTCGGGAACAAACATCTCCTCGCCAAGGGCCTCCCGCCCCGGGTCGAGATCACCGGCCACCTCCATAATCACGAGGCGCTGCACGACCCCAAGATCAAGGAATACGAAGTCGGGCTCGATCCCATCTACACCGACCCGACGAATCCGGAGATGGATCGGCCGCACTTTCTCTATGTCCCCGCGACGGACAAGATCGCGCACATCGACAAGGCGGACGTGGAACGGGCGACGATGTTCGTGCCCTCGCACAACACCTTTTTCGCGACCTATTTTACGATCACCGGCCTGCACGGCCTGCACGTGCTCGGGGGCGTCCTGGTCTTTATCTACTTTTGGCTGCCGATCGGGTCGAAATTATACCGGCAGAACCCGGAGCATCTCGCAAATCGGGTTGAGGTGGCGGGGTTGTTCTGGCACTTTGTCGATCTGGTTTGGATCTTTGTTTTTCCGCTCTTCTATCTGCTCTAACCGATGAATAATCCGCCAACGACAGCGCCGGTCGAACACGAGACGGAGCATTACGCGCCTCATTCTCATGACGTCAGCAAACACGTCCGCGGGTATCTCCTGGTCGGGGCCACCTTGCTTGTCTTCACCGGTATCACCGTCTTCCTTTCCTACGTCGATTTTGGTTCGCAGTCGGCCAATATCGCCGTCGCCATGGTGGTGGCGACGCTGAAGGCCGGCCTGGTCGCTTATATTTTCATGCACCTCTCGGCCGAGAAAAAACTGATCTACCGAGTCCTGATCTTCACCGCCATCTTCGTTTTCGCCCTTTTCTGGCTGACCTACCTCGCCTGGTACGATCCGGTATCCCGCTAAATGTCGCTCAAAGCTTTCCATATCATTTTCATCACCTTCTCGACCCTGCTCGCGTTTGGGGTCGGCCTCTGGTGCCTCTGGGTGAACCAGGCGGCAGAAACCTCGGCCTACACTTCCGGCGCCGTCGTTTCCTTCGCGGTCGCGGTCGGGCTGATTGTTTATGGCTGCTGGTTCTGGCGTAAAATGAAACGGCTCCGCCTCATCTGATGAAAGCCAAGCTCATCCTTTTCCTAACGCTGCTGCTGGTCGTGCCGACGGTTCAGGCCCTCGCCTGCGCGACCTGCATGGGGGCGAAGGATTCCGCGACCACGGCCAATATGGCGGTCGCAATCTGGGTCATGCTCGGCGCCATCCTGTCGGTCCTCGCCGGAGTCAGTGCGTTCGGCATTCATCTCTGGCGCCTCTCCAGCGTGCCGCTGGAACCACACGAACAACTGATCGACGAAGACCTCGAGAAATATGATTAGTCTGGCTCTCATCAACCAATTTCTCGGACAGCCGCCCAACGCCTCCGAGCATGGCTACCAGATCGATCACATCATCGAGTTTTCGCACTGGTTCATGGGCGCGCTTTTCGTCGGCTGGTCGGCCTTTTTCATTTTCGTCCTCTGGCGTTTCCGGAAGAGCCGCAATCCGGTGGCGAATCATGAAGGCGTGACCAGCGGCATCTCCACGCACCTGGAATTTGCCGTCGTCCTGATCGAGGCGGTCCTGCTCGTCGGGTTCGCCATTCCACTCTGGGCGAAACGGGTCAATGCCTTTCCGGAAAACAAAGACGCCATCCTCGTCCACGCCGTCGGGCAGCAGTTTGGCTGGAATTTTCATCTTCCCGGCCCCGATGGGATCTTCGGGCGACGCGAAGTGAGCTTGATCAGCAACTCGAACGCAGTCGGACTGGACAGCACCGACCCCGCGGCCAAGGACGACATCGTGGTGCTGGGAGAATTGCACGTCCCGGTCGATCGCAATGTCATCATCGATCTTTCCTCCAAGGACGTTATCCACAACTTTTGCCTGCCCGATATGCGAATCGCGCAGGATGCCATTCCCGGGCAGATCATCCCGATGTGGTTTAAGCCAATCAAGACCGGGAGCTACGAGGTTGTCTGCGGCCAGCTTTGCGGCCTGGGCCATTACTCGATGAAGGGGATGGTGGTGGTCGATACGCCCGATGAATATCAAGCCTGGTTGAAGGAACGAGTCGAACTTTCCGGCGGCCAAAGCATGCCGCCTCCCTTGGAGCGTCCCCCGGGCGAACCCCCGGTCGGACCTACTCCCGGCACGGTGGCACCGCCGGGCGCACCAAAAACAGCGGACCCGGACGGCGGCTAAGAAAGGGGGCCGGCTCCGGGCCGGATTCAACCCACATCGATGCGCACGCCCGCCGCAGAAACGAATCCGTTCCTCCATCGCTTTGCCTGGTTCCTAGCCGGAGCGACACTGTTGCTCATTTGCAGCGGCGGCATGGTCACGAGCAAGGGGGTCGGGCTGGCCGTGCCCGATTGGCCGACGACCTTCGGCTACAACATGTTTTTCTTCCCCATCTCGCAATGGGTCGGCGGGATTTTCTTTGAACACACCCACCGTCTGCTCGCTTCCGGGATCGGGTTTCTCAGCATCATCCTGGCGTTCTGGCTCGCGTTTTCCAAAGCCGAACGCTGGCTCAAGACGCTCGGCTGGGTGTCGTTAGGCGCGGTCATTCTCCAAGGCGTTCTGGGCGGCTTGCGGGTCACGCTGCTGAAGGATCAGATCGGGATTTTCCACGCCTGCCTCGCCCAGGCGTTTCTCGGTTTGCTCGTCGTCATCGCCCTCGCCACCTCGCCGGTCTGGCGCCGGCTCGCGCAGGGCGTCACGGTCATTCCCCGGCGTTCGCTCGCCCTTCTCGCGCTCACCGTCACCGCTCTGATTTACGGACAACTCGCGCTCGGCGCGACGATGCGGCACCAGCATCGCGATCTTTCGATTCTGGATTTTCCGCTGGCTTACGGGCAGCTCATTCCGGCGACCGATCCGGCAACGATCGCGGACATCAATGAGACCCGCAATGCGCAGGCCCTCTCCGAGGTCTCGGCCGGGCAGATCTGGCTGCAAATGACGCATCGTTTCATGGCTGCGATCATTGGGTTGGCGATTGCGGCGTTTTGGCTTCTCGTTAGGCAGGAGAAAAACGGCTCCTCTTTCCTGGCCAAACTGGCCAACCTTTGGCTCGGTTTGGTGATCCTGCAAATCACCCTCGGCGCCTGGACGATCTGGAGTAATAAAGCCGCCGACATCGCGACCGCGCACGTCGCCGTCGGCGCCCTTACTTTCGCGACCGCGATTGTCATTTCGGCCACCCTGTTGCGGCTCCGGCAGGCGGACCCCGCCGCGGCGCCTTTCGTTACGAGACCGGACCTCGTGGAGATGAGCGCAAGATGAAGGCCGCCGTCATCGAACCACCCGCCGTCCCGCTCGAAAGGGGCTGGACAATGGCAGACCTCGCCCAGCTCGTCAAAGCGAGGCTTACCTTCCTCGTCCTCATCACGACGGCCGTCGGTTTTTATGTCGGCTGGCGCGGACCGATGGATTTTATCGCGCTCGTGCATGCGGTTTTCGGGACGGCCCTCGCCGCCGGCGGCGCGGCCGCGCTCAATCAATGGTGGGAACACAAGTTTGACGCCATCATGGTTCGCACGCAGATGCGCCCGATCCCATCCGGGCGGATGCTGCCGCGAGAGGGATTGATCGTCGGCGCCCTCCTTGGAGCCGGCGGCGTTCTCTACCTCGCGCTCGCGGTCAATCTCCTCAGCGCCGTGCTGGCTGGCGCCACGATCGGCATTTATCTCTTCGCCTACACGCCGCTGAAGCGGATCAGCACCGCCAACACCCTCGTCGGCGCCATGCCGGGCGCTCTCCCGCCGCTCATTGGCTGGGCCGCGGCCCGGGGCGATCTGGCGCCGCCGGCCTGGACACTTTTTGCCATCCTCTTCTTCTGGCAGTTGCCGCATTTCTTCGCCATCGGTTGGATGTACCGGGAAGATTACGCGCGGGCCGGTTTCGTCATGCTTTCCGGCCGCGACGTGGAAGGGGCGCGGACCGGACGCCAAAGCGTTTTCTTTACCGTGCTTTTACTTGTTGCGAGCATCACTCCAGTTTGGTTTGGAATCGTTTCCCTGCTCTATCTCCCCATCGCGCTTTCGTTAGGCGCGATTTTCCTTGGCCTGGCGTTTCGCTTTCAACTGCATCGGACCTTGGCAACCGCGCGCCAGCTGTTTTTTGCCTCCATTATTTACCTGCCGCTCCTGCTCGGCGCCCTGGTCTTCACCAAGCTATGAGTCACGCCACCACTCTCGCACCGACTCGCGCCCCCCTCTCGTGGCGCGCCCTGGCCTGGAAGGCCACGCTCATTCTCATCCCCCTCGTGACCGCCGCCGTCCTCCTTTACCTCCGCCAGGCCCAGGTGGAACGGCTCTCCAGCCGAGAGCTTCCCCACATTGGGATCGTGCCCGCCTTCCAACTAGTCGATCAAAATGGGGAGTCCTATGGTTCCCAACAGTTGTTAGGCAAAATCTGGATTGCAGACTTTATTTACAGCACTTGTCCCGGACCCTGTCCCCTGATCAGCAGCCGGATGGGAGACTTACAAAAACCGCTCCGGGACACCGACGTGAAGCTGGTTTCATTCAGTGTCGATCCGCAACATGACACGCCGGCGGTATTACGAGAATATGCCGCCAAACTGGATGCTCAGCCTGGCCGCTGGCATTTCCTGACCGGGGACAAGAACACGATCTACCGGTTATCTCGCGAAGGATTCAAACTCGCGACCGCGGAAGGCGGAGCAGAGGGCCCGATCCATAGCACTCGCCTGGTGCTGATCGATCGCAGCGGGATGATTCGGGGCTACTACGATGCCACGGACGCGGACGCAGTCACCCGGCTACTGGCCGATACCAGCCATCTTCTTCGCGACCAGCCTGCACCGGAGACGGCGGAGAAGGGTTCTTAGGCTTTCCGAACTGCTCCAGGCTGTTCCTAGAGGTTTTGCCAACTGTAGAGGCTGCGATGGAATTCCTCGCGCAGCGCCTGATAATTCGATTCCCGGCAATTGAGGCGGAAAGTAAGCATTTCAGGCGCGCGTTCGAGAAAGAGCGAGTAGCAGGCAAATCTCTCGCCGTAGTAAACGTAACTCAACTCGACAAGGTAAGTCTGTTTTCCGTTGATCTGAAGCGGATTTAACTCTTCGGCGAGGATCTTAACCTGTTCGCTTCCGTCGGGAAGCGATGCGATGACTTTTTCGGTAAACCGCTTGCGGCCTTCCGCGTCGAAGGAAGGCGCCGGGCCTGCTGGTGACTTGCTCACTCTCGCTTTCACCTGCGCGACATCACTCGGCTGCAATTCCAGAAAATCGCGGCCGCCTGAGTATTTCCAGGCTCGCGGCGGCTGATAAGTCGCCTTGGTTCTGTTTCCAGTGTTAAATGCCAGTTGCGACATCGTGATTCCGTCCAGTTCAAACGAATCCGGCTGTGGAGAGAGGTCCAAATTAGCGCGACTGGCCGGCGCCAGAAGGATCCCACTCAGCGCCAGAGCGGCGACAGTAAAGAAGCGAGCGGAAGAGGAAGTTGTGTAAGATTTCATTGTGCCAGAAACCACCGGCCTTTCGTATAACTGAAGACCGGAAGAGAGCCGGGAGGCGTGAAGATCTGAAGGTTGGTATCAAAGAACCATTGGCGCTGCGGAGGATTGTAAACGTTCGAACTGCCCCAGCGGCCGATTGATTGCCGGCTCGCGTAAAGTTCCACCATCGATCCGTAATAGGTCAGCGTCTTACCACTCCAAGTTTCGAGAAAGCGGGGAAAGTTTTCCGCCCCGCCGCTGTAATAGTTGCTTACGCTGGGAACAATGCCCGAGACAATGGCGGTGTTGATCGTGGTATTACTGGCGACGCGTGAGCTCAGGCTCGAGGAAGAATTGGAGTCATTCCAGGCATTGGAAAGAATATTCACGGCGTCGGCCACCACAGCACATGGCTTGCGCGTGTAGCCGTTCACCTGCGGCTTGCTGTAGTCGCCCGAGTTGGAAGGCGGATTACTTCCGCCGGTATTGTAGTCGCCTTGGATGTAGACGGGATTTGCGCTCGCCACCGTAATTCCGTTGTCGGGCATGATCGCTCCGTTCTTCAGGCGAATGCCCCGCTTCGGGCTCCCACCGGTCTGACTCGCGCTGGTATCGCTGATGTAGATGAGGTTGTTAAAGGGAGCGAGCGTGCCGTCGCGAATCTTACTGCTGACCGCTCCCATGTCGAGGGTGGCCAGGCGAACGGACGCGCCTTCCCGGTTGTCCTGGATACTCTGATTGGTCGTGATCGCGTTCTTAAAGGTCGAATAAATCACGCCGCCAATCCCGGGGCTCGCAGCCGTCAGGGTGTTACCGCTCTGGTCCTTGATTGTGATGTTGTTGCTCGAATCAATCAGAATCTTAACGCCAGCCTGGTCATAATAGCGCTTGCCCGCCAGGGGATCGACATAGCCGGCGGTCGGTGGTTCGATGAGTTCATGGTAACTGTCATTGTTGGGGTTGCCATCGGTCGTGGTAAAGATACGAGTGGCGTCCAATCCAAACGGCTGGTGCGAAACGTCGAAGGCTGGAGGCAGGTTGGCCGGATAGTTGGGTGAAGTGGGCGTTTCCGGATTGCTGCCGCCGGGTGCGCGCGCGTCGCCCGGCCGGAAGCCGATGATCCAATCGGTTCCATAGGTCACCTTGCTTTGGAAGGTGAGGAGGTTGTGTCCAGTGTATAGGCTCGCGTTCGTGTGCACCCAGCCAGTCACATTCATCGAGGCGCCGGGATGGATCTCGAGGGGATCCACATAGAAGATTGCCCAGTTCCAAGGCGAGAGCTGCTCCTTCTGGAAAACGCGGCGGACCCTGGCCGTAACTTTGCCTCCCAGGACCGGCAGGGTTACATCCGCCTGACCGAGGTAGCTGTAGGTCGCTGTCACGGGCGATTGTCCGATGGCCGGCACGAGCGGCGAACCACTGCTCACCGGCCGCAACTGGGGATCGACCGCCAGGACCTGGAAGTTCGAGACAGTCGGTGCCTGGCTTTGCGTCAGGTCGGCCGCCGTTCGTTGCGCGGAAAAGTTTTCCACGTTTGGAAACTGCGTTTGCGTGGGAAGCGGAATGTCCTGAAACGAACTGTTATGCAGGGAAGCGTCCGTGTTACTGCGACAGATTTCGCGCCAATGAGAGAAGGCATGCTCGAGGACGCCGTCTCCGATTGAGATCGCGGTCTGGAAAGCGTCGCTTCTCTGCACGTGGTGCCGGATGGTGGTCGTATACTCCATGGCCACGGCAACCGTGACTGTCAGAGTGACAATGATCGAGAGAACAACGATGAGCGCGGAGCCTTCGTCCTCTGAGTTAAGCCTGCGATTCATTGGTAGGTGGTAAGCCGGGCGCGCATCGGTACCTGTCCATTCAGAAGAATGTTGGCCGACTTGAAGCCGCGATTGGTTGACTTGGTATCAGCGGTAGAAAGATCGATCGCGGCGACGAAGCGGTAATAGAGGGCGCCTCCTGGCGTGCTCGGGAAGGAAAACGGAGTCGGGCTGATGATGTCGTTCCCCAGGATGGCAAAGGCTTTCTTCTGCGTCGGACCGTGCCATTCCAGCGCGCCGTTCTTGACTACGTAAGAGCATCGGTCCGCGATGAAACAGGGGATGTTATAGAAGGTCGGCGACTGGGTTCCGTCGATCGCCACCCCGAGGGGAGCCGCGACCGTCACGTCATACTTCGAGCCGCCGAGATCGGTGACTGCCGTGATGTCCTGCTCGATCTGATGGCTCTTCACAATCAGCCTTTGACCGACCTGCGGGATGACATCTCCGGCCAATAACTGTATCTGCACGACCGCGGACGTTGCAGTCGCATCGGCGCAGATCTTGTAGGGTCCGCCAGCCCAAAGTTGGAAGGAAATTCCTGCCGCCTTGGTGCCCGGCGTCGGGTTCCCGATCGGCACCGAGTTGGCGTCGGTCAGGGCGGGCAGGGAAACCGCGGAATGGATGTCCTGAACGAGCTGGAGCATCGCGACGCGGGCTTGCTGGTGCGCGGTATTCACGGCGGAGTTTTTCGCGCCGAGGATCATCCCGACGTTGAGCATGGAGTAGATCGAAAGCCCTACGGCGCCGATCAAGCCCATGGCGATACTTAGCTCCAGAAGTGTCGCGCCGCGCCGCGCGGTCGTCTTCAATGTCATATGTCCGAAGCCCTCAGGGTGCTGCGAGTGAGAGTGTAATTGCGGCTGCGATAGTTGTAGGTCACGCTGATCACCGCCCGGTAAAGCGGCATGGTGATTCCGCCCACCACGGTGCTCATGTCGACGACCGTGGTCGTCATCGTGCCGGAGACGACAATTCCGGTCGTCGGTTCGCGATAGATCGGGACGTTGTTCGTAACGTGCGTCCCGACGACTAGCTCAGGCGGAATCTGCGGGGTGCCATTTTCATTCGTCTTCTGGGGATTGAACGGGCCGTCGGAAAGGATCAGGTCGATCTGGTTTTGCACGACCGCCGAGGCTCCGGTGGAGTTGCGAGCTACGCTGGCGGACTCGTTCAGGCGACTCATCGTCATCAGCACGGCGGTCATGGTGATGGCGATGAGAGCGATGGCGATCGCGGCCTCGGTGAGGGTGAACGCATCTTTGGAATAGCGGCGGGAAAGCGTGATCACTCTTGTCTATGAGGGGAGCAATCCACATGCCGTCTATTATAATTTCCATAACGGAGGAACCGGCGAATCCGGTCGGCCCGCGCGGGTCGCTCGGGCCCTCTCTGTGGGCCGGGGCTACGAAAGCTCTTCTTCGGCGACGAGGCGGAGGTAATCCCGATATTCGCCCTTGGGCACCCGGTCGATCAGCCGTTCCATCTGGGCGTGATCGATAAACCCCGACCGGAGCGCGACCTCTTCCAGACAAGCCACCTTGAGCCCTTGGCGATGCTCGATCGTGGCGATGTAATTCGCCGCCTCGAGCAGGCTCGTCTGGGTGCCGGTATCGAGCCAGGCCATCCCGCGGCCGAGCAGGCGGACGTGGAGGGAGTTCTGCTGGAGGTAAAGCAGGTTCAGATCCGTGATTTCCAGTTCGCCGCGCGCGGACGGCCGTAGGCTCCGGCAAAGCTCAACCACCTGTTTGTCGTAAACGTAAAGTCCCGGAACTGCGTAGTGGCTCTTCGGCTTCTTCGGTTTTTCCTCGAGGCTGATGACCCGTCCATCGGGCCCAAACTCCACCACCCCGTAGCGTTCCGGATCCCGCACTTGGTAGCCGAAAATACAGGCCCCCTTTTCGATCTCGAGCGCGTCCCGAAAGAAATCGAGCTTCCCATAAAAAATGTTGTCGCCGAGGAGCAGGGCCGCCCCGCGATCGCCGACAAAATCGGCGCCGATGAGGAAAGCCTGCGCGATCCCCTTGGGCTCGGGTTGCTCCGCATATTCCAACTGGAGGCCGAGGTGGGAGCCGTCCCCGAGATAATCGCGCAGCATCGGCACATCCTTGGGAGTCGAAATGATGAGAATCTCGCGCAGCCCGCCGAGCATGAGAGTGGCGAGCGGGTAACAAATCATCGGCTTGTCGTAAACCGGCAGGAGCTGTTTGCAGACGATCTTGGTCAGCGGATAAAGCCGGGTGCCGGCGCCGCCCGCGAGAATGATGGCTTTCTTGTTCATAAGGCGCGCGTCCAACCGATGAGCCGCTCCGACCAGGCCTGCCAAAAAGAACGCTCGCCGGTCGATTCGGTCTTTGCTTTCCCGGTCAGCCAAGGGGCGATCTTTTCGAGGAATGGCTGGCCGAGTGTCTGGTCGAAAATGAATCCGCTGCCGCGGCGAGCGACCAGTTCGCGATCGCCGCTCCGCCCGCCGACGCAATGCTCGAGCGCCTCCCGCAGCACCGGCTCGGAAAGGATCGGCTTTCGCTCGATTGCGGCGCTGACCGTCAGGCCCAGAAGCTGGTTTAACATCACTGCGCCTAACAATGTTCGGGAACTGGTCGCGTGCACGTGCCCGATGTTGTGCTGGCGGAATAATCTCCGCAAGGCCAGAGCGCAACGCGCCTGGGCCAGAAAAAGATCGGACGGGGCGCGATGTTTCTGGCTCGCGCGCAATGCCTCGAGCTCGCGGAGGGAGGAACCCTCCGCCTGCCACTCCGCTTCCAGCACCATCGCATCGGGCAAATACTCGAACTGCAGGGCCAGGTCGTTCGTCCTGTCCTCCAATTCCGACACGACCGGCGCGTGCATGACGAAGGCAACATGCGGCACACGATTTCGCTGCAGCGCGCGCAATTCCATTTCGAGGAAAGGAAGATCCGGATCGGGCCAGCGATCGATCAGGTAAGCAGTCTGTTTTCCCTTCGCGACGGGAGCTGCGGCCGGGTGGGGAACGGGCGATCGCGCGAGGCAATCCGCAAAAAGTGCATGCAACGGCTCGACCGTCCTGGCGACATTAAACTCGCTCGTCATGCGCGCCTGCCCGGCGCGCCCAAGGCGCGTCCGCAGTTCAGGATCGCGCACCAATCTTTCCAGCGCGGCGGCGAGCGCGGGGGCGTCCCGGGGCGGTACAAGCAGACCCGTCGTCCCGTCGACCACCGACTCCGGAATTCCCGCCAGGGTGGTGGAGACGACAGGTTTTGCGCAGGTCATCGCCTCCATGATTACCGTCGGGAAAACGTCGCTTGCCCCCTCGGCATCCACCACACAGGCGAGCGCGAAGATGTCGCAGGCGCGAAGTTTGGCATAAACATCGCCCTGCGAAAGCGAGCCGCAGAGCTCGACGCGCGAGCCGAGATTCAAATCCGCGACCATTTTCTCCAGCTTCTCGCGCAACGGGCCGTCGCCGACGATCTCGCAGCGGAAATCGAAATCTCGCCGGGCGAGTTCGGCGCAGGCTTCGAGCAGAATCTCAAATCCCTTGAACGCGACCAGCCGCCCCACGCTTAGAATGGTCGTCGGCCCGGGCGGCCGCGCCTCTTCCGCGGGCGCGGGCAGATTCGCGAGGTCGAGCCCATTGTAGACGCGGTGAATTTTCTCCGCCGCTTCCGGGCAGCGTTCCTGCAGAAGAGCGCGGCTGTAGTCCGTCTCGACCGCGACAAACTCCGCCGCGTTGCAAATCTCGCGCAGGAGATCGTCCTGCCCGAGGTCCGACATAAAATCCTGCCCGTGCGCCGTGATGCTGAAGGGAATGCCGGAGATTTCCTTCACGAAAAGCGCCGTGTGTGCGGCGCGATTCGCAAAATGGACGTGAAAATGGCGGACCGCCTTGCGGGTAAAGAGTCCGGCAAAATAAGAGGCGTTCCGGGCCCGGAGCGCGGCCTTGAATTCCGCCCCATATTTGCGCTCGTGCCGTTCCACCAGTGCCGCCGGCCAGCGTCCCGCCTCGCGGGTGGCCTTCTCCCAGAGCGCCATCACCGGCGCCGGCGGCGCGTAGTAAACCGGGGCGCGAAAACGCCGGAAATGTTCGTGCCGCAAAGTGGTCAGCGGCGGATGGACGGCGCCGATCACGAGCTCGCAACCGCGCCGCTCCAGCTCCAGCATCTCCATGTCGCAAAAGGTCTGGGAAAGGACCGGGTAGCGCGAGTAGAGGTAACCAAGTTGCATGTGCAAAATCCGGAAGACCCCGGAGCGGATCTTAATTCAGGGCCGGAAACGAATCGAACGTCTACGGTCGAAGGAGGAGTCGTCCAAACGCCTCGGAAGCCGTCTCAAAATCCTGTCATTCTGAGCGGAGCGAAGAATTTCTGACCATTTCTGGCGGCGGAGTCGCGGGTGAAAGGGAAATAGTGAGAGATTCTTCGCTCCGCTCAGAATGACAACGCTCTGGAGCAGACGGCTTTCAGGAAAGGTTAACGTCCTTGCCCGGATCCATCTCATAATCCAACGCGAGATACTCCGACGTCTTGGGCTTGATCACTTCCTCGACAAACTTGATGTAGATCGGGTCCTCCCGAAAAATCGCCTGTTTGTCCATCGACTCGAAATCGATCGCGATGAAAAACGGCCAGGGGATCTTGGGATCGACCCGCTTCCCGCACTTGATGCTCAGGACCTCGTCAATCTTGAGCAGCTGCATGCGCGCATTCATCATCATCTCCTCGGTCTCCTCCGGCGTGATGCCCGGCTTTAATTTATAGAGGCCAATGTGGTGAACCATGAGCGGATAGCTAATTAGGCGTTGCCCGATGGCGGCGCAAGCGAGAATCGCCGCGGGTCAGCTGCACTTGGAATTCGCGCCGGGAGGATCGGGCGGAGCTATTTTTTCCAGTCGAGCGCGCCTTTTTTCAGCGCATAGACATACCCGACCATGAGGATCGAGACAAAGCTCAGCATGCTCCAGAGAATGACCTGGCTCTGCGCGACCGCCTCGCGATAAACCACCGCCCACGGATACATGAAGACGATCTCGAGATCGAAAAGAATGAAGAGCATCGCCACGAGATAAAACTTCACGCTGAAGCGCGGTTGCGCTTCGCCTTCGGCCACCATCCCGCATTCGTAGGCCGAATCCTTCGTCCGGGTGCGTCGGCCGTATTTGCCGAGCAAGACGCTGACGATCAAAGCGCCGGCGGCAAAGCCGATGGCCACGAGCGCCTGGAGGAGGATCGGGATGTATTCGTGGATCATGTTCCTGCGGCGAACCGGGTTGGCGCCGGGTGGGAAACTAGCGGGTTGCCGCCGTCGGAATATGCCCGTTCGGAGGAAGCAGGGCCTTGGCCAGGGCCGAGGGCAAGCCTTTGTATTTCTTACCCGTCTTCTTCACCATCCCGCGCGCGACCAGGTTTTGGAGCTTCTCGTAAGCGCGCAGACGCAGCATTTCCTCGCCGCCGCTGGCCGCATTCCGGGCGCGGAGATTCTCATGCAAAATCTCAAAAAGTTGTTTGAATTCGAACGATGCCCGGCGGGAAAGGACCGCAACCAGTTCTTCCGTAACGAGATCCGGTACACGGCGTGAAAAAGCGTTCTTTTTAAGGATGGCCATAGGGCGCCAAGTCTAACATATCTTTAAAATTCCGCAGCAGGATATTGTGAGTTACGCGAAAAAGTGACCGGCGTTTCGCCTACCTTTTTAGTGCGTCGCAATGTCGCGCCCGGGGCGGTCGTTTTTTCGCCTAAATTGGGCTCGGCGTCGGAGTAACGGTGGGCGATTCCTCTGGAGTCGGCTCCGGAGTTGGCGCCGGGTCGGGCGTTGCGCTCGACCACGGGATCCCTGCCGGCAAACCTTCCCTGAAATAGATGAACAATCCGGCGACCGCGCCGGCCACCCCGATGGTCGCCTGGCGGAACGTAACCGGGCCGATCGACTCGGTAACATAGCCATCGCCATCGTAGCGTTGGGACATCACGATCGGGGAAAGGTGCTTCGCGATGGTTTCGGGCGGCGGCAGTTTGGAGAGGTCCACCGATCGCCCCAAAGCAGGATACAAGGCCGCGCCCATGAGCAGGAACGGGCGCACCGCGGCGTCGACCCGTTCGTAAAGCAGGCGCGTGTCGACATAATTGAAAGCCGTGTCGCCGACCGGCACCCGGATGGCCGCGTCGTGAAAAGGCGCGCTCTTCTCCAACTCCCGCGGCGGCTGGAGGAGACGGGCGAGCGCCGTTTCCACCTGCGCGATATCGGACCCGGCGCACAGAAACTTGTCCGAAACCGCAATCGCGGGATGGACCGGCACGAATCCGCCAAAAGGCTGCACGCTGTAAAAGGTCGCGCCATTTTTTTCGGTCCGCGTCCAGGGCGTCCCGGCGATTTCGACCGAGGTCAGCGCTTCGGCGATTTTTTTCGCGCGCGCCCCGTCGCTCACCGGCAGAGTCGCGAGCAGGGTCGGCCAGCGGGCATCGCCCGGCCAGTCGCCGACGATTTCGAGCTCTTCGCCAAAGGCCTGGCGCAGGTCTTCCAGGGAAATTCCGCGCGCCGTCATCTCGGCGGTGAACTGCCGCACCAGCGCCGGCACCCCCATTGCCGCCGGCGACGAAGAAGCGAGGAGGTTCTCCGACCAGTGGATCCGCGAATTTGTGTAGAGAAACGTGCTCGCGCCCGCGGCGCCGAGAAGCGGACGCTGCAATTTCTTGCCCGCGCTGACCTGCGGCATCGCGACGAAATCCGTCTCGCGCATTTTCCCGTTCTCGAACCCCACCGCCGACGCCACACTCTGCACCTGCCGGAGCCGCTCCAGCTGATGCATCGGGACCGATTGCCCGGTCATCGCCACGAGAGGCAAAAGTTTTTCCACAAACGGCCGGGGATTGAGGAAGACCATGCCGGCGTAGGTGCGCGGCAAATGTTTCATGGCCGCGGCGAAGAGGGCATTTTGCTCGAGCGTTCCCTTCGCCTTGTCGCTCCGGTGATCGACCCGATCGAGCAGGGTCTTGAGCAAGGCGACATCGTTCGAGGCGAAATACCACTGGCCGGCGTAGACGCTGGCGAAGACAAACTGCGCCACGGTCACCGTCTCGATCTTGTGCTGCTCGTAGACGACGGTGGCGCGAGTCGCGTTGCCCGTTCTTGCAAGCAACTCCGCCTCCCGGCGCCCGATAAACTCCCGCGCGTTCTCCGGGGTGACGTCGAAATGAAAACCGCCGATCAACTTCGGCTCGTTTTTCTCGAGCGAAGTCAACGCGACGAAACTATTCTTGGGGCCGAGCGCGAGAAATTCCTCCAGCGTCCGGCGCCCGGCGCGATCCGGCAGCTGCCCGAGCGGTTTCTGGAGGAAACTCTGCACCGCCGGTTCGCGCCAGATCTTGGAGAGGTCGCTCGCGCGCCATTCCGCGCGCGTCTTCTGCAAATCCGGCGCCTCGAGCAGGATCAAAGTCGTCTCCGGCAGGAGCGACGGCACGGTGGCGAGGCGTTTCGCGATCTGCACCCGCACCACGATCCAGACTGTCGCCGCGACCAGGAGCGCGATCACGAGCACTGCGACCAGCTTCTTCATCGGCGCAGTCTCGCACTAAATCGCCGGGCCGCGAACCGCCCGCGACCGCTCGACTTTTCCCCGGGCATCGACGATCTCCTTGCATGGAAACGTGCGCCGGTTCCCGTCTCATCCTGGGTGAATTCCAGGAAAGCGCCGTTATCCAGGCGGCCAAGGACGCGCTCGAGGAATGCGGTGGCCAGCCCACCTGCGGCTTCCTTTTTCTCTCCGCCAGCTGGCTCCCGCAGATTAACGAGGTGCTCGATCTCGTTAGGCTGCATGGCCGCATTCCGCTTTTGGTCGGCTCGCTCGGGGCCGGCCTCATCGGGCGGAACAAGGAAGCCGAAGGCGCCCCCGGGATGTCGCTGCTCCTCCTCAGCCTGCCCGAGACAAAGCTGACGCCGGTTCTTATTTCCAACGAGCAAATCGAGGAATCGACCGGCCCGGCCTACTGGCAAATGGAGAGCGGGATCGGTCCGGACGAGGTCGATTCCTGGATCGTGTTTGCCAACCCGACCGCGCCGGACCTGGAGCGCTGGCTGAACGAATGGAATGTCGCCTTTCCCGACGCACCAAGCATCGGCGGACTGGCCAGCGGCAGCACCGAAGGCGGCGAAAAAGCGCTCATCCTCGACGGCAAAGTGGTGGACGCCGCCGTCCTCGCGCTCGCGGTCAAAGGCGGAAAAATCCGCACCATCGTCAGCCAGGGCTGCAAGCCGGTGGGGGAGCCGTTCACCATCACCCAGGCCGAGGAAAATCTCGTTTATGCCCTCGGTTCGCGCCCCGCCTACCAGGTCCTGAGCGAAACCTTCAATGCCCTTTCCGAGGACGAAAAAGAACGCGCCCGCGGCAATCTCTTCGCCGGCCTCGCCGCCTCCGAGTATGTAGTCGATTTGAAACGCGGCGATTTTCTTGTTCGCAATTTGTTAGGCGCGGATCCGCAAACCGGCGCGGTCGCGATCGGCGCGCGCGCGCGGACCGGACAAACCCTGCAGTACCAACTGCGCGACAAAATCACCGCCCATGCCGACCTCGTCGAGCTGGCGAAAAACAACGAACTGGAAGGATGCCTGCCCTTCGCCTCGCTCGTTTTTTCCTGCAACGGGCGCGGCCACCGCTTCTTCGGCGTGCCGAATCACGACGCCGCGACGCTCGCGGAAATTTTCGGTCCCGGTCCCGAGCGCGGGCTTTTTCTGCAACGGCGAGATCGGCCCGATTGGCAACGCCAGTTACCTGCACGGTTACACCGCGTCGGTCGCGCTCTTTTGTAAATAAGCGCTGTAGACGCCTCCCTCTGGGAGGCGCGGACGTGCGCTTGGCGGCTCTCACAGAGACGCTTTCCCCCGCGTTTCGCAGAGCGAAACGTCTACAGTCACGCGCGCGGGTGAAACTTGTGGTGCACCGCCTTCAGGCGCTGCTGGTCGACATGGGTGTAAACCTGCGTGGTCGAAATATCCGCATGCCCCAGCAGCTCCTGGATGATGCGGAGATCGGCGCCATTGCCTAACAAATGAGTGGCAAAACTGTGCCGGAGCAGGTGCGGATAAATATTCGTCTCCAGCCCGGAGCGCCGCGCCACCGCCTTCACGATCTGCCAGATCCGCACTGTCGTTAGGCGGCCGCCCCGGACGGAAAGAAAAACCTCGCTCCCGGTCCGTCGCTTGACCAGGCGGGGACGCTCCTCCGCCAGATAAACCGCGATCGCCGCGCAGGCCTTTTTCCCGACCGGCACCAAGCGAGTTTTGTTTCCCTTCCCGGTCACCCGAACCATCCCTTCCTCGAGGTTGAGATTCTCCAATTTCGCCCCGGCCAGTTCCGAAATGCGCAGCCCGCTGGCGTAAAGCAGCTCGAGCATGGCCCGGTCGCGCAGGCCGAGCGGCGCCCGGCCATCGACGCTTTCAAGCAATTGCTCGACCTGGAGCTCGTTCAACGTCTCCGGCAGGTAACGCTCGATCCGCGGCAGCGTTAAGGAATCGGTCGGGTCCTTCGCGACAAATCCTTGCGCGGTCGCGAACCGGAAAAAAATCTTCAGCGCGACGACGATGAGCTTGATCGAGGAGGCGGAGAGACCGCCGCGTTTTCGTTCCGCGAGGTACTCGCTGATCAAGGGCAGCCCGACCTGGCGCGGCTGCGTAATCTGCTTCCGGGCGGCGCACCAGGCGGCGAATTCGCCTAACGATCGCTGGGTCGAGAGCTGGTAATTTTCCGAGAGACCGCGCTCGACCGCGAGGAAGCGAATAAAGGCGTCGATCTCCTGCTCCATCGCCCGCATTCTCTGCGCGCGCGTCGTCACTGGCAATCCCGCCCTGCGTTGACAAAGCAACCTCGGACTCGATTGTTTCCCTGCGATGAGCCTCGACTTAAACAGCCTCCTGAAAGACTGGCCGCATGAATCTGGCGCGATCAAGGTCCGGAAAGTTCCGGGTCTCGATGGCCGGGAAAAATTGCAGCTTCGGATCGATCTCGGCCTGCTCCAGATGGAGATGGAAGGCCGCCCCGACGGCCAGCGGCCGCACAACTGTGAGTCCTACCTCGTTTACCACCAGCGTCGCGCCGTCCGCGCGGCCGAGCGCGGCGAAGAATACGAACTCACGACCGAGCAATGCGGCGAGTTGCAGCAGGAAGGCATCCAATATTACCACCGCTACCTCAGCCTCTTTCAGATCGAAGAATACGAGAGCGTCATCCGCGACACCCAGCGCAATCTCGATCTCTTCACCTTTGTCGACGAACACAGCGAGCGGGAGGATCTGGTCTGGAGTTTCCAACAATTTCGCCCCTACGTGTTGATGATGAACACGCGCGCGCGCGTCTCGATTCTGCTCGCCGATGGGCAGTTCGCCGACGCCATTCGCGAAATCGAAAAGGGCCGCGACCGGATTACGGAATTCTTCCAGCAATCCGCCTTTCCCGAGCTGGAAGCGAAGAGCTCGGAACTCGCCTTTCTCGACGAATGGCTCGAGGAAGTGCGGGCGAAGCGTCCGCTGAGCAAGCTCGAAGTGATGGAGCGGGAAATGGAACGCGCCATCCAGGGCGAACGCTACGAGCGCGCGGCGGAATTGCGCGACGCCATTCGCCTGATCAAGGCCCAGACGTTGTAGCCGGGATCGGTGATCCCGGCCTGGCCTAACGACTATCCATGGCGGCCAAGAACAGTCTGACCGAGCGCAAGGAACGCTGGGCCCGCAAAATGAGCGGGAAAGCCAAGCCGTCCGTCCGCTCGGAAAGCCGGCTCCCGCCTGGGCAACATCTCACGCCGGGCTTTCCCGTCCTCGATCTCGGGGTGCGCCCGGAGATCTCGTTAGGCGAATGGACCCTCGAGGTCGGCGGGCTGGTCGAGAATCCGCAGACTTTTTCCTGGGAACAATTCAACGCCCTCCCGCAGTTCGAGGACGTGAGCGATTTTCACTGCGTCACGACCTGGAGCAAGTTCGACTGCCGCTGGAGCGGGGTCGCTTTTTTTACCCTCGTCGATTTCGTTAGGCCAAAGCCGGAGGTGGAGCACGTCCTCTTCACCAGCTACGACGGTTATTCGACCAATGTCCGGCTCTCCGATTGCCTCGACGACGACGTCCTGATCGCGACGAAATTCGACGGCAAACCCGTCACCCGCGAGCACGGTGGGCCGGCTCGCGTCATCCTCCCCAAGCTCTATGCCTGGAAGGGCGCGAAGTTCGTCAAGACGATCGAGTTTGCCGCCGAGGACAAACTCGGTTTCTGGGAAGTGCGCGGCTACAGCAACACGGCCGATCCGTGGACGGAAGACCGCTTCTCGTGAGCGGCCCGGCGCCGGCACCCCGCAAACTCCTGATCATCGCCGCCTTTGCGGCGCTCTATATCATCTGGGGTTCGACCTACCTCGGCATCCTGCTCGCGATCGAGTCGATGCCGCCGCTCCTCATGGCCGGGGTGCGCTTTTTTCTCGCCGGGGTCATCATGTACGGGATCGCCCTCTGGCAGGGCGCGCCGAAATCGTCATTCGCGGAATGGCGAACCGCCCTCATCGTCGGCGCCTGCCTGCTTTTCTTTGGAAATGGCAGCGTCACCCTCGCGGAACAATGGGTCCCCTCCGGCCTCGCTTCCCTCCTCGTCGCGACGGTCCCGATCTACATCGCTCTCCTCGCCTGGCTGACCGGCTCCGCGCCGCGGCCGCGGCCATTGGTCATGCTCGGCTTGGCCGGGGGATTTGCCGGCGTCGGAATTTTGGTCGGGCCGGCCATCGCGGCGCCGGCGACGGGCTCGAATCATGCCGGGCTCGGGATGCTGATTCTTCTTTTTGGTTCGCTCATGTGGTCGATCGGCTCGCTTTATTCCCGGCGGGCCTCCAACTCCAGCTCGCCCTTTCTCTCTTCCGCCCAGACCATGCTCTGCGGCGGCGGGCTCATGATCATCGCCGGACTCGTCCACGGTGAGGCGCGCGATTTTCATCTCAGCCAGATCACGGCGGTGTCGTTAGGCGCATTTATTTATCTTGTCCTCATCGGCGCCGTCGTTGGCTACACCTCGTTTATTTTTCTGCTGCGCCATTGCGATCCTTCCAAGGTCGCGACCTACGCCTACGTCAATCCGGTGGTGGCTGTTTTGCTCGGCGCTTTTTTTGCCAATGAAACGCTCTCGCTCCGTACCGCGGTCGCGGCGGCGGTCATCATCGGCTCGGTTGCGCTCGTCATCACCGCGCAGCAGGCGAAAGAAAAAATGCCGCTTCTCTCGCGCCCGCAGTTGCACAAACGAACCGGAAACAGCTAATAAGGCGACGGAATGAAGCCGGAAGACGCCAAAGCGGTCTCCGCCCTCCAGGCGAACTGGCGCGCGGAACGGGAAACCGCGCTGGTTTATCGCGACCTCGCGGCGAACGAGGCAGATGAAAAGCGCCGCGGCATCCTCCTCCGCATGGCGGAAGCGGAGGAGCGCCACGCCCAGCGCTGGGAAAGCAAGCTCCAAGAGCTAGGCGCAGCGCCGCCCGTCCTGCAAAACAACTGGCGGCGCAAACTCAATCGCTGGTGGAACCGCGCCGCCGGCGCGGAAGTCGCAATCCGCCGGATGGAAGCCGCCGAAGATCGCGACAAGGAGCGCTACCAGGCCCAGCGCGCCGCCGGCCTCGGGACAAATGAGGAAGAGCAGGAATTCCTCCGCCAGACCGCGCTCGAGGAAAAAGCGCACTCCCGCGTCCTGAACACGATGAGCGGGCCGGTTCCGTTCTCGTTAGGCCCGAAAGGCCTGCTCGACTCGATCCTGCGCCGCGAACGCTGGCACGGCCGCGGCGGCGGCTGGGTCGGGGACGCAATTTACGGGGTGAACGACGGCCTCGGCGCCGTCTTCGGCATCGTCTCCGGCGTGGCCGGCGCGACGAACAACCACCAGCAGGTCATCCTCATCGCCGGGCTCGCCGGCATGATGGCCTCCTCGCTCTCGATGGGCGCCGGCGCCTATCTCGCAAACAAGAGCGAACGCGAGATCTACGAAGCCGAGATCGCGCGCGAAAAAGCGGAGGTCGACGAAAATCCCGAGGAAGAAATCGAGGAGATGGCTCTCTTCTATCAGTTGCAGGGTTTCTCGCCCGAGGAAGCCCAGCGCATGGCCGAGCGCCTCGCCGAATCGCCCGAGCAAATGGTGCAGGCGATGGCGCAGAGCGAGCTCGGCTTATCCCAGCATCATTTCCCGAACCAATGGACTTCTGCTTCTTCCGCCGCCCTCTCGACCGCGGTCGGCGCCTTCATCCCGATCATTCCCTTCTTTTTCATGACCGGAGTTCCGGCTGTGATCGCCGCCTTTATCATCAGCATCCTGGCCCACTTCGCCGTCGGCGCGGTCAAATCGCTCATCACCATCCGTTCCTGGTGGGCGTCGGGGATGGAAATGACTATCGTCGGCGTCATCCAGGCCGTCGTCACCTACGGCCTCGGCCTGGCCTTCGGCGCAATTGGTTAGGCACTCGTTAGGCATGAACCGTCCGCCACTCGCTCTCATCGTTCCGGCTTTCAACGAAGCCCGCCGCCTGAGCGATAATCTGCGCGCGCTTCTCACCTACCTCGAGAATTACCGCCCGGCGGCGCAATTGATCGTGGTCGACGACGGCTCGAGCGACGGCACCGCCCGGGTCGCGGAAGATTTCTTTGCCCATCATCCCGATGTCCCGGCCCGGGTTTTGCGTTTCCCCGAGAATCGCGGCAAAGGCCACGCCGTCCGCGCCGGTCTGCTCGCAGCCGAGGCGCCGATCGCGCTGTTTTCCGATGCCGATCTCTCCACTCCGATCACGGAGTTGCCGAAAATCGTCGAGCCGATCGAGTCCGGCCTCTACGACATCGTTTTTGGGTCGCGCGCGCTCGATCGCAGCCTGATCGGCAGCCGCCAGCCGTGGCGGCGGGAGCAGGGCGGGAAGGTTTTTAATGGGCTCGTCCGCCTCACCACCGGACTGCCTTTCAGCGACACGCAGTGCGGCTTCAAGGCCTTCCGGATGGAGACGGCCCGGCCGATCATCGAGCAGGCGCAGATCGACGGCTTCGGTTTCGACGTCGAGTTGCTCTTCCTCGCCCGCCGCGCCGGCCTGCGCATGCTCGAAGTGCCGGTGCGCTGGGATCACAACGAAGGGAGCAAGGTCCACATCGTGCGCGACAGCTTGCGCATGTTTTCGGAAGTGGTGAGCTTGCGCCAGCGGGTCGCGCGCAGCGCGGACCGCTCCGCGCCGGCGGGCGCGACCCGCTAAGGGACGCGACGGCCGGCCAACCAGACCGTGAAATTTCCTTCATCACTTATCGTTAGGCTAATTCTGCTCCTTCTCTTTTGCGCCGGCGCGGCCGGGCTGGAGGCGCAGGAAATTCGGCGCGCTCTTCCCGTCGAACCGACGCCACAGGCGGCGCCGCCGACCGTGCCGAACGTTCCGCCGCCGTCGGCGCCGATCCCTGGCTCTCAGGCCCCGCTCGCTCCGCCGCCCGCCGCCGCCTCGAGCGTGCCGGCCGGTCCCGCCTCGGTCAACGACACCGCGCGTTTCCTCGCCGGGCTCCCGGTTTCGGAAGGTTCGCCGCTCGCCGCCCTCACCCTCGATCCCGCCTGGCAACAACACGCGACTTATTTCGACGAAGCCTGGGCGAAATTGGCCGCGCGCCAGTTCACCGGCATCCGCGAGTGGGAGGTGAATTATCTGCCCGACGCCACCCAGCCGCTCCCGGTCGTTTTCTACATGTTCAGCGGCCCCGATTTTCTTTACGCCCATCAGTTCTTCCCCAACGCCGGCACTTACATCCTGGCCGGCACGGAGCCGATCGGGTCGCTCCCCGACGTCTTGCGCTTCGGCGGTCCGGCCCTCGCCCCCGTCCTGCAAAACCTGCAAAGATCGCTCAACAGCGTCCTGAGTTTTTCCTTCTTCATCACCAAGGATATGAAGAACGATCTGCAAAACGAGCAGCTCAAAGGGACGCTGCCGATCTTTTATGTCTTTCTCGCCCGGGCCGGGAAAACGATCACCGACATCAGCTTCATCACCCTCGACAAAACCGGCCGGCCGCAGGCGAGTTCGCCTAACGATAAGGCAAAGGGCGTCACGCCCGGGGTGAAAGTCACTTTCGTGAGCGGGCCGGGCGGGGCCGCGCAGACGCTTTATTATTTCACAACCGACCTCTCCAACGACGGCATTCGCAGTCAGCCCGGGTTCCTGAAATTCTGCGAGGCCTACGGGACGGGCGGAAGCCTGCTCAAGTCGGCCTCCTACCTGATGTTCGAAAACGGTTTCACCCGGGTGCGGGATTTTCTCCTCAACCACAGCAAGGCGATCGTGCAGGACGATTCCGGCATCCCGATCGGGGCTTTCGACCCGGGGCAATGGCTCCTGCGCTATTTCGGGAGCTATGCCGGGCCGATCGAACTCTTCAAGCAGTACTATCAGCCGCAGTTGTACGGTCTCTACCAGCAGAGCAATCCGGCTCCGCTCAGTTTCGGCATCGGTTACCGCTGGAACCCGCGGCAATCGACCCTCATCGTCGCGACCCGCCGCCGTGACGACGTTTCTCCGCTCCAAGCCGAGCCGCCCTCCGCGGCGCCGCCGCCCGGGCAAGGGCGATAGAAATCCTTCATTCCACTTCCCGGGGTTCCGGCTACCCTTCCCGGCATGAGCACGCGCATTTTCCTGATCCGGCACGGGGCGACGGTTTTAACTGCGGAAGATCGCTTTGCCGGGGCGACCGACGTGGAGCTTTCCGATGAAGGTCGCGGGACAGGCGCGCGGGCTGGCCAAGCGCCTGAGCACGGAAAAGGTGAGCGCGGTTTACGCCTCGCCCTTGGGCCGGACGGTTGAGACCGCCAGCATTATCGCGCAGCCGCACGGACTTGAGGTCGTTAGGCGCGATGGCCTGCGCGAAATCTCGCACGGGCGCTGGGAACAGATGACCCGGCACGAAGTGGACAAAAAATATCCCGAGGAAGCGGCCGCCTGGGAGGAAGATCCCTACACCTTCGCGCCCGAAGGGGGCGAAAGCGGGCTGGCGGTGACGGCGCGCGCGCTCCCTGTTCTGCTCGAGATCGTTAGGGCGCATCGCGGCGGGACGGTCGCGATCATTTCGCACAAGGCGACGATCCGGCTCCTGCTCAGCTCTCTTCTCGGGTTCGATCCGCGGCGTTATCGCGACAATCTCGATCAAAGCCCGGCGGCTTTGAACATCGTCGATTTCAAAGACCCGGCGCACGCCCGGCTCACGCTCTTCAATTCGACCTCGCATTACAGCACGCCGGAACACGGGGTTCCTTCCGTGCCGACGGCACGCCTCTCGAAGTGGTGGGACAGGGAAGAAAAATAAGAAGGAAGAATGAGGAAGGATGAAGTGCCGGAAACCGGCGCCGCGGAACTTCTTCCTTCTTCCTTCTCACTTCATTCTTCGCTGGCCCGCCAGCTCGGTCTTTTCGGCACCACCATGGCCGTGATGGGCGGCATCATCGGCGCCGGAATTTTCATCAATCCCTTCATCGTGGCGGAGCGGGTTCACACCGCCCCGCTCATCCTCGGGGCCTGGGTCATGGGCGGCTTGATCGCGCTTGCCGGCGGTTTCATTTACGCCGAGCTGGCCGCGCGCATGCCGGTCGTGGGCGGGCAGTATGCTTATCTCCGCGAAGCGCTTCACCCGGCGGTCGCGTTTACTTACGGCTGGGTCCTGCTCCTCGTCATCCAGACCGGCGGGATGGCCGCGGTGGCCGTGACGTTTGCCCGCTATTTTCTCGAGCTGACGCAGTGGCCGTTGAGCGACTCGTTCGTCGCGGCCGGGGCGCTTGGTTTGCTGACCGCGATCAATTGCCTCGGGGTACGCGCCGGCAGCCGTTTGCAATCGATGCTCACCCTGACCGCCATCGGCGCGATTGCGCTCCTCGAAGCGGTCAGCTTCTGGCGCGGCGGCGATTCGCAGATCGTGTGGCGACCGCTGCTCGATCAACCGGCCTCGATGAATCTCGTGCTCGCTTTTGGCGCGGCCATGACGCCCGTGCTTTTCGCGTATGGCGGCTGGCAGACGACCAGTTTTCTTGGCGGCGAAGTGCGCGATCCGCGCCGGACTTTGCCGCGCGGATTAATTCTGGGCGTCCTCGGAGTGATCGCGGTTTATGTCTCGGTAAATTTTGTTTACCTCCATGTGCTCGGTGCTGCTGGTCTGGCGCAGGCGAGCACGCCCGCGTCGTCCGTCATGCGCCAGATGCTCGGCGCGCGTGGCGGACAACTGATCGCGGCCGGCATCGCCATTTCGGCTTTCGGTTTTCTCGCGCAATCGATGCTGACCGCGCCGCGGGTTTATTTCGCGATGGCGCAGGACGGTGTCTTTTTTCGCGGCGTCGCCTGGATCCACCCGCGAACGCATGTGCCGGTGGTTGCGATCATCCTCCAAGGCGCGTGGGCGATCGTGATCGCGCTCGCCGGCACCTATGCGCAGGTGGTGAATTACGTCATCGCGATGGATTGCATTTTCTTTGGCCTGACCGCGGTCTGTCTCTTCGCCCTGCGCCGCCGGGAAAGCGCACCGGCCAGTTACCGCGTGCCGGGGCATCCTTGGACGACGCTGCTCTTCATCGCCGCGCAATGGTTGATCGTGCTCAGCACTTTTGCGCACGATCCGAAGCGGGCTTTCATCGGGCTCGGGATCGCGCTCGCTGGTTTGCCCATCTACTTTCTCTGGCGACGATGAATTTGCCGGAAGAAAAAAAGCGTTCCCGCTACATGGAATGGGCCAAGACCCGTTCGACCGCGCCGTTCAATCTCGCGACCAGCGGCCTAACGAGTGTCCTGCTGGCGGACTTTCCGCTCCAGGTCGAGGAACTGGAGATCACCGGCGGCGGCTACGGCTACGGGCCGTTGCTGGAGCGGATCGCGCGGCACACCGGCGCGCCGGTGGAATGCATCGTGACCGCGGAAGGCACTTCGATGGCGAATCACCTCGCCCTGGCCGCGCTCCTGGAGCCGGGCGACGAGGTCGTGATCGAAGAACCGACTTACGGGCTGCTCCTCGACGTCCTGCATTATCTGGGCGCGCGGGTGAGACGGATCGCGCGCCGCTTTGAAAACAATTTCGATCTTTCGCTCGCGGAAATGGAGGAGACGATCACGCCCGCCACCCGGTTGGTCGTGCTGAGTAATCTGCACAACCCGACCGGTGCTTTCATCCCAATCGAGACGCTGCGCGCGATTGGGGAGATGGCGCGGCGGGTCGGGGCCAGGGTGCTGGTCGATGAAGTTTACCTCGAAATGCTTTTCGAGAACGCGCCGTCCACCGCCTTTTCGTTAGGCGAAACCTTTCTCGTCACGAGCAGCCTGACAAAAGCCTACGGCTTGAGCGGCCTGCGCTGCGGCTGGATTCTGGCCGCGCCGGAGTTGGCGCACCGCATCTGGCGCTTGAACGATCTCTTCGCCGCCACGGCCGCGCATCCGGCGGAGCGCATGTCGGTCATGGCCTTCGATCATCTCGGCCAGCTTTCGCGAACGCGCCCGCCGTTCTTGAACACCAATCGTCCGCTGGTCGAAGCGTTTCTCGATGGCGCGTACCGACCTGGAGTATTTTCGTCCCACCGCCGGCTCAGTGTTTTTTCCCCGGCTCTCGAACGGCGACCCGGAGGCGTTTTTCAAAATGCTGCGCGACAAATATGAAACCTCGGTCGTGCCGGGATCTTTCTTCGAGTCGCCGCGCCATTTCCGGCTCGGGATTGGCGGTGAAACGGCGGCCTTGCAGGCGGGGTTGGAGAGATTGGGTGCGGCCCTGGACGAATTTGGGAAACGTTAGGCCTTTCGCGTAAGAAAGATGCTCAAGGAGTCGAGGAAGCCGCGCGAGCCGCGCAATTTCCCGGTGCCGAGCCGAATGGATTTTTGCACGACCTTGAGCGCCGCGACCCAACTCCCGGTCGGGAAAAGGGTTTCGACCTCCGTGCCATCCGGGCCCGGCTTGATTTCAAAGATGGAAGCGCGCAACAGACCGAGCTGCTCGGCCAGGGCGTGCAAGATCTGCTCCGCCGGATTGCTCGCCGCGCCGTTTTTGATCGCCTTTCCCTGCGCCGCCGACGCAACTTTAGTCAGAACCGCGCTGATCTGCGCGTCGGTCAGTTGAATCTCGTGGGCGCGCGCGATCCGATCGCCTTCGCCGATCTTTTTCTCGATCGCGGCCACGACCGCGATGAAAAACGGCGTCTCGGTCAGGGCCTTTTTCGACATCCCGGGGCGGTCGTTAGGCCGGACTAGTAGCCGAGCTCGGCCTTGCGCGCCTCGGCGGTCGGCAGCGGATCTTTTTTCGTCTCGATCGCGCCCTGGCCGGATTCCTGCACCTTGCGCGCTTCGACAGCGTTGATTTCGATGTCCGCTTGAAATTCGGACGGAACATCTTCCTCCGCATAAATCGCGTGGACCGGGCATTCATCGACGCAGGCCATGCAATCGATGCATTCCTCGGGATGAATCACGAGCTGCCCCTCGAGTTCGTAAAAGCAGGCCACCGGGCAAACCACGACGCAGTCGGTGAATTTGCAGGAGACACATTTATTGGTCACGACATGCGGCATAAAATATTCCTCTTTGAGTTCGTTAGGTTTCTCCGGCGGGGCGCAGCGAGGTTCCCGGGCAACACTCTTTTCTGACTGAAATCCGCGGCCCCGGCAACGAGAAGTTTATTCCGGGGCGGGAACGAGGCCACGCCGCCCCGGCCGGGCGGGGCCGCTTTTCCCCGCCTAACGATGCCTCGGCGAGTCGGCGATTGCCAGGCGTCCAGAAAAGCCGTAATAAAGTTCCAGCGTCAAAAGGGCGTTTCGGAATCGGGTAACACGCGATGTAGTTAAAGGAAGACCATGGATAAACCCAGCACCCAGGAATTCCAAAAGCGGATCGGCCGCGTCGAGGAGTTGATTGCGGGGCTGGAAAGCTCGCCCGACGAAGGCGTGCGCGAACAAGTCCGGGAGTTGATTCAAACCCTGCTCGAACTCCACGGCACCGGGCTCGAACAAATCCTGAGCGTGGTCTACGACGCTGGCATCGGCGGTTCGGCCGTGATCGATGAACTGAGCCGCGACCAGTTGGTTTCCGGGCTGCTTCTTTTGCATGGGCTCCATCCGCTCGATCTCGAAACGCGCGTGCGGAACGCGATCGAGGAGGTCAAACCGCGCCTTGGCCTGCATGGCGGCAGTGTCGAGTTGCTCGGGGTGAACGCGGAAGGACGCGTGCATCTGAAGCTGCAGGGCAATTGCCACGAATGTCCCTCTTCCCGGCTCACTTTGCGATTTTCGATCGAGGAAGCGCTCTACGCGGCGGCGCCGGATCTGACCGGGCTGGATGTCGATGGTCTCCCCGACGAACACCCCGTGGAGGCCGTCAATGGTTCGGCTCCGGCTCCAAAATTTACTGACTGTCCGCTCCCGAATGGGAACGAACAAACAGCCGCATCAGCAGCAGGAGAAAACATATGAACAAACCACCACAACCAGTCCATATCCCCGGCACGGCGAAAGGCGAGGAGCTCGCCCTCGATAGCAAGGAAGCCGGGCGCGGCGAGGGCGGGAAGAGCTATACCACCTCGCGGGATGCGACCGGCATCAACGCGGCCGCGCGGGCGCCGATTCATCCCGATATGCCGAATCTGCCGCCGGCCTAACGGGCCGAAGAGCGAACGCTGGACGCGACCTCGATGGACGTGCCGTTTTGAGACGGCCCGACCGTCCGTTCCATCTTTCAGCCATGAAACCATCGTCCTTCGCGACCCTGCGCCGTTTTGCAGGGACGCCAAAGAAAGCTCCAAAGCCGTATGCGCCGGCGCCGCCGCAGGAGATCGAGATCTGCGAGCTTTGCAGCATCCGGATTCCCCCGGTGCACCGGCATCTGCTCGAAATGGCGACGCGACGTATCGTCTGTTCGTGCGATCCGTGCGGGTTGCGTTTCGAGAATGTGATCGATGGGAAATTCAAGCTCATCCCGCGCGATGCGAAACCGCTGCCGGATTTCCAGATGAGCGACATGGAGTGGGAAAGTCTCTCTTTGCCGATCAGCCTCGCCTTCTTTTTCTACGACACGCCGCACCAGAAGATGGCGGCCTATTATCCGAGCCCAGCCGGCGCGACCGAATCGCTCCTCCCACTGACGGCCTGGGAAGCGTTGGTCGAGGCCAATCCAATCCTGGCGAAAATGCAGCCGGACGTGGAGACGCTGCTGGTCAACCGCGTAAACGATAAACGCGAATATTTCATCGCGCCGATCGACGTCTGTTTTCAGCTCGTCGGGTTAATCCGGATCCACTGGCGCGGGTTCTCCGGCGGGGAAGATGTCTGGCGGGAGATTGATGGGTTCTTCGCTGCGCTCAGAAATGACTAATGACTAATGACGAATGACCAATTTTCGAATCCATGACCAAGCCCAAATGTCCAAGGCAGGCCATTCGTCATTCGGACTTGGTCATTCCTTCGTCATTCGTCATTGGTCATTAGTCATTTCCCGGCATGCCTGATCTCGATTTCAAAGTGCTCGGAGTGGAAGCGGCGAATTACGGAATCGCGCCGCTCCTTCATTTCAAGCTCGAGGTGACCAACCAACCCGCTGAGGAAACGATCCAAAGCGTGATGTTGCAGACGCAGATCCAGATCCATCCGACCCTGCGCGCCTATCAACCCGACGAGAAAGAAAAGCTGGGCGAACTCTTCGGCACGCCGGATCGCTGGGGCCAGACTTTGCGCGCTCGTTTGTGGACGCACGCCAACGTCAACGTGCGGCAATTTTCCGGGAAGACGGAAGCGGTCCTGTCGATCCCGTGCACGTTCGACCTCAACGTCTCGGCGACGAAATATTTCTACGCGCTTGAGGGCGGCGAAGTACCACTTCTCTTCCTCTTTAGCGGCACGATTTTCTATGAAAACGACGAGGGCCACCTCCAAATCCAGCAGGTATCCTGGAACAAGGAGTGCACCTACCGCCTGCCGATCAGCGTCTGGAATGAGATGATGGAGCAGCATTATCCCAACACCGCGTTTCTCTCGCTCGAACGCGGTTTGTTCGAGCGGCTTTATGCGTTCCGGCGGCGCGAAGGTTTGGCCGACTGGGACCAGACGATCGCGCGCCTTCTTCCGCCTAACGAAACCAAAAACGACCACGGCGATCACCCGGACGAGGCCACCCTCCAGCCATGAACGAGGCGCTGGTCGAGAAGGTCGTCAACGCGGTTCTTTACGAGGGCTACATTCTTTATCCCTACCGCGCGTCGTCGAAGAAAAACCGCGAGCGCTTCACTTTCGGCCGCGTTTACCCGGAGGATTACAGCATCGCCCAGCACGGCGCCGAGCCCTGCGCGATGCAAACCGAGTGTCTCGTGCGCAACGAGTCGAAAGACACGATCGTGGCGATCAGCGTCCGCTTCCTCCATCCGATGGCGCGCGAAGTTGGGATGCTGAAAACGCCGATCGACGAGATGCCCGCGAAGGGCGAGCCGGATTTCGAAGTGGTGCCGGATTACAGGGTCGGCGAGCAGCTTTACCAGACCTGGCAGGAAGTCGTGGAACAGAAGGTGGAAGTCCCGCTCTTTCCGCTGCGCGAGGAGTTCCGGATTTCGCACGAATTCGATTTTCCCGCCGCACGCGCGCTCGAGCCGATTCGGAGTGGCGATGGAAAGGTCAACGCCGTTGTCGTTAGGCGGCAGGACGCGGTGCGCGGTGCCATCGAAGTCGTGGCGCAGCCCATCGACGACACCGTTTTCAAAATCAGCGTGCGCATTTTAAACCGAACGCCCGTTCCGCCTAACGACTTGGAAAACCAGAGCGCCATTATCATGCGCACCTTCACTTCCACTCACACCATCCTGCACGCGCAGGGCGGCGAGTGGCTTTCGCTGACGGATGGACCGCCCGAATACGCGGCGGCGATCGCGGCCTGCAAGAATATCGGCACCTGGCCGGTGCTGGTCGGCGAGCAAAGCAAAAACGAGCGCGACGCCATGCTTTCCTCTCCGATCATCCTTTACGATTACCCGCAGATCGCACCGGAGAGCCCGGGCGATTTATTCGACGGACTCGAGATCGACGAGATCCTCACCCTGCGCGTCATGGCGATGAGCGATGCGGAGAAGATCGAGATGCGCCAGGTCGACGAGCAGGCGCGGAAAATTCTCGAGCGCACGGAAAACATGTCGAGCGATCACCTCCTGAAAATGCACGGGGTGATGAAGAGCGTGCGCTCGTCGAACGAAGATTTTTTTAATCCGAGCAACCCGCTCGTCAGCGCCACAGTCGGCGGCGTGCAGGTGAAAGCGGGCGACCGCGTGCGCATTCGCCCGAAAAAGCGCGCCGATGTTTTCGACATGGCGCTGGATGGAAAAATTGCCGTGATCGAAGCGGTCGAACAGGACCTCGAAGGCGGCGTGCAACTCGCGCTCGTGCTCGACGATGATCCCGGCCGCGACCTCGGCATGATGCGCCAGCCTGGGCACCGGTTTTTTTATGGGACGGATGAAGTCGAACCCGTGACGGAGGGCGGATGAAAAAAATATTAGTCGCCGGAATCGGAAACATTTTTTTCGGCGACGACGCCTTTGGTTGTGAAGTGGCGAGCCAGTTAGCCCGTCGTCCGCTCCCCGAAGGCGTCCGCGTAACTGACTTTGGAATCAGAAGTTACGATTTGGCGTACGCGATCATGGATGATTACGACGCCGTTATTCTGGTCGATGCATCCCAGCAGGGCGCGGAACCCGGGACAATTTACCTGATCGAACCGGACACAAAAAAGCTGGACGCACTGCCGGAGGAGGCCGTTAATGCTCATAGCATGAATCCGGTTCGCGTCCTGCAACTGGTACGCTCCTTGGGCGGAAATGCGCGATGGTTACGTGTCGTCGGCTGTGAGCCGGCGGTCCTCGAATCCGAGGAAGGCGCGCTGGGACTGAGCGAGAAAGTTCAAGCCGCCGTCCGGCCCGCGATCGAGATGATCGAGGCTCTCATTCAGGAAATTTCCAGCGGGGCCGAAGAGTCGGCCGCCACAATCGATTCACGAACGTGAAACGATTTCTGTAACAGAATGAAAGAACAAGACATGAACACAGCAGAGATTTGTTGGTTGGCATTGTTAGGCGGGATTGTTCTCGTGGCCGTCATCTCCTTCCTCTCGATGATTCCAGAGATGCGCCGCTATTTTCGGCTGCGCAGCATGTAATCTTCAGCCGCTCTTAAAAATTTTTATCGTGTACGTGGTTATGTAGTCAGCAGAACTAACAATAACGACGCGGTTGTCGGGTGATTCCGAGCCGCGCCGCGGGAGGAGAACAAGACCTATGGTAGCAGTAAACCAACCCTTCAAGCACCGGGAGTCGGCGGTGAAAGAGATCCATGTCATATGGATGACCACAGGATTGAGTTGTGATGGGGATTCCGTGTCGATCACGGCGGCCACCCAGCCAAGCATCGAGGACCTGGTCATGGGAAACATTCCGGGGCTCCCAAAGGTGCACGTGCACAACCCGGTCATCGCTTACGAGGTCGGCGATGAGTTCATGAAGTTCTGGTTCGACGCCGCGGAAGGGAAGCTCGATCCCTTCGTCCTCGTGATGGAAGGCTCCATCCCAAACGAGAAGATCAAGAAGGAAGGCTACTGGGCCGCCATGGGCACCGACCCCGACACGGGTCAGCCGATCACGACGAACGAGTGGATCGATCGTCTCGCTCCCAAAGCGCTCGGCATCGTCGCCTGCGGCACCTGCGCGACCTACGGCGGCATTCACGCGATGGAAGGCAATCCGACCGGCGCGATGGGCCTGGCGGACTATCTCGGCTGGGGCTGGCGTTCCAAGGCTGGCCTGCCGATCGTCAACGTCCCGGGTTGTCCGGTGCAGCCGGATAACATGATGGAGACACTGCTCTATCTCCTCTATCAAGTGGCGGGTCTCGCCCCGCTCATCCCACTCGACGAACAACTGCGGCCGACCTGGCTCTTCGGGAAAACCGTTCACGAAGGCTGCGATCGCGCCGGTTACTACGAGCAGGGCGATTTCGCCCATGAGTATGGCTCGCCGAAGTGTCTCGTGAAGATCGGCTGCTGGGGCCCGGTCGTGAATTGCAACGTGACCAAGCGCGGCTGGATGGCCGGTATCGGCGGTTGCCCTAACGTCGGTGGCATCTGCATTGGCTGCACCATGCCGGGCTTCCCGGATAAGTTCATGCCCTTCATGGATGCGCCGCCCGGATCCGCCCTCTCCACCAAGGTGGTCGGCATTTGGGGGAGTGCGCTGCGCAAGCTGCGCTCAATCACAAATACGACCGTGAACAAGGAACCGAAATGGCGGCATCCGCGTGCCGAGCTCACCACGGGCTACGAACCAAGAAACTACGCGCGCAGCTAAATGGGAACTTCAAAATTGTAATTCAACCGGACTACTAAAATGCCTGATATCCTAACCGCACCAGCCACCAAAACCTCCGCGCCTGAGGGGAACATCGTCGAGATGTCGTGGGACCCGATTACGCGCATCGTCGGCAGCCTCGGCATCTATACCAAGATCGATTTCGACTCGAAGAAAGTGATCGAGTGTTACAGCACCTCCTCGATCTTCCGGGGTTACAGCATCTTCATGCAGAACAAGGATCCGCGGGATGCCCATTTCATCACCAGCCGGATCTGCGGGATCTGCGGAGATAACCACGCCACCTGCTCGGTCTACGCGCAAAACATGGCCTACGGCGTGAAGCCACCGCCGTTGGCAGAATGGATCGTCAACCTCGGCGAAGCGGCCGAGTACATGTTCGATCACAACATCTTTCAGGATAATCTGGTCGGCGTCGACTTCTGCGAGATGATGGTGAAGGAGACGAACCCGGGCGTCTGGCAAAAAGCGCAAAACACGCCCGCGCCGCACTCCGACGATCACGGTTACAAGACCATCGCCGACATCATGACGGCGCTGAATCCGTTCTCAGGCGAATTCTATCGCGAGACGCTGCACGTCAGCCGCTACACCCGTGAGATGTTTTGCCTCATGGAAGGTCGCCACGTGCATCCGTCCACGCTCTACCCGGGCGGCGTCGGCACGGTGCCTTCGATCCAGGTCTTCACCGACTACACCGTGCGCCTCATGCGCTACATCGAGTTCATGAAGAAATGCCTGCCGCTGCACGACGATCTCTTCGACTTCTTCTACGAGGCGCTGCCTGGTTACGAGGAAGTCGGTCGCCGCCGCATCCTGCTCGCCTGCTGGGGCTCGTTCCAGGATCCCGACGTCTGCGATTACAACTACAAGACGATGGAGAACTGGGGGAACGCCATGTTCGTTACGCCAGGCATTGTCATCGACGGCGAGCTGGTCACGACCAATCTCGTCGACATCAACCTCGGCATCCGCATCCTGCTCGGCTCGTCTTACTACGACGATTGGGATAACTCCGAGACCTTCGTCAAAAACGATCCGTTAGGCAATCCGGTCGACAAGAAACATCCGTGGAACCAGACCACCATCCCGAAACCGCAACGGCGTGATTTCGGCGGGAATTACACCTGGGTGATGTCGCCGCGCTGGCTCGACAAGCGGACCGGCGATCATCTCGCGATGGACACCGGCGGCGGCCCGATCGCCCGGCTCTGGGCGACCGCGCTGGCCAAGCTGGTCAACATCGGCTACGTCGAATCCACCGGGCACAGTGTGAAAATGCGGCTCCCGAAAACCGCCCTTAAAGGCGAAGTGGAGTTCGAATGGAAAGTTCCGAAATGGAGCAACGCGATCGAGCGCGATCGCGCCCGCACCTACTTCCAGGTCTACTCGGCCTGCTGCGCGCTGCACTTCCTCGAGAAAGCGATGGCCGAAGTCCACGCTGGCCGCACCGCCACCTTCACTCCATTCAAAGTTCCGGATGAAGCCATCGGCTGCGGATTCCATGAAGCCGTCCGCGGCGTGCTCTCGCATCACCTTGTCATCCGCAACGGCAAGATCGCGAATTACCATCCCTATCCGCCGACCCCGTGGAACGCGAATCCGCGCGACATCTACGGCACGCCTGGGCCTTATGAAGACGCGGTCCAAAACACCCCGATCTTCGAGGAGAACGGCCCGGACAGCTTCAAGGGCATCGACATCATGCGCGCGGTGCGCAGCTTCGATCCTTGTCTCCCGTGCGGAGTGCACATGTATCTCGGCGGCGGCAAAATGCTGAAGCAGATGCACACCCCGACCGCGTTGGCCGGACTGGCGAGGTAATCGGGCATGAATCTGGCCTCACCTCAGGTTCTGAACCGGGGTGAGGTAGTTCCGAATTGCGGCGCAATTCGCGATCAAGTCTCTTTCACCTTGCAGAACCGCAGGAATGTCCTGCTAAATTAGTTCTTTATGATTCCAATTATCGAAGCCCAGCCCGACGAAATCTACGACATCGAACTCGAGCACAGCCTGCTCGAGGCGAACGCCAAGCTCGCGAAAGAAAATCGCGCACTGCTCGATAAAAACGGCGTCACCTCGATCGATTTCATGGGCGCGATCGGCTCCGGTAAGACAACGCTAATCACCAAGCTGGTCGAGAAAATGAAAGACCGGATGGGAGTGGCTGTCTTTAACGGCGACGCCACCACGAGCGACGACGCCGACGCGATCGCGGCGCAGAACGTGCCGGTAGTTCAGATCGCGACGATCAACGGCTGTCATCTCGACGCCAACCTGGTCGGCAAAGGCTTGAAGCAGATCGAGCTCGATAAGTTGAAAATGATTTTCATCGAGAACATCGGAAACCTGATTTGCCCGGCGGAATTTCCGTTAGGCTCGAAAGCCCGCGTCGTCGTCGTGAGCGTGACCGAAGGCCCTTGGATGGTGCGCAAACATCCGCACATGTTTCTCGGCGCGCAGCTCGTTGTGATCAACAAAATCGACCTCGCCGAGGCGATGGAAGTGAGCGTCGACCAGTTGATCGCGGACGTACACACCCTCAAACCGGATCTCAAAGTGATCCCGACCAGTTGTAAACGCGGGACTGGTCTGGATGAAGTCGTCGAAGCTTTGCTCGCGGTTTGAGGAATGACGAATTTCAAATGACCAATGTCGAATCAAGGACCAGCGCAGGCCGTGGTAATTCGTCATTCGGGCATTCCTTCGTCATTGGTCATTAGTCATTAGTCATTTCCCATCATGCACGAGTTTTCGATCGCATCCGGGCTGGTCGAAAAACTTCTCGATTTCGCGAGCGCGAATCCGGACAAGAAAATCGTCGAAGTCCGGGTCGCGATCGGGGAGTTCACCCAGATCGAAGAGGAACAGTTGCGCTTCTGCTACGAGTCGATCATCACCGAGATGCCGATCGCGGGCTCGACCCTGCTGATCGAATCGGTCCTGGCCAAGGTCGCCTGCCCAGATTGCTCCTACAGCGGACCGCCAAAATATTGGGACGGCGCTCTGCATGGCGGACCGGTAGCGACTTTGGAATGCCCTGATTGTGGGAAAGCGGCCCGCATCATCGAAGGCGAGGAATGCGCCATCCGCTCGCTGCGTTACTCCCTGCCTAACGACATCGCTCAGCCTTCATTTTCCCATGATGATTAATCCGTCTGCAAAAACGCCCAGCCTGTGACCGCTCTCCTTCCGATCCTGCTTCTCGGCTTTTTTCTAGGCATGCGGCACGCGACGGATTCGGATCACGTCGTTGCGGTCACTGCCATCGTCAGCCGGCAGCGCAGCATTTGGAGCGCAGCCTGGACCGGGATTTTCTGGGGCATCGGACACAGCCTCACCCTCCTGGTCGTCGGTGGCGTCATCATTCTCTTTGGAGTCGTCGTGCCCGAGCGATTGGGGCTGGGTTTGGAATTCGGCGTCGCCCTGATGTTGATCCTGCTCGGAGCGTTGAATCTGCGCACGACCTTTCGCACGGTGGAAATCGTCGCCGAAAACCATCGGGACAACCGGCCGGTCCATCAGCATGCGCATGAGCACGGTGATTATGTTCACACCCATACCCATGGCCACGATGAGAGCGCACATGGCCACGACGAGACCGCCGTCCCGCCGGCGAAAC
The DNA here is from genome assembly GCA_963768965.1 of uncultured Verrucomicrobiae bacterium. Classification (GTDB taxonomy): domain Bacteria; phylum Verrucomicrobiota; class Verrucomicrobiia; order Chthoniobacterales; family UBA10450; genus Palsa-1392. The sequence continues at coordinate 227,937 of CAVYJY010000001.1, read as the reverse complement.
TGGATCGCCGTTTCGGCCGCCTCCGGTTTTATCAAACGCTCCGGCCGCTCGTCATTGGCACGGTGCACGGCCTGGCTGGCTCCGCGGCGGTGGCGTTGCTCGTCCTTCCCGTCATTCACCAGCCGGCCTGGGCGATGGCGTATCTGGCGCTGTTCGGTGTCGGCACCATCGCCGGCATGATGTTGGTCACGGCCGCGATCGCCGTGCCAGTTTCTTATTCGACTCGCTTTCGATTCATGCATCAGCATCTCGGCACCGCGGCCGGCGTCCTCAGTCTCGGATTCGGCTTGTTTCTCGCCTACCAGATCGGTTTCGTTGACGGGCTTTTCCTCAAGTGAAGCGGGCGTCCCCGGCTCTCGCGCCGGTTCGTCGACGCACGAAAATGGTCGTGCGCGGCGCGGTCCAAGGCGTCGGCTTCCGTCCTTTTGTCTATCGCCTGGCGCAGGATCTCGGTCTCCGGGGCTGGGTCGTGAATTCCGCCCAAGGCGTCTTCATCGAAATCGAAGGCGCGCCTGAAGCACTCTCGGATTTCGCGCGCCGGCTGAGGTCGGAAAAGCCGGCTCGGGCGATCATTCAAAGTTGCGAGTCCTCACAGCTCGATGCCGCTGGCTACGAAACTTTTGAAATCCGCGAAAGCACCGACCAGGGCGGGAAAACCGCGCTCATCCTGCCCGACCTCGCGACCTGCGCGGATTGTCTGCAGGAAATTTTCGACCCAAACGATCGCCGCTTTCGTTATCCCTTTGCTAACTGCACCAACTGCGGTCCGCGGTTCTCAATCATCGAGGCACTGCCCTACGATCGGGCCAACACCTCGATGAAAAAGTTCGCGATGTGCGCGGACTGCGCCCGGGAATATCGCGACCCGGCCGACCGCCGCTTCCACGCCGAGCCGATCGCCTGCCCGGTTTGCGGCCCGCGGCTGGAACTTTGGAATTCGTTAGGCGAAACCATCGCGACCACGGACGACGCCCTGCGCCAGACCGCAGAGCAAATCCGCGCCGGAAGAATCGTGGCACTGAAGGGAATCGGCGGTTTCCAATTGCTCGTCGATGCGGGCAATCACGAAGCCGTCCTTCGTCTTCGCGCGCGCAAGCAGCGCGAAGAAAAACCGTTCGCGGTGATGTTTCCTTCCCTCGAAATGGTGCGATCGCATTGCGATCTGGAAGACGGGCATCCTGCCCGTCCTGGCGGGCGGGCTTCCAGCCTGCCCGAACCTGGAGCCGACTGGCTGGAAGCCCGTCGGCCGAGTCAGGCTGGAAGCCCGACTTCCGGCGAACTCCTTCTCTCACCGGAGTCGCCAATTGTGCTGCTGAAAAGACTGACGCATCCGCCCAATATGTTGGCGGCTTCGCTTGCCCCGGGAAACCCAAATCTCGGCGTCATGCTGCCCTACACGCCGCTGCATCATCTACTTCTGAGCGACCTGGATTCCCCGGTCGTAGCGACGAGCGGAAATCTGAGCGACGAACCGATCTGCATCGACGAGCACGAGGCCCTCGAACGTCTCCGCGGCCTGGCCGATTACTTTCTCGTGCACGATCGGCCGATCGTTAGGCACGTGGATGATTCGATCGTTCGCCTGATGGCAGGACGGGAAATGGTCATGCGTCGCGCCCGCGGTTATGCTCCGCTCCCGATCACGCTTCACCGTCCGCAGAAAACCGTTCTCGCCGTCGGCGCACACCTCAAAAACTGCGTCGCGCTCAGCGTCGATCGCAATGTTTTCATCAGTCAGCACGTCGGCGATCTCGCGACCAGGGAGGCGCATGACGCATTCACCCGCTCGGTCGCGGATTTACCCCTCCTCTACGAAGCCACCCCGGATCTCATCGCGCACGATCTGCACCCCGAGTATCTCTCGACCAAACATGCCCTTCATCAGCCAGGGCGAAAAATCGGCGTCCAACATCATTGGGCGCACATCGCTTCCTGCATGGCGGAGAACGAACTCGAGCCCCCACTCCTCGGCGTCGCCTGGGACGGCACCGGCTACGGCACGGACGCGACGATCTGGGGCGGTGAATTTTTTTTGGTCGAGAAAACCTCCTGCCGTCGCGTGGCTCACTTTCGCACTTTTCGGCTGCCCGGGGGCGAGGCGGCGGTGCGAGAGCCGCGACGTAGCGCGCTCGGATTGCTCCACGAGATTTTCGGCGAGGAGTTGTGGGAGCAACCGGAAGTGGTAGCGAACTTCACCAGTGCAGAATTGAAAACGCTCCGCGGAATGTTGCGCAAGGGCGTGAACTCTCCGCTGACCTCGAGCGCCGGTCGCCTCTTCGACGGGGTCGCCGCGCTCGCAGGTTTGCGTTCGCGCTCGACCTTCGAAGGCCAGGCGGCGATGGAGTTGGAATTCGCGGTCGGCGGCGGGGGCGAGGAAAGCTATCCGTTCGTGCTCCGCGAAACAGAACCGCTGGTGATCGATTGGGAGCCAGCCCTGCGCGCGCTGCTCGAGGATCGCCGGCAAAATATTCAGCCCGGCGCGATCGCAACGCGTTTCCACAACATGCTGGTGGACGCGATCCTCGCGGTCGCGCGGCATTTCGCTCAGCCCAAGGTCGCTTTGAGCGGCGGATGTTTTCAAAACCGCTACCTGACCGAGCGCGTGATCGCTCAACTCCGGGCCGCGGGCTTCCAGCCCTACTGGCCGCAGCGGGTCCCGCCTAACGACGGTGGAATCGCTCTCGGACAAGTCTGGGCTGCCACCAGTTCCATCGAGGAGGTCACGTGAACCTGGTCTATGGCGAGATCCTGGAGGTTTTGACCGAGGACGGGTTGCCCATCGCCAGAATCCGGGTCCACGGAGCGACCAAAAAAATCCCAATCGGACTCCTGACGGATGCGGCCCAAGGTGATAGAGTTTTAATCTGCGATGGAGTAGCGATCAGCAAGGTCGATCCAAACCGCGAAAGGGAGGAATAACATGTGCCTGGCAATTCCCGGAAAGCTCACTGAAATCAGCACCGACGCCAACGGCGTGCGCATGGGCAAAGCCAACTTCGGCGGCATCGTGAAGCAGGTCTGTCTCGAGTACACGCCCGAGGTTGAGATGGGCGATTACGTCCTCGTTCACGTCGGTTTCGCCTTGAGCAAAGTCGATGAAGCAGAAGCGGCCCGGACTTACAAGGCGCTCGAGCAAATGCAGCAGCTGGGCGAACTGGAGACGCCGGATGTGCCCGACGAGGAAGATCCGCCCGAGTCGGTTTCACAAGCCGCATGAAATATCTCGACGAATACCGCGACGAAGCGCTCGCTGCCGGAATCGTGGCGGAGATTCGCCGCATCGTCACCAAACCCTGGGTGCTGATGGAAGTCTGCGGTGGGCAGACACACTCGATCGTGAAGTACGGCATCGATCGTCTTCTGCCGAAAGAGATCGAACTCGTGCACGGCCCAGGTTGCCCGGTGTGCGTCACTTCGCTGGAGATGATCGACAAGGCGCTCGCGATCGCGCAGCGCCCGGACGTCATCTTCTGCTCCTTCGGCGACATGCTGCGCGTCCCCGGATCGGAGAGCGATCTGCTGATTTTGAAATCGCGCGGAGCCGATGTCCGCGTCGTTTATTCGCCGATCGATTGCCTGAAAATCGCGCGTGCTAATCCGGACAAAAAAGTCGTCTTCTTCGCGATCGGCTTCGAGACGACGGCTCCGGCCAACGCCATGTCTGTTTTTCAAGCGCAGCAGCAGGGCTTGAAGAATTTTTCCATCCTCGTCTCGCATGTGCTCGTGCCGCCTTCGATTGCCTCCATTCTCCAGTCGCCGCTCAACCGCGTACAGGGATTTCTCGGGCCCGGCCACGTCTGTGTTGTCATGGGCTACCGCGAATACGAACCGCTGGCGGCGCGTTACAAGGTTCCGATTGTCATCACCGGCTTCGAACCGATCGATATTTTGCAGGGGACGTTGATGACCATTCGCCAACTCGAGGCGGGCAAGGCGGAAGTGGAAAATCAATATCCGCGCGTCGTTAGTCGCGACGGCAACAAGGTGGCGCAGGACTTGATCTACAAAGTCTTTGAAGTGGGTGATCGGAAATGGCGCGGCGTCGGGATGATTCCGAAGAGCGGTTACAAACTGCGCTACGAATATCGCGAGCACGATGCCGATCGCATTTTCGAAGTGAATGAGATCGACACGAAAGAACCGGAGATTTGCATCAGCGGGCTCGTCCTGCGCGGAGTGAAGAAACCGCATGACTGTCCTGCCTTCGGCACCCTTTGCACGCCCGAAAAGCCGTTAGGCGCGACCATGGTCTCGGCCGAAGGCGCCTGCGCGGCTTACTACGCCTACGGGCGTCATCTGCAGAAGCCGGGAAGGGCCGCGCCGCTGCGCAAGCCGGAACCCGCCCTCGCGCCCTCGGAGTAAGTCATGAGTGTGACGATTGAAACGGCGACGGACCGGATGACGGAACCGTTCCGCGAAAAAGTCCTGCGCAAATGCGCCGAGAGCATGGAGACAAAAGAGAAATTCTTCTCCACCTACGCCGATTCCTTCGATGAAATGTCGCGCGCTCTGGCGGAACGGTTCCAGAAAGGCGGCCGGCTTTTTGTCATGGGGAACGGCGGCAGTCTTTGCGACGCGCTTCACATCGCGGTCGAGTTTAACCACCCGATCATCGAGAAGCGGCTCGCCTTTCCCGCCGTCCCGCTCATGACCGATATCGCGACCATGACCGCGATCAGCAACGACCTCGATTTTACCCGGGTTTACGTCAATCAACTCCGGCTCCAAGCCACGGAGAACGACGTCGCGATGGTCTTCAGCAGCAGCGGCAAGTCGCCGAACCTGATTTACGGACTCGAAGAGGCGCGGGCCAAGAAGATGCTGACCATTGCCTTTTCCGGCAAAGACGGCGGCCGCTTTCCCGAGGTGGCGGATTACTGTTACATCGTGCCTTCCTTCAGCATTCATCGGATCCAGGAAGCGCATGCCACCGCGGTGCATATCATTTGGGATTTGGTGCACATCGCGCTAGGGGCAGAGGATGTCACCTAGAGCCTGTCATGCACTTTGGAGGGATTCGCGCGGCCCTGGCTGTAGACGCCTCCCTCCGGGAGGCGCGGGTTTGGGCGTAGTCCCACGAGCCGCATCGATACCCGCGCTTCGCAGAGCGAAGCGTCTACAGGTGACGCGACCCCGACAACGTCGAGGATTGAAAGTGCATGACAGGCTCTAGCGAAACTTCCGCGGCCAGCACCTCTGATCAGACCGCCGCGGATGGAAGTCTGCTGACGGCGAGCTGTCCGATCCCGATTACGGATTACCAGGAGATCGTGCTCGCCCACGGCAGCGGCGGGAAACTGAGTCACCGTCTCATTTCCAAGATCATCGTGCCGCAGTTCACCAACGAACTGCTCGCCCCGATGCACGACGGCGCCATCTTTTCGTTAGGCAACGAGCGCCTTGCCTTCAGCACCGATTCCTATGTGGTCAGCCCGATCTTTTTTCCGGGTGGCGACATTGGGCGAATGGCGGTGCACGGCACGGTCAACGACCTTTCCATGTGCGGCGCGAAGCCGCTTTATCTTTCCGTTGGGTTCATCCTCGAGGAGGGGCTGCCGATGGAAGATTTTTGGCGGATCGTGCAATCGATGCGCGCTGCCGCTGACGAAGCTGGCGTGCAACTCGTCACCGGCGACACCAAGGTGGTCGATCGGGGCAAAGCCGATAAAATTTTCATCAACACCGCCGGCATCGGCATCGTCCCGGAGGGCGTCAACATCCAGCCGGCGCGCGCGCAGATCGGGGACAAGATCATCATCAGCGGCCAGATCGCAGTCCATGGCATCGCCATCATGTCAGTGCGCGAAGGACTGGAGTTTGAAACCGAGATCGCGAGCGACACCGCCTCGCTCAATGGCCTGGTGCAGGATATTCTGAAAGCCTGCAGCGACGTCCACGTCCTGCGCGACCCGACCCGCGGTGGTGTGACGAGCGTGATGACGGAGATCGCGCAAACGGCCAACGTCGGCATTCTCCTCCAGGAGGCGGCCGTCCCGATCAGCGAGGAAGTGAAAGGCGCCTGTGAAATTCTCGGGCTCGATCCCTTGTATGTCGCGAACGAAGGCAAGCTGATCGCGCTCGTTGCCCCGGGCGAAGCGGACGCGGCTCTCGCCGCGATGCGGCAGCATCCGTTAGGCAAAGAAGCCGCCGTCATCGGCGAGGTGGTGAGCGATCACCCCGGCTTTGTCACGATGAAGACGCGCGTCGGCGGCACCCGCGTGGTCGACATGCTCACCGGCGAGCAGTTGCCGCGAATTTGCTGAGCGGGCAGCAGCCCCTCCGGCAAAAGTGTATCTTGTCTCGTCATGCGACGCGTTTTTGGGCTGGAAACGGAGTACGGGATCACGGTGGACGGGGCGGAGTCGGTCGACGTCGTGGCGGAATCGATCGAGCTGGTGCGCGGTTACACCGAGCACGGCGCGCACATGAAGTGGGACTACGACCTGGAGGATCCGCATCGCGATGCGCGCGGCTTCCGCGCCGCGGAACTGCTCCAGGACACGGATGAATCGGCCTACTTCGAGATCGATCGCAAACGGCCGCTCAGCTTTGAGGAAATCAAGAGCGACCTGGTCCTGAGCAACGGCGCCAGATTTTACAACGACCACGCCCACCCGGAATACTCCACCCCGGAATGCACCACCCTCCGCGACCTGATAGCGCAGGATAAGGCGGGCGAGCGCATCCTGGCCGAATGCGCGCGGCGCCGAAACCTGAAGCTGCCTAACGAACAGGCGATCCGCCTTTACAAGAACAACACCGACTTCTCCGGCCACAGTTACGGCTGCCACGACAATTACCTGATGCGGCGCGACGTGACCTGGGATCGCATCGTGGCCGGGGTGCTGCCGTTTCTGGTCACGCGTCAGATTTTTGCCGGAGCCGGCAAGATGGGCATCGAGGCAGAAAGCGCGGCGGGGCAGCCCGGAACTTACCAGATTTCACAGCGCTCAGATTTCTTCGCCGTCCTCGTCAGTATCGATACGATGAACCGGCGGCCGCTTGTGAATACACGCGATGAGCCGCACGCCGATGCGAGTCAGTACCGGCGTTTTCACGTCATCCTGGGCGACGCCAATATGAGCGAGTGGGCAGCGGCGCTGAAAATTGGGACGACGGCGCTGGTCCTGGATTTGATCGAGCGCGGCGCGGCGCCCCAACTTGAAATTGCGCAGCCGATCGATGCCACAAAATCGATCAGTCGCGATCAGACGTATGACTGGATCATCGAACTAACCGATGGCCGAAAAATCTCCGCGATTGACGTGCAACGTATCTACCTCGCGGCGGCTTTAAAAGCAGCGGGACCGGGTTCGGATGAGGAAGTAACCTGGATTTTAAGGGAATGGGAAGCCGTCCTCAACGACCTGGAGCAAGACTTCAGACTATGCCGCGATCGGGTAGATTGGGTGGCAAAGAAGGAACTGCTCGAGACGCTGCGCGCAGAGGAACAGTTATCGTGGACCGATCCCTGGCTGCAATCGATCGACTTGGAATATCATAACATCGAGCCGGATTCGGGTCTCTTTTACGAATTGATTCGCCAGGGAACGATGCGCCGGTTTGTCAGCGAGGGCGAGATCAAGCGCGCCATTTTCTCGCCACCGGAAGACACGCGAGCCTATTTCCGCGGACGCTCCGTGGCGCGATTCAACGACCAGATCAAATCCATCCAGTGGGATGAGATTGTTTTCGCCAATGGCGCCAGCCCGCAAAGAGTGCACCTGGGACAGCCAAATGATGATCCGCGGCTCGCAGCGCTGAACAAAGCAGCGCGCGAAGCCGCGGATTATCGGGAATTTATTCGCCTTGTCGCCGCGCTCTAAGGCGGGGCGAATGGCGGCGAAGCCAGCCTAAGACTAGCCCTGGGCTTTGCGACGAGCGGCCCAGCGGGCCTTCATCATCTGCGAAAGCTTTTTGCGGCCGGCAGCGCTGATGCCTTTCTTTTTGCCGCCGCTCTTTTTGCTTTTTGAGGCCTTCGAGGCTGAAGCCGAGCTACCGCCACCGGCGTTAGCCTTGGCCCGCGCCCAACGAGCGCGCGCCGCGGCCGCGATGCGTTCACGTCCGGCAGCGGAAAGACCACCGCGGCGTTTCCGCGTTTTCCCACCTTTGCTGGCCGGGGCAGAGGGGGCAGAGCTAGGAGAGCTGCTCGGCGCACTTGAGCCGCCTAAGAGGCTTTTGAGTCGACTTTGCAGTTGGTCGATTTGTCTCTTTACCGCCACTGCTTCTTCCAGTTGTTTAACAGATACGTCCATGCGCAGTTATAAGCCAGCGAGAGGATAGAGCAAGTAATGTTTTCCTTTAACCTGGGAAAGGATGAGTCTATTCCCCAACCCCCCACCAGCTGCGCCGGCCTGGCCTAACTAACGGACGAAAGAGAACACCGTCGCGCTATGCCCAGGTAATGAGCCGCAACTCGTGCGCCTGGAGGAGATGTGGATAAGTCGGAATCACCCGCACATTAAAGCCGTAGGTCCCGCTTTCCGAAGTGGGGATAGAGCCTTCGTAGAGGTAATCGCCGTCATCCCCGACTCGGCGTCCTTCCGCTAATATCGTGACCGCGGGATTGCGTACGGCATCGTTTGCGGCCTCGCCGTGGTAAGCCTCCACTCGCACATGTTTCGGATCGACCGCGCCGAGATGAATGCGCGCCGAGACCTGAAGCGAGTCGCCGACATGAATCTTTTGCCGGTCCTTATTTCCGATCTGGACCTCACTGATCCGCACCTGCGGCCAGTCTTTTCTCATCTGCGCCTTCCATTGACTTAACTCGGTCGCGGCGCGCCAGCCGTCACGGGCAAACTCCTGGTGGGCCTTGGCCGCCGGCAGGTAAAGACGTTCCGTATATTCCTCGACCATGCGGTGGGTATTGAAGACCGGTGTGACGCTGCGGATGGACTCACGCATGAGTTGCAACCAAGCCAGCGGGAGCCTTCCGTCCGGTTTGGCGTAATAGAGCGGGATGATCTGGTTTTCGAGAAGCTGGTAAAGACTGGCGGCATCGACTTCGTTCTGGAATTCACCATCTCCGTTCTCGATCTCGGCTCCGATCGCCCAGCCATTCTTGCCGTTGAAGCCTTCGCACCACCAGCCATCAAGCACACTAAGATTGAGACCCCCGTTAGGCGGAAGTTTCATCCCGCTCGTCCCGCTCGCCTCGAGCGGGCGCAGCGGATTGTTCAGCCAGAGGTCGACTCCCTGGACCAGGCGACGGGCGATGTAAGTGTCATAATCCTCGACAAACACGATCCGGTTATGGAAACCGGTTTCGCGGGTCAATTTGTAGACCTGTTGAATGAGTTTCTTCCCGCCTTCGTCCCGGGGATGTGACTTGCCGGCAAAGACGAACTGCACCGGCCGGGCGAGATCATTCAACATCCGGAGCAATCGATCCGGATCGCTGAAAAGAAGCGCGCCGCGTTTGTAGGTCGCGAAGCGACGGGCAAAGCCAATCGTCAGAATCTCGGGGTCGAGGATGGCATTTACGAAACGAATGGCCTCGGGTGACTCGCCGATGCGGGTCCGCCGCGCGCGCACCCGATCGCGGACAAAGTGAACCAGGCGGAGTTTGAGCTTCTGATGGGTTTCCCAGAGCTCGGCATCGGGAATCTCGATCACTCCCCGCCAGAAATCCGGCTTGGTCAGGTTGTCTTCCCACGGTCCGAGATACTTGGTGTAAAGGGCGGAGAATTCCGGCGCCATCCAGGTCTTGGTGTGGATGCCGTTGGTAATACTGGTGATCGGCACTTCATGAGTCGGCACGCCCGCCCAGACATCCTGCCAGAGCGACTGACTGACCTCGCCGTGGAGTTTGCTGACGCCGTTGGCGTGCCGGCTCATGCGCAGCGCCAGGATGGTCATGCTAAAGCTCGCCACCGGATCGGTCGTCGTCTGTCCAAAGCGAAAGAGTTCGTCGAACGGGATCCGAAGTTGCGAGGCAAAGTCGGTGAAATACCGCACCATCATTTCGCGCGGGAAAGAGTCATTCCCGGCCGGCACCGGCGTATGCGTGGTAAAGACATTGGCCGCGGCCACGACCTGGAGGGCGGAATAGAAATCCAGATTGTGCTGCGTGACGTGCAACCGGATGCGTTCGAGTGAAAGAAAGGCGGAGTGCCCTTCGTTCATGTGAAAGACCTCCGCCTCGTGCCCGAGAGCGCTGAGTGCTTTCACCCCGCCGATGCCGAGCACGATCTCCTGGCGCATCCGCATCTCGAGATCGCCACCGTATAACTCGGCCGTGATCAGACGATCTTCCGGCCGGTTCTCGGCGATATCGGTGTCGAGGAGGTAAAGTTTGATTCGGCCGACGAGCAACTCCCAGATCTTGGCGAAGACTTCGCGCCCCAGCAGGTTGACGGCGACGAGCAGGATCTGGTCGTTCCGCATCACTTCGCGGATCGGCAGATGGTGAAAGTTCTGGTTCAGGTTGATCGCCTCCTGCCAGCCTTCCTTGTTGATCTGTTGCTTGAAGTAGCCGTGGCGATAAAGCAGCCCGACCGCGATGAAATTCAGGTCGAGATCGCTCGCCGATTTGCAGTGATCGCCCGACAGAATGCCGAGGCCGCCAGAGTAATTCGGGATCGATTCATGAAAGCCAAACTCGGCGGAGAAATAAGCGATCGGCTTCTTAATCTCACGGCCGGCGCCTTTTTTCCCGTAGGTGTCCTTTCGACCGAGATACTTTTGGTAGGTCTTGTAGACATCAGCGAGGTCGTGGAGGAAAACCTCATCCTTCGCCACTTCCTCCAGCCGCGCCTGACGCGAAAGCTGGAGCATGCGGAGAGGATTATGATTAGTCCGGTCCCAAAGCTGGGGATCGAGATGACGAAAGAGCCGGCGCGCGGAAGGCTCCCAGGTCCACCAGAGATTGAAAACCATCTCGCGCAGCGGCTCGAGCTGCGCCGGAAGATTAGGAATGACGTTATAGGTCTGGATATTCGGCATGGCGAAAGAAAGCGTGCCCCCTGGCAAGAGGCGGGAATTCTGGCAGCTAATTCACTAGCAGCAAGCGTTCCGTTTGTCGCGGGCGGTTACCCGTTACCTAACCAGGGCGGACGGTTGTGAGAGGGCGCTGCGGGCGGCGCGACGAGGCCAGCACGACCCCAATGGCGAGGCCGCTGCCAAAGCCGCTGAGGTGCGCGGCCAGGCTTACCTGAGGACTCCAGAGATCGAACGCCGTCTGGATGGCGACGATCGCGATAATGTTTTGCAACTGGCGCCCGGCGAGCGGCGATTGGCGATGCCGCAGGAGCAAACCGGCGGAGACGCCAATCACGCCCATGATGCTGCCCGAAGCGCCGACGAGGAGGGCGGATTTGGTCAGGCCGAGCGACCAAAGCGCGACAACGCCGGCACTCGAGCCGAGGCCGCTGAGCAGGTAGGCGAGGGTGAATTTTGTCGCGCCAATCGTCCGCTCCAGGGCCGGACCAAGAATATAAAGGCCAACCAGGTTGATCCCGACGTGGAGTGGCCCGTAATGCAAAAAGAGCGCGGTGAAAAGTCGCCAGTATTCATGCCTAACGACCACGGCCGCAGGCTCGAGGGCGCCGAGATTTTGCAGGGTGAGCGAATTGGTCGAACCGCCGAGCACCAATTCGACCCCAAACATCGCCGAATTCAGGAGGATCAAACCCCAGACCGCCGGCGTCGCCGCAGTCCGCCGCCGGGGCGCGGCCCGGCGGGCGTCGATCGTGTCCGCCATGACCCGGGCGAGGAGTTTCTCGCCCGTCGGGGAAAGCGGGTCGCCCGGCGCGGAAAGGGTGAGACGCCGCTCGCTCGAGCGGCGCAGGAGAGCATCGTGAGTCTGGAGGCGTAAACGCTCGAGACTTTCGCGCGCGGCCTCGCTCCGTCTCGCGGCCCATTCCGCGGTCGCGAGCCAGAATTGCTTTTCCTCCGGCAGCGTGCGGCGGAGATCATCCTCGAACAAACGGGCGAGGGCGCGCGTCTTTCCGCAAAAGGCGAGGACCAGGGCGAGATTCCAAATCCACGGCAAATCAATCGTTAGGCGCGGCTCCCGGGCTTGGGCGCGCGAAGTGAGGAGGAGGACGAGGTCATCCAGTTCGCCTGTTTCGCCCAGGGCGCGAAAGTAGAGCGCCAGTACGGCGGGATTTGCCGTCGTCGAAAGATCGCGCCGGCACCATTGCACGAGGCCGGTCCAGTTCTCGGTCAGGGCAAAGGTAAGCGCCGTCGCGAAGCGGCCCGCCGGCGTGGTTTCGTCGCGCTCGAGCGCGAGTCGATCCAGCGCCAGATCGAGCCGACCGGCCTTCGCCTGCTCCAGAATGCGAAACAGGACCGGCCGATAGGGCGAATCCCGCCAGGGATGAAGCGCCCGCCTAACGACCGCGAGACGGCGCGCCTCGGCCAAACGCCGGCCGAGGTAAAGCTCCTCGATTTTTCGGTCCGCCAGCGATGGGAGAAGAAGCAGGAGGCACCAGAGAATTCCGCCGAGATAACCGGCGATGCCCGGGACCAAAAACCAGGCTGCGGCGCAACCGCCGAGGACAATGAGGGCGGCGATGCGCCAGCCGTGATTCCGCGGATTGCGCAGGCGCGCGATGCGCACGAGCAGGATCAAGGGCGAGACGACCGCGATGAAGAGGAGGATGTGGTTGAGGTCGATCAAGATTTAGCGCGATGGTCCTAGGAGACATTTCCCTCCCGTGCGACCTATATGTTCTATGCGACTGCTCATCACAAACTACCTCGACGTTATTTCTTCGTGGTGCCATTGGGCGATCCCGGCCTGGCAGGAATTGCGCGCGCGCTACGGTGACCGGGTCGACTTTCGGTGGAAGATCGCGCTCATGGATAAAACCGGACTTCCGCCGACGCGCGAGCACACGGAATGGTACTACCGGCGCAGCGGCATGCTCATGCGCTCGCCCGTGCAGCTAAATGCGAGCTGGGTCGAAGCCGGCCGCGCTGAATACCCCGAACCGAACTGCGTGGCGGAAGCGGCGCGCTCGTTAGGCGTGGAAGATGACCGCGCCTGGATCGCCCTGAGCCAGGCCGAGCTGCGCGAGGGAAAAAAAATCGCCGACTGGGAAATCGCGGCGCAGGTCGTGGCAGCAGCGACCGGCCTGGAACACGGGCAGTTGCTCGAGCGCGCGAAATCCCCCGAGATCGACGCGCGGATTCGCGCGAGCACGGCGGAATTCCACGCCCTGCAGGTGACACAACGGCCGACGTTCGTAATCGATACACCGATCGGCGATCGCGCAGTTTTCTCCGGCTTCGCCAAAGCAGCGCCGCTGGCCGCGACGCTCGATGCCATGCTCGACGACATCACGGGCTACGAGGCCCACGCCGCCCAGTACGGCCCGCCGCCCGCATGATTCCGCCACGAGAAACACCTTGCGACTTTTCCGTTGTCGGATACAACTTCCCCTCGGTCCGGGCGATGCCGCGGACCGGTCGACGCGCTCCCTCGCAGGCGCGGAGATTTCCCGAGTGCGGCGCGTGGCAGATCGGCGCGACGTGAGATTGCGAGCACAAGAATGACGGCGTCAGTTTCACTCCCTTGTCGCCGGCCCGGAGATAATAAATTCTGCAACAACAAATTCGTGTAAACGGCCGGATTCGCGCGCGCGAAGTCCGCGTCATCATGGGCTCGACGAGCGAGCAGCTCGGGGTCATGAAATTGTCCGAGGCCATCAAACGCGCCCAAGGCATGGGCCTCGATTTGGTCGAAGTGGCTCCGACGGCCAACCCTCCGGTCTGCAAGATCGTCGATTTCGGCAAATTCCGTTACGACATTTCGAAGCAGGAAAAGGAAAAGAAAGCTTCCGGGACGAAGCTGAAAGAAATCAAATTTCGGGTCAACATCGACGAGCACGATTACCTGACGAAAATCCGCCACGCCGAGCAGTTCCTCGACAAGGGAAACAAGGTGCGGGTGCAGTTGCAATTCCGCGGGCGCGAGATGGCGCACCAGGAATTTGGGATGCAGCTCATGTACAAGGTGCGCGACGACCTCGCCACCATGGCGCAGGTGGAGATGGAGCCGAAGGCGGCCGGGCGCAACATCACCATGACGCTCTCGCCGCTGCCGGCGAACAAGCGCAAGCGCCGCTTCTCACTCGAGAACGAAGAGATCGAGCCCGACAAAGACGAGCCGGGCGACGCCGCCGAAGCGGATTGATCTCGGCGGCGCGCCGCTAGATTTTGCGCCGGAGCGGCCGGACGCAGTTGGTCAATTTGCGCATCCCCAGCTCAAGCCGCGTTTTAACCGTGCCTAACGGCGTCTTGGTCAGGTTCGAGATCTCGCGATGGCTCCGGCCCTCGAAAAAAGAAAGCTCGATGACCTGGCGTTGATATTCCGGCAAGCCGCTGAGGTGGCGTTCGAGGAATCGGCGCAGATCGGAACGGATCAGGTCATCGCTCATCTCGCTCGTGGCCTGGGGACCGGGATTTTGGATCTCCAATTCAAAGCGATCCTTGGCCCGGCAGTATGCCTGGCGGCGACGCAGGCGATCGATCGCCCGCCGTCGCGCCAGGGTTACCACCCAGCCCAGTGGTCTGCCCGCCTTGGGGGAATAATTTCCAGCCTCTTTCCAAATCTGGAGAAAGATTTCCTGCAAAACGTCGTCAGCTTCCGCCTCTTCGTGAACCACCCGGGTGATGACTGACTTGAGCGTTTTGCCGTAACGCTGGTAAAGCTCGCGGAGCGCGGATTGATGCCGGTTGGTGATCGCCGTCATCAAGGCCTCGTCGGAGGCTTCAGCCATCCCCGGGATATCGATTAGTGGTTGAATCATGAGGCAGGGGCCACGCTTTTCGCGACCGCGCGATCCAGCAGTTTGTCGATCCAAACTTGCGAGCAATGCGCCGCCTCACAATGAGTGGCGGAGTGCGCCTTTACCTAGGCTTTATTCCTAGCCCGACGCTCAGGCCGCCGGTTCTCCCGGGCCATTCGCGGCCGAAGTCTACTCTTCCGCCGGCTCCTGCAGTTTCGCCAGCCAAGGCGGAATCGAGCGGCCGAGATGGTTTGCCATGATGGAGCGGGTGAAGGCCAGGAAATCGCCCGAGCAGCCCTCGCAGAGCCGATCCATCGTGTGCACGCCGAGCATGCGGTAGCTCTCAAATTGCGACTCGGTAAAAAACTGGTCGGTCGTGCTTTCGTGCGGGAAAGACTGGTTGCTTTTGAAGTATTCGTAGATGTCGCGCGGCTCGTTTCCGTAACAGGCCGGCTTGATGTAAATGAGCACGCCGTCTTTGGCCGCGGGACCATCGACGTCGGAATAACGAATCCGGCCGATGGCGCAGTTGCGGCCGGCGCTGTTCCGCGCCTCCTCGTCGCTGCGCGGATAAATCGCGATATCGTCGAAATCGATCGAGATCCCAAAATCGATCCGGATCTTGCGCACCGCGCCGCCGAGATCGGCAAAGGAACAAAGCGGATCTTCCCCGGCGTCGCTCACCACGATGTAATGACAACGCCGCAGGACCATCTCGTAGAGGCCAAGATTTTCGAAATGGCCGCCATCCGAAAGGTAAACGTAGGGGCTGCAATTATTCGTTAGGCCAAAGGCTTCCGCGATCATCGGGCCGACGCTGAATCTGGGATAGCCGAGCGGAAAAGTCTTGTCTCCCGGCGGCCCGGGATTCCCGAGCCAGGCGCCCAGCCGCACATTCAGGAGCGTGAGGATAAAGGTCACGATCGGGGAGGAGTGGTAACCCATGTTTGGACTCGCCGCCGCGCCCGAGATCGAGACCGCCGAGCCGAGCGAGATGCCGCAATCGCCGCCATAGCGCTGGCCTTCCGCGCCTGCGGTCCGCCGATAGCCGACGCCGGCCGCGCCGCAATGTAGCGGCGTCACCGTGAAACTTTCCGCCTTGCGCTCCTGCCAGGCGAGCTTGCTCCCGGCGACGAGGTTAAGCGCGATGTTGATGACCGGCAGCAGCTTTCCCTGGAAGTGATCGCGCCGCCAAAGGTCCGCCATCTTCAGATTGTCGCGCTCGTCGAAACCGGTAAACGGGTTTGGATCACGCTCCGGATTGGAGGCGCCGAGATACGCCCGGATGAGACGATCGCGATACATGGCGTGGAGGGAAAACTTGTTCGGGTTGATGATGAACGCCATCCCCAAGCCGGCCGCGGCGAGCGCGGCGCCGAAGAGGAGGACGATCGGCCACGGCGTGTAGAGCATGACGTTGATGTGTTCGACCGTCTCGTGCAGGACATTGGAAACGGTCCCGAGGTCCCAGGTGAAATCCCGATGTGTGCCGATGAATTTCATCGCCGCGGTCGTGCCGCGCGCGATCAGGATGAGCAGGACCGCGACAAAAATAACGGCCGCAAAACTGGCCGCCTTGGCCAGAATTCTTGCGACCGGGCCGGCTTTTTCTCCCGCTTTCGGACTCGCCGGGATGGCGCCGCTCCGCCCGGCCAGGACCGCGAGCGCGCCCGCCGCACCGCCCGTCACCAGCGTGGCGATTGCGGAGATGGATTTCGAGAGCAGAAACGGCCCGAAAACCACCAGCCCGCTGATCGCCGCCCAGCCGACCGCGACCGCGATCAGCCAGCCGGTAGCGCGTCCCCACCATTCGCGGTCCTGATCGTCCGTCCAACGGCTCGAGATGCCGGCGAAGATCATGATCGCGAGAAAAAAGAGGGCCATGAACAGCGGCACTCCGCAGCAGGTGAAGAGCTCGGCATTCCAAAGCGGCTGGGGAAACAATTGCGTCGCCGCCAGCCAGAGAAGGACGCCGCCAAACGCGCCGGAGACGATCACGCCGATGAATTCCATGATGCGGAAGCCGTGCGACGGGAGCAACGAGGTCAGATAGGAAGCCAGATGAATGACGATCCCGAGATAAAGGAACGGCACCCAGGTGTGCGGCTCGCCGAAACCGAAGAGCGGCCACTCGATCAATTGCCGGCCGTAATAACTGAACCAGGCCCAGAAAATCGTCATCAGAATCGAGGCCAGAAGGAGCGGGAAAAGACAGAAAATGAGAAACCGCGTCTGACTCCAGCGCGCATTCCGTCCGCAGGGCAGATTCCACCCCATGTAGGCGACGCCGACCGAAACGCAGCCGGCGCCGAGCCAGAGCGGGAGAAACGAATAGGGCGGGGGATTCATCATCAGGACCGCGGTGTAGATCCAGGGGATCGTTAGGGCAGCAGCGAGGAGGGGAATAATGACCATCCAGTTGAGCAAAAGATTGCGCAGGTAAGTTCCGGCCAGCGTCCAGCTGTCCGCGGAAAGGAGACCGAGTCGCGGGCTGAGGTAGTTGCTGTAGCTGCGCAGATTCTGGATTTCTTCCGGCTCAGGGTTGGGGCGGGCCTCGCTCCGCGGCTGGGCCAACTCGGCGCTGACTCCTTCCAACCCATCTTTGCGGTGATGGATCCAGGCCGTGAGCCAGGCGCCGATGTAGCCGCCGCCGGAGACGGTCGAGAGATAATGAAAACGTTCGAGCAACCCGCAGCGGGCCAGGCCATGCAGGATGCCGAGGCCAAACGTCGCGCTGCGAATGCCGCCGCCCGAGATACAGAGCGCGGCCTGTTTTTCCTCGAGCGCATGGACTGCGGCCCAAATCGCCTTCAATCGTTCCCCGGGATCGAACGGGCCGCCGGCCGGGAGCGCCGGCCGCCCGTGCAATTGGGCAAACTCCGCCTCCAGCACCTCGTGCAGTCGCAACGAAGGGTTTGCTGAAGAAGCTTTAGTGCTCATCGCCAGCAGTCGGGGCGGCACGATCATTAACAAGCCGCCCGCGGCCCGGCAAGAGCTAAAAACGTCCGCCCGCCTAACGAGCGCCGGAATTGCCTAACGAGTCGTAATTCCCTCCGCGATCTTGACCTGGAAAATCTGCTTCGATTTTTCCTTTCCGTAGCTGAGCTCGGCGGTGTAGGCGCCGCTCGGGACGAATTTCTTCGGGTCGTCGCCGCCGTACTTGACCCGGACGTCCTCGGTCGTCCGCAGGTCCCAGTTTACCCGATTCAACCCGGGCGAACCGGCGGCTTTCAAGTTCGCGACCGTTTGGCCGGTGGCGTTGCTGATCGCGATCTTCACTTCCTCGCCAGTGAACTCTTTCACCCAGAAAGTGAGCAAGGCGCCCTCCGGCGGATTTTCCCCGCGATAGATTCCCTGCCCGTTCCAATCCGCAAAGCCGGTCAGCGGATAAAAGCCGCGGGTCGGCGCGATGGTGAAAAGGTGAGCCGGTTTCGCCATCACCTCCGGCGTCAGCTCACGCAGGGGGCGGGTGTCATCGAGAATCTCGATGCTCCGGCCATGGGTCGCGATGACGAGGTCGGTGGTGCGGGGATGAATCTGGAGATCGTCTACCCGGACGTTAGGCAAATTGCCCAGCCGCACCCATTGCGCCCCGCCGTTGATGGAGACAAACAAACCAAAATGCGTTCCGGCATAAAGGAGGTTGGAGTTGACCGGGTCTTCCCGCACCACTTCCACCGAAGCGTTAGGCGGAATGCCCTGGCCGGTGATGTTCTGCCAGGTCTGGCCCATGTCGGCGGTGCGCAGAATGACCGGGCGATCGTCCCCGGTTCGGTAGGCGTTGGTCACGACGTAGGCGACCTTCGCATCCTTCGCTCCGGGTTCGACCCGCACAATCCATTGCCCGCGCGCCGGCTCGGGCAGTTTGTCGGTCAGTTCGCCCCAGTTCCCGCCGTCGTTCTGGCTCAGCCAGAGACGTCCGTCGTCCGTTCCCGCCCAGAGCAGGCCGGCTTTGACGGGCGACTCGGCTAACGAATAAATGACGCCGTAATTTTCCGCGCCGCTCCCGGCGGCGTTCACTTTATCCGGCTCGTTGCGCGTCAAGTCGGGGCTGATGACCTGGAAATGCTCCATCCTATCGGTCAGGCGAAAAACGCGGTTGCCTGCGAGGTAAAGAACGCCCGGCTGGTGCCGGCTGCCGATGAGCGGCGCGTTCCAATGAAAGCGATAACGTTCCTGGCCTTCCGCCGCCTCCGGGCGCAGGTCGCGTTTTTCCCCGGTGCGGAGGTTGATTCGGTGGATGTAGCCCTCCTGGCTTTCGGCATAGAAAACATCGCGATCGGCCGGGTCGAAGACGACGTAAAATCCGTCGCCGCCCTCGAGCGAAGTCCAATCGGAATTGCGGATCCCTTCCTTGCTCGGCACCTGGCTCGGGCCGACAAAATTCAGGTTATCCTGCAGGCCGCCGGCGATCCGATAAAACGGCTGCGTGTCGTCGAGCGAGATGCGATAAAACTGACCCGACGGAATATTGGCGAGGTGGTCCCAGGCTTTCCCGGCGGCGTAACTTTGGTAAACGCCGCCGTCCGTCCCGAGCAAAAGACGCTGAGACACGGGCGGCTTCGGCGGCGTGTTCTTGTCTTCAGGTTTGGGTGCTTTCGGCGCCGGCGCGGTGCCGGGTTGAATGACGAGGGCGTGACAATCGGGATGCACTTTGTCGGAAAGATCCTCCCGGAAATTTTTGCCGCCTTCATCCGACGCCAGCACCGCCATGCCGAGGATGTAAACGCGCTGATCATTCGCCGGATCGATCCGGATCTGGCTGAAATAAAACGGGCGCGGATTCATGTCGCTCATCCGGGTCCACTTCTCGCCGCCGTCTTCGGAACGGAAAACGCCGCCGCGCCGGCTGTGAATGGCACGGATATCGGCCGCGCCGCCTTCGTCACTCTGCACGATCGCCATGACCAGCTTTGGTTTGGCCGGGGAGACGGCGAGTCCGATTCGGCCCGTCAGGCCAGGCAATCCGCCGGCGCATTTTTTCCAGGTCGCGCCGCCGTCGCTGCTCTTGAAAATGCCGCCGACATCCTGGCCATTGGTCGCGATCGGACCGTAGGCAAACGACCACGCCGTGCGCTGCCGCGCGTAAAGGGCGGCGTAAACGATCTCGGGATTTGACGGGTCGAGCACGATGTCGCCGCAGCCCGTCCGGGCGTCGTTAGGCGAGGGCGCCTTCAGGACGAGCTTCCAGGTTTTGCCCGCGTCGGTGGTTTTGTAGAGGCCGCGTTCGCCGCCGTCTTTCCAGAGATGGCCCATCGCCGCCACGTAGGCGACTTCCGGTTTCGCCGGATGGACCACGACCCGCGCGATCGTCCGGCTTTCCTTCAGGCCGACATTCGTCCAGGTGCTGCCCCCATCCGTCGAGCGATAAACGCCGTCGCCCCACTCGGAAGAGTTGCGGTCGTTTGCTTCGCCGGTCCCGACCCAGACGACATCGGAATCGGAAGGCGCGACCGCGACCGCGCCGATGGAAAGAACGGGCTGCTTGTCAAAGATGGGATCGAAGGTGACCCCGTTGTTTCCGGTTTTGAAGAGGCCGCCCGTCCCGAGCCCGACGTAAAAGATGGCCGGGTTGCGCGGGTCGAGCGCGATCTCGGAAACGCGGCCGCCCATGACCGCGGGGCCAATCGCGCGCGCTTTCCAACTCTTCAAGTGCACATCCGTCAATTGCGCTGGAGCGGAAGCCGGCGCCGGTGATTGCGCAGCCGCTTCCTGCACCGTCGCCGTCGGCGTGGCGGAAGGAGCAGCCGACGGGGTAGCCAGGGCGGGCGGCGGTGAAACGATCGGAGCCAACTCCTGCTCCTGCGCGAGCGCGAGCACGGCAAACAACGCGAATCCAAAAAACGTGACCGACACAAATCGCCAACCGGAAAACTTCGACATGGACAAGTTCTACCTCCATTTCCCGTCGGACGCGACCGGCAGGTTGCTCGCGGCGGGCGCCAGCGGCATGCTGAGGCAAGAGGATGAGCCAGAACCGCGTCGCGCTAGTCACAGGAGTAGGCCCCGGCCTGGGGGCTTCGCTGGCGCGCCGTTTTGCGCGTGAGGGTTTGGCCGTCGGGCTGGTTGCGCGGCATCCTTCTTTTATCGAAGAGTTGGCGCGCGAGATCGCCGAAGCGGGTGGCAAAGCGGTCGCGCTCGTGGCGGATGTGAGCCGGCCGGCTGAGGTCCAGGCCGCGGTCAAGCGGCTGCGGTCGGAGCTGGGGCCGATCGGGATGCTGCTGCACAACGCGAGCTCATCCGCCGGCGAGGGTTTACGCGGAACGACGGTGGAGGATTTCGAAAGCTCGTGGCGGATCGCAACGTTAGGCGGATTTGTCTGCGCGCAGGAAACCGCGCCCGACATGATCGCGGCCGGGGAAGGGGTCATGCTTTTTACGGGCGCGACCTCGAGCGTGCGCGGCGGCGGCTGGCTCGCCTTTAGCAGCGCAAAATTCGCTCTCCGGGGATTCGTGCAATCGCTCGCGCGGGAGCTTTGGCCGCAGGGAGTGCACGTCGCGCACGTGGTGGTGGATGGAATCATCGGCCCGGCCGGCGAAGCCGTCCGTGTGGCCGATCCAAAGCTCGATCCCGAGCAAATGGCCGAGACTTACTGGCATCTCGCCTGCCAGCATCGCTCAGCTTGGACGCTGGAATTGGACCTGCGCCCGGCAGGCGAGAAATTTTTCGAGTAAGCGCGGCCGGCTTCTAGTTTTTCACCACCGGCGCGGCGCAGCAGCCGTCCCCGACCGACATGGCCAGCTTGGCGTCACCCAGTTCCGACAAGGTCTGCCCGCCGGCTACTTTTTTGACTTCCGTCTTTTCGATCCACTCGTCGCTGACCCCGTCCAAGTGAGCGAAGGCGCGTTTGCTCAATTCATCGACGTCAGTGTTCGGCGCGAGCATGCCGGCGGCGATCATTTCCTTGGCGGCGGTTTTCACCGAAGACTCGGCGCGGGAGACGCTCGGGATATAGCTCAACTTGGAGAGTGCGACCGCGTTCATTTTTGGATTGGAAGCGAGATACTTTTTCTCGACCGACATTTCCGCCGCGGCCACGGGATTGGCTTCGACATACTTGGCGCCTTTCAGCAAGGCGCGCGTGGCTGCGGCCGCCGTTTTCGGATTGGCCGAGAGCCATTTGCCGTTGGCGATGACCTCGCAGCAGTATTCATCCTTGTCGCCTTCGTCCACGGCCTGATCGGCGACGTTTCTGACTTTGCCGCTGGCCAGGAGCATGCTGCCGATCGGCTCGGAGTTGGCCACCGCGTCGACCTCGCCCTTGTCGATCGCCAAACCGAGTTCACCCACCGGGAAGACCTTCCATTCGATTTCCTTGCTGCCATCGATGCCATGACGTTTCAGGGCGCGATTGGCGTAGACAAAAGGCGGGGTGCCCATTCCGGGCACTCCGATACGCTTGCCGCGTAACTGCTCGAGGGAAGTGATGTCGCTTTTGGCCGAGGCCTGGACGCGGAGGCAGCCGGTGTGGATGCCGCCGGTGAACTTCACGTCGAGCCCCTGCTCGATTGGTTTGAGAAAATACATCACGAGGTGCTGCGTGATGTCGTAACCCCCGAGCGCGAGCGTGTCCTTGTAGTTTTTCCAGTCGCACTTGATCAGCTCCACCTCGAGCCCTTCCTCCTTGAAGTAGCCGTTCTCCACCGCACTGAAGATGGAGGCTTCACAGGTCAGGCCGATGTAGCCGACGCGGACCTTGTTCGATTCTGTCTTGGCAGTTTCTTTCTTGCTGCAGCCGGTGAGGATTAGCGTGGTGAGCGCTGCGGCGGTCATGAGTTTGCGTGGATTCATAGGTGGTCCTTTCGGTTGCGATCGCTGGGATATTAAAAGCTGATGAGCGCCTGAACGTAGCCGAAGTCGGCATCACTATCTGCGCCGGTATCCTGCAGATAGTTACCGGCGAAAAAGTGGCTGTAGCCGGCGAGAAGGGTAAGGAATTTTACCGGCTTGTAAGTCGCGACGAGGTCGATCTCGGACCCGACAAAGCTGCTGGCGCTACGGGCGGCGGGATTCAAGGGACGGACTCGGGCGACGCCATTGGCGCGGTACCAGGCGTCGTCAGTGGTCGCGAGCCAGAAGGCGTGGGCGGCGGCTTCAATGGTCAGTTGCTTGGTTGGCTGGGCACGGAACGTCAGCGCCGGGTTGTGGATGTTCTGCCAGGAAAACAGGTCCATGAAGCCATAGAATTTGTGGTTTGACGGAAAGAGATTCTGGAAGGTCTCGATGTCGCCATCGGTCGGATCGCTATCGCCGCTGGCGTAGTTGTATTCCAAAAACAGCCGCGGTTTCATGGCACAAGCAAAGTTGTAACCGGCGCCGGCGTGAACGGCGAATGCGGCCAGTTCGAGATCGGCCACTTCCCCGAGTTGAAAGGCGAACTCGCCCTCATATTCCCAGCCGTTTAATTTCTTCGGGTCACCCTTGATCCGCGTTCCGAGAGTGACGAAGTCGGTCCGTTTGCCAGTCAATCCGTTAAACGCTGCCGGGGAGGTGATGGCAGGAGCCGTTGGGTTAGGCACTTCCTGGTGGAGCGAAAACAAATAGAAATCCATGACTTGGAAATCGACCGCGCTCGTGCTCGCGTAGATGCCAGCGAAGATCTGGTCGCGGTGCATTTCGCTGCCGTTGAACAAATCGGAGAGATTGATCGAGTCGCGGTAAATGTTGACGATGCTGGCCGCGAAAAGATCAACGGAGAATTTCGGCTGAACGATCTGCAGCCGGACTGCGTCCCAATTGTTGGAGAAGTTGTTCCAGTCTCCAATGCCGACCAACCGTTCATCACCCAAGGCCAGAAGTTGGCGGCCGAGAGTCAAATTAAACGATTTCGGCCCAATCTGGATGTTCGCTTGGCGAAGGTCGAAATTGTCGTCGCCCTCGGCTCCCATCGCCTTGGGAATGTCGGGACGATCTGAACCCCACTCCTGCGCATCCTGTCCCTGGACGTAAAACTTCAGCCAAGCGGTCGGCTTAAAAGCCAGACCGACGCGAAAGCGCTGGAGGAGATACACGTCGTCGGTCAGAGAGTCGACGTCGCTGTTGAAATCGAAGGTGTTCTCCCGGCCTTCGAACCGAAGGCGCTCCTGAATGTCGAGGCAGAGTTTTCCTTCCATGAAGCAGAGCGGATTGGGCTCCGGCTTCTTTTCTGGCACGACCGCCTTGGAAGAAGCGGAGGCAACGTCAGCCATTCCGGCGAAAGCCGGCCGGGCGCTAACAAAGATAAAAACCGTCAGCAGAAGGCTGACGAAGAATGCTTTGCGGGTGGAAGCAATGCTCGTGAATGGGCGAGTGAGTAAGACAGGAATCATAGATTTTTTGACCAGCGATTTTCAGAATAGAATAATAAGCTGATCTTATGGAAGACTTTTTTGTAACTATTTTGTCATCCCCATGAGAGGTTGCCTCGCCTATTGGGTGCCCAGCTCTTGAAACGCCATGCAAGAACCCTTTGAAATCCGCCAACTGCGCTATTTCCTCGAAGTAGCCGACGCGGGAAATTTTAGCCGGGCGGCCAAGCGTCTCGGGGTTTCGCAGCCGGCCGTCTCACAACAGATGCGAGAGCTGGAAACGGGCCTTCGCTCGGTCCTTTTTCAGCGCCGGGGCAAGAGGATTTCACTCACCTCAGCCGGCTTGGTCTTTCAGGAGCACGCCCGTCTCATCCTGCGCCAGGTCGAAAAATCGCTTCAGGAAATCGGGAGCGAACCGGGCGAACTGCATGGAACCCTGCGCGTCGGCATCATCCCCTACCTGAGCCTCGCCCTGCTGCCGAGCCTCCTCAGCCGTTTTTCTGAGGAAAATCCCGGGGTCGATCTGAGCATCTCGGAAATTTCATCCTCCGACATCGAAACCTGCCTCGAGGACGGCAAACTCGACGTCGGGCTGGGATGGGTGACGCGACATTCGCCAAACTTGCGCTACGAGCACCTCTCCGACGATGAATTCACGGTCGTGGTATCGGATTCCCATCCTTGGGCCAACCGCCGCACAATGGAGCTTTCCGAGTTGCATCGGCAGCGTCTGGTGCAACTGCCCGATACCTACGTCATGCGCCGCATGACCGACGAAATCTGCCGCAACCACCGGATCCGGCCCCGCACGGTCGCGGAAATTAATTCGATCGAGATGGTGCTGCGCTCGCTTGGCCCGATGAATGCCGTGGCTCTAATGCCGCGGGTCACGTTGCGCGAGGCGGGCACCCTGGGCTTGCGAGCCATCCGCATTGCCGGCAAAAGGCTCGGTCTGGAAATCGGGCTTCTGCGCCTGGTCGATTCTGGGACCAATACCGCCGTGGCTGCTTTCAGCAAGCTCGCTCAGACGGTCGTCCCGAAAATTATCGACGCGAGCAGGAAAAAATCCGCCCGCGAATAGGCACTTTTGCGAGCGCGGATACGCCGCGGCCAGTTGAAGAGAACGGGATGGTCCGCCCGACCCTAGGAGGGAGCGTTCGCGCCCTGGGTTTTCTTTTCGATCAGCGCTCCCAGGCTGTTCAAGGTCGCAAAATTTTCGGCAACCAGCTCCTCATCTTCGACCCGAATGCCGCAGTCGCTTTCCATGAAAGAGACCAGACGAATGAGGCCGAGCGAATCGATTTGGAGTGGTTCCTGCGGATCGGAGACCGGAGGCAACGGGGCCCGGCTGGTGTTGATGTAATCGATGAGTTTCTGTGGTATTTCCATAATCGTTTGGCTGCTTAAATCTATTGGGCGTTTACAAGTTGGTCTGCCGAACGGCCGTCGTCCTTTGGACCTTCAGCAGGTCCTGCTTCCGCACTGCGTTTCAACCATTCCTCCGTGCCTTCGACCGGCGAATCGGGCGCCCATAACGGTGCGCGCTCGGCGTGATAGCGCGATCCGATGGGAATGGAATAATCATCTTCGTGCGAATAGTCGCGCTCGCGCTTGAGCAGTTTACGGAATTGCATGATCGCCTTGGAAGGCTGGTGCTCGGTTTCATAGACCCGGCCGGCAAAGGCGTCGGTCAACTCCGCGCGGTAACGGTGATGGACGAAGGTGGCGAAGGCGAACGGCTGTTCCCAAAATAAGTCCACCATGTCTTCCAAAGTATCGCTGCCCTTCTCGCAAAAGCGTTGGAAAGCATCGAACGGGTTGGCCTCGTCGCGCCGCTCGCCCCGCAGGTAGGACATAATGTGCGGGATCGCAAATTCCGCCTCCCGCAACGCTGCCGAGATGCCGAACGAAAAGATCGGATCGATAAAACGATGGGCGTCGCCCAGGCAGATGAAGCCCTTGCCGCAGAAGCCTCGCACTTGGAACGAGTAATTCGGAATGACATGCACCTTGCTCATGTACTCGATGTTTTCCGTCCGCCGGGTGAGGTCGGGATTGATCTGCGGCATGTAGTGCCGGAAAAATTCTTCGCGATCCATCTGGTGCTTCTGGAATTCCGCCGTCGGAACAACGATGCCGATGCTGACGATTTCGTCGTCAACCGGAATGGCCCAGGCCCAGTGATATTTCTTTTTGTAGAAGATGAGGGTGTTGTCCCTGGCCATTTCTCCGGAGGTGCCGCTGTCGCGGATCGCGCCTTTCACATGGGTGAAAAAAGCGATCTGCTTGTCGTAACTGCCGAGATATTTCGGCCCGGTTGCCTTCTGGTTCGCGAGGAAGGTCGCCATCCCGGAGCAATCGATCACGAGTTGAGCCTCGATCTCCTCTTCGCTGCCGTCGGGCCGCACCATGGTCACCCCGCGCACGCCGCCGTCTTCCGAACGGAGAGCTGTCTTGGCCCGCCCGCGGATGAGAGTGGCGCCGCGCTCTTGCGCTTCCTCCAGCATCATTAAGTCGAAATCACTGCGCCGGACCTGCCACGTCGTGGCCGGCTGGATCTCCCAGTTTTCGTCCCGCCGCGCGACGGGAATGAACCAGCTGCTCGTGCCGTAAACGCGCACGCCGTGCTTCACCGGGTAGTTCCGCTCGATCATCTTTTTTTCCAGGCCGAGCCGGCGCAGCAGTGCTCCGGCTTCGCCGGTCATCGATTCTCCGATGTGAAAGCGCGGAAACTCTTCCTGCTCGAGAATGATCGGTTTGATCCCTTCCTTGGTCAGGAGCATGGACGCAGCACAGCCGGCCGGGCCGCCGCCGATAATCAGGACATCAGTTTTCATGTTTAAAATTTTTGCGGTTGGAACGAGAAGCCCTTCGCCCTTTCAAAGCAATTAATGCACCAAATTCCGGGGGGCTGGGGCGGTCGAACCCTCGAGGCTCAGAGCCCGATTCCAGCAATTGCACTCCTTCCAGTGGGAGGGAGATAGTGAAAGTTTATGACGACTTTGTAAAGTTAAATTCCCCGATGAAGAGGATTCCTCGTCTTTCTGGTGGCTGCGAGCGGTTCAACCGTTCAGCACTAAAATGGTGCGCGATACAGGGTTCGAACCTGTGACCCCTACCGTGTCAAGGTAGTGCTCTACCACTGAGCTAACCGCGCCGGGTGCAGGCGTGATAAGTGAATAGTGATCGGGGATCAGTCAAGGGCCGACCGCAGAAAGATCGGTCGCTTCAAACCAACGGCCGCGCCGCTCGCCTAACGATTGCTCTCCGGCAATCCGCTTAGGCCGCGAGCTTGCTCGCTTCCTTGTGGCCGAGGATGCGAACCGTCTGTTTGATCTGATCCACCTTCAGCGGCTTCTTCAAGACCGTCACCGGCCCCTTCGCCAGAATGCGGTTCAGCATATTGCTGTCGGGATAGCCCGTGATCACAACGATCGGCAGTTCCGGATCGATTTCCTTGGCCGCCTCATAAACGTCGTCGGCGGGACCATCGGGCAGTTTCAGGTCGAGAAAGAGAAGATCGAAATGCTGCTTCTCCAGCGCGGCGATCGCGTCTTTCACGGTCCCCACCACCACCCGGCTAAAGCCGATCTTCTTCAGGAACACTTTGAACAAATTCTGCAAACTCACATCATCGTCGACCACCAACACGGTTGGTTGGCCGGAGCGATCTTCTTTCAGGACATCTTTATCGAGCGAATCCTTTTTGATCCTCCACCGGCCGCCGATTTGGATGGCTGGAAGCTGTCCCCGCTGAACCAAATAATAGACAGTCGGGAGGGGGATGCGGAGATATTTCGCAGTCTCCTTGACCGTCAATAAGTTGTGCATGGTGGGGAGCTTCAGAAATTTTGACATCGGTGGCAATACTTTATTACCGAGTAGGAGCATTATAAATTTTAGAAAATGTGTCAATCGTCGATTTCGCTACCGCCGCGGAACGTTTTGCCTCGGTAAATTCGCTCAAGCACCGCCCGCGTCATGCCTTCTCCAAAGGCGCGACGTCCGAAGGTCCACCACGCCGCCTGCGGGACTCACTGAGATCGTCGCTGGACAATGGGGGGCCCGGGGTTCACTGTTGCCAACTTTATGAGCGCATTGTTCTTCAAACGGTTTTTGCAAAATCCGTTTCGAATCGCCTCCATCATCCCCAGCTCCAAAGCGCTCGTGGAGCGGGTCGCGAGCAAAATCGATTTCAGCCAGGCCCGCACCATCGCCGAGTACGGCCCGGGCGAAGGCGTCCACTCCCGCGAGCTGGCCAACCGCATGAGCGCCGATTCGCAGCTTTTCCTCTTTGAATTGGACCCGGCATTTTCGCGCGATCTCGAGCGCCAATTCGCCGATGACCCCCGCGTCCACGTCATCAATCGCGATTGCGCCAGCCTCTCCGAAGAGCTCGCCCGCCGTGGGATCGCCGCCTGCGACTACATTCTTTCCGGCATTCCCTTCAGCATTCTCGAGATCAAAAAGAAACGCGCCCTGCTCCAGGATACCTACGACGCCCTCCGGCCCGGCGGCGCTTTCATTATCTATCAGGTTACGAACGAACTTCGCCAGCACGCCACCTTTTTCGACCGCGCCGAATCGGAGTATTGCCTGCAAAATATTCCGCCCATGTTCATCACCGTCTTCCAGAAAGCGCAGACCCGGAACGGCCACGCCCGCCCCGCCACCGCCCGCATCCCTGTTCAACGGACGGCATGAGCGCCTGCAAGACTCGCGTGGAAAAGGATTCCATGGGCGAGATGTCCGTCCCGGAGTCCGCCCTTTACGGCGCCTCGACCCAGCGCGCCGTTTTAAATTTTCCGGTCAGCGGCTGGCGGTTCTCGCGGCCGTTTATTCGCGCGCTCGGTTTATTGAAATGGGCCGCCGCCCAGGCCAATCACGACCTGGGTTTGCTCGATGCCGAACGAAGCGCGCTCATCGTCCAGGCGGCGGAGGAAGTCGCCGAGGGCAAACTCGACGAGCATTTCCCGCTCGATATTTTCCAGACCGGTTCCGGCACGAGCACGAACACGAACGCGAACGAGGTCATCTCCAATCGCTGCTGCCAGCTCGCCGGCAAACCGATCGGCGCGCGCGAGCCGGTTCACCCTAACGATCACGTCAACATGGGGCAGTCGAGCAACGACGTCATCCCCTCCGCCCTCCACATCAGCGCAGCCGAGCAGCTCAAGGACTGTCTCATCCCGGCGCTGGAAAAACTGCACCAGGCGCTGGCCGCCAAGGCGACAGAGTTCCACGACGTGATCAAGATCGGCCGCACCCACTTGATGGACGCAACCCCGGTCCGGCTCGGCCAGGAATTTGGCGGCTACGCGCAACAGGTCCGTTTCGGAAAACGCCGCGCCGAACAGGCGATAGCCGCGCTCGAGGAACTCGCGCTCGGCGGCACCGCCGTCGGCACCGGGCTCAATCGGCATCTTGAGATGCCGGGCAAAGTCATGCGCCACCTTGAGCAGCGCACCGGGATTCCGTTTCGCGAAGCGGAAGATCACTTCGAAGCGCAGGGCGCAAAAGATGGCGCGGTCGAAGCGAGCGGACATCTCAAAACGATCGCGGTCAGCCTTTTTAAAATCGCGAACGACATCCGACTCCTGAGCAGCGGCCCGCGTTGCGGCCTGGGCGAGATTCAATTGCCCGCCACTCAACCCGGCAGTTCGATCATGCCCGGAAAAGTAAATCCCGTGATCTGCGAATCGGTCATGATGGTTTGCACGCAGGTGATCGGCGCGGACGCGACCATCACCTGGGCGGGCGCGAACGGGAACCTCGATCTCAACGTCATGATGCCGGTCATGGCGCACAATCTTCTCTGCAGCATCCGCCTCCTCGGCAACGCGGCCGATATGTTCGCCGAGAAATGCATCCGCGGGATCGAGGCAAACAAGGAGCGTTGCGAAGAATTGGTCGAGCTCTCGATGGCGATGGTCACGAGTCTTGCGCCGAAGATTGGTTACGATCGGGCGGCGGAGATTGCGAAGGAGAGCGTCAAAACCGGCAAGACGGTCCGCCAAATCAGCCTCGAGCAAAAAGTCCTGCCGGAAGCGGAACTAAAAGCGGCGCTCGATCCCGTGGCCATGACCGAGCCCGGTGGCGAGGGATCCGGCGGCGGCTAAGTTTGCTTCGCGCTTTGCTTGCCTAACGAGTGGCGAGCGGAGCGGAAAGCGCGCAGATTTTTTCCATGGTCGCCAACGTCAACAGTCCGAACTTTTCGGGCGGAGCAAACATCGCCATCAAATGCCCGTACCACACCTACGAGCAGACGGTAGCCTTTTACCGCGACACCCTCGGCCTGCCCGTGATCGAGGAAGAAAAGGAAGGCTGCATCTTCCAGTTCGGACCGGTCCGGCTCTGGATCGACCGGGTGCCGAACATCAGCCACCCCGACATCTGGCTCGAGCTTGAAACGAACGACACCGAGAGCGCCGCCGCCTACCTCAAGAATCACGGGGTCGCGCGGCGCGACGAAGTCGAGCAGCTCCGGGAAGATTTCGACGGCTTCTGGATTTCCGATCCGGCCGGGATCATTCATCTCGTCGTCGGGGACGAGGACTAGTCGCACGCTCATCCTGAAGTGGCGGGTCGGACCGGTTCCGCCGCCCCGGCGAGCTTTCGGAGTGCGGCGCGTCCCCGCGCCGCTTTCTTCCAGCGTGTTCAACAAGGAGAGCCGGCGGGTCTTTGGCAAACCTCCGCAGGAAAAGCGGCGCGGGGACGCGCCGCACTCCGAAAGCGCTGCGCGCGAAAATTTTCGTCGCTTCCCTCAGCTCGTTAGGCGATTTCGAAAAGGAGATTGTCGAAGGTCGGCTGAAACGCCCCGCCCCGGGTCGCCCCGATCGCAAAACGCGGGCTGATCTCGCCCTGGGCCGCGCAAAAAATTTCGATGTCGGACCGGCCGCATTTCTCCAGCTCGGCCCGGACGGTGCCGGCGGCCAGCTCGGGCGAGTTGCAATCGCGGCTGAGATGCCCGAGCACGACCCGCCCGATTTTTCCGGGCAACAATTGCGCCACGACCGCGGCCGCGGCGGCGTTGGAAAGATGACCGTGGCGCGACTGGATCCGTTGCTTCACCGGCCAGGGCCGGTGCGGATCGGCCTGCAAAAGTTTCTCGTCGTGATTCGTCTCGATCACCAGCGTCTGCACCTGGCGCAGGCGCTCGATCGTGAGGCGGGTGGCGTGCCCGAGATCGGTGATGTAACCAAGCGCGCTCGCGCCCGCGTGAAAAGTGTAGCCGACCGGCTCGACCGCATCGTGCGGGACGGAGAAACTTTCAATTGTGATATCGCAGATCGTAAACGGCGCGCCGGTCCGGAAAATCCGCCAGTTCCGATGCTCGCCTAACGACCCGTAACGGATCGCCTCCGCGGTCAGGGCATTGCAAAAAATCGGGATCTGGAACTTCCGGCACAAGACCTCGAGCCCGCAGACATGATCGCCGTGCTCGTGGGTCAGGAGAACACCGTCCAACTCGTTAGGCTTGACCCCGCAAAGCTCGAGCCGGAGGACGAGCTGGCGCGCGCTCAAGCCGCCGTCGACCAGGAGCCGGCAATGGTCGGTCGCGATCAGCGCGCTGTTTCCCGCGCTTCCGCTCCCGAGCATGGTGAGGCTGAACATTCCGGATTATTAGCGAAGCGCGGCGACGGGCACAAACGGAAACCGGCGCGAATCGTCACGCGCGCGAACAATTTTCGACAGCACCCGCCGCGTCGGATAGTTTTGCCGACAATGGACGCCATCGACCTCGCCGGGCTGCGACGCGAATATGAAACCCAGGGATTGCGTCGGGCCGATCTGCATCACGATCCGATCGAGCAGTTCGCGACCTGGTTTTCGACCGCGATTAACTCCGGCCTGCCGGATGCGAACGCGATCGCTCTCGCCACCGCCACGCCGGACGGGAAACCTTCAGCCCGTGTCGTCCTGCTGAAAGGTTTCGACCAGCGCGGGTTCGTTTTCTTCACCAACTACGAAAGCAAAAAAGGACAGGAGCTGGAAAAGAATCCGGAAGCGGCCTTTGTCATTTATTGGATGCAACTGGAGCGACAGATCCGGGTCACGGGGCGGGTCGAGAAA
The DNA here is from genome assembly GCA_963768965.1 of uncultured Verrucomicrobiae bacterium. Classification (GTDB taxonomy): domain Bacteria; phylum Verrucomicrobiota; class Verrucomicrobiia; order Chthoniobacterales; family UBA10450; genus Palsa-1392. Next base: position 195,839 of record CAVYJY010000001.1, on the reverse strand, counting down.
ACTTCGCGGGAAGAATCGGAAACCTATTTCCACGAACGCCCGCGGGGCAGCCAGCTCGGGGCCTGGGTTTCGCGCCAGAGCGAAGTGATCGACGCCCGCCGCATCCTCGACGCGCGCCTGGCGGAAATGACCCAGCGCTTCGAGGGTAGCAAGACGATCGAGCTGCCGCCGCACTGGGGCGGCTACCGGATCGCGCCGGCCACGATCGAATTCTGGCAAGGCCGGGCCAACCGCCTGCACGACCGCTTTCGCTACACCCGGGAAAAAGATGGTTCCTGGACGATCGAGCGGCTCGCTCCTTGATCGTTAGGCCAGGGCGCTCCAAAGCGAAGACTGTCCCGGCGCCGTCTCGTCACGACGCCGGGAACAGAGAACTCACCCTTAGAATTGAAACGACACTCCGGCGTAGCCAGAACGGCCGGGAGCAGGGTCAATGCTTCCACCGCCGAATGGGAAGACGCGGGAGTAGTATTTCTTGTCCGCCAAATTGGAGAGGTTGCCAAAGAGGCGGATGTTCTTGGTAATGTAGTACTCGCCCGAGAGATTGAAGACCTCGTAGGAAGGGATTCTGGCCGGCGGGATACTGGCGCTTCCGAGGTTTGAGTCCTGCCAAAACTGCTCTGAAACATAGACGCCGGAGAAGGTGATGTTGAAACACCCGTCGCGCTTGAAGGTAACGCCACCTTTGAGCACGACGCTCGGTGAATAGGCGGGGTCGTTGCCAACAAACGTGCGGGTAGTGCCCGGAACAATTTGTTCGCTGTCGGTAAATTCAGCATCGAGCACCTGCAGGTTGCTAAAAAGGACGAGCTGAAGCGGCGGGCGGGAGGGCGCCAGCGGGTAAGCGTCCTTCGCGGTGGTCTTGCCGTCCGATTCCCGGTCCGGCTGCGCCGGGACGAATTCGTCACGGCGCAGGGTCAGGAAGTCATAGGAAAATTCGCCCTCGAAACCACGGTGCCGGGTGCTGCCGGTATTGACCGCGATCGTGTCGAATGGACCACCATCGGGCGCGGCGCGCGTCTCGATGCGGTTATCGAACTCCATCCAGAAAAGGCCGACGTCATACCAGAAACCCTTGAACGGGGTGCCATGAACGCCGAGTTCGATGTCGGTCGAGCGAAACGGGTCGGGCGTCGTGCCCGGCACCACCGCCGAGCGTGTCCCGGCGATGTCGAAGAAGCGGACCGGGCGCCAGCCGGTGGAGGCACTGAAGTAAGTTTCATTGTTTCCGGCGAAGTCGTTACCAAGCCCGATGCCCCAGAGCGGAATCCATTTGTCGGCGTCGCGATTCGGCTCGGACCCCGGCGTAAAGTAGGGCGCGACGCGGGCATCGACCTCGACACTTTCGTGATCGAGCCGGAACGACGGGACGATGTGGAATTTGCCGATGCGGACGAGGTCTTCGATGAAGAAAGCCTGGTAATCTGCCGTGCGATCCTGATCGAGCGTGACAATATCGGAAGTGGTCGCCACGCGGGGCGAAGAGAAAATCGGTGCCCGCATTGGTGGCATTAAGGGTATAGCGCTGAAACGGCGCCTCGCCGTGATAGACCATCCCGCCGAAGGTGAGGGCGCTGCCGCGGAACATTCCGTCGCCGCCCCACTTTTTGCGCACGCGGAGATCGACTCCGCCGTTGTTGAACGCTTCATAACCCAGGGTGGTGCTGGTTGGGAATGCTCCGGTGGGACTGATACTCGCCGCGCTTCGTGAATCGATGTCCTGATGCGTGTACCAGCCTTTCCCTTGGACCAGCCAATCCTCACTGAATTCCCCTTCGTAGCGGAGGACCGTGCTATAACGATCGACCCAGTTGTGATTGTAAGGCGTGACGGCCTGATTCGGGTTGGCGAGGAATTGGGCGTAGGTCAGGCGGCCCGCATCTTCGCCGCTGAATCGGCTGGCGTGGAAGTCCAGGGCGATGAGCTGATTTTCCCCAAAGCGATATCCGGCATAGCCGCTCGTCTGCCAGAGATCGTAGGAGTTATGATCGCGCTGGCCGTCGGCCGTGCCATAATAGCCATCAATGCGGAATTCGAATGGCCCGGAAGCCTGCTGAATCGCGCCGTAACCGCTGTAAGTCCCGTAGGCACCTCCCGTTCCTTCAAAGTAACCACTCAGAGGACTTCCGGGGGCCGGACGTTTGGTGACAAAGTTGATCGCCGGGGCGGGCTCGGGGCCATATAGGAGGCTGCTGCCGCCACGGATGATTTGGATTTCGCTCACCCTTTGCGGCACCGGGAGATAGTAGAGGGTAGGGAAGCCGATCCAGTCACTCATCAATGGAATCCCGTCCTGCAGAAAGAGCGTGTATTCCGACTCCTGCGGATTGCCGAGACCGCGGTAGGCGAAGTTGAACTGTCCAGGATTTTGCTGCTCGCTCACGATCAACCCCGGCGCCTTGGTGAACTGCTCCTGCAGGTTATTGTTTTGAATCGGCGGCTGCTGTTCGAGTTTGATCACGGTCGCCTTCTTCGTCACGGTAATCTCCGTTCCGGAAACCTCGCTCATGATGTGCTCGAGCTTCGCCCGTCGGTCATCCCAGGGTGTAGGACTCGGGACCGGCTCTCCCCGCACGTCGATTAGCGGGGTTTGCGGGACGCGGACAGTCTGTGCCCGACCGCGGGGCACAGCAGTTACACTTAGAAGCAGCATCGCAGCTGCGACGGAGGATCGTTTAATCGTTAAGGCATGGATATTTCGAGGCATGGATATAGGACAACTAAAGTTGGAAGTCAGAGTTTTGGTTAGTTAGACGGAAGAGCGTGACAGCGTCCCCCGACTAACGATTGCGCGTCGAGGCCGGCGCTTCCGCCTCGCTCTCCCCGCCGCCACCGCCAAAAGCGTAGGAAAAGACGGCGAAGACCTGGACGTCGGGCGCGTCCTTCGTCACCCCGACAAGCGGCGCGATGTCGAAACGCATCCGCGAGGTCGGCTTAAAGGCAAAGCTGGGCCCAATAACAAAGCTGTGCATCGGATCGCCGCGCGTGTCTTTGACCGTGAAGTTGGTGTATTTCATTTCCAGACCCACCTTCAAACGTTCGCGCGGGAGTAGCACCGGCATCTGGATGCTTTGCGCGAAACCCCATTCGCGGCCGCGATCGCCGCTGGTTTCGTTTTCGAGGAAGGCATTAAAGGACCATTGGAGACCTTTCACGATCTCCTCCGACAAGAGGAGCCGGAACTCATAAGCATCGGGCTGGTCGGGCCGACCTCGCTCTTCTTCCCGCATCATTTCCTCGTCCTCATCCGGCGGCATATCTTCGTCGTCCTCCATCATCTCCTCTTCCGGACCCTCTTCGTGGAGGATCTTGCCGGTACCGAACTTGTATTCGGCGAAGAGCGTCGGATTCAGCGGAATCTTTCCCCAATCGGCCAAGGCCCAGCGACCTTCGATGCTGAAACTCCGATTCGAAGTGTCGCCATCGAAAAACTCGAGCTGGTTTTCAATCGCTACCCCAAAACGATAGGGCAGACCGATTTCAATCTCCTGCGTCAGGCTATGGTCAGCCTTGCCCTCGCTGAAGACATCGCCTTCATAAATCAGGCCGGCGAAAACCTCGCCCGGCGGCAGGACGTAACCGTTCGTGATCGGAGAAAAGCGGCTGCGCGAAAACGCCCCCGGCGCGCCGTAAGCCCCGGGAAGCTCGTCTCCCATGACGACAATCTCGGACTCGGTCACCGTCGGCGTGGTCGAATCGGTCGTTAGACGGGAATCGCTCGCGCCGATCGTCTGACCAGCCGAAACGGTCGCCTGCGGGGTCGAGGTCGAGCCGGTTTGAAGCGAAGAGGCTGCCACTTGGGCGAACATGTCGGGGCCGCTAAGAATAGCGGTGAGAAGAGCCGCGGCGCAGAGGCCGGCAGACAGGGTCGAATGACCGCGTCGAAGACCGGCCCGAGCCGGAATTATTTGAGACATGAGGGGGTGGATACCGAAGAGAAAAAGCGGTGACAAGCAAAAAATGATATTTTTGTCATGTTGCCGCCCGCGCTGCGGATTTTCGGCCTTTACCCCGCCCCGGTGCTCATCGCTCCCCGGCGCGGAAACGAAAGCGTGACCCGGGTACCACGCCCCACTTTGCTCGTCACCGCGACGCTGCCGCCGTGTAACTCCGCGATCGATTTCACGAGGGCGAGGCCGAGCCCGGACCCGCCCGAGCTGCGGGAGCGATCGACCCGATAAAAGCGGTCGAAGACTCGCGAAACGTGCTCCTCCCCGATCCCGCAACCATTGTCCTCCACCGAGATCTCGGCCGTCTCTTCGTTCGTCGCGATCGAGATGGCGATCCGGCCGCCGTCCGGCGTGTAGTGGACGGCGTTATCCACCAGATTGCTCACGGCGCGTCCGAACAACACCGGATCGGCATCCACTTCGCCTTCCCCGCCGCAGATGATCTGGAGCCGGCGCTCCTCGGCGATCGCTTCATTGTAGGCGGCGATGCGGCCGATCGCGGCCCGGCCATCGAACCGGGCATAGTTCACTTTGCTTTCTGCCGCTTCGGCCCGGGCGAGAAAAAGGAGGTTGTCGATAATCCCGCCGAGCCGCTCGCACTCCGCCACGCTCGACTCGATCACCGCCTCATATTCCTGAGGCGTGCGCGGGCGGTTGAGCGCGACTTCCGCTTCCCCGCGGATGTTGGCCAGGGGCGTGCGCAGTTCATGCGCGAGATCGGCCGAGAATTGCGAGAGCCGGTTAAACGAATCTTCCAGCCGATCCAGCATGTCGTCGAAAGCGATTGCGACCGGCTGCAGCTCGCGCGGCCATTCCGTCGCCAGGACGCGTTCATTCAAACGGGTCGGCCCGACCCGCATCAGGGAATCGGTCATGGTGTTCAATGGCTTCAGGCCGCGCCGGGTCACGGTAATGGCGATCATGATGGAAGCGAAAATCCCCACCACCATCACCACCACCACGAGCAGGCCGAATTCCTTTTCGAATTGCTCGTCGACTGAGCGGTCCTGCGCCACCTGGATGAGGTAACTCTGCCCGCCTTCCTCCGCCTGCAGCGCGACTAACGAGAAGAGTTTGTTCCCCGTTTGATAGTCCTTCATCGGCATCTCCGCCGAGGCGGTGGCGGCAGCGGCCGGAAAGAGCGCGGCCGGGAGTAAATCGTCCATCCCGATGGTCTCGGCGATCACTTTCCCGCTGCCGTCAAGCAACCGCACCCAATAGGAAGTCCGCGTTCCCTGGAGCGCTTTTAATTCCTGCTTCACCAAGCTCGGCCCGGCGGCCGAACGCAGGTCGGCGCGGATTCCGAGCACCTTGTCGGCCAGGACGATTCGGTCCTCGGCGAGGGCGTGCCTAACGACAATCCAGTAAAGCACTCCGAGCCCGCAACCGAGCAACAAAACCGCCGCCGGGGTGAAGAGGATGACCAGCTGGGTCGCGATCGAGCGCGGTTCAGTCGGCTTTGAGGACATAACCGGCGCCGCGAACGGTGTGGATGAGCTTTTTCGGATAAGGGTCGTCCACTTTCGCCCGCAAACGCCGCACCATGACGTCGAGCACGTTGGTGCCGGTCTGAAAATCGATCCCCCAGACGTGGCCTTCGATCTCCTTGCGCGAGACCACCTCGCCGGCCGAGCGCACGAGATGCGCGAGGAGGAGAAATTCCTTCGCTGTGAGATGCAGCGGCTGCCCGGCCCGGACCGCGCGGTGGCGGTGCGTGTCCAATTCCAAGTCTTCGATCCGCAGTTGATCGTCGTGCTGCGCCGGACCGCGCCGGAGGAGCGAGCGCACGCGCGCGATCAACTCCGAAAACGCGAACGGCTTGACCAAGTAATCGTCCCCGCCCAGCTCCAGTCCCTTCACCCGGTCCGGCACGCTATCGCGCGCGGTCAGGAAAAGAATCGGCGTCAGCACGCCCTGCCCGCGCAATTCTTCGACCACCGTCCAGCCATCTTTTTTCGGGAGCATGACGTCGAGGAGGAAGAGATCGAAATGGCTCGCGAGAGCGACTTGCAGGCCAGCCTCGCCGTCGCGCGCGACCTCGACCTCGTAGCCTGCTTCCTCCAGGCCCTTGGCAATAAATGCGGCCGTTTTCTTTTCGTCTTCGATCAACAGAATGCGCATTGCAGAAAAGTTATATAGGGTCGGCCGATTACCATCAAGCCTCTCCGCGAGCGGTTATCTTGTTTCGAATGGATTGCGGGCGGCGCGCGACGCGATAGACTGGGCCGGTGACCGCAAGTCGCCGCCGTTTTTCTTTGGGAACGGGAACGAGCCAGGGTGGCGAAATTGGCAGACGCGCCAGACTTAGGATCTGGTGGAGCAATCCTTAGGGGTTCGAGTCCCCTCCCTGGTAGGCCGCCCGCATGAAAGATCCGCATCTCGAAATCGAGCGAAAATTTCTGATCGCTAAACTGCCGCGAGCGCTCGCGGGCTATCCGCACCGGGAGATCGCGCAGGGTTATCTCTCGGTCGGCCGGGACAATTCGCATGTCCGTTTGCGCCGCGCCGGCCGGGTCTGCACGCTGACCTTCAAACGCGGCATAGCCCAGGCCCGGGAAGAGCGGGAAATTCGTCTCACGCCCGCGCAGTTCGCTATTCTCTGGCCTGCCACCGCCGGGTCCCGCCTAACGAAAACGCGCTTTGACGTTCCCTGGAAAAAACTCACGATCGAAATCGACATTTACCGCGGCTCGAACGAGGGCCTGGTGGTGGCCGAGGTAGAATTTCCCGATCTCGAAAGCTACCGCTCGTTTCAACCGCCGCCCTGGCTGGGCGAGGAAGTGACTGGCGCCAGCCGCTACAGCAACGTGAAACTGGCGCGGGATTGATGCGGGGCGGGTTCGCCGATTACAAATCGGCGCTACGTAGCTTCGATTTGCAATCGAAGTGAGCAACACCCTCGCTCTCGACCCCGCCGGATTCGCAAATTGTCGCCGCCGCCCTTTCAGGATAATCTGAAGTCCCGCTGCCGCATGAGCCTTTCGCCTAACAAAAAGATCCTGATCGTGGAGGACGAGCCCGACGTGGTCGACCTCCTCACTCTGCAATTAAAGAAAGCCGGCGGCTTCACCGTCATCAGCGCGCACGACGGCGCGGAAGGCGTGAAAAAAGCGCGCGCCGAAGTTCCAGCCTTGATCGTGCTCGACCTCATGTTGCCGCGCATGCCGGGCCTCGAAGTCTGCAAGGTGCTCAAGACCGACTCGCTCACTTCGCACATCCCGATCATCATGCTGACTGCGAAAGCGGAGGAGGTCGATCGCATCGTCGGGCTCGAATTTGGCGCGGACGATTACGTGACCAAGCCCTTCAGCCCGCGCGAAATGCTTTTGCGGATCAAAGCCATCCTCCGCCGCGGCGCGGGCGAAATGGCGGAGGAACAATTGACCCGCGGGCCGATCACGCTCGATGCCGCTCGCCATCGCGTTCTCGTCGGGGGCAAGCCGGTTGTCCTGACCGCGGTCGAATTCAAACTGCTCAGCATGCTGATGCATCGGCCGGGTCGGGTGCAGGCCCGTGACCGGTTGCTGAACGAAGTCTGGGGCTACGAAACCGCGATCGACACCCGCACCGTCGACACCCATGTGCGCCGGCTGCGCGAGAAACTCGGCAAATCGGCCGGCGTGATCGAAACCGTGCGCGGCTTCGGCTACCGCTTGCGCGAGTAAGCGGAAGAGGCATGGGCTGGCTCGCTTTTGCACTCGCGCTCGGACTTCTCGTCGGCTTTTGGTGGCGCGTCCGGCGCGACTGGATCGCGCCCTCGCGCGAGCTGGAGCGGATGGTGCGCGAGCTGAACGAAGGTCAATCACCCCGCACTTTTCTGATTGGCGGTAGCCCGACCGTACGCGCGACCGCGCTCGCGCTCGAGCAACTCGCCTTGCGCGAGGGCGAACTGCGCACCCGTGTGCAGGAAGGCGAATTCGGCGTCCAAGCCATCGTGGGGGCGCTGGCCGATGGCCTCGTCGTGGCCGACGGCAAGCGGCGCATCCGGCTGATGAACGATGCCTTCCGGCAAATGTTCGGGCTCGGCCCGGAAACAATCGACGCCACCCTGCTCGAAACGGTGCGCGACGCCGCCGTCGAGCGCTCGTTAGGCGAAGCGCTTGGCAGCGGCGAGACGCGCCGCGTCACGATCGTCCTCCAGCGCCCGGCAGAGAGCGAACGTCATCTCGAAGTGGTCGCGGAACCGATCAAGGACGGACCGGGCGCGGTCATCCTCTTTCGCGACATCACCGAGCAGCGGCGGACGGAAACGATGCGGCGCGATTTCGTCGCCAACGTCTCGCACGAGTTGCGCACGCCGCTTTCGATTCTGCGCGGTTATCTCGAGACGCTGCTCGAAAATCCGGAACAGCCGCGGGCCGAATTGCTTCGCATTTTTGAAGTGATGGAACGGCATTCCAACCGGCTCAACCTCCTGGTCGACGACGTCCTCAGCCTCGCCCGGCTCGAGGGACCGGGCATGGCCCTCGACCTGACTACCATCCGGCCGGCGCTTTTCCTGCGCGGCATCATGCGCGACTGGGAGAAAAAATTCGCCGCGAAACAGATCGAGGCACAGCTCGACGCGCGGGACGATCTCCCTCCGCTCGAGGCCGACGAAGCGCGCTTGCAGGAGGTCATTTACAACCTGCTCGATAACGCGGTGAAATACTCGGCCCGCGGCGGCAGGATCACCGTCCGCGCGACCAGCAACGATGGACAACTGGACTTGAGCGTTTCCGACAACGGCGTGGGAATTCCGGCGACCGATCTGCCGCGGATTTTTGAGCGCTTTTATCGCGCCGACAAAGCGCGCCATCGCGAGCTGGGCGGAACCGGGCTCGGCCTTTCGATTGTGAAACACATCGCGCACCTGCACGGCGGCAGCGTCGAGGCGGAGAGCGAGCTGGGGCGCGGGACGACGGTCCGGGTTCGTTTGCCGCTCGCCGTCACGCAAACGTAACACTAAAAGCTTTGCCGGTTTCCCGGCCCGTTTGCACCTTGCGCGGTGGAGAATGCCGCACCGATTCTGCCTTCCGCCGCCGCCCAGGAAAACCGCTCCCGCAGCCGGCGTCTGAGCGAGCGCGTGATCAAATATTTCTTCGGCGGGAACGCGATTGTCGCGGTCGTGGTCCTGGCCCTGATCACGATTTTTCTTTGCCGCGAAGGCTTCGGTTTCTTCGGTCAAAATCTGCGCAATCTGCGCGTTTATCGCAGCGCCGGGCTCGAATATGTCGACCTCATCCGGGCTCAGGCCAAACAGCATTCCGCGCTCACCCGGTCGCTCAATCAAATCCGGTTGCGCGAATTCAAGGCCTTGACCCAGCGCGGACTGAGCAACGAGCAGGCCCAGGCCGCGCTCGCGCCTTTCGATCAATTTGCGACCAGCTTCAGCGACGCGGGCGACGAATTGAACAGTCTCGTCTCCGATCTGAGTGACGAGGCGATGGGCTTGAAGGAAGCGATCGCGAAACGGAACGAGATCATGGCCGAGAAAGAGCGGCTGACCAGCGCCGGCCAGGACCAAGCCGCGGCGAAAATCGCGGTGCCGCCGGTCAACCAGGCGGCCACAACCGCGACCTTGCGGGCCAGTGCGCCGGCCTTTCGCCTAACGAGTTCGCAACTTTCGGCTGATCTTGCCGGCCTGCTCAAGAACGCGCCTCGCCTAACGAATCCGGCGGTGGAAAAACAATTCCGCCAGTGGCAGGGCGAGGTCCGGGATTTTGTCGCCACTCTGCCGGGGGTCTATCAGCAACTCGAAAGCTGGAATCCGGATCGGCCGGTCCCGTGGTATCGCGGGATCACGGCGTTTTTGTTCGGGCACGACTGGATCACGGCCAGTTTTTGGCAGGATTGGTACGGCATCCGGCCATTGCTCGTCGGCTCGATCATGGTCTCGGCCGTGGCGCTGTTTTTCGCGGTGCCGTTTGGGGTCGCGGCGGCGATTTACGTGAGCGAAATCGCCGGGCGGAATGAGAAGCGCCTGATCAAGCCCTACATCGAATTCATCTCCGCGATTCCCTCGGTCGTGCTCGGGTTTTTCGGGATCGCGGTGGTCGGGGAAGCGATCCGCGCCGCTTCGCAGTCGCCGTGGCTGAATTGGATTTCTTTTTTCCCGCTCAGCGAAAGGCTGAACGTTTTCACCGCCGGAATCCTCCTCGCCCTGATGGCGGTACCGACCATTTTTACCCTCTCGGAAGACGCGCTGCGCAACGTGCCGCGCGGCTTCAAGGAAGCCTCCTACGCCCTCGGCGCGAACCGCCTCCAGACGATCGGCCGTATCCTCGTGCCGGCTTCGCTTTCCGGAATCATCTCCGCCATCCTGCTCGGCTTCGGCCGGGTCATCGGCGAGACGATGGTCGTGCTGCTTTGCGCCGGAAACCGGATCGAAATTCCAAATTTCAACGAAGGCCTGGGCGCGTTCTTTCAACCGGTCCACACCATGACCGGCATCATCGCGCAGGAGATGGGCGAAGTGGTCCGGGGAAGCATTCATTACCGCGCGCTTTTCATGGTCGGGCTCGTTCTTTTCACGATCACGCTCGGGATCAACTTCCTCGCCCAGAAAATCGTGCAGCGTTACCGGATGAGCATCGGCTAAATGAGCGGCCTAACGAAACGGCAAAAGCGGACGCGGCTGGCGGAACGGCTCACTTTCTGGAGCTTCCGGCTCGCGACTTATTTCATCATCGCCTGCACGAGCTACATCTTTCTCGATATCGGGGTGAAAGGCGCGCGCACCGTCTTCACCACGACCGCTCCTTTCGTTAACCTCACTTTCCTCTCGGAGAAGCCGGAGACGCTTTACGTTTTCGATTTTGAGGGGGAAAAGATATCGTTAGGCGACAAAGACTTTCGCGCCTGGAAAAGCCAGCATCCGACGGCCGAAGTGAATCCGACGACGGTGGCTTATTCCGCCGGCGGCATCTGGCCCGCCATCGTCGGGACCGCTCTCCTCGTCATCGGCTCGATGATCCTGGCCTTGTTCATCGGGATTTCGAGCGCGATTTACCTGAGCGAATACAGCCGCAACACCCGCTTCATTCGCCTGACCCGGATCGCGATTCTCAATCTCGCGGGCGTGCCTTCGATCGTTTTCGGGCTCTTCGGGTTCGGCCTCTTTGTCATCTTTTTTAAATGGAACGTCTCGCTGTTGGCCGGCTGGTTTACGCTCGGGCTGATGGTGCTGCCGGCGATCATCACCGCGAGTGAAGAAGCGCTCCGGGCCGTGCCGCAGGGTTTGCGCGAGGGTTCGCTCGCACTCGGCGCGACGAAGTGGCAGACGATTCGCAAAAACGTTCTGCCTTACGCCATGCCCGGTGTCCTGACCGCTTCGATTCTCGGGATCGCGCGCGTCGCGGGCGAGACGGCGCCGATCATGTTCACGGCGGCGTACGCGCTCCGCGACGAGATGCCGTGGCAGGTGCAACGCTGGACCGACTTTTTTTTCCAGGGCGTGATGGCGTTGCCTTATCACATTTATGTCGTCAGCTCGAAGATCCCGCAAAACGAATACACCGAGCGGGTGCAATACGGCGCGGCCTTCGTTTTTCTCCTGCTCGTGATGCTGATCGCGCTGACCTCGGTCGTGCTTCGCGAACGGAGCCGGAGCCGTTTATCATGGTGAACCTGCTCATGCCTGAAGCTTCTCCAATCACCGTTGCCGGCCGGAGCGAAACGCTCGTCTGCCGCACCGAGCCCGACGATCGACGTGCGCGATCTCACTTTCGCCTACGGCAATCACGAAGTGCTGCACGAGGTCAGCCTGCAAATCCCGGCCCGCGCGGTGACCGCCTTCATCGGGCCGTCCGGCTGCGGGAAGACGACTTTGCTCCGATGCTTCAACCGGATGAATGACCTGGTCGATTCCGCCCGAATCATCCGCGGTTCGATCGAGATCGAAGGCCGCGACATCAACAACCCCGCCGTCGACGTGGTCGATCTCCGTCGGCGGATCGGGATGGTTTTCCAAAAGTCGAACCCGTTCCCGAAATCGATCTTCGACAACATCGCCTACGGGCTGCGGATCGCGGGCGTGAAGAAGGCGTCGAAAATCAACGAAGCGGTCGAGAAAAGCCTGCGCTCGGCCGCGCTCTGGGACGAAGTGAAAGATCGGCTCGATCGGAGCGCCTACGGGCTTTCCGGCGGCCAGCAGCAACGGCTTTGCATCGCGCGCGCGCTCGCGGTCGAACCGGAGATCATCCTGATGGACGAGCCTTGTTCCGCACTCGACCCGATTGCGACCGCCAAAGTCGAGGAGTTGATCCGGCATTTGAAACGCGATTACACGATCGTGATCGTGACCCACAACATGCAACAGGCCGGGCGCTGTTCTGATCACACCGCTTTCTTTTATCTCGGGCGTCTGATCGAGTTTGGCGACACGACGCGGATCTTTTCCAATCCCGCGCAACGGCAGACGGAGGACTACATCACCGGCCGGTTCGGTTAAAAAAATGACGCCGCCAAAACACATCCTCGGCACCTTCGACGAAGCGCTCGCGACCTTGCGCAACAACGTCCTGATGATGGCCAGCCTAACGACGCGCAGCCTGGACCACGCGCTCAACGGGCTCCTGCAACGCGACGACGATCTCTGCGCGACCGCGATCGCGGACGACGAGGAGATCGACCAGCTCGAGAAACAGGTGGACAAGGATGGGATCGATCTCCTCCTCCGTTTCCAACCGGTCGCGTCCGATCTCCGGCGGGTCGTCTCAGCGATGAAACTTTGTTCCAACCTCGAGCGCATGGCGGACCAGGCCGTGAGCATCGCGCGCAAGGCGCGCAAGCTGATCAAGCATCCATTTTTGCCCGAGACGGAATTGATTGGGCCGATGCGGGAACACGCCATGCAGATGTTCAAGGACAGCGTCGATGCCTACGTGCGGGAAGACGTCGAGCTGGGCCGCGGCCTAAAAGCGCGCGACAAGGCGCTCGATGAATTGAATGCGAACGCCAGCCGCCGTTTAATCGAGCGGATGGCGCAGGACCCGGAGCAACTGCGCGGTTATCTCAATCTCATGTTCATTGCGCGCCACCTCGAGCGGGTCGGCGATCACGCGACCAACATCGCGGAAGACGCCGTCTACGCCGCGGCGGCCGAGGACATCCGGCACCAGCCCTTCCGTCCAGCTGATCGTTAGGCGAAAAGCTGAATTCTTTGGGCTTGGCGAGGCGGGTGATTTGCGGTACCGCAATCTCTCAACCACTTGCCGGAAATCGCTGCCCATGTTCTCGATCAAAAAACTGCTCGGACACGACGAAAAATTTTTCAACCTCCTGGAGGCGAGCGCGGAGCAGGCCGACCAGAGCGTGCATCACCTCGTCGCGCTCTTGGCCAAACTGGAACGCAAGGAATCGCCGCAAAGCCTGGAGGAGTTCGTTAACAGCCGGCGCAAAGACAAGCAGATCACGCAGGAATTGACCGAGCAGCTTTGCAAAACTTTCATTACCCCTTTCGAGCGCGAAGACATCCAGTCGCTCGCCGCGGCGCTTTATAAAATTCCCAAGACAGTCGAGAAAATCGGCGAGCGCATCCTGATTTGTCCCGACGATCTGCACGGTCACAATTTCAAGATCCATCTCGAATTGCTCGACCAGGCCGCCGAAGCCGTCCTCGCGATGGTGAAGGAATTGCGCAAGGGCACGGACGCCGCGACGGCGCGGGAAAAAAATGCCCGGCTCCAGACGATCGAAGGCGACGCCGATAAACTGGAACTGAATCTGTTGCGCGATCTCTATCACGGCGATTACGACGCGAAGCAGATCATCTTCCTGCGCGACCTCTACGAGCTCCTGGAGAAGGTGATCGATCGCTGCCGCGACGCGGGGAACATCGTTCTCCAGATCGTGCTGAAATATTCCTGAAGAGGCGGCGCCGGCTCATGACTCTCTTCATCCTCGTCGTCCTGGCGGCGATCGCCTTCGAGTACATCAACGGCTTCCATGACGCCGCCAACGCCATCGCCACCGTTGTCTCGACTAAGGTCCTGACTCCACGGCAGGCGATCGCGATGGCCGCTTTTTTTAACCTCACCGGCGCGCTCACCGGGACCGCGGTCGCTTCCACCATCGGGAAAGGCATCGTGGACCTGCATGTCGTGACCATGCCGACGATTTTGAGCGCGTTGATCGGCGCGATCGTCTGGAACCTGATCACCTGGCTGCTCGGCCTGCCTTCGAGCTCGAGCCACGCGCTCATCGGCGGACTCTGCGGGGCTGCGATTGCTTCCGCCAAGGGCGATTGGTCGGTCCTAAAATGGCAGACCGGACTCATGCCCAAGGTGGTTATTCCGATGCTGACTTCGCCCTTCATCGGTTTCCTTCTGGGCGGGCTGCTCATGTTCCTCTTGCTCGTTGCCCTGCGGTCTTTCACCCCCCATCTCGTGCATTCGATCTTTGGCAAACTCCAGCTGGTCAGCGCGGCGTGGATGGCGCACAGCCACGGGATGAACGATGCGCAAAAGACGATGGGGATCATCGCCCTTGCGCTGTATACCGGCACGACCAACGGGAAATTCGGCGATCTCCCGCCCTTTCTCGATTTCCTGCAAACGCCGGAGTTCAAGGTGGCCCCGTGGGTGGTCGTTCTTTGCGCCGCCACGATGGCAGCGGGCACGGCCGCGGGCGGGTGGCGGATTATCCGCACCCTCGGGCACAAGATGGTGAAGCTGCAGGCGGTCCATGGCTTTGCCGCGGAGACCACCGCGGCTGTCATTATCCAGGTTGCCAGCCACTGGGGCATTCCGCTTTCGACCACGCACGTGATCTCCACTTCCATCATGGGAGTCGGCTCGGTGAAACGTTTCAGCGGGATGAAGTGGTCCGTAGTCGAACGCATCATCTGGGCCTGGGTATTCACCCTCCCCGCAACCGGTCTTCTCGGCTATATCCTGGCACGGGCTGCCGCGGCCTTTTAGGAAACGACGATCGCGGCTGGATGAAGCGCTTCAGTCAGCCCATCTTCCGCGATGCGACTTTATTTTCTCCGCCACGGCGCCGCCGATTGGCCCGGTTGGGACCGGCCGGATGACGATCGCCCTCTGACCGAGGAGGGCCGCCGCGAACTCGACCAGGTCGGCAAATTCCTCGTCCGGCTCAAGGCCCGGCCGGATGTAATCCTAACGAGTCCTCTCCCGCGCGCCGCTCAGACGGCGGAGATCGCGGCCACGCATTTGGGTGCTCCTGTCTTCGAAGAGAAACTTCTGGCGCCGGGCTTCGGCGCGGAAGACCTGAAGCGGCTCCAGGGCAAGTACCCGAAACAGGTCCTCATGCTGGTCGGGCACGAGCCGGATTTTTCTTCCACGATCGCATCGTTGACCGGTGGAAGAGTCAAGGTTTCCAAAGCGGGCGTGGCCCTGGTCGAGCTGGAGTCGGGAAAGAGCGAACTGCGCTGGCTCTTCCCGCCGAAGTGCGCGACCCACTGATCCCTGACTAAGGATAACTGGAATTACTTGACCGGCACGAATCCAACCTGAAGCGCGATCTTCTGCCCGGCCGGACTGAGGGTGAAATCGACAAAGTCCTTGGCCGCGCCGCTCGGTTCGCCATTAGTGTAATAGAAGGTCGGCCGCGCATAGGGATAACTCTTCGACTGGACACTTGCCACCGAAGGAAGAGCGCCGTCGATCGGCATTACTTTCACACCGGTCGCCTTGTCATAAGCCAGCCCGACATAGCCGATGCCATTGGCGTTCTTGCCCACTTCGGACGCGATTTGTTCGTTACCCGCCATCTTTTGCGCGCTTGGGGCGTAGTCACGTTTCTTCATCGCCAGCTCCTTGAAGTCAGAGTAGGTGCCGGAGGAGGTGTTGCGCGTATAAACCGAAATCTTTCCCGGATTGCCGCCGACCGCACTCCAGTCGGTCACTTCGCCGGTGAAGATTTGTTCGACTTGTTTTTTGGTCAGGCCTTTGAGCGAATTGGCCGAGTTCACGATCACCGCAATGCCGTCGTAGGCCACGATGGTTGGCTTCATGTTCACCC
The DNA here is from genome assembly GCA_963768965.1 of uncultured Verrucomicrobiae bacterium. Taxonomy (GTDB): domain Bacteria; phylum Verrucomicrobiota; class Verrucomicrobiia; order Chthoniobacterales; family UBA10450; genus Palsa-1392. Next base: position 179,922 of record CAVYJY010000001.1, on the reverse strand, counting down.
CTTTACCGGAAGCGGCGCCGACTTCGGTCGCCTTGGCCCGGCGGCTGGCCATGCCGATCTGGGCCGTGCCGTCGATGATGGCGGCGATGCCGGTGGTCGAGCCTTCCGCGGCAATGTCGAATGTCGTGTCGGGATGCTGAGCTTTGAACGCTTCGGCCAGTTGCGGCACCAGTTTGGCACCGAGGGTGTCGGAACCTTTGATCACGAGACGATCGGCCTGGGCCACGGTCGCGAGGAAAGCCAAGCCGAGAGTGATGAGAAGAGTTTTCATTTTCATAGAAGAGGAGATCCTTTTGTTGATTAGTGCCGAGAGTTAGAACTTCACGCTGAGGTCCGTCTGGAAGATGCTGTATTTGCGCAGCGGATTGAGACTGAAGGCATCGCCCACACCGCCCGTTCCCAAGCTGCGGTCGGCTTGTTGTCCGTAGCCATAGGAAAGGTTGAAGAAGACCGCGTCGCTCAGGGCGTAGCCGCCTTGGACGACGAATCCTTCCATATTCACCCGGGTATCGAAGAAGTCGGAGTCGACCAAGTTGGGATCGAGAGCGAATTGCTCGATATGCTGGTAGAAGGCGGAGAGCTGCCAGTCACTCCTGCTCTTTAGTTTGCCGGCGCCGAGGCCGATCTGGTAGGCGTAGCGCTGGTCGCCCTTGTCCGGGTGCCCCGCGGCCGCGGCACGGTCATCGCCGTCAAAGTTCACCGCAAAGTCTCCAAAAATGCGCATCGGAAGCTCGCCAAACTTCCAGCCGAACTCGACTGGCATGTCGAAGACGAGCAGGCTGTTCGCACCAGTTTGGTTAAGAGTGACCTTGCTTCCGCCAGCGTCGAGGAAGGCCGGGTCACCGACGAAGTGAGTGTTAAAGGTGTCGCCGGTTCCGGTATAGTTATAGAGCGTCGGTGCCAGCTGGAGATAGACTGACTTGGTAAAGTTGATCTTGGCGCCGATCTGCCAGCCAAGTAGAAAAGCGTCGCGGTCGGGCACATTGCCGGGGGCGGGCCCGACCGGGTTTTCCGGATTTGTGTCGTCGTAAACAAACTGTCCGAAATTGGCAAAAATATCGACCGTGATCGGCTGCGGTGGAGCACTCTGCGCACTGACAACTGTCTTCCCGTCTTTGCTCATCGACTGGACTCCGCCCGACGATCCGCCACCGCCGAAGGAGAAGGTGTGTTTCCATTGCTCGGCCAGGCCTTCCGGGTTGATGTCGCTATCCCAAGTCATCGACGTTGTGATGAAGGGGTTTTGCATCTTGCCTACCGTCAGGGTGAGATCGCGGACGCCGCGATAACCAAAGTAAGCCTGCCCGACACTGATCCGGTCGCTATCCTTGGAGAAAGGACCGTTCACGCCGCTGTCATCGCCGAAGGTGATGTTCGTTGAACGCGGATTGGTGCTCGTCTCGAGACGAAGCCCGAAGAACCAATCGTCCACCAAAGTTCCCCGGAGACCCAGCCGCAGGCGATAACGGAACCGGTTGCGCTGAGTGTTGTCGCCCGGCCGCGACAGGGTGTCGGGCGCACCAGCTTCCGCGGTCCGGATTTCGTAGCGCACGCGCGCGTCGCCGTAGAGTTCCAGCTCGGTGACGGGAGTGGAGAGTTTAAGTTTCCCGGCGGAAGTGGCCGCGCTTTCACGGGTCAGATCCGCGCGCACTTCTTCGGCTTCCTGGTCGTTGATCAAACCCTTACGCACGAGGAGGTCGAGCAGGGCGCCGTTATCCTGGGCACGGGCCGGTGCGCTGCCAAACAACAGGCTGCCGGCAACCGTAATCAGCATCGTTTTCTTGAACATGATCTTCTTTCTTTTGTCGCGACCGGGTCGCGGATGGTTGGGTTTAACGCAGACGCTCTTGTCATCGGCTGCGGCGCGGATTTTCTCCGAACAAGAGCAGGCTAGGGATTGATTGTTACAGTCGCAAGACGGCGAAGTAACACTTCCGTGAATTCCCGCTAGACGGGCGTACTGCGATAGCCGCGGGGATCGATCCAGGCGTCGGCGTAGCCGAGCGCGCGGAGCCGGGCCAGGAGTGTCTCCGTGAGGCCGTCGAGCCTCGGCATTTCGTTAGGCGCAATCTCCACCCGGGCGCAGGCCCTTTGCGCCTCCATCAGGTGTCGGACGCGAAAAACCCGGAAGCCTAACGACCGCACCGCCGCTTCCGCGCGCTCGATCATGGCCAGCGCCGCCACCGTCACCGGGGTCCCGTGCGGAATGCGCGAACTCAGGCAGGGCTGGGCCGGCGCATCGGCCGTCGGTAATTGCAACCCTCGCGAGAGCGCGCGAATTTCGCTTTTCGTTAGGCCGACATCCTTCAGGGGCGAGAGAATGCGAAACTCGGCCGCCGCCAGCCGGCCGGGGCGGACCTGGTGCGCGTCATCCGCATTTTCCCCATACGCAATCGCGCGAAAACCCCGGTCTTTCGCCACCCCGTCCAGCTTGGCGAAAAGCTCGGCTTTGCAAAAATAGCAACGATTGACCGGATTACTCGTGTAGGACGGATCGCGCATCTCATTGGTCGCGATCGCTTCCACCCGGGCCCCGATCCCGTGCGCCAAGGCAAGCGCATCGGCCAAAGCCTGACGCGGCAAACTTGGACTATCGGCAATGACCCCGAGACACCGAGCCCCGATCGTCCTCACCGCCGCCGCCAGCAAAAAGGCGCTGTCCACGCCGCCGGAGTAGGCCACGACCAGCGGCGCGTGCTCGCGTATGAGATCACGCAGGGCCGCCCCTTTCGACTCCGCCGTGGCCGTTTCGCTCATCCGGCAGAGAGTAGCCCCGCCCGCGGGGTCCGACAACTAGCCGGCCGCCTGCGGCTGCTCTGCGGGATGCAGTTCCGCCATCTCGTCAACGAGTTGCTTGTTACGCTCGTTCAGCGTCTGGAGCCGAAGCTGCCAGCGATGCAGCTGAATGCTCAGTTGATTGATGTAGCCGTTGATCTCGGTCCGCTGCGATTCGTTCTCTTTCAAGTGACGCTGCAGCTCGGCCAGCTTCGTCGCCGCGGTCGGCCCTGGCGTCGGCTTCGCGAAGCTGGTCACACTGGAGTGCGGAACCGTCGTCGGTTTTCCGCAACCCTGGCAATTCAAGGTCAGGCCCGCCGCGGACTTCTCGATCACCAGTGCGACCTGACAATGCTCACACTTGAAGAGGATATCGGCCGTTCCGTTTTTCGTTTCGGTCGGACGATCGGCACTTTGCATCTCGGGAATTTAAGCAAACCCCATACCAACACGCGGGGACATGCTGTCGCCAAACCGCGCGAGACGAGGGCCAATAGTGTGCCACCGTGTCACGATGTGCCGTTGTTCGTTAAACGGCGTCATAAATGTTATCCTACACAATTACAACGGTTTACACCTGATCGCTACTGATGGAACGATCGCTGCTAAACACTCCGCGAAAGGAATTTCAATATAACAAATGGCTAAAGTATTAGGTATCGACTTGGGGACGACGAACTCCTGCATGTCTGTGATGGAGGGCGGCGACCCGGTAGTTTTGGAAAACAGCGAGGGCGCGCGGACGACGCCTTCGATTGTCGCATTCGCGAAAAACGGCGAGCGACTGGTCGGTCAGGCGGCGAAACGCCAGGCTGTGACCAACCCCGCAAACACGATTTTCTCCATCAAGCGGTTCATGGGCCGCAAATTCGACGAGGTCCGCGAGGAAGAACATCGCGTTCCTTATAAAATCGTGAAGGCCGCCAATGGCGACGCTCACGTCCAGGTGGAAGTGAACGGCGAGAAGAAAACATTCTCGCCGCCGGAAGTCTCGGCGATGATTCTCGCCAAGCTCAAATCCGACGCGGAAGCGAAGCTCGGCGAAAAGATCACCCAAGCTGTGATCACCGTCCCGGCTTACTTCAATGACTCTCAGCGCAACGCGACCAAGGACGCGGGAAAGATCGCGGGCTCTGGAAGTTCTGCGCATCATCAACGAGCCGACCGCAGCCTCGCTCGCGTACGGTCTCGACAAGAAGAAGGACGAAAAGATCGCGGTCTATGACCTGGGCGGCGGCACCTTCGATATCTCTGTGCTCGAGATCGGCGATGGCGTCTTCGAAGTGAAAGCGACCAATGGCGACACTCACCTCGGTGGCGATGACTGGGATAACGTCCTGGTCGATTGGATCGTCGGTGAATTTAAGAAAGACAGCGGCATCGATCTCTCGAAGCAGCCGGACGCGATCCAGCGCATCAAGGAAGAAGCCGAGAAAGCCAAGATCGCGCTCTCATCCTCGCAGGAGTATGAGATCAATCTGCCGTTCATCACGGCCGACGCGAGCGGTCCGAAACATATCCAGAAGAAACTCACCCGCTCGAAACTCGAGCAGCTGACTGACTCGCTCTTCCAGCGCACGATCAAGCCGGTGAAGGACTGTCTCTCCGACGCGAAGCTGGCCGAGAAAGACATCAACGAGCTCGTGCTCGTCGGTGGTATGACTCGTATGCCCAAGGTCATCGAGACCGCCCGCGAACTCATCGGGAAAGAACCCCACAAGGGTGTGAACCCCGACGAAGTCGTCGCGGTTGGCGCAGCCATCCAGGGCGGCGTGCTCAAGGGTGACGTGAAAGACGTCCTCCTTCTCGATGTCACTCCGCTGACTCTCGCGATCGAGACCGCCGGTGGCGTTGCGACCGGGATGATCCCGCGTAACACCACCATCCCGACTCGTAAGTCGCAGATCTTCTCGACTTACAGCGACAATCAGCCCGGCGTGGAAATCAAAGTCCTGCAAGGCGAGCGTCCGCTCTCCCGCGATAACAAGAATCTCGGCACCTTCCACCTCGACGGCATCCCGCCGGCCCCGCGTGGTGTGCCGCAGATTGAAGTCACTTTCGACATCGACGCCAATGGCATCCTCCATGTCTCCGCCAAGGACCTCGGGTCAGGCAAGGAACAGAAGATCTCCATCACCGGTAGCTCAGGCTTGAGCAAGGAAGAGGTGGAGAAGATGCAGCGCGACGCCGAAGCTCACGCGGAAGAGGACAAGAAGGCCAAGGAAGCGATCGAGATCAAGAACAACGCCGACACTCTGGCTTACCAGAGCGAGAAGCAGCTCAAGGATCTCGGCGACAAGGTTCCCGAAGAGAAGCGCAAGCAGATCGAGGAAGCCATCAAGGCCGTCCGCGACGCGATTGAGTCCAACGACACCGACGCGATGAAACGCACTTACGAGGACTTGCAGAACAAGTTCCAGGAAGTCAGCGCCGACCTTTACAAACAAGCCGCCGCCAGCGCCGGTCCTACCCCCGGCCCAGAAGCCGGCGGACGTCCCGGCCCGCAAGCCGAACCGCAGACCGATGGTCCGCGGAAGGACCAGGGCGACGTGGTCGACGCCGAATTCGAAGTTGTCGACGAAGACAAGAAGTAACTCTCAACCAAAACCAAATTTGCCGAAATGCCGCTCGCTCGGATGCGAGCGGCGACCGGCAACAACCCAACTAGTTAGAAGGAGTAAGTAAAACCATATGGCAATTAACGTAAGACCTCTCGGAGATCGCGTGCTCGTGCAGCCGCTCGAAGAGAAAGAAACCAAAAAAGGCGGCATCATCATCCCCGATTCCGCCAAGGAAAAGCCGCAGGAAGGCAACGTCGTTGCCCTCGGCACCGGCAAGACCGACGACAACGGCAAAAAAGTGGAGTTCACCGTGAAGAAGGGCGACAAAGTGCTCATCTCGAAATACGGCGGCACTGAGATCAAGGTGGACGGTGAGTCCTACCTGATCATGCGCGAGGACGATATCCTCGGCATCATTGGCTAAGCCCTCGCACAACCAACTTAAAGAAGGAATAACTAAAATATATGGCAGCTAAACAACTACAATTTGACGAGAACGCGCGGCATGCGCTTCTCCGCGGCGTCGAGAAACTCTCGCGCGCCGTTAAAGCGACCCTCGGACCGAGCGGTCGCAACGTCATCCTCGACAAGAAATTCGGCAGCCCGACCATCACCAAAGACGGTGTGACCGTGGCCAAGGAAATCGAACTCGAAGATCCTTATGAAAACATGGGCGCCCAGCTCGTGCGCGAAGTCGCCTCCAAGACTTCCGACATCGCCGGCGACGGCACCACCACCGCGACCGTTCTCGCTGAGTCCATCTACAAAGAAGGTCTCCGCAACGTGACCGCGGGTGCTAACCCGACCTCGCTCCAGCGCGGCATCAACAAGGCTGTCGAAGCCATTGTCGCCGAGCTCGCGAAGATCTCGAAGAAGGTCAGTGACCGCAACGAGATCGCCCAGGTCGCGACCGTTTCCGCTAACTGGGACAAGACGATCGGCGAGATCATCGCTGACGCCATGGACAAAGTCGGCAAGGACGGCACCATCACGGTAGAAGAAGCCAAGTCGATCGAAACCAGCCTCGACGTTGTCGAAGGCATGCAGTTCGACAAGGGCTATCTCTCTCCTTACTTCGTCACCAATGCCGAAGCGATGGAAGTCATCCTCGATAACCCTTACATCCTCATTCACGAGAAGAAAATCTCGAGCTTGAAGGACATGCTCCCGCTCCTCGAGAAGGTAGCGAAAGCCGGTCGTCCGCTCCTCATCATTGCGGAAGACGTGGAAGGCGAAGCTCTCGCGACGTTAGTCGTGAACAAGCTCCGTGGAACGTTGCAAGTCGCAGCAGTCAAAGCCCCGGGCTTCGGCGATCGTCGCAAGGCGATGCTGGAAGATCTCGCCGTCCTCACGGGCGGTCAATGCATCACCGAAGACCTCGGTATCAAACTCGAGAACGTTAAACTCGAGGACTTAGGGCGCACCAAGCGCGTCACGATTGACAAGGAGAACACCACCATCGTGGAAGGCGAAGGCAAGCAGAAGGACATCCAGGGCCGCGTCTCGCAGATCCGTCGCCAGATCGAGGAGACCACCTCCGATTACGACCGTGAGAAGCTCCAGGAGCGCCTCGCGAAACTCGCCGGTGGCGTAGCCGTCATCAATGTCGGCGCCGCGACTGAGACCGAGATGAAAGAAAAGAAAGCGCGCGTGGAAGACGCGTTGCATGCGACCCGCGCCGCGGTCGAAGAAGGCATCGTCGCCGGTGGCGGCGTCGCCCTCATCCGCGCTCAGAAAGCGCTCGACAACCTCAAGCTGGAAGGCGACGAGGCGGTCGGCATGGCGATCATTCGCCGCGCGATCGAAGAACCGCTCCGCACCCTGGCCGATAACGCCGGGCAGGAAGGCGCGCTCATCGTGCAGGAAGTGAAGAAGCGCAAAGGCAACGAAGGCTACAACGTCGCCACGGGCGAATACACCGACCTGGTGAAAGCCGGCGTCGTTGACCCGACCAAGGTGACCCGAAGCGCGTTGCAGAACGCGGCTTCGATCTCCGGCCTCCTCCTCACCACTGAAGCCATCATCACCGAAGCTCCTGAGAAGGACAAGGGTGCTGGCGGCGGCGGCATGCCGGGCGGCGGCATGGGTGGAATGGGCGGCATGGGCGGGATGGACTACTAAGTCCCGCACTTACACGCTAACTGAGCAATCAACCACAGCCGGGTTCCGAAAGGAGCCCGGCTGTTTTGTTTGCGTCAGTCGCATAACTCCCGAAGTTTAGAGCACGGCGAGCAAGCGTTCGCTGAATTGCCGACATCCATGAAAAAAATCTTCTTTGCCGCCATCCTTCTCTCATTGCTCGCGCCGAGCGTTCTCTCGGCCGCAGAAACAGCTCCGAAGCCGATGCCGGCCGACGACGCGCCGCTGACCGAGGCCGATTTGAAATTGCGCGAAGCGCTCATGAAAGGCGCCTCGATGGAAGAAATCGCCAAGCTGAAAGAACCGGCGGTGAAGACTCCCGAGGCGGCGATCCACGCCCTGAAGCGCGGTAACTCGCGCTTCTTCGGCGGGATGGCGCGCCGGCCCGAGATGTCGGCCAATGAACGGCGCGCGCAGATTTTGCAGCAGACACCCTTCGCGGTCGTGGTCGGATGCTCGGACAGCCGGGTGCCGATCGAGCTCGTCTTCGACCAAAGCCTGGGAGACATCTTTAGCGTGCGCGTGGCCGGACAGATCGTCGACCCGGCGACCTCCGGCAGCTTCGAGTACGCGGTGAAACACTTGAAAACCAAAGTGCTCGTGATCATGGGCCACGAAGGCTGCGGCGCGGTGAAAGCGGCGATGCTGCCCGAGGCCGACCAGGCAGCCGAGCCGGAACATGTGCGCTATCTCCTCCAGCAGATATCGCCCGCGGTCGCGAACATCGCCAACATCCGCGACTCCAAGGCGAAAATGCGCGAGGCGGTCATCGCCAACGTGCGCAAACACGTCGCGCTCGCGAAAGCAAACCCGGTCGTGAAAGCCGCCGTCGCGAAAAAGGAACTCGCGGTCGTGGGCGCGTTTTACGAGATCAGCAGCGGCCAGGTCGACTTCCTCGAGAGCGAAGAAGATCTGCGAGTAGATTAAAAACAGCCGGCGGCCCTACTGGAGGGCACCGCTCTGTCGGTGCCGAGAACCGCTACGGCGCGAGCAGACCGACGTACCAACCGAGTAGCTCGTCGCCGAAGAACATCCAGATCAGCGCGCCGAGCGCCAGATAGGGGCCGAACGGGATCTTGCCGGACCATTCGCGCTTGCCGACGATCATGCTGGTGAGGCCGACGAGCGAGCCGAGGAGCGAGCCGGCGAAGATGGCGCACAAGACCGCCTGCCAGCCGAGAAAGGCGCCGATCGCGGCGAGGAATTTGAGGTCGCCGCGGCCCATCGCTTCGCGCGGGATCTGCAGCTCGCGCACGACGCCGGCGATCCGATCGACATGGTCGAGCTGGAAGGTTTCTTCGCCGATCGTGAGCCGGTTGTAGTGGAATTCCAGCACGGTGTTGGCGAATGGGCGGCCGTCGACTTCGGCCTGGTCGCAATGCAGGAGCATCCGGTCGCTTTCGCGGGCGAAATGGTCGCTCCAAAGTTCGCGCTCTTCGCCGACGACGAACTCGGCGTCGTCATTTTGCCGCACCCAACTGAAAGGGGTCGGCGCCTCGAGCCGGATGCGCTTTTTGCCGAAAGCGAGCTTGCCGCCTTCGAGCACGAGCCAGAGCAGACCATAGCCAAGCGCGGCCGCGCCCAGCGACCAGCCGAAAGCCCGCAGCCGCGATTCTTCGCCCATGAGGGCGGGCAGGGCGAGGCTGGCGAGGACGCCGGCGACGGTGCCGCCGATGGTGATCTCATCGGGGATAATGAAGTGCTCGAAATCGATGAAGGTGGCGGCGATGAGAAGCGCGACGAAGACCCAGTAAACGAGCGCGATCTGCCACGGGAAGACGAGCCAGACGGCGAGAAAGAGAAGCGCGGTGAGGAGCTCGACCGCGAAATAGCGAAAGGCGATCCGGCTCCCGCAACTGGCGCATTTCCCGCGCAGCGCGAGCCAGCTCAGGAGCGGGATGTTCTGGTGCCAGGGAATCGATTTTTTGCAGGAGGGACAGAAGGAGCGGCGCGGCTCGTTCACGGAAAGATCGCGCGGCAACCGGTAGATGCAGACGTTCAAAAAGGAGCCGACGGCCGCGCCAAGGCAGAAGGCGAAGACGCGGAAAACCAGTTCGTAGGCGGCCAGGGTATCCACTCGTTAGGCCGGAGTGTCGCTGGCTGCCTTGCGCTGCATGAACCACGCGATCCAGATGCAGCTCTCGTAGAGCAGGCACATCGGCAGGCTCATCGCGACCAGGGTGAGGATGTCGGGCGTGGGGGTGATGACGGCGGCGACGATGAAGATCAGCACGGTGGCGTAGGGCCGGGTGCGGGCCATGAACTCGTAGGTGAGCAGGCCAAATTTCACCAGCGCGAGAACGACGATGGGCAATTCAAAAGCGAGCCCGAAGCCGAGGACGAAACGGGTCACAAAGGAATAATATTGCTGCACCGTCCACATCGGCTCCCAGCCGAGCGATTGGGTGTCGCGAAAGAAAAAGAGAATCGTCTTCGGCAGGAGCCAGTAATAACAGGAGGCCACTCCGACGAGGAAAAGCGCGAAGCTGACGAAGATGGCGGGAAAGAGAAAACGTTTCTCGATCGCGGTGAGGGCGGGGAGGACGAACTGGGCGATAAAATAAAGGAGGAGCGGAAAGGAAACGACGATCCCGGCGTAGAAGGCGAGGTGGAACGAGATCGTGATCGAGTCGGTGATGCCGAGCGCGCGCAAGGCGCCGACCTGGCCGCCGACTTCGCTCAGCGGCCGCTGCATGATCAGGACGAGCCGTTGCCGGAAGGCGAAGCAGAGGAACATCGCGACGATCAGGACGCCGGCCATTTTCACGATCGTCCAGCGCAGGTCCTCGAGATGCTCGAGGAACGGTTTCGAGGTCTCGCTCTCGGGCGATTCGCGGAACGAAAAAATGTCGCGCAAGCCCATCGGGAATCAGGGAAAAATTTCGCCGGTCGCAACGAGTCGAGCCCAGGTGCTGAGGGTGTTGGAGTCGCGGATTTCGCCGTCGGCGATCATCTGGCGGACGACATCGGCGCCAAACTCGCGGCAGTCAACAATCGCCTCGGTTTCGTCGTGCTGCGGGCCGGCGGCGGATTTGCGGACGGGGCGGGCGAGGAAGAGGTAGCAATGTTCGTCTGTCATCCCGGGGGAGGAGAAGAAATGGCCTAACGACGTCAGCTCGGCCCCGGGCTCGAGTTCGTAGCCGGTCTCCTCGCGCAACTCGCGCGCGGCCACTTCGCGGACGGCGGCTGCATCGGGCTCGAGGTTTTCGTCGATCTGGCCGGCCGGCATCGACCAAATGGCGGCCCGGATCGGGATGCGCTCCTCGCGGATGAGGACAAACTTTCCTTCGCGGGTGAGCGGAGCGATGACGACGGCGGGCTTGCGATGGACGACGGACCATTTGCGCGCGGACTGCGAAGGGGTGCGCACTTCATCGGTCGCGACGGTAAGGTGCGGAGTTTGGAAATGGATTTCGCTGCCGAGGGTTTCCCAGCCAGCCTCAGGCTGGTCGTGCACGAGGTTGGTTTTTTGCACGCGGGGAAGTTATGGATGGCTTCAGGAAAAGCGAATCGTTAGCGTTTTTCGCGCGCGATCCGCACCGCGACAAAGCGTGTCTGGGGGAGGATAAACTTGCGCAGCTCCAGCTCGACCCGGCGCAGATTGAACTTCGCGAGGAGATATTCCGCCATTTCGTGGGCAAGGGTTTCGAGCAGTTTATCCTGCCGGCCGGAAACGAAGCGCTCGAGCTCGGCGCAGACCGCGGCGTAGTCGATCGTCCGCGCCAGCTCGTCGGCCAGGTCGCGAAAGCCGGCTTTTGGTTCCAGGACGAGCGAAACGGTCAGGCGCTGCGGCTGGGCCCGCTCCTCCTCGGGGACGCCGAGGCGGGCGGTCAGTTCGAGTTCTTCGATCAGGATCTGGTCGTTAGGCATGGGTTGCGGCGGCTGCGAGGGCTGTCCCCCGACAGGATGAAGCTTTTGGCGGCGCAGAAAAGGGGAAAGCGCGGGCCGAGTCCCCCGGAAAATGGGCGCCGCCGACAGCGTCCGGCAAAAATAGCTTAAGAAATCCGAGAATTTCTCCCGCCAGTTTCCGTAGAACATAGCGGTGAGGGTGGTATTTCGAGTTCAAGAGAGGCGCTCGCGCTTCGCGGTGGAAGCCGGGCTCCCTGGCCGGTGCTTCTGGAACTTCGAAACCACTCCTCACCCTTTAGTGCCAGAAAACGTCCCTGGGGGTCAACCCGCCAGGATTGTCCCCCCCGGGGCGTCGTCTCCTGAGACAAGTACCGTCGGCTCTGTCGCCCTGAATTGTTCCCCCTGGACCCCCAACCTCCCCCGACTCCCCCGCACCCCGGCCCGGGTCCACGCCGCGCGCGCGCCCTCCAAGTGCGCCGGCGCAGTTGCCCCCCGCCTACCCCGGCGGGGATGGGCCTAACGAGGTTCGCATTTTTACCTTGAAGAAGAATGGCCGCGTTCCCATGCTCGGCGGCCATGTACCCAGACATATCCAGCGGCGCCGCGGCTGGTGGTCACTTCAACACAACCCGTTGGAGCCTCATCCTCGCCTCCCTCGACTCCGGTTCCCCCGATGGCAAGGCGCGCGAAGCGCTGGCTCAGCTTTGCCGGATTTATTGGCGGCCGATCTTTGCCTTCATCTGCCGGAAAGGCCACTCGATCGAGGATGCGCAGGACATCACGCAGGATTTCTTTGTCATGATCCTGAAGGGTGACCTGATCCAGCGCGCCGACCGGAGCCGGGGGCGATTCCGCGCACTTCTGGTGACTGCGTTGCAAAATTTCCTGATCGATGCGCACGACAAGGCGCACGCGCGTAAACGGGGAGGCGACCGGCAAATAGTCTCCTGGGACGAATGGATGGCCGAAGCGCCCTCGCGGCTCTCGATTCCGGCCGCCTCCCTCGAGTCCTGGCCGGCGGAAAAAATCTTCGATGTCCGCTGGGCTGCGACAGTGGCGGAAAATGCGCTGCGCCGGCTCCAGGAAGAGTGCGAAAGCCATGGGCGCCGGCGGGTCTTCGACGCCTTGAGTGCCTCGCTGACGGCGGACCGCGCAGATGTTCATTACGACGTGCTGGCCCGGGAACTGGGCGTGGAAACCGCGGCGGTGAGACGTCTCCTGCACCAGATGCGCCAGCGCTACCGCCAGCTCCTCCGGGCGGAAGTCGCCGAAACGCTGCAGCGGCCAGAAGAGGTCGACAACGAATTGCGTTATCTCGTGTCGGTCCTGGCCACGCAAGCCGAACCGACCGGAGGCAGCCCTGCCTAACAATCCAACTGTGCGATGAAATACGCCGGCCTCTCCGATTCCTTCGCCACCCTGCTCGGTGCACCGGAAGAATGCCCACAGTGCAGCGCCACCTCTCGCGTCGCCCACGGTCTCTGCCTGAGCTGTCTCCTGCAGAGCGGCTTCGCCGATGAAGAGGCCGGCGCCGCCGCGGAGTTCGCCACTACCCTGAAATCGATCGCGGTCGTCGACACGCATTGGCAGCTCGGGAATTACGAAATCCTGGAAGAGATCGGGCGGGGCGGGATGGGCGTGATCTATCGCGCCCGGCAACGGCATTCCCGACGGATCGTGGCCTTGAAACGGATCCTGGGTTATCACGCCGATTCGCGCGAGACGCTGGCCCGATTCCGTCGCGAAGCGGAGGCCGCCGCCAGCCTCGATCATCCCAACATCCTTCCGATCTACGAAGTGGGTGAAAGCGAGGAGGGCGTTCCCTACTTCAGCATGAAGCTGGCGCCGGGCGGAAGTCTCCAGGAGGTTGGCCCGGCTCTGCGCGACGATCCCCGCGAAGTGGTGCGCATCCTGGCCAAGATCACCCGCGCGCTCCAGTATGCGCATCGCTCGGGCATCCTGCATCGCGATCTCAAGCCCGGCAACATCCTGCTCGACAGCCGCGGCGAACCGCTTGTGACCGACTTCGGTCTCGCCAAATGGCTCGACACCGCGAGCGACCTCACGCGGACGCTGACCATTTTCGGCACGCCCGGTTACATCGCTCCCGAGCAGGCCGAGGGCGTCGCCGCCAACATCAAACCCGCGGCAGACGTCTACAGCCTCGGCGCGATCATGTTTGATCTCCTCGCGGGTCGCCCGCCTTTTCTCGGCGAACACGCTCTCGCCGTCATCCGGCAGGCGGCGGAGAAGCCCGCGCCGAAGCTGCGTTCGCTAGTCCCGGGGACCGATCGCGACCTGGAAACAATCTGCGCGCGCTGTCTCGAGCGCGAACCGGCGGCGCGTTACCTCTCGGCCGGCGACCTCGCGGAAGATCTCGAGCGCTGGCTGGAGGGTCGCCCGATTATCGCCCGCCCGGTTTCACTGCCGGTCCACGCCTGGCGTTGGACTCGCCGTAACCCGGTCCTGGCCGGAAGCATCGCGACCTGCCTGCTTCTCGCCGGCACCGCAGGCCTCCGCCAGCTGCAAAGCCAGCGGCTGACGGCCGAGCTCCAGCAAAACCAACTCATGATGCGCTCCGTCGGGGTGCTTTCGTTCCTCGACCTCGACACCGTTTCGGCCGACGACGGGCTGACCAAAGCGGTCGCCGATGTTTTCCAGAATAAGTTATCCGCGCTGGGTCCGGCCCGTGTCGTGGTCGTTCCACCCGACGGAAATTGGTGGCCCGGCACCGCCAGTGCGGAAGATCTAAGCGAAGCAAACGAGCGCGTCCAGACGCGGGCCATGCTCACCGGCAGCGCGCGCACCACGCAGGATACGCGGCGCATTTCCTTCCGGCTGATGAACCCGGCGAACGGAGAAACGATCCTCACCAGAGTGGTCGAAACCGCTCCCGGCCAGCCCGGAATCGCCGAGTCGGCGCACCAGGTCGTGCCCGCCATCCATGAGCTCCTGGAGGCGAAAGATTGGGCCGCCGTTACCTCCACCGCCCGCGATCCCGGAATGAAGAACCCGGAGGCGCGGGAATTCATCATCTCAGGACGGCAATTCATGTTCCGCGACTCGGTCGAGGATCTGGATCGATCGATCGGCTGCCTGGAAAGGGCGATCGCGATCGAGCCGCGCTCGGCCATCGCGCATGCCTATCTCGCCAGCACGATCGGGGGCCGCGACCATTTCGCGCCCGACCCGCGCGGGTTGGAGCGGGCGGAGAAGGAAGCCAAGGAAGCTCTCCGCCTCGCGCCCAACCTGCCCGAGGCGCATCGCGCTCTGGCCGGTGTTTTTTACCAAAGAGGCAACTTCTCCGGCGCGCTCGAGGAACAGTTGCGCGCGATCGAATCAGGCGGCCCGGAAGAACACGTCGCCGGCTTTATTGGGATGACTCTGCGGAAGCTGGGCCGCCCCGAGCGGGCGCTGGGCTGGCTCACGATGGCGCAGCATTGGGCTTCGCGGCCGGGTGACTATGACGCCTTGATCGGCGATTGCTGGACGCTGCTCGGCGACGACGCCAAAGCCGAACGTGCCTACCGGCGATCGATGGATCTGCGCCCCGATTTTTCTGAAGGCTGGGTCGGCCTCTGTCACCTGCGATTGCTCCAGCGCGAGATGGGAGAAGCGCGCGCGCTCGTCGGGCAGAATCGCGAGCGTTCCAATCGCCGCAATGCTTCCGATACCGCCCCGGACGAGATCACCGCGCAGGTCGAATTCTTTGCCCGGAATCTTCCCGAGGCGAAACGGCTTTACCTGGGGCTGCGCGACAGAGCTTCCGGCTCCGGCATTTCTCATTATGGCGCGATTACTTATTCGTCGGCCCTCGGCCGAATCGAGCAACTTCTCGGCGCCGAGCCCGCCGGTCGCGCGCTCCTCGAGCAGGCTCGGGTTCGCGAAATGACCGACCTCCCGCCTAACGACCCCGCCAATCGCTACCGTCTGGCCGCGATTGAATCGGCCCTCGGGCAAACGGAAGCGGCGCTCGATCACTTCCGGGCGGCGCTGGCGGCAGGCTGGGTCGATAATCGCTCTCCCGGGCTCG
Organism: uncultured Verrucomicrobiae bacterium; assembly: GCA_963768965.1. GTDB lineage: Bacteria > Verrucomicrobiota > Verrucomicrobiia > Chthoniobacterales > UBA10450 > Palsa-1392. The sequence goes on along the minus strand of CAVYJY010000001.1, from coordinate 164,565 downwards.
ACCCGCGCTTCGACACGCTCGCAGCGGACAAGCGTTTCCAGGCTTTGCTCTCCGACCTCGCGACGACCATGGCAGAGAAAAGGCGGCAAACCGGCCAGCCGCAACCAATGGCCGCACAAGTCCCGACCGCTTCGCCGGCCGGGCTAATTACCCAATGATTGGAACACCTGGAAACGAGGGACCGGCCGGTGGCGCGCCCGGCTCGAGAAGAAGCTGGACGATCCTCGATGATAAGCGCGCGGCGATCATCGACGTCTTGGAATACTTAAAAACTCAACCGCAGGCGGTGCGCGATCGCTCCGTCCAGGACGACGCGTTCGCGCGCAGCCTGTTTGATAATCCGGATATCGGCAATATCGACGTCCCAAAGGAAGCCAAAACCATCTTCTTCCCGGCCGGGGAACGCGCCCTGAAGGAAGCCGGTTCCGTCATTCTCGAGCTGCCCCGCGCCGAGACGACGACCGCGGGCGAAGACTTGCTCATTTACGTCCTTGGGAACTACAAATATTGGTAGCCGTTCGACGCGCGCGGTCTTCAGCCGACGCGAGCGAACTCCGCCAGCGCGGCCAGGGAATTTATCGGCCTGAGTCTCCGCGATTTTCCAAAGACAAACGCGGGTGGCACCCAGCCGCGGCCCGCATGCAGGGTAGAATCTCCATCCGCCGCCAGGACCTGGTAGAAGACTTCCGCCACGACTCTGCTCCCGAGAGTGCCTAGTTTTTGAAGCGGTAACTCTGGCGCCGCCGCCGCCCCGGGCTTCGTCGTTGCCTCCACCGCCGCCTCGCGCAGGAAGTAATACCAAAGCGGAGTGCGCCCACGCAGCGCCGGATCTTCGAAGAAAGACTGATCGGATGGCGTCGCCGGAATCAAGGCGGCGGACAAGGGCTCCAATTGAAAATACCGGGCTAACTCTTCACCACTCGGCAACTGCATCCTCGATCCTCGCAAGAGAGTCACTTCCGGCAGACAGAGCGGCGGACGTTGCCCAGGATCGCCGGACGCTGGCTCTTGCCTGCGGAAGTGGCGCGCCGCCTCTGGCGGCAAACCATAAAGGATTTCGGGAATGAAAGTGTCGATGTTTTGGCCGCGGTTGAGTTGCGCGTCGGGTCCTTCGAAAAACAGGTCCCAATCGATCACGTGACTCGCCGGCAGCGCCGGTGACTCGGGACCAATCTTTCCTCCGCGCTGAGTCATGGCAATGAGTTCGGTGGCCGGGATCGCACCTGTCTCAAGGTTCAAGCCATACTCGGGCTGAATCATGCTATGCCCGAAGCGATAGGCGGCGCCGGTAAACTCGATCGGAATCGCCATCGGATAATCGCACGGTTCATATCTCCGCGAAAAGAGGCGCAGGCCGCCTTTTGCGATCCCCTTGAGAACATCGTCACGGACAAAGCGCGGGAGAAAATCATGGAGAATGAGCCATTGATAATGCCATGTGACCCACCGCCGCGCTTGCGCCATGAGACTTGCACCCGCCGGGCCGGCGGAGAGTTCCGGTTCCTGCCGCAGGCGATCGAGAACGCGATTGTAGAATTTGCTCATCAGCACATGAATCTGGGCCACGATCAGATTCTCATCGTTCCGGGGATCGATCAGGCGGGCGCTACCATCCGGGTGACGCCTCAAGTCATCCAGCGTGGAGGAAAGCAGCCGGCCGTCCTCCAGCATGCTCTCGCGCGTCCAGCCGAGGCAGAGACGTCCGTCTTCTTCGTAGAGATCGGGAAAATCGTCGGCGTTGCGGCCAAAGAGATGATCCAGATCGAGCCGCGGTGTCCGATGATTCACCGTCTCTTCCGCTATCGCACTGGTTTCGGCGAGCGATCTCGTATCTCTCGTTAGGTCGTGATCGATGAACTGGCCGAAATAGAGATAGCCCGAAGGCATGGTCAGGGTCCGTTTCCGCGCCGCGCGCTTCTGCTTGCTATCGCGCATCATCCACGCCAGCTCCCTGAGTTTTTCCTCCGGGTGCGGCGCCCATTCCCCCGGACAAAGCCGGCTGTAATGGCCTTCGGGGATTTCAGGAGGCGGCAGGTCTACCATCATTCGCTCGTTAGTCCCGAGCGCAACCATTCCATCGCCAAACCGTGCCCGTTCTGTCCAGTCAAATCCCAGGCGCCAACGGGCGGTCCCAACCCACTGGAACCGCCCGCTCGCCTGATCTAGCTCCGTTCTTTCTCGTCTTCCTCCCGGAGGATCTCCGACATTGGCGCCAGCGCGTCTCCACATTCCTCAACCGTCGCGTTGGGCATGCTGAACTTCCGCAAACCACTGACCTTGCGCGCAAACGTCCGGGAGGAAGCGCGCAGACCGGCTCCATCCTGGACGTAGCTCGCGGCATTGCCGGCTGCGATGTTCATCTGGGCCGCGGTCGCGATCGCATCCTGGTTCGCGCCGAGGAAGAGGAACGTCCATTGGTACCGCTCAGTCTGCCGCTTAATCGCGCGAGCGAGATTCGCCCACGTCCAGGTTTGGGAGGAATTCTCTTCGCCGTCGGTCAGGATGGCCACGATTACCTGCGCCGGACGATCGGGTTCGGGGAGAGCAGCCAGGCGGGTACCCAGTTCTTCGATCGTCCGGCCGATCGCATCGAGCAACGCCGTGCTCCCGCGCGGCACATAAGTCTCCTGGTCGAGCGGCACCACTTCCGCGACCGGCAGAGCGTTCAGCGGCACCAGATATTCGTCGTCGAAGAGGACGAGCGTGAGTTTGGCCAGGCCCTCGACCTGCTGCTGTTCTTTCAGGAAACGGTTGAAGACCTCGATCGCTTCTTCCCGGCAAATATTCATTGAGCCGGAGCGGTCGAGAACGAACGCCATTTCCGCATAGTTGTTTTTCATGCCTCCATGATGGCGACGCGGGTCAGACACTGGCTGTCCTACGGAAAAAGTTTTTCCGCGTCGCCTTGTCGGCGCTGCGCAACGAAATCGCCGCGTCCAGATGCGCACGATTCGGTATTCTTGGCTCGACATCAGGCGGCGGCGTTTGATATTACGCTGACGCTCGACCAGCCCTCGAAAAAGTTACCTCCTGCATGAGAACCAATTCCCCTTGTAAGTCCCCAGCCGTTTTCCCTCGGCCGCGCCATCGTTCTCGGTTTCGAGGCTGCCTTCTGCCAGTCTGGGTGGTATTCATCTGCGCTCTCTCCGGAATGCCAGCGGGCGCTACGCCACCACCACCCTCGGCGGCAGCCGGATTTGATCTCCCAGCGGCGCCGCCTGCAATTACGAGCCAACCCCGCCCAGCCGTCGCCAAAGTCGGAGAGGTCGCGAGCTTTAAAGTCCAGGCTCAGAGCGCCGACCCGTTAAGCTTTCAGTGGCGCAAAAATGGCATCGACATTCCCGGCGCGAATACTCAGAGATATGACACCCCTCCAGCCAGTCTGGACGACCACGGCAGCCTCTTTTCCGTCGTGGTCAGTAACAGCTCCGGTAGCGTGACGAGCAGCGACGCCTTGCTCACGATCGACAGCGCCACGCCTTCGCCCACGCCGACCATCACCCCAATTCCTGGAGCCGAGGTTTATGGCACCGCACCTGATGGCGCAACTCTGGAGTGGGTGGTTTATACCCCGACCAACAGCGCGCCACCGTGGCCGGTGGTTCTGCTCATTCACGGTGGCGGGTTTTATGAAGGCACTCCACTTCGGGGCCCCCTTATTATCACAGCCGGGAGAGACCTGGCCGCCGCAGGTTATCTTGCCCTTTCCATTACCTATCGGCTGGCGCCGCCGGGAAAAATTCTAAATCAGACTTCCGATGGTCGCGCACCGCAACAATATGACGATTGCAAAATGGCCGTGCGTGCCGCGCGTGCCGATCCGCGTTGCGATGGCCGGGTCGGGATCGTCGGCGGGTCGGTCGGGGGAACGCATGCCGAGTGGCTCGCGCTCGACCACACCACGACGACGTCGCCACCGTGGGCGGACTCGGATCGACCCGATGCCATCGTGAGTCTGTCGGCCGCCTCTGATTTTACCGACTACCGGACAGGGGATTGGAACATCGCCGTGGCAACGCAGGAGTGGACCAACTATTGCAACGTCCCTTTCAGCTATGATCCGACCCCGGAAGACAGGGCCATTCTCCAGCAGCATTCGCCGGCTTTTAACGTCGACAGTCAGGCCAAGCCAATGTTGCTCATGATTTGCCAGAACGATGTCACGCCATACCCGCAACTTGAGGACATGGTCTTAGCGTTGGATGCGGCTTTCGGGTCTTTGCCCAAAAATTACGAGGCCGTGACCGTCCCGGGAGGCAAGCACGCTTTCGGGCTTTGGCCTTTATCAATCGACGAGACAGGAACGGTCAAAGATCGCGCGATAGCCTTCCTTGCGGCGAGGTTCGCGGAGGTCACACCTACACCTACGCCTAGTCCCAGCCCAACTCCCACGCCGACCGCGACTCCAACTCCAACCGAAACACCGACCCCCACAGAGACACCGACGCCTACTCCTACTGAGACGCCCACGCCGACTCCTACCGAAACCCCAAGTCCAACGATCACTCCTACCCCAACCGCGACTCCAACTCCGACCCCGACCGAGACGCCAACGCCCACTCCTACCGAGACGCCCACCCCGACAGTCACCCCCACGCCCACTCCGACACCGACGCCAACCCCCAGCGCTACACCTACTCCGGGAAGCCCGTTGATTACGACGCAGCCGGCTGATCAGACCGTAGAGGTCGGTGCATCGGGACGCTTCAGCGTGACTGTGACCGGCACTAAACCCTTCTCTTATCAGTGGCGCAGGAACGGCGTGAGCATCGCCGGCGCGACCAAGCCTACCTATACCACGCCCCCGGTCACAACGACGGATGACGGCGCGCTCTTTTCCGTCGTCGTAACCAACGCGGTGGGAAACGCGACTAGTAGCGACGCCCGGCTCACGGTTCCTTCCGCGGCGCCTCCCGTTATCACGACGCAGCCGGCGAGCAAGACCGTCTCGGCCGGCAATACCGCCCGGTTCACCGTCGCTGCCACCGGCACCGCGCCTTTGTCCTACCAGTGGCGCAAGAATGGCGTCGAGATCGTGGGAGCGAACAGCCCTTCCTATACCACGCCCCCGACTACGGCGGGCGACAATGGCGCGCTTTTCTCTGTCGTGGTCAGCAACATTGCCGGCACGGTGACGAGCAACGACGCCGCTCTAAAGGTGAAATGACGCGCCTTCCCCTGCCCGAGACGTTACTTAAAACGAAATCTGAACGGGCTGCTCAGACCCCGGCCGAATAATCGGCGACAAACTTCTGCCCGATCTCCGCGAGGCGCTGCCGGAGTTTTGCCGGCTCGAGCACTTCTGCCTGGTCGCCCCAGCTTAGGATCCAGCGCTCGATTTCCTCCAGGCTGCCGAGCTGGAGCTGCAGTTCCAGCCCACCGTCGCGCAGCTCCTTGATCTTCTGCGAATGATGCCAGGTGCGCTCGCGCACGAGCTGCGCGGCAAATGAATTAAAGCGCACTCGCACGGTGGTGCGGCCATCGCTTTGGAAAACTCCGAAACTGGAATCGAGAAATTTCCCGATCGAAAAATTTGCCGGGCGCCGGAAGCGTGCGCCCGTCTTTCGCGGTCCGAAGATGCGAGGCAGGGCAAAGGTGCGGAGCTGCTGGCGCTCGAGATCGAAGGCGAAGAGATACCATTGGTTATCGACGCAGCCGAGATGGTAGGGCCGCACCCGCCGTGTCTCCCCCGCGGTGCTGCGCAATTTGCGGTAGCTGAATTCGACCTCGACCGAATTCAGCACCGCGTGGCTCAGCACTTCGAAAACTTCCAGGTCGGCCTGGCTATGCCCGGCGCTGCGAAACGAAATGGCCGCGTCCAGGTCGCTCCAGGTGAACGTCACCTTATCCTTCAAGCCGTGGCCGATCTTCTGAAACGCGGCCTTGAGCGGCGCTTCAAAAGGCGTGTCGCGATATTGCTGCATCGCTTTCTGGGCGATGAAAAGCGCGATGATCTCTCCTTCCGACACCTGGATGCTCGGGAAACTGGTAACCGGTTCGGTGTAAACAAAACCGAAATGGAGCTGGTCGTATTCGATCGGCAACCCGAGCTGGTAGCGCATGAACTCGATGTCGCGCTGGATCGTTTTCTCCGACACCTCCAGTTCGCCCGCGAGTTTGCGGCAGTTGGGAAATTTTCGCGCCTGCAATTGCGCGTGCAGCTGCATCATGCGCGCCAGCGGTGGGCGGGAAAATTGTTCGACTGTAGCGCGATTCCCGCGTGCGCGGTTTGAGCGAGATTTGGCGGCTATCGGACGTACCATGTCCAACCTGTAAGGCCGCCGCCGCACCCTTCAAGTGCAATCGTTCCGGCCTCCGCAAAAAAAGTCTTTTTGTCGGACACCTTTTGTCCAACGGCTTGTGATATGGTGCTGGCGAGTGTCCCCAAATTCCGGTCTCCATCTTCATACCAGTAATCGCCTGGAGCGCCTCGCCGACGCGATGGCGGCGGTCTTGCAGCGACCGCTGGAGGACCCTTTTGCGGCCGAGGCCGTCGTCATTCCGACGCTCGGCTTGGAACGCTGGCTGACGCAGCAACTCGCGCTGCGCCAGCGAATCTGCGCGAACATCTCGTTTCTCTTCCCGCAAAAATTCGTGGCCGGATTGATGGATGAAGCGTTGCCCGGCCGTGCCGCCGCCCGCTTCTACGCCCGGGAAAATCTCACCTGGCGGATCATGAAACTGCTCCCGGAGCTGGCGGCGCGGCGCGAGTTTGCCGACACCCGACGCTATCTCGAACAACCGCGCCCCGAGCTGCGCCGCTTCCAACTCGCGGGCAAAATCGCGAGCTCGTTCGACCAATATCTCGCTTTCCGGCCGGGCATGATTCTCGATTGGGAACGCGGCGGCAGCGAAAATGAGTGGCAGGCGATTCTGTGGCGGGAGCTGTCTCGCTCCGCCCCCGGTTCGCATCCGCCCGCTTTGGCGAAGGAATTTACCGCCGCACTGCGCCGCGGGGCCGCGCCCTTGCCCGAACGCGTTTCGGTTTTTGGCATCTCGACGCTGCCGCCGTTTTTCACCCAGTTTTTCCAGGAACTCGCGCAGGCAATCGAGGTGCATCTCTTCGTCATGCGGCCGACCCCGGAGTGGTGGAGCGATATCCGGTCCGAGCGCGAAGAGATCCGCGCCCGGCGCAAGGCGCCGCCGACCGCGCAACTCGACCTGCAATTTGCGCGGGGCAATCCGCTCCTCGCCTCCTTCGGCAAACTCGGCCGCGAATTTCTCGAGAGCGTCACCGAGCTGAATCCGACGCAAGAGAATGACCGGTCGGTGGCCCCGCCTAACGACACCATGCTCGGACAAATTCAGCGCGATATTTTCGAGCTGCACGATCCGACCGGGAGCGCGCCGCGGGCGGTCGCGACGACGGATCGTTCGCTCCAGGTCCACTCCTGCCATAGCCCGATGCGTGAGATGGAGGTCTTGCACGACCAGTTGCTCGCGCTCTTCGAGCGGCAGCCCGACCTGAAACCGCACGACATCGTCGTGATGGCGCCGGAGATCGGAAAATACGCGCCGTTTATCGACGCTGTTTTCGACACCGCGCCCGAAGCGTGCCGCATTCCTTTCAGCGTTTCGGACCGCGGCGCGCGGGCGGAGAACGGCGTCGTCGACACCTTCCTCGGCATTCTCGAAGCAGCCGGCAGCCGCTTCACCGCCAGCAGCGTCATGGGCATTCTGGAATCCAGCACGCTGCAGCGCCGGTTCGAGCTCGTCGATTCCGATCTCGAAATCATCCGCACCTGGATCGACGAAGCTGGCATCCGCTGGGGCGTGGACGCCGCGCAGCGCGCCGGCCTCGGGCTGCCCGCGTTTGCCCAGAATTCCTGGCGCGCCGGACTCGATCGGCTTCTCCTCGGCTATGCCGCGCCCGCGCGGGGCGAAAAACTTTTCGAGGGCATTCTGGCCTACGACAAAATTGAAGGCAGCTTCGCCGAAACGCTTGGCCACTTTGTCGAGTTTGCGGAAGCGCTCTTCGGCACCGCCGGCGAGTTGCAGCAGCCGCGCCCGCTCCTCGCCTGGCAGGAAACGCTCCGCCAAATCGTCCTGCGCTTTTTCCCGCCGGATGATGAACGCGAGCCCGAGCTGCGCCGCCTTCGACATGTCCTGGATTCGTTAGGCGAAACCGCCGCGCTTTCCGGCTTCGAAGAAGCGGTCCCGCTCGACGTTCTGCTCGCGCACCTCGAGAAAGCGCTGGGCGAGACCGAGAGTGGCTCTGGCTTTCTCGTCGGTCGCGTCACCTTTTGCGCGCTGAAGCCGATGCGGACAGTTCCCTTTCGCGTCGTCTGTCTCGTCGGGATGAACGATACCGCCTATCCGCGCCATCACCGGGCACCGAGTTTCGATTTGATCGCGCGCGATCCGCGCCCGGGCGATCGCTCGACCCGGGACGATGATCGTTATCTGTTTCTCGAGGCGCTCCTGTCCGCGCGGGAAGTTTTTTACCTTAGCTACGTCGGCCAGTCCGGCCGCGACAACAGCCCCATCCCGCCGAGCGTGCTGGTGAGCGAGCTGCTCGATTATGTCGAGGGCAGTTTCGCCATCGCCGAAAGCGCGCCGCTCATCACCCGGCATCGGCTGCAACCTTTCAGCCCGGTTTATTTCCACGGCGGAAGCGAGCACTTCAGTTACTCGAGCGAAAACTGCGCGGCGAGCGAGATGGCCGCGGCGGGACGCAGCGAGCCGCCGCCTTTTCTGAGCGCGCCGATCAGCGAGCCGGAAGCGATCTGGCGCGAGCTCGATGCCGCGAAACTGATTCGCTTCTTTGGTCATCCGGCAAAATTTTTTATCGAACAGCGGCTCGAGCTGCGCCTGCCCAGAATGAACGGCATGCTGGAGGACTCGGAACCGCTCGAAATCGATTCGCTGGCAAAATATTGGCTGCAGCAGGACCTGCTCACGCACGCGCTGCGGGGCGATTCGCTCGCGCAACTGCTGCCGGTTTTGCGCGCCACCGGGGAATTCCCGCCGGGACACGCCGGCGATGCCCGCCTCCGCGAAATGAGCGAGACCGCGGCCGAGTTCGCCGACCTCGTCAGGCAAAATCTCGCGCCGGGCCCGGATGCACCGCGCGAGCTGTCGCTGGCCCTGGATGCTTTCAGGTTAAGCGCACGGCTCGATCGCCTCCACGGCGGCCGCCTCGTGCATTATCGCCTAACGATACGCAAACCAAAAGATCTCCTTACCGCCTGGATCACCCACCTCATCGCCAACACCGAGCGCGCCACGGAATCGATCCTGATCACGGCCGACAAGGAGAAGCGCCCGGTGCGCGAGTCCTTCCCGCCGCTTCCGCCTAACGACTCCGAGAAACATCTCCGGCATTTGCTGGAACTCTACTGGCGCGGCTTGCGCGAGCCGCTCCGGCTCTTCCCGCGAAGCTCGCTCGCCTATGCCGAGCAAACGCTCAGGCCCAAAGGCGACCGCTCCGCGCTCGAATCGGCCCAGGCGAAATGGCGCCGCTATCCCAAGGATTGGGAGCCGGACAAGGGCGAAGACCCGGAGGCGAACGATGCGCATTTCCGTTTCGTTTTCCGCAACGTCGCCAATCCGCTCGATGCGGATTTCGAAGAAGTGGCGATGTCCGTTTTCGCCCCGGTCCTGAAAGCGGTGCGCAAATGAAAAGCCGCGAACCATTCGACCTGCTGAAAACCGGGATCGCGCCCGGCACCACGCTGATCGAGGCGAGCGCGGGGACCGGGAAAACGTTCACCATCTCCGTCCTCGTTCTGCGCCTGCTGCTCGAGCGGCCGGAGTTCACGATCGACCGCATCCTCGTGACCACGTTCACCGAGCTGGCCACGGCCGAGCTGCGCGGGAGGATTCGCGCGCTCCTGCGGAATGCGATCACGGCCTTTCGCGCCGGGGCGTCGGACGATGAACTGCTTTCGGCCTTGCTGAAAAAGCACTCCGATCATAAGGCCGCCGCCAGCCGGCTCGACGCCGCGCGGATCGCTTTCGACGAAGCGCCGATTTATACCATCCACGGCTTCTGTCAGCGCGTGCTGGCGGACCGCGCCTTCGAGAGCGGCACGCTTTTCGACGCCGAACTGGTGACAAACCAATCGGATCTGCTGCGTGAAATCGTGGAGGATTTCTGGCGCCTCCATTTTTACGAAGGCGACCGTTTCGCCACCCTCCTCGCGCTCAAGAACAAGATCACGCCAGAAAAATTGTCGAAGCAGTTGGAAGAGCTGATCCGCAACCCGGGCCTGCGCGTTTTGCCGGAGGACTTGCGCTCGTTAGGCGAAATCGCGGCTGACCTCGGGACCGCGCTCGCGGAAGTCCGGCGCAATTGGGTGAAGGAGGAGAAAAAACTGCGCGAGCTTTTCGCCGACGGCTCCTGGGCGCTCTACAACTACAGCAAACCGGAGAAGATGCTGCCGCTGCTCGATGACCTCGGGCGCTGCTTGAGCGACGAAGGTGGCACGGTCGAACAACTCGAGTGTCTGGGGTCGTTCACCACCAGCATGATCGCGACCCGGGTGCGCGGGAATCGAACTCCGCCCCAATCAGAAGTCTTCGACGGCTGCGAGCGTTTGCTGAAATTGGAAGCGGAATTCTCCGTCGCCCTGCTGGTCGAGTTCTTTTCCTGGGCGCGCGCCCAACTGCTGGAGCGCAAGCTTCTCCGCAACGTTCTCTCTTTCGACGACCTCCTGACGCGCCTCGACGACGCCCTCGCCGCGCCCGGCGGCGCGGAGTTGGCGGAATCGATCCGGGAAAAATATCACGCGGCGTTAATCGACGAATTTCAAGACACCGACCCGGTGCAGTACTCGATCTTCTCGCGCATCTACGAGGGAAGCGACGCGCCGGTTGCTTTCATCGGCGATCCGAAACAGGCGATCTACGCCTTTCGCGGGGCGGATGTTTTCACGTACATGAAAGCGGCCTCCGCCGCGGCGCGGCAGTTTACCCTAACGACCAACTGGCGTTCGGAAAGCCGCCTGGTCGAGGCGGTGAACGCGATCTTCGATCGACCGCAGCCGTTTCTGCTCGACCAGATCAAATTTGATCGCGTGGCGGCGGGCCCGAAAGCCGACGAAAAGCCGCTCTTGATTGGCGGCAAACCGGTGCCGCCCTTCCATCTCTGGACCGCGGAGAAAGATGCCGAAATCTCCGAAGCGGTGGCCTCCGAAGTGGTGCAATTGCTGACGAGTAACGCCAGCATCGGCGGCGAGGCCCTCGAGCCGCGGCACATTGCCGTTCTCACGAGCACGAACCGGGAAGCGGCGCAGATTCAGAACGCCCTGCGCGCCCGTCGCGTGCCGAGCGTGCTCTACAGCAGCGCAAATATTTTCGCCGCGCACGAAGCGCGCGAGCTGCGCGATGTCCTCGCCGCCGTGGCCCAGCCGGGTTACGAAAAATTTGTCCGGGCCGCGCTCTGCACGGACGCGCTCGGCCGCACCGGGAACGATCTCGATCTGCTCGCGCGCGACGAGGTGGCCTGGGAAACGGAGGTGCTCCGGTTCCAGAAACATCACCAGACCTGGCGGGAGCGCGGCTTCATCCAGATGCTGCGGCAGCTTTCCGCCGAGCACGGGGTGCGGCGACGGCTCCTCGGTTACCCCGATGGCGAACGCCGCCTAACGAACTTCCTCCATCTCGCCGAGATCCTGCACACCGCCTGCGTCGAGCATCGGCTCGGCATCAACGGCCTGCTGAAATGGCTCGGGCAGCAAATGGAAGGCGAAGATTTTGCCGACCGCGAAGAACACGAGCTGCGCCTCGAGAGCGACGAGAAGGCGGTGCGGATCATCACCGTGCACAAGAGCAAAGGGCTGGAGTTCGACGTCGTCTTTTGCCCTTTCGTCTGGTGGTTCCGGCGTGAACCGCGGGCGGCCTTTCACGATCCCGCGGCGGACGATCGGCTCACGCTCGATTTGTCGGATCCGAAAGCGCAGCTCGCGCGCCGGGAGGAAGAATCCCTCGCGGAACTGCTCCGGCAATTCTACGTCGCGCTGACGCGGGCCCGGCATCGCTGCGTCATGGTCTGGCGGGCGGCGGCGAAGGAAGATAAGTCGGCGCCCGCCTACCTGCTCCAGAGCAGTGCGGCGTTGCCGCCGGAAATTGCCGACCACAAAGATATCGCGATCGCTCCGTTGCCGGAGGCCGCCGCGGTGCGCTGGCAGCCGGCGCTCGGGGAAAGCGCCGCGCCGCTCCAGCCGCGCGTCTTCACTGGCGAGATCGATCGTAGTTGGGGCATCGCGAGTTTCACGCGCTTGATCAGCGGCCGCGACGCCGATGAGCTGGACGAAGGTCCGCTGCTCGAGCCCGCGACGGAGGAGGAGGCGGCGGCCGCCGTGGCCGTGGGGATTCATGCTTTTCCGAAAGGAATGCGCGCCGGCACCTGCCTGCACGAAATTCTCGAGCTGGTCGATTTTGCGAACCCGGAGGCGGCGACCGAGGTGGTGGAGCGGCGTTTGCGCGCTTACAGCATCGAGAGTTTCGATGAAGTGATTGCCGAAAATATCCGCGCGCTCGCCGCTCTCCCGCTCGTGACCGAAAATGACCGCTTCACCCTCGCCGAAGTGCCTAACGAAAAGCGGAAGGCGGAGCTGGAGTTCTCTTTTCCGATCGACTCGCTGACGACGGCCCGCCTGGCGCAGGTCCTGGAGCTGCCGGAGGTGGCGCTGCGACTCGGGCGCCTCCAGTTCCAGATGATGAATGGCTTCATGAACGGCTTCATCGACCTGACTTTCGAGCATGGCGGCCGGTTCTATTTCGCTGATTGGAAGTCGAACTGGCTCGGGCCCGCCGCCCGCGCTTATCATCCCGGCGCGATCGCGGCTGAGATGCAGCGCAACTTCTACACCCTCCAGCTCTGCCTCTACAGCGTGGCGCTGCATCGCTACCTGCAACTGCGCAAACCGGGCTACGATTTCGACCGGCATTTTGGCGGCGCCTTCTACATTTTTCTGCGCGGGATCGATCGGGTGGAGCCGAAAAACGGCGTCTATTTCCAGCGCCTGAGCCGTTCCTTTGTCGAAAAACTCAGCGGGCTTTTCGAATCATGAACGCGCCTCTTACTTTCAGCGCCCTCGACCGGCAGCTGGGCGATTTTCTGCAGCGGCTCGCGGGCGGGTCCGCGCCGGAAGTGCGACTTGCGGCGATGTGCGCCAGCCGGGCGCGCGCGGAAGGAAATATCTGTGTCACGTTAGGCGAGATCGCCGGAATGGAAGGCGCGCCCAGCGTGGCGAGCCTGCGAAAAAAACTGCGCGGCAGCGCCACGGTCGGTGCACCAGGGGATTTCGCGCCGCTCATTCTCGACGGGAATGACCGGCTTTATCTCCGGCGCTACTGGGAATACGAGCAGGAACTGGCGCAGGCGATCGTGAGCCGTTCCGGCGCCTCGTCATCGTCGGCCAAAGGCGAGACCGACCTGCAGGAAAGAGCCGCGGCGAAAGCTGTGACGAGCGGGTTTACCGTGATCACCGGCGGCCCGGGGACGGGCAAGACCCAAACCGCCGTGAAAATCCTAAACCTGCTCCGGGCGCAACCGGGCGGAGAGAAACTCCAGATCAAACTTGCCGCGCCGACCGGAAAAGCCGCTGCCCGCCTAACGGAATCGATTCGCGCGGTCGAGGAAACGCTGGCGGCGACCACGATTCACCGCCTGCTCGGTTACCTGCCTGGTTCGCCTTATTTTCGACATGATGCCGGGCATCCGCTGAACGCCGACGTCGTGATCGTGGACGAGGCGTCGATGGTCGATCTCGCGCTGATGGCGAAATTGGTCGCGGCGGTCCCGCCCCGGGCGCGCCTGATCCTGCTCGGCGATCGCGATCAATTGGCTTCGGTCGAGGCGGGCAACGTTCTGGCCGACATCTGCGCCGCCGCCGAAAGCGCCCGGCCTAACGAGCCGCTGCACGGAACGGTGATCGCCCTGCGGCACAATTACCGTTTTGCGGAAACAGGCGGCATTTATCAGGTCAGCGCCGCGATCAACGCGGGCGACGCGGAGGTGGCGATGACGGCCTTGCGGGAAAGTGCGGACGACGAAGTGAAGTGGGAGCCGTTACCGGATACGGCACGCCTGGCGGATGCGCTGCGCAAACGGGTAGTTGCCGGTTTCCGCTCCGTTCTTGAAACGAGAGATGCAACGGAAGCGCTCGCCGCGTTGCAAAAGTTTCGGATTTTGTGCGCGGTCCGCCAGGGTCCGTGCGGGATCGAGAATCTGAACGCGGTCGCCGAAGAAGTCCTGGCCGAGGCCGGTCTACTCGTGCCACGTGCCAGTTGGTACAGCGGCCAGCCGATCATGGTGACCCAGAACGACTACAATCTCGCGCTCTTCAACGGGGACAGCGGGATCATTCTGCCCGACGCGGCCGAGGGCGGCGAGCTGCGCGCCTTTTTCCTCTCCGCCGATGGGAAGCTGCGCCGTTTCCTGCCGTCGCGCCTCCCCGTTCACGAAACCGCGTTCGCCATCACGGTGCACAAAAGCCAGGGCTCCGAGTTTGGAAAGGTGCTCCTGATCCTGCCGGAAAATGACGCGCCGATTCTAACGCGCGAACTTCTCTATACTGGCCTAACGAGAGCCCGCGAAGGCGTCGAAATCTGGGCGACGGAAGCCGTCCTCCGGGCGTCGATTGGCCGCCGGGTAGCGCGTGCGTCCGGCTTGCAGGACGCGTTAGAGGGCGGAGCGGGGTTCGCTGGCTCGATCAAGTGAAGCACGCGGGGGAGCCGGCAATCGGGTTCGAACCGATGACCTGCTGATTACAAATCAGCTGCTCTACCAACTGAGCTATGCCGGCAGGAAAACGGGCGCAGTTTAACCCAGCCCGAGTTCCGAGACAACCAGACGCGGCCTGGTCAGCTGGGCGAATTTGAGTAAGCGGAAAGCGGATCCGCCGTCTCGAGATTTTTGATCACGGTGCTGAGGTAAACCGACTCCGGATAGAAGGCTCGGTATTTCGTGATCTCGGCCCGGTTCATCACTTTGAACCCGTAGCGCTCGAACATCTTTTCGCCGCGCCGGCTTTCGAAGGTGACAATCTGCCCGTAAACCTGCTTCTCGCCGCACCGATAAAGATAGCTCAGGTAGGCGCTCATGAGCGCGCGAGTGGTGGAAATCTTCCGCGCCTCCGGCAGGAGGTTGATGTGAAAATGCGCCGTGCGCGCGGGCGCGGCCGGCACTTCCCGCCAGCCGTTCATGATCATCCAGCGGATGAATCGCTTCGAGCGCGGGTTGTAGCGCGGATAACGCAGGAGCGAACGGAGAAAGAGCACGATGTTTTGTTGAAACGAATAGAGCTGGTTGAGCAACGGCTTGCGCGACCCGAGCAGGTAGCCCTTTAGCTCGCCATCGATCTCGAGGACAAAGGACGATTCCGGTTCGTGATCGGTGTAATAAGTGGTGAGGAAATCGGCAAAGAGTTCGCGATCCTCATAGACCGGATCGATCGGCGCCCCGAGAAATCCGGTGCGACAACACAACTCCCGCACCGCGGCGCGATCGGCCGGCTCGAAGCCCCGAATCGTGTAGGCGCGTTCCCGTTTCATCTCCCCGGAGGTTAACGTGGCGGCCCGGTCTCGCAAGGTCGCGCTGCTAGCCGGCCCGAAATCCCACCCGCACCTCGTCGTAAAGGCGGAAGAGCTTTTTGAAAACCACCGGCCAGGCGTACTGCTCGCGCACCTCTTTGGCTGCTGCCTGCCCGGCGGCGCCCAGATCGTCGGCGGCCGCCGCAGCCGCGACTGCAGCGGCCAACGTGCCGGCAGAATTTTCCCAGGCCCAATGTTCCTGGCCGCCGAAAATAATTCGATCCATGTAGCTGCCGCGAATCCCCACCACCGGTGTCCCACAGGCCTGGCTCTCCAGCGCGGTCAGGCCAAAAGTTTCCTGCACCCCGGGATGCACCAGGAGATCGGCGGCCCGATAAAAACGAGCGAGTTCTTCCGAGTCGGTGCTGTAGGGCTGCCAGGTCACGGCGCCGGCTCGCGCCTGCAATTCGCGCAGCGCGCCGCGCTGCAAGCCATCGCCGACGATGAGGAGATGGTAGCGCCCCGGTTCCCGCCTAACGAGCAGCGCAAAGGCGGCAAACAACGTCTGAGTGTTTTTTTCCTGCGCCAGCCGCCCGACATAAAGCAGGAGGCGGCGACCGGGTGGGATGCCTAACGACGCGCGCGTTTCCTCGGCGTCGTCCGGGTCCGGCCGGAAAACGTCGGTGTTCACGCCGAGGTCGACGGCGTGCACGTTGCGCACGCCCCAGTCCGTCAGGACCTGGCCGAGGCGCGCCGATGGAACCAGCGTCGCCTCGAACCGATTGTAGAGGTGCCGGACGTAACGGCGCGCCAGGTCCATGACCAATTCCGTGGCCGTGCGGCCGAGGAAACGCGAAGTCGTGCGCAGGTAGGCCTCCGGAAAATGCGAATGATAAAAACCGACCACCGGGATGCGGAGCGCGGCGCCGGAAGCGATCGCTTTCCACGCCACCTGGTAGGGATCGCCCGATTCGATCAGGTGCGGTTTCTCGCGTTCCAGGACCTCCCCGATCGCGCGCAGATTCAGCAGCGCACGGTAACGCGAGGTGCGCGAGAGCAAGGGCGAAGCAATCGAGTAAATGCGCGACCGCTCCGCTTGAATCATCTCGGTTTTCTCGCCCGGGATGATGAGCACATGCTCGTCCGCAGTCTGCGCCTGGAGGTAGCGAATTTTTTCCTGCACGTAACGCTTCACCCCGCCGCTCCGGGGCGAGTAAAACTGCGTCAGGTCACAAAGTTTCAAGAGATTGGCCAAGCGCCTCGGGCCGCCGTCCTTCCCCCTTTGTCATGTTGAGCGGAGCGAAACATCTCTGACTATTTCTTATTCGGGCCAGACAGCGAAATGGTCAGTGATCCTTCGCTGCACCCAGGATGACAGAACTTCTAGGCGCTCATCTCGCTCAGGTATTTCTCCGCCTCGATCGCCGCCGCGCAACCTGAGCCGGCGGCGGTTACGGCCTGCCGATAAACTCGATCGGCCACGTCGCCGGCGATGAAAATCCCCGGGTGCTTGCTCTCGACCAGGTGCCTGGCAATTAGATAGCCGTCGGGATCGGTCTCGAGTTTGCCGGCAAAAGCTTTCGTGTTCGGGTCGTGCCCGATGGCAACGAAAACACAGGCCACGGGCAGGATTTTTTCTTCCCTGGTCAAAACATTGCGCAACTCGACCGCGGTCATCTCTCCCTTTTCGTCCGGAATATATTTCACTACTGCCGTGTTCCAGATCGGCTCGATCTTTTCGCAGGCCAGAACGCGATCGGCCATGATGGGCGAGGCGCGCAGCTTATCGCGTCGATGAATCAGGTAAACTTTGGAGGCAAACCGAGTCAGAAAGAGCGCTTCTTCCGCGGCGGAGTCGCCGCCGCCGACGACGCAGACCGGGACATTGCGATAAAAGGCGCCGTCGCAGGTCGCGC
Organism: uncultured Verrucomicrobiae bacterium; assembly: GCA_963768965.1. GTDB lineage: Bacteria > Verrucomicrobiota > Verrucomicrobiia > Chthoniobacterales > UBA10450 > Palsa-1392. The sequence continues at coordinate 147,169 of CAVYJY010000001.1, read as the reverse complement.
AGCTCGTTAGGCCATGGCCGATCAGCTTTTCTTCATTCTCCAGTCCCAACCAGCGCGCCGAGGCCCCGCTCGCGATGATGAGCGCCTGGGTCTCGAGCCATTCGTCGTCCGCTTGCAGCCGGATGTGGCCCTCGGGCAGCTCCAGGCCGGTCGCTTCCGCATAGGAGAAACGGGCGCCGAAATTTTCCGCCTGCTTGTGCATGTTCATGATCAACTGGGGGCCATCGATCCCCTCGGGGAAGCCGGGGAAATTTTCCACCAGGGTGGTGGTCGAGAGCTGGCCGCCGGGCTGGCCGCCCTCGAGCACGAGCGGGCTCAGGTTTGCGCGCGCGGCGTAAATCGCGGCGGTCAGGCCCGCGCAACCGCTTCCGACAATGATGACTTTCTCCATGCGGGCCAAGGGTAGCATGGAGCTCCGAGGCGATCTAATCTCCGCCCATGCCGGAACTGGCCGAAGTGGAATATTTTCGCAAACGCTGGGACGCCGGGCTCGGCCAAACGGTCGTCGCGGTGGAGTTGCACGGCGAGAAACGAATCTTCCGCGGGAGCAACCCGCGCGCGCTCAAACGCCGGATCGTTAGGCAAAAGCTGCTGCGCTCGGAGGCGCGCGGAAAACAAATGCTCTTTATTTTCTCGGGCCAAAACTGGCTCGGGATTCACCTTGGGATGAGCGGTCATCTCCGCACAGAGGGGCCCGGCTTTCGCGCCGGGAAACACGATCACCTCGTCCTCCAGCAGGAGAAGCTGGCGTTGGTCTTCCGCGATGCGCGACAGTTTGGTCGCGTTCGTTTTCATCATGGAAGAGGACGCGCCGGATTGGTGGAGAGCCGGCGCACCCGAAATCCATTCCGCGCAGTTCACCCTGAGCGCGATGAACGATTTCATTCGGCGACATGCTCGCGCCCCAATCAAGGCGGTGCTGCTGATGCAGAACGGCTTCCCGGGCATCGGCAACTGGATGGCGGACGAGATTCTCTGGCGCGCGCACATTGCGCCGCGGCGCAAGGCTGGGGCGCTGAGCGCGGAAAAGTTGGGCGTCCTCTGGCGGAGCGTGCGTTTCGTCTCGCGCGCCTCGCTTCGCACGATTGGCCGAGACAATTCCGACCCGCCCAAGGGTTGGCTGCTGCATGAGCGTTGGCGAGCGGGCGGGAAATGTCCGCGGCACGGGACGATCCTGCGCCGAGCTACCATCGGCGGCCGCACCACGGCCTGGTGCCCGCGCTGCCAGCCATGATCTTTCGAAGGTGCTTAGCGGGCAGGACGGGACGGAGCTGTGGTCCAAATGTGCTCCCGACCGTGGCGCGCCACGATTTGGCGAAGAAAGGCCCGGGTCGCAGGTGCAATTTCCGAGTCGTTAGGGCCTAACAATTCCTGACAAAGCCTCGCCAGGGTGGTTCGATCGTCCACATCGTAGCAGCTGGGCAGCAAGTGGACGGTGAGCCCAATCTCAGCGGCGCGTGCCTGCGTCTGCGCGAGGACGCGATCGGTGCTCCAGTCAATTTCTTGAAAGAGCCGAGGGTAAAGCTCTTTCATTCCGATCAGGTAGTAGCCCCCGTCATCTGACGGTCCCAAGACCAACTTGTCGTTAGGCGCGGAGAGAATCCGCGCGGCTTCGGCGAAGACCGCGCTGGGGGCGGTTGGACTGTCAGAGTTGATCAGGCAGACGGCGGAGAATCCGACCGAGCGCAAATCTTCCACCGCGCCGGCGAGACGGGCGTCAAGAGTGCCCTCGCGCTGCGCGATGAGCTGAAATCGCGCCGGCAGAATGTCGCGATAGACTTCTTCTGCGCCGACCGGCGTGTAACAGCAGACTCCGCGGGAACCGTTGCCGGCAACGTCGATCGCCGCCGAGAGGTCGCGCAGAAAACATCTGTTGAGCGAGGCCGCTTCCTCCGGGCTGAGCGGCGGCGTGAGCCGGGTCTTCACCTGGCCAGCGCGTGGGGCTTTGCTCATGATCGCGAGGGCGCAGATATTAGCGTTCGTAGGATCGAACTCGTTAGGGCGGAGCACCCGCTGCCTGTCGCTCGTGCTATTTCCCAAAGTGTTTACTGATAACGTCGGGCTTGCCCGCGCTCATCTTTTTTTGGGGTTATGCACACTTCAGATAAAGAAATTTCTTAAACCCTTATTATTATCTTCATCTTCATCGTCTGAATAACTGTCGGCGGCAGTCGGTCGCTCCTCTGATAAGCAGACGAAAGAAGCGTGTGGATAACGCCCACGCGGCGGACGGTGAAAGAGGCGCTTGGACCATGCGAAGGAAGTTGTTGGAACTTATTTATGGTTGTTGGCTGCTTGTGCTGATGTCTTGTCAAATGCGCCTGACCCGAGCGCGGTTGAACATTGAGCGAGCTTTTGGCCACTGAATGTGAGATGTTCCCGATGTGATCAAACGAATCCTGGTGCGGTGTCCGGTAACGAAGAAGCTTAATGTAACCGGGGTGGTGATCGAAGAGGACGTTTTCGCCTCGGCCAAGGTGAAGCCCGGGACGGTCGCCTGCGTGCATTGCGGCGAGAAACATTCCTGGGACAAAAAAGAAGTCATTCTCGCCCGTTAGTTTCGTTCGAGCGTTTGCGGCGCACTGCCCGGATGTCTGTCCGTCGGAGTATTCTGGATGCTAATTGACGAGAAGAGGCGGTGACGTTAAGCGCATAGACCGGTGGATCTTCTTGACGAACTCCAGAGTCGCTTTGTCTGCGGCGACGGTGCCATGGGCACGATGTTGCTCGATGCCGGCATCCCCTTGGAGCGTTGCCTCGAGGAACTGAGCGTGAGCGAGCCGGAGCGCGTGCTCGAAGTTCACCAAGCCTACGTCGCCGCGGGCGCGCGCGTCATCGAAACCAATACGTTCGGTGCCAGCCGGGTGCGCCTGGATCGGTTCGGCTTCGGCGAGCGAACGCACGAGATCAATGCGGCCGCGGCACGGGTCGCGCGCTCGGCCGCCCAGGGAAAAGATGTTTTTGTTGCCGGTAGCGTCGGGCCGCTCGGTATCAGTGCCGACGAAGCGGAGACACGCGGCATCGACAGGATTGCCGTCTTTCGCGAACAGATAACGGGATTGCTCGATGGCGGGGCGGATGGAATTTTTCTCGAGACCTTTTTGGATTACGACGAACTGGCGCTCGCGCTCGAAGCGAAGATGCAGCTGTCGAAGGCGCCAACGATCTGCTCGCTTGCCTGCGAACAGGAGGGTCGGCTTCCTTCTGGTCTGACCCTGGTTGAGGCTTTTGGAAAGCTAACGGCGGGTGGCGCGGACATTGTCGGGGTGAACTGCCTCAACGGTCCGCAAGCCATGGTTCATTTGCTGGAGCGGATTCCGTTGGATTTCCTGCTCTCGGCTTATCCAAACGCGGGTTATCCGAAGTATCACGAGGGGCGTTTCATCTATTACACGGCGCCGGATTATTTCGGGAAAATGGCGCGCGAAATGGCGACCCAGGGAGCGCGCTTGATCGGCGGATGTTGTGGGACGACGCCGCGCACGATTGCGGCCATGGCCGCGGTGCTGGCGGAGATGGAACCGGTCCGGAGCAAAACGGTTGGCGTCATCCGGGAAAGTCCGCCCGCCCCGGCTGTAGCGGTCCCGGCGGAAGAGAGTTTGCTCGACCGGATCGCAGCCGGGCATCGCGTGATCATTTGCGAATTGGATCCGCCGAAAACGCTCGCGCTGGAGAAGTATTTCACCGGAGCTCAAGCCCTCGTCCGTGCCGGGTGTGATGCGATTACTCTGGCCGATAATTCACTCGCCATTTTACGGGTTAGTAACCTCGCCATCGGGGCGATGCTCAAGGAACGATTCGGCATTACCCCCTTGCTCCATATGAGTTGTCGTGATCGCAATGTCCTCGGACTACAAAGCGAGCTCCTGGGGATGGCGGCACTCGGAATGAGGCATGTGTTACCGCTCACGGGCGATCCGGCGCGGGTGGGCGACCATCCGGGAGCGGCTTCGGTTTACGATGTAAACTCCGTGCAACTGATCGGGATCATCAAGCGGATGAACGAGGGATTTAATTATGCGGGCAAATCGATCAATGCTGCGACGCAGTTTGTGATGGGTTGCACGTTTAATCCCAACTCGAAGAATCTCGATGCCCAGGTCTCGCGGCTGGAGAGAAAGATCGCGGCCGGCGCCCAGTACGTGATGACACAGCCGGTGTTTGACGTGCGGGTGCTCGATGAAATGGCGCGTCGAACAAAAGGGATGGGCGTGCCTATTTTCACTGGTGTCTGGCCACTCTTGAGTGGGCGCCAGGCCGAGTTTTTGCACAACGAGGTGCCCGGCATCGTCGTGCCGGACGAGGTGCGCCAGAGGATGGCTGGAACCGAAGCGGAAGAAGGCGGCGCGCGCGGATTGGAGATCGCCCGCACAATATCAAAAGCGGCACTGGAACGCTTTCCGGGTGTTTACCTCATCACTCCCTTCTTACGATATTCGGCGACGGTCGAATTGGCGGCGTTTGCGCGCGGCCTTTGAAGTAGGCAAGTTGCGCTAATGTCCAAGGTGCGCCGCGCAGTGTCGATCCAGGTGGGCGGGCTGCTGCTCGTGGCCGCGGCGTTTGTCGTGGCCGCGCGCTATTTTCCGATCGCCGACTGGGTTGCGCAGGTGCAGCAGAGGGTGATGGAACTTGGGGCTTGGAGCGCTCTCTGGTATCCAATTCTCTACGCCTGCTGCAACGTCCTCCTGCTGCCCGGCGGCCTACTGAGCGTGGGCGGCGGTTTCTTTTTCGGCCTTTGGTGGGGTTTCCTCATCGTTCTGGTCGGGAACGTGACTGGGGCGGCAATTGCGTTCTACCTCAGCCGTAAGATCGGGCGAAAGTGGTTTCGGAGGAAACTGCTCCGCAATCCTACGTTGCTGGCATTGGAGCCGGCGGTCGCCAGAGAAGGCTGGAAGATCATATTGCTCAGTCAGTTACATCCGTTGTTTCCGACGAGCTTATTGAATTATCTCTACGGTTTGACCAGAATTCGCTTTCGGACCTGCATCCTCTGGGTGGCGATTGGGCAGGCGCCGGGCCTCTTCCTATATACTTACATTGGCACCCTGGGACAGCTCGGCCTCAATTTGGTGCGAGGGAAAAGTCATCCCCGAATGATTGAATACTGGGTTTGGGGAGGCGGGTTGCTCTTTTCGATTGTGATTTTGATTCTGCTCGGTCGGATCTCGCTCCGGCTCCTTCAGGAGGCTGAACGCAAATCATCGTTGAGCCGGGAAACGTCAGAATCAGCGCCGGGAGGACCAGTGATACCAGGTCGAAAAGCATGGGCGCACAAGTAGATTTAGAGACATTGGCTGCGCGCGCGCGGTCAGCCCGTGAAATGGCTTATTCGCCATACTCGAAATTCGCGGTCGGAGCTGCGCTCGTGACGACAACCGGCGAGACGTTTATCGGATGTAACATCGAGAATGTCTCCTACAGCCTGACCATCTGCGCGGAAAGGGTGGCGGTCTCCTCTGCCGTCGCGGCGGGTTTCCGGAAATTTTCGGCGATCGCAATATCGGCCAATACGGAGGATCCGGTAGTCCCGTGCGGAGCTTGCCGGCAATTTCTGGCCGAGTTCAACCCTTCGATGCAGGTTATTTGCGCCGGTCGTGGCGGGATTTCGAAAACCTTTTTGCTCTCGGAGCTCCTGCCATCCCCATTTCTTAAATTTACGGAAACATGAGGTGATTCCACGTGGAACAATATTTCCTCGATAAGACGTATGACGTCATTGTGGTCGGAGCTGGCCACGCCGGGACCGAGGCCGCCTTGGCGGCTGCTCGCCTTGGTGCTGACACCCTGCTGCTCAGTCAGAACCTGGATACGATTGGCCAGATGTCGTGCAATCCCGCCATCGGTGGGCTCGCTAAAGGTCACATCGTTCGAGAGATCGATGCCTTAGGGGGTGCCATGGGCATCAACGCGGACGCAACGGGACTGCAATTTCGGCTTTTAAACAGAGCAAAGGGACCAAGTGTTCGAGCTCCACGTATCCAGTGCGACAAGAAAGCGTACCAGTTTCGGATGAAGGCGATCGTCGAGCGAACGCGTCGGCTGGATTTGAAACAAGGCGGGGTCACTGAGATTCTCGTGGAGAACGGACAGGCAGTGGGTGTCAAATCGGACTTCGGGTTCTCGGTCCGTGGGCGGAGCGTAGTCATCACGGCTGGGACGTTTCTCCGCGGCCTGTTACATGTCGGGGACAAGAGCCGCCCGGGCGGTCGGATGGCAGATAGTTCGTCGCCTCTGAGTAATAATCTCAGGGACCTGGGGTTCGCCACCGGGCGGTTCAAGACAGGCACACCCTGCCGGATTAATGGCCGTTCGATCGATTTCTCCGCGTGTCATCAACAGTTGGGTGACGATCCTCCGACCCGCTTTAGTTATCTTCCGGCAAGCGAAGAGTTCCCCGATTTAGAGGACTTCATGACGTTGAACAGGACTCAGACCGGAGGTTTCCACGTGGAACAACTGCCGTGTTGGATCACGGCGACGAACGCCCAGACACATAAAATCATTCGCGAAAATCTCCATCGATCACCCCTCTACAGCGGCCGAATCGAGGGGACGGGGCCCAGATACTGTCCTTCGATTGAAGACAAGGTGGTCAAATTTACTGAAAAATCGCATCACCAGCTGTTTCTCGAGCCAGAAGGGCGGCAAACCGAGGAATATTACGTGAACGGCATCTCCACCAGCCTGCCCTACGATGTCCAAACTCAATTTCTTCGCACGATTCCAGGACTGCAGAACGCTGAGATCATGCGCCCGGGCTACGCCGTCGAGTACGACTATTTTCCCCCAACCCAGCTGCACCCAACCCTGGAAACCAAGCGGATCGAGGGGCTCTATTTTGCCGGCCAAATCAATGGCACCTCCGGCTACGAGGAGGCAGCTGCTCAGGGATTGATGGCAGGCGCAAACGCGGCCTTGAAGGTCGCTGGAGAGGCGCCCTTCATCTTGGAGAGGAGTGAGGCCTATATTGGGGTCTTAATTGACGATCTGGTCACGCAGGGAGCTCTGGAACCTTACCGGATGTTTACCAGCCGGGCGGAACACCGCCTTCTCCTCCGGCATGACAACGCCGACCAGAGATTAACAGTTAGGGCGTCTTTGGTTGGACTTGTTGGAAATCGCCGCCTTGAGCTCTTGGAAACAAAAATGTTCCAGCTCGCTTCCGCCAGAAAAATCGCGGCCGAGACGCGATCTGCCGGTCAAACGCTGGCGCAGTTGATGAAAAAACCGGAATTCAGCGCACCATCAATGTCCGACGCTCTTCGCGGGGATATCAGTCTGGAAATCTGGGAGCTTTTGGAAACCGAGTTGAAGTACGAAGGCTATATTCGTCGTCAGGACGACCAGCTTCGTTCGGTCCGCAGTGCAGAGAAGTTACGCCTTCCTGAGGCGCTGGACTACCTGACTGTGCCAGGATTGCGAAATGAGGCCCGGCAGAAACTCGCCGGCCTCCGCCCCGAGACTTTGGGCCAGGCCGGAAGGGTCAGCGGGGTGACTCCGAGCGATTTAGGCGTGCTCAGTATCTGGCTACGAAAGCAAACCAACCCCCTGTAAGTCAGTAGTTTAACGTGACAATAGAGACGACATTACGTTTCCTCATTCCGATTGCGATGGGGTATCTTCTTGGTTCATGCCCCAACGGCTATCTGGTCGCTCGCAATCGCGGGATCGATATCCGTAAACATGGCAGTGGCAACATCGGGGCCACGAATGTTCTTCGGGTCCTCGGGAAAAAATGGGGCTACCTGGTGTTCGCGCTCGATGCCTTGAAAGGATTCGCCGCCGTGCGGCTCGCTTTCGTGGCCGCTGAGGTCATGGCGTTGGGGCCGACACAGCGGGAGTTCGCCGGAATAGCTGGCGGGCTAGCCTGCATCCTCGGTCACACTTTTCCCGTCTGGCTCCGATTCCGTGGCGGAAAAGGCGTCGCGACCTCGGCCGGGGTACTTCTCGGGCTCATGCCGATCGCCGTTTTCTCCGTCTTGGCGGTCTGGATCCTTCTCTTCCAGATCACGCGCTACGTTTCTGTTGCCTCAATTGGGGCGGCAGTCGCCCTTCCGCTTTTCGTCATTGTTTACCAGCGACTCGACCTGCTCACGGGCGCGAGTCTGCTTCCATTTTCGATACTAATCGCCGGGGTCGTCGTTTGGCGGCACCGGTCAAACATGCAACGACTTCTCCACGGCAAAGAGCAGCGCTTCGGACAAAAATGACGGCGCGACGAACTGCCATTCTCGGGACCGGCGGATGGGGAACCGCGCTCGCTTTGCTTTGGGCGAAAGCGGACCACGAAATCATCTTGTGGGGTCACACGCCTGAGCGGGTGGAGGAAATCGGCCGCACCCGGCGGAATCCCGACTACCTTCCCGGCGCCGAATTGCCCGCGAATGTTTGCCTAACGAGCAAGCTGGCCGACTGCGCGGCCGCGGATCTGATTGTCTTTGTCACTCCCTCCGTTGCGTTGCGCGAAGTCGCCTCAAACCTGGAAAAGGAAAAGGTAAACTCGACCGTTGTCCTAATGAGCTGCACGAAAGGAATCGAGCACGGCAGCGGCATGCGGATGACCGAGATCCTGCATGAGAAATTTCCCTCGCACCCGGTCGCAGTTCTTTCCGGACCGAATTTGGCCGTGGAAGTGGCGCGCGGTCTGCCGAGCGCGACCGTGCTCGGCTGCCGCGACCGGAGCGTGGCTGAGGAACTTCAGGCCTTGCTCGGGAGTTCCCGTTTCCGGGTTTACACGAGCGACGAGGTCGTCGGGATCGAGCTCGGCGGCGCTTTGAAAAACATTTTCGCCATTCCGGCCGGCGTGAGCGACGGCTTCGGCTTCGGCGACAACTCGAAGGCGGCCCTGGTTACGCGTTCGCTGGCCGAGCTTTTCCGTCTCGGAGTCGCGATGGGCGGCGACGCCCGCACTTTTATGGGATTGAGCGGCGCGGGAGATTTGATCGCGACCTGCTTCAGTCAGCACAGCCGCAACCGCCGCCTCGGCGAGCAGCTTGGCCAGGGCAAGAGCCTCGAGGAAATCACTCGCGGAATGAAAACCGTCGCGGAAGGAATCCCGACCGCCCGCAGCGCCTTTGAGTGCGCGCGCAAGGTCGGCATCGAGACGCCGATCATTGACCAGGTCTACGCCGTCCTGCACGAGGGCAAACCTCCCGCGCAGGCGATGCAGGAATTGTTAGGCCGCGATCAGAAATCGGAACGCGGCTAAGCCTGCGCCGCGGCCAGTTGGCTGATGACGGCGGGAAAAAGCTCGCGTTCGGCCACCTGGATGCGCGCATGCAGGCTCGCCGCGCTGTCGTTAGGCAAGATCGGCACCTCGCGCTGCGCGATGATCTCGCCGGTGTCCACGCCCGCGTCGACGTAATGCACGGTGCAACCGGTGACGCTCTCGCCCGCCGCCAGCGCCTGCGCCCAGGCTTCGCGTCCCGGAAATTTTGGCAGCAACGACGGATGCAGATTGATGATCCGCCGCGGAAAAGCCTCCAGCAGCGGCGCCTTCAGCACGCGCATGAATCCGGCCAGGACGACCAGTTCCACGCCTGCCTCGCGTAATAGCCTAACGAGCTTCTGCTTCCCGTTCCGGTTCGAGCTTCGTCCGGAATTTTCCGGGCGGAAAAAAGACCGCCGGCACCCCAAACTCGCGCGCAATCGCGAGAATCCCCGCATCTTCGAAATCAGAAACCACCATGCGACATTCCGCCGCCAGCTTGCCCGACGAAATCTGCTCGAGGATGGCGCGGCAGTTCGAGCCTTTGCCCGAGCCGAGGATGCCGAGAGCGAGCGACGGCATGCGCTATTGATGCATGCGCTCGATCAGGCGCGTGGTCGATTTTCCGGGAACCAGCGGCAACGTTTTAATTTCCGCGCCCGCCTTTTTCAATGCCGCGACTTCCTCCGGATCGAGACTCTCCACTGTATAATCGCCGCCCTTCACGTAAATCGTGGGCCGCACTGCCTCGATCACCGCCGTCGCGCGCACCGCGGGGAAGATCGTGACGAAATCCACGCATTCCAGCGCGGCCAACACCTCGGCCCGATCGTCCGCGCCGTTGAGCGGGCGGCCCGGCCCCTTGAGTGTCCGCACCGATTCGTCGCCGTTCACCGCCACGGCCAGGGCATCGCCCAGTTCCGCGGCCTGTTGCAGGTAACGCACATGCCCGACGTGCAGAAGATCGAAGCAGCCATTGGTCAGGACGAGCTTGCGGCCCCGCGCGCGGAGTTCCTCGGCGCGTTGCGCCAACTCCGCCAGGGTTAAAATCTTCGCGTTCATTGCCGGTTCGATGCGGTCATTCTCGCCGACTGACAGAACCGGTCAATCAACCAGCCGTCGTTAGGCGCAGCACCCGCACCTCCGGTTGCGCGAAGGCGGGCCCGTTATCTCCGCCGAAGCGCGCCTCGTTACTCGAGAGCACAAGCTCCCACGAGTCCGCCTCATCCAGTGGCGGCATGCGATGCCCACCCGCGAGGTCCGCCAGGATAAGCCAGCGCCTGGTTTCCGGTTTGCCGACCCTCAAACGCGCGATCCCCTCCAGCGGTGGCAACACTTCGAAATTCCCGCGCGAACGATCCCGCAACACCTCCAACTCCCGGCGCAGCCGCAGGCACTCGCGATAGAGTAGCAGGATCTTAGCATGCCGATCGTCCTGCGCCTCCGACCAGTCGAGTTTCGAACGCACAAAGGTTTCCTCCGCCTGCGGATCGGGAATTCCGGTCCGCGTCTTCGGGTCGCGAAAATCCGCGAAGTTGCGGAACTCCGCGCGCCGACCCTCGGTGATCTTTCGGCCCAGTTCCGCGTTGTGATCGGTGAAATACAGGAACGGCGTCGAAGCGGCCCATTCCTGGCCCATGAAAATCAGCGGTGTATAGGGCACCAGGCAGAGCAGCGCCGACGCCGCGCGGAAAGCCTCGGGCGAGACCAGTTGATTCAGGCGCAGACCAAAAGCCTGGTTTCCGACCTGGTCATGATTCGCGATGCAAAAGACAAACTGCTCCGGACGCAATTCCGCCGCCTCGCCCGGCTGACCGAGGAGCTGCGGTTTGCGCTCCTCGCCGGCCAAGAGCCAGCCGTGCTCGAGCGTTGCCGCCAATTCATCCACCGTCCCGCGATAGGATTGGAAATAACCTTCGCGGGTCTTCGTCAGCATCACCCGCACGACGTGATGGAAATCATCCGACCACATCCCGTCCAGGCCCAGGCCGCCTTTTTTTTGCGGTCGCAGCAGGGCCGCTTCGTTGCGTTCATCCTCCGCGATGACAAACGCCCCTAACGAGTGCAGCCGCTCCGCGATTTCTGCCAGGACATGCTTTTCCGAGGCGTCCGCGATGGCGTGCGTCGCGTCCAGCCGGAAACCGTCGACGTGAAATTCTTCCCGCCAATAAAGCGCGTTCTCGACAAAAAAATCCCGCACCGGCTGAAGCTCGAAATTGAACCCGTCGCCCCAGGGCGTCTTGTGCGTCGGGTTGAAATAATCGCGGCTGTAGCAGCCGAGATAATTCCCGTCCGGCCCGAGGTGGTTGTAGACCACGTCGAGAATCACCGCCAGCCCGCGCCCATGGGCGGCGTCGATCAGCGCCCGCAGATCGTCCGGCGATCCGTAAACCCGCGCCGGCGCGTAGAGCAACACTCCGTCGTACCCCCAGTTCCGTTCCCCGGGAAAATCCGCCACCGGCATGATCTCGAGCGCGCTCACCCCGAGCGCGACGAGATGGTCCAGCTTCTCGATCGCGCCGCGAAAAGTTCCGGCCGGAGTAAACGTGCCAAGGTGCAGCTCATAAATGACCAGCTCGGAAAGCGGCGGCGCAGCCCATTCCTCATCCGTCCAGGTGAAGTCGCGGGGATCGATCACCGCCGCCGGCCCGTGCACGTCCTCGGGATTGAAGCGCGAAGCCGGATCGGGCCATTCGTTTCCTTCGAAGCGATATTTGTAGCGGTCGCCCGCGCGCCCCTCCGGATCCACGACGCTGCGAAAACCGCCGGGCTCTTCGCCTAACGAAACCTCCCGCGCCTTCCCGTCCGCGCCCGTGATCACCACCGCGACTTCCTTCCCCGGCGCCCAGGTGCGATAGCGCACCCCGCCGCCCGGCAGAACATCGGCACCCTGGGAGCGAGTGGAGAGATTCATTTGCTTTGTCATACGAAACGGAATGTCATGCTGAAACGTCCGCCGTCATCCCGCGAGCCGTAGGGAAAGAGGAGAGTTTGTATACATGAAAAAACCTGAAGCACGCGGACCGAGTCCATCGGAAAAGGCGCACAAGGCGCTCGGCCAAAAACTAAACCGGCCGCCGAAGCCGCCCCCGACGCCCGATCAACTGCCCCCGCCACGCCGCGCCCCGGCGTCCCGGCCGATTAAAGGCGAATAGCCATTCCATGAAAGAAGATCATACCGCCGCGGTCCTCGAGCCGATGGCCCGCGTCATCGCGCGTTCTTTGGCGATCCGGCCCGAACACTTTATCACGCATCCGGCCGAGCTGCGGCTTTTCCATGCCCTGACCGACGACACCCTGCGCGATTTCGCTCATGGTCACGGCTGGCGGGTGGTGCGGCGGGTCGGCGGGCGCCAGATCGAGTTCTACAACGACGCCGGGATGCGGCAAGAGCGCCTCCGCACCGGCCATTCCCGCCCGGACGACGCGCGCTTCGAATAGCCGGCAAGTCGGGCCGGCCACGATAAGGGCAAAGTCCGGCCTAAACCCGGAGCGAGCCCCGGAACCCACGGCCGCTGTAGTAAGACTGCGCCCCGTTGTGACCCGGGAAGACACGGCCGTAGCGGCGATCGCAGTAAAGCGCTCCGCCGAGCTTTCTCATCTCCGCCGGTGTTTTCACCCAGCTCGATGACTTCGCATCGAACTCGCCCAGCTTTTGCAGCTCGCCGTATTGTTCCTCCGTCAGGAGCTCGATGCCCATGGCCGCGGCCATGTCCATCGCGCTCGTCCTGGGTTTGTGTTCCTTCCTCGAGTCGAGCGCCTCGCGGTCGTAACAGAGACTGGTGCGGCCCTTCGGACTCTCCGCCGAACAATCGAAAAAAAGATATTCCGCCGTCTTCTTGTCCTGCCCCACCACATCCGGTTCACCGCCGGTCCGTTCCATTTCATGGAGCGACCACAGCTTTTCCGGGTTCGCCAGCAGCCGCGCCTTAACCGCGGACCATTCCAGGCCTTTGTGACGGCTCGGATGTTTCTCAAACCGGGCCTGCAACACCCGCAACAGTTCGTCACGCTGTCCGGCTGACAGCTTCTTCTTTGCTTCCACCTTTTTCATAGAGCTTTCGTCGTTAGACTGCGTTTTGCGCCGGCGCCCGTCGTGCCCGCACCACCAGCCAGACTTTCCGCGCGATGAAGAGCACGACCAGACTCAGGATCGCCGTCTCCACGCCGAAGAAATAATAAGCCCCGAGCCATAGCGCCACGCCGATGACGGCAAAGAAAAACCCCGAAAACATCCAGAAGCCCGAGAGCAGAATCACCGGCACGAAAACAAATCGGACCGCACCGGCATACTCCTGCACCTCCGCCGGTTCGCCGTAGATGTAACCCAGGATCGGGATGCTCAGGACGAGGTGAAGCACGCGCAGAAGCGTGCGTTTGGTGGCATTACTCATCATACAATTTCCTCAATCGTGCTTTTGCCGCGTCGGTCCGTGGGCGCCGACGTTGAGGAACTTTTATCGACCAGCCGGCCTTGAGTCCACCCCTGAGTGCAAGCCGGCCACGCCGGCCCGCCCTCTGCGCGATGGGCCGGTGCTGCCCGGCCCGCTGCTGCCGCGCCGCGGGCGCAGGACCATGGCCGCTCCAGCGAGACAGGCCAGGCCGATCGCGCCGTAGCCGATCTGCCACGGCAACCGCCTGGCGGCCTCGGGATATTCATAGCTCGCCAGGAACCCAAAGACGCAGAAACCGGCGAAAGCAAGGAGCGCCAGTGCGGTCATGATTCGTGTAAATGTCTGCACGGTTATCAGGGTTGGAGTTTCAGCTCAGCGCATGGTCAGGCCGCGGGGAGATCCTGCCTGACCGCGAACCAATACACCCAGCCGATCAGAAGCAGCTGCAGCGGGATGCGAACCAGCAGGTAAACCGGCCCGGCGGCGTGTCCGCCAAAATCCACCCGCTGCCAGGCGGCGTAAATGTTGGAGGGCAGAATCAAGAGCAGGAAAACACACAACGCCCAGCCCGACGTGCCGCGACAGCGGGGTGAAGAGAATGGCCACGGCCGCAAGCAACTCGAAGACCCCGCTGAGATAAACCAACGGGAGCCGCCCCGGCACCCAGGCCGGAAGCATCTGGGCGATCGCAGCCGTCTTAATGAAATGCCCGACCCCCGTAAACGCGAAAACGAGCGCCACACCCACTCGGCCACGGAGCGCTTCCGGGACGTGTGCAAACGACAGGAGCCAGTAGGGCAGCAGGAGCAACGTGAGGATAGCGGCGATGTTCACCATGACGCGAAGTGGCCTAACGACCCGCCTAGGTCGAGGGTTGAATGATTGCCTCGGGCGGCGGCAACTTTGCCGCGTCGAGATACAGGAGCTCCACCAGGGAGCCGATCTCCGACAACTGGAAATACCCAAACTCGAACATCTCTCCCGCGCTGCCTTCCTGAATTGCCTCTCGCCCCTGGCGACAGAGCTCCGCCTTCGCCTCCCGCACCGCCGTTAAGCTTGGGTAAACGAGACAGGTATGGTGGAACCCCTCTCCATGCTGCGCGAGGTGCTCGTCGTAGACGCTCCGACCACTCTGTGGCGCGATCAGTTCGTAGGTCCCGCCGCCGACCGCCGCCAGCGCAATCCGAAAAGAAAAAGGGCTCGCCTCTCCACGCACCCGGCACTCCGTCGGCGCGATCGTCCAGATATTCCACGGTCCGATCCCAAGTGCATCTGCCATTCCCTGCGCGGCTCGCTCCACGTCGCGAACGAGAAAGGCAGTATGGTGGAGCGCCACAGGAGTCGGTCTGGTCATATCTATTGCCTCTACTTCGGTGCGCCGGAACTCATCTCTTAGATAGGTTGAGTTGGAGTAGATGTGCCGCCAAAACTGCTTGATCGGCTTCGAGCTTCTGTTCGGCGGCCGTGGATCGTTGCGTGGCACTGAATGACTGAAAAAGCCTGCGCCGCTCCTGAATGACACGAAGGGCATAGCAGATACGGAGTTCCTCCGAGACAGTCTCGCCAAGCATAAGTTGCTGAAGCTGGAGTTGCGAGTTGATGGCCGAAGCCCGGTTCAGCTCTTCTACCGTCTTGTTGAGTGGATTGTAAGCACGAACTGCTTCGGATGCGATAATGCGCTTGGCGACCCCGTTCGGCGTCTCCGCAAAGACAGGTGCGACGGCCAGAAAAAAAATGGAAAAGGCTGCCTTCATGGGAGTGCGCGTAGGAGCGCCTAACGAAAACAAGCGGGTAGAAGGGATTTAGTCACAGAACGTGAGTTCGTACGGCGGCTCGTGGTTCAGCTCCAGCGTCGCACGGATTAGACTTTTCGTATCTCGGGATGTGTCGAGCTTTTTTCTTTTCTCTCCCTTTTTTCACCACGAAGGACACGAAGGGCACGAAGGTTGGGGAGAGATGCGGTTGGAGGACGCCCCCTGTGGCGTCCATGGATCGGACTTGGATGAGACCCGCCTCAGGCGGGCCGTCCCTCCAGTTTTGTCGCATTTTTGCACTTGGAGGCAAAAATTGCGTGGCGTTATTTGGTAATACAGAGCGCTTCTGGGGCGATACCGCGGATTTCCGATCGAATACTGATTGTTTCTGGTCGAATTCCTGGGGCTTTCTGCTGAGAACTGCGTTTTACCAGTCAAAGACCGGGTGTTACCGGGAGAATACGGCGCCTTGCCAAGCGAATACTGGATGTTTCCGACAGAATACCAGGATTTACCGGGCGAATACGGGGTCCTCCCGTGAGGATACCTGAGGCTGCGGGGCGAATACGGGAGGTTACCGGCAGGGTGCTTTAGGCGATTCGGCCCTACCAATAGCCGGGCTCGCGGCTGCCATGGGCAACGGCGACGCGAACCTCGTCGCGCCGCCGCTTGGCTTCGGTCGCCCAGAGTTTGTCAATTCGGTTGGCCTCAGCGGCATCCAGACTCTCCACGAGGCGGTCAGCCAGTAGGGCGCGCGCCTCGCTCGGCAACGCCAGCGCCTGCTCCGCAATTTGGTCAATGGTCATTGGCATGAAATCAGAATACCGCGCATTCTCGGAGTGCTCAAGAGATCCGTTGTGCGAGGAGCGTGGAATAGCCTAACGAGAAAATGAACGGCCGGTGGCGGGAACGCGCGGGACTGGGCGTCGCCACGATCTGCCGCGATGGTTTTCCCCCGCGGCACCGACAGAGCGGTGCCCTCCAGTTCTTTAAGAAGTGAGAAGGAAGAAGTATCCGGTGCGTAGTCGCGCGCACACTTCTTCGGCGCACCTTTTGTGAAGGAGATGCGCTCCCGTAGGCGCGGATGAAGCTGCGCGGTAGCGGCGGTTTGTCACCGCCAAAGAGCGCCAATGCCGAGGATGCCGGGTTTCGACGCTTACAAAGCGTCGCTACGTTCGCTGAAGAACGCCGTCAGCGGGCTGGTCGGGGAGGCGGTGGTGCGCGCTTCGGCGAGGCCGATCTCGTGCGCGTCGCGGCCGGCTTCGACGGCTTTGCGGAAAGCCTGCGCCATCCGCACCGGGTCGGACGCAATGGCGATGGCGGTGTTGACCAGGACGGCGTCGGCGCCCATCTCGAGGGCTTCGGCGGCCTGGCTCGGCGCGCCCAGGCCGGCGTCGACGACGACGGGGACGGTGGCCTGTTCGATGATGATCTCGATCTGAGCCCGGGTCTGGATTCCGCGATTGCTCCCGATCGGTGAACCGAGCGGCATGACGGTGGCGGTGCCGATGTCCTGGAGGCGCTTGGCCAGGACGGGGTCGGCGTTGATGTAGGGCAGGACGGTGAAGCCTTCCCTAACGAGGATCTCGGCGGCGGCGAGGGTCTCGATCGGGTCGGGCAGGAGGTAGCGCGGGTCGGGGTGGATCTCGAGTTTCACCCAGCTCGGCAGCCCGGCGCTGACGGCGAGCCGGGCGAGGCGGACGGCTTCCTCGGCGTTGCGGGCGCCGCTCGTGTTGGGGAGGAGGAGGTAGCGCTGCGGGTCGATGAACTCGAGGATGTTGGCGAAGGGGTCGCTCTGGCCGGAGAGATCGGCCCGGCGCAGGGCGACGGTGACGAGCTCGGTGCCGCTGGCGTCGAGGGCGTCGCGCATGAGCTCGTGGGAGGCAAACTTGCCCGTGCCGACGAGAAGCCGGGAGGAAAATTCGCGATCGGCGATTTTGAGTTTGGCGGGCTTGTCCGACATCGGGGGTAACTTACAACGTTGTACTCTGCGGCCAACTCCATTAAGATCCGCGCGTGACCAAGTTCGATCTGCGGCTGGGGAATTGCGTGGCGGGAATGGCGACGCTCGCGGCGGGGTCGATCGACCTGGTGGTGACGTCGCCGCCCTACAATCTCGGGATTCGCTACGGCAAGTTTGCCGATACCGCGGAGCGCGGGTCGTATCTCGACTGGTGCGAAGTGTGGGCGGCGCAAGTTCGCCGGTTGCTCCGGCCTAACGGATCGTTCTTTCTCAATGTCGGCGCGGCGCCGTCGAACCCGATGCTGCCGCACGAGCTGGTGATGCGGTTGCGGAAGTTTTTCGTTCTGCAAAACACGATCCACTGGGTGAAGTCGATCGCTTTGCCTAACGACGAGGGCGCGGGAGATTTCGCGCGGGCATTTCAAGCCGATCAATTCGCCGCGCTTCCTGAACGATTGCCATGAATACGTTTTCCATCTCACGCCGGAGGGAAAGACGCCGCTCGACCGGCTCGCGCTCGGGGTGCCGTATGCGGATAAATCGAATATCGCGCGCTGGAGTCACACGGAGGGGCGCGATCTGCGCTGTCGCGGGAATACGTGGTTTGTGCCGTATGAGACGATCCAGCGGCGGGCGAAGGAGCGGCCGCACCCGGCGACGTTCCCGGTGCAGCTGGCGACGAACTGCATCCTGCTTCACGGCCTAACGAGAACGCGGCGGATGCTCGATCCGTTTCTCGGGCTCGGGAATTCCGCGGTCGCGGCGCAGCGGGCCGGCCTAACGAGTTTCGTCGGGTTTGAGATCGACGAGGAGTATCTGCGCGAGGCGCAGCGGCGGTTGTAGACGCTTCGCTCTGCGAAGCGCGGGGGTTAGGGATGCGAAGGGTGAAAAGGCCGCGACGTGCAAGGCCGCGTTTCGCAGAGCGAAACGTCTACAATTAGCCGCCGAACTTCTCCAGCGCCTTGATCAGATTCCCCGGGAGCGGGCGGACCCGCTCGAAGATGCGGTCGGCGAGCGGTTTTGCGATCGGGTATCCGGCGAAGATCATCTCGAGCCGCGCGTCGAGGTTATCGATGTAGCTGAGCGCGATCGCCTCGGGCGTTTTCGGATAAACCGGCGATCCAAACTGCGGCTCGCCATGGTGCGAGGCGATGAGATGGAGCAGGTGCAGCCGGCAATCGTCCATCGACGGCGAAAGTTTTTTCCAATCCGCGGCGCGCTCGTCGCTCTCGATCCTGCGCCAGAGGGAATTGACCAGTTCCATCCCGATGCTGATGTGGCCGACCATTTCGCCGAGCTCATCGAAGGGCATGCTGAAGCCGGTCTCGGGCAGGTAATTTTCCCAGAGCTTGCCGGCATCGTGGAAAAGAACGCCGGTGACGAGGAGATCGAGATTCAGGTCGGGGTAGAGCGGGGCGATTTGCGCGGCGACGCGCATCATCTGCGCGGTGTGCTCGACCAGGCCGCCGCGGCGAGCGTGATGATAACTGCGGGCGCCGGCGGTGTTGCGGAAAGCGCGCGCCGTGTTGCGCGATGAACTCGGCGCAGAGCGCGTAGAGCCGCGGGTCGCGAATCGCGGCGGTGGTGGCGACGATGAATTCCCAGTCGGCCGCCTGTTTCGCGCGGAGCGCGGGCGGACCCTGCAGAAGCTGGGCGCGCTCTTCCGCGGTGAGCGCGCGCGTTTTCCAGCGCCTAACGTCGAGGCCGTACTGCTGATGTTGATAAAACTCGCCCGTGATCTCGACGAAATCGCCGCTCGCCATCGAGTCGCAGGCTTTGTAGCTCGGGTGATCGCTCCAGACGCGGAGCGTCATGCGGTCGGCGGAGTCGGCGAGGGTGAGTTCGCAGTACGGTTTTTGTTCGCGGGTGAACTTCGCCGCCACCGTCTCGAGCTGGACGTGGACGCGCGCCTCGAGCGGTCCCTGGGTGACCGCCTGGCGAATTTCCTTCAGCGTCTGCAATTGCATGGCGGAAGGAAATTCGCACAGGTCACCCGCGCTTGGACAGGGGAAAACTGTCCGGGTCGTCGTCCGCGGAATTTCCGGGGGAACATGATGTCGTTAGGGCTTGGCGATGCCGATGACGCCGCAGGCCACGCGTCCGCCGGCGTCGCCGGTCGGCTGCGACTTCAGGTCGTCGGCTTTCTCGTGCACGATGAAGCCGCGGCCAATGATCGATTTCTCGCCGCTCATCGTCATCATCTTGTCGGTCAACTCGAGATGCGCCTTGCCGGAGCTGTCGGCTTCGACGTTTCCGAGATCGCCGACGTGGCGCGTGTCGGCGTCGTGGCCGGCGTGCGGATTGTTGGTCGGGTTGAAATGGCCGCCGGCGGATTTGCCGTCGGGCGCGGAGCAGTCGCCGAATTCATGGATGTGGAAGCCGTGCTTACCCGGGGTCAGGCCGGTGAAGTCGGCGACGATTTTCACGCCCTCGCCGGTTTTGGTGAAGGTGACGGTGCCTTCAACCTTGCTCCCCTCAGTCGGGTGGAGGACGGCGATGGCCTTGGTGGGTTCCTGGGCGAAAGCCGAGGAGGTGAGGGCGATGGCCCCGGCCGCGATGAGGCCGAGTCCCGTTCGGTGGAATACGAGTTTCTTCATCGCCCAAACTACGCGCAGGATGGCCGGTGAAAAGTGCAGCGCTGATTAATCGATGAGCCGCTGCTCGATCCCGCCGTAGGCGTCGATGCGCCGGTCGCGCAGGAAGGGCCAATGGGTGCGGTGCTCGCCGACCCGCTTCCATTCCACCTCGGCGAAGATGATTTCTTCGCGGTCGACGCTCGCCTTCGCGAGGATCTCGCCGCTCGGCGCGACGATGAAGCTCTGGCCCCAGAACTCGATCCCGTCGCCGCCGACCGGGCGTTTCGAGGCCGACGCGATTGACCGCGGCGACGAAGCAGCCGTTGGCGATGGCGTGGCTGCGCTGCATCGTTTCCCAGGCGGAATGCTGGGCGTAGCCGTATTTCGCTTTCTCCGACGGATGCCAGCCGATCGCGGTCGGATAAAAGAGAAGCTCGGCCCCGCGCAGGCTCGTTAGGCGGGCGGCTTCGGGATACCATTGGTCCCAGCAGACGCAGACGCCGATGTTGCCGTGCTTCGTCGGCCAGGCTTTGAAGCCGAGGTCGCCGGGGGTGAAATAAAACTTCTCGTAATACGGACGGGTCATCCGGGATGTGCATCTTGCGATACTTTCCCATCAGCTCGCCGTCGGGGCCGATGATGGCGGCGGTGTTGTGGTAGAGGCCGGCGGTGCGTTTCTCGAAGAGCGAGGCGACGACGACCGCGCCGGTTTCGCGCGCGACCTGGCTCAGCGCCTCGGTCGAGGGACCGGGAATTGATTCCGCCAGCTCGAAGTTGGCGTGGTCTTCCGACTGGCAGAAATATTGCGAGCGGAAAAGCTCCGGCAGGCAGATGATCTGCCCGCCCTGCTCGGCCGCCTCGCGGACGCGGGCGACGGCTTTCTCGAGATTGGCCTCCGGCTCGGGGCCGCACTGCATCTGGATGAGTGCGACCCGCGAGCTGTCGTTAGGCATGGCTACTTGACGGAATCGGCCGGGACCACTTTCACGCTCTCGAGCGCGACGCGGGTGTTCGGCTTGCTGTTTTCACCGCTGTTGCTGCGGCTGACGGGGGTGGCGCCGATTTTATCGAGGACGTCGAGGCCTTTGATCACTTTGCCGAAGGCGGTGTATTGATGATCGAGCGAACTGGCAGTGCCGAGGCAGACGAAGAACTGGCTGCCAGCCGAGTTCGGATCGGAGGAGCGAGCCATCGAAAGGACGCCGCGAATGTGCGGGCGATCGTTGAATTCGGCCGGGATCTTGTAGCCCGGGCCGCCGGTGCCGTAGCTGCTTTCCTTGTTGGGATCCTTGGTATTGGGATCGCCGCCCTGGATCATGAAGCCGCGGATGATGCGATGGAACGCGGTGCCATCGTAAAAGCCTTCGCGGGCCAGTTTCTTGAAATTCTCGACCGTCTTCGGGGCCACATCGGGCCAGAATTCGACCACCATTTCGCCGTTTGTCGTTTTGAGTACGGCCACTTCCTTTTGATTTGTTTCCATTGGTTTCTTTTCCTCGGGTTTGTTGGCGTCCTGGCCGCGAACATTCGCCAGGCCAAGGGAGCAGACGAGCAGGCAGCAGAACAAGATTGGTTTCATGCACAGACCAGTGGCATGGATGGCGCGGGGTTGCATTCGATTTTTCGAAATCCCTGCGCGTGCCCGTGAGGTGCGTTGTAGACGTTTCGCTCTGCGAAACGCGGGGGAAGGCGTCGATCGCTCTTCCATGATTTCCCCCGCGCGTCCCAGAGGGACGCGTCTACAATTTCAAATAGAGCGTGCGGTTCCCGAAATCGATGATCGCGTTATTGCGCCGGAGAAACTCCGAGCCTAACAATCCCGCGACCGGCGGCGTGCCCTGCAACAAATCGCCGTGGATCAAGCCGTCGAGATTCATGACGCCGACTTCCTTGCCTTTGACGAGATAAGATCCGATCGCGAAACGCGAGATGACCGCGAGTTGCAGGCCGCGTTCTTCGAGATTGACCGCGCCGGAGGTGTAAGGCGTGTCGCGCGTCTTGAGCCGCATCTCGCGCACAAACGGGCGATGGATGAGGGTGGTGAAGGCGCCGGTATCGATCATGAGCTGGGCCGGTTTTCCGTTCAGCTTGCCGTCGACGTAGAGATTCCAACCTTTGGTGACGCGGATCGGCATGTTTTTCCAACCGCGCCGGTCGATCCCCGGCACTTCGCCTTCGGCATCCGGGTCGATTTTCATGAACAGGACCTGCTTTTTGCAATCGATCACCGCCTCGGTCGGGAAAAGAATGTCGGCCCCGAGGATGCCGTCGAGTTCCTGCTCCTTGAATTCGCGCGCGGCCCGGGACGGTCCGCTCAAGTCGATCGCGACCATCGGCTCATCGACGAGAGTGAGGGCGCCGAGACGGAGGCGTTTCGCGATCGTGACGCGATTGAAGCCGCCGTTGATCCGCAGGCGAGCCGGGAGTTTCGAGGAACCGGGGATGCCCGTCATGCCAAAGTGCTTCCGCCGTGAAGCGGAGATCGCGCTCACCGGCGCCCCGGTATCGACGCCGAGCAACGCCGGCTTGCCGTTAATTTCGGCCCGGACGAGGAGATGATTTTGTTTCGAGCGCTCCAGCGGCAGAGCCTGGAACTGGGAGCCTTCCAACGCCGGTTGCGGCCGTTTCGAGCTCGCGCCGAAGACCGTGCCGGAGAGAAGGAGCAGGACGCCGCACGCCGTGATCAGGGGACGGGATAATTTCACGGAGCTGAGTCGGACGTTTGGAATGTTCACGCGCCCGAGGGTAGCACGTCTGCCCGGGACGGAAAACGGTTAGTGCGCCTGTTCGATGTTCGCGGCGGGCGCGACCTTCTTCCGATGCGGCGCGTCCGGGTGCCAGGGCCAGACGGCGAGCATGAAGAAAAAAGCGATGACGTAGGCGACGGCGATGGGCCAGCCGTGGCGGATCCATTGCCAGACGCTGCGGGCTTCGGGGTAGAGATTGGTCAACGCCACGCCAGAGGAGGAGCCGAACCAGACCATCGATCCGCCGAAGCCCACGGTGTAGGCGAGGAAGCCCCAGTCGTAGCCGCCCTGTTTCAGCGCCAGGGCGGTGAGCGGGATGTTATCGAAGACCGAGGAGAGAAAGCCCAAACCAAAAGCCGACTGCCACGATGGCGGCGGCAATTTTTCCACCGGCATCATGGAAGCGCACAGGACGAGCGCGAGCAGAAAGATGGAGCCTTTCATTGCTTCCGGCAGCACCTCCCAATCCGGCCGGCGCACCGCCACGGAAAGCACGACCGCGACCCAGACCGCCACGCCGATGAAGGGAAAATGGTCCGCGAACTGAGGATACCGGATGTTGACAAAGACGTTGGTGCCGATGGCCAGGACGAGCATGAGGCCGACGATGCCGACCCGAGCCCAATCGACATGGGTGTGTTCGTGAGAATGAGCGAGAATGGGCGAATACTTCTGCTGCTTGATCGCGGCCGGAATGCCGAAGATGAAGAGGGCGATCGAGGCCGCGATGATCGCTTCGATGACCAGGAGCGGCGAGACGCCGTCGATCCACATCATCGTGGTGGTGGTATCGCCGACCACGCTGAAGGCTCCGCCGGCGTTGGAGGCGGCGACGATCGCGGCCAGGTATCCGATGTGCACCTTGGCCCGGAAAAGCTGGTGCGCCATCGCGCCGCCGATCAGGGCCGAGGCGATGTTGTCGAGAAACGCCGACATCACCCAGACCAGGGCGAGTAGGGCGAAAGCGCCTTTCCACTCGCCCGGCAAAAACTTCGGGAGTACGACCGGGACGTGGCTTTTCTCAAAATGCCGCGCCAAAAGCGCGAAGCCGGTGAGCAAACAGAACAGGTTCACGATCACGACCCACTCGTGCTCGAGATGAAAAAGAAACCCGACCGCGCCCGGGCCGGTTTTGAAACCGGTGAAGATGATCTTGTAAAGAGCGATCGTGACCAGGCCGGTCAGCGCGACCCGCAGGGTGTAATGGTGGAAAACGGCCACCCCGAGCAGGGTGAGCCCGAAGAGGATGAAATCGAGAGGGATTCCAAACACCGTCGGACCTTCAACGTAAGCGAGCATGGGTGTCACCATTATTGCATGGACCGGTCAGGTCCAATTTTCAGGCGAGTCCGCGACGGCGGTCGCCGCCATCCGCCGAAGCCTAATCTTTCTCGTCCTCGCGCGGCGCGGTTAAAAGACGGCGATAAGCCCAGATCGTCGTGCCCCAGACGAGCACGAGCGAGGTCAGCATGAATATCCAGCCACCAGTAGTCATTGCAGTAATTTCCTTTGCTTATTGTTTGCCGTCGAGATCCAAACCGGCGGCGCGCCAGCGCCGTTCGCCGATCGCGACCATCGCGATGAGAAGCCCGATCACGAGCACGATGACCCCGACGGTCCAGAGCGCGACGCGATTTCCCATGAGCCCGATCGCTTCCGCCCTGCCGTTGTAGAAAATGAAACCGCCCAGGACGACGAGGAGATAAGCCGGGGCGACATATTTCATGATGTAAAAGAAGGGGCGCGGAATCTTCATCAGCGCACCCTGGTCGAGCTCCGCCGCACCTTTCTCGATCCCCCAAACCCAGCCGAAGCAGATGATCTGCACGGTCGCGAGGAGGAAAATGCAGAAGGTGCCGACCCAGAAGTCCATCGTGTTGAGCGCGACCATGTCTTTGCTGAACCACATCACCCAGAACGAGCCCAGGCCGCAGACGACCGACACCATCGCGATTGCTTTGCCGGAGGACACGCCGAGCGCTTCCTCGAAAAATGTTTTTACCGGCTGCAACATCGAGATCGAGCTCGTGATGGCGGCAAGGAAAAGAAGGAAAAACCAGGCGAATCCGACCCAGCGCCCGATCCCGCCCATTTGCGCGAAGACCACCGGCAGGGTCTGAAACCCGAGGCCGAAACCGCCGCCCACTCCGCTCGCTCCGAGAAAAACGAAAGCCGCGGTGATCGTGATCAGGCCGCCGAAACCGACTTCGAACAGTTCGTTCGTCGCGCTCGCGGTAAAACCGGAAAGCGCAATGTCGTCTTTCTTCTTCAAGTACGACGCGTAATTCAAAATCACGCCGAAGCCGACCGAGAGACTGAAGAAAACCTGCCCGGCCGCGGCGAGCCAGGTTTCGAAATCGCTCAACTTGGAAAAGTCCGGGTTCCACAAAAAGCCGAGCCCGTTCAGAACATTCTGGTCGGGAGTAGCGGCATGCGGAGTGCCTAACGTGAGCACGCGGATGAGCACGATGACCGCCAGCACCGCCATCGCTGGGAGGGCAAACTGGCAAAATTTCTCGATCCCGCCGCGGAGGCCGCGAAAGACCAGAATGATATTGATCGAGACCACGATGAGCCAGAAGACCGCGCTCATATTCAGGACGCCATCGGTGTTGGTGCCGGTGGCGTGGCCGAAGAAGGTGGCCGCGCTCTTTACCTGCTCATCGACCGGGCCGGTGAGTTGGATGCCGCCGATCAGATACTCCCAGGCATAACGCAGACACCAGGCCTCGATGTAAACGTAATACATGTAGACCACCATCGGCACGAGGACGGCGATGACGCCGAAATAACGCGCAATCCGCCCGCGCCCGACCATCCCAAGAATGGCCGGCCCGCTGTGAAATCCTCTTTCTCCGCCGTGGCGCGCCATCGCCCACTCCGCCCAGCCGATCGGCAAGGCGAGGAGGAGGAGCGCGCAAATGTAGGGAATCATGAAGGCGCCGCCGCCATGCGCCGCGGCCTGCCCCGGAAAGCGGAGAAAATTTCCCAGTCCCACCGCCGAGCCCGAGACCGCGAGGATCACTCCCACCCGCGTGCCCCATTCCATTGTTTTCTTTTCTTTGCTCATAGTCCGGATTTCTCTGCGGTCGTTAGGCTGAAAGCGTTGTTGGAAGACAAAGGATGCGATTTCTTCGCATCCGCCCACTCATTAGCGGCAATCGCGTTCCGCTGGCAACGAGATTTATTCGCGGCGCGTAGATTCCTCGCGCCCACCTGGAATCTTTCCTTCGCGATCGGTCAGGCCGGGCTGCTCCCGCCGAAGCCGCTCCCGCTCGCTCCACCCCAACTCGAGCCGCCCAATTCTTCGGCCAGATTCGTCCATTGCGCGCGCTCCGCGGGCGTCGGCGCGGCGGGATCGGGCGCCTGCGCGAGCACGGCCAAATCGGATGCGGCTGTTCCATTGCTGCCGTTGCGGGCCTGGCCGTTTCCGCCAGAGACGCGCGCCTTTTCCTGAAACGCCGCGACCGTCTGCGCGAGCGTCGCCTTTTCCGCCTGCGTCGCGCGCAGGATATCGAGCATGCGCTGAAAACTCAGGTGCAGCGGCAGGGTGGCAAATTGCGCCGAGAGGTCCTCCGACATCCGGTCCTGCGGCGTCGCCGCTTTGCCGGAGCGCACCAGGCTCGCCCACGTTTCGTCGTCGAAACAACCGAGCTCGCAGTAGTAACCCGTGCCCGCGGCCGCGACCTCGGCGTAGCAATGGCCGAGAAAAGGATTGATCTCGCGCGTCGCCTCGATCGATCCGTCTTCGCGAAAGATGCGAAGATGCACCTGCCGCGCGGAGAGCCCGGCGCCGGCAAAGGCGCGGGTCCAGTTGAGATCCCAATAGACGAAGAGCGACTTCGGATCGCGCGCGATGACATAGAGCAGGTCCGTGTCGTGCGCGTCAGGGAAAGCGCCGGCCAGAGCACCGCTGCCCGGGGCGCTCTTCGAGCGCAGGACGGGTTCATCCGAAATGCGGAACCCGGCGGCGGTTTCGGGATCGGGAATGGTGGATGACTCGGGATCGTTCACGGCGCTTGCGGCTGGAAGAGGCTGCATTTAATAACTGCGCGGGCGCGCTCGACAAGCGGAAATCGGCAAACCTTCGAAGCCGGCTCGCTCCGCTCGTTAGTCAGGCTTCAACTGGCGCGGCGACGTTCCGTGGCTAAGTTCCGGCGATGCCCACCGAGACTATTGAACTGCGCGGCCACATCATCGATTCCCTCATTCTCCCGAAGGTGCTGGACGAGATCATTGCATCCGGGAGCAGCTTCAAGATCGGCGAAATCAAGATCGGCGAGAACCGCACGGACCAGAGTTTTGCCCGGATCGAGGTCAGCGCGACCAATGCTGACGAGCTCGACCAGCTCATGCTGCGGATGCGGCAGCACGGGGCCGAGGTGACGGAAAAGAAGAGCGCGCAACTGGCCGTCGCGCCGGCCGACGGCGTTTACCCGCAGGGCTTTTACGTCACGACCAACCAGCAGACTTTTGTCCAGCTCGACGAGGGCGAAGTGGAGGTGAAACCATCCCTGATGGACAGCGCGATCGTGGTCGATCCCGTCGCGAAAACGGCTCAACCGGTCAAGTTCTACGGGGTGAAAAAGGGAATGCAGATCGTCGTCGGCCACCAGGGCATCCGGGTCGTGCCGCTGCAGCGCTCGACCGCCCGGGCCGATGTCTTTGGCTTCATGTCGAGCAACGTCTCGATCGAAAAACCAAAGAGCGCGGTCATCCGCGAGATGGCGCGCGAGTTCAAACGCTCGCGGGAGGAGAACGGCCGCATTCTCGTCGTCGGCGGACCCGCCATCGTGCACACCGGCGCGGCCGAGCATTTCGAGAAATTGATCGAATGGGGTTTCATCCAGCTGCTCTTTGCCGGCAACGCCCTCGCCGCCCACGACATCGAGAACGCGCTTTTCGGAACGTCGTTAGGCGTAAACCTGGAGCACGGCGCGCTCGCTCATCACGGCACGCAGAATCACATGCGCGCGATCAACGCCGTCCGCGGCGCCGGCGGGATCCGGCAGGCGGTCGAGAGCGGCCTGCTTAAGAGCGGCATCATGTATACCTGCGTGAAAAACGGGGTCGACTTTGTCCTTGCCGGTTCCATCCGGGACGACGGCCCGCTGCCCGATGTCATCACCGATGCGATCGAGGCGCAGAAAGCGATGCGGGCCAAGGTCGAAGGCGTCACCATCGCGGTCATGATGGGGACGATGCTGCATTCCATCGCGGTCGGGAATTTACTTCCGGCCGACGTGAAAACGATCTGCGTCGACATTAATCCCGGGGTGGTGACGAAGCTGGCCGATCGCGGCAGTTTCCAGGCGGTCGGGCTGGTCACGGACATCGAGCCGTTCCTGCGCGAGTTGACCGATTTCATCGCGGCCGAAGGCTAGGGCAGGATTTTTATGCGCGATCTCTTGCTCTGTCCGCCGGATCACTACGGCATCGAATACGAAATCAACCCGTGGATGAGCCGCGCCCGCGGCGCCGACACTCCGCTCGTCCAGGCACAATGGCGCGGGCTGCACGAGAAGCTCGTTAGTCTCGGGTGCAACGTTCAGCTCGTCCCGCCGAAACCGAAGTTGCCCGACATGGTCTTCACTGCCAACGCCGGCCTGACCGTGGGGAAGAAATTTGTCCCGAGTAATTTTCGCCACAAGGAACGGGCCGCGGAAGCGCCGCTCTTTGCCGAGTGGATGGAGAAGCACGGCTACGAGATCGTCTGGCTGCCGGAGGATCAATTTTTCGAGGGCGAAGGCGACGCTCTCTTTGCTGGTGACACGCTGTTCTGCGGCTACAAATTCCGCACCGACGTCAGCGCGCACCGCAGCGTCGGAGAGATCTTCAACTGCCGTGTCATTTCGGTCGAACTGGTCGATCCGCGCTTTTACCACATCGACACCTGTTTCTGTCCGCTGACCGATGGCGGCGCGGTCTGGTTCCCGGCCGCTTTCGATGAGTACGGCCAGCGCACCATTCGCGACCACATTCCGAACCTGATCGATGTCGTGGAGGAAGAAGCCGCGCATTTTTCCTGCAACGCCGTCGTCCTCGAACGCGAGGTGGTCTTGCCACAGGGCGCGCCGAAGCTGATGGAGTCGTTAGGCGAGCGCGGCTTCAATTGCCATCCTCTGCCGATGACGGAGTTCCTCAAGGCCGGCGGCGCCTGCAAATGCCTGACCATGCTGCTGCCGCAGCGCGAACAGGCGGATATTCCCTGGACGCGCAGCGCTGCGCCCGCCTAACGATCGCGTTTCTGGGCGAGGGCGCGCTCGATTTTCCCCAGGGGCAGGCAATTCATGACGTCGTCTTTCGTCAGCCAGCCTTTGCGCGCGACCCCGACGCCGAACCAGAGCTCCTGCAATTTCTCGATCCCGTGCGCGTCGGGGTTGATCACGCATTTCACTCCTTTTTCCTTCGCCAGCGGCCACCAGCGCCAGTCGAGGTCGAGCCGTTTTGGGGCGGCGTTGATCTCGATCCAAGTGCCGGTTTCCGCCGCCGCCTCGATGATCGCCGGGATGTCGACCGCGTAGGCCTCGCGGCTCAGGAGCAGCCGGCCGGTCGGATGCGCGAGGAAGGTGACGAGCGGATTGCTGATTGCGCGGATGATGCGTTTCGTCATCTCCGCTTCCGGGAGTTGGAAAGCGGAATGGACCGAAGCGACGACGTAATCGAGCTCGCCTAACGTTTCGTCGTCGAAGTCGAGCGAGCCGTCGCGCAGGATGTCGCACTCGACTCCCGCGAAAAGGCGGAAGCCGTCGAAATTTTCGTTCAGCTTCCGAATCGCCGCGCCCTGGATGCGGAGGCGTGCCAGGTCCAGGCCGCCGGCCTGGATCGAGCTGCGGCTGTGGTCCGCGATTCCAAGATATTGCAGGCCCAGCTCCTGTGCGGCCGCGGCCATTTCCTCGAGTGAATTGCGCCCGTCGCTCGCGGTGGTGTGGCAGTGAAATGTCCCGCGCAGATTCTCCGGCTCAAGCAGGCGCGGCAGGCGGCCTGCGGCGGCGGCTTCGATTTCACCGGAGTTTTCGCGCAACTCCGGCGGGATGAAATCGAGGTCGAGCGCGCGATAAAGTTCCGTTTCCTCCCGCACTTTTGGAATTTCCAGGACGGGCTTTTTCTTTTTTGTCTCCATTTCGGCGGGCGCGAGGCGGTATTCGTTCAGAGTCCAGCCGCGTTGGAGCGCGCGATTTCGCAGGACGATGTTGTGCTCCTTGCTCCCGGTGAAATAACCGAGGGCAAAGGGATATTCCGCCATGCTGACCACGCGCAAATCGGCCTGGATGCCGGAGTGCAGCCGCACGCTCGTCTTGGTCGCGCCGCGCGCGATGACGCTCTCGACCAGCGCGTGCCTAACGAAGAACTCGGTGACCTCTTCCGGCGCCTTCGTCGCAACGATGAAATCGAGATCACGCACGATTTCTTTCCGGCGCCGATAGCTTCCCGCGATGCTAACCCGCGTGGCGTCGGGATGCTGGCGCAAATCGTCGAGCAGCTCTTCCGCTTCGGCCGCGACCGCGCCGAGCCGAAAACTGCCGACATGTTTGGCCCGGTTTGAGATCGTTAGGGCAAGTTTTTCCTGAGTGCCTTTGCCGAAGCCCGGCAATTCTGCGACTCGGCCTTCGGCGCAGGCCTTTTGCAAATCCGCGATCGAACCGATCTGCAGTTTCTCGTAAAGCGCCTTGATCTTTTTCGCCCCGAGCCCGGGTAACCCAAAGAGCTCGAGGATGCCGGGAGGGAACTTGGCCCGCAGCTCGTCGAAGAATTTCGATTCACCGGCGAGGATCAGCTCCGCGATTTTCCCCGCGATTGCTTTCCCGACCCCCGGAATTTCCTGGAGTCGTTCCTGCTCCGCCAGCTCGCGCAGATTGCCGCCCCAGGTCTCGATCGAGCGGGCCGCGTTGGTGTAGGCGCGGATCTTGAACGGGTTCTCTTCTTGCAGCTCGAGGAGGGTGGCGATCGTCTCGAGAACGTCGACGATCTGTTCTTTTTTCATTCCCGGCACAGGAAATTGTTGCGCGAAAAATTCGAAGCGTCGATAGGAAGAACTTCAAGACGCGTTGCGCCAGGCGCTTTTTGGCACGCCCGCAGCTCTTCCAACGCCTTGATGTTTACTGGTTTTCGTTTCGCACTTCTATTCAGCACGCTCCTGCTGGGCACCCTTCCGCGTGGATATGCCAACTCGTTCCCGACCCACGGTCCGACCGTCCCGGGCACGTCAGCTTGTCTGAAACGCGGCGTCGCTTACGCACCGGCGAAGGCGCCGCTGCCGGTGAAGCGGGCGATCTGGGCCGCGAACACCCTGCGCTCAAAACCGTATCGCTGGGGCGGCGGCCACGCTTCTTTTTTCGATCGCGGCTATGATTGTTCCGGGACAGTTTCATATGCGTTGGCGGCGGCGGGCCTGCTCCGGGTGCCGATGAATTCCAAGGAGCTAACCCAGTTTGGGAACCGTGGTCGCGGGAAATGGATCACGATTTACGCCCGCAATGGGCATGCCTTTGCCGTCATCGCGGGCCTGCGCCTCGATACTACCGCCTGGAATCGACGAAGCGACCGCGAAGCTCCTCGCTGGCAGGCGACTGACCGGCCGCCGCGAGGCTTTGTGCCGCGTCATCCGGCAGGGCTCTAGCGCTTCCGGAAAACAAGACAACCGGCCCGAGTGGACCGGTTGTATCCTAACCTAACGAGAGTGGAACCGCCCGGCGGGATCGGACCGCGAGGCAATTTGTCCGTTGAGGGGTGTGGGTTATTGCCGCGTGCGACCTGCGGCGGTGCGACCGGCGGTCGTCCGACCAGCGGTGGTTCCGCCGGCGAATTTCCCGCGGCCAGATGGTGGTTCGGCCCCGCCTTTGGCGTCTTTCGACGGTTTCATGTCGCGCACTTTCACTGCTTTTTTCTTTGTAGCCATATATCGGTTTTGTCTTCTTTGGTTCGAGTTGGCCCGGTCGCGCCGGGGTTTAACCCGGCCGACCGAGATCGCCTCGGGTTCGTTAGAACTTGGTCGCGCCCTGGCGAGTGGCACCCTGCCGGGTGGCGCCTTGCCGGGTAGCACCTTGACGAGTGGCGCCTTGCTGAGTGGCACCCTGGCGGGCGGCACCGCCTTTGGCGTCTTTCGAGGGTTTGAGGTCACGAACGTTCACTTCTTTTTTCTGAGCCATACTATTTCTCTCTCCTTGTTTTGTTTGTGGTTTGGTTGATGTCAGTCGCACCGAAGAGGAGTTGACGGCCGCCTGAGACGTTTCCTTTTGGGAGCAGGTCATCGAGCTTGATCAACTTTTCTCTATTCCGTGACCGCTTTTGAATTTTTGATTCGCCAGCGGGCGCATTTTTTTTCGGCGTACTCACGTTTGCATCCTATTAACAGCATTCATGCCATGGCCAGTCTGGAGTCACGGCACGGCCATCGGCCGCCCGCTAATTTGCGCCCGATTTCCCTCGTAAAAGGCACAGGCGAGCTTCGGCAAAAATTTCCCTAACGAGCGCGATTCAGGCGCCGGGCGTGGTCCCGGCCCCGGCCTTGATGCGAGGCAAACTGAGCTGGTCTGACTCCATGAATGGCTCATTTTTGGGCCACGTTTTTGAGATGCCGCACGAGGGTCGCGCGGGAAATGCCGAGCATGCGCGCGGTGCGCCGCTGGTTTTGCCCGGCCTGAAGGTAAACAAACTGCACATGCCGCGAGACGGCGCCGGCAAGGGAAAGGTCGCGCACACCGTCCAGCTTTCCGTTAG
This sequence comes from uncultured Verrucomicrobiae bacterium, assembly GCA_963768965.1. GTDB lineage: Bacteria > Verrucomicrobiota > Verrucomicrobiia > Chthoniobacterales > UBA10450 > Palsa-1392. The sequence goes on along the minus strand of CAVYJY010000001.1, from coordinate 114,807 downwards.
GCAAAGGAGCGGTCAGCGGTTCCTCCGACGGCGGGATGGCGTTGGATTTCAAATCCGGCGGAAAGACGACGTGCTCGGGCAGGATGACGCGCCCTTCGCAAAAAAGCGTCATGGTGCGGACGGTGTGGCTGAGCTCGCGCAGGTTTCCCGGCCAGGGGTAGGCGAGCAGCTTGTCCATCGCCTCGGGATGGATGGCGTTGATCGATTTGCCTTCGTTCGCGGCGGAGGCTTTGAGCTCAGCTGCGATCAGGGCCGGGAGTTCTTCCATCCGCTCGCGCAAGGGCGGAATCAAAAGGGTCAAGCCGTTGAGGCGATGGTAGAGATCCTCGCGAAATTTTCCCTGGCGCACCCGCTCGAGGAGCGAGCAGTTGGTCGCGCAGATGATGCGCGCGTCGGCGTGGAGCATTTGCTCGGAGCCGAGCCGCTCAAATTCGCCGTACTCGAGGACGCGGAGGATTTTCACCTGCGCGAGCGGGCTCATGTCGGCGATTTCGTCGAGGAAAAGCGTGCCCTGGTTGGCGAGCTCGAACTTTCCTTTCACGGTCGACTGCGCGCCGGTGAAAGCGCCGCGCTCATGTCCGAAAAGTTGGCTCTCGATCAGGGTGTCGCTCATGGCCGAGGCGTTGAAGGCGACGAAAGCGCGCTCGGCGCGGTCGGAGGAATTGTGAATGGCGTGCGCGAGCAGGGTCTTGCCCGTGCCGGTTTCGCCGAGCAGAACGACCGGGACGTCCGTCGTGGCGGCGAGCGCGGCCAGGCGCAGGCAGCGCTTCATCGCCTCGTTCGCGGTCGTCAGGTCTTCAACTTTGAGGCGGGAAAGGGCGCGGTGCATAACGAATTAGTTGCGCATGTTTTCGCGCAGCTGGCGGATCGGCTCGAAGGCGTACTCGATCATGGTGCGGCGGCCGACGACGATCCGCGCCTCGCCGCCCATCCCGACGCGCAGGGTGAGGCGATTCTTTTTCGATCGCTCCTTTTCCTCGATCGAAGCGAGGCCGGCAAAGTGTTGTCCCTGCAGAGTGGAAACCGCCGATGGGCTGACCCAGTCCAGCTTTGCATCCACCGTGCCGTAGCGCTGATAGGGAAACGCCTCCAGGAAAAGCCGGACCCGCTGTCCGCTGGACAATTTCGGCACGTTCGACTCGGTGAACGTCAGTTGCGCGACGGGTTTGGCGTCGACGCGGGCGAGCTGGCAAAGCTCCTGTCCGTTCTGGACCACGCCGCCGACGTTTCGCTGCGCCTGCGCGATGACCACGCCATCGTAGGGCGCGCGGATGACGAGCAGGTTCTGTTTCGAATCCTCGAGATCGTCCTCCCGCGCGGACAGGCGCATTTTCAGTTTTTCGATCTCGGCCACATTCTCCGCCCGGGTCCGGGCGTACTCGGCCTCCATCTGCTGGCGCTCGAGTTTCACCTGCTCGAGCGTGCGCTGCGCCACGCTCAGGTCCTTCTCCGATTCCGCGGCGTCGAGCCGATGTTGCAGGACTTCGACGGTGGAAATGCCGCCGCTCTTGGTCAGCTTTTCGAGGCGGGTGAGCAGCTCGCGACTGCTGGCGGCGTGCTTCTCGCGAAACGTCACCTCGCTTTCCGCCTGCGCGATCTCCGCGGTCTTGATCTCGAGCGCCGATTTGTAGGAGGTGTCCGCTTTCACCAGGCCCTGCTCATGCGTCTGCAGGTCCTGGCCTAACGTCTGTTGTTCCGTGCCCCAGCCGCGGATTTCATCGGAGCGCAAAACGTAGAGCGGATCGCCTTTCTTCACCGTCTGGCCCACGCTCACACTCACCTGGCTGACGACGGCGAGACGCGGCGACTGAATCGGGTCCGCGCCGCCCGCTCCGACCAAAATGAAGGGACACGTCACTGTCTCCGGCAGCTTGATCACGATGGCGGCGAAGAGAGCCACGCCAAAGAGCGCGATCAGGAGCCACGCCGTCGTGCGGATAAACCAGGGCGGTGGATCCTGCGGCAACATTTCCGATTCGCCGTCGGCGGTGCCACGCTGCATGAGTTCGGTAGGCATCGTTAGGTCAAATCAGATTCCGAGTTGCTGGCTGGAGAGATAGAAATAGAGGCCGCGCTGCTCCATCAATTGATCGTGGTTCCCGACCTCGGCGACCATCCCGCGCTCGAGCACGACGATGGAGTCGGCCTCGCGAATCGTGCTCAGGCGATGCGCGATCACGATCGTGGTCCGGCCCGCGGTCAGGCGGCCGAGGTTGTCCTGGATGGCGCGCTCCGATTCGGTGTCGAGCGCGCTCGTGGCTTCGTCGAAAATGAGGACCGGCGGGTTGTTGTAAATGGCGCGCGCGATCGCGATCCGCTGCTTCTGGCCGCCGGAAAGCGAGAGGCCGGATTCGCCGATCTTGGTTTCGTAGCCTAACGGGAGGCGCATGATGAAATCGTGCGCGGCCGCGGTCTGGGCGGCGGCGAGGACGCGATCGAGATCGGGCTCGGCGTCGCCGAAAGCGATGTTGCGCGCGATCGATTCGTTAAAGATGTGGTTCTCCTGCAGGACCATCCCGATGTGCCGCCGGACGTCGCGGTAGTTGAGGGTTTTCAGGTCGGTGTTGTCGAAAAGAATGGTCCCCTCGGTCGGCTCGAGCAGGCCGGCGATGAGCTTGATCAGGGTCGTTTTCCCGCAACCGCTCCGGCCGACGAACGCCACCATTCGACCAGGCGCGATGTCGAGGCTGATGTCCTGGAGAATGTTTGGCGCTTCCGGGCCGCCGTATTTGAAACTGACGTGCTTGAGCTCGATTCGGCCTTCCAGACTGTGCACGGGCGCGAGGCGCGAACGGTCGCGGCCCTGCTCCGGTTCCTGTTCGAAAATATCGTTCAGGCGATTGAGCAGGACGGTGGCGAATTGCATGTTGTCCCACACGCCTAACGTTCGCAAAATGCCGCCGTAAGCCATCGCCGTGAGCGAGCTGAAGGCGACGAAGCCGCCGATGCTGAGGTTCCCCGCCATCACCTGGTTGGCGCCGACCCAGAGGAAGATTGCGGTCGAAAGCATGCCGATGGACTGGAGCACGCTGTCGTAGGTCATGACGATAAAACTGCTCCGGAAAATCTTGCGCGAGACGGAGAGGAACTCGTTCAGCATCATGTCGCGAAACACGTTCTCGGCCGAGGCGGCCTTGACCGCCTCGATTCCTTTGATCGCGTCGATCTGATGCGAGCTGTATTTTCCCTGGCTCTCCTCCACGTCGGCGAAGAGTGGGCGCAGCACGCGTCGCGAGAAATACATCAGCCCGCCGTAGAGCGGTGTCGTCGCGAGGAAGGCGAGCGTGAGCATCGGGCTGTAAAGCGACATCAGGGCGAGCGCGCCGATCAGTTGCACGAGCGCGAGGAGCGCCCCGATGCCGTGTTGCACGGCAAACTCCCGCACCTGCCGCGCGCCATCGAGTCGGCGCTGGATGTCGCCCGTGCGCCGGCTGGTGAAATAACTCATCGGCAACGACAACATTTGCCGGCTAAGAAAATCGAGGATCGCCGTGTCCAGCCTAACGGCGGCAAAAGAGAGGAGATATTCCTGCGCGAGCGAGCAGGCCTGGACGAAAAACAGGACCACGCCCATGCCGATGAGAATGGTCCCGAGCAGGCCGACGTCCTTTTCGACGATGACCTTGTCCACCACCATCTCGGTAAAGATCGGGAAGAGCAGCTCGAGAAAAGTGATCGCGACCGCGAGCAGCATGACCTGGAGGAAAATGGTGCGGAACTTGAGCAGGAACGGGAAAATCCAGGCCAGCCCGGGTTTGCTTTCCGGGGCATTCGCGAAAGCGGTCGTGTAATCGAAAAGCGCGGCGTAACCGGACCAGTTTTGCTCGAATTCCTTGCGCGGAATCTTGCGCAGGCCGCGCGCGGGATCGGCCACCTTCACGTACGTCTCGGCGACGTCGTAAAGCACCATCCAATGGTTGCCTTCCCAATGCACGATCGCGGGCAGCGGCATCAGCGGCAGGTTGCGGAGCGAGACCTTGATCGCGCGCGCGGCGAGCCCGAGCTCGGTCGCCGCGCGGCAGATCGCCTTCAAGCTCGTCCCGTCGGTCGAGGTGTGACAGAGCTGCCGAATGCGGGCCAGGCTCACCTTGCGCCCGAAATGCCGGCAGATCATGCCGAGGCTGGCCGCGCCGCAATCCATCTCGTCGATCTGCTCGATCGCCTCGATCTTGCGGATGCGCTTTTTGCGCTTTCGAAACAGGCCGCTCTCGTCCGCGAACGGATCTTCCGTGTCCTCCTTCGCGGGCGGGGCTTTCTTGTCGACGCCGATCTTGTCGTGCGCGGACACTTCCGCCGGCAGCATCTCGGTCGTGAAATCGAGCGGGACGCGCGCCTCCGTTTTCGCCTCGTATTGCGCGAGGCGTTCTTCCATTAGCTTCCCAAATTCCGGGTAACGGCGTTTCAACTCGCGGACCGCTTCCGGCTCGAGCGCGAGGAGGCGGCAATCGCTATACGCCTCGACCGAGGCGGCGCGGGGCGAGCCGTTCAGGATCGAGAGTTCGCCGAAGAAATCGCCGTCGCGATAGAAGGCGAGATTGTGTTGCGTGCCGTTGTTGGAATTGAAAGCGCGGGCGCGGCCTTTCTCGAGGATGAACATCGCGCCCGGCGGATCGCCCTGGCGGATGATCGACTCGCCCTTTGGCACCGCGACCGGCGTCAATTTCTCCACCAGAGTCCGGAGCGCGGGCACGGGCAGCCGCCCGAAATTGCTGAACTCGTAAAGGAAACCGTGCAGCGAGCGATGCCGCCCGGTCATCTCGACGTAATGCTTCAGCTCCGGTGTTTCCTCGGCCAGTTGCAGGAAATCCGCGCGATCCAGGCGCAACGCCTCCACCGCCGTACTGCAGCGCACCGTCGCGCTCCGCGTTCCGCCTTCAGCAAGAGCGGCTTCGCCGAAGCTGTCGCCCGGCTTCAGGGTCGCGAGCACGATCTCGTTGCTGTTCTGGTCGGTCTTCACCACCCGGGCCCGGCCCGAGAGCAGAACGTAAAACGCGTCCGCCGGTTCGCCTTGCCTGACGAGAAGATCGCCGAACTCGTAGCTCTCTTCCTGCGAGAAGCGGAGCGGAGCTGCTCGAAATGTTCGTCGGGCAGAAATTGAAAGAGCGACGAACGGCGGAGGAGATTCTCGTCGGTCGCTTTCATGTCGTTAGGCCAACAAGAGCCGCCATTGGATGAAGCGGGTCGTGAGATCGGAAAAATGCCGGTCGAGAATGCATTGGTCGGCCCGTTCCTGCACCACCGGATCGTTCAGGTCGGGTTCCTCCTTGCCGATGATCCGGCAAAGATGAAACCCATCGCCGCGCGCGATCGGCTCGAGGATATCGCCCGGGTGCACGCTGAGAAATTTCTGCTGCAAATCCTCCGGCACCTGCTCGAGCAGGACTTCCGGATGCCGGTACGGGATAGCGCCCTTCCGCCGCCACCTCCTCCATCGACATGCCGTCTTCGCGCGCGCAGAGGAGCGCCTCGCGCGCGGCGTCGAGCGAATCGAGCTCGATCGTCTCGACTTCAAAACGCGTCAGCGGCAAACGGAGCGCGGAGAGCTGGCGTTCGCGCGCCTGCTGCGAGAGAAGCGCGCCCTGGCTCTTCCGGTAAATCGCTTCCATCGCGAGCGCCTCCTCCAGCCATTCCCGGTCGCGGCCGACTTTCTCCAGCCACCCGGGCAATTCCTCCTCGCCGATCCCGCTCCGCTCGAGAAACGCGGCCCGCTCCGCCGCGATCGCCGCCGCGTCCGCCGGCGCGTCCCCAAACTCGCACTTCGAGGAAATCCGCCGGCTGAAGCGCTCCGCCATCCGGTCGAGTTCGCCGGAGAGGAGGAGCTCGTCGACCAGCATCTTGCGGGTGTCGTTAGGCGCGCTGAAATAGTCGAGCGGCTCCGCTTCGACGTCGTCCCATTTGTTGCCCCAGTAATTGCGCACGAAATAGGCGCTGAATTCGCCCAGGGTGAGGCCGCGCTGCGCCAGCCACTGCTCGGTTTCCTCCGCCGTGATCAGGTCGTGCTGGTATCGAAATTGTTCCGCCGCGGTATCGATTGCGTCGTCATCGAACTCGAGGTTCTGCTCGTCGGCCCGGCGCTCCGCGGCCAGCAGCCGGAGCAGATATTTCCATTCCGTCTCCAATTCCCCGCGGAAGATCGCCGCATCGACGATGTCACGCCCGGTCACGGGACGATTTTCGCAGAGGAAAATGACCTTCTGTGCAATCAGAACGGTGTCGGTCTCAGTTTCAGGCATCGCGACTTGTTCTGCCGATTACCAAACAAATTTCCGGGCATGTCGAGCGAAACCAGCGCACGGAAACCTTGGGTCCATACCAGGCAAAGCGACAAGTGGCCCAGAAATGGGCCAAAAATGTTCCGAATCTTCCGGTTCCGAAGCTACGCCGCCGACCAGTCGAGCACGATCTTGCCCGAGTTGCCGGACTTCATCAGCTCGATCGCTTCCTGGAACGAGGTGTAGGGGAAGCGATGGGTGATGACCGGCGAAATATCGAGTCCGCTCTGGATCATCGCGGTCATCTTGTACCACGTCTCGTACATCTCCCGGCCGTAGATTCCCTTGATCGTGAGGCCGTTGAAGACCACCACATTCCAATCGATCGCGGCCGAGTCGGGCATGATGCCTAACAATGCGATCTTGCCCCCGTGAAACATCGCCGGGAGCAGGTCGGCCATCGCCTTCGGGCTGCCCGACATCTCGAGCGCGACATCGAAGCCTTCCTTCATCCCGAGCTCTTTCATCGCGTCGGCCAGGGTGGCGTCGCGCACGTTGAGCGCATAAACATTCGGCGCCATTTTTTTCGCCAGCTCGAGCCGGTAGGGGTTGATGTCGGTGATGACGATATTGCGCGCGCCGGCATGCCGGGCAATCGCCACCGCCATGCAGCCGATCGGGCCCGCGCCGGTGATGAGCACGTCCTCGCCGATGAGGTCGAAGGAAAGCGCGGTGTGGGTGGCGTTGCCCAGCGGATCGAAACAGGAAAGGACATCGAGCGGGATGTTCGGATCGGCGTGCCAGACGTTCGAGGTCGGGATGGAGAGATATTCCGCAAACGCCCCCTGGCGATTCACCCCCACGCCCTCGGTGTTCGGGCAAAGATGGCGCCGCCCGGCGAGACAATTGCGGCAATGCCCGCAAACAATGTGACCTTCGCCGGTCACGAGATCGCCCGGCGCGAAACCTTGCACCCGCTCGCCCACCCGCTCGACCACGCCGACGAATTCATGGCCGACCACCATCGGCACCGGGATCGTCTTCTGCGACCAGGCATCCCAGTTATAGATGTGAACATCGGTCCCGCAGATCGAAGTCTTGCGGATCTTGATCAGGACATCGTCGCCGCCGACCTCCGGCACCGGCACATCCTCCAGCCAAAGACCGGGCTCCGCCTTGCGTTTGACCAATGCCTGCATCGTCTTTTGCACGGAAGGAAACTAGGCGAATCAGGAACGCACGAAAGCAGGAAAGTGGTCGGCCTCGAAGGCGCCGGAACGTTGGCAAAATCTTCCGGAACGCCGTGGTCGAGATCTGGCCGGTCGATCACAATGCCGTCTATCTCGCCGAGCGCGGACGGCGAATCGGCTTCGATCCGCATTTTCAAGGCTTCGGGCGATTCGAGACGGGCGCGAAAGGCCAGTATCGTTTTCGCACCATCAACCCGGTACGTTACCGAAGGGATGCAGAAGGCTCCCGGGCGGATGGTGCGATGGTCCGGGGCGATTCAAGGCATCGCGCTGCTACCTTATCGGCCGGCAAACGGCGGCTTCCCCGCTAAAACCTCGCCACTACTTCGCCGCTAAGAACTCTGCTTCTCTTTCACCCAGCGATCGACCAATTGCTCCAGCACGTCGAGTGGGACGGGGCCGTTGGTCAGGACGACGTCGTGAAATTGGCGGAGGTCGAACTTCGCGCCTAACGCCTCCTTCGCTTTCGCGCGCAGCTCCTGGATCTTGATCATGCCGATCTTGTAGGCGGTCGCCTGGCCAGGCAGGACGATGTAGCGGTTGATCGCTTCGACGCTGTCGCCTTTGGCGTTGGGCGTGTTTTTGATCAGGTAATCGATCGCCTGTTGGCGGGTCCATTGTTTGTGATGCAGACCGGTGTCGACGACGAGCCTTGCGGCGCGCCAGAGCTCGAGGGCGAGCCGGCCGAAATCGGAATAGGGATCCTGGTAGAGGCCCATCTCTTTCGGGAGCAGCTCGGTGTAAAGGCCCCAGCCTTCGCTGAAGGCGGTGTAACTGGTGCCGAGCCGGCGAAACTTCGGCACGCCCTGCAATTCCTGCGCGATCGCGATCTGCATGTGGTGGCCGGGGATGCCTTCATGATAGGCCAGGCCTTCCAGCTCGTAGGTCGGCGTGGATCCCATGTCGGCGAGGTTGACGTAAAACATCCCGGGCCGTGAACCGTCGGGCGCGGGCTGCTGGTAGAAGGCTTTGCCGGCGGATTTCTCGCGGAATTTTTCGACCGCCTTCACGACGACGTCGGCTTTCGGTTTGGTCGCAAAGACTTCGTCGAGCCGGCTCCGCATGGTGTCGATGATCTTGGTCGCGCGCGCGAGGTACTCGGCTTTTCCTTCCTCCGTGTCGGGCAGGTAGAATTGCTTGTCCGTGCGCATGAACTTGAAGAACGCCTGGAGATCGCCCTTGAATTGCACCTTCTTCATGATCTGCCGCATCTCGTCGTGGATGCGCGCAACTTCTTTCAGGCCGAGATCGTGGATTTCATCGGCGGTCATGTTCGTCGTGGTGGTGCGCTCGAGCGCGTATTCGTAATAGTTGCGCCCGTCCGGGAAACGCCACGCGCCGACGTTGTCGGTCGCGGTTTTCTCCTGCTTCTCGAGGTAGGCGATGAGCTTTTGGTAGGCAGGTTGGACGGAAGTGAGGAGCGCTTGTTTTGCTTCACTCAAAAGGCGGTTGCGGGTGGCGTCATCGACCTCCTTGAGCGCGCCGACTTTTTTCGTGAAATCAGCCGTGATGGTGCTGTCGGTGTCGCTCTCGGTGAAGGGCCGGCCCTGGATGACTTTGCGGGTGGCATCGAGCACGAGCGGGAAGACAAACTTCGGCGGGACGATCCCGAGCGCGGCGCGTTTCTCGAGGTTGGCGATGACTTGGGCGCCCTGGGCGGCGACGCCTTTGAGCCTGGCTATGTAGGCCTCGGCATCGGCGAGGTTGTCGACCCGGTGAATGTTCATGAGGAACGTCGGCACCTGGGTATGCCAGCCATACATCTGGTTGACCGGATAATTATGGAAGCGGTAGCGGAACCCGGTGGCGTTGCGTTCGACGTCCTGCTCGAAGAGGCGCCAGCTGAGTTGCGTCTGCGGATCAAGCGCGTCGAAATCGAACTCGCTTTTCAGCTCGGCCAGGCTCTCGAGCGAGGATGCCAGATCCTGCGCGGTCGAGGCGTCGGAGAGGTCTTCCCATTTGTCGTAGCCGATTCTAAGCCCGAGCTGCGAGGCAAATTGGGGGTGGCGCGCGATGTATTCATCGAACTTCCGGTCGAAGAAGTCGTTCGCCCGTTTCGATTCGGAGGCGACCTGGCCGGGCGCCGCTGGTTTCTTTTCCGGGGGCGCGGCGAGAGCGGTCGAGAGGGCGAGGGCGCCGAGAATGCAGAGGGAGAGCGAGATTTTCGTGGAGATTCTCATGAGGCTTTTACCGTTGCGCAATGAGCCGCCAGCGTCTATCGCCGGCGAACGAAAAGGTGGTTGAACGATGAGAAGGAAAAAGGAGGAAATAACGAGAAAACGGCCTGAGTCCGGGGTGGACATTTTTCCTATGACGGGGATGGTGCAGGCTGCATGCCCGAGACCATCGAACGACCTTCGGCCGCGCCCACGACCGCTCGCCTGACGTTCATCTTTCGGTTCGCGAGCACGCTCGTTCTTTGGTCGGTCGCGCTCCTCATTATCTTTTCGGGGTATGAGCTGGGCTTCTTTGCCCTCATCGGCGTGGTCGGGATGATCGCGCTCTGGGAATTTTACGGGATGCTCGATCACAAGGGCCTCCCGAATTTCAAGGTCACGGCCATGATCAGCGGCGCGGTCATGCTGGTGGGGAGTTTTTATTACTTCGCCAAGTACGGGCCGGCCCGCTCCTACGACTTCGAGGTGGCGGTGCTGCTCTTCTTTTTGCTGACCGTTTTTACCCGGCAAATGTTTGACAGCCTGCGCGACGACGAGCCGCTCCGGACGATGGCTTACACGCTCTTCGGGCTGCTTTACGTGCTCTGGCTTTTCAATTTCATCACCAAGATCGTCTACGTGACGCCGCGCGCGCCTAACGGGGAGGTGACGGGTCAGTTCTACGTTTTCTACTGCATCGCGATCACGAAATTCAGCGACATGGGGGCGTATCTCACCGGGAGCGTGATCGGCAAACACAAGATGGTGCCGCACATCAGCCCGAAGAAGACGTGGGAAGGATTTTTCGGCGCGCTGGCGTTTTCGTTGCTCGCGAGCATGGGGTTGTTTGCTCTCATGCCGGGGCAGCTCTCGGTCTTGAACTGGACGCACTCGATCGTGCTCGGGTTGCTCCTCGGGTTCGCCGCGATCATCGGCGACCTGGCGGAGTCGATCGTGAAGCGCAGCACCGGGGTGAAGGATTCGGGCAACATGCTGCCGGGAATCGGGGGCGCGCTCGATCTGGTCGATAGCCTGCTCTTCACGGCGCCGTTGCTCTTTTTCTATCTGCGTCTCGTCATCCGGGTGCCGTGATGAAACGGAAGAGGGTAGTGGTACTGGGCGCGACCGGCTCGATCGGGGAAAGCGCGCTCAAGGTGGCGCGCGACATCCCGGACCGGATGGAAATCGTCGGGCTGGCGGCGAAGTCGAACGCGAAGAAGCTGGCGGCGCAGGCCAATCTCGTTAGGCCGGAGGCGGTTTGCCTGGTCGATGAAGCGCATCTCGGCGAGCTCTGCGCCAACCTCGATTACAAGCCGAAGATTTTCGCGGGCGAGGATGGGCTGGTGGAGATCGCCTGCCTGACGAACGCGGAAATGGTCCTGGTCGCGGTGGTCGGGACGGGCGGGTTGCGGCCGGCGCTGGCGGCGATCGAGGCCGGGAAAGACCTGGCGGTGGCGAGCAAGGAGATTCTCGTCATGGCGGGCGAGGCGGTAATGAAAGGCGCGGCCGCGAAAGGGCTGCGCGTGTTGCCGGTCGATAGCGAGCACAACGCGATCTACCAATGTCTCGATGGACGGCCGGGCGGCGATTTGCGGCGTTTGATTTTAACCGCGTCGGGCGGCCCGTTTCGCGAGACGCCTAACGACCAGTTTGCCAGCATCACGCCGGAGCAGGCGTTGAAGCATCCGACCTGGAGCATGGGGCCGAAGATCACGATCGATTCCGCCACGCTCTTCAACAAGGGACTGGAAATGATCGAGGCGCACTGGCTCTTCGGGGTCGAGATGGCGCGGGTGGAAGTGGTGGTGCATCCGCAGAGCATCGTGCACTCGATGGTCGAATTCGCCGACGGCTCGGTCCTGGCGCAGCTCTCGCATTCCGACATGTGTTTCCCGATTCAATACGCGGTGACCTGGCCCGACCGCGTGCCGAACTCGCTCCCGCCGCTCGATTTCGGCAAACTCCAGAAACTGGAATTCGCCGCGCCGCGGCTGGATGATTTCCCCGCGCTCAACCTGGCCCGGCGCGCGGGCGAGACCGGCGGCACCCTGCCTGCTGTAATGAACGCCGCCAATGAAGTCGCTGTCTCAGCTTTCCTCGATCGCCGGATTTCGTTTCCGAGCATCTGGCATTTGGTCGAGGAAGTGATGAACCGCCATACCTCCGTTGCCAACCCGAGCCTGGATGCCATATTGGAGGCCGATTGCTGGGCGCGCGAGGAAGCCGCCGGCCGGGCCGCTGATTTGGCCCGCTAGAGTCCGCCAGTTTCGAGCGCCATGTTTCTGCACGCCCTACGCATCATTTTTATTCTGCTCGAGGTTATCGTTCTCTTTAACCTCCTCATCGTGGTCCATGAACTGGGCCACTTCCTGGCCGCGCGCTGGCGCGGGCTGGTGATCGAGAAGTTCGGCGTCTGGTTTGGAAAACCGCTCTGGAAGAAGACGATCAACGGCGTCGAGTACTCGTTAGGCTCGCTCCCTTTCGGCGGCTTCGTCGCGCTCCCGCAGCTCGCGCCGATGGATATCATCGAGGGCGAAACCGAAACCGACCGGGCCAAGCTGCCGCGCATTTCCGTGCTCGATAAAATCATCGTGGCGGTGGCGGGTCCGCTCTTCAGCATGCTGCTCGCGGTCGTGTTTGCGACTTTGGTCTGGGCCATCGGGCATCCCGTGGGCGAGGCCGACACGACCACCGTGATCGGTTATGTCGAGCCCGGCTCGCCCGGGGAAAAGGCCGGGCTCAAGGCGGGCGACAAGATTCTCGAAGTGGATGGAAAACCGGTGACGCGCTTTTCCGGAATGAGTGACAGCGTGACCTGGAATGTGATCCGGAGCGAAGGCGACCAGATCCCGTTCGTGGTCGACCGCAATGGGCAGCAGGTTGCAGTTTCGGTTACACCATTCATCGCACCGACCAGCGGCTGGCGGCGCAAAAGCGTGCGGCAGGTGCTGATTTATCCCGCCTCGAAACCGATCATCGACGAGGTGGAAGCCGATTCACCGGCGGCGAAGGCTGGGTTGAAGCCGGGCGATGTCATCCAGGGTTTTAACGGACAGCCGATGTACAACGCGATCGCGCTGGCCGATTACATCCGGCAACATCCCAAGGAAGAGTTGAAGCTCGAGGTGCAACGGGGCGATCGCCGCTTCGAGACCCCGCTCACTCCGATGCCTTTGATGACCAAAGGCAAACTGGTGCCGCGGATTGGCATTGCCTGGGACACGACGGGGAAATTGACCATCGCGCACCCGAACCCGATCGAGCAGGTCTACGACAGCGTCACGAGCACGTTGAATACGATCGAGGCGGTCGCTTCGCCGAAGTCCGACGTGAAGTTGCAGCATCTCAGCGGCCCGGTCGGGATCGTGCGCATCTATTATCTACTCTTCGAAAGCGATCGCGGCTGGCAGCTCGCGCTTTGGTTCAGCGTGATCCTGAACGTGAACCTCGCGATCCTGAACATGCTTCCGATTCCGGTGCTCGACGGCGGCCACATCGTGCTCGCGCTGGTCGAGGCGGTGCGGCGGAAACCGGTCAACATTCGCGTGCTCGAAATTGTGCAGACGGGCTGCGCGCTTTTGATCATCGGCTACATCGCTTACGTGAGCTTCTTCGATGTCGGCGATTGGCTCGGCGAAAAGCGCGGCGAGGCGCCGGCGGCGGAAGCACAGTCCAGCCCGACTCCGTAGCAGCGAACGACATTGCGGGTCTGCCGGGAAGCGAATATCTTCTTCGCGATGCGCATTGACGAAGTGAGAAAGCGATATTTCGCCGCTCCGTTCCGGCCGTTCGATATTGTTCTCACGAATGAACGCACCGTTGCCGTGGAGCATCCGGAGTTCATGGCGCTTTCTCCAAAAGGAAGATCCGTTACGGTCTACGAAGACGATGGGGCGTTGATCATCGACGTTCCGCTGATTGTTGCTTTGAAGGAGCGTGCAAATGGCGCACGCAAGCGCAAGCGGTGAGCAGCTACTGCGACAATCCCATGACCTACCAGCGCCGCGTTTCGCGCGAGGTGATGGTCGGGCATGTCGGGGTCGGCGGCGCCAACCCGGTCCGGGTCCAGTCGATGATCACCTGCGACACGATGGACACCGAGGCGTCGATCGCGCAGTCGCTCGAGCTGGCGCAGGTCGGTTGCGAGATCGTCCGCATCACCGCGCCGACGGTGAAAGACGCGGCCAACCTTCAGCATATCGTGAGGGGATTACGCGAGCGCGGCTGCGACGTGCCGATCGTGGCTGACATCCATTTCAAGCCGGAAGCCGCGATGGAAGCGGCCAAGTGGGTCGACAAGGTCCGGATCAACCCTGGCAATTACGCCGACTCGAAGAAGTTCAAGATTATCGAGTACACCGACGAGCAGTACGCGGCTGAGCTGGAGCGTATCCGCGAGCGTTTCACCCCGCTCGTTAGGCTGAGTCTCGAGCGCGGGATCGCGATGCGCATCGGGACGAACCACGGCTCGCTCAGCGACCGGATCATGAACCGCTACGGCGACACCCCGCTCGGGATGGTGGAGAGCGCGCTCGAGTTTGCCCGCATCGCGCGCGATCTCGGTTATCACGCGCTGATTTTCTCGATGAAATCGAGCAACCCGAAGGTAATGATCGCGGCCTATCGGTTGCTCGTGGCGCGGTTGCGCGAAGAAGGCGCCGATTGGAATTACCCGATCCATCTCGGCGTGACCGAGGCGGGCGAAGGTGAGGATGCGCGGATCAAAAGCGCGATCGGGATCGGCTCGCTTTTGCGGGATGGGATCGGCGACACCGTTCGCGTTTCGTTAACCGAAGACAGCATCCACGAAATTCCCGTGGCGCGCGCCCTGGTCGAGACGACGCAAGCGGCGGCGCTTTCCGCACACGCGGCGCTCGAAACTCCGGCGACCGGTCTTTCCTTCGACCCGTTTTCTTATCAACGCCGTGAGAGCGCCACGATCGCGGTCGGCGAGGTGCGACTGGGTGGCGAGGAAACCGTTCGTGTCGCCATTCGCCAGGCCAGTTTCGACAAGGTCGCGCACAAGGTCGATCGCATGGGCGACTACAAACCGGAGTTCGTTTACGAAAGCTCGGGCGTGATTGAGATCGATCCCCGCGACGACGCCGCGATCGCCGCCGTGAACCGGGATGCGGATGCCAAACTCGTCGCGGTGGCCGACGGACTCGACCTCCCGTTGATCGCGGCTTATCGGCTGCTCGCGCTCAAGCTCGACCGGCGGCATCCGATTCTGTTGAAAGACAGCCTAACGATTTCGGAAAATCCGGACGCGGAATTTTTGCCCACGCTCCTGACCGCGGCGACCAATATTGGCTCGCTTCTCTGCGACGGCATCGGCGACGCCATCCTGGTCCAAGGCGAGCATGGGCCGGGTCAGGCTTTGCGCCTTTCCTACAACATTCTCCAGGCGGCCGGGACCCGGATTTTCAAGACCGACTACGTCGCCTGCCCCTCCTGCGGGCGGACGCTTTTCAATCTCCAAACCACGACCGCCAAAATCAAAGCCGCCACGGTCCATCTCAAGGGTGTCAAGATTGCGATCATGGGCTGCATCGTGAACGGCCCGGGCGAAATGGCAGATGCGGATTTCGGTTACGTCGGCGGCGCACCCGGCAAGGTGAATCTTTACGTCGGCAAAACGGCCGTGAAGTTCAACATTCCCGAGGCGGAAGCAGTCGACCGGTTGCAGGATTTGATTCGGGAGCACGGCAAATGGGTTGAGCCGGTGGCCGAGCTCCAGACCGAGCCCGCCTGAAGCCAAGCCGGCCCGTTAGGCGGCGATTTCAGGAGCCCGCGGCGAATTACGTAAAGCGCGTTCTATTACCCGGCTGTAACCTTTTATTCCGGAAAAGGGTTGACTCGCCCAGCGATCGCCGGGTAGAAAAGTATTCTCCGCCGCCGTCTGCATTTCTGCACAGGGCGCGTAAACGCAGTTAAAGAAAGCACTTACAACAATGAAAAAACACTCTCATTTGAGAAAAACTCTCCGACCGCGACTCCGGCACCTGACGTCGGCCTCGCTAAAGCGCACACTCCTTTCGTTGGCCGTGTGTTTGAGCCTGGCCGTGCCCGCCCTCCTCTCCGCTGCCACGCAAAACCCGAAAAATATCGGCAGCGACTTGCAAAAGGTTGTGACCCGCGAGCTGGCCGCCAAGTCCGGTAAAAAGGTCGCCGGACCCGGCGTCGGGTCCAACGTCGACATGGGCGACCGCTCCATGCGCGACGCGCAAGGCCGGCTGCTGGTCACTGTTTACCTGAAAAGCCCAGCGGCGCGCGAGGCCGTGGCGAAGCTCAAAGACGTCGTGATCAAGGCCGTCGATGTCAGGGGTGGCGCGATGGACGTTTACGTCCCGGCGGCACGGGTGACGCAACTGGCGAACACGGCTGGCGTGGCCTCTGTCCACCTCAGCCTGGCCCCGGTGTTTGATGTCGGCGCAACGACCAGCCAAGGCGTGCACCAGCATCGAGTCGACCAGATCACCAACCAGGATGACGTCCCGGTCAGTGGGATCACGGGTGCCGGAATCATGGTCGGTGTCCTTTCCAACTCCTTTGACACCAACGGGGGTTCGATTGGCGCCGACGAAGACATTGCCTCCGGCGATCTCCCCGGCCCGGGCAATCCGAATAATTCGACCCCGGTCCTTGTGCTCGAGGATTTCCCGGCGAGCAGCGATGAAGGCCGCGCCATGTGCCAGATCGTGCACGATATGGCGCCGGCAGCAGACCTTGCTTTCGCCACCGCCAACACCGGCGAAGTCGGCTTTGGCAATAATATTCGCGCCCTGGCTGATGCCGGAGCGCACGTCATCGTCGACGACGTGATTTATTTTGCTGAAGGCATGTTCCAGGACACGATCGTGGCTCGCGCGGTGGATGATGTCGCAGCCCAGGGGGTCTCTTATTTCTCCTCGGCCGGCAACCGTCCCGCGACCCAGGGTTACTATTCGGATTTTCGCTTCGTCCCTAACGACGGCACCGCGACCGACGGCACCAATATCAACCTGGGCAGCGTCCCGCCCGAGCTCTACGCCGGCGGTTTTCATAACTTCAATCCTGCGCCGGGCCAAAAAGACATCGCCCAGAGCGTCCTCATCGGCGGCAGCAGCACCGGCACCCTGGCGGCGATTTTCGACTTCCAGTGGGACGATCCGTATAACGTCAACCCGACCACCATTGGCGATAACATCGTGAGTGGCACCGGGACGGTCCCGCCGGGCGGTTCGGACGATTTCACTTTCCCCGGTACGGCCGGCGACTGCGTCCAGATCACGGTCACGGATCATCCGGATGCGACGATTTTCGATTCCATCATCGAGCTCATCGCGCCGGATAACACCTCGATCATTGTGCAGGACACCGGGATCGATGAACTCCTGGTCATCGGACTCGACCAGACCGGAATCTACACCGTGCGGGTGACGCAATTCGGCACCCAGACCGGTGGCGATTACGATTATTCGGTCGATGAAGTGATCGACGGCTGCCAACAGCTGGTTACGACCGATTTCAACATCCTCTTCTTCAAGGGCGATGGCACTTTCATTGGCGCGACCGGTGAGAACAACATCCAGACCGGACGTCCGGTCGAGATCGCGCAGATCCTGCCGAGCCAGACCACCGCCGGTAACATCGTGCAGGTCGTCTTCGCGCGTTCCAATACGCCGCCGCCCGATCCGCAGCCGGCCAGCCGGGTGCGCTATGTCACCTTCACCTCGGGCGAACCGCAGGAGTATTTCACCTACAACAAGACGCCAATCACCTTCGGCCATAACTCGGCCGCGGGCGGGAATGGAATCGCAGCCTACGCTTTCTATCCGCCGTTCATTCCGGAGGGTTTCTCCTCGCCGGGACCGTCCATCATTGTCTTCGACAAGGATAACAACCGGCTCCCGACACCCGAAGTGCGGGAAAAACCCGACATGGCGGCGATGGACGGTGCGAACACCACCTTCTTCGTCTCCGACGCCAGCCAGGATAAGGACCTTTTCCCGAACTTCTTCGGCACCTCCGCCGCCGCGCCGCATGCTGCGGCCATCGCGGCTCTGGTCCTGGAAGCCAACGGCGGTCCGGGCTCGGTGACGCCGGAGCAAATGCGCGGGGTATTGCAGCGGAGCGCTTTCCACCACGACCTCGATCCTTATCAGGCGCGGGGCAGAGCTCTTGCCCCGGGTCCGTCCCGGGTCAGCATTCGGATGGAATCTGACGGCAACAGCCTGATCAGCACGATGAACCCGAATGCCTTCCAGGTCCTCTACGCGGGCGAAGGCAGCTTGAATCAGCTCGTCCTGAATCCGGAAGCGACCGACGCGACCGGAGGCAACACGACCGAGCCGATCGATACGGAAGTCGGATTCACCTCGCGTCCCGGCCTTGTCTTTGACAACCGGCCGCCGACGCTCGGGTTCCCGTTCACTCTGGGTGCCTTGAGGGGCGTGATGTCGAGCGACATCACGGGCACGCTTTCCAATCAGGCGCCGCCGCCTGCGCTGGTCGGCACCCACTTCTACACCCTCACGATGGACATCACGCCGGGCGCGCTGACCAGACGGGAAGGCTACAACTTCGGAGTGGATCGCGATGAAGCGGACGCTTTCGGGCCTAACGGCACCGTCGGCGGCAACTCGGCCGATCTCCTGGGAGCCAACGTCCTCATTCCTGAAGGCACGCTCGCTCCTGGTGGCATGACCTTCAGTGGCATGACCAGCGCCGGGGCCTTCTCCGGTGTTTTCGTGAACCGAATCGGTCGTGGATACACCGTGCTCGACGGCTATGGCTTCATCAACGCGGAAGCCGCGGTCAACGAACCGCTGGAATAACCGAACAACAACTCAACCGGAAACGGCAGGCCAGCGATGGCCTGCCGTTTTTTGTTGTGAGATCCAGTGGGGCAGCCTAACGACTGTCCGGTCTGAGCGGTTTGAAGGCGCAGTCGATCCCCAGGTTCTTCCGCACGGTTCTTCCCGCGATCACTTGCACGCTGTCGGCCGCCGGATCGCACCCCTCCGCCGTCGCGACGAGTGTGTAGGTTCCCGCCGGCAACCCCGCGGCGGCGTAATTGCCGAAGCTGTCGGTGGTGGTGGATCCATTCACCGCGCCAAACCAGGAAACGGTCGCGCCGCTGACTCCCACATTGCCGGTGATGGTGCCCTGCGTGGCCGAGGGAGTATCCACGACCAGCGTCCGCTGCTCGAAATCATCATCGTAGAATGATCCCACCGCCCAGAGCTTGCCGGGCGTGGCCGTGATCTCGTTCAAGCCCCCGCCAGCCTCCGGGTCGGGACTCGGGACAAGCTTCCAGCTCCTCCCCGTCCAGCGGGTGATTACAGTGCCGAGACTGAACGTGCCCACCGCATAAACGTTATTCGATGCCAGCGCCTGCACTCCGCCGAGGGAGGTGCCGGGTGGATGGGTCAGCGTCCAGTTGTTTCCATCCCAGTGGATCGCGTAGGAGAAGAAATCGCAGTCAAAGCCGTCGCAGAAGACGCTGTTGCCCACGGCCCAGACGTCGTTTGACGACACGGCCGAAACGTCGAGCAGGGTGTCACCTCCGCCTGAGGGCGGGATCGGAATCTGCGTCCAGGTGGTGCCGTCGAAGTGACAGCTCTGCCAGCCCACGGCCCAGACGTCGTTAGGCGCCAGAACCGTGACGCCGAAGAGCGGGCCACCGCAGGCGTTCGGAAACTCCGTCCAGGTCGCGCCGTTGTAACGCAGGATCGTCGCGAGCTGGTTCCCGTTGCGATCCCAATGCTCGCCCACCGCCCAGATGTCGTTCGGCGCCGCGCCCTGGACATCGTGGAGTTTGTCGACGCTGTTTCGGCCCGGATTTGGGCTCGGCACGACGTTCCAGGCGCTGCCCGTCCAATGCAGGATGACGTTGCTGGAATTCAAACTGCTCGGCTCGCCCATATACCCGACCGCCCAGACGTCGTTGCTCGCGAAGGTCTCAACCCCCTCCAGCGGGGCGTCCAGCGCCAGGTCGGGCACCGGCACGAGACTCCAGGAGACGCCGTCCCAGTGCATGCTGAGGGAGTCGCCCTCGGCTTCGCCGACCGCCCAGATGTCGGTCGAGGAAATGGCGGAGATGCTTTTGAGTTCGTTGCTGCCCACGCCGGCGTTTGCGCTCTGCACCGCCTCGAAAGTGCTGCTGTTCAGCCGCGCGATCAGCGTGCCTTCGGACTTGCCCACCGCCCAGACATTGTTCTCGCCGTCGGCATCGACTCCGTTGAAGAGGTTAATCGACGGATCGGGCGAAGGGCTCGATACCTGGGTCCATTGCGTGCCGTCGTAGTGCAGCGCGAGAGTTTTCCAATCGCCCGAAATGTCATAGAAACCCACCGCGTAAACATCGTCCGGTGCCAGGACGACAACGCCATTCAGGTCGTTGAAAAGCGCTCCGGGACTGGGGCTCGGCACTACCTGCCACGCCGATCCCGTCCAGCGTGCGGTCAGCGTCCCATTGTTGGAATCGCCGACTGCCCACACTTCACCGCCCGATGTGGCTGAGACATCGGTAAAGCGAGAGAACGGGAGGTTGGGAGTGGTCACCTGCTGCCAGGTCGTGCCATCCCAATGCAGGGCGTACGGTTTCGATCCCGCCTCGCCCACCGCCCAGATATCGTTCGCGCTCACCGCCGCCACCCCGAGGAGCTCGGTGTATTCGTTCCGGGAAGTCGGGCTCGGCACGACACTCCACTGCGTCCCGTCCCAATGCTCGATCAATGTCTTGCTCACCCCGCCGCTGGCATATTCGCCCACCGCCCAGACGTCGTTAGGCGCGAGCGCGACCACGTCATAGAGCCGGTTGTAAAGCCCCGGATTTGGGCTCGCGACCCGGGTGATGCTCGTTCCATCCCAGTGGAAAATGAAGGTCTCACCCGTCGAGGCCGCCCCGCCGACGAACCAGACGTCGTTCGCCGCGACGGCCGAGACTCCGAGCAGATCGCCGATGAAGCCGCCCGGCAGCGTCACCAGTTGCCAACTCGTCCCATTCCAATGCTGCACCTGCGGCTCCGGCGCGACAAAATCACCGAAATTGCCCACCGCCCAGATGTCGTTTTCCGAAAGGACTTCGACATCGAAGAGTTCGTTAGGCCCGAAACCGGCATTCGGACTGGGAATGGTGCCCCAGGCCGAGCTCGGCCGCTGTGCCTGAACACTGGCGACCGAGAGACAGAGAAACAGCAATGCCGCCATAAACGGTGGCACTTTGATGATGCGACGTGTTTTCATAAATAATATTTGGTACAACGGCTGTCCGATTTCCGGTGGTCGACTTTTATTCCCGAAAAAAGTTTAGGCCTCAAAGATAAGAATAAATCTCATGTCGGAGGCGGGCAGCGGGCGCGGGATCTCCGCCTCGGGTTGACGCTGGGGGCACCCGCGTCCATATTCCGCGCTCCTCGTCGGCGCTCCGCACTCTGGCGGATTGCCAGAATCGCTCCGGTAGGCGGCGCGCCTGCTTTATGCCCAACGAGGCCAGTAACGTCATGGACAAAATCCGCAACATCGCCATTATCGCCCACGTCGACCACGGCAAGACCACGCTCGTCGACCAACTCCTCCGCCAATCCGGAACCTTTCGCTCCAACCAAAAGACTGAGGAGCGCATGATGGACTCGATGGATCTCGAGCGCGAAAAGGGCATCACTATTCGGGCCAAGAACGCCGCTTTTAACTGGAACGGTTACCGCGTCAACATCGTCGACACGCCCGGCCACGCCGATTTCGGCGGCGAAGTGGAGCGGATCATGAAAATGGTCGACGGCGTTTTGCTCGTCGTCGATGCGCACGACGGCCCGCAGGCTCAGACCCGTTTCGTGCTCAAGAAAGCACTCGAGAACAAGGTCAAGCCGATCGTCGTCATCAACAAAGTCGATCGCGAAAACGCCCGTCCGCACAAGGTCCTCGACATGGTCTTCGATCTCTTCGTCGAACTGAAAGCGAACGACGAGCAACTCGATTTCCCGATCGTTTACGCCAGCGCCAAGAACGGTTTCGCCATGCGCGAAATCCACGAGAACAGCGAAGACATGACCCCGCTCTTCGAAGCGATCATCAAATTTATCCCGCCCCCGACCATCGCAGCCGAGCCCTATTTCCAGATGCTCGTTTCCAACCTGCACTACAGCGATTACCTCGGCCGCATCGCTCTCGGGCGCATCGTTAGCGGCCGCGTCACGGTCGGCGATCCGATCGTGTGCATCCATCGCGATGGACGCCGCGAGCGCAGCAACGTCACTGCTCTCTACACCTACGCCGGCATGCAGCAGGTCGAGACCCAGCACGCCAGCGCCGGCGACATTGTCGGCCTGACCGGCTTTGAAGAAGTTTACATCGGCGAAACCCTGACCGATCGCGAAGAGCGCACCCCGCTCCAGTTCGTCGACATCGATCCGCCCACCATCCGGATGCGCATCCTGGTCAACGACTCCCCCTTCGCCGGGCGCGAAGGCAAATTCGTCACCGCCCGCCACGTGCGCGAGCGCCTCATCCGCGAAACCCGCGGCAACGTCTCCCTCGCGGTCAAGGACACGGAATCCTCCGGTGCCTTCGAAGTGAACGCGCGCGGCGAAATGCAGATCGCGGTCCTGGTCGAACAAATGCGCCGCGAAGGCTTCGAAGTCATGGTCTCGCGCCCGGAAGTCATCTTCCAACGCGACGAAAACGGCAGCCTGCTTGAGCCGATTGAAACTCTTTACGCCGAAGTGCCTAACGAAAACCTGGGCGATGTTCTGCAGGCGATTGCGGCTCGCAAAGGTGAAGTCGTCGGCATGGATCACCACGCCACGCGCGTCAGCGTCGAGGCGATCATCCCCACCCGCGGCCTGATCGGTTTCGAGAGCGACCTGGTCAACCTGACCCGAGGCGAAGGCATCATGAGCCACATCTTCCGCGAGTACGCTCACTTCAAAGGCGAACTCGAAGGCCGCAACCGCGGCGTGATGGTCTCGATGGAAGCGGGCACGAGCAAAGCCTATTCCCTGAACAACATTCAGGCGCGCGGCAAACTTTTCATCGGACCGCAGGAGGAAATTTATGCGGGGATGATCATTGGCGAAAATGCGCGCCCGGAAGATCTCCCGGTGAATCCTTGCAAGGCGAAAAACCTCACCAACATGCGCAGCCAGGGTGACGGCAAAGGCATCCAACTGGAAGCGCCCTTAAAGATGACCCTGGAGCGCGCGATCGAGTACATCGGAGCGGACGAGTATGTAGAAGTGACGCCGAAATCCCTCCGCCTGCGCAAGCGCGTGCTCGACGCCAACGCCCGCAAGCGCGCCGCCAACGCCGTCGCGGCCTAACGAGCCTGTAGACGTTTCCCTCTGGGAAACGCGAGCCCGACCTCCGCTCGCACGCCCAGCCCCGCGCTTCGCAGAGCGAAGCGTCTACATTTGCCCCGCCGACATGCGCAATGAAAGCGACGCCTAACGAGCCTGTAGACGTTTCCCTCTGGGAAACGCGAGACCGACCTCCGAATTGCACGCCCAGCCCCGCGCTTCGCAGAGCGAAGCGTCTACATTTGCCCCGCCGACATGCGCAATGAAAGCGACGCCTGACAAGTCTTGTAGACGTTTCCCTCTGGGAAACGCGAGCCCGACCTCCGCTCGCACGCCCAGCCCCGCGCTTCGCAGAGCGAAGCGTCTACAACTTGACCCTGCGCTCCTGCCCATTAACCTCGCTACAGGAAGGGAGGGAGCGATGAAAACCGAAATCCGGATCGAGTATTGCAGCGTTTGAAACTACGCGCCGAAAGCCGTCAGTTTGGCGGCTAAGATTCTCGAGCTCGGCGATCGGATCGCGTCGCTCACCCTCGTTCCCTCGAGTGGCGGCGCCTTCGAAGTCAGCGCCAATGGCAAACTGCTCCATTCCAAACTCGATTCCGGCGAATGGCCGGATTTCGACGCCGTCGTCAGGCAGATTAAGAAGCTCAAGGATAGCGATCAATCTGGAAGCCGGAGCGAGATGCTTTTGCCCCTCTTCGTTCGACGTTGGACTTCCACGTTGGGCGTTGGACGTTTTCCTCTTTCCGGAGAGTGAAGGGTGCCTGGTGGCCCTCGCGATCTTCAAAATCGCCGTCGGTCCTTACCGGCCGAGGTAGGTTCGATTCCTATCCTCTCCGCCTCTCCCATCTTCTTTCTCTTTCTCCTGCTCTTGCTCTTGCTCCTTCCCCCTTTTCTCGAAAGGAGGTGATCGCATGTCGCGTGAACAGATTCGCACCCTGACCTCGCTCTCGTCCTGCGCCGGCTGAGCTTCCAAGTTGAGCCAAAAGGCCCTGAGGCAAGTTTTGCTTCAGCTCCCGCAGTATCCGAATCGCAACGTTCTCGTCGGTTCCGCGACCGCCGATGACGCCGGGGTTTTCCGTCTCGATCGCGACCGCGCCCTTGTGCAAACGACCGACTTTTTCACTCCCATCGTGGACGACCCGTTCGCCTACGGCCAGATCGCCGCGGCCAACGCCCTCTCCGACGTCTTCGCGATGGGCGGCCGACCACTCACCGCGCTCAACATCATGGGCATGCCGACCGATTTCGTGTCCGAGAAAACCATTGCCACCATCCTCCGCGGCGGCCTCGAGAAAGCGCGCGAAGTCGGCTGCGCCATCATCGGCGGCCACACCATCCGCAACCCGGAGCCAATTTACGGCCTCGCCGTCACCGGAATGGTTAACCCGAAAAAAATGCTGACCAACGCCAAGGCGCGCGCGGGCGACCGGCTCGTCCTGACCAAGCCGCTCGGCACCGGCATCGCCACCACCGGGATTAAAAAAGGCCTAACGAGTCGCAACCTGACCAAGGCGGTCATCGCTTTGATGTCGCGCGTCAACGCGATCGGCGCCGACCTCGCGGAACGCGGTCTTGTTCGCGCCGCCACCGACATCACCGGATTCGGTCTCCTCGGCCACCTCGCCTCGATGTGCCGCGCCAGCGGAGTCGGCGCGGAAATCTTCGTCAACGATGTCCCGGCGATTAGCGACGAAATTTTCGGCTTAATCGAGCGCGACTGCGTCCCCGGAGGCACGAGGCAGAACCTGAAAACGGCCAAGCCCGATGTGGAATGGAACAAGACGCCGATGGCGAGACGTCTTCTCCTAGCCGACGCGCAAACCAGCGGCGGGCTCCTCCTCTGTGTTCCACCCCGACGTCTCGATGAAGTCCTGTCCCTCGTCGGACAAGATGCCGTCGTCATTGGCCGGATCGTGGGCGCGATGAAACCGTTGCTCCATATCGTCTCGTGAGCGCGCCGCGTGCAGTCCGGGCCATTCCGGCGGTCGAGAAAATCCTACAGTCGCTTGGTCAGACGGCCTTGCCACGTCCCTTCGTCGTCGCGCTCGTTAGGCGAAAACTCGCCGAGCTGCGTGCCGGAGCGAAAATTCCGCCCTTACCCGAGATCGTGGCGGAAATTCAGCTCAGTTTCGCAGACCTTGAACGCACCCGGCTACAGCCCGTCATCAACGGCACCGGCATTATCCTGCACACCAATTTCGGTCGCGCACCCCTGGGCCCCGCAGCCTTGCAAGCCCTCGCTGCAATCGGGTCGAGCTACAACAACCTCGAATACGACCTCACCACCGGCGCCCGGGGAAAACGTGCCGGTTACCTCGAGCAAGGCCTCGCCCTGCTCTGCGACGCCGAAGCCGCCACAGTGGTCAACAACTGCGCGGCCGCGCTCGTCCTCATCGTGCGCCATTTTACCAGCACAAAACCGGAGGTGATCATCTCGCGCGGCGAACTGGTCCAGATCGGCGGCGGATTCCGCATCGGCGAAATCCTCGAAACGAGCGGGGCGCGCCTGCGCGAAGTCGGGGCGACGAACAAGACGGTCTTGAGCGATTACGCGAAAGCGATCGGGCCCGCGACCGGGATGATCCTGAAGGTGCACCAGAGCAATTTCTTCATGAGCGGTTTTGCCGGTTCTCCGCCGGCGGAAGAGCTGGCGCGGCTGGCGCGTTCCAAGCGGATTCCTTTCGTCGAGGACCTCGGCAGCGGCGCGGTCGTGGCGACGGAGAAACTTGGTCTGGCCGAACATGAGCCCACGCCTAACGAAACCCTGAAACGCGGCGCGGATCTCGTTTGTTTCAGCGGCGACAAACTTTTTGGCGGACCCCAGGCCGGAATCATTGCAGGGAAAGCGCGCTTCATCGCTGCCTTGAAACGCGAACCGCTTTTCCGCGCCTTGCGTTGCGACAAACTGGTCCTGGCTGCACTCGGCGCGACGGTCGACGCGCATCTGCGCGTCGAGGAGGTCCCGGTTCACGCACTGCTGCAAATCCCTCACGAAAAACTCCGGGCGCGCGGGGAAAGGCTGCTCAAATTGCTTCACCAACTTCCGCTCCAGGCGCGACTGGTGGAATGCAGAGCGGAGATCGGCGGCGGCAGTCTGCCGCGCTCGGCGATTGCTTCCGTTGCCCTCGCTCTGGCGTCCGACAAGATATCGCCGGACGAACTGGCTGGCCGTTTGCGGAGAAGCGATCCGCCAGTCATCGGCTACATCGCGAAGGGCAAGTTCCTGCTCGATCTGCGCACGATATTTCCCGCTCAGGATGAAGTGGTCATCGCTGCCCTAACGAAAGCGACGTGAAACATTTTATCTTCGCGACCGCTGGTCATGTCGATCATGGGAAAACCGCGCTGGTCAAGGCACTCACCGGCGTCGACACCGATCGCTTGCCCGAGGAAAAAGCGCGCGGGATCACGATCGACCTCGGCTTCACCCATCTCGATCTGCCCGGGCTGTCTCTCGGGTTGATCGACGTGCCCGGACACGAGGATTTCATCCGCAACATGATCGCCGGCCTGGGCGCGATCGATCTCGCGCTCCTCGTCGTCGCCGCGGATGACGGCTGGATGCCGCAAACCGAGGAGCACTGGCAGATTCTGAATTACCTCGGCGTGCGCCGGGTCGTGATCGCGATCACGAAATGCGATCTCGCCGATGCCGCGCGAACCGAAACGGCGACGCGGGAGAAATTGGCATCACACTCGTTAGGCGAAATCTCGATCGTGCGCACTTCCGTCCGAACCGGAGCGGGTCTGGAAGAACTGAAGCGGGCTCTCGCGGAGATGTGCGATACGCTCCCGGCCGCGCCAGACATCGGAAAACCACGCCTATTCGTCGACCGCGTCTTCACCGTTCGCGGAACGGGAACGGTCGTGACGGGGACGCTGACAGGAGGACAACTCAGGCAAGGCGATAACGTCTTGCTCCAGCCGCAGAAACTTCGCGCACGGGTGCGGGCTCTGCAGAGCCATAACCAACCCCTCGAGATCGCGCTCCCGGCGATGCGGACCGCGCTCAACCTTCCCGATCTTAAAATCGAAGACATCTCGCGCGGAACCGTTCTCACCACCGTGGAAACTGAGGATGCGAGTCGCACGATCGACGTTTTGATCGAACGGGCCGCCCTCAGTCCACGCCCGCTAAAGAACGCCTCCGTGATCCAGATGCATTACGGGAGCGCCCGCTTTACCGCCCGGATCACGTTGCTGAATCGCCGCGAATTGCTTGCGGGTGAAAAAGCCATTGCGCGACTCCGCTGCACGAAGCCGGCGTTCGTCTTTGTCGGCGATCGTTTCATTATTCGTGATTCATCGGGCCGGGCCACCATCGCCGGCGGCGTCGTGCTTAACCCAGACGCCGAGGGAACGAAGTTTCGCTCCACGAGCGAGAGAAAATTTCTCCAGGCCCGCGCCGCCGCGCCTAACGACGTGGTCAATCTCGTCCGCTCACAGCTCGTTCGCGACCGGGTGGTGCAGCGGGCTTCCCTTCTCGTGAAATCGAATTTCAGCGAAGCCACCATCGCGGCAGCAATCGAGCGCCTTGTTCATAATGGTGAGGCTTTTGTTCACGGCGCCATCATCGCCGATTTCTCTTGGTGGAAAACACTGCGCGACCGGGCGCAGGCCGCGATCGATGCAGAGCATTCTGCGCATCCGGAGCGCGCCGGGCTGGATCTGGCCGCATTGCGCACAGCCATCTCGCTCGACGATCCGGAATTGCACCACGCACTCATCGCAGATCTTTGTGCGCAGGGATTTTCCTGCGCGCAGGGCGCAATCCGGCGCCGCAGTCATCGTCCTTCGCTTCCGCCCGGTTTAGCGGAAGCAGGCGCGAAGATCCGCGCGGCGCTGGCGCGGCAACCTTTCGACCCACCGGCGCGCAAGGAGCTGGTCACCGACGCAAAGGATCAACAAGCGCTTCGCTTCCTCACCGAGGCCGGCGAGGTCATGGTCGATCAGCGAGGAACTGATCCTCTCGGCCGATGCTTTTGCGCAGATGAAGTCGCGGATCGCCCAGTTATTGTGTGAGCGCGGTCCTGCCACCGTGAGCGAGCTGCGGCAGCTCCTCGGCACGACGCGGCGGGTGCTGGTTCCATTGCTCGAGCGCTGCGATCGCGACGGGCTGACCCAGCGTCGGGGTGATCGCCGGGCGCTGCGCCCGCTCAAACCCTGATCGTTAGGCGTCGTCGTTCGTCTTGTCTTTGCCCTGGCCGCTGCCAACGTATTCGGCGTGCGCGATGGCCGCGACGATGGAGGAGCCGCCGATAATGTTCCCGATCAGGATCGGCACCATGTAAACGAAATATTGGCCGAACGATTTCACTCCCGTGGCGACGAGATAGAAAGCGTCGACCGAGCCCGCGATGATGTGGGAAAATTCCCCGATGCCGACGATGTAGGTGATGATGATGATGACGCCGACGCGCGCCGTCTCGGCGAAAGGCAGGAGCCAGACCATGAGCGCGATCAACCAGCCGGCAAAGATCGCGCGCATCATGAGAGTAAAAAAATCGTGATTCATGCTGATGAGGCCGATCTCTTTCATGGCCTGCTTCACGTTCGGCTCGAGGGCGTTACTGTTACCCATTACCCAGGCCACGATGAATGCGCCGAGCAGGTTGGCCGCCAGCACGATGCTCCACAGCCTAACGACATTGCCGAAGGTGCGTGCATCGTGTTTGCGCAGGAGCGGCAGGATCACGGTCAGGGTGTTTTCGGTGAAGAGCTGCTGCCGGCCGAGGATGACGATGAGAAAGCCAATGCTGTAGCCGAACTTCACGATCAGCAGGCGCCACGGCGTGTCGGGGAGATGGCTGCTGAGCAGCGCTTCGCTCATGAGGGAGAAGCCCATCGACAAACCGGCCGCGAGTCCAGACCAGGCCAGCGCGGAATTGGAACGCTCAAGCTCGTTCTGGCCTTCCTTGTGCACGGCCCGGTAGACGATGTGGCCGCCCGGCGAAGATCGCTCCTCGACCTGCTTTTCTTCGTGCTCGGCTTTCTTCGCCTGCCGGGGCTCTTCGCTGGTCGCCACCTTTGTTAATCGGATCGGCTGTTACCTTTGCGCGGCAAAAGCCGCTTCCGGATCGCGTCCCGAGACCCGGCCGGCTTCGATCCAGCCGAAGCGGCTCAGGCAAGCGCCGGCCAAAAACGCGATCGCGGCCAGTGGAACCAGATTCGTTAGGCGAAAAATGATCGGGAGCGGACCGCAGAGAATTTCTCCGCCGCGAATGATCCAGCCGGAGCGGCCTTCGTGGAGGGAGCGATCGCCCGCACCGTGCTTATCCATTTCGAGCCAGATCCAGAGAAATGTTTCGATGACGGCGGCGAGCATGCCGATGAGGAAGAGCGGCCGGATCTGAAATCCGAGCAGCTCAAGAAGCGCCGCCGCCGACCCGAGCCCGGCGGTGCCGAAGTGAATCGGGAGAAGCACGCGATGCAGAAACCACGCCGGGATCACGGTGGCGCCGATCAGGACGCCGGTATAGGTCGCCAAAACCACGCCCGTAATCGCCGATCCGATCGTTAGGAGGATCGCGAGGATGAGGACAAACGGCGCGACCGAGCCGGCAAAGGCTTGATTGAAATAGAGCTCGAAAACCAGACAGGCCGGAACCGTGAACGCTCCAAAGATGGAAAGAATCCAGGAGCCAACCGACATGGGCGACTGGTATTTGAAAACGCGCAGCATGTTGATGAACAACTGCGGCCGGCCGAGATCCATCACGAGCAGGATCGGGGAGATGACCGCACCGGCCGCGGCGATCCAGAGAGCCGCGCGCGCGAGTTCCAGCATCCCGAGAAAGAATCCGGCACAGGCGAAAAGCGGCGCCATGCCCGCCGCGCCGCCGATGAAAAAGTAGAGCGGAATTTCCCAGGTCCAGACCGGCGGCCTGACGACCGCCTCGCCGTAGTAGCCCGGACGTTTCGGGATCGGTCCGCCCGCGACGTCGACCCCGCGACCAGTCACCGCGCCGCCGTGTTTCGCCTCCCGGCGCCAGGTCTCGAGCTTGTCTTCGAAGTTCTGATCGGTGCTCATGAGAGATGTGAGGTGGCGCCAGAACTCCAATTCCGGGGAGCGCGGGCGCCTCGCCCGCTGTTTTTGGCGCCCCGCCGAAAACTTCTTCGATGCGCAGAGGCCGTTGCGCGAGGCGCACAACGGAGCGGGCGGGGCGCCCGCGCTCCCCGGAATCGGAGTCCTGCAAAGTCGTCGTTAGGCGGGTGCATCATCACGCGAAAAACGCGAAGGCTGCACCAACCGCCACAATCGCGCCGAGGGCGGTGGCGATGGCTGCGGTCCAGGAAGATTTGAGGTAAATCGTCGGCACCTGCGGCCTGGGCGGAAGTCCGTAGGCCTCCGGACCGCCGAAGAGGAGGAAGGAGGCGTGAATGCCGCCGACGGATTCCTGCGGATCGTAAATTTGCGCGTCGGTGTGACCCTGGGCCTGAAGTTCTCTCACTCGCGCCGCGCCGCGCGCGCGGACGTCGTCGAGCCGGCCGAAGACGATCGATTCCGTCGGGCAAACCTTGGCGCAGGCAGGCGTGAGCCCACTCTTTTGCCGGTCGTAACAGAAGGTGCACTTGAAGGCGCCGCCGGCGTCCGGCAGCGGCTCGGGGCGTTTGTCGATCACGCCAAAGGGACAGGAAACGACGCAATAACCGCAGCCGTTGCAGACGTCATTCTGCACCAAAACGGAGCCGACCTCGGTCCGCACGATCGAGCCGGTCGGGCAGGCTTCGAGACAGCCGGCGTTCTCGCAATGTTTGCAAACATCCGACACGAAGATCCAGCGAAACGGATCTTCATCGTGTCCGTTGCCTAACGACGTCGGACCTGTCACCTGTTGTCCTTTTTGCAGGTCCTGTTCGACAAAGAGCACATGCCGCCAGGTCGAAGCGCCGAGATGACCGGTGTTGTCGTAGGAGTTTCCCGTCCAGGTAAAACCGTCGTCCGGCACCTCGTTCCATTCCTTGCACGCGACCTCGCAGGCTTTGCAGCCGATGCAGACGCTCGGGTCGGTGAAGAAACCGACTTCGACATTGTCCTGCACGAAAGTGTGCCGGCGTTGATTACTGCTCTGAACCCCTTCGCCGATCATGCGCCGAACTCTTCCTTGCCACCTGGTCGCGGGCCGGGCGGCGGCTGCTCGGGATGCAGGTTGGGCTTGTCGCCTTGGGGCGCGTATTTGCGCATGAAATCGAGATACGCCGGACCGGTCGGAAGCTGGCCTGGGACGATGTTGCAGGTGAGCGCCTTGGTTTCCATGATGGTCACGTTCGGCTCGCCCGAGATGGCCATGAGATCGTTCACGACATCGCCGCGCACCGGACCGCTCGCGCCCCAATGAAACGGGAGCGCAACCTGGTGCACGGTTTTTCCATTCAACTGCAACGGCCGCATTCGCCGGCTAACGAGCGCGCGGGCGGCGATCGCGCCCCGCATCGTGACCACGGCCACGTGATCAGTGTTCTTGATCCCGAGATCGGTCGCGAGCTCAGGCGAGAGTTCGACGAACATTTCCGGCTGCAATTCCGAGAGATGACTAAGGAAGCGGCTCATCCCGCCGGCGGTGTGATGTTCCGTCAGGCGGTAAGTCGTGAGGACGAAAGGAAATCTCGGATCGCCGGGCGGCGCGAATTTATTTCCCGCGCGCGTGAACCAATTGGTCGGCGGGTTGGTATCGCGCGGGTAGAGCGCATTTGAGACGGGCGATTCGAGCGGCTCGAAGTGATTCGGGAGCGGGCCGTCCTGCAAACCTTTCGGGACAAAAAGCCAGCCGAGGCCGTCTTCGTGCAGGATGAAAGGCGCGTCGCCCGGCTGCGCGTCGAGACCCTTGTGATGAGCATCCGGTTTGTAGGCGGGATCTTTGCCTTTCTGAAAATCGGGCACGTCTCCGCCGGTCCATTGCTTCTCGGCCGTGTCCCACCAGACGAGTTTCTTGTCTTCACTCCACGGGCTGCCGTCGGGTGCGGCGCTGGCGCGGTTGTAAATGATGCGGCGATCAGCCGGCCATGCGAACCCCCAGCCGTGGCCAAGGTAGTCGTGCGAGTTGCGTTCCTTCGGTTTGTTTACGCCGTCGCTCGGCAGGCAACCGGAGTAAATCCAGCAGCCGCAGGCGGTCGAGCCGTCGGCCTTTAAGGCGTTGAAGCCGTCGATCTGCGCGCCGTGATGCGGCTGGCCGGACCGATCTTCGCCGAAGACGACGCTGCCCTCGCGCTCGTTAGGCGAAGTTTTCCAGCCATTGATCTCGGCCAGGACGGCTTCCATCTTCGGCTCGCCTTCCTCGTCCTCCGGATACCACCAATCGAGCGCGCGGAGCGGCTCGTCGATCGGATCGTCGGAGGCGTGCGCGCGCGCGATGACGACGTTTCGCGAGTTGATGAATGAACCAGCCGTCGCTCCGCGCTTCGCCCGGCGGATGAACCGCTTTCTCGCGCCATTGCAGGAGGCGCTGGGTGTTCGTGAAGGCGCCTTCCTTCTCCGCGTGACCCGCGACCGGGAAAAGAAAGACCTCCGTCTCGATCTCTTCCGTTTTCAATTCGCCGCGCTCGATCTCGGGCGAGTTGTACCAGAAAGAGGCGGTCTCGACTTCGACCAGATCACGCACCACGAGCCACTTCAATTTTGCCAGCGCCTTGCGTTCGAGTCGCGCGTTCTGCGCGCCGACGGCGGGGTTTTGCCCCATCACGAACATGCCTTCCATGTTCCCGTCGAGCATGTCGTAGAGGAACTCGAAGTAGGAATGATTGCCGCTGAGCTTCGGGAGAAAGCCGTAGCCGAAGTCGTTCTCCTTCGTCGCGTGCTTTCCGTAGTAAGCCTTCAGCGTGCTGATGAAATAGCTCGGGAAATTGTTCCAAAGCCCGGTCGGGTTGGTGTGCTTCTCCAGGTATTCGTCGAGCGTGTCCTCGCCCTGCCCGGCGCGCGGCATCGCGAGATAACCTGGCAGGGTGTCGTAGAGCGTCGGGATATCGGTCGAGCCCTGGATAGAAGCGTGCCCGCGCAGGGCGAGGATGCCGCCGCCGGGACGTCCGATGTTGCCTAACAAGAGCTGCAGCATCGCGGCGGTGCGAATGACCTGGACGCCTTTCGAGTGATGCGTCCAGCCGACCGCGTAACAGATCGCAGCCGTCTTGTCCGGGCCGGAAGCTTTCGTTAGGGCATCGGCCACTTTATGGAAAAGCTCGGGCGGGATACCGCAGACCTTTTCCACCATCTCCGGGGTGTAGCGCGCGTAATGGCGCTTGAGGGTTTGGAAAACGCAGCGCGGATCCTGCAGCGTGAGATCGCGCTGCGGATGACTCAGCCCTTCGCCCTCGTAGAGCCAGGTCGCCGGGTCGTAGGCGCGTTTCGTTTCATCCCAGCCGGAGAAAAAACCGCTCGCATGATCCTCGAAACCCTCGCGCAGGAGACAGGAGGCGTTGGTGTAATGCACCACGTAATCGCGAAAGAAGAGATCGTTCTCGATCACGTGCCGGATGATTCCGCCGAGAAACGCGATGTCGCTCCCGGCGCGGATCGGCACCCAGATGTCGGCCAGCGCGCTCGTGCGCGAAAAGCGCGGATCGACATGGATGATGGTGGCGCCGTTTTCCTTCGCCTTCATCACCCAGCGAAAACCGACCGGGTGCGCCTCGGCCATCGACGAGCCCTCGATCAGGATGCAATTCGAGCGCGCGAGATCTTGTTGCGCGGTCGTAGCTCCGCCCCGGCCGAAGGAGGTGCCCAGACCGGGCACCGTGCTGCTATGTCATATCCGGGCCTGGTTCGACACGCACACCATGCCCAGGCCTCCGGTAAACAGTTTCTTGATCAGGTAATTCTCTTCGTTGTCGAGGGTCGCGCCGCCGAGATGCGCCACCGCGGTGGTGTGATTCACGACCGAGCCGTTCTTTTCGCGCGTGAAGGTGCGCTTGCGCGAATCCCAGAGCCGTTCCGTGATCATCTCCATCGCGTTCGCGAGTGAGATTTCCGTCCACGCCTTTGCGCGTGGCGCGCGATATTTCACTTTCGTTTCGCGCAACGAATGGGTGAGCAGTTGAAACGATGCCGCGCCTTTCGGGCAAAGATTCCCCTGCGAAATGGGCGACTCCGGGTCGCCCTCGATCGAAACCAGCTTCCCGTTCTTGTGATAAATGAGCTGGCCGCAGCCAACGCCGCAGTAGGGACAAATGGAGCGTGCGACCTCGGCGTCATCGATCCGCGCGTGCATCTCGCGCGTTTTTTCCGACATCGCCTCGAGCCCGGTGCCGTCTTTGCGCTCGCGGATCTGGCGCACGAGCGGCCATTTCAAGATCAGCTCGGCGAGGGACTGCATCATGACTTTATCGCACAAGAAAGATGCGGTGGCTGCTCGATTTCGATGGAAGTCAGCCATCCTGGCTGACTCGGCGGGCGGGCTTCCAGCCTGCCCGGTGCTGCTACGGAGAGCCGACCGGCTGGAAGCCCGTCGGCCGAGTCAGGCTGGAAGCCTGACTTCCGTGATACTCCTGCAGACTGCGCACCGTCATTGGACCCTTCTGCAAGGAACGAATCCCCTCCGCGCTCGCCTTGGCGGCGCGAATCGTGGTCATGATCGGAATCCGCTCGGTCAGGGCAGCGGTGCGAATCTTCACTTCATCTTCGCGCGGGATTTTGCCGCTGGGGGTGTTGATGATGAACTGGATCTGACCGTTTTTGACGAGGTCGCGCACGTTCGGCCGGCCTTCCGCGATCTTGAACACCTTCGTCACCTCGACGCCCGCGGCCGCGAGCATGTCGGCCGTGCCGGAAGTGGCGATGATCCCGAAGCCGAGATCGGCGTACTCGCGCGCGATCGCGATCACGTTCGGCTTGTCCGCGTCTTTCACGCTGATGAAGACATTGCCCGCGGTCGGGAGCGGCCACTGGCTGGCGAGCTGCGATTTGGCGAAGGCGAGACCGAGATCGGCGTCGATCCCCATCACTTCGCCGGTCGATTTCATTTCCGGGCCTAACGAAATGTTGAATCCTTCGAACCGCAGAAATGGAAAGACCGCTTCCTTCACGGAATAGTGCGACGGGACAATCTCCTCGGTGAAGCCAAGCTCGCGCAGGGAGGCGCCAGTCATCACCTTGGCGGCCAGCTTGGCCAGCGGCACGCCGATCGCCTTGCTCACAAACGGCACCGTGCGCGAGGCGCGCGGATTCACTTCGAGGACGTAGAGCAGGTCGCCTTTGACCGCGAATTGCACGTTCATCAGCCCGCGCACTTTCAATTCCATCGCCATCGCCTTGGTCGCGCTCGTGATCTCGTCCAGGATCGCGCGCGGAAGCGAAAAAGTCGGGATGACGCAGGCGCTGTCGCCGCTGTGAATACCGGCCTCCTCGATATGCTCCATGATCGCGCCCACGACTGCGATCTCGCCGTCGGCGATGCAATCGACATCCACTTCGATCGCGTCCTCGAGAAAACGATCGACCAGGACCGGGCGCTCCGGGCTGACCTCGATCGCGCTCCGCATGTAGCGGCGGAGATCGTCCGCGTGGTAAACCAGCTCCATCGCGCGCCCGCCCAGAACAAATGACGGCCTAACGAGCACCGGGTAACCGATCCGCTCCGCAATCGCGACCGCTTCGTCTTCGCTGACGGCGGAGCCGCTCGGAGTCTGGCGCAGCCCGAGCCGGTCCAGCATCTCGGCGAAAAGTTTGCGGTCCTCAGCCAGCTCAATGCTTTCCGGCGGGGTGCCGATGATCGGAACGCCGGCCGCTTTGAGTCCGGCTGCAAGATTGAGCGGGGTCTGTCCGCCGAACTGGACGATGACGCCGTCCGGTTTTTCCTGTTCGTAAATGTTGAGCACGTCCTCGTGCGTCAGCGGCTCGAAATAAAGTTTGTCGCTCGTGTCGTAGTCGGTCGAAACCGTTTCCGGGTTCGAGTTCACCATGATGGTTTCGATCCCGAGCTCGCGCAGGGCGAAGGCGGCGTGGACGCAGCAGTAGTCGAATTCGATCCCCTGGCCAATCCGGTTCGGGCCGCCGCCCAGGATCATGATTTTGCGTTTTGTCCCGGGGCGGATCTCGTTCTCGTCGCCGTAGGTGGAATAATAGTATGGCGTAAATGCCTCGAACTCCGCCGCGCAGGTATCGACCAGCCGGTAGGTCGGGATCACGCCGGCGGCGATGCGTTCGGCGCGGATCGCCTCTTCCGTTGTGCCTAACGAATAGGCAAGCTGCCGATCGGAGAAGCCGAGTTTTTTCGCGCGGCGCCAATCGGTTTCGACCGGCTGGAAGCCCGTCGGCCGAGTCAGGCTGGAAGCCTGACTTCCGTGTCTATTCGAGCGCAGCGTCATTCCGGAAGTCAGGCGTCTCGCCTGACTCGGCCGACGGGCTTCCAGCCGGTCGGTTCTCCTCTTCATCGAGCACCAGCTTCCCAATCATCCCCAAAACAAATTCGCCTTCCGGCAATCCAGCCTTTTCCGGATTCATCGCCACATACTGGCGAGACCCGACGAGGTGATCGGGATCGCGAATGATCGTATCGAAACTTTCTTCCATCCAAACCGCGCCCATCCGACCGAGCGCGCGATTGATCGCCTTGGCCGAAAACGATTTCCAGGAATGAAGAATGTCCGAAAGAGAATGATCGCCGAGCGGTTTTACGATCGCATGCACATGGTTTGGCATTACGACAAACGAATCGAGGATGTAGCGCTCGGAATCGAAATGTCGCAGCGTCTCCGCCATCGCGTTTGCGGCCGTTGTCGCTCGGAGCAGGCAACTGCCGTGCCCCTGATCGAGCCAGCTTTCGCGATTTTCTTCGCACAGGCGGATGTATTCGCGAGTCGTTTTCCAGTCCCAGGGCGGGGGATGAAATTGGAGAAAGCGTTCGCGATCGTCCCGCCACTGCGCCAGAACTTCTGCAGGCACGGCATCGGCCAGGCGAAAGGTCACAAAGTAGGTCGCACCCTTTTGTTCCCAGTGCGGGAGGTGCCGGCGTTTCATCGTGATTTCGCCGTGCGGATCGAAGGCGCGGAAACGGAAGTCAGCCATCCTGGCTGACTCGGCGGGCGGGCTTCCAGCCTGCCCGGTGCTGTTCGCGGTGGGGGCGTCGAGCCGACCGGCTGGAAGCCCGTCGGCCGAGTCAGGCTGGAAGCCTGACTTCCGGGAGCACCCAAACTGCGCCGCCGCTTCCACCACTTGCGCGATGTTCCGCAGGAACCACCGATCGATTTTGGTCAGGCCGAAAACTTCCTCGATCGACATCCCGTCCTGAAACGCCTGCGCCAGGTAGAAAATCCGCTCCCAATTCGGGACGCTCAATTTGCGCCGCAGCGTGTCGGCGTCGACCCGCGTCTCGCGGCCATCGCAACACAATCCAAAGCGCTTGATCTCCAAACTGCGCAGCGCTTTTTGCAACGCTTCCTTAAAGGTGCGCCCGATCGCCATCGCTTCGCCAACGCTTTTCATCCGCGTCGTCAGGGTGGCCTCGGCCTCGGGGAATTTCTCGAAGGTGAAGCGCGGCACTTTGACCACGCAATAGTCGATCGTCGGCTCAAAGCTGGCCGGCGTTTCGCGCGTGATGTCGTTCCGGATTTCGTCCAGCGTGTAGCCAACCGCGAGCTTGGCCGCAATCTTGGCGATGGGAAAGCCGGTCGCCTTCGAGGCGAGCGCGCTCGAGCGCGAGACGCGCGGGTTCATCTCGATCACAATCATTCGCCCGGTCTCCGGGTTGATCGCGAACTGGATGTTCGACCCGCCGGTCTCAACCCCGATCTCGCGAATGACCGCGAACGACGCGTCGCGCATCGCCTGGTATTCGCGATCGCTCAGCGTTTGCGCCGGCGCGACCGTGATCGAGTCGCCGGTGTGCACCCCCATCGGGTCGAGGTTTTCGATCGAGCAGACGACAACGCAGTTGTCGGCGCAGTCGCGCATCACCTCCATCTCGAACTCCTTCCAACCTAACAATGACTCCTCGATCAGGACTTCGCTCACGGGCGAGAGATCGAGGCCGTTTTCGACGATCGAAGTGAGCTCTTCGCGATTGTAGGCGATGCCGCCGCCGGAGCCGCCGAGGGTGAAAGCGGGCCGAATGATGAGCGGAAAACTGCCGATCTCGGCCGCGACCCGTTCGGCGTCGGCGAGAGAGCGCGCGATTCCAGAGCGAGCGACGTCGAGGCCGATCCGCACCATCGCTTCCTTGAAAAGCTGGCGATCCTCGCCTTTCGCGATGGCGAGCGCATTGGCGCCGATCAGTTGCACGCCGTGCCTAACGAGCGCGCCGTTGCGGTTCAGCTCCATCGCGGCGTTGAGCGCGGTCTGCCCGCCCATCGTCGGCAGGATGGCGTCCGGCTTTTCCCGTTCCAGGATGGACTCGATCACCTCGGGCGAAATCGGCTCGATGTAGGTGCGATCGGCAAACTCCGGATCGGTCATGATCGTGGCCGGGTTGGAATTCACGAGCACGACTTCGTAACCTTCCTCGCGCAACGCCTTGCAAGCCTGCACGCCAGAGTAATCGAACTCGCAGCCCTGGCCGATGACGATCGGGCCGGAACCGATGAGGAGGATTTTGTGGAGTTGATCGTTCCTCGGCATGCGCTGCGGGAGCGTATGCAAAAACAAGCCGAGGTCGAGGCGATCGGCCTTTTTCGCGGCTGCGTGTTAATTGCGTGACGAAGAAATCAAAGTGGCCAAGCCGGTCGGGGCAAAGATCGGCTGGCGGCGGCGCGAGACGGAAATCGTTTTTCGCAATCCGGTTTTCGCCCTTGCGCAAGGCTCTCCGAGCCCTTCCTCCGCGAGCGAGGATTTCCGGAAGTCAGGCTTCCAGCCTGACTCGGCCGACGGGCTTCCAGCCGGTCGGTTCTCCAAAGAGCATCTTCCGCAGCACCGGGCAGGCTGGAAGCCCGCCCGCCGAGTCAGCCAGGATGGCTGACTTCCTAGGCCACTTCGCGGGCGCGCTGCCGATCGAGGTACACTTTGCAGATGCCCTTGATCCGGGTGAGCACGTAATAGGTCGTCTGGCTCCGCACCCTAACGAGCTCGGCGCCGACGATCCGGGTCACGAAGTCGCTCGGCAGCTCCAGAATTTCCTGCGGCGTGGCGCCATCGAGCCCCTTGCAAAGAATCGAGGTCATGGCGCGAGTGAGGGTCTGCACTTCCGGGCCGAGGGTCATGCGGAGATGGGCGCGGCCGTCGTCGTCGACCTGGAGATAAACGCCGACGGTATCGGCGCATTCCTCGTCTTTGCGGACGTCTTCGAGATCGAATTTCTCCTCCGGCTTGGGTTCCTGTTTCGGCGCGCTATCAGAGTAAGCAACGAGCGTTTCCCGCCGCTCCACCTCGGGCAGGTGGTCGAAGAGGTCGATGATATTTTGCAGTTTCTCGGGATACATCTTCAAACTCGTGCTCGTGCTCATGATCGTGCCCGTAATCGGAACGAGCAACTGCTCCTGCCCGGATCGATCACGAGCAGGAGCACGAGCACGATGACGAAGGAAGACTAGGCGCTGCGTTCGATTGGGGCGCCGACCTTGTTGCCCCACTCCGTCCAGGAACCGTCGTAGTTCCGCACGTTGTCCAAGCCTAACAAATAGGTGAGGACAAACCAGGTGTGGCTGGAACGTTCGCCGATCCGGCAATAGACAACGGTGTCGACATCCGGTTTCACACCCGCGCCTTCGAAGTAAATCTTCGCCAGCTCCGGCGCCGACTTGAAGGTGTTGTCGTCCTTCGTCGCGGTTTTCCAGGGCACGCTCTTCGCGCCCGGGATGTGACCGCCGCGGAGCACGCCTTCCTGCGGATACTCCGCCATGTGAGTGATCTCGCCCTTGTATTCGCCCGGCGAACGAACGTCGACGAGCGGTTTGCCGGCTTTGCTTTGCGCGAGCGCTTCGTCGGCAAAGGCGCGAATCTCCTTGTCCATCCGGCGCGCCGGGACGGGATATTCCGTCTTCGGATACTTCGGCACGTCGCGCGTCATCTTGCGGCCCTCGGCTTTCCATTTGTCGCGGCCGCCGTTCAGGATCCGAACGTTCTTGTGTCCAAAGAGCCGGAACGCCCAAAGCGCGTAGCAGGCCCACCAGTTGGCTTTATCGCCGTAGAAGATGCAGGTCGTCTCGGGTGTAATGCCGTTGCGGCTGCAGAGCTCGGCGAATTTATCCGGTGCGATGTAGTCGCGGATGACCTGATCTTGCAGGTCGGCGCGCCAGTCGATATGGACCGCGTTCGGGATGTGGCCGGTGTCGTAGAGCAGGATGTCCTCATTCGATTCGACGATGCGGATGTCCTTGTCGTTGAGGTGTTGTTCGAGCCAATCGGCCTCGACTAACGCCTCGGGGTGCGCGTATTCCGTCGGGTTCGTATTCATGCGAGGAGAGTACTGGCCACGCCCGGTCGCCCGCAAGCCGATTTGTGTCCGGTCAGGGAAGGGACGGTCACGCGGGCTTGTCACGTCGTTGGGCGATCTGTTAAGAGGAGTGC
Source organism: uncultured Verrucomicrobiae bacterium (assembly GCA_963768965.1). GTDB lineage: Bacteria > Verrucomicrobiota > Verrucomicrobiia > Chthoniobacterales > UBA10450 > Palsa-1392. The sequence goes on along the minus strand of CAVYJY010000001.1, from coordinate 74,475 downwards.
CCAAATGAAGAAAGCGATCAAGGCCAAGCCGGCCCGGCCCGCGAAGAAGTCGGCAGCGCGCCCCGCCCCGGCTCCGAAAGCGAAAAAACCTGCTCCGAAGAAAGCCCCGCGCGACAAGAAATCGGCGGCGCCGGTTTCGGAACTCGCTTTCCAGGAATTCGAAGCCCTGCGTCGTCATCTCGATCTTTCCCTCGAAGAATTGAGCGCGCGGCTTGGTCTTTCGCGGGCCACGGTGGCGGAGCGCAAAGCCGCCGGTCGCCTGACCAGCGCTGAATCGGGCAAGGTCGTTTCCTTTGCCCGGCTCCTGGGGCACGCGGTCCATCTTTTCGGCGACCTGGACGAGGCGCGTCTTTGGCTGAAGACGCCGCAACGCGGTCTGCATGGCGCGGTCCCGCTCGATTACGCGAAAACCGATCTCGGCGTGCGCGAAGTAGAAAGCCTGCTCAGTCAGCTCGGCGCCCAGCGCGAGGACTGAGGTCAGTAACTCAGCCCGACGGCGCGGCCGAGGTGCTGATCGTCGTGCAATTGCCGCAACATGAATTCGGCCACGTCCGCGCGGGAGATGCGAACGGGAACGAAATAGCTGCCGGCATTCGGGCCATGCCGGTATTGGCCGCGGGCGGGGCCGTTGGTCAGCGCGGCGGGGCGGACAATGATCCAGTCGAGATCGCTGGCTTCGATGATTTTTTCCTGGTGCAACTTATCCCAAACGTAAAAGGGGAGGATAACCGGATAAACGAAGAAGGTTGCGATCGGCCCGCCGCGGCCGGTGGAATTCCCGAGCGCGAGGGAGGATTGGCAAACCAAACGCGACACGCCCGCGTCCTGCATCGCGCGCACGATATTGGCCGTGCCCTGCGAAAGAATCGTTGTCGGGCCGAGAAAACGTTTGTGCCCGAGGGCGCAAAGGACGGCGTCCTGGCCCTGCATCGCGGGCGCGAGGGTGGCGGGCACGAGCACGTCACCTTGCACGACCCGGAGCTTGGGATCTGGCAGGGAAAGTTTGGCCGGATCGCGCGCCAGCGCGGTGACTTCGTGCCCGAGTTTGAGCGCCTGCGCGACCAATTCTCGACCGGTGCCTCCGGTCGCGCCGATGATAAGGAGGCGAAGCGGCTTGTCTTTGCCTAACGACACCCGGGCGGTTCTTCTTCCCTGCGGTGCTTTGCGCCAGATCGCCAGGGTAAAGAGGAGGGCATAGCTGACCCAAACAATGAGAATGACTTGGCCGGTCGACATTCAAGTTCCTCCTCTGCAGAGGAATACTCGAACCGGTCGTTCTTTGGCAATCACGCTCGCAAGCGCTCTGACCTAACGAGTGCGGGATCGGCGCCGCTTTATGGATGGGAGACTTTTTGCCCGGGGGGCCGTGGCTTCGCGCCAGTGCCGCAGCACCCGATGCTGCGGGAGGGCGGTCGCATGTGCGCTGGTCGTCTCGACCAGTTCGCGTCGGCGCAGGTTTTCGAGCGCGAGCTGGACCGCGCTTTTCGAAAGCCCGGTCTCCTCGGCAATCGTGCGCAGGCTGGCCGCGACCGGTCGCCAACGGCGCCGTTGGGCGGCGTAGTAGAGCCGGAGATAGACGAGAAACGCGGCCGGCTGCCGATCATGGCCGACCAGGTCGCGCATCAGCACGTCGAGGATATAATCATCGACCGGCACAGTCCGGCGGAAACGCGGCATGACGAAGTTTATCGCTATACCGATAAATGGACAGCGATTTCAACGCCCGAAGTGGGGCCGGGTCTGGACGGTGGCGGGCGGGAGGGCCTAGCCTGCCGCTGCCATGATTAAACAGATCAAGTTCATCAGCATCCCGGTGGCCGATCAGAATCGGGCGCTGGATTTTTACACGGACAAGCTTGGATTCACCATCATCACCGACCAGCCCTTTGACGAGAAGCAGCGCTGGATCGAATTGCGGGTGCCGAAAGCAGAAACGCGGGTTGTGCTTTTCACGGCCGAGGGCGAGGAAAAACGGATCGGCTCGATGATGCCGATGTCGTACGCCTGCGACGACATCGACGCGACCTACGAGGAACTGCGCGAGCGCGGGGTAGAGTTCGAGGGGCCGCCGGAGAAACAGCCCTGGGGCAGCTACGCCATGTTCAAGGACAGCGAAGGCAATCGCTTCGTGGTCTCTTCGGCCTAGAGCCTGTCAGACCACTTGCAATCGTCGAGGTGGTCGGGTCGCGTCACCTGTAGACGCTTCGCTCTGCGAAGCGCGGGTATCGACGTGGCTCGGGGACCACGCCCACACCCGCGCCTCCCAGAGGGAGGCGTCTACAGGCAGGCGCGAATCCCGTCAACGTGCCTGACAGGCTCTAGGCGCGTCGTTGCACATGAAGACGCGCAACAGTCGCGAAGATCTTCATGAGAGCGGCGGTCTGTGATCGCCGAATCCGCGTTGCCCGAGCCAACGCCCAATTCGTTAGGCAAAAGCCCGGCCGTATTGCGGCGGCGCGTCCATCTTTTGATGGAGCGGGCGGGCGGCGTTGAGCGGCCAGTAGGGGTGGCGAAGAAATTCCCGCGCCATCAGGACGAGATCGGCCTGGCCCGTGCGGACGATCTGGTCGGCTTGCTCGTGACCGGTGATCATTCCGACTGCGCCGGTCGCGATCTCGGCTTCCTTGCGGATCCGCGCCGCGAAAGGGAGCTGGTAACCGGCCCCGACCGGGATCGCGGCATTCGGCACACTGCCTCCGCTGGAGCAATCGATCAGGTCCACGCCTAACGACTTCAACTTTTGCGCGAGCGCGACGGAGTCGTCGGCGGTCCAGCCGCCTTCGGTCCAGTCGGTCGCGGAAATGCGGACGAAGAGCGGATATCTCTCCGGCCAGACCCGGCGCACGGCCTCGGTCGTCTCGCAAAGGAAACGAATCCGGTTGTCGAAGGAGCCGCCGTACTCGTCCGTGCGCTGGTTGCTCAGGGGCGAGAGAAAACTGTGCAGCAAATAGCCGTGAGCGGCGTGGATCTCGATGACTTTCGCGCCCGCCTGCTCGGCCCGGTGAGCGGCATCGGCAAACGCGCCGCGCACCCGCTCGATCCCGGCGCGATCGAGTTCCTGCGGCGTTTGATAGCCGTCCGCAAACGGCAGCGGACTTGGGGCAAAAATCGGGCTCCATCCCTTTTCGTTAGGCCCTAACGGATTCCCGCCTTTCCAGGGCGCGCTCGTGCTCGCCTTGCGTCCGGCGTGCGCCAGCTGCATCCCCGGGACCGCGCCCTGCGCCTCGATGAAAGTGAAAATGCGGTGCAGCATTTCGATCTGCGCGTCTTTCCAGATCCCGAGATCTTCCGGGCTGATCCGGCCTTCCTCGGTGACGGCCGCCGCTTCGGTAAAGACCAGCGCCGCGCCGCCGACGGCGCGACTCCCGAGATGCACGAGGTGCCAGTCGTTGGCGAAGCCGTCCGCGCTCGAATACTGGCACATGGGCGAGACGACGATGCGGTTGCGGAACTCCACGCCGCGGATTTGCAGCGGCGAAAAAAGGTGGACGGCGGGTTGATTCTGCACGGGAACGAATCGCACAAATTTCCGTTTCCGCTCCTCCCGCCCGGCTGGCGGCGCCTTCGTCAGGCGCCGCTCGTCATTTCCGCGATCGTGGCCCGGAGGGTGGCGATGTCAATCGGCTTGACGAGATGACGCGAGAAACCCGCGGCCGTGCTTTGCTCGAGGTCGGAATCCATCCCGAAACCACTCAAGGCGATGCCGCGCAGCCCGTATGCCGAGGAGAGCTGGCGCATGAGATCGAGGCCGCTGCCATCGGGCAGGCCGAGATCGCTCATGACGAAATTGAACGGAGTCATCGGCATTTCGCGCTCGGCTATTTTCAAGGCGGCCTCGACCGTATCCGCGTGGATGACGTCGTGGCCCATTCGGCGCAGCAGCCGGATCAGGATCGCGGCGGTGTCGGCGTGGTCTTCCACCAGCAAAATGCGCTGCGGCCGCGCAATCCCGGCCGGGGTGGGCGACGGCACGGGGTTGATGAGCGTGGCGCGAGTCGTGCCCGGGACGGCGCCCTCCTCTTCGTCGCAGCCATCGAAAGGAAGCGTGAGCGTGAAAGTGCTGCCGCAGTCCGGGCCCGGGCTGGCCGCGGTCAGGCTGCCCCGATGCGATTCGGCGATCGCCTTGCTGATCGCGAGCCCGAGGCCGATGCCGCCAAACTGGCGGGTGATCTGGCGATCGCCCTGCTCGAAGGCGTCGAAGACGCGGTCGATGTGGGCGGGCGCAATCCCGATCCCGGTATCCACGATTTCGATCGACACCGTGCCGTCGGCTTCGGCTTCGTGGATTCGCGAACGGACCGTGACGGTGCCGCCATTGGGCGTGAACTTGATCGCGTTCTTGAGCAGGTTCCAAAGGATTTGGGTGACCCGGGCGCTGTCGGCCAGAAGGCTGATTTTCTCGTCCGCGAAATCGCGCACCAACTCGAGGTGTTTCGCCTCCAGGTCGGGCCGGCAGGCGTTGATCGCGTCCTCGATCATGCGATGGAGGCGCACGGGCTCGCAATGCAGCTCGAGTTTGCCCCGGGTGATGCGGGTGAGGTCGAGCAGGTCATCGATCAGGCGCGCTTCCAGCTCGACATTGCGCCGGACGGTTTCGAGATCCTCAGCCAGGGGACCGGAGATGGCGACGTCCTCGCGCAGGCTGGAGAGAATGGCGAGCACGGGGGTGAGCGGCGTGCGCAACTCATGGCTGAGCGCGGCGAGGAAAAGGTCCTTCGATTGGTTGGCATGTTCGGCCGAGGCGCGCGCCTGCTGCTCCGCCTGGTACAGCCGCGCCACATCCATCGCGGAGGCGGCCTGGGCGGCAATGCCGAGGATGATTTTCTCGTCCCGCAGGGTGAAGACAGCGGCGTCTTCATGACCAAAAAACAAACCGCCCAGGACGGCGCCGGAACGCGAGATGACCGGGACGGCGAGATAACTCACCACCGGCAAATGCCCCTTCGGCATGCCGTGGAACGGCGCGTTTTTTCCAAAGCGCGGATCCTTCCGCACGTCATCGAGGCGGATGACGCCTTCGCCGCGAAAGGTGGGACCGAACATGGCGGTGGCGCGGGGCATCGGAAATTTGTCGAAGGCTGAGCGCGGCACGCCGGAGAGGGCGTAGAGCATGTAGGCACCGCCTTTTTCGTCGAGGACATTGTAGAAAAAGGCGCCGAACTGCGCCCGGGTCACGCGGGTGCCGGCGTCGGTGATGGTCTGCACCACCTTTTCCAGGTCGAGCTCGGTCGAGATGGAACTCGCGATCTCGTAGAGGCGCTCGGTGATGGCGTATTCCTCTTTCAGCGCCTGTTCTTTTTGCCGGCGCTCGGTCACGTCGTGAAAAACCATGACGGCGCCGATGATCTTGCCGGCGGGATTTCTGATCGGCGCGGCGCTGTCCTCGACCGGGATCTCGCGGCCGTCTCGCCGAACGAGAATGGTGTGGTTGGCCAGCTCCTCCGTCCTGCCGTCCTCGAGCGCGGCCGAGACCGGGTTCTTCGCTTCCTGGCGCGTCGTTTCGTCGATCAACCGCAGCACTTCGTTGATCGAACGGCCGACGGCCTCGGGCGTCGTCCAGCCAGTGAGTTCCTCCGCGACCGGGTTGAGGAAGGTGACGTGGCAATCGTTATCGACCGTCACGACAGCGTCGCCGATGGAGCCGAGGGTGACGCGGAACCACTCGCTCTGTTCGCGCAATTCCGCCTCCGTCGCGATCCGCTGAGTGATGTCGCGAAAACTCCAGACCCGCCCGACATTGCGATCGCCGATGCGCTGGATCTTGGAGACGCGCTCGATCACGCGGCCGTCTTTCAGCTCCAGAATATCGTGCGTTTCCGGCGGCCGTTGCTCGTAAATATCGTGCATCCGGGTGAAAAACGCTTCCGAGTTGGCCATTTGCGGGCTCGTCACCTCCTGCACTTTCCGATGCAGGCCAGTGGCGAGGGCGTCCGCCGGGATGCGCCACATCTCGACAAACTGCTGGTTGTAGTCGGTGATGTTTGCGTCGTAATCCGTCACCAGAATGCCGTCGGTGGTGGACTCGAGCGTGGCCCGCATCATGGCGAGGGAATGAGCCAGCTCCTCGGTTTTGCGCTCGAGCTCTTCCTTCGCCCCGCGCAGTTCCTGCTCCGCTCGTTTGCGCGCGAGCAGGACGGTATTCGCGGTCTGCAGCGCGGTGGAACGGAGGAGTCCCTCCTCGTCGTTAGGCTGCACTAGCCGCCTCCGATTTCCCGGGCCGCCAACGCCGTGCCTTCGACGCGCGCCCGGATTTTCGCAAAGGCCGTCTCGCGGCTGGTGGAAGTGTCATCACTGAACGGGGAGAAACCGCAATCGTCCGTCGTTCCGAGTTGCTCCAGTGGAATGTATTCCGTCGCTTCCAGAATGCGATCCCGGATTTCCTCGGCGCTTTCGATCCGGGGATTGATCGGCGCGACCACCCCGACGAAAACCCGCTGCTCGGGTTTGAGGTGCTGCCGGATGATCTTGAGGGCGCGGGTCCGGTCCGTTTCGCCGGCCAGCGCGATATAGAAATTCCCGGCATTGAGTTCGAAGAGGCTGGGCAGAAGTTCGGCATAATCGACCTCCGCGCTATGCGTCGAATCGCGATCCGCCCCCGGGCAGGTGTGGACGCCGATGCGTTTTCGTTCCTCGGCGGAGAACCGGGCGAGCGCGAGATTGTTCAGCTCGATGAAGCTGTTCAGGAGCTCGCCCGAGGGATCGATCTTCACCGCCAGCCGGCCTTCGGTGAAATCGATCTGCACGTTATACGCGCCCTTGCTCAGGCAATTGCGCACTTCTTTTTCATGCTCGCTCAGCAGGTCGTGGATGAATTCTTCCCGGGAATAGCCGGGAATTCCGCTCGCGGGATACATCAGGCCGAGGGCGGAAGGCGAGATCACCGCCTGTTTGATCGGCCGATCGGTGAAACGCTGGGCGAACTCGAGAAACTGGTCGGCATGGCGGCGATAGCAGAATGGTCCGCTCGTTAGGCGTGGCCAGCGCCGGGTGTGAGTGATGAAGGGCAGCTTGAACCCATCCGGAGCCAGGTTGGGCAGGCCGTCGACGCAATAGGTCGCGAAATTGTGATACTTGCGCTGTTCCCCGTCGGTGATGACAGGCGAGCCGGTCTCCTCGAAACGCTTGATTGTGTCGCGGATCGCCTCCTCATAAAGCGGATCGAGCGCGGGATCGTCGCAGCCGTTTTTTTCAAAGGCTTCGATTAAACGCAGCGGACGGGGAATGCTGCCAATCGGCTCGGTCGGAATGATCATTTGCGCAGATTTTTACGGGTCGAGGATAAGGTTCGGCTTCGTTCCCGCAAGCACACACCGGCCGACAAACTCTGAACGTAAGCTAGGCATTTGCCCGAGGATGGCGGAGCCATCGCCGGCGGACTGCTCGCTTGCCCAAGCCGGCCTCGGGTGTCATCTTCCGCCTCGCTTTCGCGCCGAAGTAGCTCAGTGGTAGAGCAGCTGATTCGTAATCAGCAGGTCGCGGGTTCAATCCCCGCCTTCGGCTCCAAATTGTTCCTCCTCCGGGCGAAGGGCTTGCGGCATTCGCATGGTTCGTTTGAAATATCTGCGCGCCGAACCGCTCCTAACGAGATGAATCGATCCTGCGTGCGCGGTCTGGGCCGGCGATGATCCCGCTCCGGGATTACGCGCTCATTGGCAACTGCGAGACCGCCGCGCTGGTCAATCCGGAGGGCGGGATCGACTGGCTCTGTCTGCCGAGTTTCGATGCGCCGTCGATTTTTGGGCGGCTCGTGGACGATGCGCAAGGCGGCGACTGCACTCTGCGGCCGGCCGGCGCATTCCAAACCGAGTGCGCTTATCTGGAGGAGAGCGCGATTCTGCAAACCCGTTTCCAAACCGATAGCGGCGTCGTTAGGCTGACGGATTTTTTTGTCGTGGCGCGGAAGCCGAAGGCGCGCTTTTACGATTTCACTTCCCTTCATCCGGCGCGGAAACTTGTCCGCCTGGTCGAGCGCGAAGAAGGCGGGCCGGTGGAAATGGAGTTGCGCGTGAACGCGCGTCCCGGCTACGCGCGGCGCGCGGCGGACTGGCGCGATCTTGCAGCGGGCGGCCGCGCGCTCGCCGAGACGGCGCTCTTTACCAACCTGCCGCTGCGGCGCGAAGGCGATGAGCTGGTGGGTGGTGCCCCCGTCACGGCGCGCGATCCGCTCTGGGTCGTGTTCGATTACTCGGAAAAGCCGGCGGCGCCCGGACTGGTGGAGATTCGCCGCTGGCTCGAGATCACGACCGCGTTCTGGCGGGAATGGAATCTCTTCAATTACTACGAGGGCCCGCACCGGACATTGATTCGCCGGAGCGCGGTCACGCTCAAGTTGCTCACTTATGCCGAGATCGGCGCCTTCGTCGCTGCGCCGACCACTTCGCTGCCGGAGCGACTCGGAGGCGATCTGAATTGGGACTACCGCTACACCTGGCTGCGGGACACGGCGCTTTTCATCCAGACGCTTTTTGGTCTCGGCTATTCCGGCGAGGCGCGGGCCTTTCTCGATTTCGCGGTCGCGAAATGGGCCGAGAAAGCGAAGGAGCACGAAAGCGATCCCGACACCCCGACTGTGGCGGTGATGTATCCCGTCGCCGACCGGCCGATCCCGCCCGAGACCACGCTCGAGCATCTCGCCGGCTACGGGGATTCGCGCCCGGTCCGAATCGGCAACGCCGCGCAGGAGCAATTCCAGCTCGATAATTACGGGCACATCCTCCAGTCGCTCTTCTTCTTCCGCCACACCGGCGGCAAGATCGACGCCGAGAAACGCCGGATGGTCAGGCGGCTCACCGCCGAAGCGATCCGTTTCTGGAAACGGGCCGACAACGGCATCTGGGAAGAACGGGAGACGCACGATTTCACCTACGGCAAAATAATGTGCTGGGTCGCGCTGGAACGCGCCCGCGCGCTGCTCGGCGACGAGGATGGCGCGATCGCACGGGCGAGCGTCGCCCTCCGCGACGAGATCATGGCTCGCGGCCTAACGACAACGGACGAGGGCCGGATTTTGTCCGCGAAATTAGGCGAGAGCACGCTCGACGCTTCCAATCTGCTCGCTTTCACGACCGGTTTTCTGCCCGAGGAAATCGCCCGACCGACGCGGGAGGCAATCGAAGCCGCGCTCGGCCGCGACCCGCTGCTTTATCGGAGCGAAGGGAGCAGGAAAAAGGAAGGCGCCTTCGTCCTTTGCAGCTTTTGGTGGATCAATCACCTCATCCGCGAAGGCGAGCTGGCTCGCGCGGAAGAGATGCTCGAGCGGATGATCGAAAAGGTTAGCCCGCTCGGGCTGCTCGCGGAAGAAATCGACCCGGAAAGCGGCGAGTTCCTGGGAAATTTTCCGCAGGCCTTTTCCCATCTCGGATTGATCCAGAGCGTGCTCAACCTAAATGGGGCGAAGAAAAAGCGCGGCTTTTTTGCCTTGCCCGATCACGAGAAATTTTCCCGCAGCGTCGGCGCCACGATTGGTTTGAAGGGTGTCATTGCCGGTCTCTTCCGTGTCCCGCGCACGGCGGTTTTATTTTTTTCCAAGGCCTCGAAATGGCAGAAATAATGCGCGCTCCACTCTCGATCATCGTGCCGGTCTGGCGGGAGGCCGCGCTGATCGGACCGTTTCTCGAGCATCTGCGCGAGCGGGCGCCGGAGGCGGAAATCATCGTCGTCATCGGCGGGAGCGACGATGGCTCGGCCGGGCTGAGCGAAGGGTTGGCCGATCAGGTTCTGCACACCGCACGCAGCCGGGCGCGGCAGATGAACGCGGGCGCGCGCGCGTCGTCCGGCGACGTGCTTTGGTTTCTCCACGCCGACTCACACGTCCCGCCCAATGCGGTCGGGCAAATCGCGCGGGCCTTGCAGGATTCGCAACTTTCCGGCGGCTGTTTTCGGCTCCGTTTCCCGCGCCCGGAATGGATTTATCGAATCAGCGACTCGTTAGGCAACTTTGCCGTCGATCTTTTCCGGATCGCGCTCGGCGATCACGGATTCTTCTGCCGGCGCGACGCCTTTTTCGCCGCCGGCGCTTATCCCGATCTGCCCTTGCTCGAAGACGCGGAATTTTATCGCGCCCTCCGGCGGGTCGGGCGGGTCCGGCAACTGCGGGAGGAAATAGAAACCAGTCCACGCCGTTACGAGGAGCACGGGCCGTATCGCACGACCGCCGTTTATCTTCTCCTCCTGGCGCTCTATTTCGCGCGCCTGCCGTTCTCTTTCCTGCACAAAATTCACAACCGCTTCGTGGCGCGGCGGCGAAACATCGAGACCCGCCCGCATCATTTTCATGAACCGCTCCGCTCCACCTGAAGTCGTCGTTATCACCGGGGCTTCGGCCGGCGTCGGCCGCGCCACCGTCCGCGAATTCGCGCGCGCGGGCGCGCGAATCGGTCTGCTCGCGCGCGGGACCGACAGCCTGGAAGCGGCGCGGCGCGAAGTCGAGGCGGCGGGCGGGCGCGCGCTTGTCCTGCCGGTCGATGTCGCCGATGCGGCCGCGGTCGAAGCCGCGGCCGCTCAGGTCGAAGAGGAATTCGGGCCGATCGATATCTGGATTAACAACGCCATGGTCAGCGTCTTTTCCCCGATCCGGGAAATGACGGCGGAAGATTTCCGGCGGGTAACGGAGGTGACTTATCTCGGCGCGGTCCACGGCACGATGGCGGCGCTGCAGCGAATGCAGCGGCGCGATCGCGGGACGATCGTGCAGGTGGGTTCCGCGCTCGCTTATCGCAGCATTCCTTTGCAGAGCGCCTATTGCGCGGCGAAAGCGGCCCTGCGCGGCTTCACCGATTCGCTCCGCTGCGAACTGATCCACGACGGGAGCAAGGTGCATGTCACGATGGTGCAACTGCCGGCCTTGAACACGCCGCAGTTTGACTGGACGAAGAGCCGCCTGCCGCGGAAAGCACAACCGGTCCCGCCCATTTTCCAGCCGGAAGTGGCGGCGCGCGCAATCCATTGGGCCGCGCACCAGAAACGCCGCGAAGTCCTGGTCGGCGGCCCGGTGGTGCAGGCGATTTTTGGAAACAAGATCTTCCCGGGCCTGCTCGATTATTATCTCGGGCGCACCGGCTACGAAGGCCAGCAGACCGATACGCCGGAAGATCCGGCCAAGCCTAACGATCTCCACCAGCCCCTGGCCGGCGACCACGGGGCGCACGGCCGATTCGATTCCCGCGCGAAAAAATTCAGCGCCCAATTCTGGCTGAACCAGAATCGCGGCCCGCTCGCGCTCGTCGCAGGGGTCTGCGCCACGGCCGGCTTCCTCTTCGCCAACCGAAAGAATTTATGAATGCAAAACAACTCAGTGCGCAATTGCGCCACGACTCGGGAAATTTTCTCGAGGAACGCCGCGGGGTCATCGCCTTATCCCTCACCGCCATCGGCTGCATGGGCTTGATCGCGCTTTACCAGACCGGTCTCATCCGCAGTCTGCCGGACTTGCCGTTGCCGATGATGGACGCCGACAAGGTCGACGCCTCCGAGGAAGCCTACGCCATGCTGGAAACGCCCGACGCCGTCATCGGGCTCGGCAGTTACGCCGTGACGATGGGCCTGGCCGCGATGGGCGGAAAAGATCGCGTCCAAAGTCAGCCCTGGATCCCGCTCGCGCTCGCGGGCAAGGCCACCGCCGACGCGTTCCAGGCGGCGAAGCTGACCTACGATCAATGGGCGAAGCACAAGGCGTTTTGCGTCTGGTGCCTGGTCGCGGCGGCGGCGACATTTGCGACCGTGCCGCTGGTCATGGGGGAGGCGGCAGCGGCGGCGCGGCAGTTGGCGCGCAAGCTTTGACGCCGAGCGCAGGCGGGTAGATTCCGCTCGATGGGCGCTAACGAAAGGCAGACCGGGCTGGAATCGATCGAGCGCCGGCTGCGCGCCGGACCGTCGATTCATCCGAGCGCGCATGTTGCCGCCAACGCCACGGTCATCGGGGAGGTGTCGTTAGGCGAGGAGGCGAGCGTCTGGTATGGCGCGGTTTTGCGTGGCGACATCAACCGGATCGCGATCGGGCCGCGGAGCAATATCCAGGATGGCGCGATCGTGCACGTCTCGGACGAGTTTCCCGCGCTTGTTGGCGAATTGGTTACGGTCGGTCACGCTGCCGTCATTCATGCCTGCACGATTGGCGACGAAGTGCTGGTGGGAATGGGCGCGATCGTGCTCGACGGCGCGGAAATCGGCGCGCGCTCCATCATCGGGGCCCGGGCGCTCGTCACCGCCGGGATGAAAGTGCCGCCCGGTTCGCTCGTCCTCGGCACTCCCGGGAAGGTCGTTAGGCAACTGAGTCTCGAAGAACAAACCGCACTCAAGGGCTGGGCGTTGAAATACGTCGAGGTGGCGATGCGCTATCGCGCCGGATGATCGGCCCTTAGGCGCTCGTCCAGGATCGCGACTGCTGGCGTCTTTCTTCAGTGCAGACTGGATGCGAGTTCCCTGGCCCGGGCCTCGAGCAAGCGTGCGGTCTCGCGGTAACCGGGACTGGTGTCATCCAAAGTAAGAACGCCGTCGAAAAGGCGGTGCACTTCCGCATCCTCCGTCATCTGCCCGACGATGGCGAAGACGGGCTTGCCTAACGAGCGAGCGAGCTGCGCCACCCCGGCCGGGCCTTTGCCGGTCAGAGTCTGGCGGTCGAGTTTGCCTTCGCCGGTGATGACGAAATCGGCGCGAGCGATTTTAGCGCGCAGGCCGGTTGCCGCCGCCACCACTTCAAACCCGGAACGAATTCTCGCACTGCAAAAAGTGAGCAGACCGAACCCGAGCCCGCCCGCCGCACCCGCGCCCGGAGCGTCGCGCTGGTCGGAGTGAAAAGTGCGCGCCGCGACTTCCGCGAGGCGGGCGAGGGAACGCTCGAGAAGATCGAGTTGTGCGGGGGTGGCTCCTTTTTGCGGGCCGAAGGTGCGGGTCGCACCGTGCGGACCGAGGAGCGGATTGTTCACATCGCAGGCGGCCGTGATTGGCGGGAGCGCGAGGTCGTTAGGCGGTTCGATTCGGAGGAGATCGAGTAACTCGTCGACCGGCCCGGTCAGTTCGCGGCCGTCTTTTCCAAAAAAGCGAAACCCGAGCGCGCGGGCGAGACCGAAGCCGCCGTCGTTCGTCGCGCTTCCGCCGAGGCCAATGACGATTTCGCGTGGATTGCGCGACAAGGTGGCGAGCAGAATTTCGCCGACGCCGAAAGTCGAGGCGCGGAGCGGATCGCGTTCGTTAGGCGCAAGCTGGGCCAGACCGGCCGCGGCGCTCATCTCGCAGACGGCGAGCCCGGACTCCGCGAGCCAGGCGTAGCGGGCCGTGATCTCGCGCCCGAGCGCGTCGTGGGCGCGGCACTCGGTCCATTCACCGCCGGCCGCGCGGCAGATTGCCTCGGTGGTGCCTTCGCCGCCGTCGGCCAGGGCGACGATCTCGAGCTCGGCTTCGGGCAGGGATGTTTTCAGGCCGGCTGCGATGCTGCGCCCGACCTCTGCCGCGCCTAACGAGCCTTTGAATTTATCGGGCGCGATCAGGATGCGCATGCGGTCGCCACCATAACGCTGGTGGCGAGCGCATGGCCAGACCACTCTCTCCTGTCATCCTGAGCCGCCGCAGGACGGCCGAAGGATCACTGCCTTTTTCAGGTTCAAACCGGATCGCGGAACGACGCTTCCGGCGCCCGAAAATGGTCAGAGGTTCTTCGCTCCGCTCAGAATGACAAAAAAAGAAGAGGCGCGGCGCGGCTACAACTAGAACTTGACGCTGAAGCCGCCGTAATAATTCCGGCCATAAGCCGGGACGATGCCTTCGTCGCGAATCTCGGCGTAGAAATCCTCGTCGAACAGATTCTTGATCCCGGCGAAGACGCCGAGCCGGCCCTTGAGGAACTTCACTTCCGCAGTCAGATCCCAGACGGTGTAGGCGGGGATGAAATGCGACGGCGTGTTGTTGGCGTCGGCGAAGGAATCGTCCACGAGGTTGCCGATGAGGCCGACTTTGACGTCGTCCTTGTAGCGGTAGATGCCGCCGAGCTTGAACTGATAATCCGGCGCGTAGGTGGTATCGAAGCCTTTGTTCGGGCCGGCGGTGAACTCGGCGTCGAGCAGGGTGACGTTGCCGTAAAGATTGAAGCGGCCGTAGGGGCTCTCCGTTCCGCCATTCATCATCCCGAGAAGATCGAGCTCGACCGCGGCCTCGAAGCCGGCATAGCGCGCGTCGCCCACGTTTTGGGTCGTGGTGAAGGTCGCGCCGGCATCATTCACGCCGGTGATTTCTCCGACCTGGTCGGTCACTTCAAAATAGAAACCGCCGACATCGAAGGTCAGGTAAGGCAGCGGTTTGCCGCGCACGCCCAGCTCAAACTGGATCGACTCGCCTTCCTTGAGGTCGCCGTTGACCACGCCGTCGGGCGCGGTCGGAACCAGTTCGCCGTAGGTGCGGGGGCGATAGGCCTGGGCAAAAGTCGCGTAAACTTCCAACCGCGGCGGACCGCCCGCCACCATCGTGGCCGCGTCGACGACCGATTTGCCGTCTTTGCTCAACGACTCCGTCGCCGGGGCCTGAACCTGGCCCTCGACCAGCACGTAACCAGCGCCCACGCTAAAGAGCGGCACAAAGGAAAAGTCCGATTGCGAGAGGAGCGCGTCGGCCGGCTTGGTGATGTTTACTTTTTCGTCCAGGCTCTGCTGGAAGAACTCCAGGCGCATCCCCGGCGTAATGGAGAGCCGGCCAAAATGAAAGCGGTTCTCGGCAAAGATCGCGCCGTCGGTGGTTTCGCCGGTATTGAAGCGACGAAGCAGGCCGGATTCCGCATCCGGCGTCGCGCCGCGTTCGTCATGCCGGTCCTGCAACGCATGATAGAAATAGAGTCCGCCGGTGAAAGTGGAGGTGCTTTGCGCAAAGTCGTAGTCGTGCCGGAGACGCACTTCCGCGCCTTCGGTGTAGTCCTCGCGGTCCTGGATGTCGTTTGTGCTCGCGGCCGAACCGGGCGCCGGGTTGGGATCGGGCGCGACGCCAAAACCGCCGCCGCGCTGACGTTTGCTGAAGCGCTGGAGGTAGCCGCCAAAGGCCTTGATGTCGAGCTGCGTCCGTTCCGAGAGAACCTTCTGGTATTCCAGCATCCCGTAGTAGCGCTTGAGGCGGAAACGATCGAAGAGGCGGGTCGACACTTCGCGATCCAACTGGTAGAGCGAGGCGCCCGGCGTCGGCACTTCGGTCAGGCCGCCCGGTTCGCCATGTTCTTCGTCGTAAAAGTCGAGGGTGAGAATGAACCGGCTGTCGTCGGTGGCGTCGAAAACGAGCTTGGCGCTGCCGTTATTCAGGTTGTAGTCGCTGTTGGTGCGGAAGCCGTCCCGCTCGCGATGATCGTAGTAGAGGTAGTAGCCGAGCCGCCCGACCGTGCCGTCGGCGCTGGTGTAGTTTTGATAGAGACCGTCGCTGCCGAACAGATTCTTCGTCGTGAACTCAAACGGCACATCGCGCCGCGGCATTTTCATGACGAAGTTGAGCGCGCCGCCCGGTTGCGGACCAAACTGCAGGGCCGCTCCCGCGCGGATGAATTCGACCCGCTCGACCGCGTCGAGGATCGGGGTGTAGTGCGACTCGGGAAAACCGAATTGCTCGTTCTTGATCGAAACGCCGTCCTTCAGCACCTGCATGAACTCGCTCCGTTGCGAGTCGAGCCCGCGATAGCCGAAATTCACGATCGGCGAGGAGGGTTCTTCGCTCACGAGCAGGCCGGGCGTGGTCGCGAGCGCTTCGCGGTAATCGTTGTTCGCGATGCTCGGGAACTCTTCCGGTTTCACAAACGAAGTTTTCTTGCCCGAATTGATCCGCGTTCCCTGCACTTCCGGCAGCGCGGGATATTCCACCGGGTCCACATCGGTCCCTTCGATGATCAATTGCGCGGTCTCGACCGGCGACCTGACGAGGGCGTTGGAAAGGTTCGTGTCCTCCTCCGGCAAACTGGTCCCGTCCCGGGTGACGCGAGATGGCCGCGGGACGGATGAGGAACGGGTTTGGGAGAATCCCGTCGGAGCGAAAATGCATCCGCAAATTAAAAATGCAGAGGTTGATAAGACGCGCAGTTGAAATTTCATCGCGCGGATGAGAGCGAAGCGCGGGTAAGAAGGCAAGACAATTCTTACCGAATTGTCACTTTGACTAAACAACACCTGCGCCGGCCTCAATTTTTCGATGCACTCTTCCACCACCATCCTCGGGCGCCTCGGGCGTGAGGGCCGCCTCACCGCGGCGCTCGCCCTGCCCCTTGCGGCGGGTCAGTTGAGCCAGATTTTTATCGCGCTGGCCGACACGATCATGGTCGGGCGGCTCGGGGTTCTGCCGTTGGCCGGGGCGACGTTTGCCAACAACGTTTTGCATTTGCCCTTCATCTTCGGCCTCGGCTTTTCCATGGCGATCTCGATCCGGGTCTCCCAGGCGCGCGGGGCGGGCGATCGCGAAGCCGCCCGGACCGCGCTGCGGCATGGGCTCTATCTCGCGTTTGCGGTCGGGGCGCTGACCCTGCTCGGCGTCTGGTTGATGCTGCCGTATCTCGGGATCTTTCGCCAGGACCCGGCGATTGTGCGCGCGGTTCCGCGTTATTTTCTCCTCGTGGCGGCGTCGATGATCCCGGCGATGGGCGCGATGGCGGTGAAAAATCACGCCGACGCCATGAACAAACCGTGGCCGCCCTTCTGGATCATGCTCGGGGCGGGCGGGCTGAACGTTTTTTTCAACTGGATATTCATCTACGGAAAACTCGGCGCGCCGCGGCTGGAGTTGGATGGGGCCGGGGTCGCCACGCTGTTGGCGCGCCTCGTGATGCTGGGCGGGATTCTCTGGTGGTCGCTGCGTTCGCCGGCGGTGCGCGAGTGGGTGCCGCTGCATTGGTTCCGCCTGCCGGATTGGGCGACGGTGCGCGACCTCATCCGGATCGGGTTGCCGGCGAGCCTGCAATTGCTCGCGGAGGTGAGCGCGTTTGTCATGGCGACGCTCCTCATCGGCACGCTCGGGCCGGCCGCGCTCGCTTCGCACCAGGTCGCAATCACCTGCGCTGCCACCATCTTCATGGTCCCGCTCGGGCTGGCCATGGCTCTGACGGTGCGGATGGGCGAAGCCTGGGGCGCGGGGGAGCACGAGCGCCTGCGCCTGATCCTGCTCAGCGGCTGGGGCCTGGCGCTGGCTTTCACCGCCGGCAGCGCGCAGCTCTTTTTGTTTTTTAATCACACCATCGCGGGTCTGTTCCTGACCGATCCGGCAGTGGTCGCGCTGGCGGCAAATCTTCTCCTGGTTTCGGCGGCTTTCCAGGTGAGCGACGCGCTCCAGGTCTCCGCGGGCGGCGCCCTGCGCGGGCTGGCCGATGTGAAGATCCCGGCTCTGCTCGCGTTTTTCGCCTACTGGGTGATCTCGATTCCGTTTGGCTGGTTCCTGGCCTTTCCGCTCCGGTTCGGTGTCTCCGGGATGTGGTGGGGGCTGACCGCTGGCCTAACGATCACCGCGATCGCGCTCGGGCGGCGGGTCTGGCGCAAAACCGCGGCTTGAACCGGGCGCTTTTCCGGCGATGGAATAGTGTCGTTGATGAATTCGATCCCGTATTTCGAGGTCTTCGCTTTCACCAACCGGATGTTTGCCGGCAACCCGGCCGGGGTTTGTCTGCTCGAGGAATTTTTGCCTAACGAGCAGCTACAGGCGATCGCGACGCAGAACGATCTGCCCGAAACCGCTTTCGTCGTCGAGCGCGGCGGGCATTTCGACCTGCGCTGGATGACGCCGGCGATCGAAGTCGATCTTTGCGGCCACGCCACCCTCGCGGCGGCGCATGTGCTTTTTCGACATCGCGGCTACGCGGGTGAGAAAGTGCGTTTCCAGACGCAGAGCGGCGAATTGCTCGTCGAGCAAAGTGGACAGCGTCTCGTGCTCGATTTTCCGTCGCGGGCGGTGGAGGAAGGGGGCGATCGGGCAGCCGGTCGCGGCGTCGTTAGGCGCGGAGCCCGCGAAAGCTGCTGCACGGGCGCGACTACTTTGCCGTCTTCGCGTCGCAGGCGGAGGTCGCGGCGATCCAGCCTGACCTCGCGGCCATTGCCAAACTGGACGCGCAAGGCGTGGTCGTGACCGCGCCGGGCGACGATTGCGATTTCGTCTCGCGCTATTTTGCTCCCGCGGCCGGCATCCCGGAAGATCCGGTCACGGGCTCGACCCATTGCACGCTCATCCCCTACTGGTCGCAGCGGCTCGGGAAACGCGAGCTTTTCGCGCGGCAGGTATCGGCGCGCGGGGGCGAGCTCTTCTGCGAAGATCGCGGCGACCGGGTCGGGATCGGCGGCGAAGCGGTGACCTACGTGGAAGGCACGATTCACCTCTCGGCCTAACGAAACGCATTAGCGGGAGGCGTCAGCTCCCCGGAGTCGGAGCCGCGCGCTATTTCTCTTCGTTAAACTCTTCCATCGGCGGACAGGTGCAGAAGAGATTGCGGTCACCGTAGACACTGTCGATCCGCGCCACCGCCGGCCAGAATTTCTGCTGCCGCGTCCAGTCCGCCGGATAGGCCGCCTCTTCCCGGGAATAAGGATGATCCCATTCGTTCGCCGTCACCTGCTCCGCGGTGTGCGGTGCGTTTTTGAGGAGATTGTTTTTGCGGTCGGCGCCTTCCTTGCCGATGGCGTCGATCTCGCCCCGGATCGCGATCATCGCCTCGCAAAAACGATCGAGCTCGTGTTTCGGCTCGCTCTCGGTCGGCTCGATCATGACCGTGCCCGGGACCGGCCAGGAAACGGTCGGGGCGTGAAAGCCGTAATCCATCAACCGCTTGGCCACGTCCTCCACTTCCACGCCGGCGCTTTTGCAGGGGCGCAGGTCGAGGATGCATTCATGCGCGACCAGGCCGTGTTTGCCTTTAAAAAGGACCGGGAAATGCGGGTCGAGCCGTTTTGCAATGTAGTTCGCGTTCAGGATCGCGGCTTCCGTCGCCTTCGTTAGGCCGGCGGCGCCCATCATGCGGATGTACATCCAGGAAATCGTTAAGATACTTGCACTACCATAGGGCGCGGCAGAGACCGGATGCGCCGAGTTATTGGTTCCTGGTTGTTGGTTAATTGTGGGGATGCCGGGGAGAAACTTGGTTAAATGCTCCGCTACGCCGATCGGGCCGACCCCCGGGCCGCCGCCGCCGTGCGGAATGCAAAAAGTCTTGTGCAAATTGAGATGGCAAACATCGGCGCCAATGTCGCCCGGGCGGCAAAGACCGACCTGCGCGTTCATGTTCGCGCCATCCATGTAAACCTGGCCGCCGTGCTCGTGCACGATCTGGCAGATTTCGCGGATGGTGGTTTCAAACACGCCGTGGGTCGACGGATAGGTCACCATCAGCGCCGCCAGGTCCTTGCTGTGCGCGTCCGCTTTCGTTCGCAGGTCGGCGAGATCGATGTCGCCATCTTCCAGGCAGCGCACCGGCACGACGCGGAACCCGGCCATAACCGCGCTGGCGGGGTTGGTCCCGTGGGCGGAGGTCGGAATGAGACAGACGTTGCGATGCGATTCCTGGCGCGCTTCGTGATAACCGCGGATCGCGAGCAGGCCGGCGTATTCACCCTGCGAACCGGCGTTCGGCTGCAAGGAGACCGCCGCGAACCCGGTAATCTCGGCCAGCCAGCCTTCGAGCTGCTCGCACATCGCGCGGTAGCCCTCGGTCTGGTCGTTAGGCGCAAAGGGATGAATCCGGGCAAACTCCGGCCACGAGATCGGGAACATCTCCGCCGTCGCGTTCAGCTTCATCGTGCAGGAGCCGAGCGGGATCATGGAATGGCAGAGCGAAAGATCGCGCGACTCGAGCCGGCGCAAATAACGCAGCATCTCGGTTTCGCTGTGGTGAGTGTTGAAGACCGGGTGGGTGAGAAAATCCGAAGTGCGATTTTCGATGGTCGATTTCCGACAGGCGGCCTCGGCTCCCGGCAGGATGAAGCGGTTTTCACTGAAAATGGCCGCGAGAGTTTCGATGTCGTCAGGCGTAGTCGCTTCGTCAAGGGAAATGCCGATCCGATGCGGGCCGAGCTCGCGCAGGTTGCAGTTTTGCTGGGCCGCCCGGCGGATGAATTCGGCGCTGCCCCGGGCCCCGAGATCGAGGTGGATGGTGTCGAAAAACGCCTCGTGCGCGAGGGTGTAACCGAGCTGCTCGAGGCGATCGGCCAACCGGCAGGTGAGGTCGTGGACGCGGCGGGCGATCCGGCGCAGGCCTTCCGGTCCATGATAAACCGCATACATCGAGGCCATGACGGCGAGGAGGACCTGGGCCGTGCAGATGTTGCTCGTGGCCTTGTCGCGCCGGATGTGCTGCTCGCGTGTCTGGAGCGCGAGGCGGTAGGCAGGGCGGCCGGCGGCGTCGTGCGAGACGCCGACGAGGCGTCCCGGCATGTGGCGTTTGTACTGGTCGCGGGTGGCGAAATAAGCGGCGTGCGGGCCACCGCCGCCTAACGGAACGCCGAAGCGCTGGGTGGAACCGACCGCGACGTCGGCGCCCATTTCGCCCGGCGGCCTAACGAGCGTGAGCGCGAGAATATCCGCCGCCACGATCGCGAGCGCGCCGGCCTCGTGGGCCGACTTGATGAACGTCTCGTAATCGATAATCGCGCCGTCGGTCGCGGGATATTGCAGAAGGACGCCGAAGACCTGGTCATCGCATTCGAAAGTGACGTGATTGCCGACGACGACTTCGAGGCCGAGCGGTTTTGCGCGCGTTTGCACGACCGCGATGGTTTGCGGGTGGCAGCTTTCCGAGACAAAAAAAGTGCGACGCCCGCCGACGACGGCGTGACAAAGCGCCATGGCCTCGGCCGCGGCGGTCGCTTCATCGAGGAGCGAGGCGTTCGCGATGTCGAGCGCGGTCAGGTCGGTGATCATGGTCTGGAAATTGAGCAGCGCCTCGAGGCGGCCCTGCGCGATTTCGGCCTGATAAGGAGTGTAGGCGGTGTACCAGCCGGGATTTTCCAGGATGTTGCGCTGGATCACGGGCGGGACAACGCAATCGGAATAACCGGCGCCGATGAAGTTGCGCACGACCTTGTTTTGTTGCGCGAGCTGGCGGAGTTCGGCGAGCGCTTCCTGTTCCGACTTCCCGGCCGGGAGGTCGAGCGGGTTCGTTAGGCGAATATCTTTCGGGACAGTGGCGTTGATCAGGTCGTCGAGCTTTTCAAAGCCGACCGCGGCCAGCATGGCGCTGATTTCCTCTTCATTCGGTCCGATGTGGCGGGCAACAAAGCGGCTCAGCTCCTCGTCGTGACCGGGCTCAGGTGCATTGGTTTTTTTTGCCTTGGGCGGGGTGTCTTTTGCCAGCACCTGAGTCTCAACCGAATCCATTGCGCATCCTACGGGGGAACGGGAGCGATTCAAGATGTAGACGCTTCGCTCTGCGAAGCGCGGGCGTGGGCGGGGATTGGCAAATGAAGTTTGCGAGCAGCGACGTTTTCCCCCCGCGTTTCGCAGAGCGAAACGTCTACAATTAGCGAGCGTCGGTCGTCTTCACGCCGTTGGCCTGCAGGCGCGCGAGCACTTCCTCGAGATGCTTCGCGGTCGCGCGTCTCGACCGTGCAAAGGACGTTGACCGCGGAGACATCGGAGCTGGCGAAAGCGCGATCGTGCACGACCTGCTTGATGCTCGCGCCAACCGCGGCGATCTGCGCAGTCAGGTCGGCCAGACCGCCCGGGCGATCGCTGATGATGGCCTTGAAACGCGAGAGCCGTCCATCGGCCACCAGCCCGCGCTCGATCACGCGGCTGAGGACATTGGGGTCGATGTTACCGCCGCAGAGGAGAAGGACGACGCGTTTGCCGGCCAGTTCCGCGAGCTGCCCGGAAAGACAGGCGGCGAGCGGCGTGGCGGCGGCGCCTTCGACGACGGATTTTTCCAGTTCGACGAGGCGCAGAATGGAGAGCGCAATTTGTTCCTCGTTCACGAGCACGACTTTGTCGGTGTGCTGGCGCGCGATCTCGAAGGCGTTTTTCCCGACCTGGGCAATGGCGAGACCGTCCGCCAGGGTCGGGCGGGTTTCGATGTGGACCGGTTTACCCGCGGCCAGGGCGGCGGAGAAACTGGCGACATGATCGGCCTCGACCGCGATGATTTTTGCTTCCGGCCGGAGCGTTTTCACGGCGAGCGAAACGCCCGCGAGCAATCCGCCGCCGCCGACCGGCACGATGACCGCGTCGAGATCCGGCACCTGCGCCACCACTTCAAGCCCGGCGGTTCCTTGCCCGGCGATGATCGCGGGATCGTCGTAGCCGTCGATATAGGCCAGACCTTTTTCCTTCGCGATCTCATGCGCCCGCGCTTTCGCTTCCGCGAAATCCTTCCCTTCCAGGACGACGGTGGCGCCGAGTTTCTGGCAATTGTTGATCTTGATCAGGGGCGCAAACTTCGGCATCACGACCGTGGCCGGCACGCCTAACAATCGCCCCTGGTAAGCCAGCGCCTGGGCGTGATTGCCGGCGGACGCGGCGATGACGCCGATCTTTTTCTGCGCGTCGGGGAGCTGGACGAGCGCGTTGCGCGCGCCGCGTTCCTTGAAGCTCCCGGTGCGCTGGAGGTTGTCGAGCTTGCAGTAGATCTGCATCCCGGTCAGCTCGCTCAGCGGAATCGATTGCGTGCAGGGCGACTCGTAAACCGCGCCTTTAATGCGCGCGGCGGCTGCTTCGATCTCGTGGAACGTGGTCAACGGGCGAGATTATACTCAAGCCCCCGTTCGATCTAACGATTTAAAGCGGCGCGCCTTTTCGCGTCAGCTCGGCGTCGAGCACTTCGCGCACTTTGGCCCCGAGCTCGTCGGCATTAAACGGCTTGGCCAGGAAACTCATCCCGGGTTGGCGCCGGTCGCGCGGGTGGACCGATTCCTCGAGGTAACCCGAGATGAAAATGACTTTCGTTTCCGGGCTGGTCTGGCGGAGCCAATCGGCAAAATCGCGCCCGCTCATTTCCGGCATCACCATGTCGGCGAGAAGGAGATGCACCTTCGTCGCGCCGGCGCGGGTGATGAGGCGTTTGGCGTCCTCGCCGTGGGCCGCTTCGAGGACGTCGTAGCCGAGATTGCGCAGGACGCGAACGGAGAGATGGCGGACGCCGACCTCGTCTTCCAAAACCAGGATCGTTTCCGTGCCGGCGACGTTTTTGCGCGGGCCGGGTTTGCGATAATTCGTCACCGGCGGCGCGGGATGACGGGGCAGAAAAATCCGGAAGATGGAGCCTTCCCCGAGCACGCTCTCGGCGCTGATGTGGCCGCCGCTTTGCCTAACGATGCCGTAACTGGTGGCGAGGCCGAGGCCGCTGCGGTGCGATTCCTTGGTCGTGAAAAATGGCTCGAAGAGATGCGCCTTGATCTCCTCCGTCATGCCGTGGCCGTTGTCGGCCACTTCGATCACGACATACTCGCCCGGCGGAATTTTCGCCCCGACCGCAGGGGTGCCGCCGGCGGACAGGATCTCGAGGGTGGAAGTGGTGATGGTGAGGAGACCGCCCTGCGGCATGGCGTCACGGGCGTTGACCGCGAGGTTCAAAATGATTTGCGAAAGCTGGCCGGCATCGACTTTGACGTGCGCGCCCTTCTCCTGGTGGAGATGGCATTCGATCGAAATGTTATCACCGAGGAGGCGGAGGAGGGTGCGCTCGAGATTCGAAATGTGAGCGTTGATCTCGAAGACGGTCGGCTCGAGGGATTGGCGGCGGCTGAAGGCGAGGAGCTGGTTCGTGAGGGCGGACGCGCGATTGGCTGAGGCGCGGATTTCCTTGATCTGGCTGGCGACGCGGCCTTTGACCGAGCTCTCGGAGAGGAGCAGGTCGCTGTAACCCATGATCGTGGTGAGGAAATTATTGAAATCATGCGCGACCCCGCCGGCCAACTGGCCGAAAGCTTCCATGCGCTGGGAACGGCAGGCCTCGGCCTGTAATTGCTTGCGCGTGCTCACGTCCATCATCGGCCCGGCCAGGCGGAGCGCCGTCCCATCGGAATGGCGCAGGATGAGGGCGCGCTCGAGGATGTGGAGATATTCGCCGTCCGCGCGTCGGAAACGATATTCACCCGACCAGCGCTCGCCCGTCCCGGCGAAGGCGAGGCGCAGACTATCCTGCACCCGCGCGAGGTCGTCGGGATGAATTTGGCGGAGCCAGAAACCGATCTCGTTGCATTCGGCGGAAGGTTTGAAACCGAGCAGACTCTCCAGGCCGCGGGGCCAGGCGAGGGCGCCGGTTCTTACATCCCAATCCCGAACCGCATCATTCGTAGCCTGGGCAATGACTTCAAAATAGTCCGCACTCGTTGCCGGAACGATTTCGAGAGGTGTGGCCTCGGTTCTTTTCGCATCGTTTTCATCTGGTTTGGTGGGCAGTTGCGAGTGTGGGTTGAGGATTGCTGTTGCCATTGCGGTCACGGCCGCCGGCCGCACGCTTGAAATAGCTAGATCTGTGCCCGCTCTTTGCTTCGCGGCGACGGGTTGCCTGGCCTCTGGGCGCGATCTCAGGCGACCGTTTCGCCGATTGCAAATCGGCGCCACGTAGCTTCGATTTGTAATCGAAGTCATGTCCGCTGCTCCAAGCCCATTGCAGAACCAAAAAGCGCTCGTCACCGGAGGCAGTTCCGGGATCGGCGAAGGCTGCGCGCTCGCGCTCGGCGCGGCCGGGGCGGCGGTGGCGGTGAATTATCATTCCAGCGCCGACGAAGCGGAGCGGGTGGTGGCGGCGATCCGCGAGGCGGGGGGCGAGGCCTTCGCGATCAAGGCCGACGTGAGCAAGGAGAAAGAGGTGCAGGCGATGTTCGCGAAAACGCTCAAGCGCTTCGGCACGCTCGACATCCTGGTTAACAACGCCGGGCTGCAGCAGGACGCGCCGTTCCACGAGATGACGCTCAAGCAATGGGAGCGCGTCATCAGCGTGAACCTGACCGGGCAATTTCTTTGCGCGCGCGAGGCAGTCCGCGAATTTTTGCGCCGCGGGGTCGTGCCGAAGATTTCGCGGGCGGCCGGGAAAATTATCTGCATTAGCTCGGTCCACGAAGTCATCCCCTGGGCCGGCCACGTGAACTACGCCGCCTCGAAGGGCGGCATCATGCAGCTCATGAAAAGCATGGCGCAGGAGCTGGCGCCGAAAAAAATCCGGGTCAACAGCATCGCGCCGGGCGCGATCAAGACGCCGATCAACCGCGAGGCGTGGGCCACACCGGCCGCGCGCAAAAAATTGCTCAAGCTCATTCCCGGCGGCCGGGTCGGTGAGCCGGAAGACATCGCCCGCGCCGTCGTCTGGCTCGCGTCCGATGCGTCGGATTACATCACCGGCGCGACCATTTTCGTTGACGGCGGGATGACGCTTTATCCCGGGTTTGCCGACGGCGGCTAGATCGAAAAGCCGAGGACAACGGTTGCCGGGGTCGGCGCGCCCGGCTACAACATGGCAGCGATGACCTTCACGGTGCGAGAGCTGGCGGAAATGTGCGGCGGGGAATTGCGCGGCGATCCTGGCCTAACGATCACGGGCGCGGCTTCGCTCGCGGAAGCGACGGCGGGCGAGATCACCTTCTACGGCAATCCGCGTTACCTCGCCGCCTTTCGCAAAACGCGCGCCTCGGCCGCGTTCGTGCCGGCCGATTTCGAGGAGGAAATTGTCGGCGCGCAGATCCGGGTCGGCGAATCCGAGCAAGGCGTTTGAGCAGGTCGTGCTCAAGTTTGCCCCGCAGCCGATTTCCTTCGCGCCGGGGATTCATCCGACGGCGGTCGTCGCGCCCGACGCGTCGTTAGGCGAAGACGTTTTCGTCGGCGCCGGCGCCGTCCTCGAGCCCGGGGTGGAGATCGGCCGCGGCGCGCGGATCGGGGCCAACAGTTATGTCGGACACGAATCGACGATTGGCGCGGGCAGTTTCATTTATCCCAACGTCACCATCCGCGAACGCACCCGGATCGGGGAGCGGGTCATCATTCACAGCGGCACCGTCATCGGCTCGGACGGGTTTGGTTTCGAAATGGCGACGGGCGGCCACAAAAAAGTGCCGCAGATCGGGATCGTGCAGATCGATAACGACGTCGAGATCGGCGCCAACACCACGATCGACCGGGCGCGCTTTGGCCGGACCTGGATCCAGGAGGGCGTGAAGATCGATAACCTGGTCCAGATCGCGCACAACGTCGTCATCGGGAAACATTCCATCATCGTCGCGCAGGTCGGGATCGCCGGGAGCGTGCGGATCGGGTCGCGTGTCATCATTGGCGGACAGGCCGGGATTATTGGTCACATCGAGATCGACGACGGCACCATGATCGGGGCGCAAACCGGAGTCTCGAAAAGCCTGCACGGCGGCACCTGGTGGGCGACCCCGGCCGAGCCGCTCAAGGACTCGATGCAACATCTCGCCTGGGTGCGGCGGCTGGGGAAACTTTTCGCGCGGGTAAAGGCGCTCGAAGACAAATTGTAGACGCTTCGCTCTGCGAAGCGCGGGGTGAGCGCCCCCGGCAGCCAACTCTCCCCGCGAAGTCCACCCCCGCGCCTCCCAGAGGGAGGCGTCTACATCACGGAACGAGGAAAATCTTCCCGCTGTAGGGATCCTTCACCTTTTGCCCCGGGCTGTATCCGGTCACGTCAACGTAGCCGCCATTTTTATCAAACGGGCTGAAGACATACCCGGGTTTGCCGGGGACAGGCTTGGCGTAGGGCAGCTCCGAGGTTTGCGACGAAGCGGTGCGCTCGGTCGAAGTGGTCGTGGGCGGCGCGCTCTCGCGTGTGCTCACCCGGGGCGGCGGGGTCGACCGGGAAACCGGCGGAGGCGTGGCCTGCTCGGTCGCGACGACGCGGCGCTGGGTCTGCACCGGTGGGGGCGGCGGTGGGGCCTGCTGTTGCACCGCGTAAGGCTGCGACGGCGGATAAGTCGAGTCGGAATAAACCTCGGTCGTGGTCGTGGTGGTGGTTTGCTGCGGGCCTTCGTCCACCCCGAGCTGTCGGCGGACGTATTGGTGCGGGGTATCGACGACCCGGAAGGTGGTGACGGCGGCGTCGTGCACTGTGCGGCAAGCGCCCAGCGGGAGGACGACCGCGAGTAGCGAAGCGAGAATGATGGACCGTTTCATGTGTGACTCCTTTTGTAATTCGCTCGGTCTGACGTGACTGAGCGGGTAAAACTTCATTTCGCCGAGGGCACCGGATAGACCGCCGGGCTCCGGTTACCATCGGCGTCGATCGCGGCAACGCCAAAAAGATAATTGTCCTTCGAGACTTTCGGGAGCGTGAAACGAGTCTCCTTCCCCGCCGCCTGCGAGCGCTGCCAGAGCGGCGCGGTCGTTTCCCGCCAGAGCACTTCGTAGCCTGCGAGATCGGGTTCCTTGTTCGCCTGCCAATGCAGGGTGGTGTCGTTGGTCAGCTCTTTCGTTTCCATCTCGACTCCGCTCGGGGCGGCCGGACCGAGGGCGAGCGCGCCTAACGACGCCGCATTGATCCGAGAAATCTGCGCGACATATTCGAAATCGACAAACTCCGGCAGATCGCCGAACTGGACGCCGTTTTCTTGCCGCACGTCCTGGTGCTGGTGCCGGTAGTCCTCGTTAGGCTCGGTCATCCGCACCGCCGCGTAGCCGGCTTCGAGGAAAGGCGAGTGATCGCCCCCGCGCAGGTAACGATCCTTGCGATAGACGAGGTCGACTGTCATCCCGGGCACGTAACGTTCGCCCTGGGTCTTGATGAAGCGGGCCAATTGGCGGGCCGGACTGTCGTTTTCGCCCCCGGTCTTGATCTGTTTCAGCCAGGCCTCGGACATTTCCCGGAGAGGCGGGACGCCTTCGGCGAAAACCCGCACGCGCGTACTGGGGAATTTGCCCCCTTCGGCGTGCGAGCTGCCGATGATGTCGTTCGTGATCATGCCGGCGATGTTCCAGTTTTTTTCCTTGGCCATCCGCGCCCAGTGGGTGGAACCGAAGAGCCCCTGCTCTTCGCCGGCCACGGCCAGGAAGACGAGGGTGGCGTCCCATTTTTTCTGCGACATGACCCGCGCCAGTTCGAGCACGGCGGCGACCCCGGAGGCGTCGTCGTTTGCGCCCGGCGCGTCGGCCGTGGCGTTCATCGGATCGCTCACGCGCGAGTCGTAATGTCCGCTCACGACGTAGATGCGGTCGCGCGCTTCCGGCTGTTCGCCCGGGAGAGTGGCGACGACGTTGACCACCTCCACCAGCTCGGGATTTCGCTCGTCCGGCGGCTGGATGAATTTGTCCAGCGCGACCTGGAGCCGGCCGTCGGAATCCTTGGCGTAACGCTCAAATTCCGAGTGCAGCCAGCGGCGCGCGGCCCCGATCCCGCGGGTCTCGCTTTTTGTGTCGGAGAAGGTGTGGCGGGTGCCAAAGCTGACCAGTTTTTGAATGCTGGCCTCGATGTTTTTCGCGGAGATTTCCTTCACCACCGCGCTGATCTGCGGATTCGGTTTCGGATCGGGTGCCGGGAGCGCGAGCAGGGGTGCGACAAAGGAGAGGGTGAGAAAGAGGACAGCCCGGCCGGTCATTGCGAACGGTAATCGCGGATGAAGCGAGTGCATGTAGACGTTTCGCTCTGCGAAACGCGGGGGGGAATCGCCGCAGAGCAGGGAAGGCGGAGTTTTACCCCCGCGAAGTGCTCGTATTTCCGGGGGCTTCGAGCACGAGCATGAGCACGATTACGATACGAAGGGAGAATTACCGTTGCTGTGTCACCCACTGCGTCGCGTAACGCACCACTTCGCGCGCGCTCGGCACGCCGAGCTTCTCCTTGATGTTGGCGCGGTGGGCTTCGACGGTTTTTTTGCTCAGGTGCAGCTCGCCCGCGATCTCGTGCATGTCGTGGCCGTCCCCGATTAATTGGAAAACTTCCAGTTCGCGATCGGTCAGGCGATCGACCGCAGAGCGCGCTTCGCCGCCGCCGTTGATGTGATCGAAGAGCATCCGCTTCGTCATGCTCGGGCTGATGTAAATCTCGCCATTAATCACGCTCCGGACGGCCTGGAGAATGGAATCGAGCGCTTCGCGTTTCATGACGTAACCGCGCGCGCCGGCGCGCAGGGCGCGTTCCGCATAGAGCGCCTCGTCGTGCATGGAGACAACGAGCACGGGCAGGTCGGGCTTCTCGGCCTTGATGGCTTTCGTCAGCTCGATCCCGTTGGCTCCGCCGCGCAGACCGATGTCCACCACCGCGAGATCGAATCGCTTGGAGCGGATGGCGTTGAGAGCGCCTCCGCTGTTGTCGGCCTCGGCCTCGACTTGCAGATCATTTTGCGAATCGAGCAGCTGCGTCATCCCTTTGCGGAAGAGAGGGTGATCATCGACCAGGAGGATGGTGCGCTTGATCGATTTTGCGTTCGGCGGAGCGTTTTTCAGTGCTTTCATGTGGCTGCTGGAGCCCGGAAGGTTCCTCTAAGCGCCTGCCGCTCAAGCCTCCCTCGCCCCATAACCAATCGCAGGTCAGCCCTCGCTGGATTGCAATTTCGGGCCTAATCCGAAAAAACAATAGGTTTTTCTCCGCCGAAGCTTAGGAACTTTCGCCCGCGAGAGCGGTCTTCGCGCCGACCCGGGAGAAATTTCCCGCGCTCGGAAAAAAAGAGGCATCGGCCGTTGCGCGACGCGGCGATTCAGGAATGGCGGCACGCAGAAGAGTCTCGAAAGAGCCGCGCGCTAACTTCAGGCGCTCTGCGTTCCATCTCCTGCTGAAGGCGTCGGTCTTCATCAGGCAAAATTTCAACCGCGGATTTTTGCCCAACGATTATGAAAAAGAGTCGAAAGACTACGGACAAATCCCCCGCCGAAAAGACCGTCTCCGATCACCATTACCGTTGTCCGGCCTGCGGGGCGCTGGTCGATGGCCGCGATCGCGAGACGATGGCGCTCCATCATCGCCACATCCTGTTCCCGCAGCAGTTCGATCTCCGGCGCGAAGGCGCGGCCGCCAAGCTGCCGCCACCCGCGGGCCTTTAGGCGCGGACGGCCCCGCCGCCTTTCGGAACGTCGGCCAGGAGCGAGCGCAATTGATGGAAGTCGAAGGGCTTGGTGAGATATTCATCAAAGCCCGCCCGCAGACCGCGCTCCTTCTCGCCGCTGCGCTCGTGCGCGGTCAGGGCAACCGTTTTTTTCCAAGGCTGTCGCTTTTTTGCTTCGACCACGAGGTCGAGCCCGTTGCCATCGGGCAGGCCGATGTCGCTGACCAGGACATCGAAGCGCAAGTGATCGAGCAGGTTTAGGGCATCTTCCATGTTGGCCGCAGTCGCGACCTCGTGCCCGCAATGGATCAATAAATTGGAAAGAACAATACGACTGTCTTCATGGTCCTCGACTAAAAGGATATTCACACTCTATCAATCGGAGTAATTACTACGATCGCGTGCCTCTTTCTAAAGGAGACACGCGGGCTCAAGGCGAGAATCGAATTAGAGAAAAGCGCCAACATTATGGGAACAATTCTAATCATCATCCTTATCCTTCTCTTAATCGGGGCCTTCCCCGCCTGGCCCTACAGTTCGGGTTGGGGTTACATGCCGACCGGCGGGATTGGATTGATCCTGTTGATCGTCCTCATTCTTGTTCTGACCGGCCGATTCTAGGTCGGGCTTGGTCAGCGCGAGCGGGCTGTGGGTTACTGCTGGGCGGTAGTCGCCTCGCGATAGTTTGCTTCCCAATTCTCAAGCGCCTGCTCGAGATTCCAGCCCGTGCCCGTGATGCCGGTTTTGGAATCACCGACGCGCCAGCGATCCAGCTCGCGTTCCACCTGGGGGCGAACGCGCGCGGCGAGACGGCTCGGGTCGCGATTGTAAATAGCGTCTACCTCAGCCCCAATTCGCTCTGCCTCTTGCGTCGTCGTTCCAGCGTCCACATCTTTTTTTCGCAAATGACCGAGCAAGTGGGCGTCTGCGTTTCCTCGACGGATGTCGCATCGCGGTCTCGGACTTTTTCCGGCTAGCCGCTCAGTGAAAGCCCGCCAGCCAGCGGCGCGGGCTGAAACGTATCTTCGGACAACAGCCTAAAAAAGGAGAACAAATGCCAAAAGGAGATAAGTCCAGTTACACCGACAAACAGAAGCGCAAAGCCGAGCACATCGAAGAAGGCTACGAAAAGCGGGGCGTCTCAAAGAAGGAAGCGGAAAGCCGCGCCTGGGCGACCGTGAACAAGGAAGACAAGGGCGGCAAGAAGAGCGGTTCCGGCCGGGGCAAGAAGTCGAGCAAGGTCAGCTCGCGCAAAGGCGGCCGCAAAGGCGGCAAGGCTTCCAAGAGCAGCGCGAAGAAGAAAAAATCCTGACGCGGCTGCGCTGAGACAAAACGCGCCGCACCGCACCGCGCGGGCACGCCTCCTCTTGGCCGTCCCTTCCGCGGAAATACGGATCCGGAAATTCCTCCGCTACGTAAGATTATTTATGAAAGCACTCGTTTGGCACGGCAAGAGCGACGTTCGCTGCGACACTGTCCCCGATCCGAAGATCGAGGACCCACGCGACGTCATTGTCCAGATCACCTCCACCGCTATTTGCGGATCCGACCTTCACCTTTTCGACGGCTACATGCCGGCGATGGAGGAGGGCGACATCCTCGGCCACGAGCCAATGGGCCAAGTGGTCGAGGTCGGCCGCGAAGTGAAAAACCTCCAGGTCGGCGATCGCGTCGTGGTGCCATTTACCATCGCCTGTGGCGACTGCTTCTTTTGCCAGAAAGAACTCTACTCCTGTTGCGATACGACCAACCGCGACGCCGAAGCCGCCGCCAAGGTCATGGGTCACGCGCCCGCCGGTTTGTTTGGTTACTCCCACCTCACCGGTCATTATCCCGGCGGCCAGGCGGAATATCTCCGCGTCCCGCATGCCGACGTCAGCCCGCTCAAGATCGAGAACGACTCTCTCAGCGATGAGCAGGTTCTTTTTCTCTCCGATATTTTCCCGACCGGTTACATGGCGGCGGAAAATGCGGAGATCGAGCCGGGCGACACCGTTGCCATCTGGGGTTGCGGACCGGTCGGCCAGTTTGCGATTCAGAGCGCCTGGATGCTTGGGCGCCGGCCGGGTCATCGCGATCGATCGCGTGCCCGAGCGCCTGCGCATGGCGGAGGAGAAAGGCAAAGCCGAAGTGATCAATTTCGAAGAAATCGAAGGTAGCGTTTACGATCGCCTCCAGGAAATGACCAAAGGCCGCGGGCCGGACCGGTGCATCGACGCGGTCGGCGCCGAAGCCCACGGGAGCGGCAGTTTCGATGCCGTCATGGACAAGGCCAAGGCCGCGGTCTATCTCGCGACCGATCGCGCGCATGTCCTGCGCGAAGCGATCATGTGTTGTCGCAAAGCCGGGACCGTTTCCATCCCGGGCGTCTACGCCGGATTACTCGACAAGATCCCGATGGGCGCGGCCATGAACAAAGGCCTGACCATGAAGATGGGCCAGACCCATATGAAACGTTACACCCAGCCGCTGCTCGACCGGATCAACGCCGGCGAGATCGATCCTTCGTTTGTCATCACCCATAACCGCCCGCTCGCCGAAGGCCCCGAGCTCTACAAGACTTTCCGCGACAAGAAAGACGGCTGCATCAAAGTCGTCCTCAAGCCCTAACGAATAAACCATGGATACGACACCTTACTGGCTTAGCACCGCCGAACCCCCTCGCTACCCCAGGCTTTCCGAAACTCTCACCGTCGATGTCCTGGTCGTCGGCGGCGGGATTACCGGGATCACCACCGCTTATCTTTTGCGCCGGGCGGGGATGAGCGTCGCGCTGGTCGACCGCGGCCGGATCGGCCACATCGATACCGGCCATACCACCGCGCACCTCACCGCCGTGACCGACCTCCGCCTGCATGAGCTGGTGGAAAATTTCGGACGCGACCATGCCCAGGCCACCTGGGACGCGGGCGCGGCTGCGATCGACCAGATCGAGGAGAACGTGGCCCGCGAAAAGATCGACTGCGAATTCACCCGTGTGCCCGGTTACTTGCACGCGCCCCGGTCTAACGAAGGCGAAACCGACCTCCAGAAATTTCACGAGGACGCCGAGCTGGCGAACGAGTTCGGCTTCGACGCCGCCTATCTTGATTCCGTCCCGCTGATGGAGCGGGCGGGCATTCGTTTCTCCAATCAGGCCAAATTCCATCCCCTCAAGTATCTCGCCGGCCTCGCCCCGCTCATCCCGGGCCAGAACAGTTACCTTTTCGAAGAGACCGAGCCGGAGGAGTTCGATGACAAGAAACGGCGCGCCCGTTTCGGACGCCATTGGATTAACTACGGCCTTCTCGTCCTCGCGACCCATAACCCGGCGATCGGCGAAGCCGGCCTCGTCAGCGCCACGACTTTCCAGACCAAGCTCGCCCTTTACACCAGCTACGCCGTCGGCGCGCGCATTCCGCGCGACTCGCTCCCGCGCGCTTCCTTCTGGGATACCGGCGACCCTTACCAGTATCTCCGGGTCGACCGCCACGGCGACGAAGACTACGCCATCCTCGGCGGCGAAGATCACAAGACCGGCCAGGTCGAGGAAACCGAAAGCCGTTTCCACCGGCTGGAGTCGGCTCTGCGCGAGCTGGCGCCGCAGGCCATTGTCGATCATCGCTGGTCCGGCCAGGTCATCGAGACCAATGACGGCCTGCCTTACATCGGCGAGTTTAGCCCGGGCCAGTTCATCGCCACCGGCTTTTCCGGCAACGGCATGACCTTTGGCACCCTCGGGGCGATGATGGCGAGCGATTGGGCGGCGCAGAAAAAGAACCCGTGGCGCGACCTCTTCGCGCCCGAGCGCAAGAAACTCAAAGGCAGCGCCTGGGATTACCTGAAAGAAAACGCCGATTATCCCTATTACCTGGTCAAGACCCGCCTCGCCGCGCCCGAGGGCGAATCACTCGCCGCGCTCCAGCCGGGCGAAGGCAAGATCCTAAAGCTGCGGGGCAAAAAGGTCGCCGCCTACCGCGACCCGTCGGGCAAGGTCGAGCAATGTTCCGCCATCTGCACCCACATGGGGTGCGTCGTGCGCTGGAACGAAGCCGAGACGACCTGGGATTGTCCCTGCCACGGCTCCCGTTTCCGCACCGACGGCAGCGTCATCTCCGGCCCGGCCGAGACGCCGCTGGCGACCTAGAAGCGAAAACTTTCCTCCGGCAAAACGCGCACAAAAATCATCTGAAAAAATTCTTCTACGAGAACAGCCTTTCCCTCGTCCTCCTCGGACTCTTCTTTACCGCCTTCATCGGCGGCCAGATCCATTTCGGCCATCGCGAATACAACGACGACCGGGCCGATCACGGCCTGCCTCCGGTCAGCCTCGTGGCGTATCTCGGCAGCGCCCATTTTGTCGAGGCGACGATGGAGAACTGGGAATCGGAGTTTCTCCAGATGGGGATGTATGTCGCCCTCACCGCCTTCCTTTACCAAAAAGGTTCGGCGGAATCGAAAAAGCCCGGGGCGACCGAGGCGGTCGATCGCGATCCGCGGCGGGCCCGGAATAAAAAGGATGCCCCCTGGCCGGTGCGGCGGGGCGGGATCGCCCTGCGCCTCTACGAGCACTCCCTCTCCCTCGCGTTTTTCGCGCTTTTTCTGGGCTCATTCCTCATGCACGCGATCGGGGGCAGGCTGAACTACAACGAAGAACAAATGTTGCACGGCAAGTCCGGCATCACCCTCGGGGAATATCTGCGGAGCGACCGCTTCTGGTTTGAATCGATGCAGAACTGGCAGAGCGAATTCCTCGCCATCAGCGCGATGGTCCTGTTGAGCATTTTCCTGCGCCAGCGCGGCTCGCCCGAGTCCAAACCCGTCGAGAGCCCGCACTGGCAGACCGGCGAATAATTTTTTGTTCCACCCGCAGAAAACAGACATCAGAAAAAATCTCCAAACTCGATATACCGACATGGCGACAACGAAAAAAACAGCATCGAAAACCAGCAAACGCACCGTCATCGAACCGCACAAAGGCGACCGCCGTTATGCGCGGCGCAACAAAGAGGGTGAATTCGCGAAGCAGGTCGATATCGGCCGTTCGCTCTCGGCCGACAAACGGCGCACGGCCAAAACCAAGGTCCCGAAAGGCCAGGGCGACCGCGGCGACGTGAAAAGGTAAGTCCGTCTCGGCAAAGCCTTGAGCAGGGGGCTGTCGAACGCCGCCATCGCCGAGCTCCTGGCCCGCGAGGCGGAGGAGGCGGAAGGCATGCGGCAGCGCGCCTTCCGCCGGGCGGCGCGTCATGCTTTCCTTTGGCCGGAACACGCGCGCGATCTTCTCGCCGCGGGCCGGTCGCTCACCGAGCTGAAAGGCATCGGGCCCTTTCTCGGGCGGCAATTGCAAACCTGGCTGGAGAAACCGCCGGCCCGGATCGTGCCGCCGCCGCTGCGGCGCGATTTCCTCACCCTGGCCGACGCGCGCGACCTGCTCGCGGCCCAGCCGGCCTGGGCGCAGGGGCTCCGGGGCGACCTGCAAATGCATACCACCTGGAGTGACGGATCGGGCAGCGTGGCGGAGATGGCGGAGGCGGCCCGCGCGCGCAGTTACGAATACATCGCCATCACCGATCATTCCAAGGGGCTCAGGATCGCCGGCGGCATCGACGAGCTTGCCCTAACGAGACAAGGCGAAGAAATCGCCGCGACCAACTCCGCCCTGCGCGCCGCGGGCGATCGGCTCGTCGTCCTGCGCTCGCTCGAGATGAATCTCAACCCGCGCGGCGAGGGCGACATGGAACCGGAGTCGCTCGCCGCGCTCGATCTTGTCCTTGGCTCTTTTCATTCCGCCCTGCGCAAGACCGACGACCAGACCGGGCGTTACCTCGCCGCCCTGCGCAACCCGCAGGTTCACATTCACGGGCATCCGCGCGGGCGGGTTTATAACTACCGGCTCGGGCTCAAGGCCGATTGGCCGCGTCTTTTTGCCGAGGCCGCCCGGCTCGACAAGGCGTTCGAGATCGATGCCTACCCCGACCGCCAGGACCTGAACCGCGCCCTCCTGAAGGCGGCCGGGAAAGAAGGCGTCCGGATATCGTTAGGCACGGACGCCCATCATCCCTGGCAGCTTGAATTTATCGAGCTCGGCCTGGCCGCGGCCCTCCAGGCCGGGATCGCCCGCGAGCGGATCGTCAATTTCCTCCCGCTCGCCGAGTTGAAAAAGTGGGTCGCCGGCCTGCGGCAGCGGACTGGCCGGACACGTCGCCGGTGATCGGTCCGCCGTTCGCTCCACCGGCCGGGATCTTGCGGCCTTAGTTGACGGCCGTCCCCGCAACCATCGGAGCGCACATACGGACGGCTGGTTCGCCCCGTCGCTTGGCTAAACGTTTTGCCTCGCAGCTCACTTGCTCAACATCCACTTGCCGTCCGGCAAACGCTGAAGCATCGGAGCAAACGCCGGCTCTGGGTCCTCTACCTGGAGCCAGTAATTGCGACCAGCATCCCAAAGCGAGTAATGCCAATTCTCCTATCCTTACGCCTCTAGCGGGACGGTAAAACGCCGTCCTGCCCGGCGATAGGCATTTTCGTTAGCCTGCAGTTTGCCCGCTGCCCGATTGTCGGCCGGAGGGATTTTGTCTTTATTGCGGTTTATGTCCGAGGAGATGTCGCCCCAGGAGCGATTGAAAATTCTGCGTCTGACCGATGAAGAACGGCGCTGGTACACCGTCGATGACAAGCGCCTTTGCCTGATCTGCGAGCGAATCATCAGCGGACGCGACATCCGAATCGAGGGCGGGCCGGAAAAGTTTTCCCTGGCCTGCCCGACCGATGGTTGCCCGGGGACCTACAGCCATTGGTTCCTTTACCGGCCGACTCCGGCGCAGCCGGCCGCGCCGGCGCAGGAGGGCAGCGGGGAGATGGATTTTCTGGCCGATTTTGGGCAGCCGGGCACGGCCGGAGGGTAGCGGCTCCCCCCGGGCGGCCGGCGCCTACCTGGCCTCGAGGACGCAACTGACGAGTGCGCCTTTGCCGTCGGCCGATTTCACGCTCAACTCCGCCCCGATGACGTCGGCCCGGTATTTCATGATGTGCAGGCCCATGCCCTGGCGCGCCCGGGCGGTGGAGAATCCTTTGCCGTTATCCTTGATCGTTAACTTCAGGCTTTTGCCTTCGCGCACGAGCTTGATCGTGATGGTGGTGGCTTTGCCGTTCTTGAGCGCGTTGGTGACGGCTTCCTGGGCGATGCGGTAGAGATTGAGGGCGACGGCTTCGTCGCGGATGCGGACCTGGCGGGGACAATCGAAGTGGCAGGTGACGTTGCGGATCTGGCTGGTGCGGAAGGAGAGTTCGCGGAGGGCGTTGGCCAGGCCCTGGGAGGAAAGCTCGACCGGGTGGAGGCCGCGGGCGAGATCGCGGGCGAGGCCGACGTTGTCGTTCACGATGCGGGCGGCTTCGGCGAGGACTTTGGCGCCGGCCACGTTTTTCTTCTCGACCTTGTGCGCGGCGGTCTGGAGGAAGAGGGCGGCCGCGGCGAGTTCCTGGCAGAGGCTGTCGTGCAGGTCCTGCCCGATGCGGCGTTTTTCGCGTTCGCTGATGAGGAGCAGCTCCTGCTCGACTGCGACGCGCTCTTTCATTTCGCCCTTGAGCGTTTTGTTGAGAGCGGTGAGCTGGGCGGTGCGTTCCTCGACCCGGCGCTCGAGATCGCGGTGGGAATTCTGCAGGGCTTCCTCCGCGAGGTGGAGCTCGGTCGCGTCGCGGCCGATCTTGGCGAAGCCGCGGAGGTTTCCGGCATCATCGTCGAGCCGGCGCATGATGCCGTCGATCCAGACCCGGCTGCCATCCTTGCGCAGGTGCCAGCGGCGATCGGGCGCGACGCCATCGCGCAGGGCGATCTGCATTTCTTTTTCCTCCTGTTTCCGGGCCCGATCCTCGGGGGTGAAGATGAGCTCGCCGCTCCGGCCCGAGCGCTTCATCCGCGCTCCAGCCGAAGACGCGCTCGGCCCCGGCGCTCCAGTAGATGATCTGGTTGCCGGGATCGAGCAGGAACATGGCGTAATCGGGCGCGCCCTCGATCAGGAGCCGGAAACGTTCTTCGCTCTCGGCCAGCGCCTCGCCCCGTTCCCGGTCCTCGGTGATATCCTGGAGGACGCCGGCGACCCGTGAAATTTTTCCCTGCGGATCGCGGATCGGGAAGCCGCTGTCGCGAATCCAGCGGATCGCGCCGTCGTTAGGCCGGACGATGCGGTAAACGACGGTGATGGTTTCCCCCTGCGCGAGGCGGTCGAGCATGTCGTCGCCGATTTCGCGATCGGCGGGGTGAATGATCTCCTGCCAGCGATTGATGTCGCGCAGGATGTGCTCGCGCGCTTCGCCAAACATCTCTTCGTAGGCGGGGTTGAGATATTCGAGCTGGCGCGTCGCCGTGTTGATGATCCAGAAAACGTCGGTCGTGTTCTCGGCGAACTGGCGGAAGCGCTCCTCGCTCTCGCGCAGCGCTTCCGCGGCCTCTTTCTGCTCGCTGATGTCGATGACGTACTTGACCGAGAGATCGTCAGTCAGCCTGGCGGCACTGAAGAGGCCCCACCACCGCGTCCCGTCCTTGCGCAGATATTCCTTTCTGGTAGGTGCCGGTCTTGCCTTCCTGGTTGAGTTGATCGAGAGCGGTCGTGGTCAGCGGCTGCCATTCCCTGGGCGTCAGTTCTTTCCAGTGCACCAGGCCCTTGGCCACTTCGCTCCGGCTGTAGCCGCTCATGCGCAGAAAGGCGTCGTTCGTATCGGTGATTTGCCCCTCGGAATTGAGGAAAATCACCCCGACGGTGTCGATCTCCAGGGCGCGCCGGATGCGGGCTTCGCTCTGGCGCAGCTCGTCCTCGGCATTTTTGCGGCGGGTGATGTCGATGAAAGTGGCGACCACGCCCGCGATGCGATCCTCGCCGGTGCGATAGGGGGCGATCCGGGTGAGGTACCAGCCCGTTTCGCCGACTCGCACTTCGCGTTCGATCGTGCGCAGGTCGCGCAGGACCTGCTCGGCGTCCTCGATGAAGCTCTCGTGGGCGAGCTTGTGGGTGATGTCGGAGAGCGGCCGGCCCATGTCGGCCGGGATGAGATTGAAAATCTTCTGCGCGCTCGGGGTGAAACGCTCGATCCGCAACTGGCGATCGAGAAAGACGGTCCCGATATCGGTCGAGGCCATGAGGTTGGTGAGGTCGGCATTGGCCCGGCTCAATTCCTCGACGCTGCTCTTGAGCTCGTGGTTCACGGTCGTGAGCTCTTCGTTGACCGACTGGAGTTCTTCCTTGCTCGTCTCCAGTTCCTCGGTCGCGGAACGCATCTCCTCGTTCATCGCCTGGAGCTCTTCGTTGGAGGCTTTGAGCTCTTCGTTGGTCGCCTCGTACTGCTCGACGGTGGCGTTGAGCTGCTCTTTCAGGTGCTGAATCTCGTCGTCGAGATCGCGATTGATCGCGTCCGCCTGGGCCGGCGCCGCCGG
Source organism: uncultured Verrucomicrobiae bacterium (assembly GCA_963768965.1). Lineage (GTDB taxonomy): Bacteria > Verrucomicrobiota > Verrucomicrobiia > Chthoniobacterales > UBA10450 > Palsa-1392. The sequence goes on along the minus strand of CAVYJY010000001.1, from coordinate 35,169 downwards.
GGCGGCGAGATCATGTTCCTGCTCGAAGAGGACGAGGAAAAAATCCTCCTCCACCCCATCCTGCCGGATCGGGCAAACGCTGACCGTGATCGTTTCTGTGCTGCCCGCCACTTCGGTCGCCTGGGGCGCGCCTCGGACCGTTTCCTTGCTCTGTTCGGCCTTGAAGAGGGCGGTGCGCAACTCGATGCGCAGGGCCGGGTGCACGACCTTGAGGAGGTTGGCGCTGATTTCGCCCGGGGCGAACTGCAAATAACGCCCGGCATGTTCGGAGAGGTGGACGATATCGTGCATGTCGTTGATGACGAGCGAAGGCGGCCCGTATTGCTCGAGCAGCTTCAGGTGCAGCTCGCCGAAGAGCACCTCGCGCCGGCTCTGGCCGGAGGGGACGGAAGTCCCGTCGGTGTCTTTGGCCATTTTGACTGGCAGAAGCGGCGGGAGGGCGCGGGCGCCCCGGGCGCGGGCCGTGCCCACGGGCAATGCCGGGGCGCGGAGCGGGACAATGGGTATTTTCCAGCTCGGGCGCGGGACCGATCGCCGCACGTAGAGCCGATGGCGCGCATCGAGGGTGGAGAAGAGGGCGCTGGCGGCGGAATCGCTCTCCGCGCCGCCGATGAAAAGGAGCCCGCCGGAGACGAGACAGAAGTGGAAAATGTCGAAGACCTGGCGTTGGGCGGTGAGGTTGAGGTAGATGAGCAGGTTGCGGCAGGAGATGAGGTCGAGGCGCGAGAAGGGCGCGTCGCGGAGGACGTTGTGCGCGGCGAAGAGGACCTTTTCCCGGATCTCTTTCCGCACCCGGTAACGGCCGTGATCGGACGCGAAGAACGCCCGCAACCGCTCCGGTGAAACATCCGCCTCAATCGTGCTCGGATAAAGACCGTCGCGCGCATCGGCGATCGCCTGTTCATCCACGTCTGAGGCAAAAACCTGGATCTTCGGCGGATGATCGAGCCCGGCGGCGTGTTCGCAGAGGAGGATCGCGATCGAATAAGCTTCCTCGCCCGTCGCGCAGCCGGCCACCCAGACCCGGACGTGGTCGTCTGGTTTCTTGCCCGCGAAAAGCTGCGGGATGTGCGCCTCGAGCGCCGCGAACGCTTCCCGGTCGCGGAAGAAATGGGTCACGCCGATGAGCAAATCCTGAAGCAGGGCGCGCGATTCGGCCGCGTGCTGGCGGAGGAAATCGAGATACTGCGGGATGGTCTCGAGAGAGTTGACCTGAAGACGGCGCGCGATCCGGCGCAGGACGGTGGCGCGTTTGTAGTGCGAGAAATCGTGGCCGGTCTGGGCCCGGAGGTCGGAGAGCACCTTGCCGATGGCTTCTTCATCGGCCGAGTCGTAGGTTTCTTGCGAGACGGTTTCGCCGCCGGGCGCTTCCTGTTCCTTCAGGTCCGGTTCGGCCGCCCCCTCGATCTCGGGCGGCAACTTCATCCGGCGTTCGTTGCGCACGAACTCGAGCAGGCGCGCCGGCATTTGCCCGACGGGCAGAACCCAGTCGACCATCCCGGTGCTGATCGCCGTCACCGGCATGCTGTCGTATTCGGCCTCGTTTGGGTCCTGCGCGATCGTCACCCCGCCCTGGGCGCGGACGTGCTTCAGGCCGATCGAGCCATCGGAGTCGCTCCCGGAAAGGATCACGGAAACGGCGCGTTGCCCGTAGGACTGGGCGAGAGTGCGAAAGAAAAGGTCGATCGTGATCCGCCGGCCGCGGGTCTGCTGCGGCTCGATCAGAAGCAGATGGCCGTCTTCGAACATCAGCTGATTGTTAGGCGGAATGACGTAGATCTGGTTCCGCAGCACCTTGACCGGGCCGGTCACCTGCGTCACGGGCATGGCGGTTTTCTGCTGGAGGACGGCGGCGAGGTTGCTCTCGTGCTCGGGCGAGAGATGCATGACGACGACAAAGGCGAGGTCGCTGTCGGCCGGCATGTCGGCGAAAAATTGCTGGAGCGGCGCGATCCCGCCGGCGGAAGCGCCGAGGCCGACGACGGCGGAGGGTTCGCTGGCGTTGAGCCGTTTCCTGGCGACGTGGCGCGCGTTCTCGCTCGTCGCCTCGGTCGCGGCGGGGTCGTTCGGCTGGACGGTAGACTTAGACATGAGGTGAATGTCTCTGGCGGGCAGTGTACGCGCGAAAATCTCGTTCGTCCTATCGGAAACGCAGCTCAGGTCCCGGGCGGTTCGCAGATTTGTCCGAGCGAACCCGGGGCGAATCCCGAGGCAAAGAAAAAAGCTGTTCAGCGGCCTGGTTCTGTCGAACGGTTCTGCGCTATGGACGCACCTGATCTCGCCGCCATGACCAACTGGTTTCACATCACACTCAACCCCTGGAAGATTGTCGGCCTCGCCGGCAGCCTCATCTTCGGCCTGCGTTTCGTCATTCAATGGGTCGCCTCGGAACGGGCGAAGAAGAGCGTCATCCCGATCGGCTTCTGGGAATGCAGCGCGCTCGGTTCGATTTTGCTCCTCAGTTACTTCGCCATTTATCGCCACGATTCCGTCGGTATCCTGACGACCGGGCTCCCGCTGCCGATTTACCTGCGCAATCTTTACTTCCGCTGGACGCATCATCATGCGCACCATCCGGGGAACGAGCCTCGCCCGCCGGAATAGGCGCGGGGCAATGACGAATGAGCGCGGCAATGACTAATGACGAATGACGAATGACGAATGACGAAGGAATGACCAAGCTCGAATGACCAATGAACGGCGTCTGTCGCCTGCGCCATTAGTCATTGGGACTTCGTCATTGATTCGTCATTGGTCATTTGTCATTAGTCATTCCGGTGAACGACGTCATTTATCTCGATAACAACTCCAGCACCCGGGTCGATCCCGCGGTCCTGGAGGAGATGATGCCGTTCCTGACCACGCAATACGGCAATCCTTCTGGCTCGCATCGTTTCGGCGCCCGGGTGAAGGAGGCGATCGATCTCGCGCACGAACGCGTCGCCGCCCTCCTTGGTTGCGAGCCTAACGAGATCGTTTTCACCAGCGGCGGGACCGAGTCGGATAACACCGCGCTCCATTCCGCCCTCCAGATGTCGCCCGAGCGCAGGCATATCGTCACGACCGCGGTCGAGCACAACGCCGTTCTCAATTATTGTGAAGCACTCGGCCGGCGCGGCTGCGAGACGACGATCGTGCCGGTCGATGAGCACGGGCATCTCGATCTCGCGGAATTGGAGCGGGCCATTCGCCCCGAGACCGCGGTCGTTTCCGTGATGTGGGCGAATAACGAGACCGGGGTGATTTATCCGCTCGAAGAAATCGCCGCGCTTTGCCGGAGCAAAGGCGTTTTTTTTCACACCGATGCCGTCCAGGCGGTCGGGAAAATGGCGATCGACCTGAAAGAGTTGCCGATTCACTTCCTCTCCCTCTCCGGGCACAAGCTGCATGCCGCGAAGGGCGTGGGCGCGCTCTACGTCAATCGCAAGGCGCGCTTCCAGCCGCTCCTCGTCGGCGGTCCCCAGGAAGGCGGCCGCCGTGCCGGGACCGACAACGTCCCCTCGATCGTCGGCCTCGGGAAAGCGGCCGAGCTGGCGCAGAACACCATCGCGGAAGAAAACACACGGGTTCGCGCCCTGCGCGATCGGTTTGAAAAAACGCTCCAGGCCGAGCTCGAGCAGGTCGAGATCAACGGCGACCCGAAAGCGCGTCTGCCGAACACTTCGAACCTCGCTTTTCTCGGGGTCGACGCCCAGGCCATCCTCCTCAAGCTCGACCAGGAAGGCGTTTGTTGTTCGTTAGGCTCGTCCTGCACCACCGGCGCGGTCCAGCCTTCGCATGTCCTGCGGGCGATGCAGATGACGAACGAGCGCGCCCGGAGCAGCATTCGTTTTTCCTTTGGCCGCTACAACACCGAGGCCGAGTTGGATCAGGTGCTCGAGATCATTCCGCGGGTTGTGCGCAAACTGCGGTCCTTCAGCCACGCGTTGTAGCCGCCTCCCTCCGGGAGGCGCGGCGCGAACGACGGGGATACGTTCCTCCTCTTCGTGCTCGCCCTCGCCCCCGCGCTCTCGCTCGTGCTCGTGCTCGTGCTCTTGCTCTGCTCGTGCTCTTGCTCTTGCTCGCGCTCCCCGAACGATTGTCATCCTGAGCGGAGCGAAGGATCTCTAACTATTTCCGAATGCAACGACGCGAAAGGGAAAATGGTCAGAGATTCTTCGCGCTGCTCAGAATGACAGTGCTGTTGTGGCGGGCACGAGCACGAGCAGGAGCAGGAGCAGAGCAGAGCACGAGCACGAGCAGGAGCCCGGGCAGAGCGAAGCGGCTACTGCCAGGCGAGGGTGAAAAGGCTGGCTCGAAAGGCCCGGTTCACCGCTTCGAAATCGGCTTTCCGCGCCACCACCCGGAAGCGCAGCTGCGTCTCGGAGAGATTGGCAAAGAGCACGCTCAGCCCGTAATCCTGCCCGTAGAAATTGTAGGAGACGCTCACCGCGTAAGTCTCCTGTTGATTAATCCGGAGCGGATTTTTTTCCTCGGTCACGAGGGTCACGTTTTTCGATTCAGCCGGGACGGAGGCCAGCACCTGCGCGGCCAATTTCGCCGTCGTCGTTGCATCGAGGGGCTGCGGCGCGGGCAGCGGAGTCTGCTCCATCGTGGCCTGAGCCTGGGAGACTTTCGGCGGGGTGAGTCTCAACGACCCCGAGTCGCCCGTCACCGTCCAGCCGCGCGGTTGCTCGTAGGAGACGGTGCGCCCGTCCTGGTGAAAAAGAATCTGGCTGAAAACCATCCCCTCCAGGGTTCGCTCGCTGCTGATCGGGGTGAAATCGAAGCCCGCCCGGGCCGTCGAGAGCAGGGCCAGGAAAATGATCGCCGGGTAAAATCGCATAATAAGGACTCGTTAGGCCAAGCTCCGTGGGCCGTAAAAAGCAGGAGATGTGCCCTGCGGCCGTTCTATTGCCGGGCGAGCGAAGCCTTGGCCTTGGCTACGAGTTCCTCTTCTTCGGGGAGCAATTTCGCTTCTTCCGCGAGGCCGAAATACTCCGTCGCGGCATCGTTCTGGCCCGCCGCGGCGAGCAGGATGGCGTAGTAGGCCGCGACCGCCGGATCGCGCAGTTGCTCGGGGGTGAGCTTGCCCATGAGTTTGACCGCGCCTTTCACATCGCCCGATTGAAAGAGCGCGAAAGCATAGGTCGAAGCGTAGGCCGCGTTGTGCGGATGCGCCTCGTGCAAATCGCGCGCCATGCCGCGGGCGCGGAAAGTCTCGGCTTTCAGGAGGAGCGAGATTTGCGCGAAATTATTCCGCACCGCCGGGTCCTCCGGTATGACCGAGACGAGCCGGGAAAGCGCGCGATAAAGCCCGGTCGTGTCGCGCTGCTCGGCATAATAACGGTAGAGCGCCTGGAGCGCGTCGCGTTGCGCGTCGCGATTTTCCGCCAGCATCCAGAGGACCGCGGTCGCTTTCTCCGGCCAGTTCCATTGGAACGCGATGGTCTGGAGGAGATTGAGTCGGGCGGGATCGTTTTCGGCGGCGCCGACGGCCGCGACCCAGTTCTTTTCAAACCCCATATCGTCGCCCGTCTCGCGCGCAGCCTTCGCGAGCAAGGCGCGCCGGATCGGTTCGCCGCGTTCCCACGAGCCGCCCTGCAGCATGCCTTGGAGCGCCACCCAATCGCGCAGCCGCACGTAGGCATCGGCCAGCGCGAATCGGAGCGGAACGCTGCCGAGCATTTCCGGCGGCAGTCGCTTGCTCCAATCGATCGCGAGCAGGGCCAGTCCATGGCTGTTCATCCAGTTGATCAGCCGCACCGCTTTGTCGGCTGATTCCGCCGACTCCGACTGCAGCCGGGTGAGCGCGCCCGTGAACGCCGGGTCCTTCAGCCCGCGGAGAATGTTGAGCGCGAGGACGCGATCGGCAAAGGTCGCTTCCGGAAAGGCATCAAGTTCCTTCGCCAGTTCGAGGCTGGCGGTGTCGTTCCGCCGGGCGACGGCGTCGTTGATCAGGATGTGGAGCGCCGTCAGTTTCAGCTCCGGGTTGTGCTTCAGTTTTTCGGCGCGGACGCGGCCGGCCTCGCGCTTGGCCGCGTCGTCGGAGCGAATTTGGAATTCGGCCAGCTCGAGCTCGCGCCGCGCTTCGTTAGGCGCAAGCCGCACCGCGGTCTCGAGGTGTTTCTCCGCCGCCGCGAAATCTTTTTTCGTCAGGGCCAGGTGCGCCGCGGTGGTGTGGTAACTGGCGTCGTTTTGCTGCGCGACCGGGACCCGCGCCAGCGCCTCGGCCGCGATCGCCGGCTGTTTGAAACGGAGCGCACATTCCACCAGTGCGACCCGGTCGGGGAGCGAGTCCGGCAGGAGCGCGACGACCCGGCGCCGCCAATCGAGCGCTTCCGGCACGTTTTGCTTTTCCGCGATCGCCGCCAGGGTGCGGCAGGCATCGGCGCTTTTCGGATCGACCGCGTAAGCGCGCTGCGCCGCCATCGTGGCCCAGCGCAGATCGTTTTTATCGAAGGCGACATGGGCCTGCCGCATCAACTTGTGCTCCTGCCAGCGCACATAAAGACGGTGCCCGCCCCAGGAGAGCGCGACCAGCAGGCAGAGCGCGCCGATGATGATCAACCAGAGCCGGATGTAGGTCTTCTCGGTTCGCTCCTGCAGTAGCTCGAGGCCGTTGGAATCGGGAAGGTGCGCCATGATAAAGAGGAAGCGCGCCCTCCTGCCAGAAGTGGCGTCAGGGCGCATAAACTGCTAGGAAATTAGCATGTCCCATTCCATCGCGGTAGCGCCGGCGCGGGAGGAAAAGGCGCGCGGTGCGGGAATGGTCTTCCGCTGGCCGCTCGCCTTTGCCGCTCTCGCGTTCCTTTTTCTCTGGCTGGAAATCATTTTCCAGCTCCAGAGCGAGTGGTCGCTCAATCCGCAGTACGGTTATGGCTGGACCGTCCCCTTTCTCGCCGGTTGGTTGTTTTATCAGCGCTGGCTCGGCCGGCCCGCGCCGCTGCCGACGGGACAGCCCGGCCTAACGATCGCCCTGGCGGTTCTCGCCGCCGCCGTCCTCCTGCCCGCGCGCTGGATCGCGGTCGCAAATCCGGATTGGCGGATGCTGAGCTGGACGATGTCGCTCGCGGCCGTCGTCATCACGCTCTGCGCGCTGCACCTGGCGGGCGGCGCTCCCTGGTCGAGGCATTTTGCCTTTCCGGTTTTGTTTTTTCTCGTTGCCGTCCCCTGGCCGGTGCAGCTCGAACAGCTCGTCGTGCAATCGCTCATGCGCGCCGACACCGCGATCACGATCGAGATTTTGAATTTCATCGGGACGATCGCGGTGCAGCACGGCAACGTCATCGAACTCAGTACCGGCCAGGTCGGGATCGACGACGCCTGCACCGGCGTGCGCTCGCTCCAGGCCACCTTCATGGTCGCGCTTTTTCTCGGCGAATTTTACCGGATGCGTTTCGGGCGCCGCGTCCTGCTCGTCGTCGCCGGGATGGTGATCGCGTTTGTCTGCAACATCGGCCGCACCCTCATCCTCTGCGAAGTGGCGGCGACTTCCGGCGTCGACGCCATCCATCGCTGGCACGATCCGGCCGGGTTCACCATTCTCGGCATCTGTCTTTTCGCGCTTTGGGGATTGAGTCTTTGGTTAAAACCGGACGCCGTTCCCGAGAACCGGCCCGCGCCTGCGTCCGCGCCGCGGCTTGGGCGCGGCTGGCTCGCGATCGCGCTCATCCTTTGGCTCGGCCTGGCCGAGATCGCGACCGCGGTTTGGTATTCGGCTTCGTCCCAGACCACGACGAGCGCGCCGTGGAGCGTGACCTGGCCGGCGAGCGAACCGGACTTTCGCCGCGAACCGATCCCCGAAGCCGTCGAAACCCTCCTCCGTTACAGCGACGGCGGCGCCGCGACCTGGCGTTCGGCCGACGACAGGCGCTGGATGATGTATTCCTTTCACTGGCTCCCGGGCCGGACCGCCGCGCTCTTCGTCAAGAATCATCGACCGGATATTTGCCTGCCGGCCAGCGGCCTAACGATGGAACAGCAGAGCGGCGTGCATCTCGTCACGGTCAACGACGCGAAGCTGCCGATCCGCTCCTATCGTTTCGATGACAACGGGCGTCCGCTGCACATTTTTTACTGCTATTGGGACGGCCGGTCTTCCTACGTCGATGACGCCGCCGCGGCCTCGGAGGATTGGACTGCGCGTGGTCGTCTCCGCGCGGCCTGGCAGGGCAAACGGGAGCTGGGCGCGCGCATGCTCGAGCTCGCGGTCTGGGGCCATGAAGACGACGCCGAAGCGCGCGCGGCGCTGGAGCGCGAGCTGAGGAAGATCGTCTTGTAGACGTTGCCCTCTGGGCAACGCGGGCGTTGGCGTCGCCTTTTGGAGCGATCGATCGCAACCCCCGCGCTTCGCAGAGCGAAGCGTCTACAGGCCGAAAGTTTGCGCTTTCGTTCGCCAGAAACGATTGTCTTCGGTGGCCTCCACCAACGGCAAAAAACCCAGCATCACCGCTCTGCCTCAGGCGGATTGCATTGAGATTCGCGGGGCGCGCCAGAACAATCTCAAGGGCTTCGATCTCGACCTGCCGCTGGGCCAATTAACCGTCGTCACCGGCCCGAGCGGGAGCGGCAAATCAAGCCTCGCCTTCGACACGATTTACGCCGAAGGCCAGCGCCGTTACGTCGAAACCTTCAGCCCATATACCCGGCAGTTCCTCGAGCGGATGGACAAGCCGCGGGTCGACGAGATTCGCGGGATCCCGCCGGCGATCGCGATCGAGCAATCGAACCCGGTGAAAAGTTCGCGCTCCACCGTCGGCACGATGACGGAGATCAACGACTACCTGAAGTTGCTCATGCCGCGGGTGGCCCGCGCTTTTTGTCCGAATTGCGCGCGCGAGATCCGGCCGGAGACGGCGAAATCGATCGCGGATGAAATCAGCGCGCAGAGCGCCGGAAAAAGCGGGCTCCTCACTTTCTGGGTCGCGGTCCCGGCCAAGACCGAAGCGGCGGACTTTTTCGCCTTTCTCCAGCAGCAGGGTTATCTCCGCATCTGGCTCGGCGGCGAAGTCGTTAGGGCGGACACGGAGAACAAAAAGCTCCGGCTCGGCGCGCGCGTCCAGGTGATTCAGGACCGGATCACGATCAGCGACGAAAACCGCGCCCGGCTGGTCGAGTCGATCGAGACCGCGCTTCGTTTCGGCAAGGACCGGATCAACTTCATCGATCTCGGGACGAAGGAGGAACATCCTTTTTCTACCGGCTGGCATTGCGCGCATTGCGATCTCGATATTCGTCCGCCCACGCCGGGGCTTTTTAGTTTCAACAATCCGTTAGGCGCTTGCCCGGAATGCCGCGGCTTTGGCCGCACCATCGCGGTCGATTTCAATCGTGCCATTCCCGACCGCGCCCTTTCCATCGCCCAGGGCGCGGTCCGCGTTTTTCGCGGCGAGGAGATGGGCGAATCGCAGAAGGATCTGCTTCGCGCCTGCGCCCGGGAGGAGATCGATATCCACCTGCCGTTCGAGGAATTGCCCAAGTGCGATCAGGACTTCGTCATCAATGGTGAGAAAGGCGCGGGCGAATACAGCGAGGAAGATTACGAGAGCGATCGTTGGTACGGCGTCCGGGGATTTTTCAAATGGCTCGAGAGCAAGACCTACAAAATGCACGTGCGCGTTTTGCTCAGCCGTTACCGCGCTTACACGAGCTGTCCGAGCTGCCAGGGCGGCCGTTTCCAGCCGGAAACGCTCAACTATCGCCTCGTCACGGGCCATCAGGTCGCCTTCACCGTCCCGGAATTTGCCGCGCTGCCGATTACACAGGCGCGCGAGTTTCTCACCAGCCTGACCCTTCCGCCTAACGACTCCGCGGCCGTCATGTTGCGGGGCGAGATCGTGGCCCGGTTGCGTTATCTATGTGAGGTCGGGGTTGGTTATCTTACCCTCGATCGCTCGACTCGGACCCTGAGCGGCGGCGAAGTCCAGCGGGTGAACCTCACGACCTGTCTCGGGGCCTCGCTCGTGAACACCCTCTTCGTCATGGATGAACCGAGCGTTGGTCTGCATCCGCGCGACGTCGGCCGGCTCGTTAGGGTGATGCACGACCTGCGCGACAAGGGCAACACCCTGCTCGTGGTCGAGCACGAAGAAGCGATCATCCGCGCGGCCGATCATTTGCTCGATATCGGGCCCGGTCGCGGCGAGAAAGGCGGCGAGCTGGTTTTCCAGGGTTCGCTCGCAGAGATGCTGGCGGCGTCCCCTCCGGGGAGCGCGGGCGCCCCGCCCGCTCTGGCACGCGCCTCGCGGGCCAGGCAGGAAAACCCCGCTGGGTCGAGAGCGTTCGCGCGTCTCCAGGCGTTGAGGCGGGGCGCCTCAACGGGCGGGCGGGGCGCCCGCGCTCCCGAGACGGAATTCGCTTCGCTCACCGCCGAATACCTTTCCGGCCGCAAGAGCATCCCGCTCCCGAAAAAGCGCCGCACTTCTTCGACCGCACTCAAGATCAAAGGCGCCAGCGAACACAATCTCAAGAACATCGACGTCGAGATTCCGTTAGGCGTTTTCACCTGCGTGACCGGCGTTTCCGGCTCGGGCAAATCGACGCTCATCCACGAGGTGCTGTATCAAAACCTCCTCCGGGCCCGCGGCTCCGGGAGTGAGGAAGCGGGCGCGTGCAAGAGCGTGACCGGAGCGCATCGGGTCGGCGAGATCGTCATGGTCGACCAGGCGCAACTCTCGCGCACCCCGCGGTCCACTCCGATTTTGTATCTCGGCATCTACGACCGGGTGCGCGAGCTTTTCGCGGGCTTGCCCGTGGCGATGGCGCAGGGCCTGACCGCGAGCGCCTTCTCCTTCAACTCCGGGAGCGGTCGCTGCGAGCGCTGCGGCGGGACTGGTTTCGAGAAAATCGAAATGCAGTTCCTGAGCGATCTCTACGTCCGTTGCGCGGAATGCGAAGGCCGCCGTTTTCAGCCGCACGTCCTGAAAGTGAAACTGGAAGGTCGCTCGATCCACGACGTGCTCGAGCTGACGGTGAGCGAGGCGATCAAGTTTTTCACCGCGCTCGGCGAAGCCGGCACGCTCGCCCGGCCGCTCCTCGTCCTCGAGGAAGTGGGACTCGGTTATCTCCGGCTCGGCCAGCCGCTGAACACGCTTTCCGGCGGCGAATCGCAGCGGCTCAAGCTCGTTAGGCACCTGACCGATGGCGGCAAGCGCGAGCGCAAGAACGGCGATCTTTTCATTTTCGACGAACCGACCACCGGCCTTCATTTCGACGACATCGCCCTGCTCGTTAGGCTGTTTCAACGCCTGGTCGAGGCGGGGAACTCGATCGTCGTGATCGAGCACAATCTGGAAGTGATGAAGTGCGCCGATTGGATCATCGATCTCGGTCCGGAAGGCGGCGAGGAAGGCGGACGCGTCGTAGCCAGCGGCACGCCCGAAGAGATCGCCAAGGTCGCCGATTCCCACACCGGCCATTATCTGCGCGAGCTGCTTCCTCCGGGGAGCGCGGGCGCCCCGCCCGCCGTGTCACGCGCCTCGCGGGACACCTCCCAGCGCTACGATTTCCAAGAGGACGACCAGCAACTCCTGCGCGTCGCCGAAGAGCCGTTCGGCGAGGCGCCGAACGGTGCGGGCGGGGCGCCCGCGCTCCCCGGAATTCGCGCCTCCCGCGAGCGCGCCATCGCCATCCATGGTGCGCGCGAGCACAACCTGAAAAACATCTCGCTCGCCATCCCGCGTGATAAAATGGTCGTCATCACCGGCCTGAGCGGCTCGGGCAAATCGACCATCGCGTTCGACCTCCTCTTCGCCGAAGGCCAGCGCCGGTTTCTCGACAGCATGTCGCCTTACGCGCGGCAGTTTGTCGAACAGCTCGAGAAACCGGATGTCGACCTGATCGAAGGCCTGCCGCCGACGGTCGCGATCGAGCAGCGGGTCACGCGCGGCGGCGGCAAATCGACCGTCGCCACGGTCACGGAAGTTTATCATTTTCTCCGGCTCCTTTTTGCCAAGACCGGGACGCAATTTTGCCCCGATTGCGATCTGCCGGTCGAAACCCAAAGCCTCGCTGCAATCGTTAGGCTGGTGGAAACGGCGGCGCGGCGCGGACCGCTCAAGGTCCTGGCGCCGCTGGTCAAGGCGCGCAAAGGTTTTCACACCGAAGTGGCGCGCTGGGCCGAGCGGCAGGGCTTCGACACGCTCTATGTCGATCGCGAACTCATCCCGGTCGCGCAATTCCGCAAGCTCGAGCGTTTCAAGGAACACACCATCGACGCCGTCGTCGGAATGATCGACGCGAAACGCATCCTGAAGGCGCGCAATCTGGTGCAGCGTGCGCTCGAGATCGGGCGCGGAACGGCGCATCTGCTCGACTCCAAAAATCGTCTCACCGTCGTCAGCACGGAAATGAGCTGCCCGGGTTGCGGGCGCGCTTTCGAAGAGCTCGACCCGCGTTTGTTTTCCTTCAACTCGCCTCACGGCTGGTGCGAGACCTGCGCCGGCTTCGGCGAAATCTGGAACGAGAAGTTGCAGAAGAATGAAGAAGAGACCGGCGAGTCGATGCTCGAGAACGAGCTCAACGCCGAGCGGCAATTTGAATCGGTCGAGGAAGAAGAAGCGGTGCCGTGTCCTGATTGTCGCGGCTCGCGCCTGAACCCGGTCGCGCGCCACGTCCGTTTGCAGGGAAAAACGATCGACGAATTTGCCGCCCGCTCCGCTGGCGAAGCGCTCTCGTTAGTCGGGAAGCTGCGTTTCCGCGGCACGCAAAAAGTGATCGCGGCCGATCTCGTGCCGGAGATCGAGCAGCGCCTCCGTTTCATGGAAAACGTCGGGCTCGGTTACCTCGCGCTCGGGCGTTCCGCCAAGACGCTGAGCGGCGGTGAGTCGCAGCGCATCCGGCTCGCGGCCCAGCTCGGCTCCAATCTGCGCGGGGTGCTCTACGTCCTCGATGAACCGACCATCGGGCTGCATTCGCGCGACAACGTCCGGCTCCTCGAAACCCTGACCGCGCTCCGCGAAAAAGGAAATTCGCTGGTCATCGTAGAGCACGACGAGGAAACGATGCGCCAGGCCGATTACATCATCGATCTCGGCCCGGGCGCGGGCGTGCATGGCGGCGAAGTGGTCGGGCAGGGAACGCTGCGCGAGATCGAGCAGAACCTGGCGTCGCAGACCGGGCGCTGCCTGCGCGAACCGCTTTGTCACCCGGTCCGCAAATCGCGCCGTTCGTTAGGCAAGGGCACGGAGTGGCTCGAGATCCGCGGCGCCCGGGCGAACAATCTCAAGAATATCGACGTCCGGTTCCCGATCGGCCGGCTCACGGTTATCACCGGCATCTCCGGTTCCGGCAAATCGACCCTGATGCGTTCGGTCCTCCTCCCCGCGGTGCAGCAGGCTCTGGGCTCGGGGAGCGCGGGCGCCTCGCCCGCCGTGTCACGCGCCTCGCGGGACACCTCGCATGCCGGAAAAGTCCGCGATGGCGAGGGCGCCATCGCCAGCGGGCGGGGCGCCCGCGCTCCCCAGATTACTGGCGCGGATGCGCTCGAGACAATTTACGAGGTCGATCAATCGCCGATCGGAAAAACTTCGCGCTCGACCCCGGCGACCTACATCAAAGTCTTCGACGAGATCCGGAATCTCTTCGCGCAGCTCCCGGTTTCGCGCGTGCGCGGTTACACTTCAAGCCGGTTTTCTTTCAACACCGAAGGCGGCCGTTGCGAAACCTGCAGCGGCCAGGGCGTGCTCAAGCTGGAGATGAGTTTTCTCCCGAGCAGCTATGTGCCGTGTGAAGATTGCGCCGGGCAACGCTACAACGCGCAGACCCTCGAAGTGCTCTACCACGAGCGCAGCATCGGCGACGTGATGAAGATGACGATCGCACAGGCCGCGGAATTTTTTGCCGCCAACCAAAAGATCGCGCGTCCGCTTTCACTCGCTGGTCGAAACCGGCCTCGGCTATCTCCAGCTCGGGCAGCCGAGCCCGACTCTGAGCGGAGGCGAAGCGCAGCGCCTTAAACTCGCAACCAAACTCACCCGCGGCGTGAGCCGGGCGGTAAACGAACGCCTGCGCAAGATGCGGACGCCGAAGTCGACCCTCTATTTGCTCGAAGAACCGACCATCGGCCTGCACATGGCCGATGTGGAACTCCTCCTCAACGTCATCCATCGCCTGGTCGACGACGGCAACACCGTGATCGTGATCGAGCACAACCTGAGCGTGATCGCGGAAGCCGATTACGTGATCGATATCGGGCCGGAAGCCGGATCGTTAGGCGGAGAAATCGTCGCCGCGGGGACGCCGGAGGAAGTGGCCAAGAATCGGCTCAGCCGGACCGCGCCTTTCCTGCGCGAGGTGCTGGCGCAGGGGCGTGAGATTATCGCGAAAAGCAAAGCGATGTAGACGCTTCGCTCTGCGAAGCGCGGGGGAAACCGTCGCGGCTCCTGCAGCCTATTCTGCCAGCCACCCGAACACCCGCGCTTCGCAGAGCGAAGCGTCCACAGGCCTGGCCGCGTTTGCCGGCCGCCGCAATCTCGCGGAAACTCGCGCGCCCAGATGCTCGCCTATTACCTGCACGATTTCGATCCGTTCATTTTCCAGCTCGGGGGAAATTTCGGACCGCGCTGGTACGGCATGGCTTACGTCCTCGCCTTTGTCTGCGGATATTGGCTGATCGGTTTCCTGGCTAAACGCGGCTACTCCCAGCTCCGGCCGGCGCAGGTGGGCGACTTCGTCAGCTGGTGCGCGCTCTTCGGCGTCATGCTCGGCGGCCGGCTCGGTTACGTTTTATTTTATCGCCCGGAGATGCTGCGCGATCCGCTCTCGATCCTGCGCGTCTGGGAAGGCGGGATGTCGAGCCACGGCGGGATGCTCGGCGTGCTCGTCTTTACTTATTGGTACTCCTGGCGGCACAAAATCTCCTGGCCGAACCTGGGCGACAATCTCGTGGTGGTGGTGCCGCTCGGTTTGTTTTTCGGGCGTCTCGCCAACTTCATCAACGGCGAGCTCTATGGCCGCCTAACGAATGTGCCCTGGGCAATGCTTTTCCCGAAAGAATTACTCGACCCGAAAAATGCGGCTGAAGCCGACCGCGCCCTGACCGTGGCCCGGCAGATCGATCCCCGCCTAACGAGCCCGGAAGCGATCGTGCAGAGCATTCACGCGCAGCCTGCCCTGGGCGAGGCGCTCCGCCCCATCCTCACCCCGCGTCATCCCTCGCAGATTTACGAGGCGCTGCTCGAGGGGCTCGTCCTTTTCACCGTCCTCTGGCTCGTCCGGACCCGGACGCGACAGCCGGATGGGGTGATCACCGGCCTGTTCTTCATCGGTTATGCGATCCTCCGCATCGTGGTGGAATATTTCCGGGAGCCGGATGCTTCGCTGATCGCCGGCTTTACCCGCGGACAGTTTTTTTCCTTTTTCGTGTTCGCGCTCGGGTTGGCCTTCGTCATCGTCGGGAAAATCCGCAACGTGCAGAGCTCGCCGATCTACCGCGCCTCGTAGACGTCTCCCTCTGGGAGACGCGGGCCAGGCGCTTTTTGCCCGCGACGCCTTCCCCCGCGCTTCGCCGAGCGAAGCGTCGACAGCGATTGCTCGCTTTCGTTTCGCGCGACTTCCGCTATTACTAACGCAGAATGACGGAGCTGATTTTCGCCGGGAATTTTCTCGCGGATGGGGGCCTGGTTTTTTCCTTCGAACACTCGACCGTCGCCGGGAAAGCCGTCCTCTTCGTCCTCGCCATCGGCTCGATCTTTAGTTGGTCGGTGATGGTGACGAAGATGCGGGTGGTGCAATTTGCCCGGAAACAGACCGACCGTTTCCTGGCCGCCTTTCGCCAGGACCGGCAACCGTTGCGCTTGTTTGAATCCAGCGTGCGCTTTCCCGGCTCGCCGGTGTTCCAGGTTTACCGCGCCGGCTGCGAGGAGCTGACTTTTCACCTCCTCGGTTCCGCGGAATTAGACGAAACTTTTCGCGCCCGGCTCGACATCGCGGACAAGATCACGCCTGCGCAAATGCACGCGGTCAACGCCGCGATGGAGCGGGCGGTGGGTGAGACCGCGCTCAAGCTCGAGTCGCAGATGATCCTGCTCGCGACCGCGGTCAGCGGCGCGCCTTTCCTGGGATTGTTAGGCACGGTCTGGGGCGTGATGGACACCTTCACCGGCGTGGCCGAAGCCGGCTCGGCCAACCTCGCGGCCATGGCCCCGGGCGTTTCGGGCGCGCTCATCACCACCGTGACCGCGCTCCTCGTCGCCATCCCGGCCATGTTTGGCTACAATTTTCTCGTCACCAGCATCCGCGCCATGACCGTGGAGATGGATAACTTCGCGGCCGAGCTGGCCTCCGAGTTTGAGCACAAATACGTCGAGCACGGTACCCGCGTTTCCGATTTTCGAAGATGAGGACCGCGCTCCCTGATTTGGACGTTGAGCGTTGGGCGTTGGGCGTTGGGCGTTTACCCAACTCCGAGAAGAAACGTCCAACGCTCAACCTCCAACGTTCAACGCCCAACTGAAGAGCATGCGTCGTTATTCCAGCCGCACTTCGCTTTCGACGCTCTCGGAGATCAACATCACTCCGCTCCTCGATCTCGCCTTCGTTCTCCTGATCATTTTCATGATCACGACCCCGCTGCTCGAGAATAGCAAGACGCTCATCATTCCCTCGAGCGCGACGACGAACGCGCCGGTCAACCCGGCGACCGTGCAGACGCTCTCGATGGATCGCAACGAAATCATCCGGCTAAATGAAGAAGTGGTCGACCTGGCCGCGCTCGAAAGCCGGCTCATCGCCCTGAAGCAGTCCGACCCCAACCTCGCGGTCGTCATCCGCCCCGATCGCACCCTGCCGGTCCAGAAACTCGTTAGTCTGATGGACGCGCTGCAGCGGGCCGAGATCACGAAAGTCGGGATCGCGACGCAGGAAGAATCGAAATAGCGATGACCCGGGACGCGCGTTTCTGGCGCAACGTCACCATCGTGGGCCTGGTCCACGTCGTTGTTTTGCTCGGCCTGCTTTGGTGGAGCCGCACGCCCGCCAAAGTGCCGAAAGACATCATCTGGATGGAAGGCGGCGCCGGGGCGAGCGCGGCCGCCGCCGCGGAAACGCCGCCCTCAATGGAGGAAGCGACGCCGGAGGCAACCCCGGTCGCGACTCCCGAAGAGGTAAAAGAAGAGCCGACCCCGGAAGTCGCGCCCACGGCCAAGAGCGAGATCGAAATTCCGACCCCGACGGTCTCCGCCACGCCCACGCCCACGCCCACGCCGACTCCGACTCCGACGCCCACACCGACCCCAACGCCAACCCCCACGCCGAGACCGAGCCCGACCCCGAAACCGACACCCAAGCCCACGCCGAAACCGACTCCAAAGAAAAAGCCAACGCCTTCCCCAACCCCGAAAAAGAAGGCGACGCCAAAACCCAAGCCGACGCCGGACGAGGAAGCGGAAGAAGCGGCGAAGAAACTGGAAAAGAAAAAGGCGATCGCGAAAGCGGCCCTGGAGAAAGAAGAGAGTGGCGAGGAAGCGTCCGATAAGCCGGTCAAGAAGGCGACCGCGGCGGGCGAGGACGGTGACAAGAAAAGCAAAGGCAGCGGCGGCTCCGGCGGCAAGGGTTCCGGCGAAGGAGGCGCCTCAGAATTCGGTTGGTACGCCAACATGTTGCACGACCGCTTTTACAGTGAGTGGGTACAGCCGACTTCTGTCGTCCAGACGGCGAAGCTCTCCGTCCTCCTCCGGATTCGGATCAGCAAGGACGGCCGCATCTCCGATTACTCGATCGCCAAATCATCCGGCAATCCGGTGGTGGACGACTCGGTCACAGCCGCGGCCGCGCGGGTGAAACAGGTCGACCCTTTGCCATCCGGCCTGGGCGGCGATTATTATGATGTGAACATCAATTTCGAACTAAACTAAACGATGACGAGACGAGATCTTTCCCATTGGATTGCGGCGACGCTGCTTGTTGGCCTGACGATCGCGACAACGAACGCGGCCGAAGACGTGCCGACGATCACGGTGAGCAAGGGCGACCAGATCAACCTTTCGGTTTCGCCCCTGAGCGGTCCCGAGGGCGCGGCCGCGACCAAGATCGTGCAGAACGACCTTGTGCTCTCCGGCTACTTCAAGCTCGGGGGGGCGGACAGCTCCTACACCGTGCGCGGCTCGGCGGAGGGCGGAAGTCTGCAGGGGCAGGTGACGGAGCGCAGCGGCGGGACGGTGCTTTCTAAATCCTACCCGCCCAAGGCGGGCAGCGCGCGCGAGAACGCGCACCAGTTCGCCAATGACATCATCGAGACGCTGACCGGCCACAAAGGCCTGGCCGGAACGAAAATCACGTTCATCGCCACCCGGAGCGGGAAGAAGGAAGTTTACCTGGCCGATTTCGACGGCAGCAACGTTCGGCAACTGACCCGCGACGGCACGATCAGCGTGCATCCGTCGCTCAGCCCGGACGGGCGGCGCATCGCCTACACCGGTTACCAGAGCGGGTATGCGGATGTTTACGTGATCGATATCGCGAGCGGCTCGCGCAACCGGGTGGTGAATTTCCCGGGCACGAACAGCGGCGCGACCTTTTCCCCCAGCGGCGGAGAACTCGCCCTAACGATCAGCAAAGACGGCAACCCCGAGCTTTATACCGTGAACGCGAGCGGCGGCGGCGCGCGGCGGCTCACCCGGACCCGCGGGGTCGAGTCGGGTCCGACCTGGTCGCCCGACGGGAGCGAAATTATTTACTCGTCGGACCAGGGAGGTTCGCCGCAGCTCTATCGCATTTCGTCGAGCGGTGGCACCGGGCGGCAGATCCCGACCGGGCGCGGCTATTGCACCGAACCGAACTGGTCGCCGGATGGAAAAAAGGTGGCGTTCAACGTCCGCAGCGGCGGCGAATTCCAGATCGCGGTCCTCGACTCTGGCCGGCGGTGCGACACGCACCCTGGCGACCGGACAGGATCCGGCCTGGGGGGCGGATTCGCGGCACGTGATTTTCAGCGACGGCGGCGCGCTCTACATGCTCGACACGGTCAGCAGCCGGAAGAACAAGCTCGTCGACGGCCTCGGAAAAATCACCGAACCGAGCTGGTCGCGCTGATCGGCCTGTAGACGCTTCCCTCTGGGAAGCGCGGGGGACCTGTTCTCGCGGCCTAACGAATGCCCGCGCCTCTGTAGACGCTTCGCTCTGCGAAGCGCGGGGGTCTGCCCCGCGGCCTAACGAATGCCCGCGCCTCCCAGAGGGAGGCGTCTACAGGAGCGCGAGCGATTTGCCTTCGCGATGCGCGACCTGGTCGAGGGTGCATTGCCGCGGCGCTTTGTCTTTCCGCCAGCGCACGATCTTGGTCCCGTGGCGAAAACGATCGCCGGTGAAATGATCGTAGGTCACTTCGACCACGACTTTCGGCGCGACCGGTTCCCATTCCGCGCTCCGCTCCGTGCTCCAGCGGCTCGGGCCGCCCGGTGCGTTGCCGGTAAAGCCCGGCGCCTTTTTCAAGACCTCGAACTTTTTCGTTAGGGCAATTTTCTCATCCGCCTTGAAAGCGGAGGTGAACCCGACGTGATGAAGCAGACCTTCATCGTCGTAAAGCCCGAGGAGAAGCGAGCCGATGACGCGCGCGCCGCTGGCATAACGAAACCCACCGACGACGCAATCGACCGTCCGGATTTGCTTAATCTTCACCATCGCCGTCCGCTCGCCCGAGGCGTAGGCGGCGTCCGCCTGCTTTGCGATAATGCCGTCGAGGTTGCCGCCGACTTTTTTGAACCACTTCTGCGCCTGGCGCAGGTCGCCGGTCGCGGGCGAGAGGCGGATTTGCTTTTCGTTAGGGAAAAATTTCGCGGCGAACTTTTCGAGTGCGGCGCGACGCCGCCCGAGCGGCGTTTGGACGAGCGATTTCCCATCCGTCCCGGCCAGCAAATCGAAGACGATAAAAATGGCGGGATGCGTCGCGGCCAGTTTTTGCACCCGGCTGGCGGCGGGATGAAGCCGCAGCTGCAGCTCATCGAAGGAAAGCGCGCCGCCGACCGGGATGGCCAGCTCGCCATCGAGGATAAACTGCTTTGCCTTCAGCGCGCCCAGCGCCCTGACGACATCGGGAAAATAGCGCGCGAGCGGCTGACCCGCTTTTGATTGCAGGAAAATCTCCTCCCCGTCGCGGAAAGCGAGGCAGCGGAAGCCGTCCCATTTTGGTTCGTATTGCCAGCCTTCCTCGCCCGGGATTTCGTCGACCGAACGCGCTTCCATCGGCGGGAGAGGTGGTTTGAGTTGCAGTTTCATTTTCTAGAGCAACGGCCGCGGGTGCCGGAAGACAGGCATCCTGCCTGTCCTGGCCGACGGCCTTCCAGGCTGTCGGCTGCAAGCGGCAGGCAGGATGCCCGCCTGCCAGGACAGGCTGGAAGCCTATCTTCCGTAACGGCGCGGTTCCAATTTCGGCGGTCGCTTACCTTTTCGCACCGCGCCCTGCACGGGGATGTAGGGAAGTTCGGTCCGGTCGACCGCGCAGCGCAGGAGCAGTCCGCCGCGGCTCATGTCGCCGCGCCCGACGAAGTCGGCCGGGAAAACGAAGCCGCTCCTGTAAGCGCTTCCAGCATGATGCTGACGTATTTGCCGGTCGCGATGCTGCCGAGGAGCACGGCTTCGCAGCGCGGGGTCATTTGCTTAACGAGTTTGCGCAGGTCGCGCTCGAGCGGGCGGCGATAGCGCGGGTCGTCCGCCGCGATATCGACCTCGGCGAACTCGCGCAAGTCCGCCAGCGTCACGATCGTCTCGGCCGGGACGAGTCCGCGAGTCGGGGTAATGACGAGGACGCGCGCGGAATCCGGAGCGAAGGCGCTGGCGTAGGCCAGTTTCCCGCGAAAATAGAGTCCGCTCAGGAAAGTGAAGACCTCGCCTAACGAGACCGGATCCCCGCCGCGGAGGCGTAGCGCGAGAGCAAACTGCGCCCGCTCGCTTAGGAGCATCTGGGCGCGCCGGCCGCCGGCGTAGGCGGGCGAAAGGAGAAAGGTGCGGGAGACGGACATTTGCAGAATTGATATTTTAGCGCGTTGTAGACGCTTCGCTCTGCGAAGCGCGGGCCCAAGCTGCGATACGGCGCCAAACTCCCGCGCTTCGCAGAGCGAAGCGTCTACATGAAATCGGGATTCCTCGAAAAACTAATCGAACGCCTCGGCCGCGTCGGCCCGGAGGAGGTGCAGAATTATCTCCTCCGTCTCGCCCAGGAAAAAGGTTTCCTCGAGACAATTTTCAATTCCATCCAGGAAGGGATCATCGTGACCGACGCCAAGGGGCGCATTTCCTATCTGAACCACGCCGCCTGCGACATCTTCGGCCTCGACGGCGACAAGGCGGCCGGCAAACCGCTGGAGGAACAGGTCCGCGGACTGGATTGGGAAGCGCTCTCGCAATCGGACACCGCCCTCAGCCGGGACATGGAAATTTTTTATCCGGCGAACCGCTTCATCAATTTCTACGTCGTCCCGCTCATGATCGAGCGCCGCACGCCTAACGAATCGGTCGCGGAAGCGGTCGGGCACGCCATGATCCTGCGCGACATCACGGCCGACCGCCGCTCGACCCAGCAGACGATCGAGTCGGAGCGATTGTCGGCCCTCACCTTGCTCGCCGCCGGGGTCGCGCATGAGATCGGCAATCCGCTCAATTCACTCCACATCCATCTCCAATTGATGGAGCGGAAAGTGAAGAAACTGCAGGCGGCGGAAGACAAGCGCGAGCTGCGGGAATCGATCAACATCGCGCGGGCCGAGATCGACCGGCTCGACTCGATTGTTTCGCAATTTCTTCGCGCCATTCGCCCGTCGAAGCCGCACCTTTTGCCGGAGGATGTGAACGTTATCGTGCAGGAAGCGGTCCGCTTTTTTCAGCCCGAAATCACGGATCGCGACATCGTGGTCGAGACCGAGCTGCGCTCCGATCTTCCGGTGCTCGAGCTCGATCGCGACCAGATCAAGCAGGCTTTTTACAACGCGATCAAGAACAGCTTCGAGGCGATGAAACGGCACGGGATTCTGCGCATCCGGACAGATCGCGACGATACCCACGTGAAGATCAGCTTCACCGACACGGGCGGCGGGATTTCGGCGGAAAACCTGAGCCGCATCTTTGAGCCCTACTTCACCACCAAGAGCGGCGGGTCCGGGCTTGGTTTGCTGATCGTTAGGCGGATCGTGCGCGAACACGGCGGGGAGATCGCGATCGAGAGCAGCGAAGGGAAAGGGCTGACGCTGACGATCCGGCTGCCGTTTCTCGATCGGCGGGTGCGGATGCTGCCGGAGAAGGCGGAGGTATGAGCGCGCCTAACGAATCCGGCGCCAGCCTTGTAGACGCTTCGCTCTGCGAAGCGCGGGGGCAAAGTTCGCGCGCGTGCCGAATTGCCGGCGGGGCGTGCCGCCGCGCCTCCCAGAGGGAGGCGTCTACAACAGATGCGCGCGGGGGTTGTGCTAAGATCGTTTAATCCTCTGATGCAAGCGACGGTCCTGATTGTCGACGACGAAAAGCACACCCGCGACGGGTTGCGGACGTTGCTGGGCGATAATTACGACACCTACGTCGCGGCCGATGCGACGAGCGCGCTCGATGTGCTGCAACGCGACCAAATCGATGTCCTTTTGACCGACCTGCGGCTGGGCGGCGATGACGGGATGGATTTGATCGAGCGCGCGCTCAAGCTGCCGCATCCGCCGGTCTGCATCATGATGACGGCCTACGGCTCGGTCGACACCGCGGTCGAGGCGATGAAACGCGGCGCCTACGATTTCGTGACCAAGCCGCTCAACCTCGACAAGGTCGAGATGCTGATCGCGCGCGCTCTCGGGAGCCGCCGGCTGGAACAGGAAAATCGTTCGCTGCGCAAGCAGGTGGATGAGCGTTTCGGGCTCGAAAATATTCTCGGCGAATCGGTCGCGCTGCGCGAAGTGCTCGACACCATCCGGCAGGTTGCGCCCTCCTCGGCTAACATCCTGATCGAGGGCGAGAGCGGGACGGGCAAGGAATTGGCGGCGCATGCGATTCATAACCTGAGCCGTCGGCACAAAGGGAAATTCGTCACCGTGCATTGCGCGGCGCTTTCCCCGCAGTTGCTCGAGAGCGAATTATTCGGGCACGAGCGCGGGGCTTTCACCGGCGCGCATGAGCGGCGCATCGGGCGCTTCGAGCAGGCCAATGGCGGCACCATTTTCCTCGATGAAATCGGCGAGATTGACGCCACCACGCAGATCAAACTCCTGCGCGTGATCAGCGAAGAGCGCGCCTTCGAGCGGGTCGGCGGGACGCAGACTTTGCACGCCGACGTGCGCCTGATCGCGGCGACGAACAAGAATCTCGAGACCCTGGTGAGCGAGGGAAAATTCCGCGACGATCTCTACTTCCGGCTCAACGTGGTTAAGATCACGATGCCGCCGCTGCGCGAGCGGAAGGAAGACATTCCGCTTCTGGTCCGCGCCTTTTTGCGGCATTTCTCGAAGGCGAATGAACGGCCGCTCCTCGATATCACGGCCGACGCCATGAACACGCTGCTCGCTTACGACTGGCCGGGCAACGTGCGCGAGCTGCGGACCGCGATCGAGCACGGGGTGGTGATGGCGACCGGTGCGAAGGTGACTTTGCGCGAACTGCCCGCGGCGGTGCGCAAAGCCGCGCCCGCGGCGGGCACCCGGACGCACACCTTCGACGAGACGGCCAGCCCGCTCGATTTGCACGCGACGGAGCGGCGCTTGATCAACCAGGCGCTGGCGGCGACGAAGGGAAACATCACCGCGGCGGCGAAAAAGCTGGGCATCAGCCGGCGAACACTGCATCGGAAGCTGAACGAAATGAAGGAAGAGAAATCCGAGACAAATTCGAATGACTAGATTGCGAAGTTCACGCCAGGGCGTTTCGGATTTACTCCACAATGCCCGGTAGCGCCGACGCGGTTCAGCGTCTCATTCACACGCTCGAGGCCGGCTGGGCGGTGGTCTGGGTGCGACGCGCCCTCGCCCTCACTCTCGTGGTCGGCCTGGCGGTCTTTTTCTTACTGCACGAGTTTCGCGGGCTGGCTTCTTCGCAGGGGATGGACCAGGCGCAGATCGGGCGCGCCATGCTCCACGGGCAGCTTTGGAAAACGAAAGTGGCGCGCCCGCTCGCGGCCGGGCAATTGCAGCGCCGCGGCAAAAACGTCGCGGCAAAAATCTGGACCGACACTTATAACGCGCCGCTTCCGCCGCTGGTGAATGCGGTCGCTCTCCTCCCGGTGCGCTCGCATCTGACGATGGGGCGCGACCCGGTTTACGTCGGCGACCGCATGATCGTGATCATGTCGATGATCCTTTTCCTGGCCTCGCTCGTGCCGCTTTTCCTCGTCGCGCGGCGGCTCTTCGACGAGCGGGTTGCGCTCTTCGGCTGCATCATGGTCCTGCTCGGCGATATCTTTTGGCAATACTCCCTCTCCGGTTTGCCGCAGATGCTGCTCCTGCTGCTTTTTAACCTGACGCTTTATGCGCTGGTGCGGGCGATCGAGGCGCAGGCGGAGGAAAAACCTGCTTTGCGCTGGCTTGGCGCGGCGGGCGCGGGGTTCGGTCTGCTCGCGTTGTCGCATGCCCTGACGATTTGGATTTTTCTGGCCGCGCTCGTTTTCGCGGTGCTGCATTTTCGTTCGCGCCTGCGCGCGGCGCTGTGGCTCGCCATCCCGGTTTTGATTCTCTACACCCCGTGGCTGCTGCGGAATTATCTCGTCTCCGGCCACCCCGCCGGCGTCGCCTTTTACGCGCTCTTCGCCCAGCTCGGCCTGAGCGAGGCGGGCCTGATGCGCCAACTCTTCTTCGACCTGCACAGCCTGAACGCGGGAATCATCCGGGCCAAGATTAACGACAACCTGCTCGCGCAAACCGGCGATCTTTTCCGCTATTTCGGCTGGAGCGTGGTGGCGTTGTTTTTCTTTCCCGCGGTCCTCCATCCCTTCCGGCGGGCCGCGACCGCGAGCGCGCGCTGGCTGGTTCTCGCGCTTTGGGCCGGCGCTTTCGGCGGAATGGTGATTTACGGGATCGACGAGGAGCTTGGGGTCGCGGCCAATCAACTCCACTTCATTTTCATCCCGGTCATGACCTGCTTCGGCCTCGCCTTCCTCCTCGTGCAATGGAACCGGCTCGGCATCGACGGCCGCCTCCCCCGCCTCGCGTTTCTGACGGCGCTTTTTGTCTTGTGCGCGTGGCCGATGATTTCCAACCTGACCCTGGCGCGCAAGAAAAGTCCGGTCCGCTGGCCGCCCTACGCGCCGCCCTATATCGCCGTCATGCAGACCTGGATGCAACCGAATGAAATTATCGCGAGCGACATGCCGTGGGCGGTCGCGTGGTATGCCGATCGGCGCGCCGTCTGGTTGCCCGACACAATGGCGCACTACAACGAGCTGAATGATTACAAAGTGCTGGGCGGCCCGATCAATGGAATGTATCTGACCCCGATCAGCGGGGGAGAAAACAAATTGCGCGATATTTTGAAGGGCGAATACAAGGACTGGTCCACGGTCGTGCTGCGGAATGTCGATTTGCAGAAATTTCCGTTGCGCTGGGCGACGCTCCTCGGGCCGGAGGCGGAGTGTGTTTTTTTCAGCGATCACGACCGGCAGAAAGCCAGCACCGCAACGCAGCCATGACGCCGAAAAAGATCTTTGGCACCGATGGAGTGCGCGGGGTGGCGAACGTCGAGCCGGTCACGGCCGAGACCGCGCTCAAGCTCGGGCGGGCGGCGGCGCACGTTTTCACCGCGCTCAATCCGCAGGCGCATCCGGCCAGCCTTCGGCCGAAAATCGTGCTCGGGAAAGACACCCGGCTCTCCGGATACATGCTCGAGAACGCGCTTGTCGCCGGGATCACGTCGTTAGGCGTGGACGTGTTGCTGATCGGCCCGCTCCCGACCCCGGGCGTCGCTTACATCACCCGCTCGCTCCGGGCCGATGCCGGGATCGTCCTCTCCGCCTCGCACAACCCGTACGAGGATAACGGGATCAAGTTTTTCCGGCACGACGGCTACAAATTGGACGACGAGATCGAGCGCAAAATTGAGCAGCTCGTCTTCACGGGCGAGATCGATTCCATCCGGCCGACCGCGAAGAAGATCGGGCGCGCGACCCGGATCGACGACGCCCTCGGGCGCTATGTCGAGTATGCGAAAGCGAGTTTCCCGAGAAAAATGTCGCTCGAGAAAATGCGGATCGCAGTCGATGTCGCGAATGGCGCGGGCTACAAATCGACCCCCTGCATTTTGCGCGAACTGGGCGCGGAACTAACTGTCGCCCACGATCAGCCGAACGGGACGAACATCAACGCCAACTGCGGCAGCACTTACCCGGAAGAGATCCAGCGCCTTGTGAGAGAGAGCGGTGCCATGATCGGAATCTCGAATGACGGCGACGCCGATCGCGTGCTCCTCTGCGACGAGCAGGGCGAGCTGGTCGACGGCGACGAAATTCTCGCCATCGCCTCAGTCGACTTGTTAGGCCGGGGCGAGCTTGCGCAACAGACGTTGGTCGCCACCGTCATGAGCAACTTCGGGCTCGACGAAGCCCTCGCCGCGCATGGCGGGAAAGTGATCCGGACAAAAGTGGGCGACCGCTACGTGATCGAAGAGATGGTGCGGCAAAACCTAAACCTCGGCGGCGAACAGAGCGGGCACATGATCTTTCGCGACTTCACGACCACGGGCGACGGAATCATCAGCGCGCTCCAGATTTTGCGGATCATGCAGGCGACCGGGAAACCGCTGAGCGAGCTGAAAAAATGCCTGACGAAATATCCGCAGGCGCAGCGCAACCTGCGGGTGAAAGAGAAACCGCCGCTCGAGACGCTACCGGAGATTACGAAAATGGTGCAGGCCGCGGAAAAGGGCCTGGACGGCAAAGGCCGCGTCCTGCTGCGTTACTCCGGGACGGAGCCGAAAATCCGGCTCCTGATCGAAGGCCGGGACAAGGCGCAGATCGACCGCCAGGCGGACGAGATCGCGCAGGCGATCGAGAAAGCGATCGGGCTGTAGACGTTTCGCTCTGCGAAACGCGGGCACCGGCGCCGATCGCAAACGACGTGTCTCGAGCCGCGGTACTTACCCCCGCGCTTCTCAGAGCGAAGCGTCTACAGTTGCGCGCTTCGTTGCGGCCTGCTTTCCTCATTCGTCTCCATGAATCTCTCTCAAGTTGTCGAAGCACTCCTCATCAGCGCGCAAAAACCGCTGACCGCGCGCGAGTTGGTCGCGGCGATCAAGGGCGCGGGGGCGGAGGACGAGCTTACGCCTAACGAATTTGCGAAGACGAACGAAGCCGAGGTCTCGGCCGCGCTCGAGCAGCTGAAGATCGAATACATCGAGCAGCAGCGCGCCTTCCAGCTCCTCGAAAAAGCGGAAGGCTGGCAGCTCGCGAGCGATCCGGAATACGCCCGCTGGGTCCGCCAGCTTTTCCCGGCGCCGAAGGCGGCGCGGCTCAGCCCGCCCGCGCTCGAGACGCTCGCCATCATCGCCTATCGGCAGCCGATCACGCGCGCCGATGTCGAAGCCGTCCGCGGGGTCGCGATCGACAGCGTCCTGCAAACCATCATGGAGCGCGGGCTGGTCAGAATCGCGGGCCGGGCCGAGATCCCGGGTCGACCGCTGCTCTACGAAACGACGCAATTTTTCCTTGAGCACTTCGGCCTGCGGAATCTCGACGAACTCCCGAACTCCGAGGAATTGAAGCGGCGCGAGCTGCCCAAGGCGCCGGTCCCGGCCGCCCCGGAAGCGGCGACCGAGGCAGCCCCCGCGGAAATCGCCGACCAGCCGGCCGACTCCTCCGAGCGAGTTGAAGCGTGACATTCCGGCAGGGAGAGCGATTCTGATGCGGTAAAATATTTTGCGATGAATAAAACACTTTTCAGAAGTCTCGGAGTGCTGGCTGCGGCGTTGACGATGTTCAGTTTCACCGGCTGCGGGAGTTACAACAAACTCGTCACCCTCGAGAACAACGTGAACAAGAAATGGGCCGATGTGCAGTCGGTCTATCAGCGCCGGGCGGACTTGATTCCAAATCTCGTCAGTACGGTGCAGGGCGCGGCAAATTTCGAGAAATCGACCCTGACCGAGGTGACAAACGCGCGCGCCAGCGTCGGCCAGGTGAAACTGGATCCGAACAAGGCACCGACCGATGCCGCCCAGTTGGAGCAGTTCCAAGCCGCGCAGGGTCAACTGAGCAACGCGCTCTCCCGGCTGCTCGTGGTCGCCGAAAATTATCCCCAACTGCGCGCCACGGAAAATTTCCAGGCGTTGCAGGCGCAACTCGAGGGAACGGAAAACCGAATTTCCGTGGAACGAAATAACTTCAACGCCGCGGTGCAGGAGTACAACACCTACATGCAGAGGTTCCCGACCAACATGTTGAACAAGATGTTTGGTTTTAAGGAGCGGCCGTTCTTTGCCGCGCAACCAGGGAGCGATAAGGCGCCGGCGGTAAATTTCGATTTCGGAACTTCCGCGCCGGTTGCGCCCGCCGCGCCCGCTGCGACTGCTGCCGCAACGCCATAAGGCCGTGTCCGAGAGCCACGCGCGCTCGGGGTTTTTGATGACGCGACTGCGTTTACGGTTGGTCTTTCTCGCGATTTTCGCGGGGATGATTGGCCTGCTCGCGGCCGAGACGATGCCGTCAAAGCCGGACCGCTATTTCAATGATTACGCGGGTGTGGTTGACCAGGCGACGGCGTCGGAGTTGAACGAACAACTGGCGCAATTTGAGCGCGAGACTTCGACTCAGCTCCTGGTCGCGATTTACCGCTCGATGCAGAGCGAATCCTCGGTCGCCGATTACACCCAGCGGATCGCCCAGACCTGGGGCGTCGGCCAGAAAGGCCGCAACAACGGCGCGGTCCTCTTCGTTTTCGTGGCCGATCGCCAGATGTTTATCCAGACCGGCTACGGCCTCGAAGGCGCGTTGCCGGATGCGACCGCGTGGGACATCACGCACAACGTCATCGCGCCGCAATTTAAACAGGAGGATTACCCGGGCGGATTACGGGCGGGCGTGACCGCGATGATGCAGGCGGTCCGCGGTGAATACAAAGGCACCGGCAAAACACGCAAGGAGAGTGAAGGCAATTCCAGCGGACTGCCGATCCCGCTGGTCATTTTGCTGATTATTGTGTTCCTATTCATAGCTTTCCGTCCGCGACGGCGCGGGCGGCGAGGTTATGGATACAACGGCCGCGGCGGGCCATACTTCGGAGGTTTTGGCGGCGGCGGCAGTTCCGGGGGCAGCAGCGGAGGCGGATTCAGCGGATTCAGCGGCGGCGGTGGCAGCTTCGGCGGCGGGGGCGCGGGGTCGAGTTGGTAAAATTATGAGGACGAAGGAATTCATCGAAAAATTAGAGAACGACCGCATCGTGAAAGCGATCGCCGGGGCAGAACTAACCACCTCCGGCGAGATCCGCGTTTTCGTTCAGCACGGCGAAGTCGCCGACCCGGTCGGGGCGGCGCGGGAACAATTCGAGCGGCTCGGCATGACCCAGACCCGCGACCGCAACGGCGTCCTCATCTTCGTCGCGCCGCGCGCGCAAAAATTTGCCGTGATCGGTGACAAGGGTGTGCACGAAAGATGCGGCGATCCATTCTGGCAGAAGCTCACTCTGGCGATGCGGACTCATTTCCAGGCGCAGAATTTCACCGATGCCGTCGTCCTCGCGATCCGGGAGACGGGCCGGCTCCTGGCGCAACATTTTCCCCGCCGTCCCGACGATCGCAACGAGCTTCCTGATACCGTCCTCGAGAGTTAGGCGGCCAGACGCCGACCCTCGGCGGCGATGGCTGTCATTCTGAGCGGAGCGAAGAATCTCCGACTATTCCGCTTCGTCCAGCGCCCCGCCGCCGGGAATGTTCAAGTTTCGAGCGCGGGCAGGAGCGCGTGGGAGGCGAAACGGGCAGCGCGGGCGCGCCACTTGCAAAGCGGACGCGATGGTGTTCATTCCCCGCTCCGCAGCGAGTCTTTAATACGTTGCGCCGTTGGTCCCTGGGTTTCCGTTGCTTGACGCGAAACCGCGCTCGCCAGGGGGAACCCGGTGCTTTTGGAGGGAAGAAGTAAGAAGGCAGAAGATGCAGTGCCGTCAGGCGCCCACGTTTCTAAATTCGTAATTCTTCCTTTATCCCGCACTTATGTCAGTTCGTTACGGTCGTTTTGAAATGCCGAAGACCCTCGTCAAAGACGAGGCTTCCTCCACTGCCACTTACGCCAAGTTCGTCGCCGAGCCGTTTGAAGCCGGCTACGGACACACGGTCGGAAATTCGCTCCGCCGCGTGCTGCTTTCGTCCCTCGAAGGCGCCGCCATCACCGCGGTGAAAATCACCGGGGCCCAGCATGAATTCGGCACGCTCCCGAGCGTGGTCGAGGACGTGACCGACATCGTGCTCAACCTTAAGCGGGTGAAATTCAAGGCCACCGATCACGAAGCGCGCAAACTCTCGCTCAGCGTGAATAAGGAAGGCGAAATCACCGCCGGCGACATCTCGCTCGTCCAGGGTTACGAAGTCCTGAACCCCAAGCAGGTCATCTGCACCCTCGATAAGAAGCACAAATTTGAAGCCGAGCTCGACGTCCGCGTCGGCCGCGGTTTTGCGACCGGCGACGAAAACAAGCGCCCCGACCAGCCGCTCGGTTTGATCCCAATCGATTCCATCTTTTCGCCGGTCACCCGGGTGAAATACGCGGTCGAAAACACCCGTGTCGGTCAGCGCACCGACTACGACAAGCTCATTCTCGAAGTCTGGACCGACGGCCGCCTCACTCCGGACGACGCCCTCCTCCAGGCCTCCGCCATTCTGCGCCATCACCTCGACGTCTTCGTCAACTTCAATGAAGACGTGATCGAGTTCGACGAAACGCCGGCCGGGGTCAGCGAAGAAAACGTCAAGCTGAAGAAGCTGCTCAACATGAGCGTGAACGAAATCGAGCTGAGCGTGCGCGCGGCCAATTGCCTGAACAACGCCAACATCACCACCGTCGGCCAGCTCGCGCAGAAGACCGAGGCGGAGATGCTGAAGTATCGCAACTTCGGCAAGAAATCGCTCAACGAGATCAAGGATAAACTTCTCCAGCTCGGCCTTGGCCTGGGCCAGAAATTCGATCCGGGTCTGGTCGAGATTCCGATCAATGTCGACGGCGCTAATGGCGCGGCCGAGGAATAAATCGTTAGGGAAAACTTTCGCCGGGAGAAGCAGCTATGAGGCATCAAAATAAAACCGTCAAATTGGGACGCACCGCCGAACATCGGAAGGCGCTTCTCGCGAACCAGGTCTGCAGCTTGATCGAGCATCAACGGATCAAAACCACCCTCGCCAAAGCGAAGGCGGTCCGGCCGTTGGCCGAAAAGATGGTGACGCTGGGCAAAAACGGCTCGCTCCACGCCCGCCGCACCGCTCTCGCCGTTCTGCGGCAAAAGGGCGCGGTCAAGAAATTGTTCGACGACATCGCGCCGCGGAGCGCGGATCGCAAAGGCGGCTACACCCGCATCATCAAGCTCGGCCAGCGCAAGAGCGACGCGGCTCCGGTCGCGTTCCTCGAATGGGTGGACGCCCCCGAGGTCGTAGTGGAGGAAACTCCCGCGACCGACAAGGCCAAGAAGAAGAAATCCACCAAGGGCGAAGCGGCGCCTGCCGCGGAGAAAAAACCGGCGGCCAAGGCGAAAAAGACCGAGCCCGACGACAAGAAAAAAGACGCGGATAAATAAGCGGTTCGGCGTCCCGCTTTCGACACGGCTGCATCCCGGCCCCGGCACATCGGGGCTGGGAGCGCCAGCCGGTCTGTTTTTTTAAAGCTGTCGTCCTGTTGGGCTTATGCCGGCGATGAACCGGATGGCACGGTCGATGCATAAGGAAGTGGTGTTCAAGAAAGGACACCATGACCAACCAAACACCTGCCACACAAGTTCACGAAGAAAGCACCTACCAACTCCTGATGGATTCGGAGGAGAAAGGGCGCGGTTTCGTTGAAGCCTTCGTCTATCTCCTGCTCGTCCTCGCCACGGTGGCGACGATCTACCAGTTCGGCCGCGAACCGGTCACCTTCGCCGAAATCGGGGTGATGCACGCCCAGAAGGTCGCGGCGTTTCTGTAAAACGGTGCCGCTGAAGGTAGCGTCCGCGTTCCGCGGAGCGCGGACGTTACCGGCGCAGCTTCGTTAGGCGCCAGGCCAGGGTGCCGTCGGCTGCGATCTCGAGATGGGCCACGCTGGCCGGCGCGCCGCGGTTCGGGCGCGTGACACAACCGGGATTGAGGAAGAGCACGCCCTCCTGGCGTTCGTTTCTCGGGACATGCGTGTGCGCGTGCAACACAACATCGATCTCGTTAGGCGCGCGCGACGGGGGAATGTGCACCAGCCGGAAGCGAACGCCGTTCCGCTTCAGGTCAACCATCAGCGGCCAGTCGAAATTCCCGTCGCAGTTGCCGCGCACGAGAGTGACGGGCGGCCCGAGGTTTTCCAGACTAACGAGCAGGCTGGGCGCGCAGACGTCGCCCAAGTGCCAGATCTCGTCCGCGCCCTCGGCCAGCTGCTCAAGATTTTCCGGGAGATGATTGTGCGTGTCGGCCAGGACGAAGATTCGGAGCGGCATGAAAGATTGTAGCCGGGGGCGGTGACCCCGGCTGATGTTTGTGCCGCAACAGTTAACCACCGGGGTCAGCGCCCCCGGCGACAACTAATAGCCTTCCGGAACCAGATCCGGGCCGACCACTTCCGGCCCGCTCAGGATGCGGGGACCGGAATGACTCGCGCCCGTCGGCGCACCGTCCGCTTCATTGTCGGGATCGTGGGTGTAGCTGGCGTGATACCAGACGACGGCATCCTCGTTCAGGAGCGACTCGCCGGTGAGAAACTGGTCGAGGTCCGCGTCGGTCGGGTCGAAAAAGTTGTGTCCGTCGTCGATCTCGGCCGCGAGATTGGTCGGGCCGTCGTGCCAGTGCAGGAACCACATGTCGCCGTGCGCGTAATTGTCCGCCACGCCGTCGTTAGGCCCGGGATAAAGATAGTAGCTCCGCTTCCCGCCGCGGATCCGGTAATATTTCGCCGCGCTTTCGTTCCGGGAAATTTTCCGCTCCGTCGCGATCCGGTTTCTGGCTCGCTCCGTCTGCGCGCCCAGCGCAAGCTCGAAGATCTGGTTGGCCGTTCCATCGACATCGAAGTCGAAACGAAAATAAACGTGATGAGTGTGGCCGAAGCAGGTGCAGCTATTTGCCGTCCCGCCAAAACCGAAGCGCGGGTGAATCGTGCCATTCAAATCGAAACGCCATTCATGGACGTAGCGGTACCAGCCCGCCTCCATCTCGGTCACGAGGACGACTTCGTTCCCTTCGCGATAAACGGCCACGCCGCGGAAATTCCCGGCATCGATTCCCGTCTCGACCGCGGTCGTGGCCGGCGTCGTGCCGCAGTCGCGAAAACCGGGCGCGCCCGCGATATCCGTCCCGTCCGCCTGGAACATTCCCTCCTGATATTGCCAGTCGCGATACGGCCCGCATTCGTTGTCGGTGTACTGCACATTCAGGATCGGAACGTGCGCCCTCTTCATCACCGAGCGGCCCCTGTATTTGATATCGCGCAGCTCGATCGCGGAGGCATTGGTGCCCGAGGAAACCGAAGGGCGCAGGACCAGCATGTCCCAGAGGACCGTCTCATCGGTGTCGAGGACGGTGAGTTGATATTGGCCCGCGGTCCCGCGACGGGTGGTGGACTGGCCAGCCGAGGGGTTGCCGCAGGTCGCTTCGTTGATCGCGCTCGCCTGGCGCGGTGCGCCTCCCGGGTAACGCTCGACGCTGTTCGTGCCGAGATTCACTCCCACGATCTCATGCCGGATATCTTTCGCGTCCGGCCGGGGGAGAAAACCGACATTCACGATCCGGTCGGACCGGCGGCTGCCATCCGCGTGCAATTCCTGCACCGGCGGCATCGGCTGGTAAGTGGTGGCTTGGCCGGCGGCAAAGGCCGGCTTGAAACCGGGATCGTTCATCAGCACCCCGACCGCGTCCTGGAACTCCACGTCGTCCACCGTCATCGGCATCCAGGCTGGGTCCACCCGCGCCTCGGCCGCGGCGGGCGCGCCTAACGACCCTTCGGCCACAATCGTGCGCTGCCCGGTGTAATCGTAGTAGACCGCGCGGAAACGGTCCGGCGCCGTCGCCTCGGTGTAGAGATGCCGGTGATTCGCGCCCCGCAGCAGCGCCGCGAGAGACGCGGACCGCGGCAGCAGCCGGTCGACCGCGTCCAGTTGCTCGGGCGAAACCCCGACCGGTACAATTTTCACCTGGACGGCGGCGGCACCGTCAGGCGCGGCCCGCAGGCTCGCGGGAGCGGAAAGAAGAATGAGCGCGCCGGCGCAGAGGAACCGGCAGACGAGACGATTTTCGATGGTGGAAGTGATCATGGAAAGAAGCGGTTTGGTTAGAAAGAAAGATGATCGTCTCGAACTTTTCCGCGGGTGGCCATCATATTTTCCTCCCCCATCCTTTGCGTCCTTCCTGCGAGGCGCTACTGTTCAGACCTGTGTCTTTCAACAACTTCGGGCTTTCCCCGGAAGTCGTGCGGGGAACACAGGCGATGGGCTTTTCCGAGCCGACGCCGATTCAGCTCCGCGCATTTCCAATCATTCTCTCAGGTAAGGATTTAATCGGTACCGCCCAAACCGGCACCGGCAAGACCGCCGCCTTCGCCCTGCCGATCATGACCCTGCTGGCCAAGCACGAGCGACTTCCGCTGCCTCGTGCTCGAGCCGACCCGCGAGCTCGCGGCCCAGGTCGAGACCGCCTTTCGCGATTACGGGCGCTACACCGACCTGCGCATGTCCGTCATTCACGGCGGAGTCGGTTACGGCAAACAAAAGGAAGAAGCCGCCGCCGGCACCGACATCGTCTGTGCCACGCCTGGCCGTCTGCTCGACCTGCTCGAGCAGCGCGCATTAATTTCCGGACCGTCAACATCCTCGTCCTCGACGAAGTCGATCGCATGCTCGACATGGGTTTTCTCCCCGACGTGCGGCGGATCGTCGACCAGATCTCGACCGATCGCCAGACGCTGCTCTTTTCCGCCACGCTTCCGCCCGAGATCGAGCGGCTGGCCGGCTGGGTTTTGAACGAACCGGAAGTGATCGAAATCGGCGCGCGCCGTTCTCCGGCCGAGACGGTGACGCACGCGGTCTATCCGGTCGCGGCGGAGCAAAAATACGATCTCCTTATGGCCCTGCTCGAGCGCACGAATTTCGACAGCGCCCT